>JAJPKE010000011.1 GCA_021323855.1 Chloroflexota bacterium | reverse complement strand
TCGGTGCGATGCGAACTGCCCACACGTTCGGGATGCAAGACATCCGCAAAGAAGCCCGGTTTGGCAGGCGGCGGAGTCGTGGCTGGGGTCTCGCCAGCCGGTACGGTTTCGGTGGTCGCCATGAGTGGTGCCCCTCCATTTGCAGTCTAGCGTGTCTATACAGACAGGGATGAGAACACCAGAGCGAAACAGGTAAATCAGCGCGACCCGGCGCACAATCGGGTGTGCGAGCCGGTAGGGGTCCATCGAATCAGATACAGGCCGGAGGAAAATGAGTAGAAACCGGCCTGGTGGTTCGTATGGCGAGTGAACCTACCATCCGGGCTTTTAGTCCCCGTGGTGTAGCGCCGCCAGTTTGGCACACGCGCCAGGCATGTGAAACCGTGGGGCTTGCGTCGCTCGGACCAGTCCTCCTGGCAGTAGCAATGAGTGCCCAATGCCACCAGCAGCGGAACCCTAGACGCACTTCAGCTCGTAGTCGGGCGATTTACGGTCGCCTGGTAGAAACGCCTGGGCCGTATTCCCAGGTCTATACGAGTGTGTCCTCAAACGGACAGATGCAGTATCGCACAAGGTTGCGCGCCACGTCAAAAACTGACGAGTTTTTGGCACGAGGCAGCCAGGCATCGCGCGTTGTGCTGGCGCTGCACATATTTTCGGCATAGTATGATGATGCGAGAGAGACCTCACCCCCAGCCCCTCTCCCATAGGAGAGGGGTGCCAGAGCGCGGGAGCCCCACCCGGCGCAGGTGAGGGGTGCGCAGACAGTGCATGCTCCGAGTCCGCGCAGGCGGACTTGGCGGCTGAAAGCCATACAGGCGCGGTTTCAACCGCCGATGCTCTGCTCCCCCTCTCCCGCGCACGGGGGAGGGGTTGGGGGTGGGGGCTTCCTGGCGAGGCGTCTATTCGTCTATCCAATGATTCACCTTGCCTCTTATAGAGGAGGTTGCATATGATAACCGTTGGCATCCTGACGGCCAGCACCAAAGGCGCGGCGGGCCAGCGTGAAGATACCTCCGGCGACGCTATCGCTGAGATGGTGGCAGCGCCGCCGCTCTCCGCCACAGTGCGCGCGCGGCGGATCGTCGCGGATGAACGCGCCGCCATTGAGAGTGTGCTGCGCCACTGGGCGGACGATCTGCGCCTGGACCTGATCCTCACCACTGGCGGCACCGGACTCAGCCCGACCGATGTCACGCCGGAGGCGACGCTGGCCGTTGCCGAGCGGCTGGTGCCGGGGCTTGCCGAGGCGATGCGCATGGAGAGCCTGCGCGTGACGCCGATGGCGATGTTGACGCGCGCCGTTGCTGGCTGCCGGGGTAGCACGTTGATCGTGAACCTGCCGGGCAGCCCTAAAGGCGTCCGCGAGTGCCTGGCCGTCATCCTGCCGGTGCTGCCCCACGCGATAGATATCCTCACCACGCGCGTAACCGAGCACCCACCGGCACAGTAGCACTCGCCAGCCGTCGCGCGTCCACTGACGTGTTGATCGAGTGCGGCATACGGATTGCAACAGTGCAGGTGGAGCAAACGGCGACCGGATAGCAAACCGACAGTGGGATGGGTGGAGTATCATAGCGAGCAGAAGGGCGAAGGGGTAGGGTACGAGGATATGGAGATGACGAGACGGCGAGGACGTGGGTTGGCAGCCTGGCAGATTGCGGCGCTGGCAACGGCGGGGGCCGCTGGCGCGCTGGCGCTGGGCAATGCGCTGAGTGATCTGGGGGTTGGGGAGCCGCCGGTGGTGCTGGATGGTGAGCAGCGGCAGTACGCCTGGCGGCATGGCAATATCGCCTATACCGTCAAGGGGCAGGGTGAGCCGCTGGTGCTGGTGCATGGTGTCTATGCCGGCGCCTCCTCCTATGAGTTTCGCCGCGTCTTTGATCTGTTTGCGCGCGATTTCCGCGTCTATGCGTTCGATCTGCTGGGCTTTGGCCGCTCCGACCGCCCGGCCATCACCTACACGCCGGATATCTATGAGGCGCTGATCGAGGATTTCGTCCGGCAGGTCATCGGCGGGGCCGATCAGCCGGTATCTATCGTCGCTTCGTCGTTGACGGCGGCGTTTACGATACGCGCCGCTGCGCAGCGGCCAGGGTTGTTCGCCCGGTTGATCTTGATTGCGCCGACAGGACTGGAAAATCTGGCGGATGAATATGAATCGCCAGGGAGACGGCTGGCGCGGGCGCTGCTGCGGTCGCCGCTGTTGGGCCAGGGCATCTACAACCTGCTCTGTTCGCGTCCCAGCCTGCGCTACTTCCTGCAATCGCAGACCTATGCCAACCGCGAGCGGGTCAGCGACGACATGATTGACATCTACTATACCATGACGCACCAGCCGGGAGGCCGCTTCGCCATCGCCAGCTTCATTTCTGGTGCGCTGAATACCTCGGTTGATGCGGCCTATCCACATCTCACGCAGCCAATTCTGCTCTGCTGGGGCAAAGACGCACCCTTTACGCCGCTGGAAAATGCGCGCGCCTTCCGCCGGGGCAATCCGCGCGCCGAATTGCGCGTCTTCGATTGCGGTGCGCTGCCGCAGGAAGAAGTGCCCGACGAGTTCGCCGCGAACGTCTATACCTGGCTACGGAGCGAGCGGGCATCCACCAGACGCTAGGGGAGAAACTGAGAAAGCGAGCGGAGTGAAACTGATATCTCGATGAGATGCTTCGATGAGACGGTATAGGAAAGTTGGGCGTGTTCTTTGGTGAGCCACACAACAGTTTGATATGATGCCCCCGTTCACCTGAGTAGTGAAAGGCAGCCTGTCAGGCTTATGTTACCGCCGTCTCACGAGTCCGTTCCACTTCACAGAGGGTCTGACGACAACGACCCCCTGCCTCAGCAGCGGGACCGGGACCGGCGCGAAGGAGCCGGAGGAATGAACCTGATAACCGGAACTGCGGTGGCGGGACGTTCGCTCACTGACGAGGCTGCAACCAAGCAGTCCGATTCAGTAAGGGAGCGCGCGTCTGTGGCTGAAGCAAGGGCGACGGAACAGGCGTGGTCCTTTGAACGGATCTACGACGAGTATAAGACCCCCCTTTACAACTACATCTATCATCTGGTCGGCAACCGCGAACAGGCGGACGATCTGACCCAGGATACATTCTTGAAAGCCTTCAAGGCGCTGCCCAAAATGGACGCGAACCTGAAACTTTCGGCCTGGCTCTATCGTATCGCTACCAACACGGCATACGATGCTCTGCGCAGACGCAAGCTGATCGCGTGGCTTCCCTGGCAGGACCTCGATCATGAGCCTGCCGACGTTGAAAGCGCTGACCCGCAAGAAACCATTGGGACCTCGGAGTTGGTGCATGCGGCGCTCAAGCGCATGCCGCACCACTATCGCGCGGCCCTGCTGCTCTACACGCAAGAAGGCTTCTCCTACGCGGAGATTGCTTCGACCTTGAACATTGCAGAGAGTGGCGTCAAAATGTACCTGTCTCGCGCGCGACACTCGTTCCGCGAACACTATCGCGCGCTTGAACAGGGGGGAGGCGTTACGAAATGAACTGCGAGAAGGCCGAGAATTATCTCAGCGCCTATCTCGACGATATGCTAGACCCGCAACTCCACACGGAGGTCGCGGCGCATCTTGACGGTTGTGCCCAGTGCAGCGAGGTCGTCACCGAATATCGTCGTTACGACACGCTGCTCGCCAACACCCCGAGAGTGTCACCCTCAGCGGCGCTCCATGACCGCATCTTCAATTCTCCCGAATTCGCGGCAATTCTGCGCCAGCAGGCAAGAGCCAACGAGGCGCATCCATCCGCTCCGCAACCGGCGGAGCGCCGTTCAGCGAACCGTGGATCGCCGCCGCATTGGGGACGTATCGCGCTGCAAACCGCCGCCGTTTTCGTCATCCTCGTTGGGTCGGCCCTGCTGCTCAAGCAGGGTCTCTTCCATTCTGGCCCTTCAACAGCCAGGCACGGCTCTACACCCGTCATCGGCAATCCCAACCCCAATGACGCGCCACTGGCCGCCGGCAACCGCGTGGTCTATGAACACGATGGTGCGCTCTGGAGCGCACCGGAGAGCGGACCCGGCCTCGCCCAGCGGCTCACGCCGTCCAATGTGCAGGTTAGCTCCGTGTGGAGCGTTTCGCCGGACGGCAAATATGTAGTCTATGCAGAGGCCGGCAGCGGACGCCTGCACGTCATTCGCGCAGACCGGCAGGGCGATACGCCGCTCAGCAGCGCCAGCGCGCTCTGCTCCGGCGCGGGCATTTGTTCAGTGCATCCAGCGTTGGTCTGGTCGCCGGATGGCACCCGCATCGCCTATCAGGCGGCTGATGGCACGCTGCATGTGGTCAACGCCGATGGCACCAACGATCAGGCGATTACCACCAGCACGCAGGGTTTGGCGATTTCGCCGCTCTGGAGCCAGGATAGCCTGCGGCTGGCGTATATTCAGGTGAACAACGCCGAACAGAGCGTTTGGAGCTACGATCTTGTCAACCGGCGCGCCAGCCAGCTTGCGGCCCATGCGGACCCGGCAAACCTCGCCGCTGTCGTGGAGCAGATGTTCTGGCTGCCCGATGCCCAGCATCCCGCGCTGACCTGGGCCACCTGGGACGCGACCAGCAAGACGATCACTGGCATCTTTACGCGCGATCTGCTGCAAAGCAATACGGTGCGGCTCACCCCGGCAGATGCGCATGTCACTGCCGCTGGCTTTACGCCGAAGCAGGGCACTGGCCTCTGGCTGGTGGGCATTACACAAAACGAGACACCGGCGCTTGCCACCGTCTCCGCCACGCAACCCGGCCTGACCATCACCAATAGCGCGCCAGGGAACGCCATCACGGGCATCTACTGGTCGCCAACTGGCAATACGGCGGCCATCGTCTCTGAAGACGGCGAGCTATCCCTGGCGACGCAGAACGGCGCATCGCTGGCGAGCAGCAAACTGAATGGCGTCACTGGCGTGCCCGCCTGGTCGCCGGATGGCACCCATCTGGCCGCGCAGATCAGCGTTGGTATTGTGAGCATGCGCATCAGCAACGGCCAGCCCGCCAGCATCACGCATCTGCTGCTGGGAGAGCCACTGCTGGCGAATATGACGATGCTGTGGGCGCCGGATAGCCAGAGCATCGCCATCACGGCGGCCTCCGGCACCTATCTCAGCAGCCCCGACAACGGCCACACCTTCAAGCAGGTGGATACGCAGACCGCCGCCGGTCCCTTTGGCTGGAGCGTCGCGGGCTAACCTCAACAGGCCGCATACTTCGTATCGTATAGTGAACCCATTGAACGCGCCGCGCCCCTAACGAAAGTGGGAGCGGCGCGTTGTCCTTTGTAAGCAATCTGATGTGTGGACTCCTCCACCTGCTGGATGACCCCGTTCGTGGGGTACTGAAAGAACTGAGGATGCACTCCCTGCGGTCCCGGGTCCGTGGCTGTTGTCCCCATGGCGGTCACGGGCAATCAGATCAGCTTCCCGTCATCCGGCTGTTGCCGGGTGACAAAAGGAAGGGCATGTTGGCATCCTGTCCCTTCCTTTCTTTTTGCCCATTTTTCCTCGGATGCCTTATTTTGCACAAAATTTGCCCCTCATCTCAACCAATTTTCAGCTTTCTCGCGTACTATGGTTGTGTTCTGTGGCGTACTACAAAATACGCAACAATGCGCAGCGACTCATAGTGACAGATAAAAGGGGGGTAGAAATCCGTATGGTCCTTGATGGAAAGTTCCTGGTGGTGGTTCTGGTCCGCCACGCCTGCCCCGCTAAAGCGTGAGCGCCCGACGCTCTGGGGAACGCTTCGTGAGCTTGCACTCGTTCTTGGCGTCACATTCGCCTATTTCCTCACGCGCGGCCTGGCACGCGGAACTGCCAGCAATGCCTTTCAGCATGCTCAACAACTGCTCAACATTGAGCAAACCCTGCACCTGAACCCCGAATACGCGCTTCAGGCACTCGCCTTGCACCATGATTGGCTGATGCAGGCGGCGAACCTCTTTTATATCGCCGGCCATCTGCCAGTGTTGATTGGCGTTGCTGCCTGGCTCTACTGGTCGCATCATCAGGCGTATCTGCGCTTCCGCACGGCGTTTTTGCTCTCGGCGTTGATCGGCCTTTCGATCTATATCATCTACCCGGTCGCGCCGCCGCGCTTTCTGCCGGGCTTCACCGATACGCTCAAAGTATCGGGCTTCAATGTAGATGGGTCGGCGGTCGGCGCATTCTACAATCCGTATGCTGCGATGCCGAGCCTGCATGTGGGCTGGGCGCTGCTGGCGGGGCTGGCTATCATGAGCTATGCGCCGCGCTGGTGGCTGAAAGTGCTGGGCGCGCTCTTGCCACTGTGCATGATGCTCACCGTCCTCATGACGGGCAACCACTATCTGCTGGATACACTGGCGGGCATGTCAATCGTGGTGATCTCGCTCGCCTGCGCGACGTACTGGTATGCGTGGCGCGCCAAGCGACAGCAGCGCCGGTTGGCCGCGAAGCTGGCTGAGACGGAGCGCGAACAACAGCAAGTGGCTGTGCCAGTGGGCAAGGCATCCCAGCTCGATTCATAGCACACAGGAATCTCTGCCCTACCAGAATGGCTCAGCATCCCCAATCAATTTCCGGTTGGTGAGAAGGTGATCGTTCGGGTGCCAACTACAGTTGGATTCTGAGTAGAGAACCAATCCAACCAGCCGGCGAAACCCTTCTGACGTTGATATCCATGCACAACCTCATTCCCCTTCATCTTTCCAGAAGGGAGCAGCGTCAGTTGCAACTCGATACGAGTAACACTGATTCCCCCTGCTGGGGGCGACCCGTTTTGTTGCACCGGAGTTAGCGTCAGATCAATGCCGCTATCAGCGGCAGTTCCTTCTATGGTTACTTTCCCACAGAGCCAGTGATCTCCTGTACCCTTTATCTTTGTGTTATAGACTCGCACACCATCTCGTATATTCCCAGGCTCTCGATATTGATTGAGCAGCAGTTCGACTTTCTGGCCCGGCTGTTCGTCGCCCTCGGATGCCCATTCGCCTCTGACGCTCTCATTGGAAGGAGCCTTTGATTGCGGGGAATGTGGCTTCACAGGTGGTGGTGAAAACGGTGGCTTCGTGCCTTTCAAGGCGGCTAATACCATCTGGGCGGCCTGTTTTGCGTCCAGTTGTGTTGCATCGAGCAACTGATAGATGGAGAGGAAGCCTTCTACAGTGGTTGGCTTGCAGAGGATGCCAATGATTTGCTTGTGCTCCCGCAGCGCCAGGCTGAGTTCACTCTGCACCCATTGCGACGCCTTGGAGTCGGGCGTCCACGCGATGAGGAAATAATCCCTTCCCTGGATTTCCTGCTCGATCTTTTTGATCCACTGCGCGCCGACATAGATGCTTTTTCGGTCATACCACACGTCGAGGCCATGCTGTTCCAGCTCTGCCACGAACCCATCACACCAACTAATGTCCATATGGCTGTGGCTGAGAAACGCGCGTAATGAAGCCATGTTTCACTCCTATAGCAGAAAGAAATACCAACAATGCTCAATGATGAGAATTTGCCAGACGGGCGGCGTCAAAAAGTGTGCGTGAAATCAAATCACTCATGACCGCTTGATAGCGATTGTATCACAGAACATATGCGCGGAAACGCTATTCAGGCGCGCGTTCTGAGAGGCATTTCATTGCTGTATCAACCAGTTGCGCAGGCTCGATGCTATTGATGATGTCGGTTCGGTCATTGATGACCGCTGACTCGATCTCTCTCCTGGTGAACGGATTGGGTTCCAGGGTGACGCCGTGATGGTAAAGTGTCGAGGACCACACCTCCTGCGCATAGACGCCGCCCGGCAGAAACGGGACGATGGTGTGGACGCCCAACGCGCCCGCCAGATGCCCCGGTCCGGTATCGTTGGCAAGCGCCAGATGTGCATGCGAGAGCAGCACCGCCAGATCGCGCAGCGACGGCGTGTATTGCACTGACACGCGCGCGTTGTCCCACCCGGCGCGGAAATCGGCGTATTCCGCCGCAAGGTCCGCCCGCCGCAATCCCTCCGGCTGTTGCTCGTCTGGACCGCAGGCGACCAGAAATTCGAGACGCCGTCCAGGCCAACGCCCTGCCACTTCATCAGCGAGCCGCCGCACGACCTCATCCCAGCGTCCGTAGCATTTGGCGATAACGACCGACTGAAAGAAGCAGATGATACGAATGGCCGAGTCATGCAGGCCGAAGGTCTGCGCAAGCGCCAGATAGCGGGCATGATCCTCCGGCAGCAGGCGAATGGCTGGCTGGACCAGTTCACCATCGAGCGAGTCACGCGGCAATGTGAAGAGGTCTTCGATGAAGCCTGCATAGCGCCGCAGCGGGCCGTGGCGCGAATAGTGGCGTATGCCAACGCGCATGAGGTGGAGCAGCGCGGGAGCAGCGTCATATTCTTGCAGACGTGGCATGCCATCATGCGCGCCGTGCAGGTCGAGCAGCAGCGCCGGCCTGGCAGGAGTGATAGAAACAGCATAGGCGCGCAAGTCATCGGCATCCACTAATTGCGTGATAGGCGCCGTTCGCACGGATATCTCCGGCCAGTAGGCTTGTTGGTATGCCCCAGCCTCGAAGAGTTCGCCCACCCCTTCATCCACGATGATTGCTATGGGGATGCCAGCTTTGCCGGCGTAGCGTAGCGCCTGTAAGACGCCTTCGAGCAGCGCCGTCGCCACGATGGATTCGCCAAGCCTGCCCGCCTGCCCACCGATGCGCACCACCACGGATTCCGCGCCGTAGAGCGCCGCCTGTGCCCGCGCCAAATGTTGCCGCTCGTCTTCAGTAAAGGGGCGGTTGGCATCGAGTCCGCGCTCAGCCAGGAATGACAGGTCTATTGTTTGCTCTTCACCCATCGTCGCATCTCATCTCATAGTAATAGTGGCCGGAGGATAACACGTGAGGTTGGCCAGCGAATGAATTCGCACCTGGATGGCCGTTGGCCGCGAAGTCCGCCTGCGCGGACTCGGAACTGGCGCCTCTGGTCTCCCCTCTCCCGCGCACGGGGGAGGGGCTGGGGGTGGGGGCTTCTGGCTCCTCAACAATAACAGGGGATAGCCACTCAGCTATCCCCTGTGTGCCTGAAGCACCTGCCGTGCGCCGGCTTTTCAAAGCCGCAAAATAGCGCCAGCTATCTGTGGCTAGCCTTCGCTGGCGGCGTATTGCTCCTTGATCTGCGCAACGACGTTCGGGTCGAGCAGCGTCGTGGTATCGCCAAGCACGCGCCCCTCAGCGATGTCGCGGAGCAGGCGGCGCATGATCTTGGCGCTGCGGGTCTTGGGCAGTTCCGCCGTGTAGTAGATGCGTTTGGGGCGGGCCAGCGCGCCGATGCTCTGCACGACATGCTCTTTCAGTTCCGCCGTCAGCGCATCGTTGGGTTGCTGCCCGCTGCGTGGCGTGACAAAGGCGACGATGGCCTGCCCGGTGATAGGATCGGAGGCGCCGATGACCGCCGCCTCAGCCACCGCCGGATGGCTGACCAGCGCGCTCTCCACCTCCATCGTGCCGAGACGGTGGCCGGAGACGTTCACCACATCGTCCACACGACCGAGCAGCCAGAAGTAGCCGTCGTCGTCGCGGCGCGCGCCGTCGCCCGTCAGATACACACCTGGGTACTTGCTCCAATAGGTTGCCACATAGCGGTCTGGGTCGCCCCAGATGGTGCGCGACATCGCCGGCCAGGGGCGCTTGATGACGAGGTTGCCGCCAACATTGTTCGGCACGCTATTGCCCGCTTCATCGAGAATATCCGCCTCGATGCCAGGGAACGGGCGTGTGGCGGAGCCGGGCTTGGTGGCAATGATGCCGGGCAACGGCGTAATCATGATCTCGCCGGTCTCCGTCTGCCACCAGGTATCCACAATTGGGCAGTTGCCATGCCCGATATTGTTGTGGTACCAGATCCACGCCTCTGGGTTGATTGGCTCGCCAACCGTGCCCATCAACCGCAGCGAAGAGAGGTCGTGCATGGCGGGATATTGGTCGCCCCAGCGCATAAACGTGCGAATCGAGGTTGGCGCGGTGTAGAGGATGGTGATGCCGTATTTCTCCACCAGGTCCCAGAAGCGATCCTTATCGGGGAAGTCCGGCGCGCCCTCATACATAACGACGCTCGCGCCGTTGGCCAGCGGACCGTAGACAATATAGCTGTGGCCTGTCACCCAGCCGATATCGGCAGTACACCAGTAGACATCATCTTCTTTGAGGTCGAAGATCCACTCGTGCGTCAGCGATGTGCCGACGAGGTAGCCGCCGGTGGTGTGGAGTTGCCCTTTGGGCTTGCCGGTGGTGCCAGAGGTATACATGATGTAGAGCGGATGCTCGCTGTCGAGTTGCTCTGGCTCAACGTACTTCTGCGTGATGCGCCCGAGCGCCTCGTGATACCAGACATCGCGCCCCTCTTGCATCTGCACCTGGCGCACATCCGATCCGACGCGCTGGATCACCAGCACATGCTCGATGCTTGGCGTCTGCGCGACAGCGGCATCGGTCGTGTCTTTGAGCGGCACCACGCCGCCACGCCGCCAGCCGCCATCCGCTGTGACGCAGAGCTTGGCCTGTGAGTCGTTGATGCGGTCGCGCAGTGATTCTGCGCTGAAGCCGCCGAAGATGACAGTGTGTGGGGCGCCGATGCGCGCGCAGGCCAGCAGGCCGATGGCGAGTTCTGGGATCATCGGCATATAGAACGCCACCCGGTCGCCCTTGCGCACGCCGAGGTCCAGCAGCACGGCGGCGAAGCGGTTGACCTCGCGGTAGAGATCGCGGTAGGTCAGCACGCGGGTGTCGCCCGGCTCACCTTCCCAGATGATGGCTGCCTTGTTGCGGCGCGCCGTCTTGATGTGGCGGTCCACGCAGTTGTACGAGGCGTTGAGCTTGCCACCGACAAACCACTTGGCCCAGGGCGCGTCCCATTCGAGGACGCGCTCCCATCGCTGGAACCAATCGAGACGGTTCGCTGCGCTGGCCCAGAATCCTTCCGGGTCGTCATGCGCCACCTGATAAATGGAGGCGTCACGAACGTTGGCCTGGGCTGCAAAGGCAGCGGATGGTGGGAACGTGCGCGTTTCTTGTAGTAGCGCGTCAATGGTCGTCACAGACCCCGAAGACTCCTGAGAACTAGACATACTTGCCTCTTTCGCTACGGAAACTGAACGCGACAAACCTACGATACCCTGGTCTACTGGAAAATACGCGAGACGCCCGCATTATACGCGAGCAGGCGATAGCTGCATCTACCGGCCTTGTCCAACATCATAACAGATTTTACGATAGTGCGTATCTTGGGTATTCATTTTTTGTCAATTGTGTGCTAGACTCCTCTACAATACAGCACACACAATCGGCGTGCTGGTATACGCAAATACACTGAGATAGAAAGGAGCAGATACCCTCCCGTAATCATTCCTGGTCAACGCACTCTGTCACCACGCCCAACATTATCAGCATACCAGGGGCAGTGGCGACTCGTCTCGGGCGCATCTTCGCGTACATTGGGGAACCATAGTCGTTTTCCTTATCCCGGAGAGGAGTTTATTCCGTGACAGAAACCAAGATTGCGAACCCTGGTCCGCTAGGCCTCTGTGGTTTCGCACTGACCACCTTCTTCCTCAGCGCCGTCAATGCGGGGTTACTCACTGGCAAAGGTGATGTCTTTGTCGTCATCGGCCTCGCTGTTTTCTATGGCGGCATTGCCCAATTCGCTGCCGGCATGTGGGAGTTCCGAAGCGGCAACACCTTCGGTGCGACGGCTTTCACCTCCTATGGCGCGTTCTGGCTCTCATTCGCCGCATTACTACTCCCTGGTTTTGGCGCAGCCATTGGCGTCGCATCCAACACAGCGGTCGGTTATTACCTCGTAGGCTGGACCATTTTCACCGCCATCATGATGTTCGGTTCGTTCCGCACCAATGTGGCGACGGCAGCCGTCTTCGTGTTGCTGTTCGTGACGTTCCTGCTGTTGGCCATTGGTGGCCTGGCCGGGGCCAACGGAGCCAACATCACCAAGATCGGTGGGTGGGTCGGCATCGCTACGGCTATTGTCGCGTGGTACACCGCGCTTTCTGGCATCCTGGCTGGCGTCTCAAACGGCAAGATCAACCTGCCGGTCTTCCCGCTCGCGTAGTGTGTAAACCCGGACCGGCGGATGAATCCGCGTCTAAGGGCGTGCCGCCACAAAGGCCGCCTACGCGGCCTGGAGACAGATCCAACCTGCCGATTCCCAGCCTGCGGAGACAGGCTTCGTCGCCGCCAGGCGCTTAGGCGCGCATTCATGCGCCGGCCCCATTTGCTCCGGCGGATATGCCGTTCGCGGATGTATCCGCCGGAGCCTTGCGTTCGCGCACCGTCAGCACGACGGCCAGCACCGCCGCCAGCGGCAACAGCACGAAATAGCGTTCCGAGCTACGCCACGCGCCAAGCAGCGGCAGCAGTGGCAGCACCAAACCGGCGAAGGGATAGCGCCGCCAGTTACGCCAATACCACCAGAGCGCGCCAGCGAAGAGCGCAATTTCCAGCACGCTATACAGCCATGAAGGAAAGAGTGGCAGAATCCCCGTCAGCGAGAGACCAATGACCCCACTGCCATCCGGCAGCAGCGGCAGGCTGACCGGCAGCGCTAGGCTACTCAGCCACTCGCGCGGCGAGGCGATGATCCACGGTAGATTGATGACCAGGAACGCCCCAACTGCCAGCCCAGCGCGGCGAAGTGCCTCGCGCCAGCCCGCGCGCCGCCAAACCCAGACGAGATAGAACGGCGCGGCAATCCAGGCGGTCTGTTTGATGGCGCAGGCAGCCCCCAGCAACAACGCGGAGGTAATGCGCCGTTCGCGCGCCAGCCACGCGAAGGCGATGAACGCCAGTGGCCAGATCTCGAAGTCCGCACCTGCCACCTCACGCGCGCCATCGGCCATCGTCAGCAGCAACACCACTACTAACGGCTGCCAGACGGGCGGCGCGGCGCGGCAGATCAGCACCCAGAGCAGCAGTAACAGCAGCAGTTGTGTGATGGCGACGCTGGGCGCGCCAGCCCAGACGGCAGGCAGATTCACCAGGAACGCCCCAGCGGGATAGCTATGCGTCGTGCGCGGGTCCACCTCTGGCGGTATGGTTTCGGGATGCGCCAGATAGCCACGGATCACCGCGTCCATCTGCGCCTGCGTGGGATAGTGGCGCGGATTGCTGAAGCGGCCACGCGCCAGCGGCGTAAAGGCCGTCGTGCCGAAGTAGGTGAGCGCAGCGATCAACCGCTGCCCAACATAGGGATTCTCGCCACGCAGGACGAGCCAGGCGTTGTAGTGGTTGTAATAGAGGTCATCGCTGCCATAGCGCGGCGGAGCGACGGTCACTGATGTCACCGTGCCATGCAGCGTGATACTCGCCGTCTGATAGGCGGTGAAGAGCGACCAGAGCAACACCGGATAGATCAGCCAGCGCAGCAGGTGGCGGCGTTGCTGCCAGAGGCGCGGCGGCGTTTGGCGGCAGGCGATGATGAAGAGCAGAAACGCCAGCAAGAGGGTGATGAAGAGCAGCAGGGCGATGAGCGGACCACCACGACGCGGCGCGTCAAACGTATTCGCCAGATCGCTCGATGCCGCCAGCGCCATGCAGCCCAACCCCGCCAGCACAAATTGTGGCGGCGCCAGCAGCAGATAGCGATGCAGCGCCCGCAGGCCGCGCTCTACTCGTCCGCGTCCCGCCAGCAGCGTCGCCTGCACCTTAGGCATGCCTCGCATCTCCGGCATTTCTGGCATAGACTACCCTTGATACTCCTCACGCGATGCCCGCTCAACGCGCGACACATATCGCAGAGCATACCATACCAGATGCCAATAGATACCGCCTCTTTCTATCTCTTTTGAGACATCACTCGTATAATCTAACGCGATGTTCTGAGATGGTTCTGTTGGAATGGCGTGCGCCAGCAGCCAGCGCAAGCAGCCATCATTCAGTAGCACTAAAGAACGTCTCTTGACGATCAGCCAGTTTCTTGCGCACGAGACACAGGGTGGGGGGAAGGCGATGGACAGATCGCATGCCGATAAACGCTCGCGCAGAGAACTGCTCGATGAAATCGAGGCGCTGAAGGCAGAGGTCGCCACGCTGCGCGCCCGGCCAGGCAGCATGACAGGCGGCATGACAGGCGGCATGACAGAATACGCGCCTGACGGAGACTACACAGCCACCGGGCAGATTGTGGATATTGCCAGTGTGCTGGGGGTGTTACGCAGCAGAGGTGACCTGCCGCCGGTGCGCGACCCACGGCTGGATGTGAACGCGCGCCGCCAGTTCGAGTTCAGCCGTTCGATCATGGGCGCGATGGTCGAGGGTGTGGTGGTGCTGGATCACCAGGGCCTGCTCCGGCAGATCAACCCTGCTGCGCAGGCCATGCTCGGCTTCAAGTTTGGTGAATTGCTTGGTCGCAATTTTCACGATTTCTGCCATGCTCATCATCCCGACGGCACGGCGTTTCCCCTCAGCGAATGTCCCATCCAGCGGGCCACGCAGACCGGCGAGACGATTCGCGGCGCCGAAGATTTCTTTCTCCGCGCCGATAAGACGTTCCTTCCAGTGCAATATTCCTGCTCGCCGGTCATCACTGATGGCGAAGTAACAGACATGGTGCTGACCTTCCAGGATATCACCGAACGCAACCGGCTCCAGCAGGAGCTACGTGACAGTGAGCGGCGTTTTCGTGGCACGTTTGAACTGGCTGCCGTTGGCATTGGGCATATCGGTATCGAGGGCAACTGGCAACTCGTCAATCCGCGCCTCGCCACCATCCTGGGCTACGCTTCAACCGCTGAACTGGTGGGACAGCCCTTCATGGCGCTGATGCACGCGGACGATAGCCGGAAGGTTCGCGCATTGACGGAGGAACTGCTGGCGGGGCAGCGCGACGCCTATCAGCAGGAAGTCCGCTTTCAGCGTGGCGACGGCACGCTCATCTGGACCTCCAATACGGTGTCGCTGGTGAGTGACCCTTCAGGCGCGCCCGCCTATTTCATCAGCGTTGTGGAGGATATCAGCGAGTATCGCCGCCTCACCGCCGCCGTGCAGGAGAGCGAACGTGTCGCAGTGGCGCGCGCCAAACAGTTCGACGCCATCTTCGAGGCAATCGCCGATGGCGTCATCCTCTACGACCGGCAGGGCAACATCGTTCGCTCCAACGCCGCCGCCCGCCAGATGTTCGGCCTCGATCCTGCCTCTGATGCCTTTACCCGCCCACTGCGGGAACGGCTGGAACGCTTCAATGCCTGCGATGCGCAGGGCAATCCCTTTCGCACTAGCGAGCTGCCTATTATGGAACCTGCCGAAAATGGCTCCTGGCGCGGCATGCCGATGGATGTTTCCGCGCAGGCGCTGGATGGTCGCCATCTCTGGCTCAGCGTCAGCGGTGCGCCATTCTATGATTCCGAGGGAAGACCGAGCGGCGCCGTCTGTATCCTGCGCGACATCACCCGCAGGCACCAACTGGAACAGCAGATCATTGAAGAGTCGAATCAGCGCGAGACTATTCTCGAAGCGCTGGGTGACGCCATCCTGGTCTACGACGCGAAGGGCAATATCGTGCGGCTCAATGAGGCGGCGCATCAGATGCTTGGGCTGGCTTCAGTGGACGATTATTTCTCCCTGCCGCCGGGGGACCGCACCAAACTGCTGATGCTGCGCCATGAAGACGGCACGCCCTTCACGCGCGAGGAATGGCCGCATCTGCGGCTGCTGCGCGGAGAAACGCTGACCAGCGCCAATACCTCCTACGTGATCGGGCGGAACTTCAAAGGGCAGGATTTGATATCTTCCTACAGCGGCAGGCCGATTCGTGACGAAGAAGGCCATATTACCGGCGCGGTGCTGAGCTTTCATGAGGTCACAAAGCAATATCACCGCGAGCAGCAGCATCAGGCGCTCATCAGCTTGTTGATGCAGATGGTTGCGGCATCAGTGGATGAAGGCAAACATGCTTCAGAGGAACACAGCACGCATGCCAGCACAACGCTGCTAGTACGGAGCAGCGCCGCGATGAATGAACAACTTGCCAGCGCCACGCACATCATCGCGGAGTTGCGGCGCGTCACTCAACACCCAGCGGAGCACACTACGCCGCGCGACCAGGTGGCGGCGCTCATACAGCTTCGCCGGCTGGATGGGCACATCACACACCTCAATCGCACCCTGGCGCTGCTGCGCGAGGTCGCGCACCTGGCCTCCGGTACGCTGGAATTGACACTGGCTCCCTGTGACCTTACGATGCTCGTCCAGGAACTGATTGCCAGTGAGCAACGGTCCCATCCCTTCCACACGATCATGCTGGATCGCGGAGCGTTGGGCCAGCCAGCGCTGGCACTGGTAGATGAGGCACGCATCAGGCAGGCATTGCACTATTATTTCACCCATGTGTTCGCGCATACGCCGCCCGATGCGCCTATTACGGTTCACCTGCGGCATGACGCAGAGCAGCAGCAGGCATATATTGCTATCGAGAGCAGGTGGGCGCATCAGGATGAAGCGACGCTGGCGCGGCAATTCGAGGCGCTGAAAACGCAAGACGAGCCTTTCACAGCGCATGAAGACTCTTATGGCCATGCGGCAACAGCAGGAAATCTGGAAGATGCGTTTGGCTTCGGCCTCGCCATCAGCAAAGCATTGGCCGAACAGCAACGGGGTAGCGCGGGCTTTACGCTTCAGCCAGAGCAGGAGCGCGTGACGCTCTGGCTGACATTGCCCTTGCTCACCGATTGATAGCGTGCTGCCGGCTTTTCAAAGCCGTGGCACGCGTGGAATAGCTGAAGCCACGCGGGCCGCCAGCGGCTTTCAATCCACTTTCCGTGCGCCGGCAGTTCACTGCCGCGATATCCTCGCTGCGTCCAGTTACGCCGGTTTGCGCGCCCAAAGATAGAGTCGTTCGCTCGGATGCTCGAACTCGTAGGGCGGGCGGTGCAGCAGCTCGACGATGGTGAATCCCGCCGCCTGGGCATAGCCTTCCATCTCTGCGCCAGTGAAGAGCGTGGCGGTGACGTCCACTTTCTCACCATACCACTCATCTCGATGGATTTCCCCATTGCCGCCGTGGAATGCCAGAAGAGTTGCCCGCCTGGACGCAATGCGCGGTGAAACTCGCGTAGCGCATCCTGCGCTTCGGCGCGTGTCAGGTGGATGATGGCATAGAACGCCACGATGCCAGCCAGCGCGCCATCGCCCACCGGCAGGGCGAGCATCGTGCCCTGCGTAAACGCCATATCAGGATTCAGCCTGCGCGCGACAGCAACCATCTGCTCTGAAAGGTCCAGCCCGCAGACCGTGACGCCGCGTTCAGCGAGGTAGCGCCCAACATGCCCCGGTCCGCAGCCCAGGTCCCAAACAGTGGCCGCCGCATCCTCCTGATCCTCCTGGCGCCCCTGGTTATCCTGTAGGATGGACGCTGCGAAACGGTCGAGCAGTTGGCGGTCGAAGGGCTTGCGGTTCAGTTCATCAAAGAAGTTATCTGCGTACTGCTCCGCCACCAGATCATAACTGGCCTGTATCGGCGTCTTCTTGCTCATAGGTACTGTCTCCTCCGCAATCGCCTACTAGGATGACGCCAGCAGCGCCGTCAGTTTCTGGAAGAAGCTATTGAGTGCGCTGACCGCCGCTGCCTGTGACGCCTGATCGCGTAGCGCCACGGCGATGACATAGTGCGGCGCCCCTGGCGTGGCGACGATGCCACAGATATTCACTGTCCAGCCGGTCGGCGTCTGCGCCACGCCCGCCACCAGCACGCCGCCGGACCCCAGCGGCACGGTGGTGATTGCCGATGCGGCGAGGGCGGGCTTTGCCTGTGTCAACGCCGTGAGCGCAGTGGAGCGGTCGCCCGATGAAAGTATCTCCCCTTTGGCGAACACACTGTAGAATTGCAGCATGCTGCTGGCCGTCGCCTGCGACGTTTGCCAGTTCGCGGCTGGCTGAATCCCCGCCACACCAATGCCAGCGAGATACTGCGTCACGCCCGTTGCGCCGCCGAGGTCACTGTTATAGACCACTGCGCCGATGCTGGCGTCACCATCCGCCAGCGCAGCGGTGACGACTTTGAGGGTGGGCGGCAATCCCTGTGGCTGTGATTCGCTGCGCGCCAGCAATGCCACCAGCAGCACCGCGCGGAAGCCGTCACCCAGCGTAAACGGTGCGCCAGCGTTCGTCTGATAGAGCGCGCTGATATCGGGAAAATAGATGGCGGCGGAGAAATGCGCACCGTCGCCCGCCACCTGCGCCGCCAGCGCCGGTGAGAGCGCCCCCAGATCACCGAGTGGTCCACTGCTCGTGCCGTAGGCGACGAGCGCGCTATCCGGCACCCAGCCTTCGCCGCTGGTTGCCACGGTTGGGCCTGCCCAGATGATGTTTCCCCAGGAGGTGTTGCCGACCAGGCGATGCAGCGTCAGCGTTGCCGGGGAGCCAGCTACCAGCGTCGCAACCGGCGTACCTTTCCCCGGCTGCGGCAAAACCTTCACATCACTGGCAAGCCAGACCTGGCGCGGTAATGCCGTATCCGGCGGCAAGGATGGTGTCGCGCTCGCCTGGGCGTTCCACGGCGCACGGATGTGCCAGAGGCCGAGCGCCTGACCGGCGATAACGGCGGGCACGATGCCGACGACGCAGATGAGCAGCGCCAGCAGCAACGTCATGCGCCACCATGCGCCTGCTGATCGGGATGCGCCGGATGAACCGGATGAACCGGAACGCCGCCGTTTCGCCATCACCTGTCCTCCCATGCCGAGCCATTTTGCACACTCTATCAGAGCTATCGCACCGTTATTGTACCAGACGTGCGCCAGTTGCTCATCGCCGCTCGCGTGGGTAGGGTTCGCCGCGCTCGTTGACGCGCACAAACGGCGACTGCACATCCAGGGAAGCCAGCGCAGCGTAGCGGTGGGGCTTGCGGAAAGCGTTGCCCCATGCCTCGCGGTCGCGCCAATCGCGCAGCGCATCCAGATCGAAGCTAGCGAGATAGACGCCCTCCGCCTCGCCTGCCTCGATCACCAGCGTATCGCGTGAGCCGTTTTCATCGAAGGCGATGGGATGGAAGGCCATCGAGTGGCCATTGGCGGTGGGCGCAGCGTAGTTGGCCAGCGCCACGCCTACCATGTTTTCCAGCGCGCGAGTATGCAACTGCGCCATGCGGTGCCGCTCCATCTCACAGGCGTTGGGAACCAGGATGATTTCCGCCCCCTGAAGCATCAGCAGCCGCGCGCTCTCTGGGAACTCGCGGTCGTAGCAGATCATCGCGCCGACCTGCACCGGCCCCTGCGCGGTATCCAGCGCCGCCACGAAGAACTCATCACCCGGTGTCAGAGCGGCTTCTTTGACATCGAAGTCGCAGGTGTGCATCTTTGCGTAGGTGAAGGCCAGCGCGCCGTGCCGGTCAATCAGCGAGACGCTATTGCGTGGCGCGCCGGGCCACGCTTCCAGGTACGTGACGGCAATCGCCATCTCCAGCTCACGCGCAAGCGCCTGGAAATGCTGCACATAGGCGCTGTCGCGGCTGATGGCCTGCGCCTGCCAGCGTTCGCGCGCCTCGCGTAGCATCTCATAGGGATTCGTCTCGCCCTCGGCCCAGCGGCCCGGACCGCGCCAGATGTCGCTCGTCTCATCGGATTCCGGGCAGTATCCAGCGTAGCCGATGTTCCACATCTCAGGGAAGAGCGCAATATCGGCTCCCATTTGGCGTGCCTGCCGGCAGAATGTCTCACCCTTCGCCAGATTCGCCGCCTGATCTGTGCCGTCGTCGCCACACGGCGTCATCTGCAACAACGCTATTCGCACTATGCTCATGATTGATTACTCCTGCCGGAAGTTGCTGGGGTGGACATGCTTGTCTGCCGGATGCTGCTCGCAGACATTCCTGTCTGCGCTACCTACTGCCCATACACACGCAGACAGAAATGTCTGCGCTACCGGAACGATTCACTATTCTTAACGCGCGCCGTATCAGCATCTCAGACTAGCATATGCGCGCTGGTCGCCGTTTCTGGCACGTGTATACTACCCACCCCTTGACAATCGTTCGTTCACTCGTTATTATTTTCATTGAACGAGTACTCAGTCAGTGAGGTGTGCGAGACGTGACAACTCCCAACCAGCGCGAACTACAGGCGCAGGAACGCCGCAAACAACTCATTGAAGTGGCGTTCAAACTCTTTGCGGAGAAAGGGATGGAAAACACCAGCATCAAAGACATCGCAACGGAGGCCTCCGTTGCGCAAGGGCTGATCTATCACTACTTTCGCAGCAAAGACGATCTATTCTGGGCAATCATCTCGCAATACAATCCAGTGCCCGAAGTCAGCGCGATTTTCGCCAGCGCCGCCGACCGCCCAGCGCGCGAGGTGCTGCCGGAGGTGGCGACTAAGATGTTGAGTCTGCTCTCCGAGCGGTCCGAACTGCAAAACATGGCGCGTATCGTCGTCCGCGAGGCATTGGTGCGCCCGGAGATTCAGCACGCGCTACGGCTGATACAGGCGGTCGGCATGGGCTTTCTCACACGCTATCTGGATGCGCGCATCGCCGCTGGTGAGCTGCGCCCGCACAATCCTGATGTGACGGCGCGCATGCTGGTTGGCTCGATCATCGTGCTGCATCTCACTGGATCGCCACCCAATGCCGTTGCCGAGATGGTGGAGACGTTGTTACGCGGCATTCTTGCTTGATCGGAGGTCACTCTATGAACCAGACGAGCCAGATAACGCCGGTCACGCTGGACCGGGTGGTCAAGGTGTTCGGGCAGGTGCGGGCGCTGGATGAGGTATCGTTCAGCGTCGCAGCGGGAGAAACCTTTGGACTGATTGGCCCTAACGGCTCCGGCAAAACGACGCTAATTCGTCTGCTGCTGGGGCTGGGCAAGCCAACCAGTGGAACTGTCCAGGTGTTGGGGCGCACGATGCCAGACCGGCGTGTCGCAGGCCAGATCGGCTACATGACGCAGGCCAGCGCGCTCTATAGCGACCTCAGCATCCAGGAGAATCTGGCGTTCTTCGGCGCGCTCTATGGGCTACACGGCTCTCTCCTTCGCACGCGCATCAATGAGACACTGGCGCTGGTGGACCTGACGCAACGCATCAAAGCGCCCATCGCCACACTGAGCGGCGGCATGCGCCAGCGTGTCTCGCTGGCCTGCGCGCTGATTCATAGGCCGCGTCTGCTCTTCCTGGATGAGCCGACCGTCGGCATTGATCCAGAGCTACGCCTGGCCTTCTGGGACTACTTTGGGCGGCTCAACGAGCAGGGCGTAACCATCATCGTCTCGACACATCATCTGGACGAGGCAGCGCGCTGCCACCGGCTGGCGATGCTGCGTTTCGGCAAGCTGCTGGCGGTGGATGCGCCGGATGCGCTGCGCCGTGAGTCTGGCGAGGCAGACTTCGACAAAGCGTTCCTCTACTTCGCCCAGCGCCATACCGAAACTACCACACCCGCTGCCAACGTGCGGTAAAGTCTATGAACTGATAAGGAGATGTCGTTATGCCACTATCGCAGCAGGTTGCGCGCTTCAATCGCCGCGTTACCAATCGCATCACCAAACGCTTTGCCGGCAGATTGCCAGGGTTCGCCATCCTCACACACGTTGGGCGCAAATCCGGCAAGACCTATCGCACACCGATCAACGCCTTCCGCGATGGCAACGACTATATCTTCGCGCTCACCTATGGTCCCGACACCGACTGGATGCGCAACGTGCAGGCCGCAGGTGGCTGTGAAATCCTGACGAGAGGCCAGCAGATCAGCCTCACCAATCCGCGACTCGTCACCGACACACGTAACAGTTGGGCGCCGCTCCCTGTGCGTCTGGTGCTGACGCTCACGGGCGTAACGCAGTATCTTCGGATGACGCGCGCCACAACGAGCGCCGCGCCTGCGCCACAGAACACATCGCAGCAACTCAGCCACTTAACGAACCGATAGACAAGAATGAGGTGAGCTATATGTCTCTCCGGCGAATAGGTGCGCTGGCGCTGCGCATTGTGCGCCAATTCCTGCGCGACCGGCGCTCATTGGCGCTGCTTTTCATCGCGCCGCTGCTCGTCATGACGCTGCTGAACTTCGTCTTGAACGGCAATACCACCAGCGTGACGTTGGGTATCGTGCCGCCGGACGGCGCGGTGGGTGCGCTTCTGATGCAGCGGCTCCAGACATTGGTGAGCGGGCAGTCTAGCGTGACGATCAAGACGGTGGCGCGCAGTCAGGTGGATACGACGCTCAAAAACGGGGACGCCGACGGCGTATTGATCTTCCCAGCGGATATCGCCGCGCTGACCGCGCCCGGCGGCGCCGCGCTGACACTGCGGCTGGATGGCTCCAATCCAGCGGCGGCGCAAGAATTACATGCGCTGGTGACGCAACTCGTTGGCGCATTACAGTCGCAAGCATCGCCAGGATTGCCAGGACTACCAGGCGCACAGGTGACACCGCGCTCGCCGGCGCTGGCCAGCGCGGTGCCATTGCACATCAGCTATCTCTATGGCGGGCCGCAATATACGCAGACGGATGCGCTGGCGCCGCTCTTCGTCGGCCTTTTCGCCTTCTTCTTCATTTTCCTGCTCACCTCAGTCTCTTTCCTGCGCGAACGCTCGCAAGGGACCATCGAACGGCTGATGGTGTCGCCGCTGCGCAAGACAGAGCTGGTGCTGGGCTACGTGCTGGGTTTCACGCTCTTTGCGCTGCTGCAATCGCTCATCATCCTGCTCTTTGTCGTGTATGTGCTGCGCGTGCATTACGCCGGCAACCTGGGGCTGCTGTTCCTGGTGACGCTGGTGTTGACGTTGGGCGCCGTCAATATGGGCATTTTCGCCTCGGCCTTCGCCCGCAATGAGCTACAAGTCATCCAGTTCATCCCCATCTTGCTGGTGCCGCAGGTGTTGCTTGGCGGGCTGTTCTTCCCGGTGCAGACGTTGCCGGTAGTGCTGAAGCAGCTTGCCTATATCATGCCGCTGACCTATGCAAACATTGCGCTGAAGGACATCATGCTCAAAGGCTACGGCCTGGGCGATGTCTGGCCGGAGCTAGTCTTCCTGTTGGGCTTCGCTGCGCTGATGGTGGTGGGGGCGGCGCTCTCGCTGCGCCAGGAACGGGTATAGACCTCACCCCCTACCCCCTCTCCCACGAGGAGAGGGGGTACTCCACGCATCGCTACTGGTGATAGTGAGCCTGTTGTTGTCGCACAGTGGGGAAGGATAGCACCCACGCGCGCTGCTCTGCCGTATCGGGGACCGCCCACCCACGCGCTTTGGTCAGCATATCGAGCGCACCCTGCGGCGATGCGCCCAACGCGATGAGCGCGCAGGAGGCAATCATTCCCGAGCGGCCAATTCCCACGCGACAGTGAATCGCCACATGTTTTCCCTCGCCCAGCCAACCCGCTATCGTCTCGATGAGTTGCACAGCCGCCGCAGTATTGGGCGGTGTCTGGCGGTCCGGGATGGGGAACGGGACGAATGGCATCCCTTGCTGGACGCACAGACATTCTTCGTCCATGAGGTCCAGTTCGCGTAGCTCGCTGCCGGTCAGCAGCGAGACGACGACCTGCACGCCAGCGCCTTTCCATGCGGCTACCGCATCGGGCAGCCATGCGCCGCCGCGTGGCCGTGCCATGATGCTGAGCGGCCCACAGTCCGGCAGTTTGACTGTGTAGAGATTGTCCATGCCTCAATCCACCATCTGCGCGCTCAGTTCCAGCGTATAGGAGGTGGGAGCGGTCTCTTTGGGCGACCCCATCATGCTAAAGGAGCCACGCCACTGCTGCCCCGCACGATCCCTAAAACGCCAGTTGCTCTCATGTCGCCAGATATCGCCGAAGAGCCGGTGATACGGCTCTTCCGTCGCTTTGACATGCGTGTTCTCGTTTTCGAGGCTCCAACCGGCCAGCACCAGTTGCGTGTGATAATGATGGATGATGCGCTGGTGATCGAGATTGGTGAGGACGTGTGACTGGCAATGCACAGAGGTGGCGTCGCCGCTGCAATGTCCATCAGACTGATTCGAGCCGTCAGGCACGTAGAGCATCGGCAGCATCTCAAAGAGATTCTGCGGTGGTTGCTGCTGGCGTTGCGCGCAGGGCGATTGGCGCGGATGCGTGTAGTGTTCCAGCACCATAAACACCGAGGTGATACCGCCCAAATCGGCACTGCGATCTCCCATGATGCGCAGCCCCGGCCCCACTTCGCCGTTGCAGAAGAGCAGACGACATTCCTCATCTGAGCGTGGCATGCGAGCAAAAGCGGAGTTACCCATCGGCTGAAACCCGCCATGTGGGCTGTCCTCTTCTGGCGGTGGCGCGGACCAGCCGAGCGCGGCCATACGCTCCCGATAGAACGCCTCCAACTCGTCGGGGCTGAGTTCCGTTTCATAGGCCACCGTCATATCATTGGTGGTGACATTGTTGATGAGGCCCGCCAGAATGTTCGCATCCTCCGGGATGGGCAGTTCAGCGGGAAAGTCCGGCGGCGCCTTGCCGATGAACTCTCTAGTAGGGTCGAAGTGCGAACCATAGGTGTCCGGCATATCGTCATCCATCGCTGCCCTCCCGGCGATCTGCATGCAAAGTTTCAAGTGGCACCAACCAGTATGTACTGCCTGCGCAACACTATGACATGCCGATAGAACGCTACTACTACATCGGGCCGTAGCTGGTCCAGCTCGAACCGATCAAGCGCGAGTCGCCTTCTTTTGTCGTCGAGCGCGCCTGCACCACCAGGAAGTAGTCATGCGGCGTATCGGGATGCGTCAGCGCAATGAAGATACCCTGCCAGGGCTGGCCGTCTTTGTCAGTGAAGCGCCAGACGCTCCATGCCGCCTCTTTGCCGGTGCCGCCGTCGCTGCTGCTCACCCAGCCCGCCTCGCGCAGTTGTGCGTTATAGTGCGCGGCGACGGCTGGCAGGTCGAGTCCGCTGGTCAGCGTGGCTGTGGTATGCGCCGCGCCATTGCCACTGCTGCCCCCGCCGGACCGCTGGTAATCGCCTTCTGGTGGATAGAGCGGTGGAATCATCGAGAAGAGACCATAACGGCGATGAAACAGCGGCGATTGTTCAGGATGCTCATAGGTGTGCAGCCCCACCTGCACGCTGGTCAGCCCATCTGGCGCTTGCCCAGTCGTCACGGTCAGCCCTGGCCCCTGCTCATCCTTCATAAAGATTTCATAGTGATTGGTCGGCCTTCTCCTGCTGTTGTGCTGAAAGCCGCCATGCTGCATGCGAGCCTGCTGCCGGTCTGCCACAGTTGGCATATTCACCGCTTCCCAGCCGAGCGCAGCCATGCGTTGATAATACAGGTCCATCACGTCGTCGCTGGACACCTGCGTGTCATACATGATGCTGGTCAGCCGTCTGGATACCACGCTGCCGATGATGTGCGTGTCGTCTGGCAGTGGCAGCGCGATGGGGAAGTCCAGTGGGATGCGCCCAACGAGCAGTTGCGGTTCCTTCTCCGTCGCGCCTGCATAACCGAACTGCTGGCTAAGCAGCCGCGTCACCAGCTGACGCAACCCCTCCATCTCCTGCGTCATCGCCGTCATTGTCGCCTCTCCGTCCGGCATGTTCTCCGTCTGCTGTGTCTGCTGCGTCTCCTGTGGATCAGTCGTGTGTTCGTCCATCTCGTTGCGCTCCCCTGTCTCCTCTGAAAGCATACACGTCTCACAACTAACGGCTCTCGACTACCAGGTGCCCATATCCCTCACCATGCCAGCATTGCTATGCTCAGTATACGCCACCCAAGCTGGCTGCCGGTGGTATTCAAGTCATTACCCGCCGCGATCTGTGCGGTCTGGTTCCCCCTCTCCTCGCGGGAGAGGGGGTCAGGGGGTGAGGTCTACCCGCGAGAGATGGTATAACAGCGAGGAGTGGCAAAGGTGAACATGGCATTGTAGAAAGCGGGGTACGGGATGGCAGCAGCACTGGTGGGTATTGTAATGGGCAGCGACTCAGATTTGCCGGTGATGCGCGGCGCGGCGGAGATGTGCGAACGCTTCGGTGTGGCCTACGAGCTACGCATTGTCTCGGCGCATCGCACCCCCGGCGACATGGCAGAGTATGGGCGCACGGCGCACGAACGCGGTCTGCGCGTCATCATCGCAGGCGCAGGCGGCGCGGCGCATCTCCCCGGCATGCTCGCCGCTTACACGCCGCTGCCGGTGATCGGCGTCCCCGTGCCGACCGAGTGGCTGCGCGG
The DNA here is from genome assembly GCA_021323855.1 of Chloroflexota bacterium. Taxonomy (GTDB): domain Bacteria; phylum Chloroflexota; class Ktedonobacteria; order Ktedonobacterales; family JADMIN01; genus JAJPKE01. Next base: position 32,678 of record JAJPKE010000011.1, on the reverse strand, counting down.
GCTGGACTCGCTGCTCTCCATAGTGCAGATGCCCGCAGGCGTCCCGGTCGCCACCGTCGCCATCGGCAACGCGCGCAACGCCGGTCTGCTGGCGGTGCGCATCCTCGCCACCAACGACGCCGCGCTCCAGCAGCGTATGCTCGTCTACCAGTCCGACATCGCCGCCGAGTCGCGCGCCAAAAATGCCGCCATCACACCCAACGCGCCCGACACGCCCACCCCCTAACCTCATCCTCTCCACACCCCATTGTGGATAACTCCCCTAAATCCTGTGGATAACTTGTACTTTAGAGATGGGTTGACATAAAAATTTATCGTAAACTTCTCCCCTTTATAGCTTGGACGATTGAACCAAGCGAATACTTGTGATATAGTAGCAGCATTCTTTCTCTATGACAGTTTGACAAAATAAGATGTAGGGAGACGCTGCATGGGACAACTATCAGGGACTATACCAGTATTTGCAAAACTCTATGAGCATCCAGATATTGACCGGATGTTAGGGGAACTAAGCCACCATGAGTTTGAGCATTTTGTGAAGTATGTATTTGAGCAGGCTGGATATACCGTTAAAGATGTTGCTGGACAGCATAATACCAGTTCGGGACTCGACCTGGAGATTTACTGTGCGCCCGCAGGCACTCCAATGTTACATGCAGGAGTGCAAGTAAAACACTGGCGACGCGAGCGCAAAATCACTTCTCCCTATATGGTCAGTTTGCGTGGTGGTTTGCCAGAAAACACCAGTGTGACGGGGTATTTCGTCACGACAAGCAGTTTCAAGGATACTGCCCTCAATGAAGCTCAATCAGAAGGCAAAAGACGCCTTTGGCCACTGGACGGAGAGCATTTTGTTCGCTATATCAACTACTTACGCGGTTCACGCTTGCTCTCTCAGGAAGCTGCAGATGACATAGCCACTGAGCCGCTTTTAGATGATCCGCTGGTTCCTATTTCTCCTACTGCTCTTTTTCTTGCGGACAATATTGTTCGCAGGCCACCTACTAAGACGAAGGTGTTGACTTTAGCCAATCACAAAGGCGGCGTTGGAAAAACCACAAGTGCTATCAATATTGCGTTTGGTCTAATGGCTCAAGGTTATCAAGTCTTACTGATAGATATGGATGCGCAAGCCAATCTCACAAAGGTTATATCCTCAGGGAAAACCCCTGCCTTACATTTAGGAGAGTATTTTGCTCACAAGCGGCCTTTAGCTGACCTGGTCCATCCAACGCAGTTTCCACTGTTATGGCTCATTCCCTCTAATCAGGCATTAGCTTTAGTAGATAGAGGCACCACTGCAGGGCCTGGAGCGTTATTGCGTTTTGCACGTGACCTTCATGCTCCAACTCTTCAACCGCCCCACATATTAAATACCCAAGATTTCGATTGGATCATTATAGATACTGGTCCCTCGATGGGTTTCTTTACTCGTTCAGCACTAGCTGCATCGCACTATGTCGTAATGCCAGTTGCACCAGGGCCATTCAGTGAGGTGGGAGTAAACTTTCTCCGTGATACTGCCAGCACTATTGCGGCGTTGACGGGTGAAGCACTCAAAATACTCGGCTGCATTGTCACCAATTGGAAGACAGATGCGATAAATCAACAATTTATTGCTCCAATTGCGGCTAGTTTGGGCATACTAGGACCACCGATTCCCGTTGACAAGTATATTGATAAGGCGCATTTAGAGGTAGGGTCAGATAAATCCAAGCCAAAGATACTATTCAACTACAAGTCTTCAGCAGCGGCAAAAGCGTACACTGCTGTGATTGACGAGGTTATCAGGCGTGTCAAGTAGAGGGAGGATGCACAACATGGCCGAGAGAAGAAGTACAGCAGTTGCAATAAAGTCCGCCGAAAAGGCCCCTCGTCAAACGTTGACGCAACGAGGGGCCGAGGCGACACGTTCCCTTCGACAAGCAGTACAACTACCTATCAACCCACAAGATACCACTGTGCTAGGAACAGCGCTTGCTGAGGTTGCAGCACGAGAGGCGAGGAGAAATCCACAATTTGCCAGTGAAATACGTCAGGTGTACACAGAACTCTTAGGGCTAAAGGGAAAAGCAAAGAATACAAAGAAGGTGTTACCTCCTTTGGTGGCATTGCACCCTGATCCGAACTACCGAATTGATCCTTTTGTTCCACCTGATCCAGGCTTTTTAATGCGGGTTTACGGACCTGACCAGCTCGACCGCGCCTTGCAAGACTATACATTGGACATGCTGAAACGTGCCTCAGCACTGATTGAGGCCGCTCATCCAGGGACTAAACCGACTAACCGCTCCTCCAAGCAGTCGGTCATTGATTACATCGTGAAATATTCGTAGGCGTACAGGCGTTCGACATCCATCACTGGTTTTGATTGGATGCCCTCAATAGGGTCGTTATGGCACAGTGCCTTGCAACCTAGCAGTTCCTCGGCCTGTGCCATCTTTTATTGCCAATGACACTCTAATTACCCAAGTATCAGCAATGGATGCTGCATGTGCTCGGCGCGGTTGGTATATTGTTTCTGATACTTCCTTACATTTCCTGAGTGGCTGTAAAATCTTCGCGCCTCGCCTGAAGCCGAATGGACCGTGTGCGTTGCGGGGCACCCAGGCCAGTGTTACAATTCCTCCGATTGAACTCTGCGGAGAGTCATGCGGATATTCGGATCGTTGTGAATAGCTAGTGGCAGGAACTGCGGCGGAGGATGCGCGTGCGGGAGAAGCGAAGACAGCGCGGCAAACGGCAAGCGCCGGGCATGGGACAAACGCGCCGGGCAAACATCCGTGTGCGGGAATCCGCCCCACATATTGCGCCCGCGACGCCATTTGCGTCATCGCTCACCCCACAACTCGCGTTCGCCTTTCAGCCGGAGGGGGCCGACCTCGCGGGCGTCACTGCTGGCGATAGCGCATCCCGGCCCCCTGCAACGCCGCGCAGCGCCAGCGATGCCGCTGCCTCCGGAGGACGACACGCTGCGCAGGCGCCCATCACCGCGCCGGTGAAACACGAGCCAGCAATATCTCCGGCTCGCCGTGGAGTGATGGCGTCGCTTCCACCCGCCGTTCAGCGGTTTCTACGGCGGCAGGACTGGTCGCTCTGGCTGCTGCTGGCTGTGGTCGTGCTATCGTTCCTGCCGCGCATCTATGGCATCAACTGGGACGCCAACAATCATCTGCACCCGGACGAACGCGAGATCGTCTTCAAGGCAATGTGCCTCTCGCTGCCCGGCACGCCGCGCGTCGGCAACTGCGATCCCGCCTACACCGGCCCCGGCTGGCTGCTCTCGCCAAACTCGCCGCTCAATCCGCACTTCTTCGCCTATGGTTCGTTCCCGCTCTACCTGCTCGCGCTCGTCACGCATGGCCTCGCCTCGCTGACGCACCTCACCAACGGGCGCTTTCTGCCGCCGGATGGTGGCACGTGGGACGACTTCAATCACTTCACGCTGGTTGGCCGTGGCATTTCTGCGCTCTTCGACACCGGCTCCGTGCTGCTCTCCGGCCTGATTGCGCGGCGTCTCTGGAATCGCTGGGCGGGCGTGCTGGCCGCTGCCTTCGTTGCCACCATCCCGTTCAATATCCAGGTAGCGCACTTCTACGCCGTGGATACGCTGCTACTCTTCTTCACCCTGCTCACCCTGCTGGCCTGCGTGCTGCTGGCGCAGGGACCAAAACAAACGGCATACGTGCCCTCGGCTTTGAAAAGCCGGGGCACGCAATTAGATAGCCAGATAGCGGATGACGCAGACGACGAAAACGAGCCGCTACCGCGCGCCTTCGCCTGGAATGCCTGGGGCACCGGACTCTTCACCGGCGCGGCCTTCGGGCTGGCGCTGGCGACGAAGGTGAGCGCGTTGCCGCTGCTGGCGCCGATTGGCGTGGCGCTGCTGCTGCGCTGGCGCAGGCGCGGACTGGATGAGGCGCTGCTGGCGCTGATTGGTGTTGCTGCCGCTGGCGTCCTCGTCTTCGTCATCACCAGCCCTTACGTGCTGATTGACTGGAAAAGCTTCGCGGCGGATGTCACTGAGCAGAACGACCTCTCGCGCGGCGTGCTGGATTATCCCTATGTGCGCCAGTTCGCCAACACCACGCCATTTGTCTATGAGATACAGCAATTGCTGCTCTATGACATGGGCCTGCCGCTGGGGTTGCTCGGTCTCGCGGGCTTTGGCTGGGCGGTCTCGCGGCTCTGGCGCTCGCTGAACAACGACTGGACGATTTTCGTCACCTGGCTGGTAGTTTATTTCCTGGTCGTTGGCAGCGCCTACACCAAGTTCAGCCGCTATATGCTGCCGGTCTTCGCGCCACTCGCCATCTGCGCTGCCTGCGCGCTCTTCGCCTGGGCCGCCTGGGGCCAGCGCCATGCCTTGCCTGCCTTGCGCGTGCTGGGGCGGCGCATCGCCGGAGGCCAGTGGTGGCGCGCGGCGGTGATCGCGCTGGGCGTCTGCGTGCTGCTCTCGTCGCTGCTCTTCACGCTGGGCATGGATAGCATCTATGCCAACACCAATACGCGCGTGCTGGCCTCCGAATGGATTTACGATCACATTCCTGCTGGTTCCACCATCACCAATGAGGTCTGGGACGATCCCTTGCCAATCATGGCGCCGGCTGCCCGCACCGACCGTTTCGGCAATGGCTACACCGCCGCCGGACACCTCATCAATCCAGGGCAATATCCAGAGGTCGGGCTGAATCTCTATGACCCTGACACGATGGACAAGGCGCAGCAACTCGCCAATCAACTCAGCACCGCCAACGTCGTCGTCATCAGCAGCCAGCGGCTCCTGCGCTCTATCCCCAAGCTGCCGGACCGCTATCCGATGACGACGCGCTATTACCAGTTGCTCTTCGCTGGCAAGCTGGGCTTCTCGCTGGCCGCGCACTTCGAGTATCACCCGCAGGTGCTTGGCTTCCAATTGAACGAGAGCAGCGCCGACGAGAGCTTCTCCGTCTATGACCATCCGCCCGTCTGGATTTTCACTCGCAACGGCGCGGGCCTCACGTCGGGCGCGATTCTAGCGCAGTTGACCAACGGCCTGAACCTGACGACGACCGCTTCGCGTTCCGGCGCGCAGAAGTCGCTGCTGCTTTCGCCGCAGGATGCCGCCGCCGATGCGCAGTCACAGCCACTTTTCGTGCAGTTCTCGCCGCAGAGCATCGCCAACCAGATACCGCTCTTCTGGTGGCTCTTCATCATCGAACTGCTCGGCCTCATCAGTTTCCCGCTGGCCTACAGCGTTTTCCCCGGCCTGCGCGACCGTGGCTGGGGCCTCAGCAAACTGCTGGGGCTGCTGATCCTGGCCTATGTCATCTGGCTGCCATCCAGCCTCTCGATTCTGCCGTTCGACCGCTGGGCGGTGACGCTGGCGTTTCTGCTGTTGGCGCTCGCGGGGCTGGCGCTGGCGTACCGGCGGCGGCACGAGATGCTGGCGTTCCTGCGCGACCGCTGGAAATTGCTGCTGATCTGTGAAATCGGCTTCCTGGTGGCGTTCCTGGCGTTCACCTATATACGCGGGCTGGACCCCGACCTCTGGCATATCTATCGCGGCGGCGAGAAGCCCATGGAGCTAGCATTTCTCAACGCTATCCTGCGCAGCCGCTACATGCCGCCCTATGACCCCTGGTTCAGTGGCGGCTACATCAATTATTACTACTACGGCCAGTATCTCATCGCCGTTCTCATCAAGCTAACCGGCATCGTACCGACCACCGCCTTCAATCTGGCGATTCCGCTGCTCTTCGGGTTGACCTTCAGCGCCGCCTTCTCGGTGGTGGCGTCGCTGGCGAAACGCTGGTGGGCAGGGCTGGCCGGTGGCGTCGCGCTGGTGGTCGTCTGCAACCTGGACGGCCTCTGGCAGATGCTCAATCAATTGCGTTCGGCGCTGGCGGGGCTACCAATACCGCCCTTCGATTACTGGCAGAGCAGCCGTGTCATCCCCTGCGAGCAACTCTCCGGCGTGCCGATTCCCAACTGCGCGCAGACGACCATCAATGAGTTCCCGTTCTGGAGCTATCTCTACGCCGATTTGCACGCCCACGTGATAGACCTGCCGATTGTCGTGCTGCTGATCGGCTGCTGCGCCTCACTGCTCTTGGCGGCGAAGCGCGACGGTGGACGCTGGCGGCGCACATTCCCGACGCTGGCGGTGGCGGCGCTGGCGCTGGGCACTGCCTGGTGTACGAGCACCTGGGACGTGCCAACCTACGGTCTGCTGATTGCGATTGGTCTGGCGCTCTGGGCGCTGCCCTTTGGCTCAAACGGCGGCTGGGCGGCGATTCGCCGGCGGCTGACGTGGCCGGTGTTACGTGGCTACGTGGTCGCGCTCGGCCTGACCTTCGCCGCGACGTACCTGCTCTTCTTCCCGTTCCATGCGAACTATCAGAACTTCGTCTCCGGCACCGGACCCGCCAACACGGCGACCAACCCGTTCCAGTTCGCCACGCTCTTTGGCATCTGGCTCTTCCTGATCGCCAGTTTCCTCTTCGTGGAACTGCACGACCGTTTGGAGGCGAGCCGAACGGCGCGCGGGCTGGCCGAGGGGACGTATGGCGACCGCGATACGCGCCTCTGGCTGTTGCTTGGCTTCGGCTCGCTGGTGCTGGTCATCGCCTTCCTCATCAGCCTCAAGGCGCTCTTGCTGCTGTTGATCGGCGTCGGCCTCTATCTGGCGCTCGATACACGCCACCAGCCGCTCAAGCTGATGACGTATCTCTTGCTGCTGCTGGGGCTGATCGTGGCGCTGGGCGTCGAGTTTATCTACGTGCGTGACTTCCTGGACAACTCGCCGTATGAGCGCATGAACACCGTCTTCAAGTTCTACTATCAGGTGTGGACCTTCTTCGCCATCAGCGGCGCGCTGATCTTCGCGCAACTGATCGGGCGCGTGTTCCCAATCTTCGCGCCTGCCATGCGAAATATGCGCTCTATGCCGTCAGTGCGCTTTGCCACCGCATCGGGCGATGCTGCGGCGGTGGAACCGGCGGATTATGACGAATCCAGAGACGCTAGTGACTATGATGACGACTACGCCGGTGCTGCTAGCGTGGACGGGGAACCAGAGACCACCAGCGCCGCGTCTGAAGAGACAGAAGGACCGGCACACGTAGACTTGGCGGGTGTGCCGTTCTTCTCCTGGCTGCTGCGCGTCTCCAGCCTGAGCGCGCTACGGCTGGTCTGGGTGGTGATCTTCGTGGCGCTGCTCTTCGGTTCTACGATCTTCCTGGTCTCGGGCACGGCGGCGCGTGTGGCTGACCCGCAGTGGTGGGCCGCCGTGCAGCCGCCGCCCGGTGGCGTCCAGCCGCAGGGTCTCTCGCTCGACGGCATGGCCTATATGCGCGGCTGGTATCCAGGCGACTATGCGGCGATCAACTGGATCAACGAGCATATCGCCGGCGACCCGACCATTGTTGAGGCAAGCGACGGTAACTATTACTGGTACGGGCGCGTCTCTGAATATACCGGCCTGCCGGATGTGCTGGGCTGGGGCAGCCGCGAATACGAGCAACGCTACGGCGATGAGGTGTTCCCGCGCCAGGATGATGTGCAGAGCTTCTGGGGCACGACGGACCCCAACGCGGCGCTCAGCTTCCTGCATCAGTATCACGTACAGTATGTGTATCTGGGGCAGCAGGAGCGCACCTGCTACATCATGCAGAGCAACGCCTGCGTGCCAATGTCGTCGGGCGCGCTGGATAAGTTCAGCACGCTTCAGCAGGGCGGCGCGCTCAGCATCGTGTATGAAAATAGTGATGTCATCATCTATAAGGTAATGGGTTGAGATTCATGGGTTTGCTGTTTTCCTGGTGGCTAGTGATCGAAGTCCTGGGACTGGTGGGGATGCCGCTCACGGCCACCGTCTTCGCCAATCTGCCGGACCGTGGCTGGTCGCTCAGCAAACCCTTCTGCCTGTTGATCGTCGGCTGGCTGATCTGGTTCCCGCTCAGCATCATCACCGCACTACCCTATAACGGCGCGTGGATCGTTGGCACCTTTCTGGCCTTTGCCGCGCTCAACCTGGTGCTATGGCGCAAGACAAGCCTGCGCGCTGAGGTGATCCGCCTCGTCAAAGAGCGCCCGCTCTATATCGCGGCGAGCGAACTGATCTTTACTCTCGGCTTCCTGCTGATGGCGTGGATACGCTCGTTTAATCCCGGCGTCTCTGGCACCGAAAAGTTCATGGATGTGGCGTTCCTCAGTTCGCTCTGGCGCACGCAACACTTGCCGCCGCCGGACCCCTGGCTGAGTGGCGCGCCAATCAACTATTATTACTTCGGCCACTTCCTGCTGGCCTCCATCGCCAAAGTGCTGGGCACGCAGCCGGGCACCGCCTTCAATCTCGGCATCGCGCTGATTCTGGGACTGGTGGCCGTCGCGGTCTTCGGCGTCGCCACCAATCTCGCGGCTGTCGTGCGTTCGCGCACGGAGAAGAATCTGCATCGCGCACTGCCGTTCGGCTTCTTCTCTGTGCTGCTGGTGCTGGTGCTAGGCAACCTCAACAGCGCGCAACTCTGGTGGCAAAATGCCGTCGCCTGGACCCACACGCTCGCCGGACATGGACAGAATCCCTGGGCGTGGTGGCTGCACCGCGACCTCTGGATGAACTTCCAACTGTGGTGGAATCCGTCGCGCGTCATTCCCAACACCATCAACGAGTTCCCGGCGTTCAGCTTCTCCCTCGCGGATTTGCATGCGCATGTGCTGGCCCTGCCCTTCGCGGCGCTGGCCGTGGGTATCGCGCTCAACCTGCTGCTGGCAAAAGATATGGGCATCCGTGTTTTCGGGCGTGGTCGCGCAGGCATCTATACGCTTGGCGCGCTCTCCATCGCCATCGGCAGCCTCTACGCCATCAACGGCTGGGATTTGCCGACGTACCTGGGGCTGGCGCTGCTGGCGCTGGCGGTGCAGCAATGGCTGGCGCATGGGCGGCGTTGGAGTTCGCTCTTCCTGCTGGACCTCTTTGCGCCCGCTGCGCTGCTGGTGGCGCTCTCGCTGCTGCTCTACATGCCTTTCTATCGCGGCTTCGTCTCGCCGTCGCAGGGTATCGGCCTGGTCGCCACCGCTGACCGCTCGCCCATCGGTGACGAAATCGCCATCTTTGGCCTGCCGCTCTTCCTGGCGCTCTCGCTGCTGCTCTATTGGGGCGCGCGGGCGCTGGCGCCGATAGTGCGCCGCGATGATCTAGGTATGCTGAGCATGCTCTCGCCCGCTGATGCAGGCGCGGCGCTGAAGCGGCACGCGCAGGGTATCGCTGGTGCCGCGCTGGGCGTCGTCTTTGCGCTGCTGGCGCTCTGGACCAACGCCAGCCAGCAGAATCAGGGTTGGACACTCTTCTGGGGGTTCCTACTGGTCATCTGCTGCGCCGCGCTGACGTTGCGCTACATCTTCCCAGCCAGTCAAGCACAGGATGAAGACGAAGGCGCTGCGGCTCATTCTGTAATGTCTATAGCGCCGATAGATGAGCGCACGGAAGAACGCCAGCGCGCCGAACTCTTCCTGTTGATCTTGATCGGCACCTCGGCGGCGCTGATCGCTGCCTGCGAGGTCGTTTTCCTGCGCGACATCTTTCAGGACCGCATGAACACGGTCTTCAAGCTCTATTATCAGGCGTGGCTGTTGCTGGGTATCTGCGGCGGTCCGGCGCTGATGCTGCTCTTGGGCGCGGCGCGGCGTGTCTTTGCGCGGGCGTTCGCCACGCTGCCGCCGTCGTTCGCTCTTGCGCTGCCCGCTGGCGAAGAGGTGACTTCAGAGCGACGTGGCGAACCGGCTCCGGCGCACGCTTCGCTGGCCCTTGCCATGCAGCAAGGTGGAATGTCTCTTGCCACCAGTAATCTTGACAGCCAGGATGACGAGGACTATCTGGAAGGCGTGACACGCGCGCCGTTGGATAGGCAGCGCGTTGCAACATCCGGCGCGCGCAAGTGGACGCAGGCACCGTCATTCCCACCAGCGTTGCGATGGCTGGGCGCAGCGGGTATGCTGGTATGGATAGGGGCGCTGGTGGTGCTGATTGGCGCTGCATTGATCTATCCAGTGCTGGCGTCCTCGTATGTGACGAATAATTTCACGTTGCCGTCCGGCACACATGCCACACTAGATGGCACGGCCTATATGGCGAACCAGCCGGTCAATTCGCCAGAATGTGGCGCCTACAATGGCACCGATCTGCACGACAACGAAGCGATTGCCTGGCTGAATACACATATCCAGGGGTCGCCGGTGATTCTAGAAGCGCCGGGATGCGAATGGAGCTATTACAGCCGCATCTCTGCCTTCACCGGCATGCCGACGCTGATTGGCTGGCCGGGCGGGCATGAGGGCGAGTGGCGCATCAACTGGCTGCCACAACAGGGTCAGGGCGATATCCTGGGCCAGCGCGCGCAGGTGGTCAACGAAATCTATACCAATCCCGATGCGGGAACCGTTCTGGCGCTGCTGCGTCAATATCATGTGCGCTACGTCTATGTGGGGTATCTGGAGCGTGATCTCTATGCGAATGCCAATCTCGCTAGATTCGGCGCATTTCTGCACCTGATCTATCAGCGCGATGGCGTGAGCATCTACGCGGTGCCCTAAACGCGCCAGTGGCTCAAAGCAAAGGCGCAAAGCGAGGGCGCAAAGGAAAAAGTGGGAGAGCAAGTTTTATGCAGCAGACACCGAAACGCGGAGTGAAGGCGCGTCGCCGCGCGGCGCGCAACATCAGCGTCGCGCCTGCATCCAATGCTTCCGGCGCGGCAACGCTGGCGCTGCCGTCTGGCGCTCTGCGCAACACACAGCGGCTCAAGGCAGCGCAGCAATCCGCTGACACCGCTTCGTCCGCTGCCACGCCTGCTGCGCTCTCCACGTCCAAAACGCCTGCCCCACGTCCCACAAAAGCAGCGAATGGCTCGAATGGCGCGAATGGTGTGAATGGCAATGGCGCAAAATCGCGCGTCACAACGCCAACTGACACTATTAAGGCAAACGGCGCAAATGGCGCAAATGGCGCGAAAGCCAACGGCACTGCCAGCAGAGCGACGATAGCAACGTCTGCAAAGGCAACTGCGACGCTCCCCACAGCAACCGCGATGAGTGTCACCGCGCCGGAAGAAGATGAGGCGCCGGTCGCGGAGCATGATGAAGAGCTAGAGACCGAGCGCGAACCATTAGCAACGCGGTTTCAGCGATTCCCGCGTGCCACCTGGGACCGCATACGTTCACTTACCGTCGAGCAGTGGTTCTGGATCGGCGTGATTCTGCTGGGCGCAGTGCTGCGCTTCTGGGGTTTGGGCGATAAGCCGCTGCACCACGACGAAAGCATGCACGCCTACTTCTCGCTGCAATTCGCCAGCTATCCTCCGGGCTACCAGTATGACCCGCTGCTACACGGTCCCTTCCAGTTCCATGCCGAGGCGTTCGTCTTTGATATCGTGCGTGGCCTGCAAGCCATCTTTGTGCATGGCGTCTCTGGCAATCCGTGGATCAACGACTACACCGCGCGTATCCTGCCAGCAACCTTCGGCCTGGGCATCGTCGTGTTGCCGCTGGGGCTGCGGCGCGAGCTTGGCCGCTATGGCGCGCTGGCTGCTGCATTCCTGCTGGCCGTCTCGCCTAGCTTTGTCTATTTCTCGCGCTTCCTGCGTGAAGACATCTATTTCAACTTCTTCATGTTCGCAATGGTCGTCTGCGCAGTGCGCTATGCTCACGACCGCCAGATGCGCTGGTTCATCGGCCTCTTCGCCGCCACGGTGCTGGCCTATGCCACCTTCGAGGGCACGTACCTGACCTTTGCGATCTTTGGCTCGTTCCTGGCGGTGCTATTTGTCTGGGAGCTGGCCTATAGCGTCGCCAACCTGCTGCCGCAGACATTGACGCAGGGCGAACGCCTCTTCTTCAGCCGCGCCGGTCTGCTGGCGCTCTTGGGAGCGATTGCCAGCGCGCTGGGTCTGGTGGCGTTAAGGACACTGAACGGTCTCAGCGCGTATATCAATGCGCACCAGTCGCAGAGCGATATTCAGGTGCAGCATCTGGAAAACACCTCGGTCGCTGTGCTGCTCTATGGCAGCATCGTCGTTGCGCTGCTGGTGATCGGCACGCTGATCTGGCAGATGTATCGTGAGGATGCGCTCAGCGCCGCGCAGCCGGAGTATAATGCCTATAGCGAAGATGAGAGCTTTGTCGTCGAGGGGCAGCCGGTCTATCACAGCCGTGTCGAACAGGTGGATGCCGTGCTGACGGCGCCGAGCCGCTGGGCCAGGCGCACCCGCGACCGGCTGGACCCCAACCGCCAGCATTTCCTCTGGACGCTCTTTAGCACCAACTGGATTTACTGGTTCGTGGCGTTTGTCGTCTGCTGGCTGATCTTTGCCGTGCTGTATTGGACGATTCCGCCGATGGGTATCTTCGGTCCTGGCACTGGCTTCGTCACTTCCTGGGGACAGGGCTTCGAGCAGGGCATCGGGCGTGGCATCTGGCAGGGGTTGTATTACTGGATCGAGCAGCAGAACGTGGCGCGCGGCGGCCAGCCCTGGTATTACTATCTGCTGCTGATCCCGATGTATGAGCAATTGGCGGTTGTCTTTGGCTTGATCGGCGTCGTCTATGCGCTGGTGCGCCCGACACGCTTCCGTCTCTTCCTGGTCTGGTGGTTCGTGATCTCGCTGGGCCTCTATTCCTGGGCCGGCGAGAAGATGCCCTGGCTCTCCATCCATATCATCTTGCCGCTGATGCTGCTCGCGGGCATCGTGGTTGGGCGCGCGCTGGAAGGTTGCGTCGCCTTCGCCAGAGAGCGGCTGCGTCCAGGACTCGCGTCGTCGTTCCAATCTGGCGCATGGAAGCCAGCAGTCTCTATTCTCGGCGTCTTCGGCGCGCTCGTACTGCTGATTCCAATGGTCTACGGCATGCTGGTGCTGACGCATAAAGACGCGGCGGAAGGCCCGCACGAGATGATGGTCTATGAGCAGACGACGCAGGATGTAGACTCGATTATGGCCTACATCAACCATGCCGATCAGGTGTTGTATGGTGGCCAGCATAAGCTCCGCATCGCCGTCGGCGCGGGCGAAGAGTGGCCCTTCTACTGGTATCTGCGCGACTATCCCAACGCTGTCTTCGACTATCCCTCTGGCGACCCATCCTATGTGGCACAGCATCCCGTGGATGTCTTGCTGCTCCTTCCCGCTGGCGACCAGAACGGCGCGGACGCGCAAACGTTCATGGCAGAGCATCCGACCGGCTATCAGCAGCAGCACTATAAGCTGCGCTCCTGGTGGGATGAGGGCTACAAGCCGCTGCCATGCGTGCAGACAAAGACGCATGCCTGCCCGCAGTCGAATTTCCTGCTCTATGGCATCGGCCTGGGCGACTATCTCTCCTATGGCAAGCAAACCGGCAAGCCATTCAACATGGGCAGAGCCGCTAATCGCCTCTGGACCTGGCTCTGGACCCGTCAGGCGCTTGGCCCGACCGACGGCTCCTATGACTTTGTGATGATCGTTCGCGCTGGCATGCCTACACCGCTGCCCACACCACTCCATGAACAACCAGCACAACCCTGACAACCTGAACAACCAGCACAACCCTGACAACCTGGACAACCTGGACCACTCCAACAAGGAGCGTATCGAGCAAGACGCTGCCGAGGATATGCTGGCGGCGCTGGAAGAGCGGCTGGGCGTGCGGTTCCGGGACCGCACAATCCTGGTGCGCGCGCTGACCCATCACTCGATGTGCCCGGAGACGACCCAGCGAGATTCCTACGATACGCTGGAGTTTTTTGGCGACGCGATCATCGGCGTGCAGGTGGTGGAATATCTCTTCCACACCTATCCAGACGCCAACGAAGGCGAGATGACCGCGCTCAAATCCGAGGTGGTGAGCAGGCGCGTGCTGGCGCGGGTCGGCGCGCGGCTGGGGCTGGATGCCTATATTCGAGTGGACATCGCCAGCCTGCGCACCTTCAACGAGCGTTCGCGTGAGTCGCTACGCGCCGATGTGGTGGAGGCACTGGTCGCCGCTATCTATCTGGACCAGGGACGCGAGGCAGCAGTAGCCTTCATCGAGCGCGAGATACTGCCGATCATTCCGGAGGTCCACGCCACCCTGGCGGACAACAACCCGAAAGGGACGCTGCAACAGCATATCCTGCGGCAGATGGGCACGCTGCCTCGCTACGAACTGCTCGCTGAAGATGGGCGGAGCAACGACCGGCGCTATACCGTCGGCGTTTTCGCGGGCGACCGGCTGCTGGCGCAGGGCGAGGCCAGCAGCATCAAAGAAGCTGGACGCGAAGCCGCCCGCGCTGCCCTGCGCGGCGAACTGCTGGAGGAGCCGGAGACCTCACCCCCGGCCCCTCTCCCATAGGAGAGGGGAGACCAGACAGCGCCACTTGACAGGCCGCCCGCCGCTATGGTACGCTTGCCTGCGTCGGGGGACGACTGGTTCTCTCGGCAAAAAGTGCTCTGAAAATGGGGATGGCCCCACGGTGTACAACCACCATGAGGCCGTTCGATTGCGTCATCGGTTTAGCGGCTCGCAACCAAACCAGAGAGTTTTATCATACGGTATTCCCTTTCGCCAGCGCAAACGCGGACGAGGCAAAGAAGGAACCGATGTTGATGCAGCGAGACCAGTAAACTGATGACGTTCACCACAGAAAGGTGAGGTCATCGCTATGCCTCGTCGAACTCGTGTGCCGCATCTGTTCCGTCCCGTGTCCCATCTGCTGTTGTTCCTGCGACGTTTCCGCCTCGGCTGGCGCTATGCCCGCTCCTTCACCGCTTCCGCTGCTTGGTCCTACCCGCTCGATCCCTGGGACAATCGCCCACCGCTGCCTGACCTCACCGGTTGCACGCCAGCACAGCGAGAAGCCATCCAACTGGCCCTCGCTTATGGCGTTGTCGCCCATTGTCTCGCCACTCGCACGGCGCGTGGCGCACATGTGCAACTCTATGTCGCCTCGGTCGTCGGGCTGGGCCAGCCCCATGCCTGCGCATCACTCCCTGAATACCGGCTGGGCATGGAGCATATCGTGCGGGTGGAGGGGCAGCAGCGCCGTCTGCTCTGTGAGTGTCCGCTGGGGCTACGTGGCCAGCCCTGCGCGCATGTCGGCGCCACGTTGATGCAAGTGCTGAGGTAGACAGTCGTTTGGTGGGGCAGACAAGAATGTCTGCCAGAGGCCAGCACACCAGGGCGACCAGGCAGGAGGCCAGCGGATCAATCCGCTGGCCTCTCGTTTGCCCAGACGAACCCATCACCCCTTGCCACAACCCATCGCCCTGCGTCTGGCTCCCCTCTCCTCGCGGGAGAGGGGCCGGGGATGAGGTCTACTTCAGTTCGACGATGATGCCCCGGTCGTCGGTGGTGCCAATGTTCTCGACCGTATGGGTGACGCCATCGGACCAGGTGATATCGCCCTCGCGTGTCATGACCTCGCGGCTCTCCCCATTAGGGAAGGAGAAACGCACCTGCGCCGAACTCAGCGCGTAGACGATGCTCGCGGGATGCGAGTGCATGCCGGTCGCCTCGCCGGGCTTGATAACCATTTCGAGGACACGCACCCGGTCGTTTTCCAGCAACACACCGTGGCCCAGCGGTGGCGCTTCGGTTGCGCCCGTAGATGAGCGCGGCGCTGGCAGCTCTATGCTAAAGTCGAGCGAGACATATGGCTCATCGCCGATCACCCAGGCGTCATGACCCGGCGGCACGTCGAAGGCGTCGCCAGCGGCCAGCTCGCGCTCGGTGCCGTCTGCCATGCGGATGCCACAACGTCCAGAGATGACATAGCCGATGTGCCGCACCATACAGAGATCAGTGCCGGCCCGCGCCTTCATCTGCTCAGACCAGCGCCAGCCCGGCGGGAAGGTGGCGCGGCCAACCGTGATGTTGCCGAGTGTTACGAATTCAATGCGTCCATTCGCGCCCATTGGACGCGCCTCATCCGGCACGTCGAGGCTCTTCGCTTGCAGTTGTTGCGGTTGCGCCAGTGTCGTCATCGTGTGTTACCTCCTCATGCGCTCGATGCGCGTTAACATGAACTGTCCATCACTCTACAGGGCACGAGCGGGTTTGCCATTCCCCGGATGGGATAGACACATGCGCGGGAGGGGGATAGATTGCTCACACTGTGGGATATGCGCCAGAGTGAATAGGTTGCTCATACCAGGGGATATGCTCAACCAATGATCGGTGCGGGCGATTCAGCGATCAGACCACAGGAGACCGCCCAGGCGGCAACCTGCGCGCGTGAGGTGAAACCGAGCTTGTGAAGCAGATGCTTGACATGCAGGCGGGCCGTACCCTCAGTGATAACCAGCGCCGCTGCGATCTGACGATTCGTCAATCCCCGCCCCAGCAACGCCGCCACCTCGCGTTCGCGTGGCGTCAGATAGGCTAGCTGCGGGCTGGCGGGAGGCTGCGCCGGGGCGTCGCTATCTGCTCCTGCTGCTGGTAGCATCGCAATGGCCTGCTCGCTGGAGAGCTGCCGTCCCTCCGCCCAGGCCGCCGCGAAAGCTGCTGTATCGAGTTGCTCGCGGACCAGGGCAACATTCTGCGCATAGTCTGCATGATTGGAAGGAGATAGTTCGACGCCAGACGTTTGCATGAGATATTCCGCTGTTCCAAAGAGCCGCGCCGCCTGCGCTGGCTGTTTCAAGGCGCCCAGCACACCCGCCAGCCCCGCGAGACATTCGGCAATCCCACGCTGATCTCCCTGGCGACGAAAAAGCGTTAGACTCTCGCGGAAATAGCGCAACGCGCGCTGCATATCGTGTCGCCGCAGCGCCAGATAGCCGAGATTATGCAACAGCCCCGGAATGATGCCGCTGGCGCCCAGCTTCTGCGCCAGCGCCAGGCTTTCCTCGTAGAGCGCGGCGGCGTGGGCTGGTTCACCGGCGGCGCGCGCCAGATCACCCAAACCGTTGAGCGTATGTGCCACGAACCAATCGTCACCCAATGCGCGGTAGCGTGCCTGCGCCATCTCCAGCCAGCGCCGCGCCGTTGCCAGGTCGCGTTGGATGTGTGGCAGCAATGACATTGAGTGCGTGGCGAAGGCAACGCCCCATTGGTTGCCAAGCTCCTGGAACAGCGCCACGCTTTCCTCACATAACGCGGTTGCCCTGGCCGGATCATCCGTAATGCCAGCCAGCACTTGCAGCGTATAGGCAATCCCTTCTTTGTCTCCGAGCGCCCGCCAGAGGGTCAGACTCTCCTCGAGCCGTGTACGCGCCGCCGTATTGTTGCCCAGCAGCCAGGAAAATTCCCCGGCGCTATAGAGCGCCTGTGCGCGTGTGCGTGGTGTGGCAGCCGGTGCCCTTGCCAGCAGCGTTTCAATCCAATCGAGACCTTCGCTGGATTCGCCACGAAAGTTCCAATGCCAGAGCAACACGCCCGCCAGCCGCAAGCCAATCTCGATATCGTCAGGTTCAGTTGCCCGTTTACTCCATGCCAGCGCCGCCCGCAGATTATCCTGTTCCAGCGCCAGCCGATCCAACCAGGGGCCACGCTGCGCGCTTTTAACGTGCAGATTCGCCTCCTCCGCCAGCGCCAGGAAATAGCGCGCATGACGACGCTGTATGGCGTTTGTTTCGCCGCTGGCGGCGAGTTGGGCGCTGGCGTAGTGACGCACCGGCTCCAGCAGGCGATAGCGCGCATTCTCTGCTGGCGTCCATCCCTCCACGAGCGACTTTTCCACCAGCGCCCGCAACACTGGCAATACCTCCGTTCGCTCGATATCATCCTGACACATCGCCTCGACAGCGGCCAGATCGAAACTACCAGCAAAGGCGGAAAGGCGACGAAAGAGAAGCCGCTCGCTATCGCTGAGGAGCGCATGGCTCCAGTCCAGCGTCGCCCGTAGCGTTTCCTGCCGTGGCAGCGCGCGATTGCCGCCAGCGAGCAGATGCAGTGTGTCGTCGAGCAGCGAGGCGATTTGTTCGGGCGCGACGGTGGTGATCTGCGCCGCCGCCAGTTCAATCGCCAGCGGCAGACCTTCCAGTCGCCGGCAGATAGCGGCGATGGCCGGCGCATTGCGCGAGGTCAGAGTGAAATCTGGCCGGTGGCTCTGCGCGCGATCAAGAAACATGGAGAGGGCTTCGGCCTGTGCAAGCTGGGCGAGCGATTCTGTAGATGTCATGTGCGTGCTATCTGGTAGAGCGAGCGGCGGCACATGCCATGCCAGTTCGCCGGGGATATGCAGCGGCTCGCGGCTCGTCGCCAGGATGCGCAATTGTGGGCAGGCGCGCAGCAGCGTATCAGCCAGCCGGGCGCAGGAGCCGATCAGATGCTCACAATTATCCAGCACGAGCAGCAAACGCCTGGAAGCCAGCGCCGCCGCCAGCGTCGTCAGCAGCGATTTTGCCGGCACGCCACGCACGCCGACCACCGCCGCCACCGTGCGCGGAACGAGCGCCGGATCGCGCACGGCGGCCAGTTCCACGAGCCAGACGCCATCGGGAAATTGCGGCGCGAGATCAGCGGCCAGCCGGAGCGCCAGCCGTGTCTTGCCGATGCCAGCGACTCCGGTGAGCGTCAGCAGCCGCGTCGTGGTGAAGAGACGTTCGAGTTCGGCGATTTCCGCCGTTCGTCCGATAAAATTCGTCAATTCCCCTGGCAGGTTATGCGCGCGTTCCAGCATAGGCATTGCCGTCAACAAGAGTATCCATCATTGCGCGATTGCAAAGGCGATCAAAGCGACAACAAAAATCAGAGACAACATATCACGATGCGCCCCAACATACCATGTTCGCGGCTATAATCTTCAGCAGTTCCCAGTGTATATTCCAACGTAGCACTGCTCCCAACGCATGAAAGAGAACGGATAGCGTACAACATGACAGACCAAGTAGACCCGATCATCGCACCCTATGGCTCGTGGAAATCGCCCATTACAGCGGACCTGATTGTCATGGGCACAACGCGGCTCGCGGAGATTCAACTGGATGGCGAGGATATCTACTGGCTGGAACTGCGCGCCAGCGAGGGCGGGCGCACCGTTCTAATACGGCGCACGGCGGATGGCCGGGTCAGCGATGTATCACCGCAGGGGTTTAACGTGCGCACGCGCGTACATGAATATGGCGGCGGTTCGTATTGTGTACATGCCGGCGTCGCGTATTACACGAACTTCACCGATCAGCGGCTCTACCGGCAGACGCCCAGCGGCGCGCCGGAGCCAATCACACCGGAGACGCCAAGCGGCCAACTTCACTATGCCGATTTCGCCTTCGACGCCGCGCGCCACCGGCTGATTTGCGTGCGTGAAGATCACCGGCAGGAGGGGCACGAGGCGGTGAACACGCTGGTCGCGCTGGCGCTGGATGGCAGCCAAGAAGCCAATAGTGATGGCGGGCGCGTGCTGGCGCAGGGCAACGACTTCTACTCTACGCCGCGCATCAGCCCGGACGGCGCGCGGCTGGCGTGGCTCACCTGGAATCATCCCAATATGCCCTGGGATGGCACAACGCTCTGGGTTGCGGAAATTGCGGCGGATGGCGCGCTGGCCAATCCGCGCCTGGTGGCAGGCGGAGAGCGTGAGTCTATCTTCCAGCCGGAATGGTCGCCGGATGGCATCTTATACTTCGTTTCGGACCGTAGCGGCTGGTGGAATCTCTATCGCTGGCGCGAAGACCGACAAAACCAGGACGAACAGATAGAGGCGCTGGCGCCGATGGATGCCGAGTTTGGTGAGCCGCAGTGGCTGTTCGGCCTATCCAGGTATGCCTTTGCCAGCGCGAACCGCCTCATCTGCACCTACTCACAGCAGGGCATTTCCACACTCGCCAGCCTGAACACCACTACCCACGAACTCACCCCGATTGCCATGCCGTATACCAGCATGCAAAGCGTCCGCGCGACGGGTGATACAGTCGTGTTCGTCGGTGAACTGGCAACCAGGATGGGCGAGATCGTTCGCCTGGACCTCGCATCAGGGCAGATGGAGGCGTTGCGCTCGATGAGCAGCTACACGATTGATCCGGCCTATATTGCTGTGGCGGAGCCTATCGAGTTCCCCACGGAGGGTGGATTGACGGCCTACGCGCTCTTCTATCGCCCACTTAACGCTGAGTACGCTGCGCCGGAGGGCACGCTGCCGCCGCTTCGCGTCCTGAGTCATGGCGGGCCAACTTCAATGGCGCCGAGCGTCTTCAATGCAACCATTGCCTACTGGACCAGTCGCGGTTTCGCCGTCCTCAATGTGAACTATGGTGGCAGCAGCGGCTATGGCCGCGCCTACCGCGAGCGGCTCAACGGGCAGTTTGGCATTGTAGATCGAGACGACTGTGTGAACGGCGCGCGCTATCTGGTGGCGCAGGGATTGGTGGATGGCGAGAAGCTGGCGATTTCCGGCGGCAGTGCTGGTGGCTACACCACGCTCTGTGCGCTCACCTTCCGCGACACCTTCAAGGCGGGCGCCGACCACTTCGGCATCAGCGACATCGAAGCGTTGGCGCGGGACACGCATAAGTTTGAGTCGCGCTATGCCGACCACCTCATCGGCCCGTATCCCGCTGCACAGGAACTCTATCGCCAGCGTTCGCCGATTCACTACACCGACCGGCTCTCCTGTCCGGTCATCATCTTTCAAGGGCTGGAAGACCCCGTCGTGCCGCCCAACCAATCGCAGATGATGGTGGATGCCCTGCGCGCGAAGGGACTGCCCGTCGCCTATGTCACCTTCGCGGGCGAGGGGCATGGTTTCCGCAAAGCGGAGAACATCAAACGCGCGCTGGAAGGCGAACTCTATTTCTACGGGCGCATCTTCGGCTTCACCCCGGCAGACGACATCGCGCCGGTCGAGATCGAGAACCTGGGCTAACGGGTTCACGGCAGTTGACTGTCGCGAATCTTCGCTATTCCGTGTGAGTGCCGTCTATGTCCGTTTCCCTTATGGTAAAATGCAGTCTGTACTGAAGATACATGCAACAGATACATGCAACCTGACAGGAGGCAGATTATGAAGGATGTGACGGAGGCCAGACGACAACTCGAAGTGATAGCGGCGGAGGTGCAGCAATGCCAGCGCTGCGACCTGCACGTGGGCGCGCATCAGGCAGTCCCCGGCGCAGGCAACCCCCAGGCGGAGGTGATGCTGGTTGGCGAGGCGCCCAGCGCCTATGACGACCGGCGCGGCTATCCGTTCTCTGGTCCCTCCGGCCAGTTTCTCGATGAACTGCTGGCGCTGGCCGGGCTGGACCGCGAAAGCGTCTATCTGACCAACATGGTGCGCCATCGCGTGCCGGATAGCCGTGAATTGCTCCCTGGTGAGATTGCCGCCTGCGCCGATTACCTGACGCGCCAGATCGCTGCCGTTGATCCGCTGGTCATCGTCGCGCTGGGGCGTGGGGCGCTGGCGCGGTTCCTGCCCAACGCCAAGATTTCGCGCGTGCATGGTCAGGTGAAGGTCTCCGGCGGGCGTGTCATCGTTGCCATGTACAATCCCGCCGCTGCGCTCCACCGCGAAGAACTGCGCCAGACCGTCGTGGACGACTTCGCGCGTGCGCTGCCTGCGGCGCTGATGGAGGCGCGGCGGCTGGCGGCAGAGGGCAAGCTCGGCTCCTCAGCAGATATTCCCCCGGACGACGACCATCCGCAACAGATGACGCTCTTCTAGGACGGTTAGGACGGTCGGCAGGCATTCTTCTGGCAGACATCGGCAGAACAGTGGCAAACGGAAGCAAGGTGCGACATATGGATATCAGTGTGCAGCGTGAAAAGCTCGAACAGGCGGTAGATATCCTGAACGAGCAGGATATTGATTGCTGGCTGACCTTCGCCCGCGAAAGCTCCGAAACGCCGGACCCAGTGATGAAGCTGACGGTTGGGCACGATGTCACCTGGCAGAGCGCCTTCCTCGTTACGCGCGATGGCAAACGCATCGCCATCGTCGGCGGGCCGGAGGGAACGCTGGTGCGCCAGGCTGGCCTCTATCCCACCGTCGTCACCTATGACGAGGGTTTCGCGCCTGCCCTCACGGCGATCCTTGCCGAACTGGACCCGCGCCAGATCGCCATCAACTTCTCTGAGGGTGATGTGGCCGCCGACGGCCTGACGCATGGCATGTACCTGCAACTGGTGGCGGCGCTCCGCGATACGCCCTACGCCGGGCGCCTCATCTCTGCTGGACCAATCATCGGGCCGCTGCGCAGCCGCAAAACGGCGAGCGAACTGGCGCGCATGCGCAAGGCCATCGAGATCACCGAAGAACTGTTCGCCCAGGTGACGGCGTTTCTGCGTCCGGGGCGAACGGAGATTGAGGTCGCCGAGATGTTGCATGCGGAGACGCGCAGACGCGGGCTGGTCCTCTCTTGGGAGGCAGAGCATTGCCCAGCGGTCAACGCGGGGCCAACCTCCGAAGCGGGCCATGCGGGGCCAACGGAGATTGTCATGCGCGAAGGCGACCTGGTTCACCTGGATTTCGGCGTCGCCTACGAGGGCTATCGCGCCGACTTGCAGCGCATGTGGTATCTGCGCAGCGCCGCCGAGCCGGAGCCGCCGGAAGCGGTGCAGCGCGCCTTCCGCGCTTGTGTGGAGGCCATCGAAGCGGGGCGCAAAATGCTGCACGCTGGTGTGCCTGGCTGGCAGGTGGATGCGGCGGCGCGCGCCTCCCTCACCGGCGCTGGCTATCCCGAATACAAGCATGCGCTCGGCCATAGCGTCGGACTGGCGACGCACGATGGCGGGCCACTGCTTGGCCCGCGCTGGCCGCGCTATGGCGACAGCCCGGAGCAGCCCATCCAGGCGAGTTCCGTCTATACGTTGGAGCTTGGCACACCGACGGAACGTGGCTATGTCGGCCTGGAAGATGAAGTGCTGGTTTCGGAGAACGGCGCGGACTTCATCTCGCCGGTGCAGACGGAACTGATCTATGTGGAGTAGCCCCCACCCCAGCCCCTCCCCCCGTGCGCGGGAGAGGGGAGTGCAGGCGCAGATATCCCGCAGGGCGGAGTGAGGACTATTGCCATTGCGTCAGTGTGAAGTTCGAGAAAATCACGTCACTGCGATGGCCCTGCGTCGTGAGCGCGATTCCACCTGAGCTGAACGTACCGTCGTTGGCGCTGCCGACCAGCGTGCCGTTGACATAGAAGTCCATATGCGCGCCGTTCTGATTGATTGTCAGCGTATTGACGGCGCCCTGCCCCTGATGCACCGATGAGCAGGTGGTGTTGAAGAATGTATTCCCTGCTCGATCAGCAGCAGAGCAGTAGCCGAAGGGATTGATGAGGAAGATATAGCTCTGGTCAGGCTGGCTGTTCTGGATGCGGAAACCGATGCCTGCAAAACTGTATGAGTTTGCAGTAAAGGTCATCTGCACCGAAATATTTACCGTATCGCTCTGCGCAGCGACCGGCGCGGCACACCATGCGCCGCCGGTGACATGATAGCCATCAGACTCGAATGAGCAACCGTTCTGGTTAGGCCAGCCATTCGTATTGCTAGTCAGCGGGTCCGAGAAGAGCGTCACGAGGTGCGGCGCTGGGGTTGCCGTTGCCGTGGGTAACGCGGTTGCCGTCGCAGTCGGCGCTGGTGTTGCTGTAGCAGTCGCCGTTGGCATGGCAGTGGCCGTCGGGTGCTTTTGTGCAAGCGCAGGATTGCTCGCGCCTCCCGGCATATGCGCGTTCACCAGATACATCATGCCGCCGGTGATGAGCGCCAACACCACAATCAGCCCCAGCACGATCATCAGGCGCTTGTTGGGCGATGTGGCTAGCGAGCGAACCTGTGACCATGCTGGCTGCTTCGGCGCAATGGGAACCGTTGGCAGATTCGCTATCCGTTCGGTCGGCTCAGAGAGCGCCAGTGAGATAGGCTGGCTATCGGAGCTATCGCCCGGCATCGCATCGAACGAGGCGAGCGGGATGCGCTGGCCGCTCTCCAGCTCGCTTTCCAGCGAAGTATCCGGCATGGGGCTGGCAACAATCGGCGTATCCAGCGCCGGCCAGACCGCTGAGTCGAACGATTGCGCTGCTGAGGCTATACCTGGCGTTGGCTCTGGCCCAATCCTGATGACGCGCGGCTCCTGGCCTAGCGGCGCATACAGCGGCTGGCCACAACTGGGGCAGTGGTTGGTGGCGGTCGGCTGGATATTCAGGCTACAGCGCGGACAGATCATTGCTCACTCCACCTCACCCCACCAGTTTCGCCTGTGTCATGCGCCCCAGGGAATTAACACCTACCGGACAACCACGCAACGTGCCTCCATTATAGCCGTGTTTTGCCCGGCAGGCACGCCGCCGGTACTTCTGCACCTGCGCCCACGTCTCACCCATGCTTCTTTGCCGTAAAACGCAAAATAGGGCAGTAAAGATGCTTCTCTTTACTGCCCTGTTGTATTTGCTAACGGCTAGCCGGTGTCATTGCGAGAGGTCTGCTGGCTGCTCCACCGGCAGGCGTCGCCCCGGCAGCCACCAGTTCCAGCGACCCAAGAGGCGCATCGTCGCGGGCACCAGCAGCGAGCGGATGATCGTTGCGTCCACCAGCACGGCAGCCGTCATACCCAGGCCAACCTCTTTGGTGATGACGAGCCGCGTGAAGGTGAACGCGCCGGTGACGATCACAAAGAGCAGCGCCGCGTTGGTAATCACGCCGCCGGTCTTTTCCAGGCCGCGCGCCACCGCATAACGGTTGTTGTGCGTGCGCAGCCACTCCTCACGGATGCGCGAGAGCAAGAACACCTCGTAATCCATCGAAAGACCGAAGAGGATACAGAACAGCAGGATCGGGATGGTGTTGTCTACGAAACCCTCTGGCGTGAAGCCCAGCAGATTGCTGAGGTGTCCCTGCTGGAAGACGAAGACCAGCATACCATACGCCGCGCATACCGAGAGCGCGTTCATCAACACGGCTTTGAGCGGCAACAGCACCGAGCGGAACATGATGAGCAGCAGCAGGAACGTCGCTATCAGCACAAACACAATCGCCTTCGGGAAGTTGCTATACAGGTAGTTGTTGAAGTCCATGCTGGCTGCCTGCGACCCACCGACCAGCACCTTCAGCCCACCAGCGGCCTGCCCGTCACCTGCGCGTAGCTCGTTGATGAGTGCCTTGCCCTGCGGACTATCCACCTGCGCGTTGGTATAGGCAGTGATGATCGTTGTGTGGCCATCCACGCTGGTCGTCGAGGCCACCAGCTTCGCCAGCGCCGGATTATGCTGGTACGCGCCGCTGCTATAGAGCGCCGTCAACTCCTGAAGGCTGAGGGACTGCACGCTATTCGATGGTGTTCCGTTCGACGGTGGCAGATTCGTCAGGCTGGTGACTTCAGTGACGTGCGCCTGGTTCGCCACCCAAAGCGAGAGCGTATCCAGCTTCGAGAGGTTGCCAGCGGTGAGCATGCTGGAGCCGTCGGTCGTCTGCGCCACGATAATCACTGGATTCTGGTTGGTGGCGGGGAACTGTGTGTTCAGGATGTCCAGCCCCTGCCGCGCCTCGATGGTCGTTGGCAGCGACGAGGCATCGCCGGTGCCGATGTTGATCGAGAGCAACGGCCAGCTAAACAGCACCAGCAACGCGCAAACCGCAAGCAGAATCACCACCGGGCGTTTCATCACAACCAGCGCCCAGCGCCGCCAGAAGGTATGTTTGCGCTCCTGCTCCGCTTCTGATTTGGGCATCGTCAGTTTGCCCAGCAGCGGCACGCGTAGCGAGTTGACGCGCGTGCCCAGCACGCTGAGCAGCGCCGGGAGCAGTGTTAGCGCGCCGAACACCGCGCAGGCGACGACCACCGCGCCGCCGATGCCGAACGAGGTCATAAACTGCATGCCAATCAGCAGCAAACCGCTGAAACCAATCATCACGGTCAGGCCACTGAAAAGAATCGCCTCGCCAGCCGTCGAAACGGTCCAGCCGATGGCGTCCTGCACACTGCGCCCACTTGCCAGTTCGTCGCGGAAGCGGCGCACCATGAAGAGGCTATAGTCAATCGAGATGCCCAGGCCGACAATCGAGGCGATGTTGAGGACGAAGGTGCTGGTTTCCGTATGCAGCGCGATGGCATAGATCAACGCCAGCGCCACCGGCACAGCGACGAGCGCCAGCACCAACGGCAGCAGCGCCGCCACCAGCGTACCGAAAACGATCAGCAGCACCAGTAGCGCAATGGGCATCGCCTTTTCTTCGGCGGCGCTGGTATCCTGCGCCGTGATGGTGTTGAAGGCGGCGTAGACGGCAGGGCTGCCAGTGATATAGGCTTTGGCGGGTCCCGCTCCGGCGCCGCTGGGTAGCATGGCGCGGAAGTCGCCGATGCTATGCTCGACATCTTTCGCGTTGTTGTCGAAGTTGACCACCACAAAGGTCGTTTTGCCGTCCTTGCCGGTGCCCTGCTGCTGCACGCCGGAGACATGCGCGTAGCCCTCCGCCTTCGCCACGAAGCTGGAGACCTCGCGCTGATACGCCGGATCGTTGACGGGCGTATTGGCGGATTGGAAGACGACGAGCAACTGCGACTGCGGCTGATGCAAGGTGTTGGCGACGATGTTGGAGACCTGCACGGAGTCGCTGTGCTGGAAGTTGTAACCGCCGCCAGTGAGAATGCCAGGCAGCTTGGCGGCGAAGGGCACGCTGACGGCGAGCGCGATCACCCAGAGCGCGATGACGAACCAGCGCATGCGATGGATGAATTTGCCATAGGCGAAGCCGATGCGGTACAGCCCCTTCGGCTCGTGCTCATGCGCTGGTGGGCGCGATGGTGTTACTGTTGATCCTGTTGATGCTGGTGTTTCTTCTGGAGCAGCGGTCGTTTCCTGCTCCGGCGCCAGATCCTGAAGTTTCATGGAACCCTTCTAACTCTCCCCAAAACAGCCGGGAAGCGTGCCTATCTTCCCTCATCCTCATCCACAAACCGGCGCAGGCACGTACACATAAGCAATTAAGCGATTGAACACTGTGGAGGACGCGACCTGCTGGCGTTATTGCCGGATATCCTCGCTGAATCTCGCTCTGACATCGTAGCGATCACCGCAGGTATAGCAACGCGCCACAGTGAATCATATGATACACGATATATCATATATCATATTCGGAGCAACTTTGCCAGAGATGTACGTCACAGATTTGAGAGGAGCGCAAAACTCGATGATGCGATGGTGCGATGATCTACTTGGTCCAAATTGCTGACGCTGCCCCGGAGATTCTAACCGATTCACAGGGTGGTCGAAAAGAAACAGGACTTGTGGCGAAACACGAGCCTGCCCTGTGTCTACAGCGGTTGGCTTGTCTGCGACATGATACAATGAGGTGCGCGGCCCAGCCGTGCGCGTGGCCGACAGCAGCCATAGTGGCAACAACACAACGACGTGGTGAGGAGATAGATGAGCGATCTGGCAATCTTCACGGGAAACGCGCACCCACAGCTTGCGCGCGATATCTGCCGGCATGTCGGCGTGCCGCTGGGCGAGGCGCAGGTTTCGATGTTCTCGAACGAGAACATCTTTGTGAAGATCAATGAGAATGTGCGCGGCAAGGATGTGTTCATCATTCAGCCATTTACCACGCCCGTCAACACTTCGATCATGGAACTGTTGATTATGGTAGATGCGCTCAAGCGCGCCTCCGCCAAACGCATCACAGCGGTCATCCCATACTACGCCTATGGCCGCACCGACAAGAAAGATCAGCCGCGTGTGCCGATTACCGCACGCCTGATCGCTGACATCATCATGGCCTCCGGCACAAGCCGTGTGCTGACGATGGACCTGCATGCCGGCCAGATTCAAGGCTTCTTCAATATTCCGGTGGACGAGCTGACGGCGCAGAACATCCTCGCGCGCTACGTCGCCGCCAAAGAACTGCCGGACCTCACGGTGGTTGCCACCGACACTGGCTTCGCCAAGAAGGCGCGCAACTTCGCCGAGCGGCTGGATGCGCCGCTGGCCATTGTGGAGAAGCGTCGCCTGGGCAACGACGGGCGGATGGAAAGCCTGGGGCTGATTGGCGCGGTGGCTGGACGCAATGCGCTGGTGGTGGACGACGAGATTGACACGGCGGGTTCGCTGACGCAGGCGGTGCGGCTGGTGCGCGAGCAGGGCGCACGCGACATCTACGCCTGCGCGGTGCATGGCGTGCTTTCGGGTCCGGCTATCGAGCGGCTGCGCGCGGCGGATATCCGCGAATTAATGCTCTCCGATACGGTGCCGCTGCCGCAGGAGAAGCGCCTGCCGTTCATGACGGTGCTGTCGGTGGCGGAACTCTTTGCCGGCGCGATCATTCGCATCCACGAAGGCCGTTCCGTCTCCGAACTCTTCTGATGTGACCAGTACCAGGCGGGATCAGCCATGCACGAGCCAGATCAGCCGCTTACGGGCAGCCTCACCGCCAGCGATGAGGCGTTCGAGCAGCGCGTGCTACGCTATCTGCGCAGCCTGGCTGATCCCTGCGCACCACCGGTAGGCGCGGGTTCGTTCCTCCTGCTCTATGCCAGCGCCGATGAGGTGGTCGTCTGGTTCGAGCCGTCGGCGGAGCATCAACGACCCCCCGGCGAAGTGCTGATTCCCTGCGCCTTGCTGGCAAACGCCTGGGAAACGCTGACCAACACCGGCCTGCTCGATCTCCCGGCGCTTCAATTCATCGCCGGCGGAATGGCTGGCGCGCATTGGTTGCTAGCGCTTTTGGCGCTGCTCCCCGGCGTGCGCGTTTCGCCGGAGCCGCTGGCGCTTATATGGGAGGCCCCCACCCCCAGCCCCTCCCCCGTGCGCGGGAGAGGGGAGCCAGAAAGTGGCGGGCATGATTGCTGGTAGGGCAGACAAGAATGTCTGCCCCACCAAAGGACTGCCTAGCGCAACACCTGCACCAACGTGGCGCCGACATGCGCGCAGGGCTGGCCGCGTAGCCCCAGCGGACACTCACACAGCAGGCGCCGCTGCTGCCCCTCCACCCGCACGATACGCTCCATGCCCAGCCGGTATTCAGGCAGTGATGCGCAGGCATGGGGCTGGCCCAATCCCACCACTGAAGCGACATAGAGTTGCACATGCGCACCGCGTGCCGTGCGGGTGGCGAGACAATGGGCCACCACGCCATAAGCGAGAGCCAGTTGGATGGCTTCTCGTTGTGCTCGGGTGCAGCCGGTGAGGTCGGGCAACGGCGGGCGATTGTCCCAGGGATCGAGGGTAAGCGATGGGGCTGGCGTTTGGCGGGCATCGCGCCAGTAGCGAGGTAAGCGCCGCAAGAATACAAAGAGATGCGAAATGGGACGGAATACGGGAGCGGCAGAAGTTTTCCGAGGCATAGAAGACGCCACCTTTCTGAGGTGAACGTCATCCTTTCAGTGGCCCTGCTCCCTCTACGGTCGTTTCCTGCTTGTCGGTGCGCCGCCACTTGGTTGCGCTGGCGAAGCGGGATACCATATGATAGAGTTCTTGGGTTTGGTTGCGGCCACCTGAAAAAGACGACGCAATCGAACGGCCTCATGGTGCGTTTTCTCACCGTGGGGCCATCCCCATTTTCTGAACAACATTTGCCGAGAGCAACCGCTTTGCCCCCGGCACAGGCAAGCGTACCATAGCGGCGGGCGGCCTGTCAAGTGGGGCAATTTTACGCATTGCAATACCTTGACAGCGCGTGATATGCTTCTCGTATACCCCTACCCAGGGGGTATGGGATTGAGAGGTAAGACCAGATGAAAGCCGATAAACAAGATGTCCTGAAACGGCTCAACTATATCGAGGGCCATCTCGGCGGTATCCGCAAGATGGTGGAAGACGACAAATATTGCGTGGATATCCTGCGGCAGACCTATGCCGTGCGCAAAGCCATCGAAAAGCTGGAGGCGCTGATCCTGGAAAATCACTTGCATAGCTGCGTGCCGGAAGGGATCAAGGAAGGCCGTGAAGAAGCCGTCGTCGAAGAGTTGATTCAACTCTATAACCTGGCTGGCAATCGCTAGCCTATAGACCTCACCCCCTGACTTCCTCTCCCATGAGGCGAGGGGGAACAGGACAAGCGAGGTCTCGTTGTCACATCGTGGAAGAGTGCTTCCTATGCCACATGTTACTGATACCACCGACACCATACAAACAACGCACCCTGTACAGATGCTCCTGCCATCCGTGGAGCGAACGGAGACCGGCGCACCGGGCGAAGCGGGCGACATCTGCACGACCGAGTTCGCCATCAGCGGCATGACCTGCGCCTCCTGCGTGCGGCGGGTGGAGCGCAGCCTGAGCAAAGTGCCCAGCGTCTCCTCCGCCAGCGTCAACCTCGCCACCGAACGCGCCACCGTCAGCTACGACACCGCCAGCGTGACACCGGCGGCGCTGATCGAAGCCGTCGAGCGCGCGGGCTATGGCGCGGAGGCGCTGGTTGAAGAAGCACCGGCGATTGAGACCGGCGAGAGCGCCGTTGAGAACGCAACCGACGAGGCGGCGGAACAGCGCCAGCGCGAGATCATGCGCAAGCGCAATACGCTGCTGCTGGGCATCGCGCTCTCGCTGCCGGTGGTGCTGCTCTCAATGTTCTTTATGAACCGTTTTCCCGGCGAAAATCTGCTGTTGCTGGCGCTGACCACGCCAGTCTGGGCCTATGTCGGCTGGGACTTCCATCGCACATCGCTGCGTGTGCTGCGTCACGTCGGCGCTAACATGGATGTGCTGGTCAGCCTCGGCTCGACGGCGGCCTTCCTGATGAGCGTAGTGGCGACGTTCGCGCCACAGTTCACCGGCGATATCACCTTCTATGACACGACGGCGCTCATCATCACCTTGATCTACCTGGGCAAATACCTGGAAGCGCGGGCCAAAGGGCAGACCAGTGAAGCGATTCGCCGCCTGGCGGGACTGCGCCCCAGCGTTGCGCATGTCGTGCGCGCGGGCGTCGAACGCGACATCCCTATCGAGCAGGTGCGCCCCGGCGATGAATTGATCGTGCGCCCCGGCGAGAAGATTCCGGTGGATGGCGTCGCGCTCTCCGGCGAATCCTCGGTGGATGAGGCGATGCTGACGGGCGAAAGCCTGCCGGTGGAGAAGCGCGCGGGCGACAGCCTGATCGGCGCGACGGTCAACCAGCACGGCATGCTGCGGATGCGCGCGACGAAGGTGGGCCGCGAGACGATGCTGGCGGGCATCATCCGGCTGGTGGAGCAGGCGCAGGGGTCGAAGGCGCCAATTCAACGGCTGGCGGATACAGTCTCCGGCATCTTCGTGCCTGCGGTGCTGGTGATTGCGCTGCTGACCTTCACCGGCTGGACAGTGGCCGGCTATGCCTTTGGCTTCCAGCCTGCCGTCACGATGGGTCAGGCGTCGGTCGGCCCGTGGATCGTCGCGCTGGTCGCGGGGATTGCGGTGCTGGTGGTGGCGTGCCCCTGCGCGCTCGGCCTCGCCACGCCGACGGCGATCATGGTGGGCACCGGCCAGGGCGCAACCGCTGGCATCCTCATCAAAGGCGGCGAAAGCCTGGAACGCATCCAGGCGGTGACGGCGGTAGTACTGGATAAGACGGGCACGATCACGCGCGGCAAGCCTGAATTGACCGATATTGCGCTGGCGGAGAACACACCGTTTGTGGAAAACGAGTTGCTGGCGCTGGCGGCGGGCGCGGAGAACGCCTCAGAGCATCCACTGGCACGCGCCATCGTCGCCGGAGCCGCTGCCCGCGAGATTCCGCTGGCAACGCCGGTTGAGGCGTTCCGCGCAATTCCTGGCGGCGGCGTTGCGGCGCGGGTCGCAGGGCATGCGCTGCTGATTGGCACGCGCAAGCTGCTGGTGGACGAAGGAATAGACATCACTCCGTTGGCGGCGACGCTCGATCAGTTGGAACGCGCGGGCAAGACGGCGATGCTGGTGGCTGTGGATGGCGTAGTCGCGGGGGCGCTGGGTGTGGCGGATACCGTCAAACCCGGCTCGGCGGAGGCGATTGCGGACCTCCAGCGGCAGGGCATCGCGGTATGGATGGTGACGGGCGACAACCAGCGCGCCGCCGAACATATCGCCGCTGAGATTGGTCTACCGGCGGAGCATGTGCTGGCAGAGGTGCTTCCGGGCGACAAGGCGGCGCAGATCCAGCGGTTGCAGCAGTCCGGCGCGGTGGTGGCGTTTGCCGGTGACGGCATCAACGATGCGCCCGCGCTGGCACAGGCGGATGTTGGCATTGCGATGGGCAACGGCACCGACATCGCCATGGAGGCCGCCGACCTGACGCTGGTGAAGGGCAACCTGCGCAGCCTGGGAACGGCGTTGCGCCTCTCGCGGGCGACGATGCGCACCATTCGTCAGAATCTATTCTGGGCGTTTGCCTATAATAGCGTGCTGATTCCGCTGGCGATTGCCTCGCCAGCCATTGCGCCGCTGCGCGAGAACGCGCCGATCTTCGCCGCCGCCGCGATGGCACTCTCATCGGTGACGGTGGTGAGCAACTCGCTACGCCTGCGCCGCTTCGGCAGGTGAGACCCCCCACCCCCAGCCCCTCCCCCGTGCGCGGGAGAGGGGAGCAGAAGACCTCACCCCGGCCCCTCTCCCGCGAGGAGAGGGGAGTGCGGGCGCTGGCAGGCATGCGGGCGCAGGTGAGGGGTGCGCAGAGATGTGTGCTCGTAACCTGCGCAGGCAGGTTTCGCGGCGGCACGCCAACCAGCCGCGAATTCATTCGCCTCGTCGCGTGCGCCGGCATCTGGCCCCCCTCTCCCGCGCACGGGGATGAGCCTCCGCCATGCGAAGCATGGAAGCACTGCCTAGCAGTGCGGAGGAGGCGATGAGCGAAGCGGAGGGGCTGGGGGTGGGGGC
>JAJPKE010000039.1 GCA_021323855.1 Chloroflexota bacterium | reverse complement strand
TGTTCCAATCCCTCAGTCGGGATGATGAGCGTTCTGACGCATGAAGGGGTTGGGTACACTCGACCGGCTTGATGTGTTCCAATCCCTCAGTCGGGATGATGAGCGTTCTGACGCGAGGCCAGCGAAATACGCTTTGCGCGCACACTCGTTCCAATCCCTCAGTCGGGATGATGAGCGTTCTGACACCACGCCAGCATTCGCGCGATTGATGCGCTGCAAGTTCCAATCCCTCAGTCGGGATGATGAGCGTTCTGACAATAGGCCGCTAGCTTACCACAGATTTTCATCGGCTGTTCCAATCCCTCAGTCGGGATGATGAGCGTTCTGACTCAAGTGTATTTTTATCTTTATTCCAATGAAGAACTAGTTCCAATCCCTCAGTCGGGATGATGAGCGTTCTGACCTAAAGTAGATGATGCTATTAGCAAAAGTTAGTGACGTTCCAATCCCTCAGTCGGGATGATGAGCGTTCTGACTGAATTGGGGGGGATAATTTTATCTCCCTCAAATGGGTTCCAATCCCTCAGTCGGGATGATGAGCGTTCTGACATAGAGGTACAGGCACATTTAATCCAGGACCATTAAGTTCCAATCCCTCAGTCGGGATGATGAGCGTTCTGACAAACAGCACAATATGCCCTACTTTGGCGGTCATGGCGTGTTCCAATCCCTCAGTCGGGATGATGAGCGTTCTGACCGAACACATCTTTGGCATTCGTGCCGGTGCCATGCGTGTTCCAATCCCTCAGTCGGGATGATGAGCGTTCTGACGCAACTCTGCCCGATCTACTGAGAAAAAAGAGGCGAGTTCCAATCCCTCAGTCGGGATGATGAGCGTTCTGACGCCACAACGCACACATTGGTGTTTAGAAGATTTTTTGTTCCAATCCCTCAGTCGGGATGATGAGCGTTCTGACGCGGGCACTCGCGGGGGCAGAAAACAGGCCGATTCCTGGCAACTTTTGCGAGCGGGTCACGCCAAAGCACTCAGAAGTCACCGGCAACGCTCCTTTCTAGCATACCACACCCTGCAAGCCCGCATCTCCACCCCCGAATTCAAGCCGGTCCGCAGGCCGGAAGCGGTTCCGCGAGCGGGTACGGGGGTTCTGACCAGTGCTGCGCCGCTCGCGGCTCTCACCGCCTGCCGTACTCCTCATCCGCATGGCAAAGGGAGAAACATTTGCGCGTCTTGACGAGGGAAACACTAGGCGGGGAGATCAACTATCACATCGTACAATGCAGTATATCAGCTAAACGAATAGGATGAGTGCGGGCGCCAGCGATGCGGCGCCAGAGTTATCAGGGTTATCAGAAATAGCCACGAAATGGTCAATGGCCGTCAGGAGACGCTAGCAGATATACGCTTGCGGCTCGCGTGGGCGCTCACCACAACCCAGCACCTCCACCCGCTCTCGGCAGGCATCGCAGAGCGCATACAACCGGATCGTATCCTGGCGCTCGTGCATCGCCTTCGCCAGCCGCGCCCGCAACATCACCACCTCCTGGCGCGTCAGATAACACTCGAAGACACTATATTGTGTCCAGGCGCCGAAGCCCGAAAGAATTGCATGCACCTTGTTCCGCCGCCGGTCATCAGGGATATCATAGCAGACGACATAGAGCGTCGTATCCTTGTTGCCACGCGCGCCCATCGCTTACGCCTCCCTTCTCGTCAGGCACAGTTCCCACGCGGTTCTCCCACGCGGTTCTCCCACGCGGTTCCCCTCTCCTCGCGGGAGAGGGGTGGCCGCAGGCCGGGGTGAGGTCTCCCCTCAGCGCACAGTGAATGGCGGATAGGCCGGAATATCGCCCTCCAGCCACTTCGCCAGCAGCCGCACCTGCAACTCCAGGCAACGGCGATATGTCGTCCGGTAGCCAAAAACCGGATGCTCGATCTCGGTATTCAGGCGCTCCTCGAACTGCTGATAAAAGTGCCGTCGCCCCGCCGCCGTCAGCCGGAACGTCCCCAACTCCTCCTCAAAGTCGTCCGCCTGAATCGTGCGATTATTGATGAGCGTCAGCACCACCGAATCCGCAATCACCGGGCGAAACTCTTCCATCAGGTCCAGCGCCAGCGATGGACGCGCATACTGCGCCGCATGCAGATAGCCCGCATACGCATCCATCCCCACCGTCTGAATCGCCGCCGACACCTGGTTCATCAGACAGGTGTACGCCAGCCCCAACAGCGCATTCACCCGGTCCGTCGCCGGACGCCGCACCCGCCGTGTAAATCCGAGATCCTGGCGCAGCAGACGGGCGAATGCGCCGAAATAGCTCGCTGCGCCGTTGCCCTCCACCCCGCGCAGACTATTCAAATCCGCCGCAGACGGTACGGTGCTGATGCTGCGCCGGATGGCCGCCGCCGCCTCCGCAACCTCCGGGTCCGCCAGTTTGCGGTTGTTGCGCAGCAATAGCGTCCGCTGATTCTCCAGCTTCCCCGCCACAATCCAGCGCGCCACCGCCAGCGTGCGCTCCATATCCGCGCAGGCCGCATATTGTCGCCGCCGCAGGAACGTATTCTTCGAGAATGGCGGCGAAAGGCGACCGCGATAGTCGCCGCGCTCCGAGAGGTAACAAATCTCCGCGCCCTGCGCCAAGAGCGCCGTCAGCGCGGGCGTCGTCAGCGTGATCTCGCCCACTACGATTACATGGTCAATCTTCATCAGTGGGATATCACGCTTCGTATGGTCCTGCAACTGCACGACCAGGCTGTCGTCATGCTTTTTGACATAGGCATATTGTTCAGTGAGATAGAGCGTAGACATAGCGGCACAGCTCCATTGGTGTCCTCACCCCCGGCCCCTCTCCCATAGGAGAGGGGAGCGCAGGCGGGCGATTGCAATCACGTATGGCTTGCTTAGAAACTCCGGCTAAGAAATCCACCTATCTAGGTTGAGGCGCAACCAGCCGATTCCTAGCCTGCGCAGGCAGGCTTCGTCGCCGCAGGCGCTTAGGTGCGGATTTATCCGCTAGCTGCCAGTGTACCCAGCGCCCGCACCTCGCGCGGGAGGCAGAGCGGTTCCAGGCTGCACTCACGACACTTGCGCGCCTGGCGTTCCGGCAGCGGCGGCGGCAAACGCCCGGCCTGCAAGAGCGCGAACGCCTCCGCGACGGTGGCTTCGGTTGCCGCGCGTAGCTCCGGCGTAAAAGCAATCCAGGTGCGGCGCATCGTGCCAAAGGAGAAGACATAGCCGCCGGGCAAGGTAACGCCGGTGCGTTCCTCCAGGCACAACCCCTGCGCGCAGAGTTGCACATGGTCATTTAGTGCGCCGCCATGCGCCGACCCTTTCTTATACTCGACGGGATAGAACGGCGCACTCGCGATTTCTTCAATCTTCGGGTCCGCCGGGTCCTGCGGATCGAGCGGCGCCTCCACCACGTCAATCAGTCCGGCGATATGCAGCCGCTCCGAATAGACGTAGACACGGCGGATTGTCACCGCATCTTCGGTGATGCTGGCCCCACCGGCGTCGGCGTTCTGGTGGTAGACCTGCCCCTGGACCACATGCTCATTCAGCAGCATCTCTCCCCAGGCAAACTCATAATAGAAGCGCCTGGGGCAATACACCAGCGCATTCAGAAACGAGATCGGCAAATACTCTGGAATCTCCAACTGCTCCAACTGTTCCGGTTGTTCTGGCGCTTCAGATTCGCTCATGCCCGTCGCCTCTCTGAACTCCCCTCTCCTCGCGGGAGCAGGGGCTGGGGGTGAGGTCTCTCCCTCTCCCGCGCACGGGGGAGGGGCTGGGGGTGGGGGCCTCCATTTGGCCTTCATCAATGCTATACAGCAGCAGTGTCATCAGGCGAAATCGCATTGGCAGACCCGGTACTTTCCGTTGCCGGAACGGCTGCACGTGCTGGCGTTAGCGTAGACCTCTGTGCTAGCGGTTTCGGCGCTGATCTGGAGATATTTGCCGCTGGCATCTCCAACGGGATGCTGGCGGGTGGGAGCGGACGCGCCTGCCCCATCCCCATCGTCGTCTTCTGCCCCACGCCTGCATAAAAGGCGAAGGCCGCCAGCAGGTGCAACGCCTGCCAGGGACGCAATCCCGCGCCAAGCGTAACAGGAACGTTCGCTGCCGCAGTGGTGTTGCGCCGGTTCGTGGTGTTCGTGGGATGGGCGCGTTCCATCAGCGCATAGGAGCAGCGCCCAACGAAGCCAACCTGCGCGTGGCGGTCGAAGTGGAGTGAGCGCGTTTCGAGCGCATACGCCGACACAGCGACCCATTGCGCGACATATTCGCGCAGCGCCGGCACATCCAGCGCAAACGCTTCCGGCGCGAAAGCGTTCCAGAGCCGCGCCAGCCGGTCGAAGACGCGCTCCGGATCGGGGAAGAGGTGCATCTTCTTGCCCCATTCCTGCTGGCCATCGCTAAAGGCAGTAGGCGAGCGAAAGAGCAGCCCCACCGTGCGCGCGGCTGGCATGGCGAGGTCCAGCGCGCCCGCTCGTTCCACCAGCGCCTCATACGTGTCGTAGCCTGCCCAGGAGGTAGGCAACGCGCGGCTGGCCTCGTCGGGCTGCGCCAGCGCCACCAGCTCCGCCACCTCGAAGTGGACACTGCCGAGCCGCAACGCTGGTAGTCCCGCTTGCGCCGCGCCTGATGTGCCTGATGTGCCTGATGTACCAGGTGTGCTGGCGATGGTAGGCGTCAGATTCGGTTGAAGGAAACGGCGAATCAGCGTGCGAAACAGTTCATCGGTGAGCAGCGTCAGTCGCAGCCAGTAGGTTTGCGCCGGCAGAACGGTCAGGCGACGGTTCTCGCGCTGCGCCAGCGCCACCGCGCGCTCATCCGGGAACCAGAGCGAGGAGCAGGTGAACGGGCGGTCGTTGTTCGGCTCATGCAGGCGCGTCGCCAGCGCCGGGTCCACCGCCGCCAGCCACGCGAGCAGCGCCGCGTGCGCCTGCTGCCCGGCGTTGGGCAGGCACTCGCCAGCCGCCTTTGGCCGCAACTTCAGCATCAGCGCATAGAGGGGATGCGACCGCACGTGTCCATTTATTGCTTGATTTGTCATATGCTGTTTGCCCACTTCTTCCTGTTCAGCCAGTCAGCACCAGATGGGATCGCTGAAGCCCTGATTGTGTTCTTTCTGATGGTATGTCGAGGCCCAGCGTAACCGCGCCGCTATCAACAGCGCAGAGGTGCCCAGCAGCATGCAATACTCACCCTTTGAACCATCTGCGAACGTGATCTCACTATCGTAGGTGCGCATGCCCTGGCTACGCGCCAGACCAATCAACTTGCCGCCAATCATGCTATCTCGTGGCGCCAGAAACGCCGGAATAAAGCGATGTTTGACAGCATCCATCACAGCTTCGGGCACTTGTCCGGTTTCGGCGAATAGCTCCAGGTTGAGTAATGCCGTCATTTTGCCAATGTGGTCATTTTCCCAGGCGCGCCGCTCTGCATTTACCGCAAGGCGGAAACGCAGCCGCAAACGGTCCTCATAGGCGCGCAAGCGACGGACGACGCTATACACCACAATCTGTTCGGCATCATGCGCAACGGCGGACGCCCCACTCTGCTTCAACCATTCACCCTGCGGAAGCACCTCCATCTCGCAATTCTGAACGAGGTGAAAGAGGCCGTAATCGTTGATGGTGTCGTCTGAAATGAGATGGTTGGGATCATAGATGCGCGCCAACGGCTCCTCAAAACTTTCACGGAAACTGAAGCTCGCCTCGCGGACAGCGTATTCCTGCTGCGTTTTGACAGCCCATTCGACAAATGGCGCGTGCATGGGCGATTCCGGTTTATTCACCTTCTCATGCAATTGCGCAAGTTGCTCTGGAGTTACCCGTGGATATCCCCCTCGATTCTCCGTTCTGTTGCCCACCCAGAGCTTGAGCGCCTGATGGTTAGGCAACTTCAAGAGATATGGAACTAGTTGGTAGGGATCAGTGGGCGCGCCTCTAAACACCTCGCGCTCATCTTTGAACCGTCTGGTGATAGCCTTTAGTCGCTTGAAAGTAGCTTTTTCAGGTGCGCCGAAGAGCGACCGGACCTTTTCATAGAGGTCCTCTATATCCTCTTCCTTTGTCTCGCCCGCCATATCGCGCAGGCGCAGAATTGGCAGAAACG
Source organism: Chloroflexota bacterium (assembly GCA_021323855.1). GTDB lineage: Bacteria > Chloroflexota > Ktedonobacteria > Ktedonobacterales > JADMIN01 > JAJPKE01. The sequence goes on along the minus strand of JAJPKE010000039.1, from coordinate 137,077 downwards.
CTTCCTGGATGGACCCGCTGGCGATGTAATCGAAGATGATATTGCGCTCGGGGATGCGCTTCTCCGCCAGCGCGTCTCGCAACGCCAGGCGCAGTTCGGTGCGGGTGATGCTGCGCCCTGCCAGCGGTCGCAGCGATTCTATCAGTTCTTTGGGGAGAACGGCAAACGCCCGGCTGGGAATAGTCGTCTCCGCTTTGCCAAGAACACGCCCCGCTCTGCCAAGCCGCTGCACAAACTCATCACTGAAGGCTGCGTCAAAGAAGAGAAAATCAATGCTTTGTCGCGGTTTGCCCTTGCGCTCAAAGTTATAGCCCAGGTCCACGGTAGGTGTTGCCAGAATGAGATCGCGTCTGGTTGCCTGTTCGCGCGCCTCACGCCTCTGTACCCCTGTCAGGCGCGCCATTTGTGATGTGCTGATGCCGGCTCGCAGCAATTCGTCGTGCATCAGATTGATGCGCCACAATGCGCCTGAGATGATAGCGCCGTGCTGGCCGCCAGCAAGCCATACGCGCACGTCTCCCGCATAGCGTCCACTTACCAGATCCACCAGGCCACGGCTTCCGGCCTCCTCCTGCGTATAGAGGTCAAGTTCCACCGGCGCGAGTGACGCGACGGATGGCAAGCTGGCATCTTTTGGTTCGTTGTCTGGGCTGATCTCCGTCAATGGGATATTGAGATTGCGCAGATACTGCCAGACGTGGGAGTTTGGTGTTGCTGAGAGCAGGCACACTTTGGCATTGCTCTGAAAGATGCCGAAGTGTTTCCAGGCCGTCAGGAAAAACAGGAAGTTCGCCAGTTGCTTGGGATTGTAATAGTGCAGTTCATCAATGACGAGGTAATCGAAGCCGCCGAGGAACTGCGTTATCAGTGGCCGCTCCTCATGGCGTCCGTAGCCGTTGTAGACCGCGTAATAAAAGATATCGGGATTCGTCACCAGCACATAGGGACGTTGCTGGATGGCCTCCTGTTCGTTGACATCCCGCAGCACACGCGGATTTTTCAGCACCTCGACCAGTTTCGCCGCGCGGCGTGTCATGCCCGGCGCGATCTCGGCAATCTGCCGGGCGTAGTCGTCCATATCTTTGCTCGTCAGCGGTAGCACCTGATAATCGAGGTCGTTATCGCGACAAAATGTTTGTATGTCTCGCGCATGTTGCCGCAACAATTCATTGGTCGGCGCGATGAAGAGGCAGTTCGCCTGTGACAATGGCCGGCGGCGTAGCTCATGCAGATAGAGCAGCGCCGCCTTTGTCTTGCCCGATCCGGTCGCGTAGGTATTGAGGACTATGCTGGCGTCTTCATGGACCAGGGCATCATAGGTGCGCCACTGCGCATACAGGGGATCACGCCCCTGCTCGTGAAACTCTTTGGGGAAGAAGCTGGCATCGGGATAGACATGCTCCTGATGCCCGGCCAGCGACAGATGAATCATGGCAGCAGCTCCACTCCATAGCGTAAATCAGCCGGCAGCAGCGTGGCCGCTATGCCAGCGCCGGAGAGCCGCCAGCCAGCGCCAGAGAGCAGCGCCGCGCCGATGATCGGAGCCGGGTGAACGCTCATCAATGAGAGAATGCGCAGGTCCAGATGCGGCGGGATATCGGCAGCGTTGAGCGAGGCGGTGATCTGTTCATCCTCAACCTCGGTCAGGGTCGCCTGTAGTTCGGTCCACTGGATACGCGCCTTGCTCAGAAACTTGCCGAGACGGATATAGGTGGGTAGCGCCAGCGTGGTATCCTGGGCGCTCAGCACATAGAAGCGCGCGACGCTGCCGATGCCCAGCATGCGGAGCTTGCCCGTCTGCGGGAAGTTTGTCGGGCGCGCTTTCTGGCGCGGCACCGTCGCTATGGCGTTCTGGTCGAAACGCGAGTAATAGGTGTCGGTCTGCGCGTTGAATTGCTGAAACGCGAAATAAAACTGCTCGAAAGCGCCGGGCGTGACATAAACACCGGCCTCATTGAGTGGCAAAAGGTCCTGTTTGTAGCGCGGGCCGCCATTCCAATAGTATGGCGAATGGCAGAGGCCCAGCGCATAGGTGAGCGCATAGTTGCCCAGCACCGGCTCGCTTGCGAACAAGATACCTATTTCCCGGCTGGCAAAATACAGATGCTCCTGTAGGGTCAGCGTCCCCTGATAGACGCGCATAGATTAACGCCTCCTTTGCACCTTTGCAGGCATACAGACATACAGGTATGGGTCAGGGAACCGCGCCCAGCGGAGAGACCGGGCGCGCGATTTCCCAGGTTCAACGTTAGTTTCGTGCTGACCGCTATTTGCTGCGCTGTCTGGCGGCGGCGCTATAGCCCGCGTCAATTTCTTCGAGCAGCGCCTTCACCTGTTCGGGCGAGCGATACAATTCCACTGTCTCGGCACGCACGGCGTCCAAATCCTGCCCGCGCACAACCACAGGCGTGCGGCTGACGACGCGCGCAAGCAGGTGGTCGGTCGCCTGCTGTATCGCTGTTTCAACATCGCGGTCGGCCAGCGGGAACGGCAGGTTCTGGTCCTCATCATGCGGCAGGCGATCATACACCGCCTGCGTCAATTCCAGGTTGCTGAACAGTTCGCAATCGCTGAAGACAATGGCGGCAATGGTGTTCTTGACACGCCCCAACCGGCTGGAGATTGCGCCGTAGCGGGTACTGCGCAGGATGTTGCCGATGACATATTGCAGTTCCCCGATGGTGACATCTTTTAACGTCTCGATATCGAGGAAGTGCGTCTCTGGCCGCACGTATTCATCTTCGTTGATGCTGGTCGAGGCTTTACCATCGAGCGGGCTACGCATCGTGCTGTTGTCATAGGTGGCATTGAAGGTGCGGCGGTCCGTCACCTGCGAGACCGGCGCCAACGAGAATGCGTCATCGGTGATGACACGCGCCTTCTGCGCGCCGCCACCACCGACCGCGAAGCCATAGAGCATGCAGTCAATACACTGTTCGCATGGCTGGTTGGTGTTGAGCGCACACTCGTGATCGAGTTCTCTGCCTCTGTTATCTTTGGGATGTTTGAGCATCTTTTGTTCGCGCAGCAGCTCACGCCCGGTTCGTCGCTCAACGGCGGTCTGTTTGCGTTTGGTGATGACGACGCGGCGCAAGGGGCGCTGATCCTGTATACCTGCGATGACCGTCTCTTTGACCAGACCTTCGCCGCTGCCTTCGGTGCGGAAAATCGTTTCAGATTCGGTCTTGCGCACGACGATCAGGCTCACATAGCGCCCATGCGGAAAGTTTTCGTAGTGGTCGAGCAGGTGCGTTTGATAGCGCGCAAGAGTTGAGAGTTTCACTGCCATCAGTGCTTTTCCTTTCAGGAACAGGAAATAAAAAATCGAGTATCAACGGTGGATGATGCTAGCTTACTGCCTCATCCTCATCGCCAGGTTCGTCTGATTCGCTATCGGCTGCCTTGCGCAGCGATTGCGGAAGCGCATCGCGCAGGAACAGCAGATAGGCGCCCTTCAGCAAGCGCGAACGGTCGAGCAAGTTTTGCACACGATCATGGTGTTCACGCTGCAATACCTCATCGAAAAAGAGGTCTACATACTGGTAAATTGCCTGTTTTCTTTCAGCGCTGACTCCATACCGAGAGGCAAGTTCGATATGTCTACTGATGTCACTCTTCAGGCTAGCGCGTAACAGATCTCGATCCCTGGGATCAGGAAATCGTTCTAACTGCTCGAGTATCCGTGCGAATGGATCGAGCAATGAGGTGCGCTTGGACGACCGACCCCAGATATAATTGGCAGCCGCAAACTCAGCCAATCGCTTGACTGCCTCATGTTGCTCACGTGGCTCGTGTTGTTCACTCATGTGTCCCCACCTTCGTTCGTCTCCATCTTCGTTACCTTCGTTTTGTTTCCATCAGCGCCGGTCGGACGCTCAGATTTTGAGCAGTTCGCGTGCAAGCGGCGTGACGACATGGCTGAGCGCCGTCGCCTCGCGGTCAGGATCGCCTGCTCTGCTCTTTCCCCTCCCTCCTCTGGTTTCTGCCGCCACCTTTTCTTCGATGGCGCGGTCAAGCGTATAGTAGAGCCGCAAGGAATCGTCGCCGGTTTCCACGGCAAGATCATGGACGAGATCACGATCACTGCCGCCAATGTAGAGCGCATCGCGTAGCTGGTGGAGCAGTTGGAGTCGTTTCTCCAACGCGTTCACCTGGTCGTCCGATAGATTCGCCTCGTGCTGATAGAGCGCAGGGTTATCGGCTGCGCCCGTCACCAGCCAGAGCAGATTGCGCGGCAAGCCATCCACGAAGATGGTTTGCAGGCTGTTGGCGTCAATCGGGGACGTGGGCAGGCGCGACAGCACCACGCGGCAGCCAAAGAACGCGCGCAGCAATACGGCCTTTTCCAGAGCGACGAGGAACTGCTCGCCATAATTCTGGCCCGGCGCATTGATCGGCAAGAGCGGAATATTGCGCGTTGCCTCGGCAAGCTGCGGCAGCGCCACACCGTTGATCTTCGTGGGGATGATCGGAATCTGCACGAATTCCTTCGTCGCCCACACCCGGAACGCCTGCGCAATGTTGATGTAGAACGCCGTTGAATCCATATCGCGGAGGCGCTGCATCTCATTGATCCATGCCTGCAAGAATGGCGCGGTAAAGTAGGTGTGCGGATAGAGGTAGAGATAAAATGTGGTATAGCCTGGGCTTTTCGCGCCACCCGCGCCGGTTTTGGGCAACCCCATCTTGCTGCTATGCCCAGCCCAGGCAATCTTTTCGAGGATGAATTGCGCCCGGCAGATCGGGCAGACGCGCCGTTTGGGTTCGACCAATCCGCCGCCAGCCAGCCGATTCGAGAACCCCTGCACGCCAATGCTGGCCGGGACATTCGCAGACATCCAGTTCTGCGTCGGCAACATCGTGCTACAATTGCAGCACTGGCGGTTCTGCGCCGTCACGTACTCACGCAGATAGCCGGAGAAATCGTGCGACACGACATTGGCGGAGACGATCAACGTGCGGCGCAGATAGTCCGCCAGGCTGCGCACAAGCATCGAACCATCGTCACCCGATACAGCGCCTTCAGCGCCAGCCGTTTCATCAGTTGCCTCATCCACATCCTCACTATCTTCGCTCTCGCCGACTTCGGAGGTAAAGACGCGCAAGAATCGCTCATACAGCGCGTCTACCGTTGCCAGGTGTTCGGGCAGGTCACGCGCGAGGAAGAAGCCTCGGCGAAAGGTATGTACTGTCTTGTAGAGGGGATAGCGATCTTTCGGCAGTTCCAGCACCTCATAGAGATGCTCCCAGGAATCTTTAATCTGTAGCCCCAAATCTGCACTATGGTCGCCAACGAGGTTGCGATAAGCGGTGATGAACTCACCACAACGTATGTGCATCTCATCGGTTGGTAAAATCTGCGGGAGCGCCAGCACTGCGTTGATGGACGCAGCAACATCTGGCGCAGGCTGGCCACTGGAAACCACGGGCAACAGGTCCTTATTGCGCAGGTCTTGCTCACGTTCGGCCAGACGGTCCGCCGTAGAGGTTTTGCGCATGACAATGCTATAGATGGTGTCGAGCAACTGCGCTGGTGTGGCGCCGCTTTCGATGGCAGCTTTGTCCACCGCGATGCCGAATGGGCGTCCCTTGATGAACTGACCCAATTGATCTGCCTGGAGCGCCGCCAATCGCCGTTCAATCAGTTGCGCGACTGCCACGATATCGGTGTCATCCCAGGTGAGATGGAGGCGCTGCGGGATGAGATAGGCCACGCCATCGGGATAGTAGAGCAGATCGAGGCAGGCAGGATATTTTGCGCGCAGATGGTTGACAACGCCATTATGGATGACGTTGGTTAGCACGCCGCGATACTCGCTCAGGCGATGCGTGATGAACTGATACTGCTCAGTTAGGCAGGCGGCGTTGAGATTGAAGAGAAATTGATCTTTTTTGTTGCGCTCATCCAGCGTCTTGGAGAGATCAAGCTCATCCACTGCTTGAATGAGATAGCCAAGTTGCTTGACGCGCCCTGTTCCTGCCTGTTCATCCAGCAGCAGCGTCGAACGGCGATCCAGTCTATCGAGTGTCACTGCGTCATGCCCCTGATGCAGGTGCGCCAGTTCTGCAATGTCAGCAAGATAGCGCCGCCACTCACTGAAGAACGAGGAGGCATCCAGGCTCATGAGTTCAGCGTCAATATTCCCGCTGGTGGCAGCATCGGGATAGGCTTTAGTTCTGCGTCCGTCTTTGCCATATTCATCGAGTTTGTTGATATCGTGAACAGTGAAGGCCAGGAGCAGACAGCGCGCCTCCGTATCGGTTATCCCCAGCGGCTGCAAGGAGAAGAGCCGCCCCAGCGTCATCACGCCGTCGAGGATATGGCTGTAGTAGGTCTGCCCCGCCTTTGCGCCCCATTGGATGATTTTGCGATACCGGCGCAGTTCTCTGTTGGCGATGGCATTGATATAGTCCGCCAGCGCCTGCGACAGATCGGGCTTTTCTATTCCCAACAGTTCGAGCCAAAACTCATCAGACGATGCCGCATCTTTCCCCGGCGTATCCTGCATCTCAGTCATTGTCACCCTCCACTACATACCTGTTGCAAAATTCAGGATTTTTCGCCTCGTCAATGAAGTGCGCTAAATTGCCTCAGTGTCGCCTCCTATCCCATACATCTGTGCCATGCGTGCGACGATACGGCGCATCTCTTCGACGAATTGTGGTGGGTCGAGCGCCTGAGCGTTCTCGCCGTAGCCCAGCAGCAGACGCCGCGCCCAGAAGAGGTCGCGCGCGCGCCCGTGAACGATGGCGCTGCCGTCCGCCTGCGGGACTATCTCTTGTTCGACGAGCCGCTGGCTGATGCTGACAGCCAACCCTGGCGCGAGCCGGTAGCTGATGCGAAGGCCCAAGCGTGGTTGGCGCGAGCCAACGGTGGGTGTGAGCCTGACTGAGCCAGGAACGATGCGGTCCAGCCGCAGCCATAATTCGCGCTGCGCGTCGTCGCACCAGATAAAGACGTAGGGATGCTCCCCCAATTCGATGCCGAAGACCTGATCGTTGGTGTGCCGTTTCTGGTTCCCTTGCAAACGGCGCGGCGCATAGGTGAATTCGATGAGCCGGCGCTGGTTGGCCGCGCGGTCGAGCAGTTCCATCGTCTCCTGGTCAACGGATTCGCCGGGGAGCGGACCATCAAGCGTCAGCACGGGCGCTTTGCCGTCAGCGACGCGCATCTGCTGGGCGAAGACGGCGCGACGGTCGGCGGGCAGCGCGTCAAGCACTTCAGCGAAGAAGGCGCGCAGGCCGGGGATAGTTGACTCGTCGCCGTGGTAGGCGTGCGCCAGCAGCCCCAGCGCGGCGAGCGCGGCATCGCTCAGGCGCAAAGTGGGCAGCGGCGCGGCGAGCCGGTACCGTGCGGTCGCTGGATCATAGGCGACGGGCGGCGTGATGGCGACTGGATCATCTGCTGGTGGCATCGTTGGCTTTGAGGCTGACGGCAAGGGGTGTTTCAGCGCGCGGAGCTTCTGCCCGCCGGTGAGGTGGCGCAGGTCACGGTCAATCGCCTGCCGCAGCGCATCGCCCTGCTGTGGGGCGCGCGCCAGCAGTCCGGAGAGCGCAGGCGCGGCGAGCAGTTCTTCGCGGGTCAGGCCGTCTTTCCCGGCGGCGACAAGCTGAAGGACGATGGCCAGTTGTCGCGCGGTGGAGGCATAGCGTGACAGGCCGGTGCGGCGTGGCGCGTGGATATGCGTCTGGGCATGTGACGGCGTGCGCGTAGGGAGGTCGCGCGCAACAGCCGTCTCCTGGTGCATAGAGGTGACGCCAGCCTTACCGCGAGTCATGATAGAACTTTCTATCGCAGTAGGATTCACGAAAAACTGCACAGGCACAAGAGAATGTGATTTCAGATAAGGCAAGAGTACACGAGAACAGCGCCGAATGCAAGATGCCAGGGGCCACTTCCCAGCAATGTGCGATGGAAGCGGGGAAGCGGGCGAATCAGGCAAAACAGCGCGGATGCCTGCATGACATCTGCCAGCGCCAGCAAGCCACACGCTGAGCGTCGTAGGCCCATCGCTCGTAGCTACATTCATATTTGCGCCCATATCTGCGCCATCCCCTCGGCTCTCCGTCTCCGGCGTCAGTTGATATCGTTCGCCCGGTCATCTGGCTGATGAAAACAGTATAAAAGAACGCTATGTTCAGAATTTGAACATAGCGTATGGCGCTGCTGAGGGAAACCGGGAAATATCACGCTTCACTGGCGACGTATTTCGCTCGTTACGTCATCGCTCCCTAGTGCGGCGTCGGCAGGGGATTCGGCGGATCAATGGGATGTGGCGTTGGCAGCGGGCTGGGCGTGGGGCCGGGCAATGGGCTTGGCGCCGGCTCCGGCAGCGGACTTGGTGTAGGTCCTGGCAGCGGGCTTGGCGCCGGTTCAGGAAGGGGCGACGGCGCTGGCGCGGGAATGCGCTCCGGCTGCGGAATATGGCCTGGTTCAGGCATCGTATCAGGGTTGGGCGTGGGGTCAATGACCTGCTCCGGCTGCTCCGGCTGCGCATCTACTCGTGGAGCGAATCGCTCGCTGGGGTACTCTTGTCGCCATAGCATCATAATCATTGTGTGGCCTCCTTCTGGCTCTCCTCCTCTGCGCTGAACCGCATCATTCGTGCCTCTTGACACTGCCAGTGGTGGCGGTGGTGGCGGTGGTAGAGCACATGCGGGCGCGCACCTCATCTGAGAAGCGCACATTATGTGCCAGTTCTGGCTCTACTGACTCTGCTGGGATGCGCCCCGCCTTCATTGTACCGCCGGTCCTGCAATGACCCGGATGTTACTCTCACTACGACCGGGCGGTTGACAGGCGAGGCGTCTGTATGGTACGCTCGTTTGCAAGAGAGGCAACGGTCTCTCCCCGAACGAAAAAAAGAATGGCCCTCCGATGTATAACCAGCGGAGGGCCGTTAGACTGCGCTATCCTTTTTACACGAGTCCGCAATCCAACCAGATTCCCATGATACGGTATGTGTCCGCGCCGCCGCAACAGCCCCAGGAGGGCAAACAATAACCATACTCAGGCGGCATGAGCGGTGAACCTAGTGGGGACTGGCGGAAATAGCGTCCTGGTATGACGGATGGCGCAGGGAAAGGCTCAGAGGCGCTATCCATATGCGAACAGCCCATTCTCAACAGCCCGGCCAGCCACATCGTTTCCTGGCGCATCTCCTTCACCTGTTGCGCCGCAAGCCAGCAAACGCGCTCTCCGCCGCTGAACTGGCGCAGCAACGCACCCAGCAACGTATACAGGCGCAGGCGCAGGCCGTCACCTGGCGTTGGATGGCGGGCCGCGCCACCTGGAAGGAAGCGCAACTTGCCCAGCAGCTACAACAGCTACAGCAGCTACAACAAGCGCAAGTAGATCAGCAAAAGCAACCGCCACAAACGTCAGATTGGTTATCTGCGCAAGCGCCATTCCCCACTGAATGGCGCAATGCCGGCACAGCAGAACATCCCACAGCGGCAGAGGCAATCCGGTTGGCGGACCGCTATGGAGTGGTGGCGGCAGAGATAGACCGGCGGCGCGCGCCCGCCGCCAGTGGCGATCATCTCTATATCGCCGTCGTGCAGGGCGTGCAGGGCGTGCAGGGTGTGGCTGGCATCTCAGATACCGCAAATACGGCGAACTATGCGCCGGGGAGCAAGTGGATGGTGCGCATCCGGCGGCATTATCCCGACCAGATCAGTTGCGCATGTGGCGGCACGCTGCCGCAGGGCAGTGTGTGCGGGCACATCGGCGCGGTGCTGCGGCTGCGGCGATAGACCTCACCCCGCCTTTCGGGCACCCCTCTCCCTGCGGGGAGAGGGGCCGGGGGTCAGGATTATTCTTCAGCCAGCACAGCGCGCAGCACCTCCGGCGCGACGTTGCCGCCGGAGAGGATGACACCAGCGCGCGAACCGTAGCGGCGCAGCTTGCCAGAGAGCGCCGCCGCCGCCGTCACTGCGCCGGTCGGCTCGACCACCAGCTTCAGCCGCAGCAGCAGGAAGCGCATCGCCGCGCGCACCTCATCCTCGCTCACCAGCACGATGTCATCTACGTTCTCGCGGATCACCGGCCAGGTGAGCGTGCCAAGCTGCGCCGTGCGGATGCCGTCCGCCAGTGTATCCGGCGGCGCAATCTGCACGCGCTCATCGTGCTGCTTGGAGAGATACGCATGGTTTGCAGCTTCCGTTTGGACGCCAATAACACTGATATTTGGGCGCAGTGCGCGAGCGGCGATGCTACTGCCAGCGAGCAATCCACCGCCGCCGGTGGGCGCAGCAATCACATCAAGCTCCGGCGCCTCTTCCAGTAGCTCCAGCGCGACGGTGCCCGCGCCAGCCATAATCATCGGATCGTTATACGGCGGCACCAGCGTCAACCCGCGCTCCGCCGAGAGCCGCGCCGCCAGTTCCTCGCGATTCTCCGTCATGCGGTCATAGAAGACGATCTCCGCGCCGTAGCCGCGTGTGCCGGCCACCTTTACGGCTGGCGCGTCGGTGGGCATGCAGATCACCGCTGGAATGCCGAAAAGTTTGGCGACGAGCGCCACCGCCTGCGCATGATTGCCAGAGGAGAAGGCGATGACGCCGTGTTCGCGTTGCTCTGCTGGCAGTGTGGCGATGCGATTATACGCGCCACGAAACTTGAAGGCGCCACCGCGCTGGAACTGTTCGCACTTGAACTGCACCTGCTGGCCAGCCTCCTCATCGAAGCTGCGCCCGTGCATCACTGGCGTGCGATGCGCCTGACTCTCCAATCGCTCCGCCGCCGCACGTATATCTTCGATAGTGATGGGAAACGTTGTGCTCGTTTGCGCTTGCTTATCTGTCATCGTCTATTGCTCCGTTGTAATGGGTATAGTCATAATTGGATGGCGAACAGAAGCCGGCGCATCAATGCGCGCACCTTCATCCGTCAGCGTTCCGATGAGTCTCGCTCCTCGCGTATGTAGGCATCTACTTCTTCGGCTGTCTGGAAAAGTTGGTGTCCAGGTGCTTCAGAGAGGATATCGAGTGCAGAACGTTTCTGCTCAACTGGCGCTTGCTCAGGTTCGGGCTGAATGGTGATCGAGACGCGCTGCCCCGGCTGTAGCTCCGGCGCCGTAATCTCGATCTTGCCATCCGGCCCGACGACGGCTTCTCGATGGATGGTGGTACTCATAGCACAGGTTCTCCCCTGTTCATCTCAGCGATTCTTTCACGCATGATACCACTGATACCACTGATACCACTGATGCCACTGATGCCATTGATGCCATTGATGCCACTGATGCCACCCGCCATGTCCTCACACCCTCACTTGCCGGTCAGCGGTAGATTCAGCAGACGCGCCGCCTCCGCCGCCGAGAGGACGCCCAGCGGCACCAGCTTGGCGAAAGAGTCAGCGCGGACGGCGAAATCTTCCGGCTCCTCGATGCCGCCAAAGCTGACGGTAAAACGTGGATCGAGCCACTGGCGCACCTTGCGTGTCAGATAGCCCGCCGCCAGCGCAGCCACCGGCGCGACCGCTCGCCGGTAGACCACGCTCTCCTGCGTCTGGCCGGTGCTGCGGTTGCTGGTGTCTGTGAATCCCAGTTCATCCATCGTCAGCCCGAAGGCTGCGACCGTGACATTCAAGAGAAAGCGGTCAAACTCCACCAGCGGATCGTCCCCAGCCAGCGGCTGCCAGGTGCTACCCGGCGGCAACGCCCGCGCCCGCACGCGCATCTCATCGTTGCCCGCCAGCAAACTGTTGAAGGCGCGCTCGAACGTTTCGATCTGTTCGGGCGTCCAACTGAGCGTGGCGGGCGGCGCGATGATGCCCAGCGGCGTCGTGCCATCGGTGAAACGCGCCAGATCGAAGTGCTGCTTGCGGAGCGCCTGATTGACACGCAGCAGAATGCGCTCGACGCGCGAGAGACCGTAGACGCTCTCGGTGCGCGCCGTCTCCCGCAGATAATCCAGTTCGTTCAGCGTATACCAGCCAGCAGGAACGCCATAGAGAAATTGTTGATAGGCTGGCTCCGGCGGCTGTGGCGCGCGTCCACCGGCGTCTATCAGCGGCTTGATTGTCTCGCCGGCAACGAGTTCCAGTGCGTAGAGCTGACCGCCGCGTGTGCGGCGCGTGTAGATAGCGACGGCATCTATCTCCAGCAGATCACGCACGAAGGCGACGAGCCATGAACGCAAATCCTGCGTGCGGTCCGGACTTTCGAGAAACCCTTCGATGCGGTGGGCAGCCTCGCGCCAGCGAACGCCGCTGCCGTCCTCGCCGGGAGCCAGCGCATCGCGGCGTGGCACCACGCGCAGTTCCAGCCGCCCCAGCAGATCGAAATAGACGCGCTCGCAGAGCTGGATGCCGTCATAGAGCGCGGCAAGGTTGCGCAACTGCTCGAAGCTGGTCTGTTCGGTGGCGCGTGGCCGCAGCCCAATGTTCGCGCCCACCTGAAAGGCGAACTGGCGCGGCTCGCCGTCGGGTCCGGCCAACCCCGGCGTCGGCAACAGCGGCTCACCCGGCGAAAACATCGCGCCGCCGAGATCGAGCGGCTGCTGAGGATACCGCTGTGGCGTTCGCTGCTGCTGGAGCGGCATTGGTTGTAATTGCGCCGGTTGCGCTGGCAGATGAAGCAGGCGCTGCGACTGCCCGGCTTTGGCACGGCGTCGTGTTGCTCCGCCGGTGGTATTCGTCGCATTCGCCCCATTCGCCGTAGTTGTTGTGCCCGCCTGCTCAGTCTCGCTTTGCGCTACTCGCTCCGTCGTTTTATGTGTCGTCTTTTGTGTCGTTCCTTGCGCTGGCCGTCCCATCTATTCACCTCCGAAGTCTGCTGTGTTGCACGTTCATCATCGGTGACAGCATAGAACATGTGTTTCATCACTGGCTACGGACACCTCCGGACATGTGCGGACAAAACCGGACACAAGTTTTGCAAAGATGGGTTGAGATGAAGGGAGCGATATGCTACTCTTGGCTGTGCAATCACAAAGGCGAGGAGGCGTCGAATGAGCGATACGCAATTGGATTTATTAGAGCAAAAGGCGTGTGTTCCAGTTCCGGTAAGTCGCAATGGGTTTAATTCACGGGCCATTATCCCACATGGCTGTACAACCGATCATATCTATCAAGCGATGATGGAATACATCTCTTTTCTTCAATTTGTGAATGAGCAACTTCATACCAAAGGGCTGGTGAGACTTGAATCGCTTCTCATGCCGGCAAATTTCAGCAGCGTCGTCAGCGAATTCATGAACATCAGCATCCCAAAATATTGTTCTGGTCTGGTGAAGAATATGTATCACAACGGCCATCCTGATTTGCTGCCAGCAGGGTATTTCTCAGAAGACGCCGCGCAATATGCTCACGAAGGCATCGAAATTAAAGCATCCCGCTATTTGAAAGGCTGGCAAGGGCACAATGCCGAGGAAAGCTGGCTCATGGTATTTGTATTCGACAGCAATAGACCATCAGATCCGAAGAAAGGTGTCAAACCACGACCATTCCGCTTTATCAAGGTCGTGGGAGCGGCGCTGACGCAAAACGATTGGAAGTTCTCTGGACGTTCTGCTGAGAGCCGCCGAACGATAACCGCCAGCGTGACAGAATCAGGCTACGCCAAAATGGAGGCGAATTGGATTTATAAGGCAGCAGATATGAACGAGCAACAGCCTGATATACCTGACGACGATGAGGAAGGTGATTCTACCTTATGCTAGAGGTGAAAAATCTAGCGACATCACCAGGGAAGCAACAGATTCAGTTGCCTCGGAATATTCTCTGTTGATGCTGAGATTTGATAATCTTCTGCCTTCACATTGCTTTCGTCCGCACTTGCCTGCTGCACCGAGCGCAATTTCAGCGCGGCAAGCTGTGGAATGGCGACGCGGCTCATCTCGTAATAATCCGCGAAACGCTCAACGCCGATGCACTGCGCGCCGATGGCTTCGGCGGCGGCTACCGTTGAGCCGGATCCCATGAACGGATCAGCGATGATGCCCTGGCCGAGCGGTAGCGCGGCATGAACAATCTGGCGGAGGAACGATTGCGGCTTCAGGCTCGGATGGTTGGCAATCTGGCGCTCGCGTCGTGGCGTTCGTTCGCTCAGTAGCACATCGCTGAACGGCAGGCCATCGGGCCGGCGGCGCAGGCCACCCGTCTGGAATTCACGCAGACACTCGCTCACCGTCATCTTGGGCGGCAGCGGTTTGCGCAGGATGCCCCAGGGTTCGTAGCAACCGCGCGGCAGCGAACACACGTCAGGAAATTCGTCCTCGGCGTTCTTTGGCCGGTCGCCACCGCGTAGCGTCCGCACTAGACGAATCAGTTCCCCGCGAAACTCTAGCCCACCTTCGACCAGCGCCGAAAATACCAACTGCGATAGGAACGCATTACTGGCGATGAAGAGATGCCCGCCTGGGCGCAGCGCATGCACTGCTAATCTAGCCCATTCGACGAAGAAGCGCCGCAGGGTTGCGCGTTCTTTGTCATTCAGCGCAGTGAAACGCGGCAGCGGCGCGCGGATGTGTCCATCGAAGGAGGGTGGAATACGCCAGATGCCGCCGTTGCCATTGGCTCGCTTTTCAATCTGATCGAAGTCGTATTCTTTCACCCCATATGGCGGATCGGTGATGATAGCGTGGAGACTGCTCTCCGGGATGGACCCCAGCCACTCGAAGCAATCTGCATGGACTATGCGTGATTGCCCGATACCCTCAGAGCGATAGTCGAGCGCGAACTGAGCCAACGGTAGTGGCGGCTGTTCCGCCTGGGCACTTGCCGCAAGCAGTTGCGGTTGGGACCGCTTTTGTCTGGAAGGGCGACCAGCAACAGGTCGTCCTGGCGCTGTTGTCTTGCGCGCTGCTGTCATGTCGCCCCTCCCGTTCACTCACCATTAGTCGCCACTCTAGTATACCTGTTCTCTTTCTCAGACGAATAGAGAGTGGCCAGTGTTGCAGCATGATGGCGCACACCTATAGGTTCATCTTCTGCTGCCCCAGCACGCGAATCAGCTCGTGAAATCCGATTTGAGGCCGTGCGCGCCGAGCATGAGCGAGATTTCGCCGCCGTGGTGCAGGTCATGTTCCATCACATGCCAGACGATCCAGGCGCGTGACAACTGCACAATTTCGCCATCCATCTCGTCGGGGAAGGTCTGCTGCATGTCGGCGGGACTCCAGGTGTCCAGGCAATCAGCCATCATCTGCCAGGTCTGATTGAGACCGCGCACCAACTCAGCAGCGGATTGAGCTGGCCCATCCGGCGCATCCCATTGCACCTCGGTCAACTCCGCGCTGGCGCTCTCGCCCAGGGTGTAGGTGAACCAGCCGACACGGCAGCCGATGATGTGCGCGGCATTCTCGCCGATGGAGCGCAGGTCCGGCGCTGCGCGCAGTGCCAGTTGTTCGGCGGTGAGCGGCGCCAGCGCCGCCGCCAGGCGGTCCTGATACGCTTTCCACTGCGTGAAGAACGTCGTCAGCGTAAAGTTCTCTTCAGCCATGTTCTCATCTCCTCGTTCTATGTGTTTGATCGTTCGTAGCGCGCCGCCAGGCTCAACTCCTGGCCTCTGGAACCCAGTCGAGCGCCTCGTTCGGGATGTCGTGTTGGCCCAGAACGAGACTCAGTTGCGCCGCATGCTCCTGGATATGGCGCAGATTGTAGAGTTGCAACTCCAGGAAGCTAACCGGCTGCCCGTCCGACCAGGGATATTCAACGGTCCGATTCGCCTGCTCGTCTGTCAGGGTGAGCAGCGTGGTATGGCACTTCTGGCGCAGCGATACGAGGTAGGCGCGCAGGTCTTCTTTAGTATAGGGCCGTTCGGGCGTCGTCTCTGCGGAGTCCAGCTCTCCCTGGGCAAAAGGTGCGGGTGGCGCAAATTGCTCCTCCGGAACACCGGCAAGATACAGGTCGAGCCAGATGAGCGCATGATAGGTGACATACCAGAACTCGGAGAACTGTGGCGGGAACCCCGATGAGGCGGGGACGTTCCAGAGGCGCGCTTGCCAGAGTGAGTCTGGGCAGGCCACCAGGGCGTTTTCCAGCATATCTATGGCTGCGCCGAACTGCCGCCATAATGCGGTGTTCCATGTGGTTTGCGAGGCTTGCGAGGTCTCCATATGTCTCTCCCCCAGGGGTGGCCCCTGCGCCGGTTCGCAGGAAGGCACGCACCCAATCTACCCGACGTGTCAGCGAGATGTATGTTCATCATCTCACGTCTAGAGTATCGCCGTGAGATAGGTCATAATCAGCCCTGATTTGCCGCCATTCTGCGGGAGAATGGAAAAACCCATGTTTCAATCTTGTCAATCTTGTCACTCGCCGGTCAGCGTTTCGTAGGCGAGGGCCGTTGTGACGCCATAGATCAGGTGCGGCAGGATATCGGAGAGCCAGCCGGAAATGCCCCAGGTCTGCGGTTGGGTCGAGCCGGTGAGGGTGGCTGGAATATCGCTGGCCGCCATAGCAGCCACGCCAAGCGCCACGCCTGCCAGCGGGATTGGGAGCGTGCTCTTCAGCGTGCCCTTCCAGGAGCGCAGGAGACCGTAGGCGGCACCGAGGCCAAGCCCGGTCGCATACCCCATCAAAGCGCCCGCGCCGCTTGTACGCGCCTGCGCCTTCTGGTCGGCGTCGTCGCCGCTCTCTGCGCCCGCGCCGAGGTCAATGCCGAGGCGATGCGCAATTTTGGCGGCGACCTGCCCCGGAACGCCGCTCGAAGGTCTGCCGCGAACGGTCATATCCAGATAGGTAGCGATGTTCAGGGCAGCCGTGCCAATTGCTCCGGCAGCCGCGCCTTCCAATGTGCTACGAAGCGGCTGCTGTGTTGGGACGTGTGTTGGATGATGTGCCATCGAATGGCTCCTTCCTGTTGTTTCCTGGTGTGTGCTTGTGTCTATGCTTGTGTCCGCTTGATGCCGCGCTCGTTCTCATGCGTGCATCTTGTTCTCCCTTCGCTTATTTGCATGCACCTCATCCCATTACGCTTCAGCCTACACGGGATATGAGAGAGACGAATGACGTGCGCGCACAAAACATGCCGGGCAGGAAACCAGGGGATGATACCGAACGACTTGCCAACGTTCTGGCCTCTCAGTTATACTTGGCGGGCCGGTAGGTGGCTTGCCTGCCGCGACTGGCGAACAGCGGCACACCGCCGCAGCAATGCATACCTGTTGCATTACGAAGAGAGAGGCAAACGTGAGTCTTCAGTTCTGCCCTTATTGCGGTAAACCACGCGCCGCCGCCGATGCGACCTTCTGCGGCTATTGCGGGCGTTCGTTCGATGGGAGCGCGACGAATCCCGCTGGTCCGGTCAGCCTGGTCAGCACTGCGAGCGCAGCCAACGCTACCCCTCCTCCCATCGCAGCATCTCCTTATGCGCCACCACCCGCATCATCGCCCCCATCATCAGCGTACCCTGCCTATCCAGGGTATCCCACACCGGCGCCGGCGGCGAATTATTACGGGGCGACGGTCGCTCCTAGCGCGCAGCCAGCCTTGCCTGCGATGCCGGTAGCGGGCCGGAAATCTGCGGGCGTTGCCATTGTCCTGGAATGGTTCGTGCCTGGTGTCGGCGCGATGTACGCGGGAGCCGTTGGACTTGGCATCGGCTGGCTGCTCGGCACCTATGCCTGGGGCCTGATTGCCAGTGTGATGCTGCTCAGTACCATACGAGAGGTCAACCAGCCAACGCCTTTTGCTGTAGCTGGGCAGGACTACACGCCGCTCATCGCCGTTGCCCTGATCCTCTCGGCGCTGGGTATTGGCTGGTTCGTGATCCGGCTGCTGGTGGTCAATGAGAAAATACGCGCCTTCAATCAACGGTTAGCTGGCGGCATCTCCACTGGCGCGTCGGGGCAGCCCGGACAAGCGAATCCTTTTGATGGCGGGCGCGCCGCCAGCAGCGGGGCGCTGGCGCTGGCAGTATCCATTCTGCCACAGATGCTCGTGCTGGCGGGGCTGCTGTCTTCATTTTATGAATCGCTGGCGCAGGCGCTTTTCAATGATGTGCTTCTGGGCGTTGCCACGCTTCTGCCGTTCGCCTTTGCGGTAGCGATCTTCCGTTTGCCACAAACGCCCTGGTGGCGCGCGCTCATCGAGGTGACGGCTGGCATTGCCATCATGCAGTTCGTGTTGCTGGCAGGGTATATTGTGATACAGGCGCTCCTGGTGCCAGATTTTCGCCTATCCTATACGCTGCTGGTAAATCAACCAATTCAATACGTCATCTTCGAGTTTCTGCTCCCCGTTCTCATTGCCGCTGGCAGCGGCCTTGCCATCGGATTGCTCTATGCGCGCTGGCAAACTATCCGTGGACATGGCGCTGGCGGAAACAACCTCCTGGTTGCTGGAATCATCCTGGCCATAGGCATTGTCGCGCTTCTTGCGTCAGACGCCGCCATTGTTGGGACTGAACTTCGTGCGCCATTCTCTACTCTGGGCGCAATCGAGACGGCCAATTCTGTGCTGGTGATTGCCATTAGCGTGGGCGCCATCCTGGCGGCGGCGTTCATCATGCGGGCGCGGCTGGTGAAGCTGTCTGCCGTTCGGCCTTGAATCCCGCTGTAACAAGTGGCGCTCCCCAACCAATGAGGTGAGGGAGCGCCACTTGTTTTGTTGTCGAGTATCGTCACTCGCTGGTTGGGGATACAGGTATAGGTTGGCGTATCAGACGATCAGTAGATGAACGAGACGCCTGACGTGACGTAGACGAAGCGCCAGTCTACGCGCCCCCAGCCGCCGCCGTTCCAGGCGAAGTTCATCTCCGAGATGACGAACCAGCCGCCACCGAGGACCATCTCCACATGCCCGACATGGCCGCCACCACCGGCGCCCTCGACACCCGGCTGGAAGACGGCGGTGGCGCCGACCACCGGCACCGTGCCGACGCGCAGCCCAAAGTGCGGCGCGTTCCAGGCCCAGGCGGCGGCGTTGCCCAGCCGCATCAGCGGCTCACCCTGGTGGCGATACCACGCATACCAGGTGCAGACGCCGAAGTAGCCACTATACGGGTCGCCACCAAAGTCCGACATGCCATAGCTGGGGTGGCCCGGAACTGGCGCCCAGGGACTGTACGGTCCGCTGGGCGGGCCATATGACCCACCGCCGCCATTGTTGTTTCCCGTTCCGCCGGTAGAGTGCGTTTGCGGCGCCACATAGACGGGTCTGGGCTTCGGCTTCGTCGGCGGCGCGGGACGATGAAACGCGCGATGCGTCCGGTTATAAGCATTGATCGAGCCAACGTCATCGGCCAGCAGTGACCAGGCATCGGCGGGGATCGGCACCCAGCCTGGCGCTCCGGAGATAAGGTTGCCATGCGCATCCACATGCCAGTTGCGCGTACAGTGAATCGTCGTATCGCCGAAGGTGCCGCCTACGAGGGTTGGAGCCGCCGCCGTCGAAACCGCTGCGGCGCTCATCGTCTCCACTTGCACGCTTCCCGCCTGGCTGCCATCCCAGGAGATGGTAACGGGCGTCGTCTGTGGCGCGTCTATGGCCATGTAGCCGGCAGAACCGGCGTCAACGGCGCCTGAAGCGGCAGCGAGGCCGGGTGCGGCGCTCCCCGCGCCACCAGACCATGTACGGCAGAGCCAGGGGCCGGTGATGACCAATTGCGTTTCCGGCGCACGTGGCGCAGCAGAAACAGGCGCAGTCGTCGCCGAGGAAACCCCACCACTAAGCGTCATACCCCCTAAGAGGGCGAGCGATACGATCCGCCCACCAGACTTCCAATTGATCTGTGTTGAAAGCAAACGAACAACCTCCACTGGACAGGATGCGCGGTCACCAACCGCTCCACCCCCCACGCCGGACCGCCGCCGACCTGGCTGGCGGATATTCCTCCGGCCTCACGCGCTCATTTCCGTTCAGCGCATTCCACCCCTACACAACATCCCGTATCCCCCCTATGCCGGCCCCTGACCCAAATCAACCGTCCCAGACCACCACCCAATACCAACGTCATCATCGTCACGGCCTGGAACATTTGTATCAGTCCGGCACCACGCTTGCAACTATACCTGCCCCACCAGCCAAAGCACCCACTATGCCATTCCGATTGGTACTTTTTTACTATGCAAGGAATTGGTGTTCGCCTTTGCATAATCTGCGTTCGCTCTTTGCGCGCATTGCAACGGCATACCGATCATCGCTGCCTGATCTGATCTGCCAAACATAAGTGAAAAACCGGCATATCGGATGCAACAGCTTTGTTCTGGCTTTGCTAGGACTTTGCTCTGCCAGCCCTGCTTTTTCACTCCAGTCTGCTACTTGCAAGCCAAAGCGAACGACTGCGCGCCGCAATCACACACGTATGACTATTGGCATACCTGGCAAAGATAGCATTGAGGATCGTACTATGCATGCCTGATCGAATCCCGGTTGCATCCCAGTTGAATTGCGGCGGAGATGGTGGAGCGGACACTCCTGTCTATTCCACCAGAAGATGGCGCCCTCTATCACCATTGGCTGGTGTGGCGCTATAGTGAGAGAGATCACACGATAGGCTTGATGGGATAGATTAGGATACATACGCATGACACAACAGAGCGAACGGCAGCACTATGGGGTGCTGTGGGATGTAGATGGCGTTTTGATAGATAGCGCGGAGCAGCACCGGCGCTCCTGGCAGGAATTGGCGGCGGAGAACGGTTTCCCCTATAGCGATGAGAGTTTCTGGGCATATTTTGGCATGCGCAACGCCGATGTCATCCCGCGCATGTTTGGCGTGACAGGTCCAGCCGCACGCCTCGCCGCGCTGGCGGACCGCAAAGAGGAGATCTATCGCGCATTGCTGGCGGTGGAGGCAGCGCCGCTCCCTGGCGCGGTGGAGCTGATGGCGGCGCTACATGCCGCCGGATATCGCCAGGCGCTCGGCTCCTCTGCGCCGGAGAAGAACATCGAACTGATTGTCCGGCTGCTAGACATTGGGCGCTACCTGGAAGGCACGGTCTCCGGCGAGAGCGTGGCTCATGGCAAGCCCGCGCCCGATATTTTTCTGGCCGCCGCCGCCAGCATTGGCGTCGCTCCCGCGCATTGCCTGGTGATCGAAGACGCCGTGGCGGGCATCGAGGCGGCCCACGCTGGCGGCATGCGCTGCCTGGCAGTGCGCCGCGCTGGCATCGCAGATGCCCCTGGCCTCGAACGCGCCGACCGCCTCGTCACCACTCTGCAAGAGGCAAATGTGGCGCTGGTGAATCAATTGCTGAAGGTCAACTCCTGAAGCGCAAGATTTTGATAGACCGTGTTCATCCACCCACAGTATCCTCATTCCATAGGCATCTCAGCCCGCAGCGATTCCCAAGCCGGGCGATTGTTGATGGCGATAACACGAGGTTATGGCGATGAACACAATAGAAACCACAGAAACCGCACAGGCAACGGAGACGATTGACATCCTGGACCGGCTGGATAGAACGCCGGTGCGCTTCGACACCAAGATTGCGATTATCGTGCGCAACGACCTGCCGATGTGGCAGCAGTTGAATATGACGGCGTTCCTCACCAGTGGTATCGCCGCGACGGTTGAAGACGTGACCGGCGAACCATATGAGGATGCCACCGGCGTGCGCTATCTGCCGATGTTCCGCCAGCCGGTTCTCGTCTTCTCCGCCACTGCCGAACAGTTGCGCGCCGCCTATGAACGAGCCCGCAGTCGCGAGCTACCCATCGCTATCTTCACCGAGGAACTCTTCGTGACGGCGCACGACAACGCCAACCGCGCCGCCGTGCGCCTTTTTGCGAGCGACGATCTACACCTTGCCGGGCTGGCGCTCCGCGCCGGACGCAAGCAGGTGGATACCATCGTCAAGGGGCTGCCACTGCATGAATGAACCAGTGTAGATACGATGGCTGGCTCAAATAGCTTGTGCGGCTATGCCACCGTCAGCACCACTTTGCCGCGCACATGGCCGCTCTCGCTCAGTTTATGCGCCTGGGCGGCCTCCTGAAGCGGGAAGGTGGCGTCAACATGCACAGTGAGCTTGCCGGCGTCGAACAGTTGCGCCATCTCCGCCAGCTCCTTGCCGTCCGGATGGACCAGGATCAACGCGAATGTCACGCCTTGCCTAGCGGCGAGTTCTTCGCCAAGCTCCCTCATCCCCTTGTGGCCGGGGAGCAACACCACCGTACCGCCAGGTTTGACGACCTTGAACGCCTGCCGCAGATTCTCGCCGCCAACCGTATCTAACACCACATCGGCATCCTTCACCACATCTTCAACCGCCTGCTGAGTGTAGTCAACGACGACATCAGCCCCCAGGCTGCGCACAAACTCGATATTGCGCGCCGAGGTGGTGGTGATGACCTTCGCGCCCTTCCACTTGGCAAGCTGGATGGCAAAATGACCCGTGCCACCAGCGCCACCAGCAATGAATACCGTCTGCCCTGCTTGCAAATGCGCCGTATCGAAGAGCGCCTGCCAGGAGGTCAGTGCGGCCAGCGGCACGGCGGCAGCCTCCTCGTAACTCAGGCGCTGCGGCTTGCGCGCGAGGTCGGCCACCGGCGCCGTCGTATACTCGCTATAGGCTTTGGCCTCGCCAGGGAAACGCGGCATGCCGTAGACCGCATCACCAACGGCAAATTCCGTCACGCCTGCGCCCAGGGCCACCACCTCGCCGGAGATATCCCAGCCCAGGATGTACGGCAAGCTGACCCCTGCTGCGCCGGTAGTGATTGGTATTGCACGTTGGCGCGAGACATAATCCACCGGATTGACGCCAGCGGCGCGCACCCGCACCAGCACCTCGCCAGCCTGTGGCTCCGGTCGCTCGGTCTCCTCATACTTCAGCACATCCACATCGCCAAACGTATGGATCTGCACCGCTTTCATCGTCGCCATACGAATTTTGTAACTCCTTGTCGTGTCATCGCACATCTCGAACATCTCGTGAATCATGGAGACCGCCTGTGGTCCCCTGGTGAAAGACTGTACCCGCTGCCGTCCAATTCTGCAAGTACGCACATTTTTGTGATATAGTATCAAAAAAGATACTAATGAGGCATAGTGGGGGGAACGAGGAATAGGCGCATGAAAAAACTTGGCCCTGAACGGCTGCAAGTCAACTATCACTGCCCCGTCGAGGCGACAGTGGATATCATTGGCGGCAAGTGGAAAAGCGTGATTCTCTTTCACCTGCTCGACGGCAAAAAACGCTTTGGCGAACTGCGGCGCATGCTCCCCGATGTCACGCAACGCATGCTGACGCTGCAACTGCGCGAGTTGGAGGAAGACGGCATCGTGCATCGCCATGTCTATCGCGAAGTGCCCCCCAGAGTCGAATATTCGCTCACCGAGTTCGGCAAAAGCCTGGAACCGATCCTGGTGCAGATGCGGGACTGGGGCGACCGATATATGCAAACACTGATGGAGCGCAAGCGGCGGATGGCCGGCGGGTAGCGCGTGATGGAATGATGGGCCAGCAAAGCAAAGCTCAGTATGTCGTCGCTCACGCAAAAGCTGTGAGCTACAGAATTGTGTACATGGCAGGCGCAGGCTATACTCGCTGCATATTCTCCGCCAGGGCAGGTGCGGCCTCCAGTGAGAAGGCCGCCATCCCAACGCGAGGAAAGGAGCGCCAGCGATGGACACAGCACCGCGCCATCGGCTTCGTCTTCCTATCATACTCATCATCAATTTCCTCGTGTTCGGTATCATGTTCGCCTGCTGTAATCCGGCTACCACGCCGCCTGGCGCCAGCATTAGCATCTGCGCGATAGATAGCGCACGCGCCGGTGACTTTCCGGAGGCTGCCTGTGGCAGCGGCGCTTTCGTGGCGCAGCATGGCAACGCCAACCTTCAGTTGCATGCGCTCGACAAGAACGGTCATCCGCTGACTAACAGCCAGTTGGCTATTACCATCAAAGGCGCCAACACCGCCAGCGCCACCGTCACCACCGATAGCAACGGCAACGCGCAGTATACCTACCAGGGCGGACATCTCGGCACCGATACCGTCAGCGTTACGCTCAGCGCCGGTGGGGCCAATACCGCCCGGCAGAAAAGCGCCGTCATCCACTGGATTTCCACCGGACACAGCATCCATCCCATCGTCTGGGTGCATGGCATCCGCGAGGACGCCACGGACTTCGCCCATGAACTGAACGGCACGCCAGACGGCGACCAGAGCAGCGACTCCAGCGAACAAACCTGGACCGGCCTGATCGGCGCGCTGACCACCACCTACGACGCCAGCGCCATGCAGGCGTTCTGCTATGTGGACGATACCGCGTGGACGCATACCCCTAGCGGCTGCTCCTCCGCTGAGTCGCCACAATGCAGTTCCAGCGCCGATTGCGTCAGCCAGAGTTCGATTGACGCCAATGCCGTGGCGCTGGCGCAGGTGATCCTGCATCTCAGCCAGCACTTCGCCAATAAAAAAGTGACGCTGATCGGCTATAGCATGGGCGGCGCGATCATGCGGACGATGCTCGCCGGATGCCTCAATTCCAGGGCGATTACCTCCACAGATCAACAGGCGAGCGATGACGAAGCGGCGTGTGCGCAGGCCACCAGCCTGATAGATCACGTCTTCATCCTGAACGGCGCGCAGGAAGGGTCCTGGCTGCTGACGGCCAAACGCGGGCTGGACCCGGCGACGCTCTCCGGCGACGGCATACCATCCCTGGCAAACTCGCCCTTCACGACGGTGCTGCCGCTCATCGAAAGCAGCATCTACGCAAAACTCAAAGATCAGCTTGGGCTGGACCTCAACGGCGCGGCGGAGCAAGACCTGACGCCGCAGAGCCAGAACATCACCCTGCATAACAGCGTTCAGCCGCTGCCAGGGCCGGATTTCTATAGCTTTTATGGCGACATTCAGCTTGGCGTCGAGACCAACTATTTGATCTATAAGACACCGGCAAAAACCTTCCTGGCGCTGGGCGACCTGGTGATGCTGGCGCAGGCGGACGCCGCTACGGCAATCCCGCTCTGGGGCGGCGCGGCGCTCTGTGACGGCTGCCCGCCGCTGGCAAACGGTTATCACCAGGACCCCAGCGGGCGCTACCACGCCTGGGCGCTGACTGACCAGATCATCATCAACATGAATGGGCTGGCCCCGCTGCTCAGCGCGCCCGACGCCGTTTCTAGCGTACAGACGATGCTCAATTCGCCGGTGCAGCATCTCAACGTCTCACAGCCGGGCACACAGGACCCTGGTAGTCCTATCCAGGTGAAAGATATCACAGGGCTGGCGGGCGGCCCCACTACTGACATGTCGAACGAGATATATCTGATTATCGTGCATGCCGATGGGCTGGAATAGCTCACCTAAACGCACCTACTCACATACGCGCATGCGCAAATCAGGCGGGAGCGTGGCACGACAGGGGGCGCATTATGCAGCACAGACGACGCCGGCAACAACTGAGATCTTCGCAATGGACACGTATTTTTGGAACGGTTAGCATTTTCAGCAGGCGACATACCGGCTGGCGACGCATTGCAGGATTGGCTGGCGTATCGCTGGCGTTGCTGATCGCGGCTGGGGTCTTTGCCGGTTTCGCAGGCGCCCAGCACACCCAGGCACAACGACACCAGCACCTCATTGTAGCGGTTCATCAAGCCAGCGATGTTCCAGCCACCGGGCGCTGGCTCGATACGGCTGACAACACGGCGTATACCGCTCAGTTACAGCCGCAGGCCAATAGCAGACTCCCCAACGCCTTCACCTTTACCACGTCGCTGGGTGAACAACTCGCCGGCAATTTGCCCGTCTTTCCGCTGGCGGACGGCACATTTGCGCAAGGGCTGCCCCAGGGAACTGCGCCGGCGGTGGCGTTACCACGTTGCCGCCAGGGAATCCTGCAATCAGACACACCGCAGCCCATCATCTATACCTTCGTCGCGCATATCAGCGCGGATGGGCTGGCCGCCTTCGCGCTGCTCTCCTATGCCAGCGCCAGGGACCAGCAGGGAATCGCCAGCGTCTGCGCTGGACAGCAAGGTGCAGGCGTGACCACGTATCAGATGGCCGCCGGTTGCACGCTCACCAGTTGCACAGACCTGGCGGCGCTGCTGGGGCCAAGCATCGCGCAGCATGACAACGCGATCCTGGCGGCGGAGCAGGATGGCAGCGTCGCCAACTGGACGGCAGTGTATCAGCTCACGTCGCGCCAGGTGACGGCGCAATATTCACCGGCAGCGTTTGCGGCGTTGCTCAACCGGCAGGTGGTGTCAGTGGGCAAAATCACGGCTATTTCTGCGCCGCTGACGGCGCCTGTCGTCCAGTTTACGCCGGAAGGCCAGGCGTATTGCGCGGTGCAACAGACGGTGAAGATAGAGCATAACGGCAGGCAAAGCACGCAAACGCTGCTATCGTATTATGTTGTCGAAAATGGCGCCTGGCTCTTCTGGTTTACCGCATAATTATTACGTTCGGCGTCCAGAAAATCAGCGCGCAACTGGCGAATCGTCTCGGCGGTGGATTGCAGCCGCGCGAAGAGGTCGCGGTGCGCCTGCAAGCCGGTGGAGATGAGCCAGGCGACGGCATCGCTGCGCGAGGAACGAATGCCCACCTCGACCAGCAAATCCACCGCCGCCAGCGTCTGGTCATCCAGGCGGCAGGTGACAACATTATTTTTCGCTCCGCTGCCCGGCGCAACTATCGAGGGATCAGTGGCGGTGGTGGATTCGCCAGCGCCGCGTTGCCTCAACGCCTGCGCCACCGCTGCACGCACAATCTCAGGCAAGTAATGCAGGCTGCGCAAGAGGGCGGCGGCGGCACACTCCGGCTCGTCGAGCAGCGCCAGCAGCAGATGTTCGGTGCTGACCCTGGGTTGCCCAGCCTCCTGCGCCAGCGCCACGCTGCGCTCGATGATGCGCTTGCTCTCGCCGGTCAAACCTACTGGCTCTTTCGTTTCTTTCGTTTCTTTCGTTTCTTTCGTTTCTTTCTGGCCGGCCTGTACCCGCTCGCCACGCTTGCGTCTGCCCATATCACGCATGCCACGCATCGCCAGTTCAAACTGAAGGCTCGCCACATCCAGGCCAATACTGGCGAGCGCCCGCGCCGCCGTACTCTCTTTCACGCCCACCAGGCCCAACAGCAGATGCTCTGAGCGAATGTCGTTGCTGCGCATCTGCCGGGCAACACGCTGCGCCAGGGCTAGCGCCTTGCGGGCGTGCTGCGTGAACTTGTCAAAGCGCGTTGTGGTGGTGGCTGACACAAGCGTTTCCGGCGTTTCCGGCGTTCCTGGTGTTTCTGCCGCTTCTTGCTCTGTTGGCGCTATTGACTCCGGCTGTTCTGGCCGATCTAGCTCTTCTGGCTGCATGGCGATAGGCTCCTCACTGGACGAAGGCATCAGTGTAAATCGTATACATTAATGATAATACAGATGTTTGTATACAAACGCAAGACATTGAGAGCATGCAGGACGTTGAAGGCATGAATGAGGACAAAAAAATGAGCGGCAGTGACGCGCCTGCCGCTTCTACCATACGATTCGCCTGGGTGAAACCCACCTGCTCCAGGCTGCTGCTTGTACTTGCCGCAATCTCCCGGCAATTCCCACGAAAACCACCTACGAGGGACGCGCTGCAACGGTCAGCGCCGGTGTGCGTGGTCTGGTCAGGTCAGCGCGGCGGAGTTGTCTTTCCGGTTGTAATAGTCCTCTGGAACATCACATGCGGTCTGCTCATCATCATGAGCGCCTGCCGCCATGCGGATGAGGACCATCATCAGCAAGAAGACGAACAACCAGAATGCAACGACCGCCAGCACAAAGATGACATTACCCATTGCATTGCCACCTTTCGACGCGGATGGCTCAGGTGTTACTCGATCCGCGTGCCCTCATTGTACAACCTGCTGCAATGAGCCATCACCTGTCATCACCTGCCATCACCTGCTTTCGCCGCCACTATTCGTGCCGTCACCCGCCAGATCGCTGAGTCCCTCCGCCACCAGAGACGCCGGTGACACTGGTGATACTGGTGATACTGGTGATACTGGTGCGGGCAAAGCAACAGGCATGGATGAGGCAGGCGCCGGATCGCCGTGCGCCTTCGCGTATTTGCTGAGCGCCAGCAATACCGCGACGGAGGCCGCCGCCAGCGCCGTATGCAGCGCAT
This sequence comes from Chloroflexota bacterium, assembly GCA_021323855.1. Lineage (GTDB taxonomy): Bacteria > Chloroflexota > Ktedonobacteria > Ktedonobacterales > JADMIN01 > JAJPKE01. The sequence continues at coordinate 109,070 of JAJPKE010000039.1, read as the reverse complement.
CGCCCCAGTGAACACTGCCCTGGCCGAGCGCCTGAGCGATTACGGGCAGCGCCGCGATTACCGCGCTGCAAATCAATCCCTCGGCCAGTTTGAGTAGCGCACGCTCACCGGGTGTGAGCGATTCGTAGCGTTGTGCGCGTTGCACGAGGTTTCGCATAATCAATCCAGTTCCTTTCATACCATCCATCTGTCCTACCACAACGACTCATCACCTTACGCTGCTGGCTGCGCAGGCACGTCAGCGGAGAGCGCGACAGCCAACGCCTTGATGGCGGCCACGGCGGGGTCTTCGGCATGTTGCAACTGTTGCGCCTGTTGTAGCAGCGCCGTCAGTTGCCGTTGCAGCGCCGCAGCATGCTCATTGGCCGCCGCGAGTTGTTTCTCCATCGTCGCCAGTTCTGTCTCTACGGCCAGCAGTTCCGCGCCGAGGGGAATCTCACGCACGCCCTGCGCTGGCGACCAGCAGAGCGCAGTTCGCAGGAAGAGCTGGCGCGACCCACCGCCGAGCGCCGGATGCTGCCATTCGATATGCTCGACATGCCGCTCCTCTTCCAGCGGCACATCATCCGGCGGCCAGTCTTTTGCCGCCAGCACATGCGCACGGAACCCCAGCACGACGCGATGCCCATTCGGCGCGGTCAACGTTTTGCCATCGTCGCGCCAGCCCTGCGGAACTCCCGCCTCCGTCGCGCCAGAGCCATCGGGCGCAGGCATGCGCACCCGCGCATAGACGGCCATTGCAGCGCAGGGACGTGCGGCGGCCAGCACAGCATCGGGATAGAATTGCAACACATTGCCCTGCGCGAAATTGTCGCCGTCGCTGCACCACCAGCCCGGCGGCAGATCGCGATTCATGCGCGGCGAATGGCCACCCGGATGCCAGCCAACGATCAGAACAAAATGATAGCGCAGGTTGCGCGCATTCTCTCCCTTGCCGCTGATGCTATCTACCAGCGCCTGCCCGTTGGCCGTCTCAAAGACTACCGCCTGCCGCCCGACATGCTGCGCAAAGAAGCCGCGCCAATCTGCCTCCGGCATCGGCTCACGATATGGCAACACCTCGACGGTGTAGCCCGCCGCGCGCACATCATCGGCCAACGAGGCGAGCGTTGCCGCGCCATTGGCATCGCAGCGCCCGGCAGCGCGCATGCGATGATACACGTCGAGCGTCGAAATGTAGCGTTGCTCCGCCCAACTCTCGGCCATCGCGGAGGCGTTAGGGCCGCAGGTGCCGGTAAGCCAGCGTTTGCTCGCGGGATCATAGACAAACTCAGATTCACGCCAGAGTTGCCCTGGCAAGAGGATTGCATCCATCGGTGTGTTCGCTCCTTTTTCGAGAATAAATCCCCCACCCCCAGCCCCTCCCCCGTGCGCGGGAGAGGGGAGCGCGGAAAGACCTCACTCCGCCCTGCGGGCACCCCGCTCCCAGAGGAGAGGGAGTTCATGCCCCTTGCGTCGTATATTTGCCGGTCCAGACGACGGCGCCAGTCGCCGCAGCCGTCACCGTCACTTCACAGCCGTATTGCGTCAATGTGCCAGAGGTAACGCCTGGCCCGCTGCCAACGTTCGTGCTGGCAATCGTCGTGAAGGTCAGACCCGTTGGTATATGCGACAGCACCGGCACAAAGTTCAGCCCCACGCCCACCTGTTGCCCAGCAGCCACCGAGGGCGAGCGAATCGAGCAATAGCCCACCTGCTGCGCCCCTGGCGATTGCACCGCGCGATACACACCACGCTGGCGTTGCCGCGCCTCATCGCTGATCTGGAGCCGCGCCAGCAGCGCGACCGCCCGATCTGCATAGTTATCGAGTTGCAGTACCAGCCGGGTATCGCCAGATGCCGTCTCCCGGTATAACGTTTCGACGATGTAAAACTGGTTGACGCCAGCGAGGGGAGCGACCGGCAGCGATTGACCGCGCACCGCCAGCTCCGGCACATAGAGATTGCCGTCGGCGCGCACATGATGCAGCGGCAACAGCCGGCCATTGGCGTCATGCACGGCGCGCAACTCCACCTCCACTTTGTTGGTGGGGTTGCTATAGGTTGCGAGCCAGGCGTTTGCGATGGCCGTCGCCTGCGTCCCCGTCAGCGGCAAATGCCCCAGATTCCGCCGCAACTTGCGCCGCCGAAACGGTGCATTGCCCTGCGAACCATCGCCATTCAGCCGTGGATCGCTCACCGTGACGACGCCCGGCCCCGCCACAGGGTCCACATACGCCACCTGCACGACGTTATAGGCGCGCTGCGCAGATGGCATCACCCGCCAGCCCAGAATATCCTCGCCATAGGCCAGATACGTAGTGGTCGTGGTATCGCGGGGATGCGCGCGCAGTTGCCACGTCGGAAAGCCCGCCTGATCGGTATTGCTGGGGTGGTCATAGACCGTCCAGATATAGTCACCGAGCGCGCCCATCAAATCGTGCAAAATCTCCTCCAGCGTGTAGCCGTCGTAGACCGGCGTAAAGGTATTGGTTGGCGCATTGGGCAACACAGCAGATTGGTCTGGGTCCAGCGCGAGAAAGGCGCTACGTTTGGCAAACTCCGCCGCGATGATGCCCTGCGCTGTGGTTGCAGTGGCGTAGCTGCTATCATCCGGGTCATCGCGCAGCGCCACCCCACCACCAAGCGCCGAGAGCAGCAGATAGTCGCCAGCGGCGCCATCCAGCACCAGCGCCGGGTCCGACCATTCACCGCTAAACACCGTGAACGGCCCGTCACGCAGCACCACGCGGGAGAACAGGCCAAGCTCCGGGCGCGGCAGCCGTGCATCGTGTGGGTATCCGAGCTTCAGCACGCACGCCAGATCACCGAAGCCGCCGGGCGCAACTGTCGTCACCTCCAATCCCTCGATCTGCTCGCCATATTCGCCAATCAGCAATGGATAGGCATTCGTCGCCGGTGTATACGCCCAGAGCGCCAGCCCACCACGTGCCATAGACTTCTCACCTCCCTTCCACTACAAACCAGCGGGACGCATCAGCCCGCCGGGTCGCCGCCACGCGCGATTGACGATGCGGTCCTGTTCGCGCTGCCAGAGGCCAAGCGTCTCGCGTAGCGTCAGATGCTCCGCGCCCACCACCTCCAACACGACATCCAGCAGACCCAGATGCGCATTGCCGCTGACCTGCCCGTTCAGGTCTATGACGGGCATCGCGCCGCCGTCGCTGTGCGGGCCGGACTGCGGCAGCCGCTCGTTCGTGCTGCGCGCGAACGTCTCGCCCACATGCGCCCGCGCCGTCCCCGGCACATCCGGCGTGCGTGGTTTGCGGGTGCGCCGCGCTGCGCTGTTCGCTCTGCTTTTGCGTCGCCGCGCCATCGTCTCACCTCCTCACTCCCCGGCCTTCCCGTCCGCAGACCAAACAAAAACGCCGCGCACTCCCCAAGAAGGAGATGCGCGGCGTCTGCTCTCGGACTCACCGGCTCATTCTACTATAGAACAAAAGTTTCATTTTGACAAGAGGCGATAGCCCTGGCAAGGATTGTGCATGCCCCTATTCCTACATGGCTTGTACGGAGTTTTTGTCACATCTTTCTGGCGAAATCTCATGTTGAAGCTGGGCCAGCAAAGGGGGATCATCACATGAGCAAGGCGCTGAGTCGCAATCTCTATCTCATCAGTATCGGCATCGTGATTCTGGCGATCATTTTCACGGCATTCAGTATTCCCGGCGGCACCACCACCACCAACGCCAACGGTGTCACCACGACGACGCCCGGCAACGGCGCGCTCTTCGCCATCGCCATCATCCTGTACATCATCGCCGCCATCCTCTCCTTCATCGCCTGGGTTGGCGCGCTCATCCGCATGGCGGAACTGCGGCAATGGGTCTGGTTCATCTTCCTGCTGATATTCTCCGGCATCACCATGCTGTTCTACATCTTCATCGGCCCCACCACTCCGGCAGATCAACCGGCGGCCTACCAACCCTATCAGCAGCCTGGCATGCTTGGTCCATCGCAGCCAATACAGCCACAACAACCACCGCAGCCACCGCAAGCACCCTACGGTGGCCCATCCTCGCCCTACGGCCCACCTCCGCCGCAGCCGCCTGCCGGCAGCCAGGGCTAGAAAGCTCCTAGCGGGAAGGCTAGGAATGCTTTTCCTCTGCCCTGGCAACCATGAACTAGAGGTGTAGAGGGGTGTCAGGCGGCAGACCATCCATGGTCAACGGCTAGGATTGCCCCATTGATATTGCCAGCCTCTTTTGAGGCCAGGAATGCAATCGCTGCTGCAATCTCGTCTGGCGTAGCCACATGTGAGGAAGCCGTTGCCTGCATCACAGCCATCACGCGGGCGAGGCCCTCCTGATGAGGCGTTGCCCCACCCAGACCAATGTTCGTCGCCACACCACCCGGACAGACCGCGTTGCAGCGAATGCCGCGTTCTCCATAGAAGAAAGCAATGCTCTTGGTCAAGCCGAGTAGACCATGTTTGGAAACTGTGTAAGGAGTCCCGGCGGCGCCACCGCGCAGCGCCGCTTCCGATGCCGTATTGACGATGCTCCCTCCGCCTCGCTCCAGCATGAGCGGAATCGCCCGGCGACAGGCCAGGAATGGCCCGTGCAAATTGATGGAAAGCACTCGATCCCATAGCTCCAACGACACATCGGCAACCGGGGTCATCATGTCCATCACACCTGCATTGTTGCAGAGGATATCTAAACGGCCATAGGTAGATGTCGCCGTGGCCAGCATGCGTTCAACATCGGCATCCAGGGCGACATTGGCGGTACAAGCGGTAATCCTTGCTCCCTGCCCCTGTAGCTCCGCGACCAGAGCTTGCAGCGGCGGCTCTACGACATCTACCGCCACGACGGCGGCTCCCTCTTCTACAAAGCGTTGAACCAGTGCGCGACCAATGCCCGAGGCGGCGCCAGTGACCACTGCGACCTGTTGCTCAAAACGCATCTGTTCTTGCCTCTGATCTGGATGTGGCTTCAGGGAGTCCCGCTGAGGCCTGTGCCGAACAATTCGTCAGCCAACGGAATCAACACCGCGTATGCACTCAATTGTGTACGATTCCCCCAGTATATAGCTAGGATGGTACATCCTAGCCAGGCGTGCATTTCTGCGCTGAGAAGAAGGGGTTAGCGGGCGTGGTCTCTCCTACCACACAAAGCCGCCATCACCAGCATTGTACGCGCTGCTGGTGTTGACATGCACCGCCGTAATCGCTGCCCAGAGGACGCCCTGCGCAATCGGATGGACACCGCCGTCGCTTGTGGAGCCGCAGCCGGTGCTATGGCCGCAGGTGTCCGTGTAATAATAGACATGCGCAGTGTCATCGTAGCCGACAATCGTGATGAAGTGATTGACCGCCGGACCATCCGGCGACCACGTAGGCAATAGTCGCGCGTTGACCTCTGCCACCACCGGCACATGCGCATTGGCAAGATCATCCTGCACATCAGCGTGGAAAATCTCTGGATCCGCCTGGTTCCACCACACGACCGTGTAGAAATAATCCTTCCAGTTGTCCTGATTCTCGTGCGAGGCTTCCCAGTTCAGCGCGTCACGCATGTTGTAGAGCGTCACACCGCTGCTCAGGTGGTGATCGTCCATCATGCCAGCATGCGGCCAGCCAGGTGGCTGCGTCTTCCAGGCGAGATACATAATACTGGCGCGGCTGTCCTGGTCGCTCCACGCCGTCGTGATGCCGTTCGCGGCATCGGTCCAGGCGGTCGGTTTGGGCCACTGGCCTACGCCACCCCAGAAAAAGAGCGCGTTTGCCGCCGCGCCAGGACCACAGAGCCGGGGCATATTAGGATCGTAGTAGGCATGCCCGGCGGCGTCCGTGCCGGTGCTACCCGGCTCCAGCGTCGCCTGCACCACGCTGGTATCGAGCGAGTAGACGGCGGGATAGGTGGCGCAGGGTGAGTGGCAGGCGGGCGCAGCAATTGTCTCGCCAGCTCGCGTTGGCCGCGTGATGCGATGCGCCAGCTTCTCTGCCACCCACTGCGGATTCTGCCCGCCCAGCGCATAGGATAATCCGGAGGAGCCGCCAACGGCGGAGGTCGCGGCAAAGGCATTGATGCCGCGCAGGAAAAAGAGCAACGACGCGATGAGGTAGAGGTTGACGCCCAGCCAGAGCAATGTGGCTAGCCCACGACGCCTCAGCCGTTGCAGCCGTTGCCCCAGCAGCATATGCAGCCGTCCTTCCATCAGTGCGCGCCAGCAAAAACCGCATGCCGGGAAACCAGATTTCCCGCGATTGCCTGTGCTACACTCTATGGAAGGTTTGTTGCTCTGTCAAGGCCGGTCGCCGGAGGTACGGCAATCCAGCGCCGTCGCCTCGCAGCAATCAGCCATCAGCCATCAGCCATCATCTGCTCACTCGGCGGCACTGTTCTCAGTCGCGCCGATCTCCTCATGCACGCGATGATATCCGGCAGCCTGGGCCTCTGCTTCGCTGGCGAAATAGATGCGGTTCTCTTCCGCTGGCAACTGATCGTCATCCGGCAGGTGATAGGCCATCGTGCGGATATTGCCGATGAACGCGGCATCCTCGGCATCCGTCACACCGGACGGCGGTTGCTCATCCGTCGCGTTCGCCGTATCCGTAGCAACGTTGCCCCTATCCGCCACATCAGGCGCTATTGGCGCTGGCCTCTCGCGGGTCTCTGGTCGCGCTACGCTACCTGCGGTGGCATTCGGCAGGGGCGACGCCTCGCCGGCATCCTCACGCGCAGCCAGCGGGTGTGGCGCTGTGGTCGCTGCTGGCCGGCGGAAGGGCAACGGCACAAACGGCTCTTCGCTCTCTTTAGCGGCTTCCAGGCGTCGCTTCAGCAGCAGATAGGTGCCGGCGCCAGCGGCAACCACACCGACCCCGACGCCGACCATCCAGATAATCGTGCTGGAACGCGGCGCAGACCGGCGCTTCGGCAGGTGCTCATCAATCTGCTCGATGACCTCTTCTACCTGCTGCTGAACGGCGCGACGATTCCAGGGCGGCGATTCGCGGAGACTCTTGAGCCGTTCTTCCGCGTCTTCGCGCAGCGCCCGCGCCCGCTCCATTGCGCGCAACTCATTCCAGCGGTTGACCAGCGGTGTCAGGATGCTGGCGGTGAGCAACCCGATCTGTATCCACTGGCTCTGCGTGCTGAAGCGTTCGCGCAGATCTTTGACTCGTTGCATGTTGGTCCTATCCTTTCGCGGTTTCCCCGATGTACGGATGGTGATGGTCGGATGTTACAATCGCGTCTTTAGAAACGTCTCGACCTTCTCGCTATTCTGACGATTTCCGCAGAGTAATTAGTGCAAGACGTGGATAGCACCTGCCGTGCCAGTGTCGAGCGTTGCCACTCGTGATATATCCTACCGCAGCGACACGAAAAACGCCCTTCCTCTATATGAGTGGGAAGGGCATTCTTTGCAAAGACGATGCCAACGATGTCAACGATGTCAACGATGCCAACGATGCCAGCTACAATGCGTTACTTATGCCCTGGAAAATGTTCGCAATCTGCGGCCCCAGCAGAATCAGCGTGCCAATGACGACAACGGCGACGAGCGCAATAATCAGCGCATACTCGACCAGACCCTGACCTCTCGATTGCACTGTACTTCCTCCTCAACAGAAGATTACTGCGAATGCAATAGATCAACTTGAAAGGAACAACGCAGAGCAGAAAAGGGTTTCGCGTAGGCGTGCAGCATGCCCGCTCTTTGGCCACGTAGCGGCCTCCTGGCTACGCCCTGGATACATTCCCAATATACCAGCCCAGTATACCAGAGCGCCCCAACATGTCCAGAGATTGACCAGTCGCCCGCACAGGCGATATGCTGCATATGCTGGCGAGTATGACCAGTATCATACGCACATCAGATCAATGCTCGCCAGCCATAACAGACAGCGTTGTCCAGAGAGGGATAGAAACATGGCAGTTTCATCGCAGACCACCAATAGCACGAACTTTGATACCGGCGATATGCCCGCGCTCGCGCCGATGCTCCGCCGCATCGCTGCTGTTGACAGCGATATCGCCGCCGAGGTCGCGGAATTGGACGATGAGGCGCTACGCAACGCGCTCTATCCCGTCACGAAACGCTATGCCTACCTCAATCACGCCGCAACCGGCAGCATCTCGCTGCCCGTCGAACGCGCCATACAGCGCTTCATCCACAGTCAGAGCGAAGCCGGATCGCTGGCCTTCGAGGCATTCTTCCCCATCGTGGACAAGGTGCGCGCACAGTTCGCCGCGCTGATCGGCGCAGACAGCAAAGAGATTGCCTTCACCAAGAACGTCAGCGACGGACTCAACATCATCGCCAGTGGACTGCATCTTGGCCGGGGCGATACCGTTGTCACTGCAGAGACAGAGTTCCCCACCAACGTCTATCCCTGGCTCAATTTGCGCTCGCGCGGCGTCGAGGTGCGCTTCGTGCCCGCGCGCAACGGGCGCATCCTGCCGGCGGACATCGCGGCAACGATAGATGAGCATACGCGGCTCGTCAGCCTGAGCTTCGTCGAGTTCGGCACCGGCTATCGCAACGATCTGGCGGAGGCGGCGCGGCTGGCGCACGCCGCTGGCGCGCTCTTCTGCGTGGATGGCATCCAGGGGTTGGGCGCGCTGCAACTGGATGTCGCCGCCACTGGCATAGACTTCCTGGCGACGGGCACAGTAAAATGGCTGCTAGGGCCGGCTAATCTCGGCTTGCTCTATATCCGTCCGCAACTGCTCGATTTCCTCAAAATCACGACGCAACGGAGCTGGCTCAGTGTGCCAGTGCCGTTCGATCTCTTCAACTATGCGCAGCCGCTACGACCGGACGCCGCGCGGCTGGAAGGCGGTAGCAACAACATGATGGGCATTGCCGGATTGAGCGCGGCGCTCGCCGTCTTTGCGGCGGCAGATATGGCGGAGGTGGAGGCGCGGGTGCTGGCGCTGGCAGACCTGACACGCGAACGGCTGACGGCGGAGGGTCACGAGGTCATCAGCCCGGATGGACCACAGGAGCGTTCGGGTATCGTCTGTTTCCGCCCGCGTCGTGGGTCCAGCCAGAGTAGCCAGGCCAGCGAAACCAGCGAGGCAGTGGATGTCCATGAACTGACCCATCAGCTTGCGGAACGGCAGGTCGTCGTTTCGCCGCGCAACGGCCTGATTCGTGTCGCGCCGCATTTCTACAACATTCCCGCCGATATCGAACGGCTGATTCAGGCGTTGCCATAATCATTGGCCAACCAGAGACCCATCATGTGCCGGTTTTGCCGTCGCTTGACACAACGGCAAAAGCCTACGTACAGTATCTTTTGGCGCCCTTTGGCGCACGTTCTGCTATGACGTATAGTCGGTGGTGTTGTGTTGCGGCGCGAGCATTCGTGCGGCTACTCGCGGCTGTTCATATAAGAGGAACTATCCAATGAAAATACGCAAGGCTGTCATTCCTGCGGCGGGCCTGGGAACACGGGTGCTGCCAGCAACCAAAGCCATCCCGAAAGAAATGTTGCCGCTGGCGGATAAGCCGACGATCCAATATATCATTGAGGAAGCTGTCGCCTCTGGCATCGAACATATCATCATTGTTACCAGCCGCACCAAACGCGCCATCGAAGATCATTTCGATGAGACACCAGAGCTACGCGCGGCGCTGGAACGTAAAGGCGATCACAAGAAGCTGGAGATGCTGGAGCGCATCGAGAGCATGGTGCAACTCAGCTTCACGCGCCAGCCCACGCCACGCGGACTCGGCCACGCCATCCTGATGGCGAAGGACCTGGTTGGCGACGAGCCATTCGGTGTGCTGCTGGGCGATGATCTGGTCGTCAACGATGAGCGCCCCTGTCTGCGCCAACTCATGGATGTGCATGAAACCTACGGTGGCTGTGTCGTCGCCGCGATGCGCGTGCCCCATGAACAAATCTCGCTCTATGGCAACGTTGCGCTGGGCAAGAGCATCACGCCCCGCACACATCGCATCCGTGACCTCATCGAAAAACCCAAGCCCGAAGCAGCGCCCTCCGACCTCGCGGTCATCGGTCGCTATGTGCTGACGCCGGATATCTTCGACGCGCTGGAGCGGACAGAGCCGGGCAGCGGTGGCGAGATACAGTTGACCGACGGCATCTGCGCGCTGCTCGAACGCCAGCAAGTCTTCGCCCACGAGTTCGAGGGCACCCGCTATGACACCGGCGATCCGGTCAGCTACCTGACGACCTCGCTTGCCTTCGCGCTGCGCCGGCCAGACCTCGCCCCCGGCGTCATCGCGTTCCTCAAGAACCTCCATCTGGATGAATCTCGTGCACTGGATAAGCTGGACTGATCGCGCCGGATAATGTACAGTGGACTCGCAAAAAGAAGCGCGGCGCGTGTTCGATGACAGGCAGCGCGCGGCCATCATACATCGATCCTTACATCCATCCACTCATCAGGCGAGGAGACGATCATGGCAGATGAGCAGCAGACTGAAAGCATAACAACCACCACCGGCGGCTTGCCGCTAGCGGGGCGTGTCGCCGTCGTGACGGGCAGCAGCCGTGGTATCGGGCAGGCGACGGCGCTGCGGCTGGCGCGGATGGGCGCCGATATCGTCGTGAACTATCGCAGCGACGAAAGCGGCGCCGCCGAGACCCGCGCCGCCATCGAGGCATTGAGCCGCCGCGCCACCGCGATTCAGGCGGATGTCAGCGTTGAGGAAGATGTGCAGCGGCTCTTCAAAGAAGTGGAGAGCCAGTTCGGCGGCGTGCATATTCTGGTGAACAATGCTGGTACCACACGCGACCGCCTGATCCTGCAACTGAAGCTCGAAGAGTTCGAGCAGGTTGTGCGCACCAACCTCACCTCAGCGTTCCTCTGCACCCGCGCCGCGCTACGCACCATGCTGCGCGCGCGCTGGGGTCGCATCGTCAACGTCTCCTCGATCTCCGGCATCATGGGGCAGGTGGGCCAGGCCAATTATTCGGCCTCCAAAGCTGGGCTGATCGCGCTGACCAAGTCCACCGCGCGCGAGGTCGCCAGCCGCAACATCACCGTCAACGCCGTCGCGCCAGGCTATGTGCCCACCGAACTCACCTCAACAGTCTCTGAGGAGTTCCGCAAATACTACATGGACATCACGCCGCTCAAACGCTATGGCACGGCGGAAGAGGTGGCGGCGGCCATCGGCTTCCTCTGCTCGCCGGAGGCCGGCTACATCACGGGACAGACCATCGCCGTGGATGGCGGTATCAGCATGCACTGATGCTCTTCTGGTGGGGCAGACATTCCTGTCTGCCATCCCAGGCACATGGAACAACCTAGCCACTGCATTTGACTGTATAGGGGACGCTTGCCGAGCCATCGTTTGAGGTGAAGGTGAGCGTCCCTTGCGCTGCCTTGCCGTTGGTCACTTTCACCTGAAGCGTCACCGTCGCGCCTGGTTTGAGGGTGCCATGCGTCGTGGCGATGCTGATGCCGGATGGCGCGGTGATACTCCAATTGAGCGCCGTCGTACCGCTGTTGCGTAGCGTCAGCGTGAGGTTTGCGCCTTTGCCGGAGCAGGCGAGCGCGAGATGCGCAGGCGTGGCGATGAGGTGTGAGGGTGGCGCTTGGGTGGTGGTCGCGCCACCTCTGATGGCCATCGAAAGCAGCAGCGTCCCCGTCAGCAGCGTGACAATCGCCAGCGCCACGATCACCCACTTGCCAACCGCCAATTGGCGGGTATGTACTCTGGACCATGCGGCCAGTTGCGCGCCAATATCTGCCAGCCGTAGCGCGGAGGCGGGCGCTTGCGCTGGAGTTTTGTCCGGCGCCTCGCTGAGCGGCACCGTTTCCTGCTGTGGAATGAAGTCGCGCAGCCGTGTAAATGATTGCGACATGGATGACGCTGGTGATGCTGGCAATGGCGGTGATGCTGGGGCAGGCGGACCGACCGGCGGAAGCGAACCAGCGTTTTTGATTGAAGGCGCAGGTGGTGACACAGGCGGATTCCATTGTTCAGGCGTCAACGGCACAATGTAGGGAGCCAGCGATTCCAGGTCTCGTAGCGCCGCCACCACCTGATCGAGCGGCGTGCCCACGCGCACATCACCCAGCGCGCGCTCCAGCGGCCACTCGTTCCGTTCGCGCGGCGGCAACATCCGCAGCCGTTGCGCCGCCATCCGCAGCGGGCGCACCACGCCATAGAGAATCGCCGCCTCCTCATTGAAGCGAACGATTTCCGCGCGTCCGCCATGCAACCAGTCTGGCCCCAGGCCTGCAAACTCTGCCAGGCGGGTAATCAGGTCGTCCACCGTGATATCGGGGAACTGGTCTGAGAGCGTCGCCAGCCGGGCATCAGGCGACCGCCACTCGCGGGCGCTAAGGCCACCGGCGACGATGGCGTCGCCAAGCCGGTTGGAGGCCAACCGCAGGTCCTCCACCAGTCCCAGCACCTCCATCATCACCTGACGCGGATCGTTCAGCGCCTCCAGCGCGTCCTCGTCAGCCATCCCGCCCGTCGTATACCCGTCCACGCGCCGCTCTCTCCACCACTCGTATACTCATACGCTCACGAAATCATGCAACGGTGCTATTGTACATGCTTCACGCAAAAGCGCAAAATGACCGTGCCATTTCTGGCTGAGAGAGCGACCTGATGGCTGATGGTCTACTATCCACCAGTGCCAACCGGCGACAACGATGCGCTTTCTGCTGAATTGCCTGCTGCGCCGTCCTGCCCGGCAGTGTCTTGGTGCTCGATGCGCTGGCGGGCGCTTTCGCGGTGGGCGGAGACTGGCACCAGTTTGGTCGCTTTGCCGAGGCCCAGCGCCGGCGCGCCACCGTAGATCGTCTCGTAGGCGCCGGCTGGCACGCGATACGTCTCGTGCCAGATGCCAACGTCGCCGCTGCTGGCGCGCACGTTTTTGTTGAACGCCACCCACGCCGGCCAGTGCTGACCGTCCTTGCTGCGCGCGTAGGCTTCCAGATGCTCGAACGACCGCCAGTATTGCACGATCACCGTGGGAATCGGCGGCATCATATATCCCAGGAAACCCGAATCGGGGTCGGTGGAGAGTTCGCGCAGCATACGTGGCATTGCCAGAAACATCGGCAGCCACTTGTGAATCTTCCAGGGCTTGTTGATGGTCATGCCAATCAGAAACACCACGAACTCGCCCTCGATCTCCGCCGTGAACCGCCCCTTGTTGACCTTCGCCATGATACATCTCCCTTTGCTACTTCTCACTCTCCGCTCCTCGCAAGGAGAGAGGCCAGGAGTGAGGACCCAGAGCGTCATATATAAGGCAAGACATATATATGATATGTCCTATATAGGACTCTGTACTATAATGCCAGATGAAACTCGCTTTGTCAAGAGGAGAACACGCAACATGTCGCTTTCACATGCCATCCTGGGCTTTTTGCAGCAGCAACCGCTGACCGGCTATGACCTCAAAACGCAATGCTTCGATATTTCCGTGGCGAACTTCTGGCCCGCCGACCAGGCGCAAATCTATCGCACGCTGGACCGCCTGGAAGAACAAGGCTGGGTGGAGAGTGAGCTAGAGATTCAGCGCGACCGTCCCAACCGCAAGGTCTATCACATCACAGAGGCGGGCCGCGCCGAGCTGGCGCGCTGGCTCATCACGCCGCAACCTTTGCCGATTCACCGCGAGCCGTTTCTCGTGCAACTCTTTTTCGCCGCCCAACTGCCCGATGAGACCATCCTCGATCTTTTAGAGCAACAAATCGCCGCCCACGAAGCGCAACTCCACGCCTACGAACAGATACCGCTCCCGCCGGAGGTTATGGATAACGACCGCGAACTGGCGCTGGCGCGGCTAACGCTGGATATGGGCATCCGCAGCGAAACGATGTACCTCGCCTGGCTGCGCGATGCCGCCGCCGCCGTCCGCCGTTTGCCGGCGCGAAAGCGCGAAGACGGCGAATAAATTGTTACTCCTGCGGCGCAATGCTGACTGGAATGGCGTTGAGGATGGCGTTGCCGGAGAGCGGGTCCACGGCGACGTTGGGAATTAGCCGGTTGAGATTGACGCCGGCATGCTCAGCGGCGATGCGCATCTGCGTCCCCGGCTGATCGTGGCCCCAACCATGCGGCAGGCTCACCACACCCGGCATAATGGCGTCCGTCACCTGCACCGGCACCGTTGCGCTGGCAGCCTCCGAGGTGATGCGCGCCTGATCGCCATTGGCGAGGCCCAGCCGCGCGGCGTCCTCTGGATGCACCAGCAACGTACACGGGTCGTCACCCTTCACCAGCACATGCAGATTGTGCATCCACGAATTGTTGCTGCGTAGCTCGCGCCGCCCGATCAGCATCAGCGGCGCAGGTGAGCGCGAGAGCGCGGCGCGCAGACGTTCGACATCGGCGATGATGGCCGGTGGCGCCAGTTCCACCTTGCCGGTGGGCGTCCGCAGCACCTCCGGAATGCGCGGCTGAAGCGGACCCAGATCAATGCCGTGCGGGCTGGATTCGAGCTGCGCCAGCGTCAGCCCATCGGGACGCGCGCTAAACGCATCACCGTAAGGGCCGATGCGGAGCAGGAAGTCCAGCAGGCGTTCGGGCCCACAACGCGGGGCCAGCGCCGCCAGCAATTCGGCGGCGTTGCGCCCTTCCACGCGCGAATCTTTGGTGCGCACCTCACGCTCTACCACCTGCTGCATCACCAGATCATCCAGCGCGCTAATCGGCGTCTGCGTGCCTTGGCCCGCAATGATGCCCGTCAGCCGCAGCAACACCTGCCACTCGTCCATGCTCTCCTGCGCACGCGGGAAGACCGGGAACGAGTAATGGGCGATGTTGCGTATCGAAAGCTGATAGAACGCCAGGTCATAGTGCGAGCGTTCCAGCGGCGACGGCGGCGGCAGGATGACATGAGCATGGCGCGTCGTCTCATTCAGATAGGAGTCAATGCTGACCATGAAATCGAGCTGGCCGAGCGCGGCGCGTAGCTCGTCGGCGTTGGGGGCGCTGAGCGCGGGATTGCCGGCGATGGTGATGAGCGCGCGCACCTGCCCTTCGCCCGGCGTGGTGATCTCTTCGGCCAGGCAGACCGTTGGTAGCTCACCAAAGACCTGCGGCAATCCACGCACCCGGCTCTTCTTGAAGCCAGCGCGCATCCCCCGCCCGACGCCCGGAGTGCCGCTGGTGTTGCTTGCCCCGGCAGCCGCCAGCGGGAAGAGCGCGCCGCCCTCGCGGTCCAGGTTGCCGGTGAGCACGTTCAGCACATCCACCAGCCAGTTCGTCAGCGTGCCGAACTCCTGCGTGCAGGCGCCGATGCGCCCATAGACGGCAGCGTGCGGCGCAGCGGCCAGCTCGCGCGCAATCCGCCGGATCGTCTCCGCCGCAATACCACAGACCGGCGCTACGGCCTCCGCCGTAAAGGGTTCGGCCAATGCGCGCACCTCGTCCAGCCCATTGAGATATCCGGTCAGCCGCCCAGGATTGACCAGTCCCTCAGCGAAAAGCGTCTGCGCCAGCGCAAACAAGAAATAGGCGTCGGTTCCGGGGCGAATGAAGTGGTGTTCGCTGGCCTCATCGGCAGTGCGCGTGCGCCGTGGGTCAATCACCACTAGCTTGCCGCCGCGCGCCCGCAGCCGCCGCAGACGTCCGCGCATATCCGGCGCCGTCATCAGACTGCCGTTGGAGACGAGTGGGTTCGCGCCCAGGATGAGGAAATAGTCAGTGTTGTCAACATCGGGAATGGGGATGCTGAGCATCGTGCCAAACATATAGCCAGCGGAGACCTGCTTGGGCATCTGGTCGAGCGTGCTGGCGGAATAGATGTTTTTGCTGCCGAGCAGGCGCAAGAGCGGCGTATTATAGAGCAGCCCTGAGAGGTTGTGAACGTTGGGGTTGCCCAGGTAGACGGCCACGGCGTCGCGCCCATGCTCTGCCAAGATCGGCGGCAGGCGACGCTCGATCTCCGCGAAAGCCTCATCCCAGGTGGCAGCGCGCCATTCGTCGCCGTGGCGCATCATCGGCTGGCGCAGGCGGTCCGGGTCGGCGTCCAGTTCCTTCAGGCTGTAGGCTTTGGGGCAGATGTAGCCGTGGCTGAAGACATCGGCGCTATCGCCGCGAATCGAAAGAACCTCGCGCCCGCGTGTGGTGATCTCCAACCCACAGGTCGCCTCGCAGAGCGGGCAGGTGGCATAATGGACGCTGGTTGCGTCCGGCTCGCTGATAGCAGGTATCTCGTTGCGCTCACTCGTGTCGCTCATGCCGCTGATCTCCTCACGCTGACCCGTTGCGCTCACAGATTATTTAGAGCAATAGTGAATAGTGAGATGATACGAGCAAGCTGAAGCGCGAGTCAATCGCTCCATGTGCCATTGGCATAATGAAGAATAATCCCATCGCCGCCCACCGCCCAGCCGTCGCTCGCGGAAACCATCACCACGCAGGCGAGCGGGTTGCTGGTGAGATGCTGCGCCAGCATGGTCCACTGGCCGCCGGTGTAATGCAGAATCGTGCCATTCAACCCGACCGCCCAGCCATCGGTTGCCGAATCCATCGCCACACTCACCAAAAAATTGCCGGTCGGGCTATGCGCCTTCACCCATTGACCGCCGCTATAGTGCAGTATCGTACCGTTCAGGCCAACCGCCCAACCGTCGCCGGGCGAGACCATCGCCACACTATAGAGCGGGTTGCTGGTAGGGCTTGCGCTCATCGCCCATTTGCCATTGATATAATGCAGTATCGTACCTCCGCCACCCACTGCCCATCCATCACCGTGCGCATCCATCGCCACACTCACCAGCTCCTTGTCGGTTGGGCTGTGGCGGAGCGCGGTCCACTGCCCGTTGCTGTGATGCAGAATTGTCCCAAATTGGCCGACAGCCCAACCATCAGTTGGCGAATCCATGACCACGCTGTCGAGAAAATTGGTGGTGGGACTCTGGCTCAGCATCGTCCACTGGCCACCTGTATAGTGCAAGATGGTGCCATATTGCCCCACCGCCCAGCCCTCGTCGGGCGAAACCATCGCCACACTGGAAAGGTGGTTGCTGGTGAGTCCCTGGCTCACCACGGACCATCGCCCGCCGCTATAGCGCAGAATTGTCCCATACTGCCCCACCGCCCAGCCCTCGTCAGCGGAAATCATGGCAATACCAGCAAGATGATTGGTGGTAGGACTCCAATTTCCCGTCTTTTTGGCAGTCAGGTAGCGCGCTATCCCAACGGCAAGCAACGCCAGGATAAGTACGACGGCTGGCGCGGCAATGAACAGGCGGCGCGTAAACGGGCGCTTGGGGCGCGGAGACGGTAAGGCGAGAAAATCGAGCGATGGCCGCGTGGCGCTGATGTCAACCCCACGCTCAGCGGCGTCGCTCTGTTGCAGCCGGTTAGGAGGGAAAGAAACATCCGGCGGCAATGGGTAGAGAACGGATGGCAGGGTCGTCTCCATGTCGAACGGTGGATACTCGACGGCTGGCGGTGTCGTATCTGTGTCGAACTGCGGATAGAGAACTGACGGCGGCGTCGGGTGTGGGTCGGCCAGCGGCAACCGTTCGCGCAGCAGCCAGTCTTGCGGGTCGTCTGTCATGGCCGCCACGACCCTCCTTCTGCCTGGGGCAGCTATCCGGCCTCATGCGCACCGCGATTTCTTGGGCCGCGCACGATTGCGTGACAATACACCCATGCGCCGCACGAAAAAGCCGTCAGGGAAGCCATCCTGTGTTGCCTCCACTGTAGCAGAAGGGGGATATACCTTGCAAGAGATTCCTGGGTTATGGTTCACTTTGCTTTGCAGGGACTACGGGACAGCGCACAATACAGCTAGGATGAAGCGCATACATGTTTCCATTGTCAGACCCAATGTATACCATGCCATTGACCACTACTGGTGACGCATTCCCAACATAAAATGCTCTGAGTTTGGCGCCAGTATTAGCGTTGAGCTGATACTGGATGCCATTGACTGAACTGATATAGAGAACTCCATTAGCCACTGTCGGGGCAGATGTGACGCCATCGCTTTCGATACCCGTAAAAAATAACCAGAGCTTCGCCCCCGTAGTAGCATTGAGCGCATAGACATTGCCATCAATATCCCCAAAATAGACAACGTCATTGGCCACAGCTGGTGCGGTCCAGACAGTATTACTTGTAGCGAATGTCCAAAGTTTCGCGCCGGTGTTGGCATCCAAGGCGTAGAGATGGTCATCGCCCGATCCAACGTAGACGATGCCATTGACTACTGCTGGTGAGGAAGAAGCAGAAGACCCCAGATGAAATGACCAGAGCTTCGCCCCAGTGCTGGCGTTGAGCGCATAGATGTTCTGGTCACTTGATGTGAAATAGACAATGCCATTAGCTAAAGCAGCGCCCGATTGAATATACGATCCAGTGGCGAAAGACCAAAGCTTTGCGCCAGTGGCAGCATCCAGCGCATAAAAAGAATCATCGGCTGAACCAATATAGACAGCGCCATTGGCCACCAGTGCCGGCGTAGCGACAGCCCAGCCGGTAGTGAAAGACCAGAGTTCAGTTCCCGTCGCGGCATTCAAGGCGTAGACATTGTGATCGGTAGAGCCGAAATAGACAACGCCATTAGCCACTGCGGGCGCCGAGGCAAGTATATCACCGGCGGTAAACGACCAGAGTTCGGCTCCTGTGCTGGCCTTAAGAGCATAGAATACATGCGAATAACTTGCGCCAAAAAACACGGTCCCATTTGCTATCACAGGAGCAGTCAAGGACGAACCAGCGGAGAACTTCCAGTCCCATGTCAGGCTGGTGACATTGAGCGGACTGATCACACGCTCAAAGGGATTGTAACCAGTTCCTTGTACATCGAATCGAGGCTGCGGCCAATCGGTCTGTACGACAACGTTCTGAGATGCCATATGTCCATTTCTGCTGCCTACTGCTTTGATCTGTTGGGCGCTGGCTGGCACGGAGGCGGCATGAACGGCGGTCACGCGCCACCCAACGCCAACCAGGGTGAGCAGGAGAGCGGCGCAGAGAACGGCGACCAACGCAATCCGTCGAGAACGCATAAAATGAAGCGAACTGAGCATAACGACCTCACTCCAATTCTGGATACTGCCACTAACAACTAGCAGTGATCGTTATCCATCAACTAGCGCATACCTACACTTGTAGGGCATAGATCCAGGTATCCCAACCTCCTGATGTAGCATGCGGGCCAACATACTTGTTGGTACACCAAAACAGCCCGCGTAAGGTGAGGTTGGTGTCCAGCGAGCAGGAGGAATAGAGTGGCACCGAGAACAGTTGAGCAGTACCAGTGGTCACAAACTGGTTGGCCCCATTCATGCCACCCATCAGGTTTGGCGCATCGGTTGCTCGCCGGGCAGTAAAGACGATACTTGGATAGGTCGTCGAACTGGAATAATAGAACGCCAGCACCTCATCATCTTCCGATGAGGCCATAAAGGTTGGCTCATAAGCGTCCTGATTGGGTCCATACGCCCAGATGTTGTCTTGGCGAATCAGCGGATCTTTGACCATCTGGTTTTGCGGATGGGCCGGGTCGAGTGGCGTTAGTTGCGGCTGGATTTCCGCCCAGTACGCACCATTATCGTTTACCGAGCCATTGGCAACGGCAGTGGTCAGCGCAAAGTAGAGATTTCCTCCCCTATACTGAACCTGATAGGTTCCACTTCCGAAGAACGGCATATCTTCGGGCGGATTGGATGGCTGATTGACCCCTGGCGCAGGGTCGGCATAACCAACTGGCAACTGGTCTACCACATAGGAAAGTGTTGGCGCTCCCCCGGTAGCCAGCGCATGGGTATTAGTGAACGCTGCGATAGTCAAACCATTCATGGTTGGGATATTTTGCCTGATTCCCCAACCAGCGTCGGTCGCCAGCACAAACTCGGCATCTGGCGTGCCATCCTCTTCGGCAGGGGTAAGCGAGAGCGCCTGTTCAAAGCCACCTGAGCCATTGCTGATATTGGTAGGGATGCCCGTCCACCAGTTGACGGTTGGCGAGGCGCCTCCTGGGCCACTGTAGAGCGCGTTTTTACTCAGCGCAAAAACGAGATTCCCTAAGAAGGCATTGTCCACGCTGCTGGCATCACTTGCATCACAACTGATCCACAATCCCCAATAATCGCCGCCTAACTGCGGATAGCCGCAATCGTTCTCAATGCCCCCCAGGTTGACATTGGTATTGAATTGGTAAAGATACCACTGAGAGGGAGCCAGATTGGCGTTCTGGCTCTTGCTGACACCAATATCAACGTACCTAAGGATAGTCGTTCCACCAGCGTATTGAGTCTCTTCTTCCAGAATGATCCAGTGTTCTCGTGTAGCATCCCAGAACATTTGCGGGCCATCCATTGCATCCTGCTTGTTGGCCATGATGGGGGCAAAAAAAGTGGAGGGTGAGGTAGGGCCATACACCAGGCTTCCGGTGAAGGTATAGACGGCATACGACCCCTCAACAGCCTGCATCACATAGCCCGGATTCGAGGCGCTGGTGAGAGTATAGGGGTCATTCCCATCCTGATCCAAAGGAGCGTAGCGACCAGGAAATTCATGAGTGACACAGGGCAGAGCTAGATACTGGTTGCAGACATTAAAGTTGGCATTCTGCGCAACCTGTGCTGGCGTTGGCGCGGCAAGAGGGGCCGGCTCTGCTTTTGCATGCGGAAGATCATTATGCTTCTGTTGCAACAGGTGCGCATACGCTGCCATTTCTGCGCTTGTTGGTAGCCCTGGCCTCGTCAATGCCGCTGCATCCGCTTGCTCTTTGCCGGTCATCACCGGCAACTTCGACCAATCTACCACGCCGGTGCGCGACAAGTGGAACGGCTTGCCAGCAGCAATCGTGCCATGTCGCCCGCTCGCGTTAGCTGCTGCGTCCTTTGCGGCATGGGTAGTCATGACATAGGCAAACGAGGCAAGCGCGGTAGTAGCGACGAGCGCCAATGCCAGCGCGGCCACGCCGAGACGCCGCCAGGAGATACGGCTAGACCTGCCCACAAGGTTCCTCATACATCACTCCTATCTACCGCAACTCGTTCACTACAAAGGTAGAGAAACGCCAGCCTGATTGAAAGAGGTCTTCGGCAGAAAGCCTACCGCGCCATCCACAATCCTGATGAATGGCTAGTGAATGGTTGTGACGAGCGACCATGACGCATGGCATGCTTTCGCGCCGTAATCTTCCCTGGGTAGACCACTCTTCAACTGTACCTGATTGCCGATGACCAGTCCACGGAAAATCCGGAACATGACCCGGAAAATCCGGAAAATCGCCGGCAATCTTCTAACTTGAAACACAGGAAAGGACATGCGAAGATGACAGCGCCAGCCGAACGACATGCGTGCTCTACTTGAGAGACTTTTAGCACAGCGCCAGTGCATGTGAGCCAGTGTAGGATGGATGGAGAGGAGGATAGGCGTTTCTCGTGACACATATGACACATGAAGAAAACACCGAAGAATATCCGCTGGAACACCATCTAGGGCTGAGCGCATTGGGCCGCGCGCTGCGCCGCCATCGCCGGGCGCTGGGGCTGACGCAGGCGGAACTGGCCGAGCGCGCGGGCATCAGCGCCGATAGCGTCAGCCACATCGAGCGCGGCGTACCACATCTCCCGCGCCCGGAAACGCTGGCGCTGCTGATCGAGGCGCTGCATCTTTCGCCGGAGGAGCGCGCGGCATTCATCGCCCTCGCCACCGGCCTGCGCCAGTCGTTACCATCTTCGCCATCTGCATTATCTCCTTCACCATCTCCACGCTCTCCTGGGCAGCCGGAAATCTGGAATGTACCCTATCCACGCAACCCTTTCTTTACGGGCCGCGAAGACCTCTTACAGCAGTTGCACGAGCAACTCTGGCGGGAACAGCCAGTCGCCCTCGCCCAATCCTGGGCCATCAGCGGACTCGGCGGCATCGGCAAGACACAGATCGCCCTTGAATACGCTTATCGCTATCGCCAGGAGTATCGCTACGTCTTCTGGATCAATGCGGCCACGCGAGAAAGCCTGCTGGCGGATATGGAGGCAATTGCCGATCTTCTGGGTTTGCCCGAACAGGAGAGACGCGACCAACATCAGCTACACCAGCAAAACCAGCAAAACCAGGCGGTGCAGGCCGTCCGGCGGTGGTTCGCCACACATGAGGGCTGGCTGCTGATTCTGGACAACGCGGATGACGTGGCACTGGCGCAGGAGGTGGCGCCGCTGGAACGCACCGGACACCTGCTGCTCACCAGCAGGGCGCAGGCGCTAGGAACGCTGGCGAAACGCCTCGATGTGGAGGAGATGGGGATGGTGGAAGGAACGCTCTTTCTACTGCGGCGCGCCAACCTGCTGACCAGCGGCGCTGCCCTGGAACAAGCTACACCAGAGCAACAGGCCGATGCCGAAGCCATCGTCATCGAGTTGGGATTCCTGCCGCTGGCGCTCGATCAGGCGGGCGCATTCCTCGATGAAGTGGGTTGCGCGCTCGCGGCCTATCTGGACCTCTACCGGAGCCGTCGCCGCGAATTACTTCAGCGCCGCAGTCATCTGCCAGCCGAACATCCAGATTCCGTCGCAACCACCTGGTCGCTCTCCTTTGCAAAGGTGGAGCGGCGCTGCCCCGCCGCCGCTGAACTCTTGCGGCTCTGCGCCTTCCTCGAACCGGATACGATTCCCGAAGATCTGTTCAGCGCAGGGAGCGCGGCGCTCAGCCCAGTGCTGCAGCGGGCGGCCAGCGATATCCTCAAGCTCAACGAAACCATCGAGGAAGTGCGCAAGTTCTCGCTGCTCCAGCGCCATCCAGACACTGGAATGCTGCGTATCCATCGTCTGGTTCAGGCCGTCCTCAGAGATGAGATGTCGCCGCAGCAACAGCGCCGCTGGGCGGAGCGCGCCGTGCGCGCCACACAACTGGCGTTTCCGGCGCGGGTTGAGATGGCAACCTCGGCGCTCTGCCTGCGCTATCTTGCTCAGGCGCAGGCCTGTAGCGCGCTGATTACAGACTATGCGTTCACATTTGCAGAGGCGGCGTCGCTGCTCTATCGCACGGCGCTCTACCTGCACATGCGCGCGCTCTTTGCGCAGGCGGAGCCACTCTTGCAGTGCGCCCTACATATCTGGGAACAAGCTCCCGATGCCGAACGCCCCAGAGCAGCCCATGCGCTCAACGCTCTGGCCGCGCTCGCCGCCGCGCAGGGCGACTATGCCCAGGCGGAAACGCTCTATCAGCAGGCGCTGCATATCCGCGAAGAGGCGCTAGGACTGGACCACCCAGGAATAGCGCCCTCGCTCAACAATCTGGCTGACCTCTCTCGCCTGCGCGGTGACTATGCCCAGGCGGAGGCGCTCTACCACCGGGCCGTGCGTATCTGGGAACAAGCATCTACGCCAGGTGAGATGGACCACCCGAAGATCGCGCACCCACTGATGGGGTTAGCTCACCTCGCGCTTGCGCAGGGCGACTATGCCGTAGCGCAAGAATTATTCGAGCGCGCCCTACGCCTCCGCGAGCAGGCGGCTGGTCCGGAGCATGCTGAGCTGGCACAGCCACTCTGCGGCCTGGCTGATGCGTATCGCTTGCGCGGGGATTATGCGCAAGCCGAAACGCTTTATCGGCAGGCGCTTGCGCTCTGGGAGCAAGCTATGGGGCCGGAGCATCCTGAACTGGCGCACGCGCTCAACGGATTGGCGGACCTCTATCGCTTGCAGGGCGATGAGACGCAGGCCGAACCCCTGTACCGGCGTGCGCTGCGCATCTGGGAACGGGCGCTTGGCCCCACGCATCCAGACGTGGCCCACGCACTCAGTGGATTGGCCGCGCTCTATGCCGCGCAAGGCGACTATCCGCAGGCAGCGTCATTATACCAGCGGGCGCTGGCGATACGGGAGCAGGCGCTTGGAGCAGCGCATCCCACAACGACAGCAACCAGGGCGAAGTATGACGAGGCGCTGCACGGTATACGGCACCACGATACTGGCACAGACGTTTATGCAGCTCGACCTGATTGACGAGTATCGCATCAATATCAATCCGGTTGTACTGGGGCAAGGCAAACCGTTGTTCGCTGGCGTCACGCGCCAATTTCCTCTGAAACTGGTAGGAACGAAAACCTTCAAAAGTGGCGTGGTCGGCTTGCGATATGCGCCAAAGCGTTCGTAACGAACCGGCGGCATGACAACCAGCGTCAGAGCCGCGCGATGATCTCATTCACCGTTTCATCTGGCGTCTGCGCGGAATTGTCCACCCACAAACCGATGCCCGCCATCGTCTCGCGCAGGGCACGGTCCAGATAGGTCGCCCAATCTGCGCCAAGCGGCTGTTTGGCGTGGCTGGCATCGCGCTGGCTGGCGACCACCTCCGCGCGTGGCGCCAGCACCACCAGCGAGAACGGCACACCACGCAATTCCTCTTGCAAGTGTCGCCAGCGGTCGCCCAGAATAATATCGTCGAGGACGGCGGTGAAGCCTGCCGCATAGAATGAGCGACCGAGCAGGCACATGTTTTTGAGGCGCAGCCGAAGTTGGCGCGCAACCTCACCCTCCGGCTCGCCGGGTTCGCGTATCCATGCGCCACCCGACACGATCATGTGATGCAGCACATCCGCCTCGACATGCGCCCCGCGTGGGAATCGCTGCGCCAGCAGCCGCGCGACGGTAGACTTGCCGGCAGCCTGGATGCCCGTCACCACGATGATAGTTGGCGCGATAGGTGTTGTTTGCAGCAATGTCCAACCACCTCTCGCAGTGATGTGTCCTTGTTCGCATCTATCTGACAAGCGCCAGCAGATTGCCCCAGTGAAGCGCCAGCACCGGCAGCGTCAGCAAAAGCATCGCTACGGCAGGCACGGCATCCGGCACAAAAGGATCATGGCCGCGCAGCAGATGCGAAGCGATGGCAACCAGCATCTCCACCACCAGAAGCAGGGCCGCTAGAGCCGCCAGCCACCCAATCCACAATCCGACCAGCAGGCTCAGCCCGATCAGCACTTCGACCACGCCTGTCAGATAGCGAAACCACATGGGATAGCGAAAATGCTGGAACCGTGCGGTGGAGGGTCCGATATGGGTCCACTTGATGACGCCCTCAGGAGTGAAAAACACTCCGAGCAGCAATTGTGCCGGCAGTCCGACCAACACCAATAGCATACAATATCCGTTCTTTCTCTATGAATAACGGAGAATCCTTTCTCCATCACCAGAGCATCTCTATGCCTGTCTATGTCTATCTATGCCTTCTTCAGAACGACCTGGCTCTGCTCTTTTCGTTCGAGTTCACGGTCCAGCGCCGCGATGGCGCGGTCCATTGCGGCCAATGGCTGCTGCAAGACCCGACCATGACCCACAGCCATCCAGGTGGGCGCAAGCGCCCGCAGTTTGCGCCCACTCTCCAAGCAGGTAGGCTTATGCCAGGTAGACATCGCCGGCAGCGGGAAAAGCGGAACCCAGGTACCCGACACCGCCACGCCACCCAGCGTCTGAAAGGCATCTCCAGCGATCAGGCCACGATCACGTGTATCGAGGAAAGAGGCGTGGCCGGGAGTATGGCCCGGCGAAGTGACGACTTCGAGCGACCCAACGCGGTCGCCATCGCTCAGCGTGCGCGTAGGGCGCGTGGTGAGGGTGGGCCAGCCGCCGCGCAGCTTATCAACCGGCTCGTTGGCGTCCAGGCGCATGTCGCCCGCCATGAAACGCGCATCTCTGGTGGTAATCAATACCTCCGCCTGCGGCAAGAGCGCGTGCAGTTCATCGAGGGCGCCGACGTGGTCCACATGCGCATGCGTCAGGAGCAGGCGGACGATAGGCCGGTCGAGCTTCTGCGCCGCCTGGACGATGGCTTTGCCACATCCCTTTACGGCAGCATCCACCAACGTGAATCCGTCGTCTTCACGCACCAAATAACAGTTGACAAACCCATAGTAGCTCAACTGGAACAGGTTGTTCCCATGTGCAGTAACTTTCATCTGCTACCTTTCCCTTTTCAGCGATATTCCCCTGATTTCTCAGAAGGAAATTGCTCGTTCGTCTCAAGCGAGAGTAATGTCAGGCCCAGACTGTGCATCTTCGTCAGGATGCCATGGAGCGCCGCCTGGTCTTGTAGGGATCCAGAAAACAAAGTGGTGCCCTCTTCTTCTTGCGTCATCGTCAGGCCACCGAACCAGTCCTGCCAGAAAGCGTCCAGATGGCCATTGATGCGAATACGGCATCTCATGCGATTCTTCTCCATTCCAGTTCCTGCCGCTCTCGTCTGAGATGAGGATAGCGTCTCGTCATGTCCAGCGCAGTAGTCGAAAGGCTACTTTGAGGGTGTATTTCGCAGCCAGATGAAGCGCATGAAGCGCATGAAGCACGTGAAGAGTAAACGAAAACGGTAGACGAAAGGCGTATCTATACCCAATCAACAGGTGAAGTTATATCTTCTGCTCTAGTGCTCTCTGCAGATCTTACAGCAGGCCATATTCCCGCGCCCGCACGAGCGCCTGCGTGCGATTTGCGGCGCCCAGTTTGCTCAGGATATTTGCCATGTGTTTCTTTGCGGTCGCCAGCGAGATCACAAGTTGCGTGGCAATCTCTCGATTGGAGGCGCCCCCAGCCAGCAAGCGCAAGACCCGCTGCTCCTGTGGAGTCAGTGGCTCCGGCAGCGTTGCTGAACCGGATGGTTGGACAGGAAATTCGCAAGGCGCGCTAACCTGTTCATGCCCAAATGCTGCCAGCAGATCGTGCGCATATGATGCCTGAATCGGGTCCGGTAGCTCTTTGAGAGAATAGTTCAAGAGAGTGACCATAGCCTGCCCCTCATCGAGAAACAGGCGCCGGTACTGCTCCGGCTGAGCCAGCTTCAGCGCCTGAAGAAGGCTCTCCTTCGCCTGGGGCAGCGCGCGATTCACCTGATGCGCCAGAGCTTCCAGCAGCAGCATTTCTAGGAGGGCATATGTGCGCCCGTGGGACGCCGCCTGCGTTTTCCAATACGCAAGTTGCTGAAGAGCCGCTTCCGCCTGCTCCCGCGCCAGGGCAAGACGGACGAGCAGCAACGCATCTTCCTCCTGCTGCACATAGGGCAATTCTTCGTCTTGCGCATGCCCGTCATGGAAGGGAGAGTTAAATGAAGCTTCCCGCGTGCGTTGCCAATGCTCAACCGCAGACAGATCGCCCCTCATCAGGTCAAGCCTGGCCCGGCAGGCACGGATAGCGCACACTGCCAAAGGGAACCGAGTATGCCGTTCCCAGGTTTCCAGCAAACGATAAGCTGCCGCCGTTTCCCCAAGTGAATACAGGAGGCGGGCGCGAATCAATCCACCGGAAGTTAGCACATGGATGGTTTCTCCAGGATGTTCCTCAAACGCCCGGGCTTGCGCCAGCGCATGCTGCGCGGCAGCGAGGTCGTTCCACTCATAGGATAGCTGAGCCAGCTTGTGATACGCCCAGGACACAAAGAACGATTCCCGGTCTCCTGTCGCAGTCATCAGTTGTTGCTGGAACGTCTCTGCGCCTGCATCTGCCGGAGCCAGCGCTTCCTGGAAATAGCGTGCCGCCTGGCGTAGTTCTCCGCCAGCCAGACATGCCTCTCCCAGCAAGAGCGACGCCCCCAATGCGCCGGTGAGCGAGCCGAGAGCTTGAGCGCGCTGGCGACCATCCAGGAAACAGCGCCGGGCCTCCATGAGATTGCCCGAGAACAACTGGTCCCAACCGCGGACCAGCCGGTTGGTAGCATACATGAGACTTTGGGAAGAGAGCAGCGGGGTCGCCTGTCGGACGAATGCCAGCATACGGGCGAAATCGTCTTGAAAGAACGCCAGTTCAGCGTGCAACTCAAAGGCTTCGCCAAGTTGCTCCTGCTGCCCGCTGGCCTCAAAGCCCTGCTCCGCCGTCAAGAGACAAGACTCGATACGCACCCACGAATCGGGCGCTCTGCGCAGTGAGGTGAACATATTGGATAGGGCATACCAGAAGCTAAGGGTTGGCCTGGCTCGCATGATCTCTTCCGGCAATTGCCCAAGCCAGCGGCAAAGCATATGGTAGGGATTGCGAAAACTACGCTGGTCAATGAAACGCTCGATCCATTCTGCCGCGCAGGTGAAGGTTCCTGCCTTGAGAGCAGCTTCTATCGCGTCTGGCAGGAGTCCGTGGCGTTCATACCACCGGGCGGCTTGCTCGTAGAGCGACGGCATCAGCGCCGGCTGAGTTGACCGCAACCGGGCCAGCAACGCTTCACGAAAGAGGTCATGCAGGCGGTACCACTGCCGTTCCTCATCCAGCGGGACCACGAAGAGATGGCGCTGTTCCAGCGCCTCTAACATCTGCTGGCACTCCGATTTCCCGGTCACGGCCTGGCAGAGCGATGCGTTCATGCGGGGGAGGATGCAAACGCGCAACAAAAATCGCTGGATAGCCTGCGACTGGCGCCCCAGTACCTCATCTTGCAGATAATCCAATATAAGACGCTGGCTACCACTGAATGCCGAGACCCACGCGCCAGGGTCATCACGCCTGACGAGAGAGAGCGCAGCCAGTTGCAAGCCCGCCAGCCAGCCTTCAGTGCGCTCTACCAAACGTTGCTCATCCGCTTCACTCAACTGTACTTTCATGATCTGCCGGAGAAATACGGCTCCCTCTTGCTCGCTGACCCGTAAATCCGCGTCGCGTAGTTCGGCCAATTGTCCCCGTGCGCGTAGCCGCGATAACGCTAGTGGCGGGTCTACCCGGCTGGTGAGAATCAGGTGCAGGCACGCGGGAACATGTTCGAGCAAGAACTGGAGCGAAGCATGGATACTTGGTTCGTCAATCACGTGGTAATCATCCAGGATAAGCGTTACCTCCTCACCAGCGGTAGCCAGGTCGTTGATAAACGCCGTCAGCAGTGGGATCAGTTGGGGTGGCTGCGGCGCTTGCAGTTGCGCCAACGCCGTTTCCCCAATCCTAGAGAAGTGGGTGCGTATGGCAGCCAGAACCTCGCTCCAAAAGCGGAGTGGCTCATTATCGAGGCGATCTAGCGAGAGCCAGGCAACGGAGTGAGGGAGCCGCTGGCTGGCCCAGGCAGCCAGAAGCGTGGTTTTCCCAAAACCGGCACCTGCGGAGAGCAACACCAGCGGAAGCATGCTACTCTTGTTCAACTGCTCGATCAGCGAGGCACGGGGAAGCAACTGCGCACGAGACGGCGGCGCCATACATTTTGTGACCAGTAGGGATGATTCGGGCATTTGCGTCTCTCCTCGCCTATCTTCCATAAGATTAGAGCGTTTCCTCGTATGTAGAACAACAGCCTGACCTCCAAAGCAACGCTCCACCGGACGCGGACAATAGTAAGATACTGCGAGAACGCCGACAACACCAAGAACATAAAAAAACGTGTGGCCGCGTCTATCACAGCCACACATTACGCCCATCAGTCAGAGCAAGCCAAACGTCCCTTCAGGCAACAACGCTAGCGGGTGTTGTGCATCGGCATGATGATGTACACATACTCGCCGCCGCTCGAACCGTTCGGCTTCACCGCGCCGGCCTGCTGGGGTGTGTTCAATTCCAGCGCGACATCTTCGGTGCTAATGACGCCCAGCACGTCGGTCAAATACTGGACGTTGAAGATCACCTCCAGCCCAGGGCCATCCACCGCTGCCACCAGCGACTCCATCGTCTCGCCGCTGTCATCCGCCGCCGCCTGGATGGTGACGGAGCCGGGAGTCATGCCATCGTTTTCGCCGGGATCAATACGCATGCGAACGATCCTGGAATTGTCGCGGGCGAAAAGTGAGGCGCGCTTGGCCGCCTGCCGGAACTCTGCTGTGTTGATGGTGGCGCGGGTGGCATGGCTCTTGGGAAGAATCGCCTCGAAGTTGGGGAACTGGCCGGCGATCAGGTTCGAGACAAGATTGACGCCCTCGGCCTCGAAAAGCACCTGATTGCGGTTCGGCGTCACCACCATCTTGACGGTGCCCTCCGCAGGGAGGATGCTCGCCAGTTCTTTGAGCGTGCGCGCCGGAATCAGCACATCGCCGGGAGCGGCGTCGCCAGGGAGTGGTTCACGCCGCACCGCCAGCCGGAAGCTATCGGCGGCGGCGAAGGTCAGCGTGTTCTCCTGCACCCGCGCCAAGACGCCGGTAAAGACGGGGCGCGCGTCATCAGTGGCGGCGGCGAAGGTCGTCTGTGTAATCATCTCACGCAATTCGTTGGCATCCAGCAGCACCGGCGCTTCGCTGCCCTCCGCCGTGGGGATGGCCGGGAAGTCCGCCGGGTCCATGCCACGCACGGTGGACTGGCTGCGCAGGCAGGTCACTTTGAGACTTTGGCCCTCCGCTGGCAGTGTCAGCTCGACGGTAGCCGGAGGAAGATTGCTGACGAGATCAGTGAAGAGTTTCGCCGGCACCGTCGTCACGCCTTCCTCCGCGACCTGCGCCGGAATGTGGCAGGTGATGCCGATATCCAGGTTGGTGGCGGAGAGACGCAACTGGTCGCCCTCGGTGGCGAGCAGAATATGCGAGAGAATTGGCAGCGTGGTACGCGACGAGACGGCATGGCCGACGGTGGAAAGTCCTTTGGCCAGGTCTTGCTGCTTGCAGGTGATCTTCACGGAAAGCCTCCTCAGCGGCGGAAAATTTCTGGGCGATTCAGCATCACCTGCCCAACACTCGCTGGCGCTGGCAGGCGTTCTGTGCGCTATTCTTAGCGCAGACGCCACTATCGGTAAAACGATGATACGTATGATGCCGCCACAGTATACGCACGGTGGCTTGTGCATCACAAAGTGCCCGCTAGAAGGGCTAGCCCATGCTCTGGCACCACTCTCCCGCGCGGGGGAAGGGGTGGGGGCTATCCTCTTAGATGGGCGATGTAGCGGTCCGCTGAGCGGCGCACGGCGTCCTTTGCGTCGCCCTGCGCCACGGTCCAGCCGTCGTAGAGCGTGGTGAAAGGCAGCGGCTCAACGACGTCGGCAATGCGCCGCACCGCGCGTTCGTCGAGCGGGATGTCATTGGGATAGCTATACATAAACGTGACCCAGCGTGGGTCGGCAACCACTTTGATCGTGTCGCCAGTGAAGAGCGCGCCGTCGCCCTCGGCAGCCTCGCGCCAGTGCAGCACCATGCTGCCGGGGAAATGTCCGCCACAGCGCAGCAGCGTCACGCCGGGGAAGAGTTCGAGGGTATCGCCTTCCCAGAAGTGAACGGCGTCATCCGGGCGCATCACCCACTCACGGTTGTCAGCGTGCAGGTGAATTGGCACGTTGCCGAGCGCGTGGCTCCATTCGATCATCGTCGTGTAGAAGTGGGGATGCGAGATGGCGATGGCACTGACACCGCCACGCGCCTGCAATGCGCGGATGGTGGCGCCGTCAATATAAGCAATGCAATCCCAGAGGATGTTACCGTGTTCCGTCTGAAGCAGATGCGCGTGTTCACCGATGCCTACCTTCGGCTCCGTGCGGATGGTGGTGATGCCGGGAGCAATCGTGGTGAAGATATTGTTGTGATGCCCGCGCAACCTGGTGAGCGTCGTCCACTGCTGCCCGTTGGGGTTGATGTATTGGCGATCATCCTCGCAGATGGCGCAGTGCGCGGGCGGCGTCTCGCTCGCCGGATACTGTGTGCCGCAGGTGACGCAAAGATAATTTTCCATCGCTGGTGGCTCCTCCTCGTGAATACGCACGAATCTCTGTCTTGTAGCATAGCGCGCCCTGCATCAAAGAATCACCGGAAAGAATCACCGGCAATGAGAACAGATCATCATCTTGACAGGCGGCGAAAGATTCAGTACACTCTCTTTTGAGAGCGGGCGGGCGATTGTGCCTCGCCCCAAAATGACAGTCTGGAACGTAACTTCACGTTCCAGACCAATTGTGATCGTGTCCGGTAAAACGCTCACGACCCCAACACGCCTGTCATCATATCGTGCGAGACCGCCTTTTGCCAAGATTTGCCAGGTTTGCACTGGTCTGCTCAGGTTTGTCAGGAGCAGCACACAGCGCCGCAGGTACTAGGAGGCAATAGCTCGCAGCGAACCATGACCAGGGGCGCCAGGGTGAAGTAGCCGGACCGAGGAAAGGGTCCGGTATTTTTGTGCCGACATTTCTCTTGCCCTTCTTCCCACATCGCGCGGCTTCGCTGCGTGCCACCACATCAACCACCACATCAACCGTTGCTCCGGCGTCTGGCTCCCCTCTCCCGCGCACGGAGGAGGGGCTGGGGGTGGGGGCTATTCCGCCGCGCTGGCACGGCGTCATTACGCCTACGCCCCCAAACTCACCAGGCATGACGCAGGAACAGTGGGAGGAGATGGTGCGCTGGCTGGCGCGACGCTACGGCGTTGTGGCGCATCTCGCCTCGCGTTTCCCCTCGGCGCGTGGCGTTTACCTCTATGCGGCGGAGACGCTGCCCGGCTGGCGCACGGCTTTCTTGCCGTCCTCCTCGCTGGCGGCGCAGGCATATCGCCCCGGCACGCCAAGCACCGTCTATGTCTCGCGACGTGAGCGCACGATTCGCTGCACCTGCGCGCTGGCGCTTCGTGAACGGCAACCCTGTGGGCATATAGGCGCGGTGTTGCTGGCGCTGCTACGCGAGGAGGCGAGGGAATAGCACTTATCCTGTCAACGGCAAGCGGAACCAGAAGGTTGAGCCGTGCCCAACGGCGCTATCTACGCCGACCGTGCCCTTATGGCGCTCAATGATCGTCTTGCTGATGTGCAGCCCCAACCCCAACCCCACGCCGGAGCCAGTGACCACCTCCACGCCCGGCGCGCGATGAAAGCGATCCCAGACCAGCTTGCGTTCGCGCGGCGGCAAGCCCGGCCCTTCGTCACGCACGGCCACGCGCGCCTGCCCGCCTGCAACATCAAGCGTCACCTCGATGGGGCGGTCTTCCCGTGAATATTTGATGGCGTTGGTCAGGTAGTTTGTCACCACCTGGCCGATGCGGTCGGCGTCGGCGTGGATGGGCACCGGCTCGTTGGGTGCCGTCAGCCCGATTTTGCGGCCAGGATTGTTCAACCGCTGCTCATGCACAGCGTCGCGCACGATAGCCGCCAGGTCACACCGTTCCAGCCGCAATTCCAGCTTGCCGGAGCGAATACGCGCGACATCCAGCAAATCGCCCACCAGCCGGTTGAGCAGCGTCGCCTGGCGTTCGGCGCGCGCCATCAGCGCAATCAGCGGCGCAATGCGCGCGGCCATCTCATCGGGCGGCAGGTCTACGATGCTGGAAAGTCGCCGGTGCGCCAGTTGGACGTTAGCCTTGATGGTGGTAAGCGGTGTTCGCAGTTCATGGCTGGCGATGCTGAGGAACTCATCCATGCGGCGATTAGCGTCACGCAGCGCCAGTTCCGTCGCCTGCGCCTGTGCCCGCTCACGTAGCAACCGTTCGCGCTCGATCACCAGCGCCGTCAGCCGGGCCACCGCCCGCGCCAGTTCGATCTCATCCTCGTGATAGGTATGCCGCGCCCGGCCATGATCGAGCGCAATCACTCCAACCAGCTTGCCGCCCAGATACATCGGCGCCAGCAAGAGCGTACCATTGCCATAGGGATTGGGCCGCGCATTGTAGGGAGGCTCGGTCAAGTCCAACACCACCGCTTCGCCACGCATCAGTGATTCTTCTACCTCCGGAAAAGGGTTGGGAGGTGAGTCCTGTTGCTCGCTCCACCAGCGTTCTTCCTCCTCCGCCGTCAGACCCACAACCGCCAGCGGCTGCGAGCGCCCGCTGGAGACATCAACGCGGAAAATATTCACACGCAAGCAGTTCAGCACGCGGCGAATCAACTCTGCCAGTCGCCGCGCCGCCGCTCCTTCGCTCTGTGGCCATTCATCGGGTGGACCCGGCTCCGATGACACCCACACCAGCGACTCTGCCAGCGCCAGCAACGCATTCAATGATTCCTGGGTGCGTCGCTCGAATTGTATGCGCTCGGTAATGTCGGTATTGAAGCCTACCCACTCGCGGACCGCGCCACTGGCATCCAGCACCGGCACGCCACGCACAAGGAAGAAGCGGTAGACGCCATCCGCGCGCCGCACGCGATATTCCGTCTCATAGAGCGTGCGTGTGGCGACAGCATGTTTCCAGACGGCCTCGACGCGCGCTCGATCATCTGGATGAACGGCGTCCAGCCAGCCCCAACCACGCACCTGCTCAACGGTCTGCCCGGTATAAGAGCGCCAGAGCGGTGTATCAATCACCAGGCCGTCAGGCGTAGTCGTCCAGACGATCTGCCCGGTAGCCGTCACCAGCGCCTGAAAGCGTTCTTCGCTCTCGCGCAGCAATCGCTCGGCCTCTCGCAAACGGCTGCGTGTATCTGGCTCGCTCAGTTCATCCAATGCTTCGGATTCTTCTACTTCATTCGAGTCGTGCGGGTCGTTCAAGGCGGTCATGGCACGCCCCCTATTCACGAGGCATCCGCGACGCCGGTAGGCGGATGAGGATGAACAACAATGCGATACGCATGGGTAGTACGCTTTGCTGTAGCATACAACATCTTGTATCCAGGACAGTATTCCTCAGCAGCAAGCAATTTCCCCCAGATGCACACTGGCGTGCCAGCGCGAGCTGCACTGGTGTGTAGCGATACCTGCACGCATGGCTTGACAGGGTGGCGAACACCATGTATTATAACCACATTGACTATAGTTGAAATGGGTAGTTGTACTGGCATGAGCCAGGGACGCGGCGCGCGTGGCTTCGCGGCCCCGCACTCACCAACGCCTGCGACCACGAAGGCCGCATAGTACGTCGCATCCCACCCGATAACGTTCATCATTCCAGCATACAGGCGCGCATCATAGCTAGGCGTGCGCCGGGCATTCTATTGCCCTCAATGGGGTGGCCTTCGGTCTCCCACACCAGCGCCGGATCGCCCACCAGCGCCCGCACTCCCCTCTCCCGCGCACGGGGACCGCCGCCGCTCGTCCGCAGGACGAGAAGCAAACCATCGGTTTGCGTAGGCGGCGGGTGAGCGCAGCGGAGGGGCTGGGGGTGGGGGATTCAAAAGAAAGGGTACATTCACCAATGGACACGCAAGACATCCGCGATATCCCGACTAGCTCGCCTGGCCCAACGATGCAAACTCCAGCGACGGCCCACGCCGCGCTGGAGGCGATAGACATTCGCAAATCCTTACCGCTGGGCCGCGAGCGCATTGACATCCTCAAAGGCATCAGCCTGCGCATCGAACACGGCGCATTCGTCGCCATCGTCGGTCCGTCGGGGTCTGGCAAATCTACCCTGCTCGGCATCATCGCCGGATTGGATAATCCCACCAGTGGCCAAGTCTTCGTGGATGGGGTGGACATCACCCGCATGAGCGAGGGCAAACTCGCTGCCGTCAGGAACCAGAAGATCGGCATGGTCTTTCAAGCCTTCAATCTCATCCCGACGCTGACTGCCCAGGAGAACGTTGAGGTGCCGCTCTATGTCGGCAAGCATCCTGGGAAACCCAGTGACCGCGCCAAAGAGTTACTCACCCTGGTGGGCTTGGGCCATCGGCTGGGCAACAAGCCCAACCAGATGAGCGGTGGGGAGCAGCAGCGGGTGGCCGGCGCGAGCCTTAGCCACCAACCCAGCCATCGTCATTATGGATGAGCCAACCGGCAATCTGGACAAGAAGAACGGCGACAACGTGTTGCAGATGATCCGCGATCTGCGGCAGGCGACCGGCACGACGTTTGTGATCGCCACCCATGACCCCAACGTCGCCTCCTCCGCTGACCGCTCGATTCGCATCGTGGACGGCCTGGTGGCGTAGCGCAGCACAGAGAGAAAGGAGTAATTCCCGCATGAAACTTGGCTTCTATCTGCGCTATGCGACGCGCTCGTTGCTGCGCGGCGGCCAGCGTTCGGTCTTTGCCGTCTTCTGCGTGGCCGTCGGCGTGATGGTGATCGTGGCATTGCAACTGGTCGGCAACATGGTCAACATCTCGCTGACCAGCAATATTCGCGGCCTCAACGGCGGCGATATCGCCATCCATAGCGAGAACGGCATCCCCACGCAATACCAGAGCTATTTCCAGACGCTCAAGGCGCAGGGGACGATTACTGCCTACACCACCGCCAGCGTCAGCGACGCGACCACCAATACCACCAACGGTTTGCAACGGTTGGGCATCTTTGCCGTAGACCCCTCCACCTATCCGCTGGCTGGCGCGCCGCAGGTCATCTCGCCCGCAAACGCTTCACTCGCCAGCCTGCTGCAAGGCGATAACGTCGTCATCACCAATACAGCAGCAGATCGTGTTGGCGCGCACGTTGGCGACAGCTATACCATCACGACCGACGACGGTAGCAGCGGCCACATCGTGATTGATGGCATCATCACCAACTCCGGCCCGATGGCGGACCGCGCAGATATCCTGATGAACCAGCAGGCGTTCGCCAATATGACTGACCTGTTGGGTCGCCATGTCAATGATAGCTACACCTGGGTCTGGGTCAACGTTCCTGGCGACGACAACGCCACCGCCGCCAGCGTTGCCACTGAGATCACCCGGCAAGTTCCCGGCACCACCTCTACCACCGAAGCACAGCAGGAACAGCAGGTCCATAGCGAGATCGAGGGTATTCGCACGTTCCTGCAAATCATCGGGCTGCTGGCGCTCTTGATCGGAGGCATCGGCATCGTCAATACGATGCAGGTGGTGCTGCGCAACCGGCTGCTGGAAATTGCCATGCTCAAAACGCAAGGGTATCGTCGGCGCGATCTGGTGTTGATGTTCGGTCTGGAAGCGTTCTTCTTCGGTCTCTTCGGTGGACTGCTCGGCGCGGCCATCGGCATTGGAATGAGCATCTTCGTGGTGGGGCTGGTCGAGCGCGCCTTCCTCTTCATCATCACGCCGGTCATTGATCCTGGCATCGTCGCCTCCGGCGTCGTCATTGGCATCGCTACCACCTTTATCTTCGGCCTGCTACCTATCCTCCAGACCAGCGCCATTCGCCCGCTGGCCGTGCTGCGCGAAACGCCAGAGACGGCGGGCTGCAAGCGCGCGCTCACCACCACGCTGCTCATCGGATTGCTTGGCGTGCTGTTCTTCCTGCTCGCCACCAGCATCCTGCGGAATCCAGTGACGGCACTGCTGGTGGTCGGCGGCATGGGCCTGCTGCTGGTGTTGCTGACTTTCGCCTTCACCGGGCTGGCCTGGCTGCTCAGCGCCATTCCAGTGCCGGATGGCCTGCGCTGGTGGTCGGTGCTTCCCGTCGTGGCGCTGCTGGCGCTTGCCGCGCTGCTCATACACATCGTTCCGGCGTTCGCGCTGCTGCTGTTCGTTCTGGCGGTGGTGTGTCTCGTCGTGCCGCTGCTCTCCAGACCGGCGCATGCGCGCGTGCGGCTGGCCATACGCAATATCGGGCGCGCGAAGATACGCAGCGCGACAACGTTGCTGGCGCTCTTCGTTGGTGTCTTCGCCATCGGCATGGGGCTAACGCTGGGCCAGAGCCTCAAAGATGCGCTGCTGCAACTGGGCGCTGCCCACAATGCCTACAATGCCTATGTGCTGGCCGATCATCAGGCTGGTCCCGCTGTGGCGGCGCATCTGCATGGCGTCGCCGGGCTGAGGGGCCAGCAGGTGACGATTGCGACCCCGGCACGCATCATCGCCACCAACGGCAAGCCGGTCGTCTCGCCCAAGAACGCTGGCGAAGGCGCGAATCTGCTGGCGCTGGATGGGCTGAATCTGGCTGCCGGCCAGACGCAGCAGGTGACGATTGCGCAGGGGCAGAACGACAGCCAGCCTGGGCGCATGCTCAATACGTCGGATGCCGGTGGAACCAACGCGCTGCTGCCCTATGAGGATTCGCAGGCGCCGCTGAACCTCAAATTGGGTGACAGCATCACAGTAGGCAGTGTGGGTGGCCTCCTGGGTCAGCTTGGTCAGCCGGGTGCGGGGCGGGTCGCGCCGGTCACGCTGCATGTGGTGGGATTCTATTACGGCGGCATCTTCTCGGACCTCGGCACGGTGCTGGTGGATGACGGCGTGGTCAATACGCTCAGCGGCGGCCAGCCGTTCTATATCTATTCGCTGCGGCTGGATACGGCGACGATGACACAGACGCTGCAACAACTCAAAACCGAGGTTCCCGGCATCGTAACGCTGGGCGACGCCGCAGCCATCCAGCAGATTGATACGCTGCTCGATAACATCGTGCAGGCGGTCGAGTCGGTGGCGACGCTGGCGATGCTGGCGGGATTGATTATGATTGCCAATACGGTGGCGCTGGCGATGCTGGAACGTCGTCGCGAGTTGGGCATCCTCAAATCAGTCGGCCACACCAGCGGCAGCGTGCTGGCAACCGTCCTCGTGGAGAACGGCATCATCGGCGTGGCGGGAGCGTTCTGCGCGGTCGTTCTGGTCGTGTTGATTGCTACGCTGGTGGAGGCGCTGACCTTCCATTCACCGCATACATC
Source organism: Chloroflexota bacterium (assembly GCA_021323855.1). Classification (GTDB taxonomy): domain Bacteria; phylum Chloroflexota; class Ktedonobacteria; order Ktedonobacterales; family JADMIN01; genus JAJPKE01. Next base: position 70,835 of record JAJPKE010000039.1, on the reverse strand, counting down.
GGGGCTGTCTCCTACCCTGGTGGTCGGCCTGGTGGTGGGCACAGCGGCGCTCTGCATGCTGGTGACGGGTGGCGTTGCCTGGAGCGCGACGCGCGTGCGCCCGCTCAATGTGCTACGCTACGAATAGACCTCACCCCCTGCCCCCTCTCCCATGAGGAGAGGGGACGCAGGCGCGGCGTTTCCGCTGTTGGCATACGTCAGCTCCCTATTTCACGCGAAGAGAGGGGTTGCTGGGCAGGAGGTTTCGCTGTTGGCGAACAGTTATCGTATTAGCGTAATGGAATTGGGGTGAACATGACCGGCGAACACCTGAGCGCAGAGGCCGCCGCAGAATTGCTCAGCCGTCAGCAGGCGCTTCAGGCGGAGGCGCGCCACATCATTGCCGAACTAGACCTGGCGACCATCTTTGGCCGAGCCGGTGAGGTGTATCAGGTCGGCAGCTTCGTCTCTGGCCTGATGGTCTGGCGCGATGCGGATTTCAACGTCCTCAGCCCTGGCCTGCGCGTCGAACAGGTGTTTGCGGTCATGCTGCCGTTGTTGACGCATCCGCGCATGAAGATGGTGCGCTATCGCAACGATCACGCCGCCTTCGCGCCGCCCGATCCCACCGATGAACGCTTCTTCTTCGCGCTCTATTATCAGCCGGAAGATTCGGAGGGCGGTGAGGAGTGGAAAATTGATGTCTCGTTCTGGGTGTCGCCGCTGCCACGCATAGAGCAAGCTCCAGCCGAGCGCATCGCCAGCAGGCTCGATAATGAGACACGGCTGGCGATTCTCTGGATCAAAGATGTCTGGCGACACCTACCAACCTATCCCTACGAAATCGGCGGCGTAGATATCTATGATGCGGTGCTGGATCACGGCGTGCGCACGCCCACGCAGTTCCGCGCGTATCTCCTCGCACGCGGCAAACCTGCGTAGCGGCTATCCCAAAGCCAAAGATCAGGCATCTCTCTTCATGTTGTTGCCAGAGCTGAGCGTCTTCAACTGCTCGTCAGTCACTTTTGCATTGCGTATATCAGCGTGATCAAAGATTGCCCAGGTGAGGGTAGCGCCAGTGAGATCAGCCCCTTGCAAGTTCGCGCCAGTGAAGGTTGCCTCGCTGAGATTGGCATTGGTAAGATTGGCCCCCTGCAAATTCGCGCCGCTGAACGTCGCCTTCGAGAGATCAACCTCCTGCAAGTTCGCGCCGCTGAGGTCAGCGCCAGCGAGGTAGGATGATCCCAGTTTTGCCTGAACGAGAATAGCATTCGATAGGTTTGCTCTGAGCGTAGGCTGGAGCGCAGTTCTCCCCTGCGCGCCGGATGCGTCAACACGGTCCTTCTCCACCCCCATGTACGAGCCACTGAGATCAGCGCCGGTGAGATCGGCTCCATGGAAATTGACGCCTCGCAGGTTCGTGCCGTCGAGGTGCGCGTGGGAGAGATTTGCCCCGGTAAGGTCAGCGCGATATAGCACCGCACCGATGAGATTTGCCTCGCTGAGATTCGCCTCGCTGAGATTGACACGGCTCAGATCAGCACGCTCGAGATGAATCTTGGGGAATTGCATCTTATGCAGGTCGGCCCCCACAAGGGCGGCGCTTCCCTGCAACGCATCACCGATAAACGTCGCGGGGAGGCCGTTGTGGCTGAAAAACTTCAGCATGTTTACCTGCTGATCGTCACTGAGAGTTTTCAACACCTGCCCCAACTGTTGCTGTGCGATCTGCGAAATCTCAGTCTTGTCAGAAACAACCGTCAGCAGGTAGGTTTGGAAGACCATTTCCTGAAGCATCGTCATCCATTGCTTCCCGGTCCGCTCCTGCATATACACCTGCCAGGCGGTGATGCCAAGACTGAACAAAATAGCGAAGGCAAGCGCGACCCAGATGAGTTGAGAAGCATCTCCGCCGCTGATACGATTGATGAGAAAAGCGATGAATGCGCCGATCAATCCAGAAAAAACCGCCAGCGTCGAGGGATGCAACACGATTCGGCGCCCGCGTGAAGAACGTGTCATTTCAAGATGACTCCTTACCAACGTCCGAGGTTTTCCCTAGTATAGCCTCTCAATACGCAAAAACAAAGAACGCTGCTGCTGGATTCTGTATAAATGCTGGCAACGTATCTATTACGATGAGATGAGATTGGCAGCGTAAATATCTACGCTGCCCACTGAACTATACCGCATAATGTGCGGACACCAGCACATTCCTACACCTATCGCCTCGAATGCGGCGAACCGATGTAACACGTATAGAGATATATCCCCTGTTGCGCGCTCGGCTACTTCTTGCGCAGCTTTTCGGCGCTGGCGATACGTACCTGAAACCAAGTGACAACACGCTCCCACTCAGCTTCGGGAATGTCACTATATTTGCCGACACGGAAGGCTGTTTTCAGATCGCCATAGATCGCCGCAAAGGGGCTGCCAGATAGTTCGTTCAGCCTTCCAGCCATACGCTTCACCGCTGCCTGATGCTGTGGCGTCAGCGTTTGTGGTCCCAGGCGTTCCGTCACCTCAACGAAAAGACGCGACAACTCTTCCACCCCTTCCATGCGGCTTTCCAATCCGTCTTGCCGATCCTCCAATACAAGCTGGCGCTGCTCCAATGCTGCCTGACGCTCGCTACTCTCTGCCCGCCAGCGTTCGATGTCGTCCTGCCATTCTAGCCACTTTGCCATTGCATGATGATACTCAATCCAGGCGCTACGCCCGGCGTCCAGCGCGGGCCGCTCGGGCTGTGTGATCGGTTCGGCAGGAACCAATGTATCAGGAGGAGGAAGCGCCGCCCGCGCCTTGTTGGCGAAATGTTCCGCCAGCACCCGCACGCACTCGCGTTGAAACACAATTACATCCTCCCGGACTTCTGGTTTGAGGCGGTTTTCGTCAATACCAAAGAGCCAGCCGGGAAGCACATCGAGTGTCAACGCTGGCATCACCTGCAACCCACCCTCCGTCTGAACCCGCACGCGAATTAAGCCTTCGGAAATTGCGGTCTTTCTCTGAATGCGTTCTATCTGCCCACTTGGATCCAAATGCAGTCCATCACACAACCATCTCAATACTGCGCAGATGCGCCCATCCTCCAAGCGTAGTGCAACTAATGGATGACCATAGAAAACGATTGTGTCTTGCTCGATAGGAGATACATCTCCATCTTGCTTGTTGTCAGTGCCCATTTTTAGCGCCTTTCTCCAGGGGGTCCGTATGACGCGGACCCCCTACACAAGGTTGGTCTTTATAGACCAACTACCACAAAAGCGGCCCACTTGATGCAGGCCCATTCTCTGTGCAAGGGTTGGCCATGATGGCAAACCCCTTGGTGGACGCTGATGGATGAGGAGTGAGTAGAGGAAAAGGATAGGATGCGGCGCGCTAGGCGTCATGCGCTTTCGCGTGTTATCCTACAATTTGGCCCTACGCGCTGCTGTTGTCAGCGTCAGGAGTCAGATGAGCATATTCATAACGTGGATATGCTCATCGCATCTTTGCTAACCGAGTATAACACACGCTTGCACGTATTTTCAAGCCACTGCACTCTTATACCCAATTGGTCTGGATTGTAGTTTGAGGCCACAACAATCCCTCAATTCACAGCAAAACGCCGGATAATTATTGGCATGGCGGCTGGCACATCATGATGCAATCTACCGCCCCACAGCTACATATGCAGCGCGCCGGTCGCCAGCAGGACGAGCAACACCACCAGCACGGCCAACCCCACGAAGAAGAGGACCGCAACGGCGGCGATGGCGCGGTCCAGCCCGGACCGGCGCGCACGCGCAGCTCGCGTCCGCTGCGGCGACTGGCGCTGCTCCGCCAGGCGCTGGCCGATGCGCTCGCTCATGGGAACGACTTCATGTGTGTGGTGTGTGCTGTGCGCCGCGTGCGCCGCGTGCGCCGGAATCTTGGGCGCTTCAGCAGTTCCCTTGTAGGCTGCGAAGAGGGTCTCCGCGTAGCGGCTATAGGCGGCGGCGATGGCTGGCGACTCGATGGCTAGCAGCGTCTCGTCGTTATTCTCGGCGTTTTCAGAGAAGTTGTAACTGCCGGTAATGACCAAATCATCATCAATGATGATCGTCTTGTTGTGCATGAAATCTTGCTCGCGTCCCGGCGAGAAGCCATGTGAGGGCGCGGCGACGAAGCGCGGATCGTGGAGGAACCAGAACACGCTGGGGTCTTGATGCGAATAGCGCAGCACATCCTGCATGCCGTGCGGATCGTAGACCCCCTGAATATCCACAGTGGAATTGTGCGCAAGCGGAGCCAACGCCTGCAAAATCCCTGGATCGCTCAGCAAGAACGCCAGGATGCGCACGCGCCGCGCCGTATGTAGCGCCGAGATGATCGTCTGCTCGATGCCCTCGCCGCTGGCCGGCGCAAAGTAGGGATGCAGCCGCACGTTGCCAACCTGCACCGTCTCCGGCGCTCCGGCGTGCGCCATATGGCGATGGTGCGGCTGAAGCAGTTCTTCGAGAGTGGCTGTATAGATGCTCGCGAGCTGCGATGAGGAGATAATGAGGCACGTGTTATCCTGAAGTTCCAGTCCGCCGACGGTGAAATTGGCGGAGCCAACCCACACTTCCTTGCCGTCCCGCACCAGAAACTTGTCGTGCATCAGATGACGCCCCTGCTCATGAACGGCGGTGGCGTATGGCAACAGCCCCGCGCCCGACAGCGCCTCCTCCGTGCTGCCACTCTTCGGGTCACCACCCAGGCCGCCGGTACGCTCCTTGCCGCCGTCATAGGCCAGCCGCAGCCGCACATGGCGCTCCGCCACACGCGCAAGCGCCGCAAGGATGGCGGGATGCCGCAGATCATAGATCGCGCCATCCAGTGAGGTGTGCGTCCCATCTATGAAATCTACCAATCGCTGCGTCAGATGCGCATCGAGGCCCGCGCGCTTCGATTGATAGAGTACCTGGATATCCTGGCCGGTAAAGACGGTTGCAGCCGGTGACGCCATCTGAACACCTCCTGGTCTGGTGAACAGGTCGCAGGTCGGTCGGTAGCAGTGGCATGAGCGATGTTAGCGCCTGTTCAGCCGGCTGATGATAACATGCCGCACGCCAGCCAGTCAATAGAGCAGGCGGTTGGTACCACCCTGAACAGGGCGATGTGCTGAACAAGCAAGACAATGAAAATGCCCCAGGCTATTGCGCCTGGGGCATGAATAGACAGCACAATCAGTGGATAACCTAGCGACGCGAAGCGGCCACCGGCACTGTCGCTTTTTCGGTCTTTTCCGCTGGCTGGTGATAGGCGATTTCGCCATGAAGCGCCTCATCCAGCCCTTGCGTCTCCACCTCTTTAGAGACCCGCACCGGCAAGAAGATATTGATGACTTTCAGGATGACGTAGGTGACGACAAACGCATACACAGCCGCGATCAAGACGCCAAGTGCCTGAATGCCCAACTGGCGCCAGTTGCCGACAATCGCGCCATTGATGCCGTTGATGGCGGCGACCGCAAAGAAGCCGGTGAGAATCGTGCCCAGTGCGCCGCCGATGCCATGCACGCCCCAGACATCCAGCGCATCATCCCAATCGCGGCGCATGCGGAATTGAACCGCTATATAGCAGGCGATAGCGGCCAGCAGGCCAATGACCACCGCCGCCCAGGGTGGCACATAGCCCGCCGCCGGAGTCACCGTTGCCAGCCCGGCAACAGCGCCGGTCAGCGCGCCGCTCATGCTGGGCTTCTGCTCGCGCCACCAGGCCAGCGCCATCCACGCGACCATTCCGGCTGCCGCTGCGCTATTGGTGTTCACAAACGCTACTGCTGCAAGGCCATTGGCAGCCAGCGCGCTTCCGCCATTGAAGCCAAACCAGCCAAACCAGAGCAGTCCCGCGCCCAGCGCCATGAACGGCAGATTATGCGGCAACGCTTTCTGTCCCTTGACTTGGGTGCGTTTGCCAACGACAAAGACTGATGCCAACGCCGCCATGCCCGCGCTCAGATGCACCACGATACCACCGGCGAAATCCACCACGCCCCATTGATGCAAGAAGCCGCCGCCCCAAACCCAATGCACGAACGGAATGTAGACGAGCAAGCTCCACAGCACCAAAAAGACCAGATACGCCTTGAAGCTCACGCGGTCCGCGAAAGCGCCGGAGATGAGCGCGGGAGTAATAATGGCGAACATCACTTGAAAGAGAAAGAAGGCGAGGAAAGGAATCGTCGGCGCGTAGAGATGGCTGGGAGCCATGCCAAAGTTCTGCATGCCCTGTAAGCCAATATTTCTGAAGTCGCCGATGATGCCCAGCGTGTCGCCACTATAGGCCAGGCTTAAGCCGACCAGCACCCAGAGAATCGTCACGACTCCCATCGAAATCAGGCTCTGCATCATGATGGTCAGCACATTCTTATGGCGGACCAATCCACCATAGAAGAAGGCCAGGCCGGGGGTCATGAGGCAGACCAGGGCCGCACTAATGAGGACAAAGGTTGTGTCGGCAGCGTTGAGGTGTCCCACAGGCGTTCTCCCCTTTGAGAAACAGTGGAATTGGAGCGGCCAATCAAAAAGGTGCTGTGACGGTACCATAACTCAGGGTGCCTGTCAAGCATTTCTTTCCGCCAGGATTACTTGCAGAATGTCCGCTGGTGGGTGTCTTCTATAGCAAGAGGCTGCGTCAGCGAGAAATCACGTTACCCTATTCTCGCCAGGTGTCTCATCATTGGTTGCCACGCCAACCGTCAGGAGGGGGTGCGCTATGCCGCCTACCGGCCAGAGCTTTGCCGTGGCGCTCAAACAGTTCCGCGCCGCACACGGCATGACACAGGATGAGCTTGCCGCACGTTCAGGCGTCAGCGTGCGCTCCATCAGCGACCTCGAACGCGGCATCAGCCGCTTTCCCCATAAAGACACCGTGCAACTGCTCGCTGATGCCCTGCACTTGACGCCAGAGGAAGCGGATCACCTTTTTGCGCTGGCCCGCGCGCCGAAAGCGCCAACCGATGCGCTCACCGCTCTCACTGCCAGCGATAGCGCGTTGCCGCTCGTTGGCCGCGACCGCGAACTTGGCGACATCCAGCGGCGGCTGATGGATCCATCGCTTCGCTTGTTGACGCTGACGGGCGTGGCGGGCGTTGGCAAGACACGGCTGGCGCTGGAAAGCGCAACGCTGGCGCGAGATGGCTTTCCCGCTGGCGTCACCTTCGTTGATCTCGCGGCGCTCTCTGCGGCGCACCAGGTCCTTCCGGCCATTGCGCAGGCGCTGGGCGTGCGCGAGCAGCCAGCGCGCACGCTGCTGGACGAGACGATCCGCTGGATTGGCGAACAACGCCTGCTGCTCATCCTCGACAACTGCGAGCATGTGTTGGAAGCGCGCGCCGTCATTGCGCAGTTGCTCGAAACCTGCCCACATTTGACCATCCTTGCGACCAGCCGCGAACCGTTAGGGTTGGCACATGAAGCGGTGATCGTCGTTCCAGCGCTGGCGACGCTGGACGACCGTATGCTCGCCGTAGACGAACACCTGGAAGACTATCCAGCCGTCACGCTGTTCATCGAGTATGCGCGCCTGCTTCAGGGCGACCTGACGCTGACGCCGGTTCTCATTCGCACCATCGCCAGGATTTGCGCGCAGCTCGACGGCATTCCTCTGGCGATTGAACTGGCCGCCGCCCGCATGGAGACGTTGCCGCCGCAGACCATCCTGGCGCAACTCAGCGGTCCGTCGCGCCGCCGCTTCTTCGATCTGCCACGCAAGACCCGTTCACATGCCCCCGCGCGCCAACAGACACTCCGCGATGCGCTCGCCTGGAGCTATCAGTTGCTCGATGCCCGCGAACAGATCGTCTTTCGGCGGGCGAGCGTCTTTGCCGGCGGCTGGACCAGCGAAGCTGCCGAGGCGCTTGGCGATCCGCATCATCTGCTGGGGATCAACATGCCGTCTGTGCTGACCTCGCTGGTGAATAAGTCGCTCGTCCAGCAAGAAATACCACACGAGGCGGACGGTACGCCACACTACAAGATGCACTATGTCATGCGTGCGTATGGCAAAGAACTGCTGACAGAGCGCAAAGAGGAACGCGCCGTCTATCAGCAGTTGAGCGACTATTATGTGCGGCTGGTGGAAGACCTGGAACAACAATTGACCGGCGCAGGGCAGGCGGAGAGCCTGCGCAGACTGGTTGCGGAATATGAGAACATTCGCGTCGTCTTGCAGTGGGCGCGCGAGCAACAGGCAATTGCCACCGGTCTGCGCATCAGCGCCTCGCTCTGGTGGTTCTGGGAGAATCGCGGCTATCTGACAGAGGGACGCGAGTGGGTCGAGGGCATGCTGGCGCTGTGGGAGCGCCAGCCGCAGGCCGCCGACACCGAGATAGCGGCGCGCGCCTATTATGGCGCTGCGATCCTGGCGGTGACGCAGGGCGATATCGAGCATGGGACGGTCTTCGCAGAGGCCAGCCTGAAGTATATGCGCTCCGCCAACAAACGCGCGCGGGTGCTGCTGATGCTGGGCAATCTGGCAAAGCGCCGCAACGACGCCGCCGGATCGCTACGCCTCTACACCGAGGGATTAGCCATGCTGCGCGAACTGGATGATCCTAAAGGCATGGTAGTGGCGCTCAACAATCTCAGTACGCTCTACATCGAACGCGGCGACTGGCAGCAGGCGTTGCCGCTCTTGGAAGAGAGCATCGCGTTGAAGCGCGCGCTCGGCGACCAGCGCGGCGTGGCGGTCGGCCTGATGAACCAGGGCGAGGCGCTCAAAGCGCAGGGCCAGTATGCAGAGGCGCTGGCTACCACACAGGCTGGGCTGGAGATCTTTCACTCGCTGGGCGATAGCCAGGGCGAGGCGCTGGCGCACAATAATCTTGGCGAGATCAGTGAAGCGAGCGGTGATGATGCGCGCGCCATCGCTGCCTACAGCGAAAGCCTGGCCACCTACCGCCGTATCGAGGACCGCCCAGGCATCGCAATGACGCTGCAACACCTGGGACATCTCCACGCCAGACGCCACGAGCGCGAAGGAATCGCCTATCTCCAGGAGGCCGCTTCGATCTACGAAGAACTGGGCAACGCCACCGGCACGGAGGAATGTCGCCGCGATCTGGCAGCCATTCATACCGATACGCGGTGAACAAACTCATGGCACATCCTGTGCGCACAGTTTCTCTCAGAAAGAGAACAACAGGTATCGCCAGCCGCAGACCATCTGCGGAAGGAACGTATGAGAACAGGACGTTAGGAATAGGGTAGGATGGCAGGTAGCACGCATCGCCTCATTGGCTCGATTGGCTCACCACAAGATGAACAATGCCAACACGATGAGCAGCATGAACAATCAGGGCAACAGGAGCATGAGACGCCCACCCCCAACTATCACAGAGATTACGAGAAAGGCAAAGAGAGGAAGAAGCGAACGTACCGGCAGGTAGCCACGCTGCATCTTCTGCTGATCGCGTATGCCCTCGCTACCCTTAAAGAGCGCATTGCATGGCGGCGTGGGGGGTTGCCAATGCGCTACGGCGGCCTCATCACCGGCAGCGGTTTGCTGATGTTCGCCAGCGTCGCCAGCATACCACTCGGCCCGTGGACCAATGCGCCGCTGCGTGAACTGCTGGCTGTCATGAGCGGCGCAGCGGGTCTTGCCTGCCTTATGGGCAGTTGCCTCGTCGTGCCGGTGCGGGCGGCATGGCGGCGCTGGTATCAGCGGCTGCGCCCGCTGACACTGGCGCTGGCGCTGCTCCTGAGCGTGGGAACGGTCGTAACCTTTGCCGGCGGTGTTGAGCTTATCACCATCCTGCCCGCGCCGCGAACCTATTTCACCGATATCCTGGCGTTTTCCCATATGGATGCGCAACTGCTGCTCGCCGGGCAGAACCCCTACACGGCCAGCGCCACGAGCTTCCAACATGCGCTGGCGCGCTTCTCAGATGCTTCTGCCACGCCGGTGCGCGGTCCGGTATTTGGCAAAGGCTATACCCAGCCGGACCCGGCCTATGTCTATACAGTGCAACGCCAGTATGTCCAGACGCAGGGGCACGGACACATGCAGGGCGCGTTTGACCCGCAGACGTTGCACAGCTATCCGGCGCTCTCGTTTCTGCTCTATGCGCCGCTGCTCCGCGTGGGCATCCACAATATTCTGCTCCTGCACATCATCGTCTATTGGTGCCTCTTCGCCTGGCTCGTCTGGCTGGCGCCGGTAGGCTGGCGTCATTGGGGCGCGCTGGCGGCGCTGGCAGCGATGCCAACGCTGGCGGCGTCGCTGCTGGTGAGCGATGAAGTCATCGTCATCGCGCTCATTCTTGTCGCCTGGCACTGGCGCGAGCAACGCTATCTCAGTTCGTTCCTGCTAGGCATGGCCTGCGCCTATAAACAATACGCCTGGTTCTTCCTGCCCTTCTTCGCGCTGGATATCCTCCTGAGCTACGGCATGCGCGAAACATTCTGGCGCGGACTGCTAACATTCTCCAGCTTCCTGCTGCCGAATCTGCCTTTTCTGATTGCCAATCCACACGCCTGGGTGCAGAGCATGCTGCTGCCGATGAACGGCTCCTTCTTCGCCAATGGCATGGGTATCATTGCGCTCTCCATCGGCCAGATCGTGCCTTATGCGCCGCCGCTCCTCTATGCGTCCCTGGAAGTACTTGCGTTGCTGGCTGCGCTGGTGGCGATGGCGCGCTGGCGGTCGCGGCTGGGCGATGGCGTGCTGGTGCTGGCGCTGCTGCCGCTCTTCTTTGCCTTCCGCTCGCTGCCAGACTATTTCGCCTTCACCCCCTGGCTCGCCCTCTATGCCGTCAATCGCCTCTATGCGCGCCGTAGCATATGCGCAGCGAAAGGCGACAGCACAACAATAGCCCCAGCGACCCAAGAATCGTGATGCTTCCTTATGCTTCCACTTGGCCCTGTTGCAGGGTGGCCATGTATTAAGACACAGCACACACACACCCTCAGCCTCATGCGATAATTAGCGTACATGCGCTATTTTCTGCGCCGTAGCAGTGGTTTTCGCGCTCACCTATGAACGAGGGAAGACGATATGCGCCAATCTCGCCACCTGTTTGCCCTGTGTGTTGTGTTTGGGATAGTAGCCAGTATGAGTCTCGCCGCCTGTAGCAACCCAGGAACTCCGAGCGCGGCTGTTCCAACACCCAACCAATCTCTTGTCCAGGCGATCAGCCAGAAGGTGGCCGCCCTGTACGGCGAAAACAACCCTACAATTGTCAGTGTCAAAGCCGATGTCTCAGAGAGCGACCAGCAACCGATTGATCTGGTCGTACTCCAGGGAAGTTTTCATAACGGCAAGCTGAGCGCCACACATCTCAGTTTCACGATGCTGGCGACCGGCAAGAAAGTCTGGGCGGTGCGCGCCAGCGATGACCAGAATCAGACGATCTGGACAGCCACCGACGTGACGGTATGAGCTGACACATGAGGCAGGCGGTGTGCAGGTATGCAGGTATGCAGGTATGCAGGTATGCAGACGCGGCGAAGTCCATTAGAGGATGCTGATGTCTTCAACAGTATTAGGAACAGGGCTGAAGCAGGCGGCACCTGTCTCCCCTTCATCTGCGCCTGCTCGCATATGAGCGCCCGCGCTCCCCTCTCCTCGCGGGAGAGGGGCTGGGGGTGAGGTCTTTGCTCTGGCTCCCCTCTCCTATGAGAGAGGGACCGGGGGTGAGGTCTCTAGGCGGCTTCGTGGCGCAGGCGCGCGTCGTTTCCATCCACCACCGATTCTTGTGCTTGCGGCTCCGGGTCGGTCGGCGCAATGGGCGGCCAGACAGGCCAGCCGGGCGTCGAGCGATATTTCATCTTGCGCCTGATCGTCTGGAGCGCCCTGGGGTTGCGATAGAGTGTGATGACCGCGCCATCCTGCGCCACCACCAGCACCGTGCCAACCAACCGTGTCGCCCAGCTATTGCGGCGGTCATCGTAGGGGATGTCGCGGGCGCCGAGGAAATAGAAGAGGATGCCAGTGCGGTGAATGATGCGCCCATAATCCAGCACATAGCGCACAATGCGAGTGTCGAGATTGCGCTGGCGGGCGCGCCGCCGTGCATGGACGCTATAGCAGATCAGCGCACGTATAGCGTCATCGCCCTCATGGCTGTCGCAGCAGTCGGGGTCATTATAGCTCTCGTAGTCCTCGTGATCCTCGTAGTCCTCATCGTCGCAGTCGTTGCCGGAAAAAGCAGTGGTATCGGAAAAACTGATCGTCACCATACGTGTTCTTCTCCCGTCTCTTTTCGCATCTTCTCGCAACACATCGGAGCCATCTTGGCTCGTCACGGCCCGCGCGTTAGGGAGCCGACTTTAAGAGAGGCTGCGCTCTCGCGCATCGCCTTCACTATTGCTATACAGCGCCCAGCGGCGGCAGCGGAAAACCCCTCCCCCCTTATCTCGTGCCGCCACGAAACAGGTTGTCGTGCTGATAGCATTTCCCCTGCCAATGGACGCATCTGACTTCCTTGTGCGCCAGTAGGGGTAGCAGTTATTCTATTACAAATGGATTTCGCTGGTCAATAGCAGTGAGATGAACGGGCCATATTAACGCGCTCGGCTTTGAAAAGCCGGAGCACGGTGCAGCAGACTAAAGTCTGTGAGGGCAGCGTCGGCTCGATTGCGCTGGCTTGAGCCAGCGTTTCCGTGCGCCGGCAGTTGACTGCCGCGAGTGCGCCATCACGCTTGTTCTTCGGGGTCGGCGGGGCAGACCGTAAAGAAGGCGCAGGCGGCACAGCGGTCGTCTGAGGGGTGCGGCGCGAAAGCCCCCCGCTCGATGCCCCGCGCCGCCCGGTCCAGCTTGCTGAGGCGCGACTGCTTGCCAGCGAGATAGCGTTCGGCGTCTTTGCGCACTTTCTCCGTCACATCTGTCAGCGTCTCCGTCGTGGTAACGCCACCCTGCTCATGCAACGCCAGCGTATCGCGGCTATAGGCCAGCGCAATACGCACCGGCTGCGTGGGATGCTCCTGCCGGAAGGCGAGGTAATAGAGCAACAGATCGAGGTCATTTTCATCGCTGCTCTTTGGCCGCCCGGTATGCACACGCACCAGCGTCACCGGCGCATCCGCGCCCAGCGCCGGGTCCGGCTGCATGATGCGATTCACCGTCACCTGTACACGGCACTGCTTCAGCGTTGCCGTCAGCTTCAGTTCCAGGTCTGCGCCGAGGGGCGATTCTGAGGCAGACAGCAAATTCCACTCGTCACGCAGGATATCCCAGGCGCTCTTGCGATAAAAGGTCTCATAGGCATGTCCGGTCGGACCTTCCGCATCCCAGAGCGCGTCCAACTGCTGTTCGGCTTCGGGCCATGCGGCGTGCGGCGCGTCACGACGCAGTGAATGCAGCGCCGTGCGCCCGCTGGCGATATAGTGATGGAACCGCTGTACGGCATCGTGCTGTGGATCGAGCAAGCCAAAGCGCTGGGCGTATTTATATTGGCGTGGGCACTTTACGTACTGATCTAGCTCATAGAATGGGTATGTTCGCAGCCTGACATGCTGGCTGCTTTCGGACACATCCGTTGCCGTCACATCACCCGTCTCCCCTGTCTCGCCCACACCTTCCATATCGCTCACATCATCTTCATCGTCGTCGCCAGCGGCTTGCGCTGATATATCGCCCAGTCGCCGTTCCAGCGCCGCCAGTTGCGCCTCCGGCAGCAGCGGCGCGGCATGTTGATAATCCAGCGATTCCGCCAGCAGGTTGAGAGCAGCGGCAGGCTTGAGCAAATTTTTCGTCGTCTGGGCGTCGTGCTGCGCCAGCGTCAGCGCGACGACATCGCGGGCGCGTGTCACGCCGACATAAAAGAGATTGAGACTTTCCGCCGCCGCTTCCTCCGCCTCATCCTCCTCACGAAATCCCGGCGGGCATACCTTCTTGCCGCCAGCGCCGGAGCCAGCGAACTGCTTCTGCGTCAATCCCGGCAGATAGACCACCGGAAACTCCAACCCTTTGCTGGCATGGAGCGTCAGCACGGCCACCACATCCTCATCACCCGCTGGCACCATCACCTGCACATGAGCCGCACGCAACGCATCCAGATAGCGCAGGAAACAACGCACAGCAGGCGCCAGCTCCTCATCATCCGCTGCTGGCGACTGCACATCCGCCACCGGACCACCGAGATCATCAGCAAGAGCGTCGGGTAGCGCGCCGGTGCGGATGGTATGCGCAGCCAGCGGATGCTCCAGACTGTCGGCACCCGGTGGCAACATCAATGTATCCAGCGGCGTGGGGCGCTGTGGCGAAGCGCCTTTTGTCGCGCCGCGCCGGTGCAGGCGCACCGAACGGCTGAGGCGCTGGCGAAACTCGTCTTCGCTGGCCCAGCGTTGATCGAAGCCGAAGGCCAGCCGCACCAGCTCACCCAGCGCCGCCAGCGCCGTGCGCGCCCGCGCCGCGCTCTCTGCCGCCGGCAGCGACACGCGCCGCCACACCCCCGGTCCCTGCGCATCCCCTGGCTGATCGAGGCCGTCGGCCACGCGCGCCAGCCGCCAGGCATAGCCACCGGGCCGTAACAGATATCGCGCCAGTTCACCGCCAACCTGCCCGCTGTGGTCGCGCGCCAGCGCGCCAATCACGCCATCCAGCCGCAACAAACCAGCGCAGGCATCGGGCGGCCAGAGCGCCGGAGCGCCAGCCGCTATCTGCGCGCGATTGAGCGACCCGGCGGCGCTGGCAAGATAACCATAGGTGGGCGTCAGCGCGCTCTGGCTGGCGGAGAGCCGCCGCAGCAACGCCACCCGCGCCACGCTCCCCGGAGCCGCCGCACCTACGCTCGCCAGCAGCACATCGGCGCGCAGCAGTCCACGCGCGTCCGGCCCAGCCGCCAGCGCCAGCAACGACAGCGCATTCTTGATCTCTGGCCGCTCGAAGAACTGGCCGGTCTGCGCCGTGGGAATATTGAGGTCAGCCAGCGCCTGCGCCGCTTTCTCCACCTGTTTGTTCGTGCGGCAGAGGATCGCCTGCTCCTTCCAGGCGTACCCTCCCGTCTGATGGTGACGCAGCACCGCCTCGGCCACGCCAGCATATTCGACGACATCGCGGGAAAATGACTCGCAGCGCAGCACCGGCGGCATCGCCCCCGCCGCGCGCACCGGCGTCAGCGCCAGCGGACGGCGCACCTGCACGAGCTTCGCCGTGATTACTGTTGATATCGCTATTGATTGCGCGTCGCCCATCACATTCGCCACATTCGCCACATTCGCCGTTTCGTCCATGCCATTGACCATCGCCGCCTGCAATCCGACAATCGCCGGAACCGAGCGATAACAGTAGCGCAGCGAGCGCACGTGCAGCGCGGGATAGTGTTCGA
Source organism: Chloroflexota bacterium (assembly GCA_021323855.1). GTDB lineage: Bacteria > Chloroflexota > Ktedonobacteria > Ktedonobacterales > JADMIN01 > JAJPKE01. The sequence goes on along the minus strand of JAJPKE010000039.1, from coordinate 55,579 downwards.
CCAGCCGCGTAAGGTTGGATGGCGCCGCGCCACGCCAGCGGTAAATCGCCTGATTGCGGTCTCCGACGACCCAGAGGCCAGTGCCCTGTTCGCCGGCCACCAGCCGCAGCAACTCGAATTGCGCGTGATTGGTGTCCTGAAACTCGTCCACCAACACCTGCGGAAAGCGCCGCCGCACCTCTGCCAGCGCCTCTGGCGCGGCGCGTAGCAGTTCCACCGCCCAGGCGATCAGCCCGCCGAAATCCACCAGCCCGCGCCTGCGTAGCGCCCGGTCCCACACCTGATAGGCGCGCGCCCGCTCGCGTGCTTTGGCGATATCTTCAGGCCAGAATGTGCCATCAGGCCAGAATGTGCCATCCGGCGGCTCCGGCACAGACGCTCTGCCGCCGGATTTCTTCTGCTCTTTGGAGAACTGATAGGCAGCGACCGCCTCGTCTGGCGCGGGCGTCATCTGCTCCACCAGCGATAGGTAGGCTTCCGGCGTCAGCAGCCGGTCGCGCGCCTGCGAGAAATCTTCCAATAGATCGCCCAGGTGCGCCGAGGGGCGGCGCAGCGAGCGATACGCCTGGAGCGGCAATTCGCTGAGCAGGTCTTCCATCAAGAGCAACGCATCCGCCTGGTCGAGAATACGAAAGTCCGGCGCAAGCGGCGGCTCACCGGGCGCGCGTGGCACATTGCTGGGATACGAACGCAGCAGCAACGCGGCGAAGGCGTGAATCGTCATCATCGGCAAACGCTCAGCCGGCAGACCGGCGGCCATCAGCCGCTCGCGCATCTCACCAGCCGCGCGATTGGAGAAGGTCAACGCCAGAATCGTCTCCGGCTGTGCGCCCTGTTGGAGCAGATGCGCAGCGCGCCCGACAAGCGTGGCGGTTTTGCCGGTTCCCGGCCCCGCGATCACCAGCGCCGGACCTGGCGCGCAGGCGGCGTCACGCTGTGAGTCATCCAGCCGCGCCAGTGGATCGGTTGGCGCCGGAATAGATACGGGGGCTGTCTCGTTGGCGGCGAATGCGGCTGCTGGCGGCGCGGCAAGTACCGCGTCCTGAAGGCGGCGCAGCGCCAGCGTAGCGGAGATGCCGAAGCGCACGGCGATATCCTCGATGCCGGTCTCTGCGTTCTGCGTGAACATGCGGCGTACCTCGCCGCAAGGGGCCAGCAGTTCAGCGGCGAAGGCGTTGGCCTCCAACTCGCGCCGCACGCGCGGGCTATATTCCTCGACGACCTGCGCACCAGCGCGCAGGGCCGCGCTATCGGCGCGCTCATTCACCTCCGCCTCGCTACACCTGGGATTGGCTATCGCTTGCTCGCCGCGATGCAGGATGAAATGCCCCAATTCATGCGCGATGGCGAAGATGGCGCGCGACTCTTCTAACGTCTTATTCACCCAAATATAGCCGCCTTCGTTGGGCTGGCTGGGAATGTAGACCTGTAATCTGGCATACGCGCCACCAAGCAGCGGCGCGTCCGGGCGTTCCGCGCAAATCTCCAGCAGATTGCGCTCGCAGAGCAATTGCAGCAACGCCCGCCCTTCGAGCGCCCCATCCACGGCGACGCCAGCCTGCGCCATCGCCTGCGCGCGCAGGTCGTTGGCCGCACGATAAATAATCTCACGCTGTTCCATAGAAATATCCTCATGCGATAGATCAACAGGGTAAAGTATAGCCGCAATCTCACAATCACCAGCGATAGTAGAGTTATACAGCGGATGAGTCGCAAGGCGGAAATAAGATTTACGCCAGCCCGTGTTCGCGCGCCCAGAGCGCCGCCTGCGTGCGGTCGCGCAATCCCAGCTTGCTCAGGATGTTGGAGACATGGTTCTTGACGGTGCCTTCGGTGATGAACAGCGCCTCACCAATCTCGCGGTTGTTGTCGCCACGCGCCACATAGCGCAGGATTTCGCGTTCGCGGTCGGTGAGGTCTTCGAGCGGCGGTTCGCCTGTGTGCTGGGCTGGCGCGGCTGTCGCCGCCGATTCCGCTGGCGGCGTAGCAGGCTCGGGCGCGGGTTCGGGGGTACGGCGCAGGTGTGCGACGAGTTTCGCGGCGACCGACGGCTGCAACGGTGAGCCGCCGCGCTGCACCGTGCGGATGGCGTCCACCAGTTGCGCCGCCGAGACATCCTTGAGCAGATAGCTCTTGGCCCCCGCTCGCAGCCCGTCCAGCACATACGCATCTTCATCGAAGGTCGTCAGGATCAGCACGCGCACATCGGGGAAACGCGCGGAGAGCTGGCGCGTCGCCTCCACGCCGTCCATATGTGGCATGCGCACATCCATCAGCGCGACATGCGGCAGGCGCCCGGCAGCGGCCAGGCGTTCCACCAGCGCCAGCGCCTCAACGCCGTCGCCAGCCGTCCCCACGACCTCGATGTCGCCACCTTCCAGTTCCAGCAACCGCTGAAAGCTCTCACGCAGCAACGTCTGGTCGTCCACCAGCATCACCCGTATCGGCTGGCCGGTCTCGCCTTGCTGTTCCATCGCCATCCCTCACCCACATCTCATAGTTCTCATACTTCCGCATGAAAACAATCCCGCCCTCCAGCAGCAATTCCCTGGTTGTCCTGGTTGTCCTGGCTGTCCTGGTTGGTCGCATCGCGGCTCACATCAGGCGTGGCCTCCGGCGCTGGTTCCACTGGTTGCTCAGGAAGCGGGAAGGAAACCTCAACGCGCCAGCCGCGTTCGGGGTCCGGCCCAGCGCTGACCGTGCCGCTGAGCAGCGCGATACGTTCACGCATACCCAGGAGACCAAAACCCGGCTCATGCCCATCGTTCGCCGCGCCAATGCCATTATCGCGCACTAGCAGTTCGGCGCGCGCACCCTCTACACGCACGCGCAGCAACACCTTTGTCGCCTGGGCATGCTTGCGAATATTGGTCAGCGATTCCTGCGCCGAGCGATAGAGCGCCAGCCGTAGCTCCGGCGTCAGCGCCTGCAAGTCCCCTTCGGCGTCGAGCGTCACCTGCGTTGCGGGGGTGGTGGCCTCAAACTCCGCCACCAGCCGTGCCAGCGCCTCATCCAATCGCAGCGAGGAGAGCGACGTAGGGCGCAGCGCCGCCACCGAACGGCGCACTTCCAGCAGGCACTCACCTGCCACGCGCCGCGCCTCCTGCAACTCCTCGCGCAGCCGTGGATCGCCGTGTTCATCCAGTTTCGTCGCCGTTTCCAGCTTGACGGCAAGGATGGTCAGATAGTGGCCGAGCGTATCGTGAATCTCGCGCGCCATGCTGTTGCGTTCGCGGGTAATGGTCAGCTCCTCCACTTCACCGGCATAGCGGCGCAGTTGTTGCTGCGCCGCTTCGAGCTGCGCCACCAGCGCCTCGGCGCGTTTGCGCTGGGCATATTGCTGGCGCAGGAGGAAGACAAAAACGAAAGCGAAGATGGCGGCGGGCAGCAACGTCAGTTGGGTTTGCACGAAATCCCGCATGTTGTGGCCGTTATCCAGCGTCCACAGCACCAGCGTGACGCCAAGCCAGATGGCAACGCTCAGGCTGATGGAAATGCGCGGCGCATAGATCACGCCGATGATGCAGATGGTGATGATGGGCAGGAGCCAGTCAAACCCGATGCCCATGCGGGGCAACTCCAACAGGAGCAGCGTCAGCACGATCAAAGCCGCCGTCAGCCCGACGAGCAGCGCGTCGCTCTCGACGTGAGAGAGGCGATGGAAGCAATAGGCCCAGACGAGATTGCCCGCAGAGAGCAGTGTGAATCCCAGCAGGGTCAGATGTCCAGCGGTGAGGATGGCCACCAGATAGCCGCCTGCCAGCGTCAGATAGGTGGTCATATCCAGCATCCAGCCATGCAGGCCGGTGGGATTCTCGTCTACGATGAGTAACGGTAGTTCACGCTTTGCCATGAGTGACACCTTAACTTCTTGGGATGACGGAGACCTCACCCTTAGCCCCCACCCCCGTCCCCTCCCCCGTGCGCGGGAGAGGGGAGTATAGGAATATCCCCATTATATCCGCGTGTTGTGCGCGCCGCCTCTATCTCCGGTCATGCGTTCTCCCGCCCACAACCATGACCAACGATAGAGAAAGAGTGTGTGCAGCCGCGCGACCGCTCTATCGCTCGCCATAGCGTTCAGCGCGCCGGAAACCACCAGAAATATGCCGCCGAACATGACCACTGACACGCGCGCCATCCACTCCTTCGCGGCTACACTTGCAGCAGCGACAGACACAATCCTGTTGTGATCCGGTTGGAATCGCAAGGCGAAGACGACGGCGAAGTGAGGAAGTGAGGTCAGCAACATGGTCAGACAGATAGAACAGATGAAGCAGGTGGCGAGCGAACAAAACACTGGCGCCACTGGATTGATGGTGAACGCAGAGGGGCTGACGAAGCGCTACGGCAAACAGATTGCTGTGAACGAGGTCAGTTTTCAGGTGCGGCGCGGCGAAATCTTTGGGCTGCTCGGCCCCAACGGCGCGGGCAAGACCACGACACTGGAGATGCTCGAAGGCATCCGCAGGCCGGACGCTGGCCAGGCGACGGTCGCCGGGCTGGATGTGAGGCGCCAGCGCCGCGCCATGCAGCAGCGTATCGGCGTGCAGTTGCAGGCGACGACGCTCTTCCCTGAACTTACCGCGCGCGAGACAATCACGCTCTTCGGCGCGCTCTTCCCCAGGGCGCTCGCCACCAGCGATCTGCTGCGCGAGGTGGCGCTGGAAGAGAAGGCGCGCAGCTATCCGCAGGACCTCTCCGGCGGGCAGCGGCAACGGCTGGCGCTGGCCCTTGCGCTGGTCAACGACCCCGAACTGGTATTTCTGGATGAGCCGACTACCGGCCTCGATCCCCAGAGCCGGCGCATGCTCTGGGATACGGTGCTGCGGCTGCGCGAGCGCGGCAAAACGATCATCCTGACGACGCATTTCATGGACGAGGCGCAGATGCTCTGCGACCGCATCGCCATCATGGACCACGGCCAGATTATCGCGGAGGATACGCCATCCGGCCTGATTGCGTCGCTCGGCGCCAGCGCCACCATCGAGTGCCAGCTCACGCCAGAGGCGCCATTACACACATTGCGTGCGCTGCCCGGCGCCACCGAAGCGCGCCACGGCCTCGAACGCACGCTGATTTATACCAGCGATGTCGAGCAAACGCTGGTGGCGCTGCTCAAAACAGCCAACGCCAACGGCAGCACGCTCGATCACATCCAGATTCACACGCCGACACTCGAAGATGTCTTTCTCAAGCTGACGGGCCGCGCGCTACGGGAATAGGCCCCCACCCCCAGCCCCTCCCCCGTGCGCGGGAGAGGGGGGACAGAGAAGCGGCGCGTCCAGCTTGTGCGGGCGCGGGAGAGGGGAGCCAGAACACGCCCGTCTAGTTGCTATCTAACCGAACACCTGTCACTTCGCCTCACGGCCCCTCTCCTCGCGGGAGAGGGAGTTGGGGGTGAGGATTTGACAAAGGAGGTATTTTCCATGAAATCGTTTGTTGCATTGGTGCGCGCCGGGGTCACGATGTTGCGGCGCAATAGGATGCTGCTGGTCTCCAGCCTGGGCCTGGCAGTAATCTCAATGATTATCTTCGGGCTGCTCCTCGGCCACAATGGATCGTTCAAGCTGGTGCTGGGCGTCGTCAATGAGGATCAATCGCCGGTGAGCGCGCAAGTGGTGGCGCAGCTCAAAAAGAGCAACTCGCTGACGGTCTATACTGGCTCACAATCGAGCGAGGTGCAGGCGCTACGCGACGGCAACCGCAACGCCGTCATCGTGTTGACGCCCGGCTTCGGGGCGAATCTGGCGCAGGGCCACGCGGCGATTCAGGTGTACTATGACCAGAGCAATCCCGCGACCCAGGCGTCGGCGCAGATGGCGGTGCAGAGCATCGTGACGGAAATCAACCAGCAGGCAACGGGCAGGGCGCCGGTGGTATCGTTGGATCAGCGCGCGGTGAGCGTCCACAACCTGCGCCAGATAGATTGGCTGACGCCGGGCATGCTGGGCCTGGTGTTGCTCTGGGGCAACCTCAGCGTTGGTGAGATGCTGGTGGCGTGGCGGCAGCAGGGCATCATGAAGCGGCTGGCGGTAACGCCGGTGCGCCCCACCACACTGATTAGCTCGCAGATGCTGGCGCGGCTGCTGCTCTCGCTGGCGCAATGCGCGCTGCTGCTGGCGCTGGCGATCTTCGCCTTCCGGGTGCAGGTGGTAGGAAGCTGGCTGGCACTGCTGGTGACGGTGATACTGGGGGCGCTGATGATGATGGCGCTGGGCTTCATCGCCGGTAGTTTCGCCAAGACACCGGAGACGGCGGCGACTATTACTATTCTGGTCAGCTTCCCCATGATGTTCCTCGGCGGCTCATACTTCCCGACAAACAACGCGCCGGCCTTCCTGGCGCCGGTCATCAAGGCAATGCCGCTGACCTACGTCAACGATGCGCTGCGCCAGATCATCAACAACGGCGTGGGCCTCGCGGGTGTACAGACTGACTTGCTCATTATCGCGGCCTGGATGGTCGCCGCGCTCATCATCTCCGTGCGCGCCTTCCGCTGGGCATAGATGCTGGCCGGGCAAGATTCCTCCATGCGTAGAGGAACTTGCCCGACGATTGTGTCAACCCGATGGTGTATATGGTGTATATAGATAGAGCGCATCAGGCGGGTGCGGGCAGGCGCAGATACCAGTGGTTTGTGCTGACCGGGTTTGGCTATCTGCTTGGTAAGCAGTTGGATTCGTTCCCCAGAAATCTGCCGCGAAGATCAAGGAATGTCCATCCGGAGTCCAAGTCGCCGCGAGAATGCTGTATCCCTTGTCGCTCGATATGCCAATTTTTGGAAAGACCACAGTTTCCTCTCGTGACGCCAGATCTAATTGACTGATACGTGTTTCGAGGAGATTCGTCGTGGTAAGCAATGTAAGAGCACGGCTATCCGGCGTCCAGAAGAATATCATACTGACGGTTGTTATCACCGCGCTGTTCGCGTTCGTGTCGTTTGGCATTTGCTCCAGAAGCATTGGTGTCATAGTGAAGGAGTGTGGGTGTGCCTGCGCTGAAAAGACGGAAGGGGGCAGGTGTGCAAGCGAGACGAGCCAGAGTTGATGCGAACCACTAACGACATTTCCCGCCAATAGCGCCAATGACCTTCCATCAGGCGACCAGGCGATCTGGCGTAAATCGCAGATTTTGAAGGCAGATAACTGCATGATACCGGCTAGTGTAACAGTGGTAGTTGGCAATAGTTGCACTCGGTAGAAGTCAATCGAGCAGGTATTGTTAGGTAGGTGATGAATCAGCGCCACATGCCGACTATCAGGCGCCCAAGTTGGACTAATATACAAATCCGAGCTGTTGGTCAATCCAACCTGTGTTTGCTCTGTAGACTCTGTTTCGGATGTCAGCGTAAAGATATGTATGGTGGATGCCGCACAGAATGGCTGGCAGTTGCTGCCGTTAGCGCTGTTGGTGAAGGAAGCAGGAAGAGCATTGGGACACGCGACAATATGCCGATCAGGCGATAACGCTGGTGCGCCGCCACATGACACATGAGCAATCTGTTGCACACTGTTGCTGCCGAGCGGCAATGTATAAAGATTGCTGTTCAGCAGAATAATGAGATGCGTAGTGGCGTCGCTGGCTGTATAAGAACTAAGCCAACCTGCGCTCGTATAGTTGGTCTCGCTCGCTAAAAGCTGTGGAATCTCTGGCAAGGTATGGGTACCGGGAATAGCAATAGGTCCATGCACTGGTGGACAAGCAGAGCAGTATGGGCCACCACCACAAGCGACAAGCGCCATGCACCACAAGAAGATAATCGGCCCAAGCGCCCATTTCCTCAGCACTGCTCCATTCCCTCCACTTCCTTCGCGCCGCTGTGCAGTGCAGCAGCGTTCAGAGAATATACGGAGGCAATGGAGCGGTTCTCACTGCCAGGCTACGAGGTGGCTTGTGGCGTGGTGGTTGAGTTGGCGCTGGCGGGCGCGGCGGCTGACGGGCGGCTGATGACGAGGCCGACGAGATCAACGATCAGCGCGACGGCGGCCAGAATCAGGAAGAGCCAGGGCGAGGGCAGATGAATGCCAAAGAGATGGTCCAGCGAGTAGTCACCAGGACCGGCCAGCCCAATGGCGACCGCGATGGTGAGCAATTGCAATGGAAACTCCAGGCCGCGTTTGCTGTTCCAGAAGCCGTTCGGCCAGTGTTGCTTGAGGATCGCCATTACCATCGCACCGAAGACACCGGCAGCGCCCAGCGCCGTCAGAAACCCGAAGGCCAGCGAAAGGCCACCGCCGAACTCGCCCAGAATCACCAGCGCCGTCCAGAGCAGCGGCGGCTTGAATCCCTGCTTTTGCATCCCCTGTATCCAGCGATTGAGGCCGGGACCCTCAAACCAGCCGAAGAACTTCTGCGCGCCGTGTGCGGCAATCGTGAGGCCAGCGACAATACGCAGCACCAGCAGGGCGACGTTGACTGTAGCAGTCATTGCTTCACGCTCCTTTCACTTGCGGATGAATGTTGGAGAAATGAGTGCGCAGCCGATATAGCTGCAACGCTGCTGATTACAGTTTAGTCCAAAACTGCCAAAAAGCAAGGTCAGCGTTGGGTAGGCGTATCACATGCGCGGAAACGTCGTGCCCCAGATGGCGATCATCACAGCAAAGGCGGCGCTGCCAGCGATGACGAAGAGGTGAAAGACCTCGTGGAAGCCGAAGACGCGCGGCCACGGGTCCGGCCACTTGCGCGCATAGACCACCGCGCCGAGCGTATACAGCACGCCGCCGAGGAACAGCAGCGCCACGGCAATCCACGGCAGCGCCGCCAGGAACGCCGGTAGCGCCAGCAACGCCACCCAGCCCATGCCAACGTAGAGGCTCGCCGTCACCCAGCGCGGGATGCGCAAGGTGAGCGTGGCAAGGCCGACGCCCGCCAGCGCCAACCCCCAGATGACCAGCAGAATCGTTGGTCGCAGCCAGCCGGAGAGGACGTTGAAGCAGAGCGGCGTATACGTACCGGCGATCAACACAAAGATATTGGCGTGGTCCAGCGCGCGCAACCGCCGCGCCGTCTTTGCGCTCCAGTGGCCGGTGCCGATGTGGTAGACCGCGCTGACCGTATAGAGTTCGATCATACTCAAGCCAAAGACCAGCATCGAGATCATGCGCGGTGGATCATGGCGTGTGGCCCAGCAGAGCGCCACGGTGAGCGCCAGCGAAACGAGCGCCGCGCCTGCGTGAAACCAGCCGCGCAGCAGCGGCTTCGGCACGATGGCTGGCACAGCCGGTGAGATGGCAGCCTGTTGTCTTGCCGCCAGCGATGTCTTCATAAGCGTGTCGCGCTTTCTATTTCATGTTCGTTCACGTTCGATGGGTGTTCATGCGTGCATCATCTCAGCATATCGCGTAGCAACGTCGTTCGCCACGTAGCTGCTAACACCTTTCACGCGCGCACAACGATTGCAGCTAACAGACGTGCGGCAATCACATCGCGAAACAGCCGCATGTCAGCATGTAAGCGTAAGCCGCATCTATCGCATGTTGAGGTGTGCTTTTGTCTGTTCGTGATGCTCGCATTCACGTAGGTTAGAGGCATCTCATTTGGGCGATTGTTTCATGAGTTAAGAGCAATCGTTGGCCGTAAATTGAGAAGTGAAGTTGAGATATGTGCTAGACTGTGATAAGCGAGTATATGCGGACAACAGAGAGGCAGTTCTATGGCAGACGATGAACAAGAAAAAGTCATAGCAGAGCAGGCGGCTAAGTTTGCTTCGCATGCTCATCAGCGCAATCGCAGGAAACAGCCCAGACAATCTGGGTACTCTGGTGCGCTTGGTGATCTATCCCTGGCTCCTGAAGTCGTAGATGATATGGAAAGAGCCATCAACGAGGCTTTTGAGCAGATCGAGGAGGAGCAGGAAGTACACCATGAGCAGTCAGCCTCGTGAATATTTGATTGACTCCAGTGTCCTGATTCCTTACCCTCGTCAGAACAATGCCATTATAGCCCGTTTGAATACTCTCCCAAATAAATTGATCTCACCCACGATTGTGGCTGAGTTAGCCTATGGCGCCTATCGTTCACGAGACCCCATTGATGGCATGCGCAAAGTAGAATCACTCATAAATAGGCTGCCCGTCGTCGAAGTGGATAGCGGTATCGGATATGATTTCGCTGAGATGAAGAATGCTCTCGTTATCACCAATCAGCTCATCCCCGATAATGATATCTGGATCGCCGTTACTGCCATCTCGTATGATCTCACACTCATCACACGAGATGCGCATTTCACCCGTATTGGACCCTACGGGTTGAGCTATCAACTCTGGTAGCTATAGACCAACTATTCTCCTAGCTCACCAGTTCGTTCGCCATCTCGTCGGCTCCGTTTCCTGACTGTACCGATGCGCCAGTAGAGCGACCGCGCGCAGGGAAGAGGCGCACCAGCGGCGGCAGGCAGAGCGCGACCGAGACCAGCACGAAGATGGCGCTCGACGCGATGAACGGCGCACCCGGCGAGATGCCGTAGAGATAACCGGCGGCGGTGGCGCTGAGCAATGCGCCAAGCGTCGTCGCGGCGCTGTAATTGGCCTGCGCCTTGCCCTGGCCCTCCTTCGGCATGACATCCGCCAGCAAGCCACTAAGCGCGCTGCTGACGGCGGCGGCGATGATACCTTCGATGGCGGAGATGACGACAAGCCAGAACGGCGAGACCGGCAGCCCAAAGATGAAATAGATCACCGCATAGCAGACAAAACCGCCGAGAATCGGCCAGTAGCGCCCGTGCCGGTCCGAGAGCCGCCCAGTGAGCGGCGCCAGCAACATCGCCGGCAGCGCATAGGTGGTGTACGAGAGACCCAGCACCGGCAGCGACGAACCACGCGCCACCATATAGAGGCTCCAGATCGCCGTGATCGTTCCCTGGGTGACGTAGAGGATCGCGGCCAGCGCATAGACCAGCCAGAGCTGCGGCGTGAATTGCGCGCGCCAGCCGGAGCGTCGCGGTAGAGGCGCACCTTGCGTAGCTGTCGTAGTCGCTTCTTGCGCCACAGCAGCGGCTGGTTGCGGCGATTTTCGCCCGCCCTGACCAGCCTGGCGAGGCAGCATAAGCCGCGCGGAGAATGCACCGATGAAGAGCGGCACGCAGGCGACGACGAAGGCCGGCAAATAGCCCACCTGATTCGCCAGCAGCGTGCCCAGCGCCGGACCCAGTAGAATGCCGACCATCTGCGCCGACCCCAGGATGCCCAGCGCCTCGCCCTGGCGCGTGGACGGCGCGAGCGCGTTCATCAGCGCACGCGATGGTGGGAGGACGCCGGTGATGGCGATGCCTTCCAGCGCCCGCAGCCCAATCAACGCCACTGGATTCTGCACGAAGGCGTAGGAGAGAACGAGGACAGCATGCGCCAGCAATCCCAGCCAGAGGATTGTGCGCGCGCCAAAGCGGTCCGTCAGCCAGCCAATTGGCGGCGCGGCCAGAAAGCCCGTTAGCAGAGCCGAGGAGGCCATCAGCCCAACCTCGCCGGAGGTTGCGCCGACCTGCTGGCTATAGAGCGCCCGCAGCGGCATGACGAAGCCCAGGCCGAGATACGAGATGCCAACGGTCAGTGCCAGCAGCAAAATCGCCGGTGTATAGATGGATTGCCTGGATTGTCGCGGTTCAACAGGCTGCGCCGCCGTGGCAGCAGCCTTGCGCCCACGCAATCGTGCGAAAAGGGACGACACAACAACTCTATTCTAGGCGCCCCCACCCCCAGCCCCTCCCCCGTGCGCGGGAGAGGGGAGCCAGAGCGCAGGCGAACGCTTGTGGCGTAGGGCGGCGAGTTCGTTTGGGCAAACGGATGATCAGCGGCTCAATCCGCGCAAATGGATAGCTAGCAGGTGAATCCGTGGCTATACACCATTTGATGACACCCGGCAGGGAATTTGGAGACTGGCATGCCTCTTCCGAGTCCGCACAGGCGGACTTCGCGGCGGCACGCCATCCAGCCGCGATCTTTAGTCGCCGGCCACTCCCCACGCGGGCACATTTCCTGCCCTACCCGAAACGCTCATACTTCCGAATGTGTAGTATACAACACGGTTTGCTTTATCGCTCTTTTTCCGCTCTGTCGTTCACTCATTGCGAATCTTCATCATTGATCTTTTGGTGATTCGGCTGCTCATGCAACAACTGAGGTACGCTGATACCCAGCGCCGCCGCGAGATTGCGGACATTCGTGTAACTGATGCTTTCGCCTGCTTCAGCGCGGATGACGCTGCTACGCCCAACCTGAGCCTTCTCCGCAAGCTCACGTTGCGTCAGCGCAAAATATTTCCGCCACGCTTCCAGGTAAGGAACGGTGAGTCCACGTTGCTCTTTTTCCGCCATCTGCCCGTTTCCCGGTATCTATAACTGTAGTGATGCCAGTCTATTGTACAACCATTCATATGAACGGAGAAGACCTTTCCCTGGAGGTTGACTAATGTTTCACTAGAGTGTATATTTAGTTTGTACAGAGATTGATTTGAGTTCTTCTAGGCGTTGTTCGGCTACTATTCGGGGAGACAAAGGCATGGACACGACAAGCGGCAATTTCTGGCAGGCGGACGACCCACAGGTGGCGGCGCTGATGCAGGCGATGTATGCGCGCCTCTGGTACGAGATGTGTGTGGAGCTGGCGCGGCGTGGTGGCTACGTCGCCACCTTCGCGGGCCGTTCGGTGCGCAAAGCAAATCTCTATCGCGTGCCGGAGCGCGACTGGCCGCCGCGCTCGCAGACCGTCTATCACTTCTTCGAGGTTGGCCGCTTCGCCTGCGCCTGCCAGGGCAACGCGCCGCGTCCGCTGCCCTGCGCACATATTGGCGCCACCGTACTATACCTGCAACAGCACCAGAGCACAGCGTTGGCGCAGCAATGAGGCGATGGAACCCGCAGCGCGGCAGTAAACTGCCGGCGCACGCAACGGGCGGACTGAAGCCCTCTCGCGGACCACACGGACCGCACGGACCAGGCTTCAGCCTGTTGCACCGTGCTCCGGCTTTTCAAAGCCGAGAGCATGGAACCGGCACAGGCAGGCTTCGCGGCGCAGCTCTGCGCTCCCCTCTCCCGCGCACGGGGGTGGGGTTGGGGGTGGGGGCTATGCTATCCTGAGATGGGGGCAGACCGCAACTCCAACCGGAAACCGTTGCCGACGTGGAAGCCGTCGGGACGAATGGCGACGCGAAACGCCGCGCGGGCGAGCCCGGCATCACCGCTCCACGAACCACCACGCAGCACACGATTCTCAGTAGAATTGACATCTTCCCGTCCGTCCGATTCACTATATGGATACTCGCGTTTCAAGGTGCTGGTCCACTCCCACACATTACCCGCCATGTCCAGCGCGCCGTAGGGGCTGGCGCCGCCGGGATAGCTGCCCACTGGCGTTGTGCCGCCCTTACCGCCTTCGTTGGTGTTGCAGCGCGCTTTGTCGAATTGGTCGCCCCAGGGATAGATGCGTCCATCGCTGCCACGCGCAGCCTTCTCCCATTCGGCTTCGGTTGGTAGTCGCCAGGGCTGACCACTGCGCTCCGCCAGCCACGCCGCATAGGCGACCGAATTATGCCAACTGACGCTGACGACCGGATGATCCAACTTGCTCAACTGGTCCTGCCAGCCAGGCGGTTCTGCCTGTCCGGCACGCACAAAGCAGGCATATTCGGCAACTGTTACCGGATAGCAGGCCACCTGATAGGCGGGCAACATGATAGTATGCTGCGGTTGCTCATCACCATATGTCTCTTTGTCGCGTTTGGGGTCGCTGCCCATCAGGAACGATCCGGCAGGGACGGGGCAGAGCGGCGGCACGATATATTCGACAACTTTGCCAGCGACTAGCGCTGTCTTGCCCACGAAGCCCTGGCTGGCGAGCCGCCGCGGAAAGTGGTCGGGCGCAATCGGCGGCACTGGCGGCGTATTGGCAATGGGTGGAGGTGCCTGGACTGTGCTGATAAGAGTAGTTCCAACTTCACTCACTAACCCCACTGCCTTCAGCACATGTGCCCGCGCCTGCGCATACCCATTAGTCGCGTCGAAGATGTTGTAAACGCCCCACAGCGGCGGTAATTCGCGGTGGTTCACCGAACTGGACATGACGAATACCAGATCATGAATCTGCCCCTGATGTTTGAGGCGGTTGGCGGCATCAACTTCCTGACGCACCCACGGTGAGGCCAGCGCAGCAGGAGACAGCACCAGCACAAACCAGGAGCAGTTCGCCAGCGCATCGCTGATGCGCTGCTGAAAGTTGCCCGCGCCTAGATCCGTCTTATCCATCCATGCCTCAGCCCCCGCCCGGCGCAAATCCTCGACAAATCGCTCGGTAAAGGCATCATCTTCATGGCTGTGGCTGACAAAAATGCGGGGTGCGGTCATGGTGATATATCTCCTGCTAAGAGAGCGGAACATACAAGAATATACAAGAACATCAAGAAGTAGCATACCTTGAGAGATTTAGCCGCCGTTTGTTCTGGCAGTATACCATGCGACCTCAGCACGAACAAGGAATGACGCTGCTTCCCACGCTATCGTTCCGTCCGTGTGCTACAGTGAGAGCGCGAGAACTCAGGACAATCGGAAAGGTCAGGAGGGGTATCGCCATGCTGATTCAAGCCTGCCTGAACGGAAGCCGCGCGCCGGGGGAGCATCCCGCGCTGCCCATCACGCCGGAGGAACTGGCGCAGGCGGCAGCGGATGCCGTCGCGTCGGGCGCGGGCGCGCTGCATATCCACCCCAGAGACGCCGGTGGCGCGCAGAGCCTCGCGGCGCAAGATGTTGGCGCGGCGCTCGCCGCCATTCGCGCGCGTTGCCCCGGTGTACCGCTGGGCGTGACCACCGCCGCCTGGATCGAGCCGGAGTTTGAGCGGCGGCTGACGCTGATCTATGAGTGGAACGAGTTGCCCGCCTTGCCGGACTACGCCTCAGTCAACTTCAACGAAGATGGCGCGCTGGATGTCTGCAACGCGCTGCTGGCGCATGGCGTGGGCATCGAGGCTGGCCTGGGCACGCTTGACGATGTGGAGTTGCTCCGCACCAGCGGCATCGCCACGCGCTGCCTGCGCCTGCTGATCGAGATGGAGGACGATCCGGCGGACCTGGCGCTTCAGTTGGCTGAGCAGATGATTCAGGCACTGGACGCAGCGAACATCAAGACGCCGCGCCTGCTGCATGGCTACGAAGAATCCACCTGGGCAGTGCTGGCGGCTGCGCTCCGCTATGGCTACGATACACGCATCGGCCTCGAAGATACGCTCTGCCTGCCCAACGGACGGCAGGCGCGCGACAACGCCGAACTGATCGCGGCGGCGCGCACGCTGGCGCAGCAGGCCGGGCGCATCTCCTCATAAATCCGGCAGAAAACTACGCATCCGCTCCGGCGTCGCAGTGATAGCATGCCAACAAAGCATATGCGTTTGTGGGAAATACCGGAGGTTTCGCCATGTCCTCGTCCTCTTCGTCCTCTTCGTCGTCCTCTTCGCCATTCACGATTCGCGCGGCCACGATTGATGATGCCGCAGCCCTCGCGGCCATCCTGCGCGATGTTGGCTGGTTCCAGCCGATCAATGCGGAGCCGGAGCAGGATACGATTGCCCGCGCCGCAAAAAGCCTGGCGGTTTGCCTCGCCTCATCAGACAATACGCTGCTCGTCGCGGAGACGCTACAGGCTGCGGTCGTCGGCTATCTCTTTGTCCACTGGCTGCCCAACATTTTGCTTGGCGCTGAGGGTTATATCTCGGAACTCTTCATCAAGGAGGCGCAGCGCGGGCAGGGACTTGGGCATCTGCTGCTGGAAGCGGCGATGCAGCAGGCCAGGGAACGCGGCTGCACGCGGCTGATGCTCTTCAATCGCAAAGAGCGCGCATCCTATCAGCGCCGCTTCTATCAGAAACAGGGCTGGGTCGAACGCGACGATACCGCCTGTTTCATGTATTTCCTCGATGAGTAAGCCGCTCAGCTTCTCCGAGAGGCCATGCAGAACAAACTTTACAAGTGGTGGCAACGTCACCTGCTGCAAGAGTGGCTGAAACCCAGCAGCGCCGTCTGCGTGCCGGAGCGCAATCAGCATCGCGAATAGCCATGTTTGTTGCCCTGTTCTTGCGATGTTCATGAGTTGGTTAAGACACTTGACAAACTAACCTGCTCTATGGTACTGTCTCTATCACACAAGGGGCTGTTCGGTATGAGCCATACGGTGCGACGCATTGTACGTGATATGCGCTCCCAGGACGCTCGTTCGCGGGGTGACATCCTGGAACGCAGCGCAACCGACCTGCATGGCTTGCGCGAGGCCAATCGCACCCTGGTGTTGAACTATATCCGCTCAGCCGGTCCGGTGGCGCGCGTCACCATTGCCCGGCGCACTGGCCTCTCGCGCACGACCGTCAGCAGTATTGTGGATACTCTCCTCAAAGAAGGGTTGGTCCGCGAGGGGAGTACGTTGAGCGCAGCCCCAAGTGGCGGGCGCCGTCCGGTATTGGTCCATTTCAACGAGGCGGCTGGTCGTATTCTCGGCGTAGACCTGGGCCGCTCCCACCTCACACTCATTGCAACAGACCTGGCGGCGAACGTGCTGGCCCGATCTTCCGGCCCGTTCGATTGTGATCTTGGCGCCGAAGTCTGCCTGCCGGTGCTGGTGGAGAAGATTCGTTCGTTTGCGGCGGCGTGGGAAATTTCCTGGGATTCAGTAATTGGCCTGGGGCTTGGCATCCCCGGCCCAATGGATGCGCGCCAGCACATGCTGGTCTCGCCGCCACGCATGCCCGGCTGGCACGGCGTTGATCTGTATCGTTACCTGCGACGCGAGCTAAAAGTTCCCATCTTCATCGGCAACGATGCCAACATGGGCGCGCTCGGCGAAAGCCGCTTCGGCGCGGGCCGTGGCATCACCAACTTCGCCTATGTCAAAGTCGGCACCGGCATTGGCTGTGGCCTGGTGATTGATGGCGATGTCTATCGCGGCAGTGGCGGCAGCGCTGGCGAGCTGGGGCATATCACGATTGATGAAGATGGCCCGCTCTGCGATTGCGGGAACCGGGGCTGCCTGGAAGCCATGACGACTGCTCCGCTGATCGTCGAAGACGCCCTGCACGCCATCTCGTTGCGGCGTAACCAGGGGGACGCGGCAGCCGACCGCGCCGTCGCTTCCTCGCTGCTCAAGCGCGAGGGGCACATTGATGTCGCTGATGTCGTGATGGCGGCCTTCGCGGGAGACGCCGCCTGCCGTGCGGCCATCGAGCGGTCCGGCGAGTTGATCGGCGTGGCGCTGGCCAGCCTGGTGAACATCTTTAATCCAACGGTGATTCTGCTGGACGGAAGCGTCGCCCGCGCCAACGATCTGGTCCTGGAGCCGATTCGCCACGCGATGCAGTTACGCAGTCTCTCAGCCGCCTCCAAAAATGTGCAGATTATGACGGGCAAGCTGGGAGACAACGCCATTGCGCTGGGTGCGGTAGCCTCGGTGATTGACGCCGCTTTCGGCCCGCTCGATGTCTCGCTTGGTATCGGGCAGCCGGCGCAGCCGGAGCAGAATGGCCACCAAGAGGCGCCAGTAGAACCGGTGGAAAACGTGGAGAAGCCAGTGCGCACCTCACGGTGAGGCGCCTTTATGGTTGAATTGTTCGCTTTCGCCTGATTCCAGCATTTCACCTTTTTCGCATGCGTAGCAAGTGCAGCAAGTGTACCTTCTAGTAGATACCCTGGTATTTGCCAGTGTGTATATTCCGGTCTGTTGTGTTACCCAATCTCACCAAGAAGGGAGGCGCCGCTCAGCACTCGGATAGCAATCCAACGCGGGATCACAAGTTCGAGACGTACCCCTGTTCTGTTCGTCCCATGTGTACCGTGTGTACCATGCCAGGCGCTGCGAGAACGCCTGCTCCGGACCGGCCAGCTTGCCCGGACGAAGCGTGTAGAGCACGGTGACACAGTGATAGCGAGATATGGGCAGACGGGCAGATGCCATTGTTGGCCTGCCGGCAACGGGGGAATTCATGCGACAGGAGAATCATGGCATGCAACTATCCTTTCGTCCTCATTGGCGAACAGTTCTCACCTCGGTGATGGGCGTCGCCGTATTGGCGCTGGCGCTCACCGCCTGCTCTGGTGGGAACGGTAGCTCTGGCCCGACGGGGCCTGCCGGAGCAGCCAAAGGCTGCAAGAAGATCGGCTTCCTGCTCCCGGAGAGCGATACCTCGGCTCGCTGGGAGAGTAAGGACCATCCGCTGGTCGTGCAAGCGATTCAGAAGTACCTCCCTGGCGCGACAGTAGATGTCGTGAATGCCAATGGCAGCCAGGACGCGCAAGACAGCCAGGCGGAAGCCGACCTGACTAAAGGCGACTGCATCCTCGTCGTGGCGCCGCATGACAGCCAGGCCGCCTCGGTGATCGTAGACAAAGCCGCCGCGCAGCATGTGCCGGTCATTGCTTATGACCGCCTGATCCAGAACAAGAACCTGCAATACTACGTCTCGTTCGACAACGTGCAGGTTGGCAAGCTCCAGGGCCAGTACATCGCTGACCACTATCAGCAGTACGTCACGCCGGGCCATAACAATATGGTCATGATTGACGGCTCGCAGGACGACAACAACGCCGTCCTCTTCCGCCAGGGCGCCCACTCAGTGCTGGACCCGCTGGTCACCGCTGGCACGCTGAAGAATGTCTATGAGACGTATACGCCGGGTTGGGTCAACGACACTGCCCAGCAAGAGATGGACGCTGCGCTGACCAAGCAGCATAACGATGTCCAGATCGCCTATGTCGCCAACGACGGCATGGCAGGCACCGTGATCGCCGCCCTCAAATCGCAGGGTCTTGCTGGCAAAGTGCTGGTCACTGGCCAGGACGCAACGGTCGCTGGCATCCAAAACATCCTGCTCGGCAACCAATCCATGACCGTGTACAAGGCCATTACAAAAGAAGCCGATGCCACCGGGCAACTGGTCGCGGCGCTCAGCAATGGAACCAGTACGTCGTCGCTCACCAACGGCCAGACGGCCACGAAGGACGGCGGCAACATTCCGTCCGTTCTGGAGACGCCGGTAGCGGTTGACAAGACCAACATCGCGTCAACCGTGTTGGCCGATGGCTTCGTTACGAAGGCCGACATTTGCCAGGGGGTCCCTGCTGGCACTGATGGTATATGTTGACGTAGTACACGTATGACAGCCAATGCCAGCGATGGTCGCTTGGCATAGGAACCGCGCCTGGGGGTGGTCTATTCCGCCCCCAGGAGTGTTTAGCACTGTTTAGCGCGGTTTAGCAGTGTTTCAGCAGTCGTCTTGCATCTTCGATGTGGAGGATCTGTATGGCGGAGAATCAGCCGGAGGCGCCGGGTGGGGCGCAGCTTCCAGGTAGCGAACAATCTGCGGGCGCTGTCGCTCCTCAGGGCGAGCCGGTGCTGCGCCTGCTAGGCATCAGCAAAGCATTCGGAGCCGTACAGGCGCTCAAAGATGTGGATTTCGAGGTCTATGCCGGTGAGGTCGTGGGCCTGGTGGGTGACAACGGCGCGGGAAAGTCTACTCTGATCAAAACGATTTCCGGCGTCAATATTCCGGACAGCGGAGAGATTCTTCTGGATGGAAGACGGGTCTCCATCAACGGACCCGCCGATGCCACTGCGCTGGGCATTGAAACCGTTTATCAAGACCTGGCCCTCTGCGATAATTTGGATGTCGTCTCAAACCTCTTCCTGGGCCGCGAAGACTCCGCCGGCCCGCTGCCGTTTGGGCGCATCATGCGCGAAGTGGAGATGGAGCGCCGCACGGTACAGGTCTTGAAACAGCTCGATGTCAAGATTCCTTCAGTGCGCGTGCCGGTGGCATCGCTCTCTGGCGGGCAACGGCAATCCATCGCCGTCGCCAAAACGATCCTACGCAACGCCCGGCTGGTGCTATTGGACGAGCCGACGGCGGCGCTGGGCGTCGCGCAGACACGGCAGGTCCTCAACCTGATACGGCGGCTCCGCGATCAGGGGCTGGCTGTAGTGGTGATTTCGCATAATCTGGCGGACGTCTTTGAGGTGGTGGATCGGGTCATCGTCATGCGGCTGGGCCGCCGGGCGGCGACGTTTGACATTCACGCGACGACGGCTGAGCAGGTGGTCGCCGCGATTACCGGCGCAGAGTTCGGCGAAGAACCCGAAGTGAACGGAGCCACTCCGGGGGCGACGCTGGCGTCGTAAGGAGAGAAGAGCATGAGTACTGAAGTCACGAGTACAACCACAACAACGGCGGCTCCGGTACCGCAACCGACCTCTCTAACGCCGTGGGCTGCGCTGGGCGAGCGGTTTCGTCGGGGCGACCTGGGGCAGCTTCCCGCCGTGCTGATGCTGGTCGTCATTGCGATCTTCTTTCAGATTACCAGCCAGGGCTTCTTCTTCTTTCCGCGTAATCTGAGCAATTTGATGCTGCAAATTGCGACGACCGCCTGCCTGTCGCTGGGAGCGGTGCTGGTGTTGCTGCTCGGCGAGATTGACCTTTCGATGGCGGCAGTGGCCAACTTCTGCGGCGCAGTGATGGTGACGCTTTCGGTCTATCATGGCTTTGGCGCGCTGCCGGCGCTGCTGGCCGGGCTGGTAGCAGGCGCGATCATTGGGCTAATCAATGGCTTCGTCGTCGCGGTGCTGCGCGTCCCCTCCTTCGTTGTGACGCTGGCAGGATATATCTTCTATTCAGGATTGTTGCTGCATATCCTGCTGCCAAACACCACCATCCGCCTGATTGACCCCACACTGACCGGCATCATGACAAACTATGTCACCTTCCCCTGGGATGTCCTCATTCCCATTCCGGTGCTGGCCATCTTCGTCGGATTGTTGCTCTACACCCGCGCGCAACGCCGCCGCGCCAATCTGGCGCTTTCTCCCATATGGGATGTCTGGGGCCGCATTGGGTTGGCGATTCTGCTGTTTGCTGGCGGCCTGTTCATCTTTGAGAGCGCCTTTGGCGTGCCGTATTCGACCTTCCTGCTCGTCGGCCTGATTCTGCTGCTCTGGATCATGCTCCGCTTCACTCGCTTTGGCCGCCATATCTACGCGGTCGGCGGCAATGCAGAGGCGGCTCGACGCGCTGGCATCAACGTCATCTGGATACGCATCGCAGTGTTCACACTCACGTCTACGCTGGCCGCGCTCGGCGGCATTCTTGACTCCTCACGCGCTATCTCTGCCACGGCGCAGGTAGACCCGGCGCTGTTGCTGAACGCCATTGCGGTCGCGGTCATCGGCGGCGTCAGCCTCTTCGGCGGGCGCGGCTCAATCTGGGGCGTGGTGCTGGGCGCGCTGGTCATCGGCAGCCTCTCGAACGGCCTGGACCTCCTGAGCAGCCAGAACGCTGATATCAAACTGATGGTAGAGGGCGTCGTGTTGCTCATCGCCGTCATCATTGATGCGCTCGCCAGACGACGCAATGCCGTGCAGGGGCGGTGACGCTGACGCCCTTTCACACAGAGTAGACCAAAGAGACGGCATCATGATGCCGTCTCTTTGATTTTTGCTATCTCACGCTCCGGCGCTGACCAGCACTTTCCAGCCCTGGTTCGGCTCGGAAACGCTGAGCGCAAAGCAGCCCGCGCCCGGCAGAAAGATGTAGCCATACCAGAAATCTGCGCTGTTATCGCCACCACCAGCAGGGACTGATGGATCCTCTGGGTAAATGGTGAAGGAGGTGCTGGCCGGCGGCGGTGGACCAGAGGCAATGCCGGTGAAACCGAACCAGAGCGGATGCTGATTCGACACGTCCCAGCCAGTGAGCGTTATCGGCCCAACGACTCCCACTCCGATCATCAGAGCAACCGGCGCCGGCCAGCCATATTGCGTGTAGTGGAGCGGCCAGCCGAACGGTCCGCTGGCTCCGGTTTCGTCGGCTTTCAGGTTGAGCGTGGGATAGGAACCACTGAAGCCATCTATCCAGACGCCCTGGCCGCCAACGTCCAGACCAAGCGTTGGCGGTCCCTGTTGCGTGAGCGCTGGCGTGGACGAGTCGCAGGCCGCAGGCGGCGCGCCGAGCGGCGGAATGCCGGCGCTCTCACCGGGCAACGGCGTCGGCGTGGTTTGCGGCGTTGCGGGAGGAAGGGTGGAACTGGAAATAGAGATACCAACGTTACTGATTACCGATGTTTCTGCCGGGGTCGGCGTGGCTCCTGCACCAGTCAGCCGCGCGACCATGTGTGGCACCACATTCACCAGCACCGCCAGCAACAACACGACGCTCACCATGAGCAACACCTGTCCGGCTGTGCGTTCGCTGAGTCGTGCGCCAAAACCCGCACGGCGATAATCCCTATGCCCAGGCTGCATGTGACCTGGCTGGAGGTCGCTAATCTCTAGCCCTTGCTCCTGCTCGCCATGGGATTGATCTGCGTTGGCTGGGTCGCCCGGCGTCTGTTCCATATGCGCTGCCCATCCTCACCGCTACATGATTCTCTATTGCGCTGGCCCCTTTCCACCTGCCATGCGTCCATTATTATGGCATATGGAAAGGCGCGCAGACAGGAATGTCTACGCGCCGGGAAGTCTTTTTGGCGCTAGCCAGCAACGGTGGCGGGCGCGGTCTCTGCTGGCGCGGCCATCGCGTTCAACTGATTGTCAATGTCTGTTAGCACGGCGGCGATGGCATCGGTGTGTTCCGGCGTGCCGACGGTGATGCGCGCGTGACGCGCCAGGTCCGGCGTGCGGAAGTAGCGGATGATGATGCCAGCGGCCTCCATACGCGCGCGGAACTCCGGCAGCGAGAGACGTGGATCAGTGAGTTCCAGCAGCACGAAGTTGCCACGCGACGGATACGCGCGCAGGAAGCCAAACGAGGAGAGTGTCCTGGTGAGGCGCTCGCGCTCCGCGACGATCTGGCGGATACGCTCTTTGAGGAATGGCAGGTCGGCCAGCGTTTCGTGGGCGGCGATATGCGCGGCAAGGTTGACCTCGAAGGGCAGTTGCAGCTTGCGCACATGCGGCACCAGCCACAGTGGGAACGCGCCATAGCCCAGCCGCATGCCCGCCAGCCCTGCCCACTTGCTAAACGTGCGCAGCACCACCAGATTTTCGCGCTCCGGCACCAGCGTGATCGGGCTTTCCGCCAGCGCCTCATCACCGGCAAACTCGATGTACGCCTCGTCCACCACGACGATGCGCCCGGTCTCCAGCAGCGCCTCGATATCGGCGCGCGGCACGTAGTTGCCGGTGGGGTTGTTCGGCGAGCAGACCATGATGAGCTTGGTGTCGTCGCGCAGCGCGGCTATCGTTGCGGCGACATCCAGATCGAAGTTCTCGCGGCGCGGCGCCATGATGATCTCACCGCCAGCCAGCGTCGTCGCTGTCGTATAGAGGCTGAAGGTCGGCGGACTGGTGACGACGCTATCGCCGGGGCCAAGAAAGGCATGCCATAGCACATTGATGAGTTCGTTGCTGCCGTTGCTGCTGATGATATAGTCAGGGTCAACGCCGACATAACCGGCCAGCGCAGCATTGAGCGCCGTCGCGTCGGGGTCAGGATAGAGATTGTACTGACCATAGCTGCCCAGCGCCTTTGCCACCCGTGGCGAAGCGGGATAGGGGCTTTCGTTACTGTTGAGCTTGATGAGCCGTTCCATCGGCACGCCTGTGCGCGCGCTGAACGCTTCGAGTGATTCGCCCGGCACATAGGCTTCGACACGGGCAATTTCTGGTCGAACCTGGATTCTTCCGTTCATGCGCTGCACGATGGATTCTCCTTCATGCTCAAATCTGGTTTGCTCGCCAGCGGAGCGTTTCGGCTTGCGGGTCAGGGACTCCAATCCGTAATGACCGTAAACGCAAAAATCGGGCCACGCTGCCCGCTGTCTGGCATTCTATCAGTCACACTGCATTGACACGCGGTACAGGCCGCCATTATACGGGTCGTCTCGCGGAATGGTCAACCTCTGGCGCCCTCGATGGGACCTCTGGGCAGCCCTCCTGGCTTTGAAAAGCCGAGGCACGGAGCAACCGGCTGAAGCCGGAACGCGCGACCGGCGACAGGACTTCAGTCCGGTTCGCGTGCGCCGGCACTTGAGTGCCGCGATCTCGTGCGCCAGCCACTCAACCCAAATCGGTATCACACCTGCTAACACCCCTCAAATCAGCTCGAAGTAGCGTTCGCGCTCCCACTCGGTGACGGCGGCGTGATAGCGTTCAATCTCCCACCGGCGCATCGTCACGTAGTCATCCACGAACGCATCACCGAACCAGGCGCGCGCAATCTCGCTACCAGCGAAGCGTTCGATAGCGGCTTCGAGCGTGCGCGGCAGGCGCGGGGCAACCGCTTCCGGCAGCGCATAGGCGTTGCTGCGCGCCGGTGGCGGCGGCGTCAGCCCTTGCTCGATGCCATGCAAGCCACCTGCGACGGTGGCGGCCATCGCCAGATACGGGTTGACATCTGAGCCGCAGACGCGATTCTCCAACCGCGTGGCGTTGGGTGAGCCGGAGATGACGCGCAGGGCCGGGGTGCGCGTCTCGATGCCCCAGGCAGCCACCGTCGGCGCCCAGGAGCCAGCCACAAAACGCTTGTAGGAGTTGATGTTTGGGGCGTAGAGCGCCATAAACTCCGGCATCGTCTGCATGACGCCAGCGATATACGAGAGGAAAACGGGTGAGAGATGATGCTCGCCCTGTTCGTCATAGAAGGCGCTCTGGCCGCTGGTGGTCCAGAGGCTCTGGTGCAGGTGGCCGCTGTTGCCGTCTTCATTGGCGAAGGGCTTCGCCATGAAGCTGGCCGTCATGCCATCGAGCAGGCAAATCTCCTTGACGCCGTTGCGGAAGAGCAGCGCGCGGTCGGCGGCTTCCATTCCAGCGGTATGGCGAAGATTCATCTCATACATGCCTTCGCCATGCTCGCGGTTATAACCCTCCACTGGCACAGCGTAGGCGTCCATCAGGCGGCGCAGCTTGCCGACGAGAAAGTCGTCGCCAGTGGAACGGTGGATGACATAGCAGCTTGTCGTCGGGCTGAGCGGTGTCAGATTGCGCCATTGCTTCTCGCGCAGCGACCGCTGATCCTCGCGCCAGAGCCGGAACTCCAGTTCCAGCGCCAGTTCTGGCCGGTAGCCCATCGCCTCCGCACGTTCCAGTACCCGGCGCAGCACGTAGCGCGGCGCCACGCGCACCGGCTCGCCATCCTCATCCACAAAATCGCAGATAACGCTAGCGACGCCCTCTTCCCAGGGAACGGGACGGAATGTGCTGAGGTCCGGCAGCATGCGCAGGTCGGCGTAGCCAGTGTCCCAGTTGGTGTAGCGCAGGCCGGGCACCAGATCATCAGCGATGTCCCAGCCAAAGAGGACGTTGCCCTGCGCATAGCCATGCTCCACGCCATCCAGGAAGACATCCACCGGCAGGCGTTTGCCGCGATACACGCCGTCGTAGTCCGGCCCGCCCACTTTGATGAGGTCAATGTTGTGCTGCTCGATGAGTTGACTGATTTGCTCAACACGTGCGCGTTCGCTCATAAATTCGTGGCCCCTCCTGCCGTGTTCTCCGCGCCAGTATACCAACGATGAGCCTCGCGCGGCAACCACAAAGAAGATATAGCTTGGCGAACATCCTGCAATAATGGCATCTGGTCACTCAAGAAACTGGCTCATTCTTGAAGCAATGCAGTGCGTTTGCGCATACCATCTCGCCGGTCAGCGCGTTAACGAGTAGAGGGTGGCTAGTATTACAATACTGGCAAGGAGGCAGCAAAAACCGGCGAGGAGAGACAAGAGCCTGAGCCTACCTCTTTCGCTGCGTAGACCACGGATCCACGAGATCACGGCCGTAAAAACAAAAAGGCCAGCGGCAAACCAGTAACCAAACACACCAAACGAACTCACGTATTCCCTCCAACTATGCGGAACCGGTCGGAAGCAATCTGGCAAGACTTCGAATACAAACCCTATCGCCAGCGCTCTTACACCCGGTTCAATTTCATCCCAGAATTTGAGTCTGCTATGAGGAGTAACGAACTACTGACGAAACTTTGCCTGCCCAGTAATAACGTGCAGATTTGGCTACCCCACGCTTGGTCCGCCCCGAGGCTCCGCATGATAGGATGAAGGAATAATGTCCCTATGAGGGGAAACATTTCCTGGCGGAAAGACAGCGGGAGTCGCATCGCATGGTTGAATGGATCACCGCGCTCCTCGAACGCAAAAGCGCCACTAGCGGGGATGGGCCACGCGCCGCGAGCTGCTGGCTGGCGCTGCGCCTGGAAAACGGACGCACGCTGACGGTCTTCGATAGCCGCACGCTCAGCGATCCCTTGCGCACCGGCGAACGCTACACATTCCTGCTCTCCCTGGCAACGGCCTATCACATGCAGCGAATATCAGAGCCGGAACTGCGTGAGGATGAAGAGAATACAGGAAACGTGGAAAGCATAGAGGAGAATCTAGCGCATCTTGCGCATAGCCGCTATCCGTGGCGGCTCAGTGCGCGACAGGAGCTTGCGGGGATCGTTCGCGCGCTGCGCTGGCGCTGCCCACAGCAGGCGCATCTTGCCGCCCATCCGCGCCTCTACGAGCGGCGCGCCGTCCTCATCGAAACACCCTTCGGGCACCTCATCACCAGCGCCAGCCTCATCGAACGATTGATCGGCGCCGCGCCTGCTTCCGGTGATGCGCTGGAATGGGAGGGTGGGCGACTCGACCTCTGGGCCGCGCGCCCATAACCCAGGAGATTAGAAAAATTGTCTATGCTGGTGGCGCAGACATTCTTGTCTGCGAGTGCAAGGGCCGCTGGCAGACAGGAATGTCTGCCCTACCTCACATCCCTTCAAGCGAGTTTGAACGCTCAGGCGCTCCGGTGCGCGTAGGGAAGCGCGATGCCTTTGATGCGGCAGAGCAGGCGAATGCGCGCATAGAAGAGCCGGGTATCTACCGGCTTCACCACATAGTCGTCTGCGCCTGCCTGGAATCCCGCCACCTTATCCTGGATGCTACCGCGTTCCGTGACGAGCATAATCGGAATGCTGCCCATCTCCGGCTCACCACGCACCAGCACGCAGAGTTGAAGCCCATCGCCCTCCGGCAAATCCACCTCGCTGACCAGTAAATCCGGCTGCTGAAGGCGAATCGCATCCAACGCCTCGCTGACGCCGTTGACGAAACGGAGAGCATAGCCGTCGCCAAGCGCCAACTGCATGCGTTCGCGGGCCGCAGTGTTTCCTTCGACCACCAGCACATCCAGTGGACGTTCTTGCATGGATTGTTCGCTGATACGTTCCACGGCCACTCCCCACCCCCTTATACTTGAGTCTGACCCTTTCCCCGTCAGACTGATGCCGCCGTGTCGCTCATATCACCTGTGGCTGCACGTTTTGGCGCGGCGGCAGGTGGGACGGCAGGATGTGCCACCATCTCGCGCCGGCTCTGGACCTCATCATGCAGTTCTTCCAGGTCTTCCACTGCCAACCGCTCGATGCGGTGTTCACGTTCCTCTGGCGTAATCTGCATGACACGCTCTAACGTGGCGCAGAGAACGCTTGGCTTAAACGGTTTCGCCAGGTATTCGTCAACGCCGGAGAGCAGGCCGGTCAATTGATCGTCTTCCTCGATCATCGCGCTCAGGATGATGAGCGGCGTATGCGCTGAGACGCTATCACCACGGATGCAACGCACCACCTGATAGCCGTCCATGCGCGGCATGCGCACGTCTACGATAACGCAATCGGGATGCTCGGCATAAAACTGTTCGAGACCCTGCACGCCATCGTAGGCTACGATGACAGAATATTTCCCTTGCATATTGACGGCATGCCGGATCAACTCGACAATTGTAGGATTGTCGTCAATCACCAGCACCTTCTTCTGCCGGGACGGCTCTACGGGCTGCTCCGCCTGCGCTGTCTGTTCTGTCTCGTGTGCCACCTGCCGTGCCATTTTCCGCCACCTCTTCCGAACGAAACAGTTCACCTCAACACATCAGTACGATGACATCTGTGCTACACATGCACACATGTACATACACATGCTACAAAACGCGTGCCGCCGCCACCTGGTTCCCTTACGTTGCCCGCAGGTGGACGTGTACACGTCTTCACGAGCGTACAGCGCCGTCCGCGACGCGCCTTCCCTGCGCGTATGGCTACCTGGCCGTTATCGGCTGTGGGGGCTATTGTATCATATGGCGACACAGAGGACAAGCGGGCTGAAGGTCCTGGCACGTCGCTTCCACACGGCGCGCAGCCAGCAAGAATAGGATACGCAAGGGCGACGGCGACCTACCATAAAGTCCTGGGTTCAACGCTACAATGCGGCGCGGCGATTGCTCTGAACGCACTGGTGATAGCTGGTGATAGCTGGTGATAGCCACACTGAGCTACGCTATATCTACAGCAGCGCCACAAACCGGTACGCCGCCATAGCCATATCGCCGCACCACCGAAGGGATACCATCATGCCGCAAACTCCTGACCTGCATAATCGAGACAATCACAAGAGCCATGATGACCATGATGAGCGCATAGAGCGCAGCCTGGGTGCGGGCGAACGCTATGCCCGCCAGACGCTCTTCACCGGCATCGGCCACGCCGGGCAGGAGCGCATCAGCCAGGGGCGGGTGCTGATCGTTGGCTGTGGCGCGCTGGGGACCGTGCTGGCGAATAATCTGGCGCGCGCCGGTGTGGGACTGCTACGCATCGCTGACCGCGATTATATCGAGGGCAACAATCTCCAGCGCCAGATTCTCTATGATGAGGAGGATGTACGGCGTGGTCTGCCCAAAGCGATTGCGGCGGCGAACCGCTTGCGCCAGGTCAATCACCTCATCACCGTCGAGCCATTGGTGACGGATATAACGGCTGAGAACATCGAAGAGGCGCTGGAGGGCGTGGACCTGGCGCTGGACGGCACCGATAACTTCGAGACGCGCTATCTGCTGAACGACGCCTGCGTGAAGCTGGGCATTCCCTGGGTCTATAGCGGCGTGATCGCCTCCTACGGCGTAACGATGACAGTGCAGCCGCATGAAACGACCTGCCTGCGCTGCGTCTTCCCGGAGCGCCCGCTCCCCGGCACGACACCCACCTGCGATACGGCTGGTGTCCTCAACGGCATCGTCGGCGCGATTGCTGGTATCGCCTCGACTGAGGCATTGAAACTGCTGGTGGGCAGCGAGAAGCTGGCGCGCGGCATGACCTGGGTGGACCTCTGGGAGAACACCTTCGAGCGCATTGAACTGCCACGCCAGGAAGACTGCCCGGCCTGCGGACGCGGCGAATACGAGTACCTGGATGCGCCGCTGGAAGATAGCGGCACGGCGCTCTGTGGGCGCAACGCCGTGCAGGTGCGGCCCAGCCACGCCATCAGCGGCACGCTCGACCTGGCGGCGCTGGCGGAGCGGCTGGCGCCGGTGGGTACCGTGGCGAGCAATGGCTTCCTGCTGCGCTTGCAGGTGGACGGCTACGACCTCACGCTTTTCCCCGATGCCCGCGCCATCATCAAAGGCACCGATGACACCGCTGTCGCCCGCAGCCTCTACGCGAAATATGTGGGGATGTAGTAGACTTCATACGCTTATTGGTTGTCTTGCTGAGAAAAGGATGAGGGTATGCCTGATGCCGATGCCTCATGGACAAGCGTGATAACTGGACCAAACGATCTTGTTACATCCTATCAAGCGGTGCGCGACGGGTTTCTTCGTGAGGCACAGGCAAAACAACAAAAGGCGACACCCTATGTCGAAAGAGGATTGCAACTTTGGGAGGCACTCCAAACAGTTGGGCAAATAGAGTCATTGTTTGCTCTGACCCAATTGCGAAATGATTTGATTGCTGCTGCCGGCTTTTCCGAGAAGGCTCAACAGCGCCTATCACCTGATGAGTTAGAGCGTGCCGTTCAGGAAGTATTTGCAACGATTGCGGCTCAGGCTGGCCCAAATTTCCGTGAGGAAATTTTCGCCCGCTATATGCTCACCAAAGGAGATGCGTTGGGAGGGCAGATGCGCAATTGGGTCGGCGCAGAAGCTGCCCAACATTTCACATCGGAACTTCTGGCGGCGCTGCAACCACATGAGGTCGAGGTCAAGCAAGCCACTTCCGGGAAAGTACAACAGGTGAGCTGGCCAGGACGGCTACTGCTCTTCGATACCAAACCAAAGTTCATTGATAAAAATATTGATGTCATTTTGCTCAACAACTCTTCGAAAGAGGCGCTGGTAAAAGCATTGCTCGAACATCCAGTTGCGTATCTTGCTTGTGGCGAGCTGAAAGGCGGGATTGATCCGGCTGGCGCAGATGAGCATTGGAAAACGGCAAAGAGCGCACTAGATAGAATCAGAAGCAGCAGGCCATTTGCAGGTAAGTCGCCATATCTCTTTTTCGTTGGCGCAGCCATTGAGACAGCAATGGCACACGAGATCTATCGCCAATTGGAAGATGGAACTCTCAGTCATGCGGCCAACCTGACACGCCCCGAGCAAGTGGCAAGTCTTGCCCGCTGGCTCGTTAACCTATAACAAGCCACTAGGATAGCTATTGCTTTTCCCACACGTAGACACATTTGCGCAATTCTTCGCGCCCGTGCGTCCCCATTTGCTGGCTGCTATTCCCTTTGCCACGTCCAAGCGTCCAGATGACGCGCGTAGTCAAACTAAACGTCTCCGCTATATCGGAAAGAATCAGGTCTACAGGCACTTCTTCGCCTGCATAGCGCACGTTGTCATTGACCATCGCCACGATGCCACCAGGACGCAACACCCGGCCCAATTCGTAGATGACAAAACACATCTCGTAGAAATAATTGCGCACTAGCCTGGCGATATTGGCATTGTTGAGTATTCCGCGCTCTTTGTAGCCATCCAGAATGCCCAACACCTCTTGTAGCGCATCCTGGCGCTGAAAAGTTGCATCAATGCGCTCGAAATCTTGCTCGCGCCCGATGCGGGCGTAAAATTGCCGTAACTGATCCCGCTTCTCCTTGTTTTCCACCGTGCAGGAAAGCATCTCCTGCCGCAATTGTTTCACACGCTGATCGTCGCAGCCCAAAAAAACGAGTTCGAGCGCATAGGTGCGGGTATAATCATAGCGGTTAGCATATGGCGGAGAAGTCAGCACAAAGTCAACTGAATTGGCCCCCATCTCTGGAAGAATAGTCAGACATGAACCTTCGTAGAGTTCCAGGTCAGCCCCCTCATGCGTTGTGGTTGAGGGAACGTTGAAGAGCGATTGTTGTGTTGGGGCCGCACCAATATCATTTGCCATCTGACGTAATTTTGCATTGAGCGCCTCGCGGAATGGCAAAATACGCCCCTTATTGAAAGGCTTTTTGCCTTGTGAGCGCCCTGAGCGCGCATCCCAGCGCAAATATTGCCCATCCTTGCGCGTGTAGCTCATGTCTTCCAGAATACAGAAAGCAGCATAGCGCAACAGCGTGCGTAGGATATCGTCTCGTATCTGCTCATCGCAATAGGCAAGATAACCAGTCAGTTGCTGCTCTTCTTCAGCAGGGAACGCGCCTCGTGTAATAGCGATATGATGGAGCGCATATTCAGATTTGGCATAGGTGGCGAAATCTACCGCTTCAAGCTCGCGTATTAGAGCGATGAGCGACTGAGATGCTATGTTCCGCGCAGACTGGCGTGCCCGCATGGCATAGATGCCAACAGGAAGTACCTCGATGCCCTTCACTTCCCAGCCAAGCGCGCTGGCCGCAAAGAGCGCAGAGCCGCCCCCGGCGAATGGATCGAGCAGCGTGCCTGGTTGCGGATGTAGTTGTTGCAGCAGATACGACACCAACGACTCGGAGAATCCTTCACGATACTTGAACCAGCCGGAAAACGGCACGGTTTTGTTCGCCTGAAAACTGACAAGGCTGCGATCCAGCGCGGGGTTGTGAACGATGCGCTGGCGATAGTGGCTGAGTAGTGCATCTCTGGCTGTCGTGGGAGAGGAAACATCTGGCCGCACGACAGCTAATGACCTTGCTGGTATCGTAGGCTCTATGGCCCAAAGTCCTGCTGCTTCCAGCGATTGCCTCGTTCTGCGCTTCTGCACCCTCTTGCTCCTCACCCTATACCATTCACTCTTATATAAGTATAGCGGTATCGCCTGCATCTCGGTCTCGCGCTCTGCCGCTTTGTACGATATGGTACAGCGATGAAGCGCTATAGCGGAAAACGTTACCCATCTTGCAATCGCCTTTATGGTCTATTCTTCGCAGTCCGCGCAATCTGGTATGCCAAGTGCATCAATACGTCTATTGCTGAAATTGCCTATTCGTAGGGCTATCATTATGCCAGGGAAGACAAAACATCAGCATGCTGAGCAACACATGGTAGAATGCACGCAACGAATCCGCGAAGTGAGGCGTAGTACATGAGAGGAGGGAGCCGCGTGGGAACGTTCGTCCGGGTGGCAGAGCTGAATGAGATTGCGCCGGGCGAATTGCTGCGCGTCGAGGTCGCGGGGCGGCTGCTCTGCCTCGCCAATGTGGAGGGGACGATCTACGCGGTGGACGACGACTGCACGCATATCAGCGGCCCGCTCGATCAGGGCGAACTGGATGGCTGCGTGCTGACCTGTCCGATCCATCTGGCGCGCTTCGATGTGCGCAATGGCAAGGTGCTGCGTGGCCCCGCCCGTGACGATTTACCCACCTATGCGGTTCGTATCGAAGGGGATGCTATTCTGGTCGAAACGCCGGAATAATCTTCACCCCGGCCTGCGGCCACCCCTCTCCTCGCGAGGAGAGGAGTGGCCGGAGACCGGGTGAGGACTTTCATAGAGAGATTCATAGAGATAGAGAGGGACGGTGACGGTTGGAAGGGCCATCTCATGTGGTGTTTGGGCTGGCGGGCGCAGTGGTGGCGGAGAGTGTGTTGCATGTGACGACACCGCCGTTGTTTCCGCTGCCCAGCGATCCGGGCACGCTGGCAAACACGCTGGCGATGAAGATCATTTTCTACGGCTTCGCTGCCCTCGGTGCGCTGGCGCCGGATATTGACAACGCCCGCAGCACCATCGGCGAACGTGCAGGCGTCGTCAGCAAGGGCATCCAGCATGTGGCAGGGCATCGCACCTTCTTTCATAGTCTGCTGGGCATGGCGATTGTTGGCGCCGTCATCTGGGCGATTCAGTATGTCATGGGCCTGTTTCTCTACAATCAACTGGGGTTGCACGCGGCTGCCGAGCGGCTGGCGAGCGGGATCGGCCCAGGATTCGACTTCCATGCCGGAGCGGGCATTGCCTTCACCGCCTTTATGATTGGCTATTTCCTACATCTGCTGGCCGATAGCCTGACGCTCGGCGGCGTACCCTGGCTCTGGCCCAACCATGAGCGCTTTGGCTTCCCGCCGGAGCGGCGCTGGCGCTTTAAGTCCGGCAGCCGCGAGGAGCCGATTGTCGTCATTACCATCGCTGTGCTGGTCATCGTGGGCATCTTCTTCGGCAAGCTAATCGTTTAGCTGACCTCAAAAAACCCCTGATCTCCGCGTAAACATGTGAGACAATGAGGAGAACAGGGGTATCAGTTTGGATTTTGATGAACCGCCAGAGAATTAGTACAAAAAGAGGAGGGCATCCTCATGAGCAAAACAAATCAGAATAATAGTACCTATGCCAATGGGCAACCACCCTACAAAAGACGACCACTGGATCCGCATCTTTTTGCAAACGAGCAGGCAGGAATAGATGAGGTGCTGGTGCAATCCGGCTATCCGATCTGGACGCTCATAGCGCAATGGATTAATAGTAAGTATAACGATGAGGAAATACTTGCTGCTTATAGCGACATGCCCCGCGACGAATGGGAGGCAGCAAAGCGGTACTATCTAGATCATAAGGTCATCTTTGACGCGCGCATCATCCGCAATACACAACCATACGCAGATGAGGATACCCCACCGCTACGCACGCTCGAAGAGTATTTCACCTGGTATGCCCAACTCAACAGAGAGCCAGCCGACCCTGCCGATACACAAAACACCGCTAACGGATCCGAAGCGCATGGCTGATCTGTTGGTAGACGAAGGAATCGGACAAGACTTAGTGCAACAGTTGCGAGCCAGGGGATTCCGTGTTTTTCATACACTGGAATTCCATCCAAAGGGTAGCAGTGATGCACTCGTGTTCGTAGAGGCGCAGCGACGCAAACTCACCATTTTCACCTGGAACCGAGACGATTATATGCTGCTTGCCGAAGCATGGAGCGTTTGGGGGCATGGCGATCACTACGGGGTTATTACACGCGCTCGGAACCGACCGCAGCTACCTCCTCAGCAAACGCTGCCTATTTTGGAACACTATTGCCTTGATTCGGCTTCCTTTCTCAACCGCATCGCACTATTCTAAGCCGTTATTCCACTATCGCAACTCTGGATGTTCCGAAGCCCAACAAGGCAAACGGCGTTCCCATGTCTCAGCGGGAACGCCGTTTGTTATACTGCGCAACGAACCGCTCAGTAGCGCGCTAGCTTGAGGGAGTCTGCGTCGCCAGCAGCTTATTGGTGTTGGCAGGCACCCAATTTACATCTGGCTTGAGCGACTGGAAGATCGCCTGGACGGCGCTGGCGGACTGCGGCGAGGCGATGGTGATGCCGGTGTTGCCCATCACGCCGAGGCAGATGGCAGTCTTCGCGTCCTGGGCGCTCTGGGCGCATTGGAGCTTGTCACCGAGATTGGCGCGTTTGGGCGCCTCAGAGAAGCTCAGCGAGATATTGCCCGGCAGATTCCAGGTAGCGACGAAATGGCCGCCAAAGATTGGGTCATGCACGGAGCCACCGGCCAGCACCAGGCACGAGCCTTTGGGGAGATTGGCCGGCAGATAGGTGGTAAAGCCAAGTTGTGTCCGCACGTCGTCCCAATTGGTGAAGGTGGTCTGCGCGGTGCTGCCGCTATCCACAAAGTTGATGGCAGGAACATCGCACCACGGCACCTGCGTCAGTGCCAGTTGGTCGCTGCCGCTGGGGGTGGAGGACCCGCCAAGACTACATCCCGCAAGCACCGCAAGCAACGTCGCCACGAACGCCAGGCCAATGAAACGCCTCCCTACCCGGCTATGAGTCCACGGGCGGGTCATATTCCGCATGATATTGTCTCCCTGCCTCAGAGCATGATCTACGCAATTGCTGCCGGACGGTTGCTGATTGGAATAGTATGCCACTGTCATCTATGCCATCCGTTGAGTATAACGCACAAACCTCGCCAAACATCCCACAATA
Source organism: Chloroflexota bacterium (assembly GCA_021323855.1). GTDB lineage: Bacteria > Chloroflexota > Ktedonobacteria > Ktedonobacterales > JADMIN01 > JAJPKE01. The sequence goes on along the minus strand of JAJPKE010000039.1, from coordinate 20,471 downwards.
GTCCAGATATGAACATCATACGCATATCGCCGTCCATGCGCGACATGCTATACAATAGATAGTATTGACAACCGGCGGAAGGCGTTCTGAAGGCATGCTTGCGAGGAGGGCCACCATGTTTCAGGAGATTAGCGCGGCGCTGGCGCATGGCGAACCGGTGGCGCTGGTGACGGTGGTGAAGATCTGGGGCGCGGCTCCCTGTGCGCCCGGCGCGCGCCTGCTGGTGCGCGCAGATGGCAGCGCCGCTGGCACGCTGGGCGGCTCGGCCACGGATAGCCGCGCCGTGGCCGATGCCCTGCGCACACTCTCCGGCGGGCAACCCTCCCTGCTGACCTATCATCTGGACCCCGAAGGCGGCGAAAGCGTCGGCAGTTGTGGCGCCTCGCTGGAAGTCTTCATCGAGCCGCTGCGCCCAGAGCCACGATTGCTGGTCGCCGGTTCCGGCTATGTCGCGCAGGCGCTGGCGCGGTTGGCGGCGCCGCTTGGCTGGCGCGTGACGCTGCTGGATGACCGTTCGGAGTTCATGCGCGCAGCAAATCTGCCCGATACTGTTGAGACGGCGGTGGGCGATCTTGCGGCGGCACTGGTAGAACGTCGGCCCGACCCAGGGACGGCTATCGTCGTGGTGACGCGCGGCCATCGCTCGGATGGCGAGGCGTTGCGGGCGGCGCTGGCAACCTCAGCCGGATATGTTGGCATGATCGGCAGCGCCAGCAAGGTACGAGCAATCTTTCGCGGGCTGCTGAAAGCGGGCATCGCGCCGGAGCAGTTGCGACAGGTTCATGCGCCCATTGGGTTGGACCTCGGCGCGGAGACACCGGACGAAATCGCGCTGAGCATTGCTGCTGAACTGCAAATGTGGCGGCGCGGCGGCGCGGGTGGCTCACTTCGCGATCAGGCGAATATTCTGGCGCAGGTGTTGGCCGAACCGGACCAGACAGAGCCGGACGAAACCGGACAAACAGAAGCCGGACAAACATATGAACAAGCCGGGCCAACCACTGCGACCGATAATACGCCGGTTGCAGATGAAGTGACCGGCTGATGAATCCGCACTGAAACGCCTCGCCGATAACGAAGCCAGCCTCCGCTGGCCAGGAACGGGCAAAACAATAGCGTCAGCCATGTCAAACAAAGCCTCCTCCAGTATCATAACGGTTGACCGCAATTTCATCTTGGTCTATTCTTAATCTATATTGAATCTAAATAAACTAACTTGGGGAAAACAAACTATGCGAGTCACAATCTCTGTCATAGCACCGGAGGGTGAGCAATCTCGCGAGGTAAGCGATATGATCGCTGTGCTTGCGTCGCGTTGGGGTCGTCGCGCTGTCCATCTGCTCTCCGGCACGCTCGATGCGGCTACATTCAGCCGTTCCAATGTCCTCGTGGCGATTCTTGGGCCAGAACATCTGGCGGCTCTCCAGAAGCCACGCAATGAGGCAGGGTCCGATGCGCCTGCCAGTGAGCTTGCACGCCAGGCGCTGACCCAGGCGTTTCAGCGCCACATGCTGGTTGCGCCGGTGCTCGTCTCTGGGGCCGTCATGCCAGATGCGGCTACACTTCCTCCGGAGTTGCAACCGCTCGCATACACGCAATCCCTCATGCTGCATGGCAACGCCGTGCAGCTCGCCGCCAAACTACAGCGGCAAATCACCGCTCAGCTTGTTCTTCCCGCGCAGCAGCTCTGGGTCCTCAAGGGATGTGGCCTGGCGCTGCTCTGGGACCTGCTCTGTGCCGCGCTTGCCTTCCTGACGCTCGCGTTAGCTTCTCAGCAGATAATCGCGTACATTCAGTACAACCACCTGACGTTATCGAGTCCACTCAGCGGCTTCTATGGCATCGCCATCCTCGTGCTGGGCTGGCCGTGGGCACTGCTGGCTGTGCTGGCGGCAATCCAGGCGGCGCGCGACCGTCTCGTGAGCCGGCTGATCCTGCTTGATATCGCCTCCGCATGTATCGTGGCAACGTTGATAGCAATCACACGCGCCGTCCCGGATCTCGATGCCATGCAACGCCTCATCCAGCGCCAGAACGTCCAGAGTCTCCTTCCGGGCTTGGCGGCATCTCTCGCGGTATTCGTGGCTGTCTTGCTTGGTGGTCTGCTGCTGGTTGCATATGGATTGAGCGCCTCACGCATCGTCACGGACCCCCTCAACGCCACCAACAAAGCCAATAAGAGCAATAAAGCCAACAAGGCGGCAGAGAAAACGACCCATCCGCTTACCTTCGCCTGCTTCATCTCTTATCGCCGCAGCGACAGCCGCGCGATCTGCGAACGCATCTACAACCATCTTCAGCAAGAGAGCGCGCTGATGGGTGGCATCTACCTCGACGTTGATATCATGCTTGCCGGAGCCGATTTCCCTGATGTCATCGCGCGGGCGCTCGCCGGGAGTCATGTGGTACTCATCCTCATTGGTCCCACCTGGCTTACCGCTGCCACATCCAATGGGCTGCGTCGCCTGGACGACCCCGCCGATTATGTGCGGTTGGAGATCGCCACTGCGCTTTCCAGTGACAAGATCATCATTCCCGTTCTGATCGAAGATGCGGCGATGCCTACAGCCCATGATTTGCCCGCTGATATAGCTGGACTGGCTGCCTATGCTCCGGCGCGCGTGCGCAGTGGCGCGTCATTCCAGCGCGACATGCGGCTGCTCACGCGCCGCATCCTGCGCGCTTTCTCTCCCGCGCCAACGCCGTTTCCCTGGCTGGTCAATGGCATGATAGCCGCGCTTGGCGTGTTGGTAGCGGTGCAGGTGTGGAACATCGCTGATATCTGGCGTTACGCTTATCACCTAACTGGCGAGTGCGACCTCCTGGCCAGCACCTCCGGCTGGTGCGCTGGCTCCTATCATCTCGCAAGTATCCGGCTGGTTTCGCTGGTCGCCCTGGCGCAACTTGCCATCATCGTCGCAGCCAGCCTCATCGGCATCTTCAGCGCCATCCATCTACGGCGGTGGCGCTGGATCTGGCGCTTTCTCGCGCCGCTCCTGGCCCTGGCGCTGGGCATCGCGCTCCTGGTAGCGCCACCATTTCGCGGGCAACCCGTCGCACTACTGCTCTGGCAGGCAGGTCTCTTTCTCTCCATCGCGGCGCTCGGCGCAGTGATGTTCGTTTTGATTGCCTTCCAGCAGGGCCACGCGCGGCTGCGCCTGGAACCGCGCACGCAACTGCAAACCTCGTAGGACAGCCGCCTGCTATCCTACGAGGCGCCGGCAATACAGGACACATGCCCTGTCATGCCCTGTTCTGCACCATCTATATCAGCCGGATCAGCCGGATCAACCAATGATGGCTCCTCCGGCAAGGGTGGCGCTTTCCTGGTCGTCAGCGCCGCGATCACCCGCCTGCTGCTGGCCGTTCGCAGTGTCCGCCGTTTTGTGGCTCTTGCGCAGCGGAATCTCACGCAGGAAGAGCGTGGCGATGAAGGCGGCGACCATCATGCAGGCGCCGATGGCAAAGACGTTGGAAATGGCATCCGAAAGGCTGGTTCTCACCGCCATCATCAGTTGTTGATAGAGCAATTGCCCCTGTGGACCGAAGTGCGCCAACAATTGTTGCAGGTGCGCCGTCGTGGATGAACCGCCGCCGCTGCTGCCGCTGCTCTGTGCCTGCCCGAAGTTGGAGAGCTGTTTCGCCGAGACATAGGGCTTGAGCGGCCCCGGAATGCGGGCCTGTAGGTTGTTGGTGAAGCCGTTGACCAGCACCGAGCCAAGCACCGCCAGGCCAATCGTGCCGCCCATCGAGCGGAAAAACGTCAGCGTCGCCGTCACCTCGCCAATCTGGCGCAGCGGAAAGGCGTTCTGCACCACAATCGTAAACAGGCTCATGATAACGCCGATGCCCAGGCCCGTTACAACCATATTGCGGATCAGTTCGCCGTTGGAGGTGTTGACATTCATACGCGAGAGCAGGAACATCCCCACAGCGCCGACGGCGAAGCCGAAGAGCGCCAGCAGCTTATAGCGGCCCGTGCGCGAAAGCAACTGCCCACCGACGAGGCTACTGAACATGAAGCCCAGCATCATCGGCGTCAGCACTACGCCGGAATTGGTGGCGGATTGTCCCTGGACATCCTGCACGAAGTACGGCAGGTAGAGAATCGCGCCAAACATGCCCGCGCTCAGCAGGAACATCGCAATCATCGAGACGGAGAAGATGCTGTTCTTCATCAGGCGTGGGTTGATGATGGCCTCGCGGGCGCGCAGTTCGATCACCACGAACACCAGAAGCATCACCGCCGCCACGGCGAAGAGGCCGATGATCTGCCAGGAGTTCCAGTCGTACTGGTTGCCACCCAGCGAAAGCGCCAGCAGCAACGGCACCGACCAGAGGACCAGCGCAATCGAGCCGAGATAGTCAATCGTGTGCTGGCGACGCACCACCAGATTCGGCAGCGTCAACCCCGTCACCAGCAGCGCGAAGAAGCCGACCGGCATATTGACATAGAAGACCCAGCGCCAGCCCCAGTGGTCGGTGATTGCGCCGCCGAGCAACGGCCCAACAATCGTTGCCAGGCCAAAGACGGCGACGAAGAGACCCTGCCACTTGCCGCGTTCCACCGGCGGGAAAATATCACCGATGATCGCCTGCGCAATTGGCATCAATGCGCCAGCACCCAACCCCTGAATTGCGCGGTAAATGATGAGTTGCGTCATGTTGTCGCTGGTGCCGGAGAGGGCTGAGCCGATCAAGAACACGACCATGCCCAGCATGAAGAAGATGCGGCGGCCATAAATGTCCGAAAGTTTGCCATAGATTGGCACGCCAACGGTAGATGCGAGAAGATACGCGGTGTAGACCCAGGAAAGGTTAGCGCCACCAAGATCGGCAATCACGCGGGGCATCGCGGTGCCCACCACCGTCTGGTCGAGCGCGCTGAGCAGCATGCCCAGCAGCAGCCCGGTGATAATCAGCGCGAGTCGCCGCTTGCTGACGGTATCGCGTATGCTCTGTGGCTCCGGCTGCTCCGAAGCTGTGGTCGGGACGGAAATCGTGTCGGTCATCGCGGATATCGTCTCCACTTCTAGAATCGCGGCAGTCAACTGCCGGCGCACATCACGAGGACTGAAGTCCCTGCGGATGCGCCACGGGCTTCAGCCCCTGCCACCGTGCCCCGGCTTTTTAAAGCCGAGAGAGTTGTTCTCAACAGGCGTGCCCCAGCTTTTCAAAGCCGAGAGCAGAACATGCTCAGTTTGATGGGATGAGCGTAGGTGCGGTCTCGGAGGCTTTGGCGGCTTTGGAGGCTTCGGGCGAGGGATCGTCCTGTTCAGCGATGGCGGCGAGCGCCTGCATGCCGCGAGTCAGCGCGGCGAGGTCTGCTGGCGCCAGCGCGGAGAGCCAGCGAATGAGCGTATCTTTGCTGCCCTGGCGCAGATGGGTGACGAGTTCGCTGCCCTCAGTGGTCAGCGCCACCAGTGTGCGCCTGCGGTCTTCGGCGTCTTCCGTGCGCATCACCAGCCGCAGATTGACCAGGCGGTCCACCAGGACGCTGGCGGTCGGCTTGCCCACGTCGAGCGTTTCGGCCAACTGGCTGACGGTCATCGGCGCCTGCGAAGCCAGCACCATCAGCGTTTTGAGCTGGCCCATGCTGAGGTCCAGGCGAATCCACTCGTCACCGCGTGGATGCAGGAGTCGGCGAAAGACTGCCCGTTGCGCCACCAGCATCTCCCGTATGGCCGTCGGGATATCGTCATCATCCTCTACCTGTAATGTCTGATGTGTCATCGGTTGCAGCCTCCAGAGCTATCCAGAGATAGGTTACAGGTCCGTCGGCATTGCTCTACAGGAAGTCAGAGCAACGGAAGGAGATAACGAATGCCAACGGCCAGAGAGAACACATGCGCCTATGATAACAAAATGGTTCGCAAAATGCAAACAAATCATCAGAAGAGAACTATCAGTGGGATAGAGCATCACTGCTATCGCCATACTGGCCAATCAAGGCGGGACACGCTTGCGCCGCGCCGTCCCTTGAGTCATACCCTATCGCCACGTATACTGCCGTGAGAATGCGGATGTTGGCGGTGTCGCCAGCGCCGCTGCAAGAGAGGCAATGAGGAGAATCAGGAGTAATCGTTATGGCGCTCACAACCACCACGACCGACCGCATGCTGATTGATGGCGAACTGGTTGAACCTGCCGAGGGGGGAACGCGCACCCTCATCAACCCAGCCACCGGCGCCGAAGCCGATACCGTGCCCGAAGGCAGCGCCGCCGATGTGCGCCGCGCCGTCGCCGCCGCCAAAGCCGCCTTTGAGGATGGCCGCTGGTCGCGCATCGGTCCCAGCGCCCGCGCCGCTGCGCTCTACAAGCTGGCCGACCTGCTCGAAGAACACCTCGATGAACTGGCGGCCACCGAATCGCGCAATGTCGGCAAGCCGATCAAACTGGCGCATGACAGCGATCTGCCCTTCGCCATTGACTGCCTGCGTTTCTTCGCTGGCGCCGCGCGCACGCTGGAAGGCAAAGCCGCCGGTGAATACGTTCCCGGCTATGCCAGCGTCATCCGCCGCGAGCCGCTGGGCGTCGTTGGCCAGCTTGCGCCGTGGAACTACCCGCTGATGATGGCGATCTGGAAGATCGGTCCCGCGCTGGCTGCTGGCAACACCGTCGTCCTCAAACCCGCGCCGGAGACGCCGCTGACCACGCTGATGCTCGGTCGCCTGGCGCTGGAGGCCGGGCTGCCCGCTGGCGTCCTCAATATCGTCCCTGGCGGCGATGAGGTGGGCGTTGCGCTGGTGGAGCATCCAGACGTGCGGCTGATCTCGCTGACCGGCGCAACAGAGACGGGCAAAGCGGTGATGCGCGCCGCCTCAGCCTCGCTCAAGCGGGTGCATATGGAGCTTGGCGGCAAGGCCCCGTTCGTCGTCTTCAACGATGCGGACCTGGAAGCAGCGGCACAGGGCGCGGTCTGCGGCGGCTTCGTCAACACCGGCCAGGACTGCACCGCCGCCACGCGCGTCTATGTCCAGCGCGACTCGTATGATGCCTTCCTGAAACGCTACCTTGAACTGGTCGGCCAGATTCGTCTGGGCGATCCGTCGTCCGACAAGACGGATATGGGGCCGCTGGTCTCCTCGGCGCAACTCAAGCGCGTGGAGGCGCTGGTAAAAACGGCGAAGGGCAAGGGCACCTTCCGCACCGGCGGCGAGCGCGCCAAAGTCGCCGGCATGGAGAAGGGCTTCTTCTACCAGCCGACCGTCATCACTGATCTGCCAGACGACGCCGAAGTGGTCAACGAAGAGATTTTCGGGCCGGCGGTGGTCGTGCTGCCCTTCGATGACGAAGCCGACGCCATCGCCAAAGCCAACAGCGTCCGCTACGGCCTCGCAGGCTCCGTCTGGACGAGCAATGTGCAGCGCGCCATGCGGGTGAGCGGCGCACTGGAGTTCGGCACCGTCTGGGTCAACGATCACCTGCCGCTGACCGCTGAGATGCCGCATGGTGGCTTCAAGCAGAGCGGCTTCGGCAAAGACATGTCGCTCTACGCGATAGATGACTACACCGAGGTCAAGCACGTGATGCTCGACACCACCGGCGACCAGCGCAAGGGCTGGCACTACACCATCTTCGGCGACGCTGAATAAGCAGTCCTATCCTCCCGGCTCCTCTTTCACTGTATGCGAGAGAGGAGCCACTTTTTTGCAGGCGAAGCGCGCCCTATAATTTCTCCCGGAAGCCCGCTCGAGAAGCACCAGCGAGTGAATACTCCAGCCAGCGCAAATCAGATAAGAACTGATAGTCAGAAGAGGTGTCATGCGTGCAAGAGGAACAGCAGGAGCTAGCGCAACTATTCGCGGCGGTCGGTTGTGACGGCGCGCTCCATCAACGCCGCCATTGGACAGGCTGCTGCACGAGCCATTGATCTGCTGGCTGCTGAGGGAGCGGGAAACCACCAGGCGGATATCCAGCAATAGCGGTTGAGCGGCACATACATGTCACAGCGCAACACATGTGCTGCTAGTTATCTGTCCCGTTTCCATTGCTCTCTTCGTCGCGCGGTGGTGTCGCCTGGCGCGCCAGGCTCAGGAACGATGTTGCCGCCGCATCACGCAGCACCCGCACGAGCAGGCGCAATTCGTCAGCGTCGTAGCGCCGCAAAAACTGGATGAAGCCCCGCTCCATCTGCTCATCGAAGGCGCGATGCACCTCGAAGATTTCTCTGCCGGGCGGCGTGAGGCGGAAGAGGACTTCCTTCTTGTTGTTCGGCAGCGATTCGGTGCTGATGAGCTTCTGCGCAATCAACCGGCGCGTGATCTTCGAGACGGTGCCTTTGGGGATATGGTGGTGGGTGGCAATCGTGATGCCGTTCACCGGCTCCAACCGGCCAATGGCATCCAGCACGCGCAAGGTGGTCGGCGTCGCGTCTTGCAGAATTTCGACCACCTGTGGATTGCTGCTGTGTTCAGCGATCCAGCGCCAGCCCTCGCTGCCCTCAGCCTCGAACTTCTCGGTGACGCCGGCAATCAGCGCCAATACCTCCACGCTCAGCGACGCGACATCGCTCGTATTGGTGGCATCGTCATGAGTGTTCGATTGAAGTTCTTGGTATTCCGGCAAGTTGGGCATTGTGTGGCCCTCTCTCTGCTGGTGTCTGTGATTTCCTCTTTCTCAATAGTATATCAAACAGGCTCCTGGTTTATGTGCAGGAGCCTGTTGCGTTTCGTCTACGCTTAATCTATCTGCGCGCGTTGGAGGCGACCGCTGAAATCCACGTAGATCGCCTTCCACTCGGTGAAGAACTCCAGCGCGCCCAGCCCGGCCTCGCGGTGGCCGTTGCCGGTGCCGCGTGTGCCGCCAAAGGGCAACTGAATCTCCGCGCCGATGGTGCCAGCGTTGATGTAGACGATGCCCGTCGCCAGGTCGCGCTTGGCAATCTCCACGGCGTTCGCGTCGCGTGTGAAGATCGAACTGGACAGCCCATACTTCGTGTTATTGTTGACGGCAATCGCCTCTTCCAGCGTCCCTACTTCGATGATCGAAAGCACCGGCCCGAAGATTTCTTCGCGCGCCACCCGCATCTCCGGTGTCACACCGCCGAGCAGCGTCGGGCGATAGAAATTGCCGCGTTCCAGGTCGCCCTCCTGCGCTGGCTCGCCGCCGCAGAGGATGCGCGCGCCCTCGCCAGTCGCCACCGCCATATAGCTGTGAATACGCTCGCGCTGGCTGGCGTTGATGACCGGCCCAACATCGGTGGTCTCCGCCAGCCCATGCCCCAGCCGCAACTTGCTCACCCGCGCCAGCAGCCGCTCCTCCAGGTCCGCGCGCACGCCACGCTGCACGATCAACCGGCTACAGGCGGTGCAACGCTGGCCGGTGGTGCCGAAGGCGCTCCACACGATGCCATCCACCGCCAGATCGAGGTCGGCATCGTCCATGACGATGATGGCGTTCTTGCCGCCCAGTTCCAGTGTCACCCGTTTGAGCTGGCTCGCCGCTGCAACGTTCACCTCGCGCCCCACGTCGTTCGAGCCGGTAAACGAGATGGCCGCGACATCTGGATGATTCACCAGCGGCATGCCCACCTCCGCGCCGGTGCCACAGACGAGGTTGAGAACGCCATCGGGGATGCCAGCGTCGGCAAAGACTTCCACCAGTTTCAGCGCGGAGAGCGGCGTATCGGTCGCGGGCTTGAGGACGACGGTGTTACCGGCGATCAGCGCAGCCATCGTCTTCCAGCTTGGAATCGCCACCGGGAAGTTCCAGGGCGTGATGCAGGCGACGACACCGATAGGTTCGCGCACGCCATAGGCTGCTTTGTTGGGCAGTTCGGAGGGCACAATCGAGCCGAAGAGCCGCCGCCCCTCGCCAGCCATGTAGTAGGCCATATCAATGCCTTCCTGCACGTCGCCGCGCGCCTCCACCAGCACCTTGCCCATTTCGCGCGTCAGCGTGCGGGCAATCTCTTCTTTGCGCTCCGCCAGCAACGCGCCCACACGATACAGGATTTCACCACGCTTGGGAGCGGGCGTCAGCCGCCAGCCATCGAATGCCACCTTTGCCGCCGCCACCGCGCGGTCTACATCCACCTGCGCGGAACGCGGGAACTGGCCAATCAGTTCGCCGTTCGCCGGATCATGGTTCTCGCTGGTGCGGCCATCCGCCGCCGGTGTCCACTCGCCGCCGATGTAGTTGTAATAGACGCCGTTCGCGCTGGACCTGGAAGCTGCGCTGCTCATTCGGTTGCTCCTCGTCATTGGTGTTGTGTTGGGAAGATGATGTGACCATATCGTGCCACATTTTCAGCAATCGCGGCATGAAGGAGCAACGGCATGGAAGATGCTTGTTACGCACGGCAGTGGGGTATGGGGTATCACGAGCATGGTTGGCATGCATTGGCGTGGTTGGCGTGGTTGGCGGAGAAACCCCAATGGCAGATTCCAGCGAACACCTCATCACCGGACTCGATATCGGCTCCTCAGCAATCAAAGTGGTGGTGGCAGAAGCGATGGAAGATGGCGCGCTGCGCCACCTCGCTAGCGCCTACGTGGAATCCGCCGGGGTGCAGCGCGGCGTCATCGTGAACGTTGGCGAGGCGGCGCAGGCCATCGCCCGCGCCTGCTATGAGGTTGAAGAACAACTTGGGCGGCGTCTGCCCAATGTCGCCGTCAATCTCGGTGGTCCACAGGTCTATGGGCTGAACACGCGTGGCGGCTGCTCGATCATTCCACCCAACCGCGAGATCAACCAGCAGGATGTCGCGCAGGCCATCGAAGCCGCGCGCCGCACGTTGACGCTGGACCGGCGCTATGAAGTCCTCTACGAGTTTCCCCGCGCCTATCTGGTGAACCGGCAAATTGGCATGGCGGACCCGCGCGGCATGGCTGGCGAAGAACTGGATGTGGAGATTCACTATGCCGTGGGGCCGGGCGCGTCCATCCAGAATCTGCTCAAGAGCCTGCGCCTGGCGCATCTCACACCGGCCCAGGTGATCGCGGGTCCGCTGGCAGCGGGCGAGGCGCTGGCGCATACCTTTGGCGAGGCGTTACGCGAAGCCTCCAGTCGCGCGGCACACCGGCGCAGCCTGGCAGTGCTGAATATCGGCGCGGACACCACCACCATCGCTATTTACGTCGGCGGCGCCGTCTGGATGAGCCGGACGGTCCCGGTTGGCGGAGCAACCATCACCCAGGCCGCCGCCAAGCAGTTGCAGTTGCCAATCGCTGCCGCCGAAGAACTGAAGGTGCGCGCTGGACACTGCGACCTTCAGCGGGTGGACGAGTTTGCGCTCGTCCCCCTGCCGTCCACCGCCGAACACACCGGCTACATGCCGCGCCGCGAACTGGCGCGCAGCATCCAACAGGGCGTCTATACGCTGGCAGACGCGCTCTGTCCGCCGCTCGACGACGCGCGCCAGGCCACCGTCGAGCCGGAGGTGGCGCTGCTCACGGGTGGCTGCGCCGACCTACCGGGATTGGAGACACTGCTGACGCAGGCGCTGGATATTCCAGTGCGACGCGCGCTGCATGGGGGTATCGCTGGCCTGCCGTCGGGTGCCCGTCAGCCGGCCTTCGCCACGGCGGTAGGACTGGTCCTCTGGCAGCAGCGCAACAGAGGCGAAGAATTACAGCGCGCGACACCACGCTGGCCGCGCCTCTCGTTCGCCAGTCCGCTAGCGAATCGAGCGCATCGAGCGCATCTACCGCATGTACCGCAAGCGCTACATGGGCTGCATCTACCCCGCTGGCTACACCATGCCAAACGCGCAGTCTCAGGGGTCTTGCCTTCCTAGCGAAAATCAGTACCATACAAGATAAGAGAATCAACAGAGGAGATCGTAGGAAATCGGAGCGAACGCCGCCAGTATTGAGCCGGCAAGCACGAGACGCTATCCCAATCGTTATATCAGCTAAGACACAGAGGGAGGCGGGACGAACGATGACCCAGGACAACCAAAACAGCGCTGGCAACCTCGACAACACAGAGAACACGCAACGACAACCGGCGCTCGATCTACGCGGCGCACCGCCCCCGGCAGCGCAGCCAGCAAATGGCAGCGCGGCGCGCATCCTCGCAGTGGGCGTCGGCGGCGCGGGCACAAACGCCATCAACCACATGATCCAGGTGGGCGTCAGTGGCGTCGAGTTCGTGGCGATGAATACCGATGCGCAGGCGCTGGAACAGGCGCGCACACCGGCACGCCTGCGCCTGGGCGAAACGCTGACGCGCGGACTCGGCGCGGGCGGCAACCCTACCATCGGGCAGCAAGCGGCGCAGGAGAGCTACAATGCGATCCGCGAGCAGTTGCGCGGGGCAAACATGGTCTTCATTACCGCTGGCATGGGCGGCGGCACCGGCACCGGCGCGAGTCCGCTGGTGGCGCAGGCGGCCCACGAGGAGGGCGCGCTCACCGTCGCCATCGTCACTACGCCCTTCGCCTTCGAGCGCCGCCGCAAGCAGATCGCCGCCGATGGCGTGGAGGCGCTGCGCGAGGTGGTGGATGCGCTGATCGTGGTGCCCAATGAGCGGCTAATGGAGTTGAGCTCGCGTGACCTCGGCGCGTTCGAGGCATACCGGCTCGCAGACGATGTGCTACGCCAGGGCATCCAGGGCATCAGCGATCTGATTACGATTCCCGGACTCATCAATCTGGATTTTGCGGATATTCGCTCTGTCATGTCAGATACCGGCTCGGCGCTGATGGCGATGAGCCGCGCCAGCGGCGAGCAGCGCGCTGAGCAGGCCGCGCACGACGCCCTGACGAACCCGCTGCTGGATGTGGATATTCGTGGGGCGCGCAACGTCATCTTCAATATCACTGGCGGCGACGACCTGACGATGGCGGAGGTGCATCAGATTGCTGACATTATCGAGGGCGCGGCGCATCCAGACGCCAACATCATCTTCGGCACGGTTCACGATGCCTCGCTGGACGGCGCTATCAAGCTGACCGTCGTGGCGACCGGCTTCGAGCCGCGTGTCATCCATCCAGAGTTTCCTTCAGCTCCGCGCGCCACCGGACGAGGAGAACAACGCCGCCCAGCGCAAATTACGCAGGCAGCATGGCCGGAACAGCAGCGTCCGCCCTGGGTCGTGCGCAACGACCAGCCATCTCAATCACCTCAATCGCCTCAATCATCTCGGCCAGCACAACAGCGAGCGGCGCAACCACAGCCAGCGCCGCCGATTCCGCCAGCAGAACAGCGGCAAGAGTTCTGGGACCAGGACCTGGAAGAAGATGATTGGGGACAGCCAGGGGTGCCGCCCGCCGACCAGCGCCGGGGTCGCTACCGTCCCCTGCCGCCGATGCCAGGGTCCAGCGACGAGGAACTGCGTGTACGCCGCCTGGAACAGTTGCGGGCGCAACGCCGCGCACACGAACTCCGCGAGTTGCGCGAGCAATCGTCCGGCCAGCATCAACGGCCAGAGCATGCGGGGCATCAGAGCCAGCAGGAGCCGCAAGAGGAATATCTGGCGGGGGAAGACGCGGAACACTCGCAGCACCAGCGCAAACGCCGCCTCTTTGGCCGCCGTTGATGGCAAATGACCTGCGCCCAGTCTCCCCTCTCCCTGCGGGGAGAGGGGCCGGGGGTGAGGACTACCCCACGCGCAGGGTACACTCACCCTGCGCCAGTGGTCGCTGCTCCTGGTTCTGGCAGGTGAGGGTGATGGTGATGGTGTCCGCTGCTGCGTCGTAGGTAACGAGTTCGGCGCGAATCGTGAGGGTGTCATCAGTCTGCGGCGGCGCGAAGAAGTCGAGGCGTTGCGCGGTGAAGGGCGCGCGGGCCGGCGTCTCCAGATGGCGAGCGGCGGCAGCCATCAGCAAGGAGGCCAGCAGCGCGAGCGACGCTGGTTGGCGGGGCTGGCGAACCGGCGGTGTCGGCTCCTCTGGAATGTCGGTATCCTCGCGGGTGATGAGCGCGAACAACGCCATGTCCGCCTCCGAGACGCTTTTGGTGAAGGTGACAACCCTTCCCACGCGATCAACCCAACCCTCGCTCACCCAGCTACCCTCTACCACTTCAGAATCAATCCCAAAACTCATCAGCACTACCTGGACGGTAGGCCGTAGACCGCTACGCCACAAGCCCACTCGCTCACAAGCTCAGCCGTGTTATACAAACTATACACGGCGAGTATAGCACTCCCTTCGTGTTGCAGAAAGCATTCCCGGACTATCGAATAGCCCCACTGCGGCTCCCCTCTCCCGCGCACGGGGGAGGGGCTGGGGGTGGGGGCCACCCATTACCGCTGTGATCCACCAGCGCAAGAATGATAGGATAGAACATCCGACCAAGATGATGAGACAGGCAACACTAGCATCACCATCATAGCGATCTTAGCGATAGATACAGACAGGCATACATCGGGCCGAACCGGCACGGCGGAAAGGATCAACACGATGTCTCTCGACGATCAACTGGCAGAACTCCTGGCGCATCTGGGCGTCGTCCTCGAAGAACCTTCCGGTGGGCAGGGCGCTGCAATTCAGCCAGAGACACCGCCGCGCACTGCTCCCTCTTCTACACGCGGCGAGGAGCCGACCCGCTACAGCTACGGGCATCGCGCATCCCAGGAGATGGACGGCGCCGCGATGGAGGAGCTACCGCTGGATGGACCATCAGAAGTGTCGCTCTTCCAGACCTCACGCGAACACTACGGCGTCTTTTACCGGCTGGACCTCAGCAACGGCCTGCCACATCTGCGCATCTATCTGCCGGATGACGACGGCTACCTCAAGATGCGCTGCTATCTGGTGCGTGCCGCGCTGGCCACGCCGCTGCATGAGTGGTTCGTCAGCACGCGCGTACACAAAGGCTCCGGCGCGTATGAAGATATGCGCGACACCGCGCAGCAACACCTGCTCTTTGCCGCAGGCGAACTGATGAAACGTCTCTTCTGGGCGGGCAATGTCGAGGAAATGCGCTTCCCGCCGGAGATCGAAGTGTTGCGGCTGGTCTAGGCGAAAGAGGGCATCAACGAGGGAGCGGACTCCGCGAATGATCTACGGAGTCCGCCCCTCAGCATAAATACTGCTGTGCTTCCCGTTGATGGAAGGTGGCGCAACGGGTACGATATAACCCAGAGCCGTATATCGAAGCAGGTAGACATGAACATACTGAACATACTGAGCATACGACGAGGTCGTAGGTGAGCATCACGAGCAAACGGCGGTGCGGGGGATAGGAGTAGACACGAAGGTTATGGCAACCAGGACAGATGCAAACCAGCGGACAACACAACACGCAACACATAGCTCGACACATGACTCGACACAGCGCGACAGCGACCCACTGCTGGATGAGCAGCGATTGACCAAGATAGACTATATGCGGCTGGCGGGCGCACGCGCTGCGCTACGGCAATTTTTGCGCATCACCGAATTAGAGGCGCATGAATTGGGGATTCCGCCGCAGCAGTATCAATTACTTCTCTCCATTAAAGGATTCCCAGGGCGCGACTGGGCGAATATCACAGAAATTGCCGAACGGCTGCAAATACGCCATAACGCCGTTATTGGGCTACTGCACCGCGCAGAACGCCGGGGGTGGATTACCCGCCAGGTGGACGAGGAACGCCAGGACCGGCGCGTCGTCCGCGTGCAACTCACCGCAGAGGGAGAGGCGCAACTGGCGCAGATGGCGAACGCGCTGCGCCACGAACGAGCGGCGCTCAACGAGACGCTCAGGACACTCTATGAAAGTGGCAACGAACGCGACGACGAGAGCGGCGACGCAGAGCATCCCTTATGATAGGCCAATCACGAGCGTTGCCCGGCGGGAGGGAGCGCATCTGAAGGAGCGGTTGGCGCTGTTGATGTTGCTGACGTTGCGGGAGGAACTGAAGTGGTATGCGCAACCGGAACGGCTGAGGGCATGTGGTGGCCGTTCTGCTCGTGATGATGGCGGCTGCTTTCACGCTCACTGCTAATGGATCCCGTTGCCAGCACTGGAATGCGATGTGATGGGCGCGCATGCACTGCGCGAATCAGCAGGTCTATCAGAATAATCAGCGCAACGAAGCCCAAATGCACCGCCGTCTGCTGATTCTCCGTGAGTGAGATGCGCTTCGTAAAGGTGGGGTCGCCCAGGACAAGGTTGGCCGCCGTCCACGCCAGAATGATAGACGCGACATCAATCAGCCATGCCATTCGCTCCATCAGACGGGCAATAAGGGCGCTGGCGATAAAGAGCAGCAACATACTAAACGCCAGTCCGATGACCAGCAGGGGAATATGGCCATTGGCCAGCGCCCCTATCGCCAGGATGTTATCCAGGCTCATCGTGACATCGGCAATCAGGATGGTGAAGATAGCGGGAAGCAGCCGATCATGGGCGCGATGGCTGGCGGCGTTCTCGTGCTGTGGCAGCAAGAGCCGCATGGCAACAGCGAAGATGATAACGCCGCCAATTAATTGCAGCAACGCGATTTGAAGCAGTTCCGTCGCCACCGCTGAGAGTCCCAACCGCAGCACGACAGCGCCAACGCCGCCCCAGATAATCGCAAAGGAGCGTTGGCGACGTGGCAGCCGGCTCGCCGCCGCTCCAATCACCAGCGCATTGTCGCCGCTCAGCACGATATCAATCAGGGCGATTCCACCTGCCGCCAGCAAAATGTGATAGTCCATCGTCCCCGCCTCTCGCGCCACGCCTGCCTGATGGTTTGATATGCCTGATGCGCCTGATGCGCCTGATGCGCCTGACGCTCTATTGGATATAACGGTTACGGTACGCCGCCATCTACAGTTGTATCATGCGCCGCCTATGACGCTCCCTAGACAAAATTACTGAATCTACTGGCGGGGTTTCTCAGCGAATAGTCATGAGAATGTAAAGAAAAGGCGCAGAACCTCCAACCAGCAAATTTTCTTAGCGAATGTAAAGAAACGGCGAGTACAGTCCAATTGGGTCCAATAAGACACGTGGTTAGGGGCTGCTGGCATGTAGGTTGCTATAGGGTAACAGTTAGGTACTCGCTGCAGAGTCCTGCGCACAGATGGCGATAGCTCAGGCGCCAGCTTCGCAGGTGATCGGCTGGTTATATGTCAGGTATCAGGCGATAATGCTCCAGCAGATGTACCCTTAGATGTAGATGCAGAGGTGGAGGAAGTAGCGCATGTCAGTATCCCCTCGTTCGGAAACGGTTGGAACCTCCCCGCTGGAGAAGATCCACCCCCCCAAACGCCCTCGTTCGCGCACCCTTCTGCTGATGACTGGGGCCGTCCTCTGCCTGATGCTGCTGGCCAGCTTTATCAGATTGGCGCAGGCGCGCAAGACGCAAAAGTTGTCTGCTGTCACCTTGCAATCATCGCTGCCAGCCGCCCTTGCCCAGATCAGCGCCTCGCGGCGCGAAACGCCCGCCAGCTTCGATTTTTCGCTGGCAGCCGCCAATCCTCCGGCGGTTGATCCGCTGTTCACGGGCTATTATCATGCTGTTGCAGGCGCCACTACGCTTGGCGCGCCACTGACTCCGGCGTACCGGCTACCGCAGGGTGTGGTGCAGTTCTTCACATCGGGGGCGTTGCTGCTGCCAGCGAACACGACGCCACAGCAATGGGATGCCACGCGCTTCGGTGACCTGACACAGCCGCTTTTCAGCGATGGTCAGCGCAACACCGCCACTGGCATCATTCAGCTTCCCTTACTCTATGCGCTGCTGATGGATGGCAGCAAGGCGACCATCGGCAATGCGAGCAGCGGCCTGAACTATGGTAATCTGCGCGCGGATATCGGCGCCGATACGCTGGTCGCCTCGCCAGGAAACGGGCAACGGCCAGCGCCGCACAGCAGCGCCACGCAGCAAGATGGCGGGGTGTTCATTGCGGAGGGCACGCTGGGTTCGGTGGCAGTGGGCCATATCATTCCGAGCGCCATCTGGAGCTATATCACGCGCCCGGATATTACGCCAGACGGATGGAGAACTGACATCGGCCTCCCGCTGAGCGAGGCACATTCATTCACCATGACCGGGAGCGATGGTTCTACGCATCAAATGGTTGTACAGGTCTTTGCCCACACGGCGCTGCTGGTGGACCAGAATACACTGGATAGCAACGGCCAGCCGGCGATTACCCGGCTGGCGACCGGCCTTGCCTACTTGGAGACGCTGAACGCGCCAGAACCGCAAATACCGCTCAACATGACGATCTGGGGGATCGATCCCTGGGCGAATACGGCGGTGTTGCCCGCGCCGGCGATGGGTTCGCCCTTGGTGCATATCGGGCTGAACGCTCCATTGACGCTGGATGGTCTCTATCAGTGGGTGCAGGGGACGCTGTGGTATGAGGTCAGTTGGAACACCGCGCATACATCGGGCGTCGGCTGGGTTTCAGCCAGCGCGACCACCATCACCGCGCCAGCCTCGCACAGCCCCATCTGGTACTCCTTCGATCAACTCTCCCCTGATCTTGCGCGCTATCTGGCGAGTTGGGGAAATCATGTGAGCGCGGCCATCTTCGATGAGACGCGCAACACCTATTATCTCTACAACGTGCCTCAGCAATTTTACATGGCAAGCTCAGCGAAGGTACCCATCATGCTTGCCTTCCTGACAATGACAGAGCAGCAGGGCCGTGAGCCGGACGACGAAGAACTGTATCTGTTGACGACAATGATCGAGAACTCCAACAACGACTCAGCGCAGGCGCTCTTCGATGAGATCGGCGGCGCACCGGCGCTCACTGCGTTCATGCGGTCGCTCAACATCGGCAACTTCACCTCCACCGATCCGGTGGACTGGGGCTATAGCACGATTTCGCCGCTCTCGATGGTGCAACTGCTCACACTGCTCCATGATGGCAAAATCCTGACGGCAACGGATCGCAGTCTGGCACTCAACCTGATGGAGAACATCGAATCAGATGAGCAAGAGGGCGTTGGGACATCCTCCCCCAATGGAGCAACCGTTGCCATGAAAGACGGCTGGGTGCAGGCGCCCAACTATCTCTGGGTGATGAATACCTCCGGCATTGTGACGGTGGGACACGAAACCTATATCATCGCCGTCTATACCCAGGATGAGGGCGACCTGACGACAGGGTGGGACATTACCGAACATGTTTGCTCGGTCGCCGGACAGCTATTGACTGCATGACCGGCGACAAATCCCCTATCCATATATGCACCTCTCCATCAGTCGTCCTGTGACGCGCTATCGGCTGGCTGGTGCGCCTGCTCCATGTCGGCGCGGAAGAGGTCAGCCAGCGCCTCGCGCAGCCGTTCGATACTGGACCCGCGCAGCACATAGACAGGCACACCGGCTCGCTGTGCCGAGTCTACGCGCTCCGGCTGCATACGATACAGGCTCTTGAGGACGAGCATGGCATCAGCGTCGCGCTCATCACGGCTGATGACGACAGGCAACCGCAACTCGCGGATCGCCTGTTCGAGGCGGGCACGATTGATTCCCATAGGATAGATGCTGCGTTTGCGAAAGGTGGGGCGGCGCTGCGATTCTTCCGGAGTCGTTGCGGACGACGCAATCTGCGCCTCTGGCTCCATGAGCGCCGCCCCCAGCGCCAACTCAGGGTCGAGCCAGCGCCCACCGGCAGATTCTTCTGGCGTTCCACCATTCTCGCGTCCACGGCGTTCCTCCCACCAGGGAGATGTTGGGCGCATGCCAGCCATGACGCTCGCCCCCGGTCCGCGCGATGAACGGCGCTGCGCCAAGTCTTCACGCTGCACCGGCACCTCGCGCGAGGGCAGACCCACGCTATCGGCGCGGGCGGCGCGGCTCGCGCGCTCCACCCAGCGGCGGATCGAGCCATCCGGCTGGCGCTCGCGCATCTCGCGTTGTGGCGATTCACCACGCAGCAACCCATCCACGGCAATGGCGACATCCATGTGGACGCCGATCAGGTGCCGTTCCTCCTGCTCGACGAGGACATCGAAGGTGGGCGGGGCCTTGCGCTCCAAGACCGTCTTCTGGGTGCCGCGCCGCCGCGCCTCCTCATCTCCCAAGGTCACCGCCTGGATGCCACCCACCAGATCAGAGAGCGTCGGGTTGATGAGCAGATTGTCCAGCGTGCGCCCATGCGCCGTCCCCACCAACTGCACCCCTCGCTCGGCAATCGTGCGGGCGGCCTGCGCCTCCAATTCGGTACCAATCTCATCAATGACGATGACTTCCGGCATGTGGTTCTCCACCGCCTCGATCATCACCTGATGCTGCTCGGCAGGGCGGGCGACCTGCATCCTGCGGGCACGACCAATGCCCGGATGGGGCACATCACCATCGCCGGCAATCTCGTTGGAGGTGTCCACCACCACCACCCGCTTGCCCAGCTCATCGGCCAGCACGCGGGCAGCTTCGCGCAGCAATGTTGTCTTGCCCACCCCTGGCCGGCCAAGAATCAAGAGCGATTTGCCCTGTTCTATCACATCGCGGACCATCGCCACCGTGCCACGCACGGCGCGTCCGACGCGGCAGGTGAGGCCGATGACCTCGCCACGGCGGTTGCGGATGGCGCTGATGCGATGCAGCGTGCGTTCGATGCCTGCCCGGTTGTCATCGCCAAACTGCCC
>JAJPKE010000044.1 GCA_021323855.1 Chloroflexota bacterium | reverse complement strand
TCCTGGCGCAAGAATGCCCGTATCTTGCTCCAATCTTCGTCGCTTAATCGGATATCGCTCATGCCTCCATTCTAGGGGGTCCTGGCCAAATGTCAACAGAACCTAACAAATTACCGGTGTAGCCATCGAAGATCAGGATTTCCTTATGGTAAACTCTCGTTGGCTCTCCAGGTTGAGCGCCGCCCCGCGCGTTGACGAAACTGCCAGTTAGGCTTACAACACATACCGGAGTTGCATCGGGAACATCCAGTGACCCATTTTGTTCTCCGGCCGCCTTGGCTGTCATGAATTGGATACTTGCAATCACCGGACGGGTGGCATCAGGAGCCAGATTCGGGATCTGATCCAGCGGTACAGTTTGCAAATATTGCCGGACATCCGCTGCTGTGAAGCGAGGGCCGGAACTTGTGGCCAAGTCAGCGCGTGGCTTGATGGCTGGTAATCCAAGTGGGCCGTTATATCCTTGCTGTCCATTCGGTTTTATTGGCCCCGGAGTGGGGTGGGCTATTCCTGCCTGTGTGGTTTGTATGGTATAGCCAATCATGACTATGGCGACGAGAGCAAGCGCTGGGAGCAGCAGGGAAAGAAACGCAGATCGTCGCGACCGAACGAACGGAAATGACCGCTTCATGTCAGTTGTCCTTTCGAGGTGAGCGGGACGCTGCCCGCCTTGTTGAACCCTATACACCTACTGTGGTGTCCTCTACCTTCCATGCTATAGCCTAGCAGGAGTAGGTTTCACCGAAACCGCCGTAATTGCCATTAGCTGGAACAGTCAGCCAATTCCACGTGGGAGGATAATCAGAATAGGGCTGGCCGCCGTTCGTTTGGTAATGCCAATAATTGTGTAGATCTTGCCACTCATTGCTCTGGTAATACGCCGTCTGGGCGGTGTTGACCGAACAACTGTTGTTGGTTGATTCCTGGCCAACCTGGATCTGTGTAGGCACAGTGCCCTCAGCAGAAAAGGTTTCCTGAAAGCCGGCATTGTTAGTAACGGTATTGATCATCGTAATCTGGTAATAGCCACTAATTGATGATATGGTGACATCATATTCCATGTAATTCCCCACATCGCCACTAGGAGGCTGATAAAGAGGCGTTTCACGCATGCCGAGGACTGGTAGTTCATAGGCGTAAAAATACCAGTTTCCGGTGCGCCCCAGCCACGTACTTTCTCCTGTCTCCACCTCACTATATTCCACGCCGTCCCAGAGATGCACTGTATCTATGTCCCACATCTCATTGTCAATGAAGTTCGATGTGTTTGCGCTGTAGAGTGGAACGGTTTGGAATTCGGTAACAGAACCGTGAACAGCGCCCGACCAATTGGTGTAACCGTAGCAGTGTCCACCGGGGCCGTTGCATGTGCCAAGTGGTTGCGCATTTGCCATCTTTGGCAAGAGTGAAGGAACCAGAAGTGAGAGACCTAATGCTCCCAGCAAGACGAGAGTCTTTAAGTAGGGCTGACGCAGCCTATCACTGCAGACTGTTTGCGTAGATTCCATTGCTTCTCCTCTGTCTATGGCTCTGCCATAGCTTCCTAACGCATCAAATGCTCGTTAGCCATAATGGTCACGAGGTCACGAGGTCACGAGGTCACGAGGTCACGAGGTCACGAGGTCACGAGGTCACGAGGTCACGAGGTCACTTCAGTATAGAAGGCACCCCCAGGCCCCTACACTGCGTTGTGTGCTGCCTTATAGCGAGGTTGCGCTGAAAGTATACTCAACCATTGTTGTCTAGTCAAGTCCCTTTTCTATTCTGCGATTCACATTCAGAGAGCTTCAATACTTACGGTAGCGGGCGATACATGATGACGAACTCTGGCCCATCTGCGCTGAAGCGCATCGCCTCGATGAGATAGCGCCAGCCTTCGCGTTCATAGAGGCTGCGCGCGGGCAGGTTGTCGCATTGTGTCGAGAGCGTCGCGCCGCTGTGTGGCAGATCAGCAAGAACGGCGCTGAGCAGGCGCGCGCCCAGTCCATGACGGCGGAACGCTGGGTCTACGCCAAGCTCCGTCACATAGAAAGTGCCATTGAGATAGCGTGCGGTATCTTCTGGCCCCAGCACCGGCGCGACCTGTTCATACCACCACTGCCCCGGTAGGTTGGTGGTGCCATAGATGAAGCCGGCCACCCGCGCATCCGGCGTGAGGGCGACGATGCCCTTGAAGCCGGGATAGGTAGCGTGGCGCATCATCGGCTCGTGGCCGCGCCCCTCGCCCCAGATGCGGTCATATAGCAAGACGGCGCCCGCGAAATACGGCGAGTGCGCATCGCTAAAGATGTGCAATTGGATGTCATCAGAAGCTGGCATCTCTGGCCCTCACATTCCCAGGAAGATGATAACAGAGCAGGGGTGACTAACTGCCCTCTAATAGCGTAATTTCATACACGCAACGTAGCCCCCATCCCCAGAAGCATTATACAGTGGGAAGCTCCAGCATATTTCTGATTTGCGCTGCTCTTGACAAATGAAAGTTAATAGTATTATCTTTTTAGTTAGTAGTATTCACTACACGTTTTGACAAGAGAGGAACCTATCATGAATACATCAGTTCAACCGACCTCGACGGCCACACCAATGCCGCAGGCGATGCCTTCACGGCGTCCTGCCCGCTGGCTACTTCGCTTCCCTGCGGTGGCAGGTATTACCTATACGGTCGTCTGGATCGTGGGCCTTGCCATCTGGCCGATCAATCTAGCGGTGAACGCGACCGACGCTGAGGTCATTTCGGCTTTTTCCGGGCATCAGGCCGTTGGAATGCTGCAATACCTGCTGGTCGAGGGCATCGCGGGGCTTGCGCTGGCCGGTGTCGTGCTGGCGCTGGGCCGGGCATCTCGCCAGCGTGGTGCGAATCAGCTTGGCCTCGCTGCCGTCGTGGTCGGTCTCAGCGCCGCAGCCGTGTCAATGAGCCAGTGCGTTCTCGGCGTGCTGATGTCCGGCTGGCTCATCCCCCAACATGCAACCAGTCAGGTTGGTAACATCTTCAGTCTCGTCAACCGTCTGGATGGTGTGAAGATGTTCTTGCTGGCGCTGCTGGCCATCGTTGGCGTGGGTCTGATTCGCCAAGTGCGCGTGCTGCCGCGCTGGCTGGCGTTTGCCGGTGTGCTGCTGGCGCTGGCGATGCTCGCTTCCGGCGTTGGATATCTGCTGCTGAATCCCGCGCTGTCTATGGCTGCGGCGGTGTCCCTGCCACTGGTGCTCATCTGGGTAACAGGCGCTGGCCTGTCGCTCGCTTGGGCCAATCGTCATAGAGGGTAAGCGGAGAGCAAGAATCGGCAGGAGAAACGAGAAACGATGCCCCGGATTGGCCTGACTCGTGAGCGCGTCGTCGCTGAAGCGGCAATCATTGCCGATGAGGTTGGACTCGACCAGTTGACGCTGGCGAGCGTCGCCCGCCGCTTCGGCGTCTCCTTACCCAGCCTCTATAAGCATGTGCGCAGCCTGGATGATCTGAAGCGCGACATCGCCGTCCTGGCGGTGCGTGAACTCACCGCCGTTCTCTCAGCGGCGGCGGTTGGCCGCGCACGGCGCGACGCGCTCTACGCGCTTGCGCGGGCGTATCGCCAGTACGCCAAAGCGCATCCTGGCCGCGAAGCCGCCAGCGTCCGCGCGCCCACAGCAGGCGACGCGGAGTATCAAGCGGCAAGCGAGGCTGCTCTCGCCGTACTACGCGCGGTCCTGGCGGGATATGACATTACGGGCGCCGACGCCATTGACGCCATCCGCTCTCTCCGCGCCACCATGCACGGTTTCGTCGTGCTGGAGTCCGCTGGCGGATTTGGCCTCCCGCAATCGGTGGATGCCTCGTATGATCGCCTGGTCGGCATACTCGACACCGCCTTTGCCACCTGGACAGAAGCAAACAGCAGCAAAGCAAGCACGGAGAACACGAAGCGATAGGGATATGGCTCCCCTCTCCCGCGCACGGGGGAGGGGTTAGGGGTGGGGGCCGTTAATGCGCGCCGTTAAAGGCTGAGGCCGGCTGTGCGTTCACCTCGGCCAGCGTCTCCTCCAGGATATCCAGGCCGCGCGTCATCTGCTCGTCGCTCGTCACCAGCGGCATCAGCAGGCGGATAACGTTATCGTAGAGACCCGCTTTAATGAGGATCAGGCCACGATTACGTGCGCCGGCCAGCACAGCGGCGGCTTCGGCGGCAGCAGGGGTTCGCTGCGCGCGGTCGCGCACCAGTTCAATCGCCATCATTGCGCCCAGCCCGCGCACATCGCCAACCAGCGGGAAGCGTTGCTGCCAGGCATACATGCGGTCGCGCGCCATCGTGCCCAGCTTTTGCGCGCGTTCCACCAATCCCTCGCGCTCATAGACATCGAGGACCGCCAGGGCGGCGGCGCAGGCCACCGGATTGCCACCATAGGTGCCGCCGAGTCCACCCGGCAGCGGCGCGTCCATAATCTCCGCCCGCCCCACCACAGCGGCCAGCGGCATACCCCCCGCCAGCGACTTCGCCATCAACATCAAGTCTGGTTCGACGCCGTAGTGTTCGATGGCGAACATCTTGCCGGTGCGCCCGAAGCCCGTCTGCACCTCATCAGCAATGAAGAGGATGCCGTGGCGTGTACAGATGTCGCGCAGCCGTGGCAGGAAGTCCGCTGGCGGCGCCACAAAGCCGCCCTCACCCAGCACCGGCTCCACGATGATCGCCGCCACCTGCTCCGGAGCCACGCGCGTTAGGAAGAGCCGCTCCAGGTCCGCCTCCCAGCCGCAGGTGCAGGGCGCATCAGTAGAGTGGCCGTTGCGATAGCAATAGGGATACATGGCGGTATGGATATCGCCGGCGAAGGGACCGAAGTTCTGGCGATAGGGGCGCAGCTTGCCGGTAAGCGCCAGCGCCAGATTGGTGCGTCCGTGGAAGCTATTCTCAAAAGAGATAACCGCCGGACGGCCTGTTGCGGCGCGCGCAATCTTGATCGCGTTCTCGACGGCCTCCGCGCCGCTATTGACCAGCAGTGTCTTCTTCGCAGACGAGCCGGGGGCCAGTTCCGCCAGCCGTTTTGCCAGCGCCACATAGGGTTCCGGTGTCAGCACATGCGCGCAGGTGTGGGTATATTTCGCCGCCTGCTCTGCGATAGCGGCGACCACGGCGGGATGGCTGTGCCCGACGTTGAGCGTGCCGATGCCACCGGCAAAGTCGAGATACGTGTTGCCATCCACGTCGGTGATCTCCGCGCCGGAGCCGGAGGCCGGATAGATCGGGTGATAGGTGTAGACACCGCGCGGCAGATAGCGTTCGCGCTCCGCCTGAAGCGCCTGCGAGCGTGGGCCAGGGATAGGGGAACTGGGAGCATTGGAGGAGGTCATGGAAGGCGTATCGGCGGCCACCGTCCCAGGGTGTTGCCTGGTCTGCTGCCCGTTAAGCTCAGTATGCCCGTTCTGCTTCTCATTCTGCTTTGTGGCTGCCCGCTCTGTTGGGGCCTGCGCCTGTTTTGCCATGACCTGCCTCCTCTTCGCAATCATGACACGACTATACCTGCCGGGAATGAAAGCCGATACGGCCAGCGCCACTAAGGATGATTGAGGGAAATTGGCCATGCTGTCGAACCGCCGTTGGAATCGCCTCTGAGCGCCTCATCGCATCGCTAAAGCGAGCGATTGGAGTAGAGGCGAAACTGCATTGCGGGAGTGATTGCGGGAGTGATTGCAGGAGTTGCGCATGGTCTGGGCGCCGCACTTCATGCACACTTGACACAGCGGTCGGGAACAGCGCCCCAGCAGAGCGCAGCAGCTTTCATGGGTGCTTGGGAATGAATCAGAGCGCGCCTGATTCAACGTAACCCACTCGATACGCAGCAGGCAACGTTCGTCCATCTGTTCATTGTCCATTGTCCAGTAGTCCGTTTCAACCCATTCATGGAGCATGGTCCGGTTCTATCAGCCCTCAACCGCCACAATCGGCGGTTGAGGGCAGATCGTAAGGGAGCATTTCAATGTCTACGCATGCCACGCACTTGCTGCGATCCATGCCAACTCCGCTATCACGGCTATCCATGCAATCTATGAGGAGCCGCTTGGCGGTGGGCCTCATGTCACTGGTCATCATTGCGGCGCTCGTCCCGATGATGAGCCTGACGTTTATTCCGACGGCCAGCGCCCATGCGCTCACACCGCGCCTGCATAGCGATCAGGCGAACACCGAAGCGGTGCAACTGGCCAGCCCCGCCGTCGTCCGCATCGTCTCCATCATCGAAGCTCAACTCATCTGTAGTGGGTGTTTGAGTGGTGGCGGCGATATTGATTCACCAGCGGCAGGCCAGCAGCCATTCACCTACGGCTCGGCAGGCTCCGGCGCTTTCATCACGCCGGACGGTTACATCCTCACCGCTGATCATGTGGTGGACCATACCGTCAACAATCCCGAAGATGTGAACTTTATCCTCCAAGCCGCCAGCCAGGATATCGCCCAGCAATATCCCAGCAATACCCCCGATCAAATCCTCCAGTTCTTGGAGAACAATCTCAATCGTGTCACCATCAACATGCAGGTGGTGTTGCAGAAGGCCTTCCTTTCGACTGCCTACACGGGCCAATTGTCCAGCACCGGCGATGTGCAGAGCTTCGATGTCACCCGCATCGTCACCAACTCACCGGTCAACCAGGATGACACGGCGATCATCAAAGTCGAAGCCAACGACGTGCCTTACCTGCCGATTGCCCCGCCCAACAGCATCAACGTCGGTGACCAGGTCACGGCTATCGCCTACCCCGCCGACGCCGACGACGCGCTCCAGGGGCAGAACTTCTTTGCGCTGGCCGACCCGTCACAGAGCGACGCCAACACGCTTAACAGCTTGCTGGGCGCCTCGGTCAATACCGGCCAGGTGACCGCCAAGAAGACGCTCTCCAACGGCACACCGGTCTATGAAGCGGGCAGCATCAGCTCCCAGGGGTCAAGCGGTGGGCCGGTGATTGACAATCAAGGCCGCATCATCGGTTTTGTGGATGCTGGTCCCTCCACTGGCACCGACCGGCTGACCTTCCTGGTGCCGAGCGAAGTGATCGCGCAATACGTCAAGCAATCGGGCAATAGCAACCCAACGCCGGGGCAGTTTGAGACGCTCTGGACCAAAGCCAACCAGGAGCAGTTTGCCAGCGGCAACTGTCACTGGACCAACGCGGCCAGCGATTATCAGAAGCTACACGATGAGTACCCCCATTTTGCCGGTGTGGATGCGCTGCTGGCCAACGCCAAGAGCCATGCAACGCCGGGCGAATGTAGCACAGGGCCATCGCTCTCGGCGGGTCTCCTGCTCGGTGTCGGTGGTGGTGTCATAGTCCTGTTGATCGTGGTCGTTCTGGCGGTTGTGCTGCTCACCCGCCGCAAGAAGCCAGCCGTTGCAGTAGCAGGCGTACCCTCTGGCGCCTATGGGTATACGCCCTCACAGCCATCCCAGGCGCTCCCACAAGCCAATTACGCGCTGCCACCAGCGACGCCTGCTCCGGCTAGCACGCCGCTCTACCAGTCGGCGTACCCATCCAACCCGATGCCGACGATGCCGAGCGCCACGCCTTACGCGCCAGCGCCGATGTCTGCGCCAGTAGCCGCGCCTACCGTATCAGGGCCAATGCCGGCAGTGAGCTATCAGCAAACGCCGAGCATGCCCAGCGTTCCCAGCGTCGCGCCTGTTGCACCCGTCACGCCGGCTCCATCGGCTCCATCGGTCGCGGTCTGCGCCAACGGGCATGTGCAGCAAGACAATAGCGCGCAGTTCTGCTCGCAGTGCGGCGCTCCGGTTCATCCGGCGGCCCACTAGCACTGAGCAACCAATAGCAACCAGTAGCATTTTCAAGTCTTAACGAGAACGTTGTCCGGCAGGAGTGGCGATGGCTCATTGCCACTCCTCGCCTCCAGCGTCTCACCCCGACCACGAAGCGTTGTCCTGTAGTGCATTCCCCACATTCCCTAGTTCTGCCCAATTACGTCCAGTTCTGCATTTCACGATATGCCCTGAGAGGAGCAATGGTATGAGTTATCAGGTGCAGGCGCCACAATTGCTGCCGACCACCATCCAGGACGGCCAGGCGCCCGGCGTGCGCTATCGCATTCAGGGCGAACTGGTGCCCGTGCTACACATCTGGCTCGACGGCACCATGCCCGTTTTCTTCGAGCATCACGTCGTCCTCTGGAAGAATCCCGCGCTAACGATAGGTATGCACGCCGTCAAGGGCGCATTCAAGCGCATGATGGCCGGCATGCCGATTCTGCTGACCGAGGCGCGTGGCCCTGGCGAGGTTGCCTTCTCACGCGATGGCGCCGGCCATGTCTTCCCGCTGCATCTGCGCCCCGGCATGGCGCTTCAGGTGCGCGAGCATCAATATCTGGCCGCCACCGCCAACCTGGAGTATGGCTTCACGCGGGTGCGCGGCGTCGCCAACATGCTCTTCGGCGGCACCGGCTTCTTCGTAGATCGCTTCGCCGCAACGCAGAGCGAGGGCGTCGTCTGGCTGCATGGCTATGGCAACGTCTTTGAGAAGCAACTGGCCCCTGGCGAGCAGGTGGATGTCGAGCCAGGCGGCTGGATCTACCGTGACGAGAGCGTGCGCATGGAGCCGATGGTCTACGGCCTGAAGACTGGCATGTTTGGTGGCTCCGGCAATCTCGTCTTCAACCGCTTCACCGGCCCCGGTCGCGTCGGCATCCAATCCATGTATGTGCATCTGCCGACGGCGGACTGATGACGGCGCAGCAACATTGAAGAGGTGAGCGAAATGAAAGCGATCCGTCACGTCCGCACTCTACTGATAGCGTTGACGTTTTGCATGCTTGTTGGTCTGTTGACCGCCTGTGGTCCTGGCGCGATGACCTGCGCGCCAACTGGCTCAGCCGCAACGACGTGCGCGCCGGCAGTTCCCACAGCCACTCCTTTGCCTGCGCATCCGCTTGGCACCAAATTGCTCAACTATACGGGCAATAGCGGCGTGGTTTTCGGGCTATCCTGGTCGCCCGATGGCAAACGCATTGCCTCCGGCGACTACAATGGCGCGCTTGAGGTGTGGGATGCTGCAACCGGGAACAAGCTGTTTAGCGATAGCACCGATGTGGATACCATTGCGACAGTTGCCTGGTCACCCAACGGGAAATACCTGGCGTTTGGTGGTGGCGCATTCAGCGGCCAGGCAGCGGTGTTGGATGGCGCCACTGGCCACTTAATCCAATCCTATAACAAACAAGCGGGAGAAATATACGCTCTCGCCTGGTCGCCAGACAGCAAGCGCATTGTCACGGCGAGCGCCGACAAAACCGTGCAAATCTGGGATGCGCTCACTGGCAGCACCATCCTCACCTATACCGGCCACACGAATGAGGTGCGCGCAGTCGCCTGGTCCCCAAACGGGAAGTATATCGCCTCTGGTAGTCAGGACAAAACCGTCCAAGTCTGGGACGCATCCTCAGGCAAGCTGCTCTATACCTATACTGGTCACTCGGATGAGATTCGTTCGATTTCCTGGTCGCCAGATAGCAAGCGCATTGCCTCGTCGAGCGATGACGGCACTGTGCAGGTCTGGGATGCGCTCACCGGCAGCCATGTCTTCATCTACAAGGGACATAGCGATTACGTCAACGCGGTCGTCTGGGCGCCCAATGGGGCGCATATCGCCTCCGGCAGCAACGATAAGACGGTGCAGGTGTGGGACGCCAAAACCGGAGCGCTGCGCGTGACCTTTAACGCGCCAGATTGGGTCTATGCAATTGCCTGGTCGCCTGATGGCCGCGATATCGTCTCCGGTGGCGGCGAGATTCTCGGCGGCGATGCCAGCATCCAGGTCTGGCAGGCGGAATAACAAGGTGTTTTGGCCTGTTGGACAGGCATCCAGCCTGGAGATGTCTACCTTCCAGCAAATACCAATGGCGGCAGCACGGAAACGCGCGAACACACTGTAGCGACCAGAGAGAAGAGAAAGAGAAGATTCCGATGAATCGTCCATACAGAGGGCAGTTGCCCGGCCTGTTCAGCCTGGTGGCGATGGCGTTGCTCATGGCGGCGCTCCTCACCGCCTGCGTCGCCAAAGCGCCAACCTCGCAGACCAATCACTCGTTGCCCTCGCCAACCGCGACCAGCAGCCGGCCTACCAATACACCGGGAGATAACGGCGGCGCTGGCACGACAAGCGCGCATCATGTGGGAGACACCATCACCGTGCAGGGAGTTTCCTGTACGCTCGTTTCGGCCACCACCATTCAGGGAGACGCCAATGCTTCGCCTGACGCCGGCAATATCTTCGTGCTGGTGCATGTCAATATTGTCAATGGGTCAAGTGCGCAGTTTACAGCGGCCTATCTGGATTTCTCCACCTCCAGCAATGGCGATTCGCATAGCCCGGAAGTGTTGCCGCCTGCCTCATACACAGCCAATGACATGCTTGCCTTCACGAACTTGAATCCGGGAGCCAGCGTCGAGGGCGATATCCTCTTCCAGGTGGCGCAGGGCGACCATAACGCAATGCTCGTCTGGGAGCCATCGGCCTTTGGCAACGGCACCTACACCTGGAACCTCGGACTCTAAAAATCTAGGATTCTAGGACTCAAGCTCGCTCTCACCGTCTCTCGCTGATATGCGCAAAAGTCCCCGAATGTTCCTCGCAGCCGGGCACGCAGGCGACCTGTAGGCCAGCTCCCAGCCACGCATGGCTCGCCGCGTGTTCCGGCTTTTGCGGCGCATACGTTGTGAGGGATTGTGAATGGATGATGGGGAGAAACGAAGGTGAGATAGAAGGGGAAGACGCTTGATGTGGTCTGAATATCCTGCACATCTCGAATATCCAGTGTTATTGATGGGCTGTGGCGCGCCTGGCAGTGGATCAGCAACGTATACTCCCAGCGCCGGTTCCAATCCATACACATCTCTGCCATTCATTGTGGCAGGCATAGCAGTTGCACTGATCAGTTTTGGCCTCGTCGCAATTCTTCTCAGCCAGCGTGCCCATATTGGCGCTGCCGGTCGTCACTGGATTCGCTGGCCGTATCTGCTGGCCAGCGTCCTGGCGCTTCTCGGCATCGCCTGGACCTGGCAGCTCAGCAGCACCTACAATGACGCTGGCTGTGTCGTCTATGTTCGCGCGTGGCCTGTAGATGAGTCAATGATCTGGCCTGTGGTCTCTTTGTTCATTCTTGGCGGCCTTGCCCTGGCGCTTGTGTACCTGGGGCTGGATATCGCGCTCTTTATACGCGATACGCGGCTCCCGAAAAGCTCTAGCAAGCGCCTGTCTAGCTAGCAAGTGTGCTGTGTGCTAGCCTTTGGACGGCGTATAGGCAACATGGGTCGAACTTGACGTACCGGCCAGCTATGGTGTAGAGTACTACACGCAGGTCTGTGATTCTGCGTTCGTTCTGGTCTGGCGCATTCGTCTAGCGGCCTAGGACATCGCCCTCTCAAGGCGAAGATCACGGGTTCGAATCCCGTATGCGCTACCTAAAGGCTCTACATTATTATGTAGAGCCTCTTCTTTTCCCGGTTTCTGGCGCTGAGCTAGCGTCAACAGTAAGCGTTCTGACACCAACTTTGACACCAACCCGAAGTTTGACACCAATAGGCGGTATCAGTCTCCCAAAAGGCGATCAAGTGCCGCTGTCGCATCGCGTTGCATGTCTGGCAGCACATGCGAGTAGGTATCCAACGTCATGCTGACCGTTGAATGTCCCAACATCTCAGAGACGATCTTGGGATTGATGCCCTGAAGCAGCAGCAAGGTTGCCGCCGTATGGCGCAGATCGTGAAACCGTATGAGCGGCAATCCAGCTTTCACCAACAAGGGAGTGGAATTGCGTTGCAGGATGTGATTGCCCCGCATCGCCTGACCGCACTCGTTAGGAAACACTAAATCCTCATCTTGCCAAGCCTCGCCTATCGTTTGCCGATGTTCAAGTTGGCGCGTGTAGTGCTTGCGGAGCGCCGTAATCGCCCGCGCACTCAACGCGATCTTGCGTCGGCTACGCGGCGTCTTGGGCGGAGAAAAGACATAGCCGCCGCCAGTGATGTGCTGAACAGTATAGCGTACCTGAAGGTGGCCGACGTCCAAGTCTATGTCTGCCCAATGCAATGCCAATAACTCGCCGCGCCGCATGCCAGTCGTAAGCGCCAGCACTCGCCTCGCCAGAGACGGCAGAGCGCATCGCCGTGCTAGAGGCAGCTACCACCGGCAACATGTCCGCGCTCGATGCCGCACGGCTCAATGTCCAGCGGGCAGGGCATGATCTCTCGCTCCTCGATGGGCTACGAGCCGCCGGGCACGCCTTCCTCACGCATGGAAGCCAGGTCGCAGACGATGATGAAGAGGGAGAGACAGAACAGGAGGTAGCGGTCAACGGTGCCAGCCCTTTGGCTCTGGCGCGTCGTCGGTAGGTCATGACCTGTCGGCGGCGC
Source organism: Chloroflexota bacterium (assembly GCA_021323855.1). Classification (GTDB taxonomy): domain Bacteria; phylum Chloroflexota; class Ktedonobacteria; order Ktedonobacterales; family JADMIN01; genus JAJPKE01. The sequence goes on along the minus strand of JAJPKE010000044.1, from coordinate 2,353 downwards.
AGCTCGTAGTGACGCTTTCGGATCAGCAGCCGGCGGCACAGGGGCGCACATGGACCGATGCCGACTATGCCGCACGTGATGCACAGTGGGCGGCTTTGGGTCTTCCGGCTTTTCGACCAAAGCGCTTGCAAGGTTCACAACGACGCTAGCTACCGACATTCTTTGCGCGTTGGAACAGGACAATTTCCCTTCCCAATTGCCAAAAGATTATCAACGCCGAGATGATACATACCACCCACAAAGCCGTGTTGAACCACAGGGGAAGGTCAGTCCCGGTGCTGACAGAGCCGCCGACTAACAGGCTGGCTAACAGCAAACTGGCGAATATGCAGGCTAGGATGAGGTGAAACCGAAACATGATGCGGGATCCGCCTCGTTCGGAGGGGGTGGAGTGTTGGAGGCGAAGCCAGTTAATGGCGGCACTTGCTGCTTGCATAAAGGTGAGAAAGCCCATGACAAAGATGCACATCATACCGGCTTCTCTCCTTCTGAAACGAGGGCCACGTTACCAGCGCGTACGGGTTGATAGGTTTGCTCTAGCATACCATAGGGCTACGAGGTCGGCTAGGTCATCAAGGCTTGGATCACGTCCTGATTCTGATGCCCCCTTTGCCCCACCGCATGTCTCGCGGAGGTCGGCAGTGTGGGCCTCCTGGCTGGCGCGGCAAGCTCCACCAGGCTCACGACCCGGCCACCGCGCTGGCGGAGGGTCACGTCAAGGCTGCCGCAAGCGACTGAGGGACGAGGGAGCGGGCGGCAGTCGTAGGGCTTGGCCTTGACGGGAAACCGCCAAGCGGCAGGGTCTGAGTGAGCCTGTGTGGACGTGCAAGCTGCTCAGGAGCAACGCACATGACTACAAGCGAGCGAGCAGGGGCGAGAGGAGGGCACAATGCGACATCTATGGGACTTTTAGTGCTTTCCGCCCTTGCCAGGGTTTACGGGTCATTGGGGAGATACTTCTTGCGCTTGCGAGGCCACAACGGTCGTTCTAACCATTCCACCCACGGAACGAGCAGGTAGCCCGTCCCGCATTGGCAGGGAACCAGTTTGGCTTCATGCTCGTCTACAAAGCGGCCAGCGTCGTCGCGTTCTTCAATCCCGAAGCGATAGCCTTGTTCAACCATATGCAGTAATTCAGCGGTTGACTTGTGCGTTTGCGGCGCATGGCCTCCGACAAGCCAGGCGTCATGGAGGTGTTTGCCTCCCAGCGGGCAATTCTGCTCGACGGTGTAGCCCACGATCTCAAACACTCGCGCTATAAGGTACTCCTTTGGCAAAATCTGCTGCCGATGCGGTCAGCAGCGTGACGGTGGGGCGGCGACGTGAGACGGGCGGTTCACTCGCTCACGCCATCATAGGCGGTCGTTCACATGCACCTTCTCAATTATCGCCCAACGACGAGGAGATATCTACCATGAAATTTCAGCAAAACCAAAGCGCCTCAGACGACGCTGACGAGCCACGCTACTTGGTCCTGGCACGAGAAGCCCATGCTCAACGGCTTGACGCGGGAGCAGGTGATTGCTGCCTTGCAGAGCCGCATACGGCGTGATGAGGGCAATCTCTCGTATCGCCGGGCGACTGGCCGCCACACGAGCTATGACGACAACGTACAGGGCGATCTGCGCGCGATAGCCTTAGCGATCTGCTATCTCGAAGAAGCGCCGCACAGGGAAGCGCATTGAGGAAAACTGCTGGCCGGCGGGGGTAGGACGCCCCCGCCGGCCAGAGGACCGAACTGGGTAACACGGCCCCCACAAATACATGCACAGCGGTTTCACCGCCAACAGCTATGAGGAGAACTTCGATGCAGACGAAGAAACAGACCAACAATTCAACCCTGCGCTAGTGCCACACGCCGACCAGTGCCTACGGATACAACCGCCTGACCGCCATGTGGTGAACGGCTGGGTAGATGGGGTGGCCCGACCACTGCTCGGCGGCGTAGACAACTGCAATTTTAGCTTCAACATCGAGGTGAGTGATGAAACATACCTAGCGATGCTGGCGGAACAGCAGCAGGCACGGCAAGCGCAAAAGGAGCGCAACGCCGCCTATTCCTCTGATTGGCTGAATGCCCGTGTGTTGCCCAGCGGCGGGAAGGCTACGCCATCCTGATCGAGACGGAAAACTGGACGATGAAAGTTCAGAAGGGCAACCCCACGCGGACAAGGAGATTGATGCAGATCTCGACGGCGAAAACTTGCCGACGATAGGCACTATCAGGAAGGCGCTGCGTTGGGCTGAGAAACTGTCTGAAAACCTGTCAGAAGCGAGCGAGTCTGCGGAGCATGAGACGGATCATCGCCAGGTAGATCAGCGTCTCGCTGGTGGAGCATAAGCGCTCATAGTC
>JAJPKE010000010.1 GCA_021323855.1 Chloroflexota bacterium | reverse complement strand
TTCGCCGTATCTTCTCGCGTTTCGACAAGTTGGACCGCTCCTACCTGGGCTTCGTCCACTTCGTCTGCGCGCTCGTCTGGTTACGGTAAAATGTCAACAGAACCTAGATTTGGAATTATGTACCACGATGTATTCTTACCAGGGGTCATAAAGTCAGATATCAAGTCAAAGACCGACTTTCCCTCTCCAATTGCGGCGGATAAGAGATAAAGCGTTGGCATGAAAAAGACGGCACTTCTCTTAGCTCTGTATACTAGCCAGCTTTTGGGTGCTATTCCAGCACGCACCTGCTCGATGATAATTTGCGCGTCCAGCATGGGCCACCTCCACAACAGTATCAGTACGCGGCGGCCTTTGCGACATCGAGGAGCGCGTTGAGGTCGGGGAAGATGAGGTCAGGCTTGCGGTCGCCGGTGGCGACGTCCGCCTGCTGCTGCGTAGTCAGGCCGGTGAGGACGAGCGCCGTGGTGACGTTGGCGGCGTGCCCGGCGACGATATCGAGGTCCAGCCCATCGCCAACCATTAGCGTCTCCTCCGGCGAGACGCCGAGCAGCCGCATCGCCTGCTGCGCGATAGCTGGGGCTGGCTTGCCGATGATCTGCGCCTGCTGGCCGCTGGCATATTCCAGCGCCGCCGTGATCGAGCCGGTGCCAGGATCGAAGACGCCATGCTCCATCGGCAGGCGTGGGTCGCGGTTGACTGCATAGAATGCCGCGCCGCCGAGAATCGCATGCAGCGCGCGCTTGAGCCGGTCATAGGTCAGATTGCGGTCCAGCGCAGACAGCACGGCATCAGGGATTTGCTCATCCTCGCGTTCGCTCCAGACGGCATGCAGCCCGGCCTCCTCGATCATGCGCTCGACCGGCGGCAGACCCAGCACAAAGACGCGCCCACCAGGAAAGCGTTGCGCCAACGCCTGCGCCGCCGCGTAGCCCGCCGTCAGCACGCGCCCTTCGGGACGCGGCATGCCCAGTCGCGCCAGTTTCGCCGTAACCTCCTGCGGCGTCGCTATCGAGTTGTTGGAGAGATAGAGCGTCTTTCTGCCGCTGGCATCCAGCCATTCCACCAGCTCACGCGCGCCGGGAAGCACCTGCTCGCCGCGATAGACTACGCCATCCAGGTCCAGCAGATAGGCGCGAAAATCCCTCATTAGCGAACACCGTTTCTATCCAATGCTAACCACCACTAGCCAAGCAATTGCTGGCGAATGGCGTTGACTTCTTTGCGCAGCGTCGTGTTGTCGTTCACCTCGCGCGCAATCTTCTCGCAGCCATGCAGCACCGTGCTATGGTCGCGCCCACCGAGCGCATGCCCGATCTCCAGGAGCGACGCCTGAGTTTCCTGGCGCATCAGAAACATCGCCACCTGGCGCGGCACGACGATATGCTTGTCGCGCTGTTTGCCGCAGAGGTCCTCGCGCGGGATGCGGTAGTATTCAGAGACCGCATCGAGAATCTCGTCTATGCTGACGCGCTTCTGGTGGCCATCGCTGGCGAGATTGTTCAGCGCCGCTTTCGCCGTCTCCAACGTCAATGGTAGCCCCTGAAGCTGTGTCATCGCCAGCAGCCGGTTGAAGCTGCCTTCCAGTTCGCGGATGTTGCTCTGCACACGGCTCGCCAGATAATCAATTACCTCATCCGGCACATGGCGGCCCATCACATCGGACTTCGCCCGCAGAATTGCCACGCGCGTCTCCAGGTCCGGCGGCTGAATGTCCGCAATCAGCCCCCACTCGAAACGCGAACGCAATCGTTCTTCCAGGCTGACAATCGCTTTCGGCGGGCGGTCGCTGCATATCACGATCTGTTTGCTGGACTCATAGAGACTGTTGAAGGTATGGAAAAACTCTTCTTCCGTCGAGTCCTTGCCAGCGATGAACTGGATGTCGTCCACCAGCAGCACATCCACCGAGCGATATTTAGCGCGGAACTCCTCGGTCGTGCGATAGCGAATGGCGTTGACAATCTCGTTGGTGAACGTCTCGGATGAGACATAAAGAACGATGAGGTTGCGTGCCAGCGCCGTGTGGCCGATGGCATGCAACAGGTGCGTTTTGCCCAGCCCCACGCCGCCGTAGAGGAACAGCGGATTATAGGCTCTGCCGGGCGTATCCGCCACAGCCTGTGAGGCGGCGTGCGCAAGCTGGTTGCCGCTGCCGACGATGAAGGTCGAGAAGGTATAGCGCGGGTTGAGCCGTGGCGGCGCAATCTGCATATTCGGCGCGGAGTGGTCGGCGTCGCCGGTCGCCAGATCGTTCCAAAGCGGTGGGCGAGCGGATGAAGCGTCAATGGCTCCCGGCTCATCAGATGAACCGATGCCCTGGTCATCGTCATCGCGGTTGACCTGCCCGTTCATGATACTCGCCTCATCTCTCTGGCCGCGTAGCCCCTGCCGCTGTACCGGCTGCCCACCATCCACACGATTCACCTGATGTCCACGATTTGCGCCACGTATGCCACCAGTGCTACCACTACGGTCTGCGTCATCCCAGTCGTCTTCGTCGTCCGCTCCGCTTGTAGCAGCAACGCTGGCAACGATGGATGGCTCCGCTTGCCGTGACTGCGCGATGCCTGCATCCCATCTGCCCACGCCAGCCACCTGCGTCACCTGTGTGGAGCGGCGTGGCTGCACGACGGCTTGCGCGCGTTCTCGCTCTGGCAGCGGCGCGGGAATAGCGCGCGGAGTTGGCGCATCGTTATCTTCTGCGTCCGCGCCGTCTAACTCATCGAAGAGTGTTGGTCCGCTCATTTCGCTGGCGCGGCTGTGCCGCCGCAGGTGTGCCTGCTGCGGATAGCGCCGCCCATTGGACGAAGATGCGGTATTCGCTTCAACATCGCCCGCCTGCGTTTCCGGCTCACCGGCAGCAACCTGCAACAGCAGCGCGCATGGCCGCCCGGTGACGCCGGCGATTGCCGCCTCGATGCGCTCGCGGAAGCGTGTTTCGAGCAGTTCTTTAGCAAAGGTCGTGCGCACGCACAGCACCGTCACGCCGTCGCGTTCTTCCGCCAGCCATGTGCCACGCAGCCAGGTGTCGAATTGCGCGCGGGTCATCTCTTGTCGCAGCCGCTCCTGGGCGGCGCGCCAGACGTGTGCGTATGCGTTGCTCACGAAACTGCCTGTCTAAAACGAGAGAACGAGAACGAGCGATCAAGCCAGATGTGTCTGTCGAAGCTGACGGAAGCTGATGCGTTCAGCGAAAGGCAATGCTGCACGTTCCAATAAGCGGGCGGCCTATCGAACACGTGTACGGGTGCATCGAATAGTAGCAGATTGGCTGGCGCAGCCGCAAGCGCACCGGCGAAAGGACTACTCACCCTGGGAGAAGTGGGCAGATGCTCTCACACTATCCGCCTGCTACTCACCTGCGCGAATGGCAATGGCTTCCACCTCTACCAACGCACCTTTGGGCAGCGCCGCCACAGCCACCGTTGAGCGCGCTGGCGGGTCATTGGGGAAGAAGCCGGCGTAGACCTCGTTCATTGGCGTAAAATTGTCCATTGTGGTAAGGAACACGGTCGTCTTGACCACCTGCCCCAACGAACTACCGGCTGCCTGGAGAACGGCGGAGAGATTTTCCAGCGCGCGGCGGGTCTGCGCCTGCACATCGCCCTCCACGAGTTGCCCGCTCGCCGGTTCCAGCGCCACCTGGCCGGAGGCAAAGATCAACTGGCCACTGGCGATGGCCTGGCTATACGGGCCGATGGCCGCTGGAGCGCCATCCGTTGCAATACGTTCTCGCTGCATGAACATCACCGCCTTCTTCCACACAATGACAGGGTAGCCGCTTATTCCACATGACAAACATGACAAGATAGATCGCGCTGTAACGCACGACCACGCATGTGAACGCATGATGAGTCCAGGCTTCTCTGCCTAAACAGGAACGCTTGGCGCAGACGCAGGGTAACGCCGACCTACGCCACTGCACCAGATAGCTTATCCCAAGATGTGGAAGAAGACAATGCACATGAGAAGAATCACCACCAGACCAAACAGGAGGAGCAGCGGCAGAACGCGCGATTCGGCTGATTGTCGCCGTGCCAGCGCCACCGCCGAACCATGCGAGTCAATCTCCCCAGCAGCACGCATGCCTGAGCGACGCCTCCCAGCGCGCGGGGTATTGCCAGAAGTATCAGGCGCAGGTGAGCCTGTGCGGCGCAGCGCGCCCCCGCTGGAGATGGCATAGGCTGGTCCGGCTCCCGGTTGCAGCCGTGCGGCAAGTGTACGCCAATCGTCAGCGCGTGTTCTCGTCTCGCTGGAACGTCTGCGCGTGTGGTCGAGGTCCGCCTGCGCCGCCTCACGCGCCTGGCGTAGCGCCAGCCCCATCTCGCGCGCCGAAAGAAACCGCTGCTCCGGCTTCTTGGCGAGCGCGCGGCGGATCAGTCGCTCCACGCTGCGCGGCGTTTCGGGCGCCAGCGCCCGCAGCGAGGGCGGCGGCAGCGTCGCGTGCTGCATCGCCACCGCCAGCGGCGTGGTGCCCGTAAATGGCAACACACCAGCCAGCATCTCGAACAGCACAACACCCAGCGAATAGATATCAGTGGTAGGGCCGAGTTCCAGACCCTGCGCCTGCTCCGGTGAGATGTAGTCGGCAGTTCCCAGCACGATGCCATCAGTGGTCAGGCTGCGCGCGGCGGCGACATGCACGATACCAAAGTCGGCTAGCTTGGCGTTGCCGGAGGGGTCAAGCAGGATATTCTGCGGCTTGATGTCGCGGTGCAGGAAGCCATGCTCGTGGGCCACCGCCAGCGCCTCGCACACCTGCTCAGCGATCAAGAGAGCATCTGGCACGGCCATCCGGCCACGCGCGATGATGTAATTCTTGAGATGCGTCCCTTCTACCAGTTCCATCACCAGGAAATAGTGTCCCTGCTCCTCGAAAAAATCATAGGATTCGACGGCAAACGGCGAATGGAGTAGCGCCGCCGTGCGGGCCTCGCGCCGGAAACGCGCGATATGCGTCACGGCAAGCTGATCTGAGTCGCGCAGCATCTTGACGGCGACCGGGCGGCGCAAGCGGTGGTCCCAGGCGCGATAGACGACGGACATCCCTCCTGTCGCAATATGCTGCACAACTTCGTAGCGTCCTGCGAGCAGCACTCCCTCGAAATTCGTTGCCATCACTCACCAATCGTTCTTACCGGATTGCCGGTACGCTTGCGAGCAAAAGCGCCTCCTACGCCTCCATCTTCACCCGTGACACACCTACGCATTTTGCGTGCCCATCACCGTAAAAACATAGGAACAGTTGTCCCTATGCGGTTCGTTTGACCATGCCACAGGAGGGGTGATACAGTGGCCGGAGGGCTGTATGGCGCGCGGCTTTGAAAAGCCGACGCACGGGATAGTTTGGCTGAAGCCATGAACCCCGCCGCGCTCACTGAGGCTTCAGCCTTATCGCGCGTGCCCCGGCTGTTGACAGCTGGGAAGAGTTTCACTGCCAGCACACGAACAGGTGAGAGGATGACATGGACGAGGCATTGACCGAGTGGTTCGAGCGCGAAGGGCTGCTGCGCTACCGCGTGCTGGGCGATGAGCAGGGGCATGTCATCGAAGAGGTGCGTGCGCCGCTGATTGCGCTTGGCCCGCGCGATGAGGATTGGGTCTGGACGCCCAACCCCGACTCCCTGCATTATCCCTGGATGCGCCTGCACGAGATGACACTGGATGACTTCAACAACTATCTCTATCGCTGGTTCGAGGAAGCGGTGACGCATGGCATGGTGCGCTGCGCCAACTGCGGCAAGCTGCTGATCGAGGCGGACGATCTGCCGGACGCCGACACCTGGGACGCGATCTTGATCGAGAAAGAGTTGGTCGGCTGGCTGGCGGTGCATTTCGATTGCAAGAAACAACTGCCGAAGAAGCTGAAAGGGCTGCATCCGTTCGAGTTGCAGCCACATGCGCCACCGCTCTACGACCTGGCGCATGTGCCGATGCCCAACTGGCCGGCTGAGACCACGCAGTCCGCGCCAACCGATTTGGAGAACTGAAAGAAGAACGATAAAAGATGAGCCGGATATCCTCACCCCCAGCCTCTCTCCTTGCGAGGCGAGGGGTGGCCGTAGGCCGGGGTGAGGACGAAGCACAGTTGGTCGAAAGGACCGTGAGAGATGGCTACGCCGGAGACGCTGGATAAGGGGCAGGTTGCCGCTATTCTGGAAGAAGTGGCAAATCTACAAGAGTTGACTGGGGTGAGCCAGTTTGAGGTGCGCGCCTATCAGAACGCCGCGCGGGCCATTGAAAATCTCGACGGCGACATCGGTGAGATCGTGAAAAGCGGCAAAATTGGCAGCGTCCCTGGCGTAGGCAAGACGCTCGCCGCGCGCATCACCGAGTTGGTGACGACCGGCAAGATGGCGCTGCATGAGCAACTGCTGGCGGAGGTGCCCGCCGGACTGCGCGACATGCTGCGTATCCCCGGCCTCGGCCCCAAGCGCATCCGCCAGATTCACGATGCGCTCGGCGTGGCGACGCTGGACGATCTGCGCGCGGCCTGTGAGAACGGCCAGGTGGCGACGCTGCCCGGCTTTGGCGCCAAGAGCCAGGAGAAGATTCTCAAGGGGCTGCAATTCCTCAGCGAGCATCAGGACCACTATCGCTATGATATTGCGGCGCGCGACGCCACGGCGATTGCGGAGACGTTGCGGGCGCTGCCACAGGTGGTGCGGCTGAGCGTGGCGGGGAGCCTGCGCCGCCACAAGGAAGTGGTGAAGGATATGGATATCGTGGCCAGCGTCGCCCGCGACGAGGACCGCATGCCGATTATGGATACGCTGGTGGACCTGCCACAGGTGCGCTCCATCACCGGCAAGGGCAGCACCAAAACCAGCGTCGTGCTGCGCTCCGGCATCGCCGTGGATTTGCGCGTGGTCTTCGATAACGAATATCCCTATGCGCTGCACCACTTCACCGGATCCAAAGAACACAACGTGGCGCTGCGCACCTGGGCGCATCCGCGCGGCATCAAGATCAACGAGTACGGCATCTTCAAGGACGAGCAACTCATCCCCTGCGCCGATGAGGCGGATATGTACCGCGCGCTGGGCATGGCGTTCGTGGAGCCGGAGCTACGGGAGAATCGCGGCGAGATCGAGGCGGCGCGCGAGGGCAAGCTACCCACGCTCGTCACCGAGGATGATTTGCAGGGCATCCTGCATGTGCATAGCACCTGGAGCGATGGGCAGGCGACGATCCGCGAGATGGCCGAGGCGACGATGGCATTGGGCAAGCACTATCTGGGCATGTGCGACCATAGCAAGGTCGCCGTCTATGCGCACGGCCTGACGGAAGACGCGGTGCGCCGCCAGCACGAGGAGATTGACCGGCTGAATGAAGAATACGCCGGGCGGTTCCGCATCCTCAAAGGCACCGAGTGTGACATCCTCAAAGATGGCTCGCTGGACTACGACGACAAGACGCTGGCGACCTTCGACTTTGTGGTGGCCTCAATCCATAGCCAGTTCCAGTTGCCGCCGGAGGAGCAGACCAAACGGCTGATCCGCGCCATCGAGAACCCGTACTGTTCGATTCTCGGCCATCCCACCGGGCGCATCTTGCTGGAACGCGAGGGCTATATGCCGGACCTGGAGGCGGTGATAGACCGCGCGGGTGAACTAGGCGTCGCCATCGAACTGAACGGCGACCCACATCGCTTCGACCTCGACTGGCGCTTCCATCGCTATGCCACCGAACGCGGCGTGCGCATCCCCATCACGCCGGATGCGCATACACCGGAGGGGCTGCTTAACATCCGCACCGGCGTCGGCATCGCGCGCAAGGGCTGGCTCACGCCGCATGATGTCCTCAATACGCTGCCGGTGGACGACCTGCTCGCCTTCTTCGCGGAGCAGCGCAAACGGCGCGGCGTGTAGCACTGTGCGCATCGAGCGCCACCAGGTGACGTATTGACGCAGGCTGCCCCTGTGCGGTACAAGGTGAACAGGCCAACCATCAGAGAGCAGCTTTTCTGCGCTCTCGGCTGTGAACAGCCGGAGTACGGAAATTGGCGAATGAACTCGCGGCTGGATGGCGTGCTGCCGCGAAGTCCGCCTGCGCGGACCCGGAAGCCCCCACCCCCAGCCCCTCCGCTGCGCTCACCCGCCGCCTCCGCAAACCGATGGTTTGCTTCTCGTCCTTCAGACGAGCGGCGGCGGTCCCCGTGCGCGGGAGAGGGGAGTGCAGAAGCGGCCTGCGCCGAACCTGCGGAGGCAGGTTTTGCGGCTGAAAGCCATCCAGGCGCGGTTTCAACCGCCTATCGTCCGTGCGCTGGCACTTCAGTGCCGCGAGCGACAGTTGATATCCAAGAACAGGATAACATCACATGGATCCACGCATTTCCCGCTGGGCAAAAACGCTGGTCAACTATTGTCTGGAAGTGCAACCGGGGCAGACGGTGCTGATTATGTCGCAGCCCGCCGCCGAGCCGCTCGTCACCGAAGTCTTTCGTGAGACATTGCGCGCTGGCGGCAATCCGATCCCGCAGATTGTGCTGACCGAACTCGATAGGATTCTGCTGGACGAGGGCAGCGACGAGCAGATCGCCTGGATCAATCCGGCGCAACGGCTGCTGGCGGAGCAGGTGGATTGCCGGCTGATGATCGCCGCCGAAACCAACACCCGCCGCACCGCCAATGTCAAACAAGAGCGGCTCAGCATGCGCCAGCGCGCCTGGAGCGAACTGATGCAGATACGCAGCCGTCGCTCCGCCGCCGGAGAAGAGAAGTGGTGCGGCACGCTCTATCCCACCGAGGCCTACGCGCAGGACGCCGAGATGTCGCTGGCGGAGTTCGAGGAATTCGTTGCGGAGGCGTGCTTCCTCAACAGCGAAGACCCCGCCGAACGCTGGCGCGAACTGGGCCGCCAGCAGCAATTCTATGTGGACTGGCTGCGCGACAAGCAGCACGTGCATGTCATCGGGCCGGAGACGGACCTGCGCCTCTCGATTGCCGGGCGCATCTTCCGCAATAGCGACGGCAAGCGCAACTTCCCCAGCGGCGAGTTCTTCACCGGCCCCATCGAGGACAGCGCCGAGGGGACAATTCGCTTCACCGTGCCCAGCGTCGTCGGCGGGCATCTGGTGCAGGATATCCGCCTGACCTTCGAGAAGGGCAAGGTGGTGGAGGCGACCGCCGGGCAGGGGCAAGGCTATCTGGATGCGGCGCTGGAACTGGATGGCGGCGCGCGCTTCCTGGGTGAGTTTGCCTTTGGCAACAACTTCGGCATCACGCAGGGCATCCGCAACATCCTCTACGATGAGAAGATTGGCGGCACCATCCACATGGCGTTGGGCAACAGCTATCCCGAAACCGGCGGCAAGAACGTCTCCGCGCTGCACTGGGATATGATCTGCGACCTGCGCGAGCCAGCGGGCGGCGGCGAGGTCTACGTAGATGACATCCTCTTCTTGAAGGATGGCAAGCTGATGGTGCAGCCGTAGACCCGCCTGCTCGCGGCTTTGAAAAACCGGCGCACGAACGACACCTGGGGCGCGGCTTTGAAAAACCGGCGCACGGTAAACTGGACTGAAGTCCTGGGTGGGGGTGCGCCTCTGCATCGGGCTTTAGCCCGCCCGTGACGTGCGCCGGCAATTGATTGCCGCGAACCACCCACGCACCTGGGCTAGTGCCGGAAGTGGCGCTTGCCGGTGAAGACCATCGCAATGCCGTAACGGTTCGCCATGCGGATTGCCTCGTCATCGCGTATGGAGCCGCCGGGCTGGATGATGGCCGTCACACCGGCTTTGGCCGCCGTCTCCACGCCATCCGGGAAGGGGAAGTAGGCGTCGGAGGCCAGCACACTGCCGCGCGCACGCCCCTCGGAGCGGTCCACGGCGATCTGCACGCTGTAGACACGGTTCATCTGACCCGCGCCGACGCCGACCACCATCAGCTTCTTCGCCAGCACAATCGCGTTCGATTTGACATGCTGCACGGCCTTCCAGGCGAAGAGCAGGTCGGTCACTTCTTCCAGCGTTGGCGCGCGCTCCGTCACTGTCGTGCATTGCACTTCTTGCGAGGTCACGATGTCCGCCGTCTGCACCAGCAATCCACCGCTGATACGCCGCACATCCAGGCCATACGGGTCGCTGAGTTCCGGCGCGACGGCGGCGGGACCAATCGGCGTGCCGGTCGCCAGCAGCCGCAGATTCTTTTTGCGTGTCAGAATCTCCCAGGCGGCCTCACTATAGCCCGGCGCGATGACCGCCTCATAAAACATCGAAGACATCTCGGCGGCGGTCTCCTCATCCACCTCGCGGTTGAAGCCCAGGATGCCCCCATAGGCGGAAACGGGATCGCCAGCATGCGCGCGGCGGTACGCCTCCACCAGCGCATCGGCGCAGGCCAGCCCGCAGGGATTCGTGTGCTTGATGATGACCGTCGTTGGCGCGGTGAAGCTGGCAACGCAGTTCAGCGCAGCATCCAGGTCCAGCAGGTTGTTGAAGCTCAGTTCCTTACCGTGGAGCATGCGCGCGCCGGCCACCGTGGGCCGCTGCTCCGTCATCTCATCCATCGCGTCGTGCTGGTGGTCATGCGACGCCTGCGAAACCTGTACAGCCGGTGCAGCCTGCGCGGGTGGCTGGTCGTCTTCGCCCAGGCCGTAGCCCCTGCCGCCCCAGCTATAGAGCGCCGCCTGCTGGTGCGGATTCTCGCCGTAGCGCAGCGTGCGCAACCGGCGCAGGCCAATGGTGAACGCTTCGGGCATCACACCCTCTGGCGTGTCGCGGCGCAGATAATCAGCGATGGCGGTGTCATAGAGCGCAGTATGCTGGAAGGCAACGGCGGCCAGTCGTTTGCGCGTTTCCAGGCTGGTCGCGCCGGTGGTTTCCAGTTCCGCCAGCACATCGGGGTAATCCTCTGGCCGCACGATGACGGTGACATAGGGGTAATTCTTGGCAGCGGCGCGCAGCAACGTGACGCCGCCGATGTCTATCTTTTCCAGGGCGTCGCCAAGCGTCGTGCGCGGGTCGGCAACCGTTTTGCTGAAGGGATAGAGGTTGCAGACGACAATATCAATTGGCGCAATCTGATGGCTCTCCAATTCGGCCATGTGCGCCTCGTCGTCGCGTTTGGCGAGGATGCCGCCATGCACCGCCGGATGCAGCGTTTTGACACGCCCGCCCAGAATTTCCGGGAAGCCGGTGATGTCGGAGACGGGCTGATTCTCAATGCCAGCCGCCGTGAGCAGCGCCGCCGTTCTGCCGGTTGAAATCAGTTCGAAGTTCAGCGCCCGCAGCCCACGGGCCAGGGTTTCGATGCCAGTCTTATCATCCACACTCAACAACGCGCGCATGGTTCGCTCCCTTCCCTCCTGGCGGCCCTTGCTCACGTGCGCAGCACGAACTGCGCTGGCTGCACCGGCAAGTACCCGGAGGCGCGACAGGAAAACAAAAAAGGGCCTCCCGGCGTAGGCGACGGATCAACGCGCCACATCGGTGCCCCAGCCCAGGCGAACGGCTGTCTTGTTCAGTGATTCCGGGCTTCCCTGTGGTGCATCTCCACATCATTTCGCCAGTCACCCGGAAGGTAGAAGCTCGTGCCAGTTACCAGTCCATAGTATAGCCAGGGTCGCTTCTTCACGTCAAGCAAGACCAGGGCCAAGACCTCAACCCCGGCCTGCGGGGTAAGGTCACAGCCGGGTCATCACGTTTTTGCAGATCGTGCGGAGCGTGGGGAAGACGCCATCGCCGGTGATCGCGGCGGCCTCGAAGGTTTGCTTGCGGCGGCGGTTGAGGTAGCGGTCCAGCGTCGCCACCGGCACCGCGCCCGCCACGTCGCGCTTGTTCCACTGGAACACCAGCGGGAAGTCGCCCAGATCATTGCCCAGGCGACGCATATTGGTTTCCAGTTCGATCAAACTCTGAAAGTTCTCTTCCAGCTTCTCCGGCTGCGAATCCACCACAAAGACGATGCCATCCACACCGTTGAGGACCGCCAGACGGGTGCGTTCATAGAGAATCTGCCCTGGCACCGTGTAGAGGTGGAAACGCACACGGAAATCGTTGACTGTGCCCAGGTCAAGCGGCAGGAAGTCGAAGAAGAGCGTGCGTTCGCTCTCCGTCGCAATCGTCAGCAATTCGCCGTGCGATTGCCGGGGCGCGTGGCTGTGGATATATTGTAGATTGGTCGTTTTGCCGCAGAAGCCGGTGCCATAATAGACGATCTTGCAGTGAATCTCGTGGCTTGCGACGTTGATGAGCGCCATAGGTTTCCAGGTCTCTACATTTCTCTCTCTCGGCCAGTATCAGATCACGTGATTTGTCTCGTTCAATGCCGGTCAATCCTGGAAGAGCAGATCAATCGTATTCTCGACGGAGCTACGGAACTGGACGTTGACCACCTGCTCCTTCGCCTGACGGCCACCGACGCGCACCCGTTCGAGGACACGCTCCAGCTCTTCGGTTGCCTTGCGCGCCAGCACTTTGACCAGACCGATATGCGTCTGCTTATCGAAGACGATCACCAGCAACCACTGCTCCCCAACGAGCGAGGTGTAGATGCTCTCGTTGACACCCTGCTGCAAAATGCTGCGGAAGTCGCGCTCGCCCAGGATCTCCGCCACATGGCGCGAGGACGCGAACGCACCGGCCAGCAGCGCGCCAAGCGCAATGATGTCGCGCTGGCCTGCTGGCCCCTGGGTGGCGATGAGCTGGCCGCTCTTATCCAGCAGCAGCACATGGGTTGCCCCCGTATCCAGCGTCAGCCGGCCCAGAACACGGGTAATATTGCCAAGCTCCCCCTCGGAGACCACGATGTTGGTTAGATTCTCCATACCCATGTTGCCCATATTGCCGATGCTGCCCATGCGCTGCCCTCCCCGCCCAGATGGCGACCGGATATGATGGATGACGATGATAGCCCTCTATCCGGCATGCCGGCCTGTCAGTCGCCGTCATTATACGGCATATGCCAGTCCCAGGCCAGATGCCTACCCTGGTAGGCCAGTAGCTCCTGCCGGCTTTGAAAAGCCGGGGTACGCGACGAGCGGGCTGAAGCCGGATGCAAAGCCACTCGCCAGACCAGTGGCTTCAGTCTTCCGTTCCGTGCGTCGGCTCTTTAGAGCCGCGAGACCTTTTATCGGCAAGCAAAACGTACTACTATTTGGCCGCTCCCTCGTACACTATCTTATGGGTGTATGTCTGCTGGCTCTCGCGGCAGCGAACCGCAGGCGCACGCGGGATGGCGAATGAATTCGCCGGCCTGCGGCCAACGATCTGGAACTATCGCTAGTGTCACCGCGTCAGTGATAGTGCGGGGCTTTTGCCCTGGTTGTCCTGGTCATGTATTCAGTCATGATGCTCTTTTTATCAGTGTCAGGGATGGGGGAATCTCGTCATGAGTAGCGCCAACGGACCATCCAGCGGGATGGTGTGTGCCAATTGTCACCAGCCGATTCCAGCAGACGCCTCGTATTGTCCTTCCTGCGGGCAAGTTAGCCCACAGATGAGTGGAGCGTATCCAACCGTCGTCAGCAGTGAGCCGACGTTGCAGGGGAGCTGGCCCGATCAATCCACGCAACCGGCCACGCCGCCGCCAACCTATGCGCCGCCGGTCTATGGCGCCGCCGCTCCCTACGCGCCGGATGCGCCACCAACGCCCGTCAAGAAGAAACGCGGACCTGCCCGTGCCATCACCGCCATTTCCATCGCCTTGCTGGTGGCCGTCATCCTCGGACTCGGCGGCTACACGCTCTATAATGTCTTCGCCGCCAACGCCGATGCCGCCGCCGCAAAGGTGCTACCCGACAATACCCTCGCCTACGCCTCGATTGACATCGTGCAATACGCCAAGAACAGCCACAGCTTCAGCGCCAGCGATCTGTTCAACAGCGGCGGCCAGGGGCAGGCTGATCCCATCAAATCTGCGACCGGACTGAACTGGCAGACCGATATTCTGCCCTGGGTCAACCGTGACATCGCGCTGGCCGCCTTCCCGGCTTCCCTTGATCCGAATCCCGCCAACCCCTTCGAGCAACTTGGCGCAGTGGTCTTGATTCAATCGAAAGATGATAGCGCTGCGCAGAACGCCATGAAAAAGGCGGCGGACTTCCAGCAGAGCCAGGGCCACACCGTCGTCACGACTACCTATGGCGGCTTCACGCTGTATACCGTTGCGGATGGCGGCAGCACCACCTTCGCCGCCAACAATGGCTGGGCAATCATCGGCAGCAACTCAGTGGCGACAAAGATGGTGATTGACCGCATCAACGGCAAGGGCAACACGCTCGCCAACGCACAGGCCTATCAGGATGCCACCAGCAGCCTGCCCAGCGACCGCTTCGGCACCGTCTTCGTCAACATCAAAGCGATCTATGCGCTGGCAGCCAGCGCGGGCGGTAACGCTGCTGCGAGTACGCTCATGCCGTTCGCCAGCGTCTATCCCACCGCTGGCGGCTACCTCGAATGGAACTCCGCTGGCATGCGCGCGCAGATCACACTGAAGGCCGCCAAGAGCCTGGGCATCGGCGATCTGCATGGCGACACAACCGCGCTCGCCAGTATGGTGCCGCAGAATGTCTTGCTCTATGGCGGCATCGGCAACCTCGGCGCAGAGGCCGCTGCCAGCAGCAAGATCAATAGCGAACTTGGCAACACTGGCTCGTCGTCAGACATCATCCAATCGCTGCTTGGCGTCAACTCCTCGGACCCGGCGCTGCAACATCCGGCGGCAATCGTCGTCACCGGTCTGCCAAGCGGCGCCTTCGTCACTGGCGCTCCCGACGGAACCGCCGCCGCCAATGATGCGAGCAATTCAGGGGTGGCTCTGCTGCTGAAGGCGCCGGATGCTTCGGCGGCGCAGACGCTCTTGCAGAACGTGGCAAATGCGCACCAACTGACGCTCCAGCCGATGACGGTGGACGGCCAGAGCGCGACCGGCATCTACTCCGCAGGCGGCACGCCCTTCCCCACCTGCCCGGAGTGTGCGCAGCGTCCTGACACGCCATCGCTGGTAGCCGTTGCGGTGCAGGTTAAGGGCACACTGGTGGTCGGCACATCCAGCGATCTGGTGACGGCAATCATCAACGCCGCCAACGGTGGGCCGAACCTCGCGCAGCAGAGCGACTTCAGCCAGTTGACGCAGAACGCGCCGTCAGACGCCGCGACCACTGTCTTCGTCAACCTGTCGTCGCTGCAATCTGCGCTCGCCAATCTGGGCCAGGATGGCAGCATCGGCAAGCTGCTGGCACATACCACAGCGCTGCTCATCACCAGCGCCACCAACGACCAGCAGAGCCAGGAGACGATTGACCTGAAGGTAAATCTGTAGCCCCCTAACAACAATCCCCTGAGCGCCAGATCATTTCTAGAGCTACTATCTGGCGTTCGGGGGATTGGCACACTCTTTTTGGAGTAGCCAAATGGCAATGTCAAAACAGCGTCAGGCTATGCTTGAACAGATGGCAAATGTTCTTGAACCTCGCAAGAAAGAGTTGTTTGCATTTCTTCAAGACAAATACCATTTTGTAGATTTTCCCAGCAGCTATAGGAACTCTTTACGCGGAAGTCAAACTGTTTATAGAATAGGCACGCTAGGCATAGAAGTTGATCTCAATTATGATTCCTGTCTTGTATCTGTCTGGTTGGCATATATAGGCGATGAAACATGCTTTCGTTGGTGGGGTGAGGTCACAAATGTTGTTGGCGGTGTGCGTATCAGGTCACGGCTGGAGCAGGTACTAGGCGAACAACTCCAGATTAACGATAAGGCAATTGAAGAGATACAACGTATACGCCGCGATACAAATAGTGATGAGCGTAATCAGGCGTCTATGAATCGTATGCTCAAGCTGTATCAGCAAATCTTGCGGCACCACATAGCAACGATTCTTCAGCAACCTTCTGATACTGTTTTTCCCCCAGGAGCCATTGACCAAAGTGTACGCCAACGTACCGTACAACACTCCTTAGAAGAACACACCCGAACGCGCTTTGCCTTTCTTCCTGAGAACTACGGTTTCTCTCAGAGCATCGAGAGTATAGATAGGCTGGGTTCATCATTTGAGTTTCGTGGAGACAATATTGGAGTTGAAATTCGGTTTGATTATTTCGACCCAGATGTCAATGTTATTCTTCATAAACTGCTCTTTGGCATGCCTGAAGAAAGAGTGCGTCGTATAGATGATCGAGGAAAGGCCCTCTCTGTGAGTCTCTCGCAGGCTATCAAAACCCTAAACAGCAATGATCCTTTGATTCATGAAATTCGTCGCCTTTGGGAAAATAGCGATCTGAGCGAACGCGGCCAGGATTTCTGCTTAGCTACAGTGGATAAATATGGGCAGGTCTTGCAAAACCACATAGAAGAATTATTACGCCTGCCTGTTGATGTTATCTTTCCACTCTGACGACTATGACGACATTCTTATGAAAGTGAGCATAGGTAGTCAAATGCCTCAGCCACCTATGCTCACTTCGACACTCTTGGTCTAATACACCACGGTTTCGGTGTAGTAGCCGAAGACCTTGCGGAAGACGCCCATGATCTCACCCAGCGTGCAGTAGGCGCGAGCGCAATCGAGGATGTAGGGCATCGTGTTCTCTTTGCCCCGCGTCGCCTGCTCCAGCGCGGAAAGCGCCACACCCACGCGCTCATTGTCGCGTTCGCGCCGCGTGCGTTCCAGCCGTTCCAGGTGAATGCGCTCTTTCGCCGGGTCCACATAGAGCGTCGGCACCGCCATCTGCTCATCCATCACATAATCGTTGACGCCGACGATCACGCGCTCTTTCGCCTCCACCTCCTGCTGGAAGCGGTACGACGCCTCGGCAATCTCCTTCTGGAAGTAGCCGTTGCGGATGCACTCCAACACGCCGCCAAGCTCGCGTATCTGGTCAATGTACTCCTGCGCCTGGCGCTCCGTCTCATCGGTCAGCGCCTCCACGAAGAACGAGCCAGCCAGTGGGTCAATCGTGTTCGTCACCCCGCTCTCGTGCGCGATGATCTGCTGTGTGCGCAGCGCAATCAGCGCCGCCTTCTCCGTCGGCAGCGCCAGCGCCTCATCCAGCGAGTTTGTGTGCAGCGAGTTTGTGCCGCCCAGCACCGCCGCCAGCGCCTGAATCGCCACACGCGCCACGTTGATCTCCGGCTGCTGTGCCGTCAGCGAAACGCCAGCCGTCTGCGCGTGCGTGCGTAGCATCCACGAACGTGGGTCTTTCGCGCCGTAGCGTTCGCGCATCTCGCGCGCCCAGATGCGCCGCGCCGCGCGGAACTTGGCAATCTCCTCGAAGAAATCGTTGTGGACATCGAAGAAAAACGACAAGCGCGGCGCGAATTCATCAATCTTCAGGCCGCGCGCCAGCGTGCCATCCACATACGCCAGCCCATCCGAGAGCGTAAAGGCCAGCTCCTGCACCGCCGTCGCGCCTGCCTCGCGGATGTGGTAGCCGCTGATGCTGACAGTGTTCCAGCGCGGCATGTGGCGCGTACCGAACTCGATGGTGTCAATCACCAGCCGCATCGAGGGTTCCGGCGGGAAGAGGAATTCCTTCTGCGCGATGTACTCTTTGAGAATGTCGTTTTGCAGCGTGCCGCCCAGCTTCTCCATCGGCACGCCCTGCTTCTCCGCCGCCGCAATGTACATTGCCCAGATAGCAGGCGCGGGACTGTTGATCGTCATCGAGGTGGTGACTTTATCCAGCGGAATGCCATCGAAGAGGATTTCCATATCGGCGAGCGAAGAGACTGCGACGCCACACTTGCCGAACTCGCCCAGCGCCATCTCGTGATCGTGGTCATAGCCGTAGAGCGTCGCCATGTCAAAAGCGACCGAAAGCCCCATCTGCCCCTCTTTGAGCAGATACTTGAAGCGTTCGTTGGTCTCCTCAGCCGTGCCAAAGCCGGCGAACATGCGCATCGTCCACGGCTTGCCGCGATACATTGTTGGCTGCACGCCGCGTGTGTAGGGATATTCGCCCGGCATGCCCAGGTCGCGCTCATAATCGAGGTGCGCGCCATCTTCCGGCGTATAGAGTCGCTTGATCGGCATGCCGGATTGCGTGGTGACGTTGGCGCGCTCCGGTATGCGTTTGGTGGCGCTGGCAACCGCCGTCGCCTCCCATGCGCGCCGCTCCTCGGCAACGCGCGCCACTGCCTCTGGATTATAGAGCGTGCCCTGATCGTTCTGGCGGCCACCAGCAGCCTGCTGCATTTGCTTATCTTGCTGCTGGCTATCGGCGCCCTCCGCCGCAGGGCGAGATTGTTGTTCGAGCATCGAGAATAATCCTCCTCATGGCTGGCAAAAAGACCTCACCCACAGCCCCTCTCCCACAAGGAGAGGGGAGCGCGGACGCTGGCGTTCAAGCGAGCGCAGGTGAGAGCAACTGCCTACCCCTAGCCTGCGCAGGCAGGCTTCGTTGCGGGACGCGCATAGGTGCGGGTTGACCCGCCGGACATCCGCGTGTCTGTCCCCCCCTCTCCCGCGCACGGGGGAGGGGCCGGGGGTGGGGGTTACACCTCGATGGACATCGCTACTGCGCCGCCACCACCCAGGCAGAGCGTCGCCAGGCCACGCCCACCGCCGCGCCGCCGTAGCTCATAGAGCAGCGTCGTCAGCACACGCGCGCCGCTGGCGCCGATAGGATGTCCCAGCGCCACCGCGCCGCCGTTGGGATTCACGCGGCTCCAATCCCAATCGAGTTCCTTGCCGTTCGCCAACACCTGCGCCGAGAATGCTTCATTGACCTCGATCACATCGAAGTCGCTCATCTTCATGCCGGTTCTATCCAGCAGCTTACGCACGGCGCGCGGCGGGCAGGCGAAAATCTGTCTTGGAGCAATCGCCGCAGCCGCATAGCCGGTGATACGCGCCAGCACCGGAGCGCCCAGTTCGCGTGCCTTCGCCTCGCTCGCCACCACCGTCGCGGAGGCGCCATCGTTCAGCCCCGGCGCATTACCCGCCGTCACCGTGCCACCCTTGCGGAAGGCCGTCGGCAGTTTACCTAACGCCTCAATGCTGGTATCCGGGCGAATGGCTTCGTCGCGGTCAACCGTCAGCGTGCCCTTCTTCTGTGGCACCTCCACCGGCACGATCTCATCGCGGAAGTGCCCCGCTTCGGTCGCCGCCTGCGCCTTCATGTGGCTCTGATAGGCAAACTGGTCCTGCTCGGCGCGGCTGACATGATACATCTCAGCGACGACCTCAGCCTCTTCGCCCATATGCACATCCTCGAAGGCGCACCAGAGGCCGTCATGCACCACCGAGTCCACCATCGTCGCGTCGCCCATGCGATAGCCAGTGCGCGCCTTCGGCAACAGATACGGCGCATTGCTCATGCTCTCCATGCCGCCAGCGATGAAGAGGTCGCCGTCGCCGGCTTTGATCGCCTGCGCCGCCAGCATCACTGCCTTCAGGCCGGAGCCGCAGACCTTGTTGATCGTCACCGCTGGCACATCATCGGGAACGCCACCCTGCAACGCCGCCTGTCGTGCGGGCGCCTGGCCTACCCCAGCCGTGACGACGTTGCCCATGATGACTTCATCGAGCTGCTCGACAGGGATACCGGCCCGCGCGATGGCCTCGCGGATGGCGATGGCGCCAAGTTGCGGCGCTGAGAGTGGCGAAAGCGCGCCGAGGAAGCGCCCAATGGGCGTGCGCACGGCGCTCACGAGGACAGGATCACGGTCAGCCATAAGAAAAGCTCCTTTGCTGCGGAGAATGGATACGCACCGTCGCGCACCCCTGGAAGTCCTCACCCCGCCCTTCGGGCACCCCTCGCCTCGCAAGGAGAGGGGCCGGGGGTGAGGAGAATATATCTTGCGCCATAACGTTCTATCGTTTTCGGGCGCTGCGCATCAATTCACTGGTCTTGCATCTTGGATCATTTGCCACTGCTAACAATAGCAAAGTTTGCCTCATCCTGCACTGTATCACATCTGGGGGTGGGAAGCGCCGAAACAAAAAGGGGAGAGACCTCACCCCCTACCCCTCTCCCGCGAGGAGCGGGGAGCGCGGGCGTTGGTGGGTGATGGGGCGCGAGTGAGGGGAGACCAACTATTTTCTATTCCAAGTCCGCGCAGGCGGACTTGGCGGCGGCACGCCATCCAGCCGTGAATTCATTCGCCAGCTTCTCGTTCGTATGGATAAACCCATCGCCTCTCGCCACAACCGTTTGCCCCACGGTCCCCTCTCCTTGCGGGAGAGGGGTGGCCGCAGGCCGGGGTGAGGTCTCTGCGCTCCCCTCTCCCGCGCACGGGGTAGGGGCCGGGGGTGGGGGCCTTAGCGCGAACGAGGACGCGAGAGTTGCGCAAGCACCAGCGACAGCACGGCCAGCGCGCCGAAGATCGCCGTCAGCGTCAGGTGTGGCGTGGTATGGATGACGGTATCGTCCGAGAGCGGATGGTACACGCCGGGCACGAGATAGAAGCCGGCGATGAGCGCATAGACCAGCGCTACGATCATCGCCAACACGAACGTGCCGTTACTACTATTTTTCATCGGCAGCGTCCTTTCTTTCTCAACCGCTGGCTAGCTCTGCTTCGAGGCGCCAACGAAGCGCGAGGCGATCACTGAAAGGACCGCCAGCGCCAGGAATACAATGGTATGTGTCGTATGCCTGCCAGTAGGAGTCCCGCTAAAGGTGAGAGGATGATAAGGGCCAGGGATGAAGTAGAAAACGGCGAGCGCGAGGCAAACGACTGCGACGACGACGAGCAATGCACGCATAAAGGTATTCTCCCAATCACTAAACGTGGAACTTACCACGGCAACTTGAACAAGCCAAGCGCCAGGGGTGCGAAGAACAGGAACGACACGAGACCAACGCCCATCGAATAATAGGCAAACGGCGTCAGACGACCGATATGGAAATACCGCGTCAGAAACCTGACGCTGAGATAGGCTGCTAGTGCTGCGACTGCCCCACCAAGCAACGCCGCGATCTGCGTGGTATGGCTCACACCATGCCCAAAGAGTTCCGGCGTCTTGAGCAGTCCCGCCGCCAGAATTACCGGCGTCGCCAACAGGAACGTGAAGCGCAACGCATCTTCGTGGTTCAGCTTCGCGCGCAGGCAGGCCACCATCGTCACACCGGAGCGCGAGATGCCAGGGATCAGCGCCAGGGCTTGTGTCGCACCAATAATCGCCGCCTGAACGAAACTGAGATCGTTGATGCCAACCTGCTGCGGCTTGTAGCGTTCGTAGGGTGCAGGCTGAACCTGCTGGCGCATGCGTTCTCCTAATAGGAGAATTGCGCCGTTGAGGAAGAGAAACGCCGAAGGCAGCACTGGCCAGGGCGAAGAGAAAAAGACATCCTGGATCGGCCCCTGCAGAAAGAGGCCCAACAACCCGACCGGAATGGAACCGACGATCACCAGCCAGATGGTCTTACCCTGGGGATCTGCATCCAGACGGCCCTTGAACGAGGTCACGAAGAAGGCGCGAACGAGCGCCGCCCAGTCGCGCCAGTAGAAAGCGACCAGCGCCAGTGCCGTGCCCAGATGCAGGGTCACGACGATGGGCAGGAAGCTCTCAGAGGTGTTGAGGTTGCCCCAGCCCAGGTATGCGGGAATGATGACCGTATGGCCGAGACTGCTGATGGGAAATAACTCCGCCACCCCCTGCAACAACCCCAGCACCACCACCTGGATGATCTCCGTCATACGTGCCGCTATCCCCTTTTATGTTGTTACCTGCGCCGCGCGTTCTCTGCCAAGTATAGCGGATACCAGCGGCGCCGTGTGTTAACGTTGTGTTAAGAAATGCTGGCTGTTCTCGCGGCTTTGAAAAGCCGGCGCACGAATGGTGCAGGCTAAAGCCCCGATAGCATGCGCTGCCTCGCGGCTGGACTTCAGTCAATCCGTCACTTGCGTCGGCTCTTTAGAGCCGCGAGAACTTGCTCCTGCTGCAAACTGCCGCGAAAGCAACCTTACCCAACTGTTGACTCTACACGTTACAACGTTCGGCGATTTCCAGGCTGGTACTGCGACCTACCCTGGCAGCCGACAAAGCTATCGTGCTAGCTGTCAATGGACGTTGAGCAGGTCTTGCTGCCGTTGAGATACTTCGTCTTGAGGTTGTTGAAGTCTTGATTGTTCCTGGCGTAGTGCGTGTTGCCGCAAGAATCGCTCAGGAAATAGAAGTACGGCGATGAGCCGCTGGGGTTCGGGTCGGCGGCTGCCTGCAATACTGTCCAGTTCGGAGCGGCTATTGGGCCGGGCGGGAGGCCATTTTGCGTATAGGTGTTGTAGGGGCTGTTCCCACTGACACTCGTATCATTCAACGGTGTCCACCAGGCTTGCCCGACCTTCGGCGGGTTGTCAGTATCACGCGCATACTCCACAGTTGGATCGGCCTGCAACCTATCGCCCACATCGGTTGTCAGACCCGAAGGCAAATGGTGAATGATGTTGAGGTAGCGGTTGTAATACACGTCCGTTACCCCCTGCGCATCGGAGATTTTGAGGATTTCGCGCTGCACGATGGAGCCGAGCGTTAGCGCATCGTAGATCGCCTGGGTATCGTTGTTCGTGTAATATTTCTGCTCCATCGCCGCGAAGATGTTGGTGTTGCCGATGGTCAGCGCGTGCGCCTTGCAATCCGCATTGGTGTCGGTGTACTGGGCAGGGTTGCTATCTGGTCCGGGGCAGAAGTGGGCGGCAAAGGCCAGCAGCATCTTCTCCACGACATCGGTGGCCGTGGCGTTGGCGTCGAAGTAGTAGTGGTCGGGATAGAGATAGCCTTCGAGCGCGTCAACGATGTTCTTCTGCGGCTGCTCTACGAACCAATATTTCTGCCAGAGCTTTGTGCCGTCTGGCAGCACGCCCGTTTTGACAATGGTGTTGAAGTCGTTGGCGTTGAAGTTCGGCAGGCTGGTGAAGTATTGCGCATACTGCGCCACACGCAGCCCATCTGGCACGCCGGCCAACTGTTCATCTGGCTTGCCATGCTGGAGTGTGGTGATGATCTGGCCCATCGTCATCGAGGGATTGAGCAGGTAGACTCCCGGCTCGATGCCGGTGTCCAGATGCTTGAAACGCGCGTAGAGCCGGAAGGCCAGCGCGTTACGAATCAGCCCATCGTCTTGTAAATGCTGCGCGACGGTATTGGTCGTGTCGCCGCTGCTGACGACAAAACGCACCGTCGTCGTATTGCTAGACGCCGGCTGCGTGATATAGAGCGCCGCCGTCGTACCAGCGAAACCCACGCCCAGCGCCAGCAGCGCCAGGATAATTGTGATGACGAGTCCAGCTTTCTTCATCCGCCCCGTTCCTCCTCAACTTCCAGTATCTACTATCAAACATCCTGGTCATGCGATTTCGCTATCTCTGTCGCCCCATTTGTACTATCGGTCGTGGGTTCTGGCGCCGCTGGTCGCCGATGGTCCAGATACTCCTGTAAGATCACCGCTGCCGCCGCTGCATCCAATCGCTCACGGATGCGCTCCGGGCGCATGCCGGAGGCGCGCAGCATCTCTTCGGCGCGCACCGACGACAGCGTCTCATCGGCGTAGACCAACGGTACGCGGATGCGCCGCCGCAGCTTCTCTGCAAACGATTGCACCGCCTCCGCCTGGGCGTGAAGTTGTCCATCGAAGCTGACGGGCAACCCGACAACTACCAGACCTGCCTGCGTCTGCTCGATGAGTTGCGCGACAGCGGCGAGCGCGCTCTTGGTGTTGCGGCGCTGGATGATGCTATGCGGCGTGGCGAGCAACTCGCTCTCATCGCTCGTTGCCACGCCGATGCGCATAGAGCCGACATCGAGCGCAAGCACTATCATGGCTGAACTATACCATTCCTTTGCACAATGCCTACCAGTTTGGGGTATCCGGCAATTGCTTCATGCGTTCAGTTGAGGCGGCAATCTCAGAGTCGTCGAAGCCGAGGGCGTGGAAAAACTCGGTTTCATCACGGGCAAAACCAACTGGGAGTTGCTCAATGACAAGAGACTCCAACAATGCTTCAGGCGTGGTATCGCGCCATGAGGCTACCTGCTTTAAAACCTCGTAGGCATGATCTGAAAGCTGGATCATCATCTGCTGCCCCTTTCTATAGATTTCATGGAATCTCTCAAAGTATACTATGGACGCTGATAGATTTCGTGGCCGCCAATACGCCGCCACTCAATTTCTGTCTCACCGGCAGTGTTCACGAAAAGGCGGCATGTTGCACGAAAGCGCCCGCTTTTATCCCAACGGAACTCATATATGTCATAGCCACTCATCTTGTGAAAGATATTCGATGGTGGTTGACCACCAGAGAGCAATGGCGCGATGATATAGCGCCTCACTGCATCCAAAAATGCTTGTTGCTGTTCAGCGGATAAACGCTTGAACTCCTGCATAAACATGGGAAGCCAGGAATAATGGGGCATCGAGGTCTGCTCCTCAAATATTTGCACGGGTAATTCACTACTCTATATGGTGGTCTCCTCAGAACGCCTTTGGCATTGTATCGTGTGAGACAAGCGTCCTGGGCATAACGGCTTATCAGCGCTGAGTTCCACCCCCTAGAAGTCCTATCTTCCGGCGGGATTTCTCGCCAGTGGAACCCGTTCTATGGTAGACTCGACAAGCGAACACACGGAGGCAGAGCTATCGCCGCGCGTCTCTTGAGAAAGTTCATCCAAAAGCGGCGATTCGCTGCTACAACCCAGGACGTTGTGCGTTCTACTAACTGTGCAGTCTAGACGTTCTCTGTACGATCTCTGCCAGTCTCTATAGGTAAGAGCAGCGCAACCAGATACCATCGAGAGGAGCGAGCCGTGACCCCAATCTGGTATGCCATTGTGGCCCTCGGCATTATCGCGGCCATCATCAATTTCAGCATCGCCGCCGTCAGACGCAAGCAGGCGATGGTTGCCCTTGTCCGCATCCTGGCGGGCGTCGTAAGCCTGGCAGTGTCGGTCGGCATCGTCCTGGGCAAAGCGTTCCGCCTCCAACATCCCACGCTGCAATGGCAGGAAGTGGTCATCGGCTTCGGCGTCTTCATTTTCGCCGTGCTGCTGCTGCCCTCCTATGTCGGGCGCGAAGATAGCAGCGCAGGCAAGAAGGTGACATTGCAGCAGCGGGCCGCACGACCGGCTAATGCAACGATTCGCCTGCGCGACGCCAACAGCGACGAGTGGGTCAACTAGCTTGTAGCTTGCGGCAAGGCTGAAGGGCTGAATGAGCGAGCAAAAAGATGGGGCGCGTGCGGCATATGCTACATATGCCAGGTGCGCGCCCTTTCGCATGCCCTTCTTATGCCCATCTTATGTCTTTCACTCATGACATCCCTGCACTGAACGAGAAGCAGTTGCCCACAATACCTGCTGCCAAACGCCGCCGGATGTGGTATCGTTGCCAACAAACGCACTCATCGCGCTCATCACTCACGTTCTCATTTATATCCTGTCAGGAGGATCGTAGGCATGACCAGCGAAGCACAGGTCACAGACTATCTGCGACAGCATCCGCTACCCGATATGAGCGACCAGATTTCCGTTCAACGCGACCCGGCGGATTTTCCCGGCCAGCGGTTTCGCGTTTCGTCGGGCGCGGTTCAGTGCATCCTGAAATGCTACGATCCGGTGGCGCTGGAAGCCGCCAGGCGTGAGACTGCTGGTCTGCAACTGGGCGGCAATATGGGCCTGGCGCCGGCGTTGCTGCGCGCGGACGAAAGCGGCGCAACGCTCGGCGGTCCCATCGTTATCAGCGAAGCGCCCACTGGCGAACCGCTGGGCACCGCACATATGAGCGACGAGGAGGTGCAGGGCTGGCTCTTCCTATTGCTTACCCTGCATCACCTGCCTGCCGAGGCCGCGCCGATGGCGTCCAGCATGAGTCCCGACGCGATGACCTGGTGGCAACGTTCGCAAGCCTCCTGGGAAGCCTGCAAGGCCGCCTATACCGCCGGTCGCTATCACCCGCTGATGGAGACGCTCACCAAGCTACACGCCATCGTCGGCGCGCGCATTGAAGCGCGGCGTGACCTCTGGAGCAATGTGCTGCGGCGTCCCTGCCACGGCAATCCGGTGCCAGCCTCGCTCCTCAAAACGGGCAGCCGCTTGATGCTCACCGAGTGGGAAGGTTTCGGCCAGGGCGACCCGGCGATGGAGTTCGCGCGCGCGGCGGGGCTGGCGGCGCTCTCCGGCGACCTGGACGCCAACCAGTATGTGCGCTTCGTTGCCGATTACCTCAACGGCATGCGCGATACGCCGGACACCACCCTCGAAGAGCGCATCCAGGTCTTTGCCTCGGTGCTGCCGCTCGGCTTCTGCTTCGTGATGATGAGCGTGCTGGCAGAAGATAAACAGGCGACCGCCGACGAACGCGACGCCCGCCTTGCGCAGATCGAACGCGCGCTCACCTGGATTCACGATACGCTGGGCGTGGAACTTGGCGATACAGAGATGCTGGTGGCGCCGCTGGCGTAGACCTCACCCCCGGCCCCTCTCCCGCGAGGAGAGGGGAGGCCAGATGCTCGTCCCTAGCCTACGGAGGCAGGCTTTGTCGTCCGTCGAACGCTTAGACGCTGGACCTGCTTTTCGCGTTTTGCCAGCAGGCGGCGCAGCGCGGGGTAATCAATCTTGGCGTTGTGCCGCGCATCTACTGGAATATGGCGGCAGCGCCAGATAGCATCGAACTCCGCCCATCCCACCAGCGCGTGTATACGCTTGCTCGATAGGCGCCCACGCGTTTCGATTACGAGCAAGCGCCGACCGCGATAGGCTACTGCTGCCGCGCGCTGTATCTTCGGCTCCCAGGAGAGCGCACATTCGACGGCGAAGGGATAGAGCGTGCCACGCGCATCCTGAATCTGCGCGGAGCAACGCCCCAGTAGCCAGAGCCGTCCAGCCGCATCAAGATAGCCCATATCGCCAGTGCGATGCCAGACGACGCCATCTACCGTGAACTTTGTCTCCTCATCGCCTGCGCCATCCAGATAGCCAGTGGAGACATGTTCACCGCTGACGACGATTTCCCCCGGCTCACCAAACGGCAGACAGTGTGCCGCGAACTCCTCAGCCGTACATGAACCGATGGCCGTGCCCCATTGATTGCGCAGTATCCGCGCCTGAATCTCTGGCACCGGCGCGCCCGCCAGCAGACCACAACCCAGGCGCATCTGAGCCATATCACCAGTGCGGCACTCGCCATAACCGATATGCGCGATGGGTTCGGCCTCGGTTGAGCCATAAACCGAGACGACCCGCGCCTGTGGCGCAATTGCCTGAAGACGTTGTAGCAGCGGCGGGAAGACCGGCGCGCCGCCCGCATAGAGCGATTCCAGACTCTCCGGCAATACCTGGTGGTGATGTTCACAATAAGCAGCAATACGTTCCCAGAAAGCTGGCGAGGCGCTGGCACGCACTGGCCGGTACTTTCGTAGCTGCGCCAGCACCGGCGCGGGCGCAATCCGCGCGGGATGGCGCAGGTCGCCCGCCGCGATGAGGCTGGTGAGGCCGGACGCCAGGTCTGCCAGCACGAAGACTGGCAGCGTCGTCAGGCTGATTTCACCCTGCTGGCCAGGGAAGTTCTGCGCCAGGATGCGATGCTGCGCCAGCAAGAAGCGGTGGCTGCGCAGCATCGCCTTTGGCTGGCCGGTGCTGCCGCTGGTGAAGGTTAGCAGCGCAGGCGCATCAGAGTCATCAGCGACGATGGTGTCACGTGGCGCGAGGCTGGCAGCGCGCGACCAGGGAATCGCGCCAGGAACAGGGAACGGATACGCGCCGATGACAAGCTGGCGCGGGATGGCGCGTAAAGCGGGAACGAACGCACGCAGCAGATGCGCCTTGCTGCTGCCGATGAACGCCCGTGGCCGGGCCAGCGCGCAGCAACGCTCTACATGCTCCCTGCCCGCCGCCGGGTCTACCAGCATGGCGACCAAACCAGAGCGAAAGAGGGCGATCAGCACACTATACAGTTCCGCCGACATCGGTTGCAGCACCAGCACAGTATCGCCCGCGCGCAATCCCGTCTCCCAAAGGAGTGCAGACGCCTGTTGCACAGTGCGTTCGAGCTGGCCGAAGGTAGTAATGCGCTCGTTGCCACGAAAGGTGTCTACGATTGCTGGCTGGTCTGGATGAGCAGCGGCATGTTCGCGCAAGAGTTCAGCGATATTGACGGTTGCAGTGCGCGTAGCGTTTGTTGCATTTGTGGCATTTGTGGCGGCAATAGTAGTGCTGGTCGTCATGGCTGTGGCTCCCTAATTCACTAGATTCCTGGCGAAGAGCGTATAGCGCCGGATGATGCGTCCCTCGTAGGCATCGCTGATTCTGCGCGAGATGTTGCTCTCGTGCATCAGCGCATGAATCGCCCGCGTAAAGCCCAATTCAGAGGCGATTTCCTGGCAACGTGCGCTCAGTAGCGACCCCAACCCCTGCCCGGCGTATTCCGGCAGCACGGCCAGTGTTTTGACGATCAGCGTATCTACCGGCTGCCCGCGCCGCGCCTGAAGCCAGTCTGGGATGGTGAAGAGAAAGCCAACAGGTTTATCGTCATGCTCGGCCAGCAGCACCAAGCGCGGTTCCACGCACGGCAGCAGACGCCGGTATTGCGCAATGAATTCCTGCTCGCTGATGGGCGCGGCCAGCAGATTATTGGTGAAGCTCGTCGCTACCACCGTATAGATACGGTGCAATTCGTCATCGAAGGCTTCGAGATTCAGGCTGCGGATATGCACACCGGCGGCGGCGAAATTCTCAGCAAGCGCCGGTACACGCGTTTCCTGGTGTTCCAGGTTCGTCTGAAGTGAGGAGTAATAGTGCGCCAGCGGCTCAAAACCATTGGTGGTGAAATGCGCAGGCCAGCCATCCGGTGTATCTGGCTCCAGGAAGAACGGCGGCTCAGCGCCACGTTCAGTGACCAGCCGGTAGTGATGAAACGTGCTGCCGTCCATCGGGCCAACGGCGAGCGCACAGCCAGCCATACGCAATTGCGCGCAGGCAAGCGTCAGCAGCGCGCCAGCCGCCCGGTGTTCGGTGGCATAGTGGCCGATCAGCCCAACGCGCTGCCCCTGGTAGTCTGGCACAGCGCGCCACCAGAGCGAACAACGCGCAACAGGTGTGCTGCCTTCCAGCAGCATCCAATGCTGGTCCGCATCACTCGCCGCCAGCATCTCAGGGTGGAGCGGAACTGGACCAATGAGCGAACAGAAATGCTCACGCGCGGCGGCATGCTCTACGCGAACCATACGATACGCCATCACGCTAGACATGCAGATGCTCCCCTCTAGGCGCTGGCTGGCCACGCCAGAGCGCAGCAACGCCCAACAACACACCAACCATCACCACTTGAAACAGCAAGGTATCCAGGTCACCGGCCAGCAGCGAATGAAGAAAGACGAAGCTCGCCAGCGGAATTAGTAGATTGTCGAGTCCAGCCCAGGAAACGGCCTCCACCAGCATCACCAGCAGGGCGAGCAGCAGCGCGATTCCCAGGATGACGGCGCGGTCAACGCTCGTCATCAGCAGTAGCGGCAACAGCACGCAGAGGCAGGCGACAACGAAGAACGCCATCGAACCCTCGACGCTCTTGTGGCCTCCCGGCGTCCGGTAGAGCAGACTGCCATAGCGTTTGCCAACGACCGCAGCCGCCGTATCGGCAAACGTCAGGATGAGCAGCGGCACGGCATAGAGCAACAAATCATCATGCGCCAGCAGAAAGAGGAGGCAGACGCTCAGCGGGAAATACACCTCACCAAACGAGGTGCGCCTGACGCCGTAGAGCACGCTGCCCAAACTGCCCCGCAACACAGCAACGTATTTGAGCGCCAGCAACGAGGGAATGGTGACGAGCGCCAGCAGCAGCACGGGCCACGCGGCGGTGAAGACCCAGGGAAAGGTTAGCGTGGTGAGGCCACCGCCCAGATGAAAGAGCTTGCGCGAGGTTTCCGGCGCCAGCGCACGCCAGCGCTGATACAGGCGTAACCCAACCATCAGCGCCACCAGCGCGGTCAGCTCAGCGACGATGCCAGCCCAGGGATTGAGAGCAAGCGGATGAATCGCCATACCAGTCATACCAGTCATTTGAGAACCTCCTCTACGACGAAGGCGCTATAAAAGCAAGCTTTATCCTGTTGATGCAGCCGTTCCGCGAGTTCGGTGAGCGGGCGTAAGCGGTCAGCTAACCGCTCTGGACGATGGCGTGG
This sequence comes from Chloroflexota bacterium, assembly GCA_021323855.1. Classification (GTDB taxonomy): domain Bacteria; phylum Chloroflexota; class Ktedonobacteria; order Ktedonobacterales; family JADMIN01; genus JAJPKE01. Next base: position 185,125 of record JAJPKE010000010.1, on the reverse strand, counting down.
CGCAAGCATGTTCCAGTAGGCGAGCCGCGCGCCAGCAGCGCCAACCTCTGCGATACGCGCTAAGAGCCGGTCGCACTCCACCTGCGTCACATACTCGAAGACATCGCTGAGGTTGAAGCGAGCAATCGAACGCGGCTCAGCCGAAGCCAGAAAGGTTTCGAGCGACTGGCAGCGCCATTCCAGGCGATCCAGGTTGGCACGAATGGCGTCGAAGTTTTCGGGGCGCAGCGCATAGGGCAGCGCAGTCAGATGGTGACCTGTCAAAATCCACTGGATGTAGGGGTTCACTGCGGGGTCAAGGTCGGTCAGCGCATGCTCCACACGCTGCAAGATGCGGTCAGCAACGCTACCTTCCACATAGGCGAAGAACTGCGGGTCGCGTCCCAAATGCCCCAGCACGAACCGCGAGAAGAACAGGCGAAACATTAGCCGCCAGCGCCAGGTGTCCCAGCGCGCCGCGTAGAAGGCATGGCGCTCTGCGAGTGTGCCACCACGAAGCAATTGCCGGATGTTGGCGCGGCTCTCGACCAGCGGCAGCACGCGCCGACGGAAGAGCGCAAAATAGCGCTCAAACTTGCCAGCGCCGCCGATGCCCGCGCGAATGGCCTCTGGCTGGGCATCCCAGTAGCGGCGCACGCCGGGCGAAAGCTGGCTACGGCAGCGACGATAGAGGTCTTCACGCCGCGCGCTTTCCACTGACCCCAGAAGTTCGAGCAGTTCGTGATGTACGAGTTCGCGGTAGGCGGCGACACGCAATTCCAGGCAGGCGAGTTGCGCCGGGTTGAGGTCCAGCGCGATCACTTTCGCTGGCGCGCGGCTGAGCAGGGCAAGTGTATTGTCACCGGCTGAAGCGATGGAGAGGCAGGTATCGCCAGGCTGCACATCGAGCGCGGCCAGCAAGATATCGGCGTCTTCCCAGCATTGCGCATAGCGAATAGTGGAAAAATCAGCCTTCGCGGCGATTTCGCTCTGCGCCATGTGCGCTCTTGGAGCCTCAAGGACGACGCTAGACATATTCGGCATGGTGAACAACCTCGCTTTCCATCGGCGTATGCTCAGCCGGAGCGGTAATCTTGGTGACGACACCCGCCCCGCCGTCCATTTCAATCCAATCGCCGGTGCGTAGCCAGGAGATGACGCCGGGGACCGAGACAATTGCCGGGATACCCAGTTCGCGGGCGACGATAGCAGAATGGGAGAGCAGGCTGCCACGCTCGACGACAACGCCAGCCGCCGAAGCGAAGAGCAGAATCCAGCCGGGGTCGGTGCGCTCGGCCACCAGAATCTCGCCTGCCCGCATCTCCGCCCGCCGGGGATCAGTCACGACGCGCACGCGACCGCGCACTACGCCGGGGCAGCAGCCGAGTCCGGTACGACACTCAGCAGCGTCCCTGTGGTTCCCCCTTGCCTCGCGGGAGAGGGGGGCAGGGGGTGAGGTCCACTCGCCAAGATGCGGGATGCCGTGCGTCTCAAAGCTATCCGGTGGCGGTTCCTCGCTGCGATAGCGCGCGAACTCTGCTCTGCGCACTGCGACCAAGCCTTTGAGGTCGGTCGTTGTCGCCGTTCCTGAGACGAAACCAAGCGCCTCCTCCACTTCTAAATAGAAAATGCCCTGGGGATCATCGAGCAAGCCCAGCGCAGAGAAGCGTTTGCCCAACTCCACGAAGATGCGCCGCACACGCCCAAAAACGCGCGTGCGCTCAAAACGCAGGTTTTCGCGGTCACGCACTCGCGCCCGCGCCTGCCGGAGTATCCAGCGGAAAGCGAGACGCGCTCCCACCCCCGGCCCCTCCCCCGTGCGCGGGAGAGGGGAGCTAGAAGACCTCACCCCCAGCCCCTCTCCCGCGAGGAGAGGGGAGTCAGGGCGCTGGTAGGCTATGGGGCGCTGGTGAGGGGAGCGCAGAGATGTCTGACTCGAACCCGCGTCGGCGGGTTTTGCGGCGGCACGCCATCCAGGTGCGGTTTCAACCGCCGAACGCACAACCGCAGGCCCATCATCGTGCGCACGCGATGCCATCTCATGTGCGAGGTGGCCGATGGTGCGCAGCAGCAGCAGCGGATCGTCACGCAGAGTGGGACTTTCGAGCTTGAGTTCTTCCAGGCAGCGGTCGGCAAACTTCGCCAGATAGGCGTCGTATGCCGCCGCGAAGGCTGGAGTCTCAGGCATCACGCGATTGATGTCGCGGAGCGAGTCGTTGCAGAGCGCGGTAATCAGCGCCGGTTCGGGCGCGGCAAGTTCCGCCAGCTCACGTACCCGCTGCGCAGGCTCCGCGCTGATGATGTCGCCGGTATCCCTGATGAGATCATTCGCCAGCGCGCCAGACGTATCGTGATACCAGGAAACCGCCAGCCGCCGCAGCAGGCCGTAGCTCATCATGGCGAATAGATCATTGACAAGCGGCGCATCCCAGCGGGTCAATAATTGCCGTTCGAGGTTGCGGTAATAGGCGACCAGTTCATCGGGGCGCATCGTTTCCAGCGCACGTCCATCCAGCGCCAGCGCGCGCTCCACCCGCACGTAGAAGTGGCGAATGTCACGTGGCAAGCGGCGATAACTACGTAGCAAGTTGAGGATAGTTCTGGCGAAACGGTAGCGATCATAGAGCCGCCCGCGCCAGGTGACGGTTGGCAGTTTGGCGACGATCTGCTCTGGCAGTCCTTCGCGCACGCCCATCATCTGCTCCATGAAGCGGCGATTGGAGGCGAACCCCGGCGCCAGCGCCAGCAGTTCATACCAGCTCAGCAGGTTGTAATAGACACGACCGCGCACCAGCCCGATCATGCGGCGGAAGGTCTCATCGTGTTCGCTGATTGTCGCTTCGGGCACGCCCATAAGACGGCACAACTGGCGATAGACCGCCTCATACGCATGGCGCGCGAATGAGAAGGTCAGCGGCGTGGTGACGCCGCCATAGCTTTCGGCGATATTGCTGTTGTCCCAGCGCGCATACGCGCCATCGGGGTCCGGCTGACCGGCGAGCGAGGTAATAGGGCGCGACTGCAACAGCCAGAGCGCGCCATCCTCGATGGCCCATTCGATATCTTGCGGCACACCGGATTGCTGTTCGCAGCGCCGCGCCAGCGCCGCCACTGCTTGCGCCTGCGCATCGTCCAGCACAGCAGTCGTTCCAGCCAGCGTGCGCGTGCTGATATCGCCCTCGCGGCTGATATGATAAGTGTCAGCATCGCAGGCGCCGGAGACCAGCGCATCGCCCAACCCGGCAACCGCGCTGACGACCGCCACACCACGCCTGCCTGAAACCGGATCGGCGCTGAACGCTACGCCAGCAGCGGTCGCATTCACCATACGCTGCACGATCACGGCGGGCACGGTGGGGATTGTGGCCAAGCCATGCTCGCGCCGGTACGCCAGGATGCGCGCCGAGAAGCCGGAGCGCCAGACATCCACGATGCGCGCCGCCACATCGTCCGGCGCAACGTTGAGAAATGACTCGAACTGTCCGGCAAACGAGTGCTGCCGACCGTCTTCATCCAGCGCCGAGGAACGCACCGCGACCGGCTCACCCTGTGGCGCAAGCGAGGCTAGCGCCCGCGTCAGTTCGTCCTGCACATCAGCAGCCAGCCGCACCTCACGAAGCGCCACCTGCGCCGCTGTCGCATCGCCCGCATGGCAGGCAGCAGCGAGCGCCGCATGCTGTGCCTCGCTGAGGCTGGCGGCGAAAGCGCCGGGCGTAAGAACGAACCAATCAGGAACCGGCAGTCCAGCCTTAGCCAGTTGCGCCAGCGCGTTGGCCTTGCCACCCACAATCTCGCGGAAGCTATCTTCTTCTGGTTGCATGATGAAACGCATCATCTTCCTCCTCGCCTTCCCCACGCCCTCATATCAGCCGCCAGATCAAGGGCGCTGCGCCAAGCCCCAGGTACATCAACAGCGTCCAGAGGCCGGAGACCGTTTCGATGCCCTTTGCCGCGTGTGAACCGAAGGTGCGGAGGAAACGCGCGGCAACCAGTCCAGCGGCAACCAGCAGCAGAGCGAGCGGGATACCGACTGGCAGCGCGAACGCGATTTGCGCAGCCGCCAGCAGCGCGGCGATGGCCGTTACGCCGAGCATGCCCAGCCAGACGATAGTTGCGTGGCGACGCCCCCAGAGCGCGCTATAGGTCTCGACGCCGTACTCTTCATCTTGCGGCGCGCGAATCTTGCGCCCAATCTCCACAACGAAGCCGTTGCAGAAGCTCACCAGCAGCAGGAAAGCGAGCGCAGGCGGCGCATCAACTCCAGCCACGCGCCAATCGCAGGCGGTGCCATAGAGGTCAATCAGCGGCAGAATCAGCATGTGGCTCCACATGTAGACCACCGGATGCGCCTTGAGCCAGCGCGAGACAAAGAACTCTCGGCTCATCAGCGTCAAATAGCCCCAGACCAAGAGCAGCAGCGGCAACAGCGCAGGCGAGAGCCAGAGCGCCAGCGCCAACTGTATGAGCGCCCCAGCGACAGCGACGATGCCCAACTCGCGCAGGGCGATGAGGCCGCGCGGCACCGGACGATAGGGGCGATACATCGCGTCGTCTTTGGCGTCCTTGAATTCATCGCTGATGCGCAGTTGCAGGAAGAAGAGCAGCGCCGTCACGAACGCCACGCAAATCGCTTTAGCGCTGGGCATCTGCGCCTGCCCACGCGCCAGCGATGAATAGCTGAGCGTGCAGAAGCTGAAAGCAGCGATCAGCGGCACATGCGTCACTAGCGGAAAACGTTCGCGCTGATACACCCACCAGCGCACCGGCAGTGTCGCGCGGGCAGGTCGTTGCTGCTCCTGCTGTTCTTGCGGCTTGGGGGCGATATCCACCAGATTATTCATGCGCTGCTCCTCGCGCGCTGGAGCCGGAGCGCACGCCACGCGCGAGCCGCTGATGGGCGCGCGCAAACTGATTGGAGCAGAGCGCAGCGGTCAGCGAGAGTTCGCCCGCCAGGCACATCCCAGCGCAAACCTCCGCGAACGCCTGCGCATGGCCCGGCCCCACCAGCCCCATGATCTCCAGGCAGGCACGCTGGCTGGGTAACTGCGTCCCGCCGCCGACAGTGCCGACGATCAAGTTGGGCAGCGTCACCGCGCCGTAGAGGTCGCCTTCAGGCGTCACCTCGAAACGGGTCACGCCGACCGCCGCTTCAGCGACGCAGGCAACATCCTGCCCGCAGGCGAGAAAGAGCGCGGCCAGCCCATTGGCAAACTGCCCCTGCACGCCGATGGTGCCACTGAGAACACCGCCCAGCGCGCCCATCGTGAAGTAATCTGCCATACGTTCAGGCGTCGTATGCAGCCGTGCGCGCACCAATGCGGCGGGGATGATCGCCTCCGCCGTCACCTTCTTGCCGCGCACCGAAAGAAAAGACTGTGCGCTGGCCTTCTTGTCGCCGGAAAAGTTGGCTTCCAAAAAGAAGTAGCGCGGCCTGATTGGGGCATGTTCGGAGATGTAGGCGCAGATGGCTTCAGTGGCAAACGTCGCCATGTTCTGCCCCGCCGCGTCGCCGGTGGTGTAGGTGAAATGCAGGTACACATGGTTGCCCTCGACGCTGGGGCGCATCCCTTTCAGCCTGCCGTAGCGCGTCGTGCCTCCCGCCACGCGCCGGAACGCTTCGATCTGCGAGCGCGCCCAGGAGACGAACATCCGGCACTCGTCCAGCGTGCGAAAGGCAAACCCAGGCGCACGGCCCACACCCTCATCGAGCAGAAGCGCCGCGCAACCGCCAGCCGCAGAGATGACCTGTGCGCCGCGATGATACGAAGCCACCAGCGCCGCCTCAGTCGTCGCCAGCGGCAGCAGATAGTCGCCCTCCGCAAAGCTGCCACGCATCCGCAACGGACCCGCCACGCCAACCGGCACCTTGACCGTGCCAATAAAACGTTCGATGTTGCGCTGATACTGCTCCACCTGTTGTTGCGCCTGCTGATCGAGCAGCGCCGCACGCGCATCTTCTGCTAACGCGAGCCGTTCCCAACGCCGTTCGGCAGTGGATGTTGCGCTAGATGGTTTGCTGGAAACATCAGGCGCAACAGCAGCGCGTGCGACACCGCCTGCTTCTGGGCGGCGGCGTTCCACAGCGCGCACCGTCGTCATTGTGGTTGCGCGTGCCGATTGACGGCACGGTTGTTGTTTGGTCACCATAGAACAATCCCTCTTGCCATGCTGTCAATCGGTGGTTGCGCCGTACTCACTAGATGTGCTGGATGTGCTGGATGTGCTGGACTCGTCAGACGCAAAAGCTGCCGTAAAAAATCGGGTAATGCGCTGGATGTAGGCTTCGCCCTCCGTATGAAACGACTGCGCATGCGCCGCCCCCGCCACCTGCCAGGATTCCACCCGTGCGGATGGAGCGGAGGCCGCCTTAGCAGCGAGCAACGCAAGATTCGCCGGCGGATTGAAGGTATCGGCGCCGCCCTGGATGAGAAGCAGCGGACGCGGAGCGAGACCGGCAAGCGCATCAATGGGGCGAATGGCTCTGTAATCCAGGCCGTAGAGCAGCCGCGCGGCCAGTAGCGCGCCGCGCGTAAAAATGGGTGGCAACCGGCTCTCTCTGGGGACTTCACGCTCCAAAATAGGCAGCATATCAGGGTAAGCGGAATCCGCAACCAGCGCCTGTAATGCCGGTTCATGCGCCGCTGCGAGCAGCAACGCATTGGCGCCACTGGAGATGCCCCAGCCGCCAATGTATTGAGGGCGACCAAGCTCAGGATAGGGCAGCGCGCCGCTACGCAGGAAATCCACTGCACCGAGGACATCACGCTGCTCGTAATAGCCGAGCGTGAAGGGTGCGGAGGCCGATTCACCATGTCCCCGCAGATCGAAGACCAGCACGGCGAATCCCTGATGCGCCAGCCGGCAACACAGGTCGCTCAAGCCAGCGGCGGGGTCCGTGCGGTTCTGCCGCGCGCCATGCACCGCGATGATTGTCCGCTTCAGGCTCAACGTACCGTCAGGAAGAGCGCCGGGAATCAGCCAGCCACGCAACGTGATGTGGTCACCACGACTGGGAAATGTAACACGGCAAAACTCAAGGCCACAGGCGGCTGGCGTCGTCTCAATCGGCTTTGGCGTTTCATAGGCCAGGCGCTTTGCCATGAACATCGAGACACCTGTATAACCCAGCATCATCACGCCGAGGCCGCCGAGGGTAACGGTTGGCAGGGGGCCATTCAGCAGAAACGAAATATTGAAGCCGTCAGCGGTGACGCTGGGCTGGCGCGTTGTGTGATGCACGGCATGGTCGCCATATGACGCAGCGCCCATCAGCGCAAAGAGCAAGAATAATCCCGCCAGCGGCGGAACGAGACGTTTCACTATCAGCATCAGCATCAGATTGCAGCCCTCCTCTTCGCTACGAGCCAGTGTGCCCGAAGCCAGAGAGAAAGACCACAAATAACTCGTATAACTGTTCGTAGAGTGACTCGCATTTCACCATCCACGCGCCAGCGATGTATCTGGTGGTATCGCTGTATATCGAGGAAATTGGGCAAAAACGCTGATTCTATCGCGTTGTGACTGATGTGATAGACGTGCTATCATGCGTGCAGGCCGTTCCTGGGGGCGCTATGTTCAGCGAGAACAGCACTAGCATGGGAAACCAGGAGAAAAGGACGGCGGAGACGTGACCACGGGTCATGCGCAGACATTCGGCGCGCTCCTGAAACGCTACCGCCTTGCCAGCGGTCTCACCCAGGCGGAACTGGCCGAGCAGGCCGGGCTGAGTCCGGAGGCGGTCAGCGCGCTGGAACGCGGCGTGAATCGCACGCCGCGCAAAGATACCGTGCTGCTGCTAGCAGATGCGCTCAACTTGCAGGAACATGAGCGTGCGCTATTAGAAAGTGCCGCGCGCCAGCATAAGGCCGCGAGCGCCGCGCCGTCGTCGCAGAGTACCGGGCAGCCAAGCGCACAGAGCCATCAGCCATCGCTGATTGGGCGCACCCGCGAGACGGCGCTGATCCAACAGGTGTTGCGTGGTGAAGCGCCGCCAGCGTTCTTCCTGGCTGGCGAGCCGGGCGTCGGCAAAACGCGACTGCTCCGCGAAGCCATGCAACAGGCGGCGCGTGAAGGGTGGACCGTCCTCACCGGCGAATGCCAGCGACAGGGCGGACAGACGCCCTATGCGCCGCTGCTCACCACCATCGAACGCTACATCTTGCATCAGGCCCCCGCGCAGCAGCGCACCGACACGCAGGGCTGCTCCTGGCTGGTCCGGCTGCTACCTGAACTGGTGGAGACGGGTGTCGTCCAGCCACCGGCCTGGACGTTACCGCCGGAGCAGGAGCGACGACTGATGTTCGCGGCGGTCGCGCGATTCCTCGCCAACATCGCCGGACCCGCCGGTACGCTGCTGGTCCTCGATGACCTGCATTGGGCAGACACCGATGGCTGCGATCTGTTGGCAACGCTCATCCGCTCCGCTGGCCAGCCGGCCATCCGCGTCATTGGCGCCTACCGCGACACGGAAGCGCCTACTCAGAGTCCACTGGCGCTGATGCTGGCTGATCTGGCGCATGCGGGCCTGGCGACCGCCAGCATCGTACCGCCGCTCAACGCCAACGAATCGGCTGATTTGCTGCGGAATCTGCTGGAGGAAGCCGAAGACGACGATGCGCTGGCGCAGCAGGTCGTGCGCCAGGCGGGAGGCGTTCCCTTCTATCTCGTCAGTTGGGCGCAGGCGTTGCGCGCGGGGGCGCTGGCCCAAGAGGCTGAGCATCCCGTACCGTGGGACATCGTGCAGAGCGTGCGGCAACGATTCGCGCCGCTGCCAGAAGTCGCGCGGGAGGTGCTGGGAGCAGCCGCCGTCAATGGCAGCGTCACCCCGCGTGCGCTGCTCGTTGCTGTGCTGGCGCAGAACGGACGTAGCGAAGATGAAGTAATTACCGGCCTGGAAATCGCCTGCCAGGCGAAGCTGCTCATCGAAGGCAACGAAGATACCTATCAGTTCGCCCATGAAATGATACGCGATGTCATTGCGCACGACCTCAGTATGGCGCGCCGGGCCACGCTGCACCGTCGCATCGCTGAAACGCTGGAGAGCGAGCAGGGCGAGACGGCAGCGGCGGCGCTGGCTTTTCACTTCGCGCGCGGCGGCGAATCGGCCAGGGCCGCCGTCTACCTGGAACGCGCCGGTGATCGCGCCAGTTCCATGCAGGCGCATGCCACAGCAGAAACCTATTACCACGAACTGGTCGAACGGCTCAATAGCCTCAACCGTCCCATCGAAGCAGCAGCGGCGCGCGAGAAGTGGGGCGCAACGCTCACGACGCTGGCTCGCTATGACATGGCGCTAGCGGCGCTCGATCAGGCGGCTGAAACCTATCGCGCCGCCCATGACACGGCGGCGCTGGCGCGCGTCGAGATGCTGATCGGCCAGACATATGCCAACCAGGGCAGTGCCCGCGAAGGGCTGGCACGTCTCCAACCGCTGCTAGCGGCGTCCACAGCAGATGACATACCAAAGCCAACGCTGGCGGCGCTCAAAGATATCGAGGCGCAACTGTTGCACATCACGGGCGAATATAGCCGCCAGTTGGAGGCGGCGCAACAGGCGGCATCCTATGCGCGGAGCGCCGGCGATGAACTCTTGCTCTGCCAGATTGAGATGCGCCGGGGGAATGCGTTGCGCATGTTGGGGCGTATGGAGGAGGCCAGCCGCATACTCGAAGAGGTCGTTCGCGTGGCCGAAACCATCAACGATCAGCGCACGCTCTCCTATGCGCTGGATAACGCCAGCGGCGTCTATTTGCTGCAAGGCGAATTTGATAAAACGGTGCAATACGTCGAGCGTGCCTATGAACTGATGGAACCCATCGGCGACCCGCTGATGATCGCGCTGTTGCTGCTACGGCGTGGCATGAATGCCTATGTACAGGGTGACTGGCAACACGCGCGCGCCAGCTTCGAGCAGGCCAGGGAGATGACCGACCAGCTTGGCGTCTCCTGGGTGTCCGCATATACTTCGCTGGGATTGGGGCAACTCTGCGTTGCCGAAGGCGATTGGGAGCGCGCCACAGCGCTGCTCGAAGAATCTGTGACCCTGGCGGAGCATAGTGGCGACCTTCAGGCGTTGCGCTGGGCGCAGGCGGCGCTCGCCGAATATGATCTGCTACGCGGTCGCCCGGAGGCAGCGCGCGCACGCCTGGAACCGCTGCTGGACCGCCCCGGCCAGCAAGAGGGTCTCGTCACCTATCTGCTCCCCTACCTCGCCTGGGCGTGTTTAGATGCCGGAGACATCGAGCAGGCGCGCATATATATAGAGCAATGCCTGGAACGCGCCAGCGGTGAGCATATCCGGCTGGCCTGGGTGGATGCGCTGCGCGTGCAGGCGTTGCTGGCGTTGCGCCAGGGAGACACCGGTGCGGCAGCAGAGGCGCTGACGCAGGGCACCGCGCTCTGCCAGGAGATGCGCTACCCCTATGGCGAAGCAAAGACACGCTACACCTGCGCACTGCTCCATACCCAGCAAAATCAGCCAGAGGAGGCGCGTACATCGTTGCAGGCTGCGCAAACCATCTTAGAAAAACTGGGCGAGCGGCTTTATCGCCAACAAATCGAACAAAAGCTTAAAACCCCAAGCCCTTCTCCTTCAGGCTGATATAGCGCGTATGGCCGACGATGACATGATCCAGCAGCTCAATATCGAGGAGTTCACCGGCTTTGCGCAATTGGTCGGTGGTGCGTATGTCTTCGGTTGAGGGCGTCGGATCGCCGGAGGGGTGGTTGTGAACGACGACAATCGCCGGGCAGGTGCGCGTAATAGCTGGCTTGAAGACCTCCGCGATGCGCACGACGCTGCTGTTGACCGTCCCCTGATACACGATCTGTTGATGAACCACATAGTTCTTGGTGTCGAGACAGAGGACGCGCAACTGTTCCTGCGCCAGATAGCCCATCTCACCGAGTACCAGCCGCGCAATATCGTCGGGGCGCGATATTTGTGGGCGCGCCTCCGGCGGCAGCACACTGACACGCCTGCCAAGCTCCAGCGCAGCTTTGAGTTGCGCTGTCTTCGCGGCACCCAATCCATGCACATTACAGAGTTCAGCGAAGTCCACCGCCAGCAGACCGCCGAGGCCGCCATATTGCCGCAGCAGCCGTGACGACAGTTCGATCACATTCTCCTTCGCCGTTCCCACGCGCAGGATGATCGCCAGCAGTTCCGCCGTTTGCAGCGTGGACGCGCCATAGCGTTCCAGGCGCTCACGCGGGCGCTCATCGGTCGGCATCTCATGAACGGTGGTATGATAAGCGACGCGCGGCGGCTCGGCTGTTACCATAAGATGGTCTCTCCACATGAAGATACGAAAAGCCAGGAATCATGGGAATCAGGGCAAGATTGTCTCTATGCTAACATGAGCGCGAGCAAAACACAATCAGCCTATCTGGCTATTTGAGGATATTTTGGGCTGCTCGTTCTCGCAGGCAATTCTGCGCTCTTGAGTATTGACCTGCTCGCGGCATATAATGCTGGTTTGGACATGACTATTCAGGATGACGAAGATGATGCGCACAATGCGCGAAAACAGGAAAAGAGACAAGAAGAAGCATCATGACGCGGGTAGTAGTTGGCATGAGCGGGGGCGTGGATAGCTCCGTGGCGGCGGCGTTGCTCAAGGAGCAGGGCTACGATGTGGTGGGCATCATGCTGCGCCTGTGGTCGGAACCAGCCAGCGAAGAGGATATCGAGAGCGGGCGCGCCAGCGAGAATAAGTGCTGTTCGATAGAATCAATGGGCGACGCACGGCGGGTCGCGGCGAAGCTGGATATCCCGTTCTATGTCGTCAACGTCGAGCAGCCATTTCAAGAGCATATCGTTGACTATTTCTACGACGAATATCTGGCCGGGCGCACGCCAAACCCCTGCCTGCGCTGCAACCGCCATATCCGCTTCACGCTGCTGCTGGAGCGCGCGCTGGCGCTCGGCGCGGACTATCTCTGCACCGGCCACTATGTGCGCGTGGACGACGACCCGGCGACGGGGCTGCGACGGCTGCGGCGCGGCGTCAGCGCAGAGAAGGATCAGTCCTACGTCTTGCATGTGCTGAACCAGCAGCAGTTGCGGCACGCGCTCTTCCCGCTTGGCGACTACACCAAGCCACAGGTGCGCGCGATGGCCGCCGAACGCGGCCTGCCCGTCGCCACGAAGGCGGAGAGCCAGGAAATTTGCTTCGTCGCCGCCAACGACTATCGCGGCTTCATGCGCCGCTATGCCGAAAGCACCGGACGCGCGCAGCCACAGGCCGGGCCAATTCTCGATGAATCCGGCAGGCAACTTGGCGAGCATCAGGGGCTGGCCTATTACACCATCGGCCAGCGCAAGGGGTTGGGTGTCTCCGCGCGTGAGCCGCTCCACGTCCTACGCATGGACGCCGCCAGCAATGCGCTGATCGTCGGCGGCGCGGCGCACCTCGAACGCAGCGAGTTCACCGTCTGGCAGACGACCTATCCATCGGGCATTGTGCCAACCGAGCCATTCGAGGCGGAGGTCAAGGTGCGCTACAAGGCGACGCCGGTGCCTGCGCTCGTCACACCGCTGACGGATGGCCGCGCCTCTATCACGCTACGCCAGCCGCAGCGCGCCATCACGCCAGGGCAGGCGGCGGTGTTCTATGGCGGCGCGGATGGCGACGAGGTGTTAGGCGGCGGACTGATCGAAGAGTAGCCATCACTACCCATCCACAAATAAAGCGGTATAATACGCGCGAATCGTTCAGTACGTATTCACATACCCTGTATCCTGCCATGCCATCGTCATTCATCGCTTCTGGCGCGGCATTGATCATACTTTTTGAGTGAAAGGAAGGCGAGATCACCGTGCGAACACTCACACTCTGTAGTGTGTTGACCATCGCGCGGTAGCCCGCACCTATGGACCAGAGCCACATCCGTAATTTCTGCATCATTGCCCATATAGATCACGGCAAGTCCACCCTTGCGGACCGCCTGCTCGAATACACCGGCACCATCTCCAAACGCGAGATGGCTGAGCAGGTACTCGATCAGATGGACCTGGAACGCGAAAAGGGCATCACCATCAAGGCACAGGCCGTCCGTATGCGCTACACCGCGAAGGATGGCAAGGACTATGAACTCAATCTGATTGACACGCCGGGACACGTAGACTTCAGCTATGAGGTGTCGCGCAGTCTTGCCGCCTGCGAAGGCGCGCTGCTGGTGGTGGACGCGACACAAGGCATCGAGGCACAGACGCTCGCCAACCTCTATCTGGCAGTTGAGGCAGACCTTGCCATCATTCCCGTCATCAATAAAATTGACCTGCCCAGCGCCGAGCCGGAAAAGGTCGCCAAAGAGATCGAGGATGTGATTGGTCTGCCGGGCGAAGAAGTGGTGCTGGCCTCGGCGAAAGAGGGCATTGGCACGCAGGACATTCTGGAAGCAGTGGTACGCCAGGTGCCGCCACCGCGCGGCTCCACCAGCAATACCTTGCGTGCGCTGGTCTTTGACTCAAAGTATGATGCCTACAAGGGCGTGATCGCCTATGTGCGTGTGATGGACGGCACCATCTCGCGCAACGACCGCATACGTATGATGCAGACCGAAAGCACCACCGACGTGCTGGAGGTGGGCTACTTCAGCCCCACGCTCGTCGCCGTCAACCAGTTGACTGCTGGCGAGGTGGGTTATATTGCGACTGGCTGGAAAACCGTCAAAGACTGCCAGGTCGGTGATACGGTGACGCTCTCCGCCGCGCCCGCTACCGAGCCACTGGCGGGATATCGCCCGGCGAAGCCGATGGTCTACGCAGGCATCTTCCCCATCGAGGGCGACGACTATCCGCTGCTGCGCGACGCGCTGGACCGGCTGAAGCTGAACGACGCCTCGCTGGTCTATGAACCGGAAAGCTCGGTGGCGCTGGGCTTCGGTTTCCGCTGCGGCTTCCTCGGCCTGCTGCATATGGAGATCATCCAGGAGCGGCTGGAACGCGAATACGGGCTGGACATCCTGATGACAGCGCCAAGCGTGGAATATCGCATTACGCGCACGAATGGCGAGACGCTCTTCATTCACAATCCGGCGGAGTTGCCGCCGCCCACCGAGATCGAGCAGATCGAAGAGCCGATGATGGACATCTCCATCTTCACGCCGGCACGCTATATCGGCACGATCATGGACCTCGTTGCGTCGCATCGTGGGGTCTTCCGCGATATGAAATACATCGAGGAGGACCGCGTTCACCTGACCTATCGCATGCCGCTGGGCGAGATGATCGTGGATTTCTATGACCAACTCAAATCGCGGACGCAGGGCTACGCCTCGCTCGATTACACGTTTGCCGATTACGAACCATCGAAGCTGGTGAAGTTAGATATCCTGGTCAACGGGCAATCGGTGGATGCGCTTTCGATGATGATTCATCAGGACAAGGCGCAATCGCAGGGGCGTGCGCTGACCGAGCGGCTGAAAGAGTTGATTCCGCGCCAACTGTTTGAGGTGCCGATTCAGGCGGCCATCGGCAGTCATATCATCGCCCGCGAAACGGTGAAGGCGATGCGCAAGAATGTGCTGGCGAAGTGCTACGGCGGCGACATCACACGCAAACGCAAGCTCTTGGAGAAGCAGAAAGAGGGCAAGAAGCGGATGAAGCGTGTGGGCAGCGTGGAGATTCCGCAAGAGGCATTTATGGCGATTCTCAGCCTGGGTGGTGAGTAATAGACCTCATCCCCGGCCCCTCTCCCGCAAGGAGAGGGGAGTACGCGCGCTGGGAGCCGGACTCGCAGGCACGACAAAGGGACCGGCCCGCGTCGACCAGTCCCTTTTATTCTTTGCACATGCTAACCAGCAGCACGTAGAGGTTTTGGTGACGGATACTTCGCCGATGTGGGCAAAGAAGACGGAGGAACAAACCGTGTTCCTCTCTTCCGTCGGACGTGTACGTTGCCCCTGAGAAGCAACTCCCGAACTGGTTTCGGCATGCCGTGCCCAATTTTGGAAGCCTATGGCTCTAGCACGGGGTTGAGTTTTGTCTCAGGCGTCGTCACATCCTGGAATGCCCGCCTCTACGGGCGCACTTAGTCAATTTGAAAAACCATTCCGAATAGGCGGATCGGCTTCTTCATTGGGAACATCGGTCCAGTCTCCTTTCCCTTAGTTCCACAGTGGACTGTGGCTTGATTCGCCTTCGTTTTGTCCCTTGCGGGAACACTTCAAGGCTACCATATCCACCCCGATATGTCAAGCCCTGTGCAAGAGTAATTTTTAACGTCCTCTTAACGTGAGGTTGCCCTCATATCTGCTTGGAAGACCTCACCCCCAGCCCCTCTCCCACAAGGAGAGGGGAGCCAGACATCTTGCGACTCTTACATTCCTGTGGCATGCTCTGCAGTGCGAGAGCGAGACCGTTGCCCTGGCCGCATGAGATGAGGGGAAATCAATGAGCGAAGAGACCGTATCCAAAGGGTTGCATGACGATATCTGTGATGTTCCTGGCATCCTGGTGGGGCACGATACCAATGCGGAGGGGGGCACCGGCTGCACCGTCGTTCTCTGCGAATGGCCGGCGCTGGGCGCAGTGGACGTGCGCGGCGGCGCACCCGCCACGCGCGAAACCGATCTGCTGAACCCACTCTGCTTCATGCAAGAAGTGCATGCTGTGCTGCTGACCGGCGGCAGCGCCTTTGGGCTGGATGCCGCTACCGGCGTGATGCAGGTGCTTGAGGAACGCGGCATTGGCTATGATACCGGCGTGGCGCGCGTGCCCATCGTTCCCGCCGCCGCCCTCTTCGATCTGCCACTCGGACGCGCAGATGTTCGCCCGAACGCCGGGGCAGGCGCACGCGCAGTTCAGACAGCAATCAGAGGTCCCGTCGCACAGGGATCGGTGGGCGCGGGAACTGGCGCGACGGTCGGCAAGATGGGCGGCCCGGCGCTGGCAACGAAAGGCGGCATCGGCAGCGCCAGCGCCACGCTGCCAGATGGGCATATCATCGGCGCGCTCGTCGCGGTGAATGCGCTCGGCGATGTCTACGACGAAGCCACCGGGCGCATCCTGGCTGGCGCCCGCTCGCCATCTGGCTACGGCTGGCTGGCGAATGAGTCGCAGGGACCATCGGGGCAATCCAACGCAACGCCAACATCCGCACAGCCGGGCACAAACACAACGCTGGCGGTGATTGCGACCAATGCGCCGTGGAGCAAGGCCGAGCTGGCAAAACTGGCGCAGATGGCGCATGATGGACTGGCCGTCGCTATTCGCCCGACCCATACGCCACTGGATGGCGACGCTATCTTCGCGCTCTCGACGGCACGCCCAAGCGAGGCAGATGAGGACGCCGGTGGCATCGGCTGGCCGGTGACGCTTTCGCTGGCGATGTCCGGCGCGCTGGCGGCGCGAACGCTGGCGCGCGCCGTTGCCAAAGCGGTACGCGCCGCCACAACGCTACACGGCGTTCCCGCTATTGGTGATCTACCATTCGCAGTGGAATAGCTGGGAGTATTTGCTGTACTCTCGGCTTTGAAAAGCCGGAGTACGGTGCACAAGTCAGAAATGGGGCGATGGGCCTTCAGACCATATGTGCGCGCGCCGGCAGTTTACTGCCGCGATATGCGCTATAACAGATAAGGAAACTCCTCCATGAGCGACAAGACCATCATCAGCGTGACGCGCTGGCAGGGCGAGGAGCCGCCAACTGAACGAGCACTACGCGAGCGGCTACGCGCCAGCGGACACGACTACTATGAATGGGGCAATGGTCCCAGCGATACCTACGCCGTTCACTCGCACAACTACGACAAGCATCTCGTCTGCCTCGCTGGTGGCATCCGCTTCACCCTGCCCGCCACCAACGACGCCGTAGACCTGCGCCCCGGCGACGAACTGCTGCTGCCCGCTGGCACACTGCACGGCGCCATCGTCGGCCTGCAGGGCGTGCGCTGCGCCGAGGCGCATCTTTAATCCATCGCAGCCAGCCGTTCGATGGTCTCGTACACCAGTTGCGGCAGCGTGCCGAATGAGTAGGACATCAGCGCGCGCTCGCCACGCTGATGCGCGCCGCGACCATACGGGCCGAGGTTGACGACGGGTAGATCAAGCTGTCGAATTGCCTCCAGCGGCAAGGAGTATGCACCGGGGCGTATAGTCTCGCTGGGCGCCGCTGTGTCCTGCCAGACGGGCATGTTCTCGATCAGCGTGCTCGCGTCTATCTCGGCGTCGAGCCGTAGATAGCTCATATCTGAGAGGAAGGGGAAATATTCCTGCACGACCAGCGGTAGCTCGTCGTGCGCACCGGCCACCGCCGCCACCGCCTCGTGCAGCGCGCAGGGCGTCGCCTTCACATGTGGATAGAACGGCGGAGCGAAGTAGATCACCACGGCGGGGCCGCGCAATCCGCTGAGCGCCCAGAGCCGCTGCACCAGCCGCAGGCTGCGCTCGCGCTTATCCAGCGTCGCCGGCCAGCGCGACCATTCATCATCAAGCGCCTCAGTCACCGCCTCCTCGCCATGCGTCCGCATCGCCGCGAGCCGCAGATCAGCATAGGACAGCACACGTCCCGTGCGCGGCAAGAGGCGTAGCGCCCGGCCCGTCTCGCCCATCGCCACCAGCCAGCGTCGCTCGGACTCGTCCACACGCTGCAACACCCGCGCGAGCGAGGCTTCGGCGCGATACTGTAGCCGCCGCAGCAGTTCATTGGGCCGCGTCGTAAAGGTCAACACGTTCAGGTAGAAGTGGGCGGTGAAGGGAATCTGTACGTTATAGCGTTCCTTCAGGTCGCCAGCATGCAGCGTCACCGGCGGCGGCGTCATCTGCCCGCGCACCATATCACACAGGTCCTCACACATGCTGAGATCGCGCACCAGTTCGGCCATAATCAGGTTAGCGTCCAGGCCGTCGTAGGGATCGCCAACATGCGACTCGCGCCCGATAACATAGAAGCTCGGCAGCAGCTTGCCGATGGTGCCGGTATAGAAATAGCGATGCGTATCGCCAGGATAGAGCGAGGTCGTATAGTCGGTGTTGATCGCGCCCACATACTCCAAGCCGTAGCGTTCGCGCAGGCGCAGCAAGAAACGCACCGCCTGAAGCACCCCTGCTGACTCGTTCTCCTCATCAGGCGTTGCCAGCAACACCACCGAAAGCGCCGGCTGCTCTGTGCGCGCCTGTTCCGCCAGCCTGCGTAACACTGCGATATTGGCCGCGACGCCGCTTTTCATATCAATCACACCGCGTCCGAACATCCAATCGCCGGGGTAGGCGTCGAGGTCTTCTTGAAGTCCCGGCGTCATAGCCGCCAGTTGCGCCTGCCGCTCCGCCAGCGCCTCGGGGTCCAGCGCGAAGGGTTCGAGCGCGCCATAATCAGCCGTCTCGACGGTATCTATGTGGCCGAGCAGCACCACTGTGCGTTTGCTCGTTCCCTGAAGGAAGGCGTAGGCGTTCTTGCGCTGATGTGGATCGTTTTCGATGGGGTCGAGGCCCATATCGGTGTAGGCATCGTCGAAGCCACCTTCGCGGAGCAGGCGCACCACCTCTTCGGCAACCTGCGTCTCGCCCGCGCCGGGGCTGACGCTGTTGATATGCACCAGCCGCAGCGTCAACTCGCGTACCGTCTCATACCAATCGCTCTGCGGCGTGTTCTCACCTGCGACCATCTCACCCTCATTTCGTCAGTGCCTTCTATTCAGCAGTTCGCATTATAGCGCCCGATATCTTTCGCTAGGAAGCCGATAGACTGATTCTCCGTCGCATCTCTCTGAGTTTGACGGCTAGATCGGTGGCGCAGCATCGTGGGCGAAGAGCGCACTCAACGATAGCCCGTTATGCAGCCGCTCGATAGCATTCGCCAGCAGATCAGCCACCGAGACGATATGCAGCCCCGGCAAGGCAGCGCGCACCCGCTCCGGCACCGGCACGGTATCGGTGACGACGATCTCGGCGATTGCCGGATGTCGCAAGACATCCGGCGCGTTGCCAGCCAGCACGCCATGCGTCGCTACCACACGTACATCCGGGTGCGCGCCCGCCGCTACCAACGTGTCCACCGCCTGATGAATCGTGCCGCCGGTGGCCACGATGTCATCTACGATGATGGCGTGCTTGCCGCGTACATCGCCAATCACAGCGGCAATCTCCACTTCGAGCGCATTGGCCCGTCGTTTGTGCAGAATGGCGATGGGCAGATCGAGCGACCGTGCGAAGAGGTCGGCGCGCTTCACGCCGCCGGTATCCGGCGAAACGATCACGCTGTCGCGTGGAATCCGCTCTTTGAGGTATTGCGAGAGCAGCGGAATCGCCGTCAGGTGGTCCATGCCGATGTCGAAAAATCCCTGAATCGCCGGGCTATGCAGGTCCACAGCGACGATACGATGCGCGCCCGCCGCCGTCAACAAATTCGCCACCAACTTCGCAGAGATGGGTTCGCGGCCCACGAATTTGCGGTCCTGCCGGGCATAGGCATAGTAGGGAATAACGACGGTGAGACGGCTGGCAGAGGCTCGGCAGAGCGTATCAATCATCAGGAACAGTTCGACCAGGTTTTCGTTGACCGGCTCGCAAGTAGATTGGATGATATAGGCATCGTGCCCGCGTACACTGCTGCCCAGCCGTATCTTGATCTCGCCATCGGGAAAACGCTCGATGGACCGTTCCAGCAAGGGCATATCCAACCGGCGCGCAATCTCACCCGCCAGCACTTCACTCGCAGACCCGGCGATGAGGCACGGCGGCACAATGATGTCGGTGATCGCCTGCGCGTCGCTCTGCGGAAGCGCCTGCACTGGGGTGCGGCTGGCTGGATGTTCTGTGGCGTGGTCAGACATGCCGCGTCTCCTTGAACTCATCACATATCTCGTGTACAGGTCGGTACATCATAGCTCCGCGAATTCGAGGAAATCGCAGGTCTCTTCAGCATACGCTCGCAAAATAGGGTCCAATTCTCCCCGAATCGCGTGACATCGCATCACAGACCGTTGAGAACTATTGTCCCACCGCTGCACATGCCGCAGCAGTGGCGAGCATACTACTCGCATTGTAGCACAGGAGATGGCAAACGTAGGAGCGCAAATGAGCGGGCGTAAAATGGCTTTCATCAACCACTTATGGCGTGCCCTGGCCAACGGCAAGTGCAGGCTCATCGGCAACCGGCAGCGCGGCGGGATTCTCTTTGGCCTGCTCATTCTTGTGGCGGCGGCTGAGGAAGGGCCGCTCCACCAACTGATAGGAGAGATACGCAACGAGAAAGGCCAGCGGAACGCGCCACTTGAGAGTAAGACTGGCCAGAGCCGGAATCAATGGGTGAATGATCGGAAGATGCCACATGTAGAGGCTGTACGAGATCAGGCCGATGAAACGCAAAGGATAGAACTCGAAAGGCGCGCGAATGAACTTATTTCCCCACACAATCGCCAGCAGCAACGAACCGTAGCCAAGACCAATGAAAAAGGGGATCGTGACGCCTGCAAAGCCTATCACCGTACCCGGAGCATAGCGAGATGAAGCAAACGTTTGAAATGGAACCAGCGCGGCCAATAGAACAACGGCTTCGCCCAGAAGGAGCCACGCTAGCCGGTGCTGCTGTTTGGGGGAGAACATTTTCTCCTCAACCGTAGCAACGTAGAGGGTGGCGCAGAGCATCCCCACCGCGAAAACTTCGAGAAACTTCCCCAACGACCCCATCGTAATCAGCACGAATACACGAGCAATCGTTCCCGTTATGCCACTGAATGTAGGAATACCCGTCATAATAACGGCATCTGCCGTGCGCACCAAAAGAGCGGTGGCAATGATGCAACCGACACCTATAGCCAGGCGTGCCAACGAACGCGAGGCGCCCACCAGCTTTGACGTCAGAAAAGCCAGCAGCGGAAGGACGACATAAAACTGCACTTCCACCGCTAACGTCCAGAATGGGCCATCTAGGTCCTGAGCGAAACGCGGGAAATCATCATGGACCAAAATCACATGCACGCCGATATCTTGCGCTAGCGATAGTCCTTTGAAGGCGGACGGCGCCAGGAACAAGAGCAGCGTCAGACAGGCCCAGTATGCAGGCAAAATGCGGAGCGCGCGCCGCCGATAGAATCGTTTGGCGGAGGGGAGAGATCTGGCATGCAACATCGCTCGAACATAAGGCAGGAATAGCAAAAAGCCAGACAGCACAAAGAAAAGGTGGACGCCAGTAGCCAGGAAGTACGCAAAATTGTATGCAATCGGACCCCATGGCTTGTACTCTAGCTTAGCGGTCAGATAGGTATGAAATGCGACAATGCTCAACGCAGCGATGGCGCGCAAGCCATCAAGCGCGCGGATCTCTTGCGGCCCATTATCCATCGGCAAAAGCCTGGTTCGGACTTTTGACCAGACATCGCCCAGTTGCCTGCTCAAATCTACCTCTTCCTGACTCTCATGCAAATTGGCGCTTCTCGCTATCCTCTCTACAGCTCGTATTGATGGTAACGAATATCTAATGAAGCGGCATGACTACCTTCTCATACACAGTCATACGCAGTTAAGGCACGAGGAGCAACTGCTCTGGCGAGCAGATACCATGTCAGACGCTCCCATTATCGCTTATGACGGCGCCTGAGGATAGCAGATCACCTGTTGGCGCTATGGAAGAAGAGTCCCAGTCCAGCTTTCCGTGCCAGAACTGCTCGATTGTGGAGTAGGCACCTGTATTTTTCCGCTCCCGCTCGCATTCAGATACCGGCCCGTGCCACCTGTGATCGTATAGGTGAACGTTGCCACCTGGGTAGCGCGGCAAAATGTGCCGGTCGCCCGGAAGGTAATCGTATCACCCGTCGCCAGCGTCAACGTTCCATTGGTTGTCGCGGACCCACACGAGTCAGTTCCACCGGGCGCATAGACGGAGGTACGGCTGAGCGATGCGTTGCCCAGGCTACTCCCTCCGTTGTTGACCTGCCCCGACCCATGAGTTGTGACGCAGACCGAACCCGTCGGCTGGTTGCCGGAACAGGCGACGGCGGTGTATTGTTCAGTGAAATCAGCCTGGAATCCCGCTGGCGCAGGAGTAACCGTCGGCGTATTCGTCATCACAGTTGGCGAAACTGGCGGATTGGCGCTGATACCAGGCTGCGTTGCCGGGGTAGTGCCGCCAGATGATGGCCCGCCACACGCTGCCATTGCCCATAACAACATGGACATTAGCACAGCCATGACGAGCATCAAACGCCATCTCATCCTGCGCGCATTGGTGCCATTCCGGTGAGCACCACCAGACCATCCGGGCCATTGTCGAACCTTAGATGCCATTCTGTTATCCTTAGACCTTTAGACTGGGAGAATTGCCACGTTCAGGTGATGGCCGCTATCGGTGCCCGTCCAGACGATCAGAATCTGGCGCGCCTGACCGGCAAAACCAAGCGATGGCGCACCTGTCGCGGCCTCCGGCAGCGCAACAATCGGCGAAGACCAGGTATTCAGCGTACTCGTCATCTGGATGTACACGGTACGCGAAGAATTGGTGCCCGTCCACGCCCAATAATATTCTGGCATATTCGTCTGCGCCGGGTTGAGCGCCATCAAACTGGGTGTAGAGCCGGTCGTGCCCGACGATGGAGCAGCCAATCCCGCCGTCCAGGTCGTTCCATTCGCCGATTGCATGAAGTTGGGATGGTTAGAGCCACTCATCTGCCAGGATAGCAACATCTGGCTATCATGTGGATCGGCCACCAGATCGGGAGACGAGCCGCTATCATGCGACCACAATGTCGTCTTGACGCCCGGCACAAGCCCCTGCGGACCTAACGCCCGCACATTTAGCGTGTGATTCGCGTCGGTGCCCGCCCAGGCGATCCACACCTGACCGCCGAAATAGGCCAGCGATGGCGCGAATGGGGTGTATTCTGCGAAGGTCACTTTCTTACGCGCGCCGTACACATCGTACATGACATTGAGCGAGTGATTGCGGTCATTGCCCGCCCACGCCATGATGACCACGTTGGTAGTGTTCACTGGCACGACAAGGATGCTAGGACGAGCAAACGAGTTATCGCCCAACGTGATTTTATTCGTGTAGTGGATGCCGTCGTTGGACGTTTCCACATTGAGGCTATGCGCCCTATCAGTGCCCGCCCAGGCCAACACACTGACAGGAGCAAACGACGAGTTGGCCACTGGCGGATACGCGGATTCCGACCAGAAAGCCGGCGCATCAATGCTATTGTCATTCATGGTGAACGGATTGGGAATCGAGGTGATGGGGCCGGTGTAGCCCGACGGCACTTCGCCATGGAATCCTTCGATCAATGCGCCGGCCTGGCTGAAAGCCCAGTCGGTCGTCACGTTCAGTGATGGATCAGTTGAGGCGTCCTGCCGGAAATAGACATAGTGCCCAATCCAGAGATGCCCATTGTCGCTCTGCGTCGGGTCATAGGTGTATGGGGTACCGACCGAGGGGTCGGGATCAGCGGCGATAGAGCCAAAATAATTGGCGCTATAGGGCGACCCCCAATAGTACTGATTCGTCAGCCAGGTGTTC
The DNA here is from genome assembly GCA_021323855.1 of Chloroflexota bacterium. Classification (GTDB taxonomy): domain Bacteria; phylum Chloroflexota; class Ktedonobacteria; order Ktedonobacterales; family JADMIN01; genus JAJPKE01. The sequence continues at coordinate 161,690 of JAJPKE010000010.1, read as the reverse complement.
AGCGGCACCAGCACTTCCTGGGCATTCTGAATATTGCCGTTGGGAATGCCATAGCCGGGGTCCCATACTTCCAGGCCGGTGATGCTGCCAGGGTTGGTGACGGGATCTCCCGTCGCCTCCACGCCGCTGACCAGCACCGAATGAAGACCATGATAGACGATGACACTGATCGGCTCCTGCGTGCGTACAAGGTCGGCGACGAGATGAAGCGTAGCGTCATAACTACCATTCAACGCGACAAGCTGATGGTAATGCCCTTGCCCTTCGGCGCTCAGGCCAGTCGCCAGCGAACGCGGGTCCGTGCCAACATCACGCGCGATATCTGCCTTGAACGCCGGTCCCCAGGCGGTTGGTGAGGAGCCTGGAGTCCCCCAGATACTCACCGCCGCCGCGCTATTCAGATAATCAGCGACATTCTGCTGCGAGATTGCCTGACCCCGAAACTGGGCGATGGCGGCAATCGTTGCCACGCCACACCAATTGTTTTTCTGCTGAGGCCACTGCGCCGCCTGAACGGCAGCCAGCACCTTTGCATTATCTGGACCGTAGAGGGTGGCTTGCGCGGTTTTCGTACCCGCATGCGCCGGCAGCACATAAATAGCCAGCGCCCCGGCTACCGATACTAACAGAATGACAATCAGACTGATACGAACCGGACGCCGCTTGAAGATACTGAAGACCAGGTGACCGGCGCCCTTGTTGCCATTTCCTAGAGTATCCTGTTTCAACAGTCGTGCCGACTGCTTTGTTGGCATATCCATCTCCCATATCGCTCTCACATGTCCGCCTCTATTGCCGTGTCGCTTCGCTAGCATACAGGCAAGTAGATGATCTGTCAATACACCAGGGGCGGTGTATAAGGCAGGACAGACAGGGCGGACATCCAGGGAACGAGCGGCTACACAGCACTCATCAGATATAACGCACGAGCATGCGCTTTATGGACAACACGGCGGTGTTGATGCGCAGGTATTTCATCATTGGTTCTAGTCTGCACCTATCACTTTCTCAGCCGGAAGTGGCGGAATCGCAGATAGCATCGCAATGCGCTCATGTTTGTGGCGGCGGCTGAGGAAGGGCCGCTCCACCAACTGATAGGAGAGATACGCCACGAGAAAGGCTAGCGGAAGACGCCACCCGAGAGCGATGCTCTCCAGAGCAGGAATCAACGGACGGGTGATAGGAAGATGCCACATATAGAGACTAAATGAGATCAGGCCAATGAAGCGTAAGGGATAAAACTCAAATGGCGTGTGAATAAGCCTGCCACCCCAAACGATTGCCAAGAGGAGCGCGCCATAGCCAAGACCAACGTAGAGCGGCGCGATAAGCCCAAATCCCAAACGACCACCAGGAACATATTCGGGCACAGTGTCATACCAGAAAGGCGTCAGGACACCAAGCAAAACAATGGCCTCGACCAGCAAGAACCAGGAAAAGCGGCGTAAATGAATAGCAGAGAGCATATGTTCTTCAATGGTAGCAACGTAGAGGGTTGCGCACAACATCCCTACAGCAAATACTTCGAGAAACTTTCCCTGTGATCCCAAAATGAGGAGGGTAATGATCTGGCCAATAGTAGCGATGATGCCATGGAAAGATGGCAGATACGCCATCAGCAGCGTACCGATCACGCGCATCGTCAGCGACAGTCCGATGAGACCGCCGATACATGCGGCAATACGTCCAATCGAACGCGAAACGCCGACAATACGGGCAATGACAACTCCTATGACTGGCAGAAGAAGATAGAACTGCCATTCAACCGCCAGCGTCCAGAATGGTCCCTCGATATCACGATTGAAGGAGGGAAAGTAATCATGAATCAGCGTGATATGCGTCAACATGTCTTCTGCGAAGGTCAGACCGCTAAATGTTGCGGGGATTATGATCGCCAGCACTAGCAGACAAACCCAATAGGCCGGCAAAATGCGTAATGCGCGGCGCCGATAGAATTGCCGCGCCGAAGGCAGAGGTTTGGCATGTAACATTGCTCTAGCATACGGGAGGAAAAGGAGGAACCCGGAAAGTACGAAGAAAAGATGCACCCCAGTGGCCAAAAAATAGGCTTGATCGAAGAACTTGCTTCCCCAGGACGTTTGTGCAAGGTTAGCCGTTTGATAGGAGTGGAAAACGACGATGCTCAACGCAGCGATGGCGCGCAGCCCGTCGAGCGCGCGTATCTCTTGCGGCCCATTATCCAATGGCAGCAACATTCTGAGTACACGGCGCTTGATGACGCTCGGCTGCGCAGAAGGCATTGTTGGCCCGCCGATCAAGAGCGCCTAGCGGCGCATGCAGGTTTCAACAGTCTTTCAATAGCTTTGCCAAAAGTGTTTAGTTGATAGTACTCATTCCACGAAGGGGGCGCAATAGGTATATTTACCGCCTGCCCACAGTTGTCCCTCTTCCAACTGACGCGATGATTGCGGCATAGTACCAAAAGCGAGTGATATGGCGCATAAAGTTAGTTCTGTCAACAAATACCGAGAAATCAGAGAGAAGTACCGGACGTGGGAAAGCGAACACGGCTAACTGAGCGCGAGGAGGCATTTGTCCGGGCGCAGCGCGTAGCGCGGCTGGCGACCGCTGATGCAGAGGGGCATCCCACCGCTGTGCCGGTCTGCTATGCGTATGATGGCGCACAGTTCTATTCGCCGCTCGATGAGAAGCCAAAACGCATTGCCGCGCGCCACCTGCGGCGTGTGCGCAATATTGAGGCGCGGCACGAGGCGACGCTATTGATTGACCGCTACGACGATGACTGGTCACGCCTGGGCTACGTGCTGGTCGAGGGACGGGCCGAAGTGATTGAGCCGGGTGCGCCGGAGCATGCACGCGCAGTGGAGTTGCTGCGTGTCCGTTACGTGCAGTACCGGGCGATGAACCTTGAAGAAATGCCGGTCATCGCGCTGTCGCCTGAACGGGTTGTGTCGTGGGGACCGGCGCTAGACGCGCCTGACGAATCGCAAGAGGCCAATGCCAGCCAGAATGACCAGGAGAGACAGAATATCTGGCTGCAACCTGGGCGCGGAGTGAACTTCTTGCCGCTGGCGCGTGGCCGCCGCTCGGTGCGCGCCTTCCAGCAACGCCCGGTACCACGGCGCGCGCTGGAAATGATGCTAGCGGCGGCGCAGTGGGCGCCCTCGCCGCACGGACGCCAACCCTGGCGTTTCGCCGTCCTGACGCGCAACGAGCCAAAGCATCTGCTCGCAGACGCAATGGGCGAGGAATGGAAGCGAACGCTGGCGATGGACGGCCAGCCGGAAGAAATCATCCAACTACGGCTGGAGAAGTCGCATGAACGCATCCGCACCGCGCCCGCCATCGTGCTGGTCTGCCTCTATCTGGAAGACCTCGACCAGTATCCAGACCCAGACCGCCAGCATGCAGAGGAGATCATGGCGATTCAGAGTTTGGGCGCTGCCATACAAAATCTGCTGCTCTCAGCGTATGCGCTCGGCCTGGACTGCGGCTGGATGTGTGCGCCACTCTTCTGCCCGGATACGGTGCGCGCTGCGCTCGAACTGGATAGCAGCCTGATCCCTCACGCGCTCATCACCGTCGGCTATGCGGCGCGCGAACCCAAACGCCGCCCGCGCCGTCCGCTGGATGAACTTATCGTGCGCTTCGACTGACCATCGCTGCATAGCCTGCATAGCCAAGTACACACTATCCATAACGGCAAGAGCGTGAAGGTTAGTGTGAGAGGAGCGTTGAGAAATGAGCAAAACGGTGCTTGTTACGGGAGCAGAGGGTCTCATCGGCGCCTATTTGAGTACGGCGCTCGAATCTCGATACACCGTCCGCCGCCTGACGCGGGCGCCTCTGCCTGGCCTCCCCACCGTCGTCGCCGATATCACCGATATGGAGGCAATGGAGCAAGCCTGCCAGGGAATAGATGCCATCGTGCATCTTGCCGGAAGTTCAGCGGTAGAGTCAACATGGAATGACGTGCTGCACAACAATATTATCGGCACGTACACGGTCTTTGAGGCGGCGCATCGGGCGGGCGTGCAACAGATCATCTTTGCCAGCTCAAACCATGCCGTCGGCGGCTATGAAATGGAGAAAGCGCCTGATATCTACCGCCGCGATCACGCCTCGCTCACCCAGAACACGTTGCCACGGCCTGATAGTTTGTATGGAGTCAGCAAGTGCTTCGGCGAATCCCTGGGGCGCTTCTATGCGGATCAGCATGGGATGCGAGTGATCTGCCTGCGCATTGGCACGATCAACCGCGAAGACTCGCCAACGGGCGCTTCTGTCGCACAGATGAACCCCTGGCTGCCTAGCGAAGCGCTGCGCTACGAACGGGCGCGCACTACCTGGCAAAGCAAGCGTGATTTTGCGCAGATGGTCGAACGCTGCCTGGAAGCGACCCATGTGCGCTTTGACATCTTTTACGGCATTTCCAATAATCCACATCGCTTCATGGATATTGAACATGCGCGCCAGGTCATCGGCTATTCGCCACTTGACAGTTCATCAGACGCTCCATGATACTCATTGATACTCATTGCTATTTGTTTAGTTGGCGATCTGGCGCGGCACCTTCTGCCCAACTTCCTTCAGCGTTGCCAGAAACACCTCAATATCGAGCTGCCCCAGCAGCGTGGAGAGCGCCACACCCCAGGCATAGTGTCCACGTTGGCGGCGCTCGCTGCTCAAGAGTCGAATGCGAAATGAGCCATCCAGCCGCACGAAGATGCGCAGCAGGTGTGGTCGCTGGTTGCCGTTATAGACACGGTTATAGACCTCTGTGTACTGCGCGACAACTTCTTGTGGGTTGGCGTCTGTAGATGTAGCAGAAGAGGATTGTCCTTTGTCTTTGAGTTGCCCGGCCAGCGCCTCTTCCTCGCGCGCCAGCGCCCGGATGCGCTGATCGCGGCTATTGCGCATAATGCAACGCGCAATCTGTCCACGATGCGGCGCATTCACCCGTGGCAGACCATATTCGCTATATTCGGTCAGCGCCATCACCCGCAGCGCCGTGTCGCGTTTGGAACCGGCGGTCAGCAGCGTGACATATTGCGTGTCAGGCGCCCATCTGCTCTGCGCCTTCAATTCACCGCGAAACTGCGAGGAGATATGTGGCAATGTCAGATCAATGCGATCTGGCAGCACAGTTTTGGCCGGCACCTCCTGCGTCTGGTAGGCCATATAGTGATTGTGTTTGGCATGCGCGGCGAGGTCGCTCCACTCACCCAGCACAATGGCCGGCTGGGCAAAAGCGACGCTGCGCAACTTCCTGTAGATGGCGTCGCGACTCAGCATGCTGCGCGAATCCTTGACGACATGAACCGCAAAGAGAAACTGCACCAGTTCCAACGCGAACGAAGCGACCTCACCTCTGCCCTTCCCCTGCGCCAGCTTCTGAAATGCAGCGGCGATCTTTTCGCGGTCTTCCGCCGGACGCCGCGCCAGCGCAGGCTTGAGGATGTCCACCACCTCGTTGTAATAGTCCAGTTGCAGCACTTCTACATCTTTGGCGGAGACCAGCAGCGGAATGAGGATTTCCAGTTCGTCGTGGAACTCACGGATGCTCGTGGAGATACGTGGTATCAGCGCCAGGAGCGCCAGCGCCGCCGCTACCACGCTGCCGACCATCAGCAAGATGACCTGCGTGTTGGAGAGCTTCTGAATCAGCAACGTCGAACCCAGGTTGATCGCCAGCCCCAGAAACGCCGAAATAATCACCACACTCAGAATCAATTCCAGTGTGCGCCCGCGCGCTGCCCGCGTCTCTTCTTGCAATGATGGTTCTGCGTCAAACCTGTTCTCGCTCACCGTCCACGCTCCCGTCACCACTAGCATGCGCCAGCCATCTACCGGCCCCACGCCAGTGTACGACATCGCCCGTCGCTTTGTCTTGCCACACCATGCCACACCATGCCACACCATGCCTCGTCTTGACCCTGGCGTCCCGCTGCGCCTACAATTCCTAACAGACCGGAGCGTCGGTATGGTTTGTGATCCAGCGGCACTCCCTGATGAGGCGATGAAAACAACATGACCAACGAGACGAGCGAAGCCAGCGTACACAGCGGTAGGCAGGCACATGGTGGCGTTGCGGCCACCCGTGACAAAGAGGCGACCCGCCAGCGTCTTTTAGACGCTGCTGAAGAAGTTTTTGCGGAGAAAGGCTATCACGGCGCGGTTGTCGAGGATATTATTCGCGCCTCGGATAGCTCCAAAGGTGGCTTTTACTTCCACTTCCCCAACAAACAGGGCATCTTCCTGGCATTGATTGATGCGCTAGTGCCTAAACTCGCCAGCGCCGTGGACCGCGCGATTGCCAATGAGACCGATCCAATGGCGCAGATGGACGCCGCACTGCGCACCGTGCTCGAAACCTTCTCGCGTCACCGCAAGCTCAGCAAAATCTTGCTGGTGGAGGCGGTTGGGCTGGGGCACGGCTTCGACGAGAAGCTGATGCACACGCGCGGCTACTTCGCCGCCATGATCCGACGCTATCTGGACCGTGCAGTCGCGGCTGGCGCCATCGCGCCGATGGACACCGAAACCGTCTCCTGGGCCTGGTTCGGCGCCATCAATGAACTGGTGGTGCGCTGGCTGGTGATCGGCAAGCCTGAGAAACTCGAAACAGTGCTGCCACAATTGCGGCTGTTGCTGCTGCGCTCGGTCGGCGCAACGCCTGCCGATCTAGCAGAACGAGCAGAGGCGACGGAGCGGCGGTCATGATTGATCTTCATCTGCCATCCGCCGCTCATTCATTGCATGTTGACCACGCGGCGCTGCTCGCCGTCCTGCGCGCAGCCCAACGGCAGGCGCGCGCCACACAAAGCAGCGTACTCGCCAGTTTCACACAGGCATCGCCGCTCGCTGACACGCTGGCGCTGTTCGCGGCAGCAGAAACGCTCGAATGTGATACCGCCTTCTATTGGGCGCATCCGCGCGCGCAACAGGCTATGGCTGGCATCGGCGCGGCGGCAACGATTGAGGGAGAGCATATCGCTGGGGCTGCCAGCCAGTGGCATCACATGCTCGAACACGCGCAGATAGACATCGCGCCTGGCAGTTATGGGGATTCGTCTGAACTCGCGGGGCCGCGCTGCTTCGGTGGCTTCGCCTTCGATCCGGCCTCACCGCGCAGCCATCGCTGGGACGGCTTTCCCAACGGCTTGCTCATCCTGCCGCAGCTACACATCAGCGCCATAGGCAAGCAGTGCAGCCTGACGCTCAATGCGCTCGTCGGCGCAGATGATGATGCAGAGCGCGAGGCACTGCGCCTCACTGCGCTGCTGGATCGCCTTGCCGCTGCAATGGAACAGCAAAGATTCGCTACGCAACCGCTCCAATTCACCACGCGCAACCTTCAGCCCCAAAGCGATTGGTGGCAGATGATCGAAGCGGCGACGGCGGCCATCCAGCGCGGCGCGTATCGCAAGGTAGTGCTGGCGCGCAGTGTGGAGGCAAAGGCGACGGAGCCGTTTGTAGCGGCTCCGACCTTGCGGCAATTACGTGAACAGTATGCAGACGCGCATATCTTCGCGCTGCGTCGTGAGCGGCGCACATTCCTGGGCGCGACGCCGGAACAGTTGGCGCGCGTGGTAGATGGGCGCGTCGAGACGATGGCGCTCGCAGGTTCCGCTCCGCGCGGCGCATCACCCGCCGAGGACGACGCCCTGGGCGAGGCGCTACGCCGTCAGACCAAGACACGCAACGAACACCAGGTAGTGGGGGCGATGATTCGCCGGGCGCTGGAGCCGCTCACTCGTTCACTCTCTGCGCCAGAAGAGCCGCAGCTCTTCAGGCTGCCGAATGTGCAACACCTGCTGACGCCGATCACCGGCGAACTCCTTCCCGGCGTCACGGCGCTCGATGTCGCCGCCGCGCTCCATCCAACACCTGCCGTCGCTGGCGACCCACGCGACGTAGCATTGGCAGAGATTCGCCGCATCGAGCGGTTCGACCGTGGCTGGTATGCCGGTCCGGTCGGCTGGGTCGGTGCAGATGGCTCCGGCGAGTTTGCCGTGGCGCTACGCTCGGCGTTGATCGAAGGCGACCGGGCGACACTCTTTGCCGGTTGTGGCATTGTGGCAGGCTCGAAGCCACAGGCCGAATACGACGAGACCTGCTGGAAGCTCCAGGTGATGCTGCGCAGTCTTGGCGGAGAGGACTAAAAGAGAGCAACCATGTCGGGCGACTACCAGCAGAGACCAGAACCAGCCAACACGCTCTATGCGTATACCGGCGCCTTCGTGGATGAGCTACGGCGCGCGGGGATACGCCATGCGGTTGTCTGCCCCGGCTCACGCTCCACGCCGCTGGCGCTCTCGCTGGCGCAGCAATCCGGCGTGCGCGTCTGGATGCACGTTGATGAACGCTCGGCGGGCTTCTTCGCGCTTGGCATGGCAAAGCGCCTTCAAGAGCCGGTGGCGCTGCTTTGCACATCGGGAACGGCGGCGGCAAACTTCTACCCCGCCGTCATCGAGGCGCATCTGACGCATGTGCCGCTGCTGGTGCTGACCGCCGACCGGCCACACGAACTACGCGAGAACGGCGCACCCCAGGCGATTGACCAGAACCGGCTCTATGGCGCGCACATCAAATGGTACTTGGAGGCTGCGCTGCCGGAGGCGACCAACGAGTCACTACGCTACATCCGCACGCTGGCAGACCGCGCGGTGGCGCTGGCGCGCGCCGTTCCCTCTGGCCCGGTTCACCTGAACTTCCCCCTGCGCGAGCCATTGACGCCGGAGCCGGGGCCGCTCATGCCTATCGAGCAGCGCGATGCGAACGCCTGGGATGGTCGCCCAAACGATGCGCCTTATACGCTGGTCAGCGATGCTCCGCTGGCGGGGCCATCCGCCGATGCGCTGGCCGAACTACTTGCCACATTGAGCGCCACACCGCGCGGCCTGATCGTCGTCGGCCCGCAATACGATACGAACCTTGTCGAGCCGCTGCTGCTCCTGGCACGGACGCTTGGCTATCCGCTGCTGGCAGACCCGCTCTCGCAACTACGGGTGCCGCAGTCACATGCACACCAGGCGACACTCATCACGAGCTATGATGCGTTTCTACGTTCTGACGCCTTTGTCGAGCAGTATGCGCCGGAAATTGTGCTGCGTTTCGGCGCCATGCCCACCTCGAAGCCGCTGCTGCTCTATCTCAAGCGTCACGCCGCCTGCCGCCAGATCATCATAGATGGGAACGGCGACTGGAACGAGCCAACACAACTGGCCGGTGAGATGCTACACACCGATCCGGTGGCGTTCTGCCGTGATCTGCGCGTCGCCTGCACATTCAACAGGCGTGAGAAGAGCGGCATGCTCATGCCATCGCTCTCGGAATGGGAATCGCTCTGGCGACACACCGAAGCGCAGACGCGGCAAACGCTGAGCGATGCCATGCAGGCGCTTCCAGAGCGTTTCGAGGGGCGCATTTTCATGGAACTGGCGCAGCTATTGCCAGAAGATGCGATCCTCTTCGCAGGCAACAGCATGCCAGTGCGTGACCTGGACACTTTCTTCTGGGGTGGCGCTGGCGCAATTCAGGTAGCTGGTAATCGCGGCGCCAACGGCATTGATGGTGTCGTTTCCACTGCGCTGGGCATGAGCGCAGCAGCGGCTACCGCGCATCATGGCGAGCGCGCAGTGTTGGTCATTGGCGACCTCTCGTTTTATCACGACCTGAACGGACTGCTGGCCGCGCGCCTGCATCATCTCGATCTGACGATCATCCTGGTTAACAACGATGGCGGCGGCATCTTCTCCTTTCTGCCGCAGGCTGGCTATCCCGAACACTTCGAGCAGTTATTCGGTACGCCGACTGGCCTGGATTTCAGCCATGCCGTCAACATGTACGGCGGGCGCTTCCAGCGAGTGCAGACCTGGGATGCGTTTCGCCATGCCATTCAAGCGAGCTGGCAGGATGGCGGTTTACACGTCATCGAGGTGCCGACCGAACGCGCCGCCAATGTGCTGTTGCACCGCAAACTCTGGCAAAAAGTCAACCGGGCACTTCAGGAGAGCGGCATCGTTGCGCTGGAAGGCGAGGAAGGGTAATGACGTCGCGGCTGGTCGAGGTCAACGGTGTGCACCTGAATGTGGAGGAGCGCGAGGCGAGCGGAACCCAGCGCGGCACGCTGGTCTTGCTGCACGGCTTCACCGGCAGCGCCGCAGGCTGGGGCGAGCATCTCGACACCTTCGCGGCGGCTGGACAGCGTGTGATCGCGCTGGATATGCTCGGCCACGGTCAGTCTGATGCGCCAGCGGACCCGGCGCGTTATGCCATCGAGCGGTGCAGTGAAGACATCCTGGCAGCGCTTGCCCGGCTTGGTGTGCGCGAGGGCGAGGCAACCTTGCTTGGCTATTCGATGGGCGGACGCATCGCGCTCTACACGGCGTTCTCCGGCTTCTTCCACGCGCTGATCCTGGAAAGCGCGTCGCCTGGGCTGGCCGGTGAAGCGGAACGCGCTGCACGCCGCGCCAGCGATGCCGCGCTCGCCGACCGCATCGAACGCGACGGCATTGCCCCTTTCGTCGCCTACTGGGAGGGTCTGCCGCTCTTCGCCAGCCAGCGCGCGCTACCCGAAGAGCGGCGGGCGGCGTTGCGCAATCAACGGCTGCGCAACAACCCGGTGGGACTGGCAAACAGCCTACGCGGCGTTGGCACTGGCTCGCAACCGGCGTTACACAGCCAGCTCTCGGAGCTTACATTACCAACACTGCTGATTGCTGGCGCGCTGGACACCAAATATTGCGACATTGCCCGCGAGATGGCAGAGCAGCTACCAGACGTCCGCCTGCACATCGTCGCGGATGCGGGGCACACGGTCCATTTCGAGCAGCCTGCGCAGTTCGATCAACTGGTGCTGGCGTTTTGTCTGGAACAATAGTGAGAGTCCTCACCCCGGCCTTGCGGCCACCCCTCTCCTTGCGAGGAGAGAGGACAGGAGTGAGGGGCAAAGGAGCAGAGTCATGAGCGTCGAGTGGAAACCAGTCCGTGAGTACACGGATATTATCTTCGAGAAGGCCGAAGGCATGGGCAAAATCACCATCAACCGGCCAGAGGTGCATAATGCGTTTCGTCCGGAGACGCTGAACGAGCTGATAGACGCTTTCACACGCTGCGGTGAGGACCCAGAGATTGGCGTCGTCATCTTCACGGGCGCGGGCACCAAAGCGTTCTGTTCCGGTGGCGACCAGCGCGTGCGCGGCAGCGGCGGCTATGTCGGTAGCGATGGCGTGCCCCGGCTGAACGCGCTCGATCTCCAGCGTGTCATCAAGTATCTGCCGAAGCCAGTGATTGCGATGGTGGCGGGGTATGCTATCGGTGGTGGTCATGTGCTGCATCTGCTCTGTGACCTCACCATCGCCGCTGACAACGCGCGCTTTGGGCAGGCGGGTCCGCGCGTCGGCAGCTTCGATGCTGGCTGGGGCGCAACCTACATGGCGCGGGTCGTCGGCCACAAGAAAGCGCGCGAAATCTGGTATCTCTGCCGCCAGTACAGTGCGCAGGAGGCGCTGGATATGGGCCTCATCAACACTGTCGTGCCGCTAGATCGGCTGGAAGAAGAGACGGTACAGTGGGCGCGCGAACTGCTGGAGAAGAGTCCGCTGGCGCTGCGCTTCTTGAAAGCCGCCTTCAATGCCGACACCGACGGTTTGGCAGGGCTTCAGCAGCTTGCTGGCGACGCGACGATGCTTTATTACATGACCGACGAGGGGCGCGAGGGCAAAGAGGCATTTTTGGAGAAGCGCAAGCCGGACTTCTCGAAGTTCCCGCGCCTGCCCTAGCCATCTTAGCACGGCTACGATAGCATGGCTACACCTACGACAATCGCGCACCTGCGCTGGCAGCCCTATCAGCTTCCGCTACGGCAACCCTTCGCAAATAGCCGTGGACCGCTGATCGTCCGCTATGGCGCCATCGTCACACTCACCCTGGCGGATGGAACGCATGGCAACGGCGATATCGCGCCGCTACCATATCATGACGCGGCATCGCTTACCGCTGCCCTCGCGCGGGTGCCGGAGCTTGCGGCTGCGCTCACGGACCAGCCAACGCCAGTGGCGCTTGAAAGCATTGCCACCTATGCGCAGAGCAGCGCCTTTCCCGCTGCGCTGCTCTGTGGCGTGGAGACGGCGCTACTGGATGCCATCGGCAAGCGCGAGGGGCGCAGTCTTGCGACGTTGCTCGCCGATGAACAGGCAGCCATCCGCGCCAGTGTGCCGGTGAACGCCGTCATCGGCGGTGGCAACCTCGCTGACGGCGTGCGCGCCGCTTGTGAGGCAGTGGCCGCAGGCTTCACCTGTCTCAAGCTCAAAGCAGGCGCGCTCCGCAGCACGGCGCGCGAAATCGAACGAATTGCGGCTATCCGCGAAGCCATCGGGCCGGTGATTGCCTTGCGGCTGGACGCCAACGCAAGCTGGACATTTGATGAGGCAATCGCCATACTCACCGCCTGCGCTCCCATAGACATCCAGTATGTCGAGCAGCCATTACCGGTTGGGCGCCTGGCGGAGATGTCCGCCCTGCGCTGGCGCGTGCCGGTGCCCATCGCCGCAGACGAGGAGTTGACCGGCCTCGCCAGCGCACGCCGCGTCCTCGACGCCGGAGCAGCGGACGTGCTGGTCATCAAGCCGCAGACCGCCGGCGGATTACTTGCCAGCAAGCAGATCATCCGCGCGGCAACGGCCTCCAATGTATGCTGCGTGCTGACCAGCGCCATCGAATCGGGCATTGGTGTCGCGGCAACGCTGCATCTCGCAGCGGCCATGCCAGAGGTCTCGCTTGCCTGCGGGCTGGCAACGCTACCACTGCTGCACGACGACCTCATCATCGAGGAACTTCCGCTGCGTAACGGGATGATGGCCGTTCCCAATGACATCGGATTGGGTGTCACGCTTGATGAAGCAGCGCTCACTAGATACAGCCATGAGTATACAGAATAACCAACAGAGTCAGATCAGTTTACCAGATTGGCTTAGCCGCGCCGCCGCCAACTACCCACAGCGTATTGCGCTTCAAGATCGCGCCGAGTACTGGTCCTTCGCTGAACTGGACCAGCGCGCAGCTCGGCTGGCACGCCAGCTTGCCACTGCTGGCGTGCGCGAGGGCGACCGCGTGGCGTTGCTGGCCGCGAACGGACTGCCCTACGCCGCCTGCGTTCATGCGCTCACCCGGCTTGGCGCGGTACTCTTGCCACTGAATCTCCGCCTGACGGCAAGCGAACTTTGCTGGCAGCTCACCGACGTTCGTGCGACGCTGTTGATTCATGATGGCGCGCAGGCGACAACCGCAGCCGCCATCGCCGCGCAACTTCCGGCCCTCCGCCGCGCCACCCTGGCACATGAGGCGGCAAACGGCGAACTGACGCTTGATACGCTGGCCGAAGCCAATAGCCCGCTACGTAGCGAGATTGATCTGGCCGCGACGCAAGCCATCATGTATACCTCCGGCACCACCGGCCAACCAAAAGGCGCGCTGATTACCTATGGCATGCACTGGTGGAACGCTACCGGCTCGGCGCTCAATCTGGGCTTGCGCCCGGATGATTGCTGGCTCGCCTGCCTGCCACTCTTTCATATTGGTGGCCTCTCGATTCTAATGCGCAGCGTCATCTATGGCATGCGCGTGCTGATGTTCGAGCGTTTCGACGCGGCTGCCATCAACGACGCGTTGCTGCATGAACAGGTGAGCGGCATCTCAGTCGTCACCGTGATGTTGCAACGGCTGCTCGCTGATCTCGATGCGCGTGGTGACGATGCTGGCGGGCGCTATCCCTCTACGCTGCGTTGTGTGCTGCTCGGCGGCGGACCCGCGCCGCGTCCGCTGCTCGAAGATTGTGCGCGCCGCCAGCTTCCAGTGGCGCAGACCTACGGGCTGACGGAATCCTGCTCGCAGGCAACGACGCTGTCGCCAGAAGACGCGCTGCGCAAGCTCGGCTCAGCGGGACGACCACTGCTGCCCGTCCAGGTACGCATCGTGGAAGAGGGCCAGGCGCTCCCAGCAGGCGAGGCAGGCGAAATCATGCTACGCGGTCCAACGATCACGCCGGGCTACGCAGAGCGCCCACAGGAGACGCGGCGCGCGTTTCATGATGGCTGGTTTGCAACCGGAGACTTCGGCTATCTGGATGAAGACGGCTATCTCTATGTGCTGGACCGCCGCAGCGACCTGATAATCTCCGGCGGCGAGAATGTCTATCCCGCCGAAATCGAGGCGGCGCTGCTGGGGCATTCTGCCGTGGCCGAGGCCGGGGTCTGTGGCGCGCCGGATAAACGCTGGGGACAGGCGCCGATAGCATTCGTCGTGCTAGGCGAGGGGCAAAGAGCCAGCGAGCAGGACATACTGGCATACCTAGCAAGGCAGTTGGCGCGCTACAAGCTGCCGCGCGCCGTTCACTTCGTCCAGCAGTTGCCGCGCACCGCCTCCGGCAAGCTGATGCGCCGCGAATTACCCGCGCTACTTTCTAATTCGTAATCTATACGCAAAGGGACGATGATGTATAACAAGATTACGCTGATTGGCAGTATTGCAGGCGATCCAGAACATTATTACGATCCAAGCGGAGATAAATACCTCTGCTTCCAACTCACAGTGCCGCCACCCCCTGATGATCCCCAGACCTATTGGGGAATGGTGTACGACCTCCGCGCTCCTGGTACGCAAGATGGTTGGCCGACTGGTGATGATACCTTTCAAGTGATCTGTCGGGAGCCTGCATTGACCAAAAGATGGATAGATAACTTGCAGAAAGGAGATATCCTATGCGTCGAGGGGCGGCTTGTATTGACATTATTTCGCAGTGAAGGAGAACTCTTGCGTCTCCCGGAGATTCTCGCTAGCGATATAATTCGCATCTCATTTTAGCATACTCAACCAGTCGCGCCAGAAAATATGCCGCTCAATAGCAGGGTCAATGGCTTGCAATGCTGCAAACAGTTCGTCGGGCTGCTCTGAAGCAGCATGAGCAATGACATACTTTGCGTAATACATCATATGAACTGCCTGCGTGAACGAGGAACTGACGAAATCAAACACTGCGCTCGCACGGCGCGCAGGATCAGGGTCCATTGGGTCGTAAAGCCACAGGGAACCATACGGTTGAGTCGTCACGCCTGCTGCCGTGATTGCTGTGTCCACAGCTAGCGCCAAAATACACTCGTCTTCGTATGAACCGACAGTGATGACTCGCCGCATGTTGAAAAGCTGCATGAACGGCGAATTTCGCCCATCCAATTGCGCTTGCAGCGCCTGCACATAGCCAGAAGCATGGGGTAGATACGGTGGATCTGGCGCGAACCGGAATCCTTCGCTGCCCAAAGTTGCCAGATCATAGCGCAGCGCCAGCGCGCGGTAATCCGGCGGCAGAGTAACACCGAGACTCGCCTCCAACGCTTGCAACTGCTCAGCAGAGAGTATGCTCCGTTTGACAAACGGGTCAGTTGCAAGCAGTGCGTCCAAATCAGGAATATCTACATCAGGCATACCGTCTACTCAATGTAGCTAGCCTGGCAAACGAAACACAGCAACGTCATTCAAGTTGCCCAAGCTCCCGCGCCAGTTGCTCTTGCTCCTCGTAGGTCCAGATATGCCCGTCCAGCTTATCTACACTGGCAAAAATGGCTCCTGGGATATGGCCCTCGTCCTGGAGCTTGGGCGAAGGCGCAAAGAATCCCCACCAGCGCGGGCGATCTCCTTGCCGCCAGTGGCGCGCTGGCTCGAAATCATACGCAGGAAAACGCTCCTGACGGCGGCGTTCGATATAGCGTTCAGCAAACACCGCTGCTTCATCCACGCTGATTAGCGGCTCGTGGTACGCTGCCGCAATGACTTCGCCATCTGCGCCCGTCTCTCTCAGCCTTGCCAGGAGTGTTTTTGCCAGCGCCTCGGATATGTTCAGCCCAAGGAAACCTGGATGTTCCTGGCGCATCTTGTATTGCACCGTAGGCGTCATCAGCGAGTGGTAGGCAATGGCAATGCGCTTGAGAGCATGCAACCCGGTGCTACGGCAGTACAGATAGATATCATACGCCTGCCCACCATCACATGAGCGGTTCGTTTGCATATACATGCGCTGGTTCGAGATGCTGTTCCTCCATCCATCTCATTCCCGCCAGGGGATGGCTTTGGCAATAACATCCCAGTGGGCATCGTAGTCATCAACATCATTGACCGCCCCCTGCTCACGTAGCGCCGCCAACGGATCTTCTTTCGGCCACCAAAACGGCAAAAGACCGTCCCATGTGCCATACGTTTTGCAGGCATGGCACCAGAGATAGCCAGTTCCGCGCCGGAATTCATGGTAGCCATTCTCAACCGGCAACCTGGCAAAGCCAAACTGCCTCCAATATGCGCGCAATGACTCTTGCTTGCAGCAAGGGCAGGCTACGCTAAGAAATCCTTTCGTATCCTTGATAACTTTTGCGTATGCCTCGTCTAACTCCTGGGCGCACGTCCCCTTTGCCCGCTGGAACTGGCTTTCCATATGATCTTCCCTTCACTCAATAGTTAACTTCGGCAACTGGCGCTCTTGACATCAATTGGACGCGCTATTTGCCGCCAAAGTTGGCATCAAACCAGGCTTCCCATTCATATTGCGCAGCGTAGGCCGGCGGCTCCACTACTTCAGTTGGGAGACCTTTCCAGACCCACCCATTTTCTGCTAACTGGCGTATGTGTACCATTTCGTGTACAAGCGTGCCTCCAAGCATTCTATCATCGGTAAACGCCCCACGTCCCAGGTTAATGGTTGGCGGATATCCTTCAGGCGTGCCACCTGGATTCTCCAATGCTTTATTCGGATCAAACGCCAGTTGCACCGGCTCACCGTTAACCGTCAAATCAATTCCATATTTCTCAGCAGTCTGATACGCCTGAGCTATGTACTGCTCAGGTGTCTGAGCTTGTTGAGCCATTCGTTGCAGATACTGCTGATAGGCTTCTTCATCCGAGAGATCACGGTTGCGTTCTATTGGCCCCAGGTCTCCATTCGCTGGGTCCCCCGAATCAAAGCCACTGGCGGCAAACGTATCGAACGTTATCAGGTTGAAGGCGCTCTGCACATCGGTGGGGTTTCCTAGCGCGGACTGTGTTGCCACCTGCCCAACGCCAACACCTGTGCCTGCCAGCGCCAGTGGATCGAGGTCAATGGTCATGCCAGCGCCAGCGCCGGTAAACGTATCACCAGCAATCGTCAAAAACGCCTGCCAGCCTGAAAGATGCTGGCTCTCGACGGTGTTGATGCCAACGCCAAGCCCCGTCGCACCCCCGATAAGTACACCTGCCTGCACCAACCGGCTCGCCAGCGCCTTCGCCAGCGCCGTCAACAGGCTGACGACCATCTGGCGCATTCCCTGGATGACGACGGCCAGCGCCGCTGCCGGCCCTTCAGTCACCAGCGCATCCAGCCCTGCCGTAAAGATGCCCCAGATGACGGTTGCCGCTTGAATCGCCAGCCAGGCCATCTGAAGCACAAAGATGATTTTGAGGAGCGTTCCTAGCACCTGAAACGTATCTGCCAGCGCGACGAGCCAGCCCGCATGCTCCTGCGACGCCTGTTGGGTGGCGGTCGTCACCTGAGTGTGGGCGGTGCTGTCATTGCCACCCCATACAATCACCGTCTGATCGTGGGTCGTCTGCACCGTCTGGATATGCGGACTATAAGCGCCTTGCACCGTCCGCATTGAAGCGGCCACTTGGTGAACAGTATCGCCGTCAGGCATGGGATCCATGAACCAGGTCATCTGCATTTCTCCCGCAAGTTCCTTGAGCACATCCCCGCAATGAAACGTTTACTATGGCATCAACGCACCTTACCCTTGCGTGGTAAGATTCTGCGCATTGGTCGTGTTGGCGTTCACACTATTCTCTTTGGCCTGGGTGACGGAAGTGGCCAGCGTCTGTTTGAGATTGCCAAAGGCATGCAGATGGCTGACGAACTGATTCAGGAAACCGCTAATATCGTCAAAACCCGGCCCGCTCCAGTTGGTTGTGCCCTGAAGCGCCTGATGTCCGCTATTGACCTGCTCTGCCGCAGCATGCGCCGCCTCGCCATGCGCGCGATGCGCCTGGCTCATTGCATCGAGTTGCTCTGGAACAGTCAACTTTATTTCACCGCTCGACATCTGCCAGCTCCTCTCTCACTCCTCTCAGCGCCCGCAAGGTGTGCTACCAGCAGCGTACCATGAGGCCGCAAACAAAAAACGCTCACCACAGCGCGACGTGTAGCTCATCCATATCGTCGCGCACTTGCTACTGCCTGATGAAAGATACGCAAAAAAGGCGACGGCTGTCAATACCAACCGGAGGAGAAATGTCTCTTGGAGTCCCCATGATGTTTGAGCCTTCCACATAGGCACTATCGGCTGCGCTGCATAGGTGACTGTGGTACGATACTGGCTATATGTCCGGCAGACTTACGTTGTGGCTACCTGAAAACAACGGGCCAATTATCACCAGGAAATGAGATTCATTGACGAGAGGACGAACGCTATATGCCGCATGATCTCTTAGAACGCCATCGCGCATTACAACTCCTGGTTGGCCTGCTGGTCTTCGTCCTGGGGATTTTCACCATCCATCTCATCTGGTCCATCCTGGTGATGCTCGGTGATGTTATCCTGCTCTTCTTCCTCGCCTGGATCATCGCCTTCGTCTTGGAGCCGGTGTCGCTCTTGCTTCAGAAACGCCACATGAAGCGTGTCTTCGCCGTTTCGCTGATCTATATCGCCCTGCTGGTGGTCGTCTCTGGCCTCATCGTCTTGACCATTCCCTCCATCGAGTCACAGGTCAAGCTGCTGGCCTCTGAGGTGACGCAGGCGCTTTCACCCTCCAACCTCAATAACCTCAATGCTAACCTCATCGTCACTCTACGCCATCTCGGCTTCACCGATAAGAACGCTCATACTATCGTCAACTCGATCTCCGATCAAGTTCCTAAATTTACGTTGAACCTAACCAGCGATGCCGTCAACACGGCGACGCAACTGCTCACCTCGATCCTGACCATTCTCTTCGATACTTTTCTGGTCCTTATCATCTCGTACTACATGATGCTTGATGGCGACCGGCTCGTCGAGAGCTTCGTGCGCCGCCTGCCGCCCGTCTGGATTCCAGATGTGCGCCTATTTCAGAACTATGTCGAACAGATATTTGGCGGATTCTTCCGCGCTCAATTGACCATCGGCGTGACCTACGGCATCATGACATGGCTGATTCTGGTTGCCTTCCAGCAGGCAAATGGACTGCTCGTGGGGCTGCTCTCCGGCATCATCATGCTGCTGCCATTTATTGGGCCGCCGCTCTCGATTGTGCCGCCGGTGCTGCTCGTCCTACTTCAATCCTCACCCAGTGATCTTGGCCGTAACCTGATTCTGCTGATTATCGCGCTCATCATTGCGCAGCAAATCGTCATGCAATTGATTGCACCGCGCGTCTTCGGCGCGCAGATGGGCATCCATCCGCTGATTCTCTTCGCCGCACTGCTCGTTGGGGCAAAGGTCAGCGGCGTCTGGGGCGCCTTTTTTGCGGGTCCCATCGTCGCGGTGGCCTATGCGATGGCGCGGGTCTATTATGACCGCTTTGCCGAACGCTCGCCGCTCTTCAAGCGGCAGCCGGAAACACTAGCAACACAGGCAATAGACAGCGCAGCCGGAGCAACAGCAGCGTCCAACGAGCAGAACCCAACGCCTGAAGCAATCTTTAGCGAACCATTGGGAGCAGATGCGAATCTCCCCACTGGGCAAGGCGAATTGACCCATGTGCCAACGACAAGTGGCCCCCGATAGCTGGTTGTATCCAGCCACCAGGGGGCAAATGGCAAACGAACAGGTCTGAAGCGGTCCCTTAGCGTGCGATATCCTTGCGCATGAAGCGCCACGTCGCCACCGCCAGCGCCACGGCGCCAAGCGCCAGGATGAAGATGGTGTCACCTACCAACAGACCATGCAGCAGCGGCGTGCCATAGTAGTAGAACGGCGAGAACCGGAGCGTTGAATCCGGCCAGCTTAGCTCTGGCCCCACAAAGGTGATGAAGAACCAGATGACCAGCAGAAAGCTCAGGATGCCCGTATCTACCACTGTGCGCAGCCAGCCGGAGAGCAGATAGCCGATAGCCGCCACCAGCAGCCCCAGCGGAATCATGCCCAGCGTCGCCGCTACCAGATTGCCGCCGTCGAGTGTCAGACCGGACGCCGCAGCAGCAATCGCCGTTGCAGCCAGCGTTAGCACGCCGATGAAAATGGTGGCTGTGGTAAGCGCGGCGAAGCGCCCCAGCAGCACACGCAGGCGCGATTGCGGTGTCGCCAGAATCAGTTCCAACCGGCCTTCTTCCTCATCGGCGGCCCAACTACTCGCCTGGGTGACGGCAAAAGCCATCAGCAACAGCGGCAGAAAGGCAAAGATGAAGCTCAGCAAGGTGTCATTGGCTGTGGCGCTCCCTCCACCAACCTTGCTGAGCAATGTTCCCAGGTACGACGAATTTTCGAGCGAGGCCAGTTTCCCCTCAGTTTGCTTGACAATGGCGACCATCCAGGCGGCAAACCCGGCAATAGCCAGCGTCCACCACAGGGTTGGAACGACGATCCTCGCCAGGCTGCGCGTATACAACGAGCGCAGTGACCAGGCGTTCGCCGGTAGCGCCTGCGCTGGTTGGATGGCGCGCTCCGGGCGCTGCAACCAGGAGAACCCCGCCACCGTCCTGCCAATGTCGCGCCGCGCAAAGAGCCAGATGGCGGCGCCGTCCAGGATGACGCACAGCACCACCATGACGAGTAGTGCGCCCACATTCGTGCCGTAGCTCGGAATCAGTGGCTTGCTGAGGTTGTAGTAGTAGACCGGTGAGAGTCGGGAAAACCAGTCGGTGTTGGGGATGACGCGATGGACCATATCCACGGCGATGGCCAGCACCAGGAGTCCGCCGGTGATGCCGGATGCCACGCGACGGTTTTCGGTGAACTGCGAGAGAAATAGCGCGATGGAACCGAAGACAGCGGAGATCAACGCGATATTCAGGCCAAAGAGAATGGCATCGCCTGTGTTGAAATTCGCGTTGATGCGTGAGCCAGCCAGCGCCGTCAACAGGCCGATCAGCAGGCCCATTCCCAGGAGCGCCGTCAGCACGGCTGCCAGCTTTTGCAACGCAACGCTCACTCGTGACTGCGGTGTCGCCAGCACAACGTCCAGCGAGCCGCGCTCCTCCTCGCCGCGTAGAATGCGACTGCACACCAGCAGCGGCCAGATACAGATCACGAGCACCGTAAAGCCATATTTCCAGGTGAGGTAGCCGCCAGGAGTGTCAATATGAACCGGCTCAGCGAGCCACGCAAATGAGTCGGCAAGGCTCACCAGCGAGGCCCGCGCCGCTGGCGTGGCAATCAGCGAATTCACAGCGGCGAGGACCGCATACATGAGGAGGCCCATACCAATGCCCCAGCCAAGAATGGCGATGCGGGTCTCGCGCAACGTCTTGAGATAGACGTTCTTAAACCACATGGCTGGCCTCCGTGGCGACTTTGCCGTCGTCCTCATAGTAGCGCAGGAAGGTTTCTTCGAGGCTTGGCTCATGCGTGGCGATGTTGGTGGCGTCGTGCTGCGCGGCCACCTTCAGCACCTCACGCAGATCGCCCTGCACCGCCAGTTTGAGTTCACGTCCCTCCTGCTCCACATCCACGCTCTGCACGCCAGCCAGCGACTTGAACCACTCAGGCGAGGCCGGCGCGGCAAATGTGATCTCGACGATGTGATGCTTGAGGTCTTTGAGCGCCGCCACCTGATCTACACGAATCAGCTTGCCCTCACGAATGATGCCTACACGGTCGCAGGTCTGCTCCACCTCCGGCAGATTATGGGAAGAGAGAAAGATGGTGCCACCATCGGCGCGCGCCTCCTTCAGCATTTGATAGAACTCTTGCTGGTTGAGCGGGTCGAGGCCGCCGGTCGGCTCATCGAGGATCAGAAGGCGCGGGCGGTGCATGAACGCCTGCACGAGACCGACCTTCTGCTTATTGCCGCGTGAGTAGGCGCGGAACTTCTTGGTCGGGTCCAAGCCCAGCCGTTCTACTAGCTTGCGTACATACGCCTGATCTACGCCGCCGCGCAGATTGCCGAGATATTCGATGATCTGGCCGCCCGTCAGCACGGGATCAAGCGCAAACTCACCAGGTAGATACCCCACCAGCCGCTTGACCTCGGTAGACTGATTCCAGCAATCCAGCCCGGCGATGGTGGCGTTGCCGGATGTGGCGCGCAGCAGGCCCATCAGCAGACGAATCGTGGTGGTTTTGCCGGCGCCGTTGGGGCCGAGAAAGCCAAAAACTTCGCCCTCCGTCACCGATAAGGTGACATCGCGGATGCCACGGCTGGAGCCGTAATTCTTGGTCAGCTCGTGAGTTTCAATGATAGCGGACATCTGCCGCCCCCTCCAAAGCGCGTTGCGCGCTTTTCATGTTCTCTCGTCGTTCACTACGCAGGCGTACTCTGTGACGCCTCACGTTGTTGCTGCTTCTGTCGTTTCGCCTCGCGGTATTCGTGCCACCGCTCTATGGCGCCACGCCATTGTTCAGTGGCGAAATCACAGAAGTCTATGGATTCTTCCAGGCGTTCGCGGGCCACCACATTCTCAGGTGGCAGGGCAGCCAATCCCTGCTCGACAATGCGGCGCAGATTGGCAATGCCATCAATTTCCACCTGGAGCGCCCGCTCCCACGGCTGTTCTGGCATGCGGTAATAGTCACGCCGGTCGCCCGGAAGCGTAATCAATTCCGCCAAAGCCGAGGACTGCGCCATGCGAACGTTGATGGAAATTGAGGCGCGCGATACCTGTAACATGCTGGCCATGTCGTCCAGCGAAAGCGGCCTTTCGGCGACGATCAGCAGCGCCAGGATGCGCCCGCTGATGCGCGAAATGCCGTACTGCTCAAAGTACACCCCCATACTTTCGATGAACTGCTGTACCCCTGGAGATATCGGTACGTCGTCTGCCATAGTGTCGCTTCGCTCCCGTTGCGCAACGGATGAAAACGGATGAACGGAAGAGTGCTGCATCACTCCGACAGATGTTTTAGTCCTTTTAGAAGTTTTAGTCAAGACTGAAACATCGAACACGATGACAAACGACAAAGATGCCGCCCTGGACCTGTGCTTAGTTGGAAAAATCGGCATGCGGCGGCAAAGCGTACCACTCTGCGATTGTTTGGGTATCCATCAGCATCAAAGAACCGGCGGGCGCGCCCAGCACTCGTTCCAGGGCATCACTGTATGCGGCAATGAGCCGTTCGAGGCGAGATATATCCGCCTGGTCAGACGCTAACGAGAAGAGCAGTCCGCCGAACGTCTCGCCAAGAACCTGCACCAGCGCCAGAACAACTCCGCCAGCTTCTTCCGGAAAGGCGGTTGCCAGAGTGCCTTCTTGCACGCCCTGCTGGATAATCTCTGTCAAGAGTGGCAATAAGCACGTTTCCCTTGCCGCCAGCAATTTCTGGCGCACAATGATGTTGTTATCGGCATACCAGACACGCGCGAGCGCAAGCATCAGCTCTTTCTGGCCGATTTTCCACTGGTTCAGCGTCCCAAAGAAACGCCGCAGTTTTTCGAGCGCGGAGAGCGCAGGATCACGGACAACCGGCAGCAGCAATTGCTGCATCTCCTCGATCATCTGCGCAATCAACCCTTCTAGCGCCGCCTGCTTTGAGTCGAAATAGTGATAGAAGGCCCCCTTAGAGATCTGCAAGTTATCCAGGATGTCCTGGATGGTCATTTGCTCGTAGCCTTTGGTAAATACCAGCCGTTGTGTCGCGGCGAGAATGGCGTTGCGCTTTTCCGCGTATTCTTCTTCTTTGACGATGCGCGCCATATCGCTTGTTCTGCTCCTCCGTTCACCACTCGATAAATAAACCGACTCGCGGTTTATTTATATGTCTACAATATACCAGATATGGATGCCGCTGTCAACTGTCAAAATCCTCCGCTTCGCCGTTATATCTTTAGCAGGTCCTATGTCAGCATCACGGGTTTGGAGCCTGCTGGTATACTCGACTTGCGAGGGTTGTCGGCGCAGATAAAATGAGACAATCGGGCGCCGTAATTCGCTGGAGGATGGGGATAGGGATCGTGTCTGGACCACGCGCACCGTACCGGAGAAATCCGGGCGTCACCATACCATTGCAAGATGTGCAGAGCCTGGCGCTCGACGACAACGAACACTCCTTCTATGCGCCACGCGGCGGCGATTGGGCGTTTCTGGCGCTGGTCGTCATCGTACTGCTGGGAACTGGCCTGTTCGCGTGGTATCGCTTGGGCGCGAGCGGCGCGCATGCGGGGCGGGCAATTTTCTTCGGCTTCCTGCTGCTCAGCGTCTACTGGTCCGCCGTCGTCTATACGGTGAAACTCTCGGTGAGTGTGCGTGTTGGACCCTCCGGCATGAGCATCGTTCGCGGACCCTGGCGCACCGAACTGGCCTGGCGTGAGGTGGCGCGGCTGGTAGAGCGGGCGCAACTGGTGGAAGGGCAGCGATTGCGCTGGGTGGTGGCGCTGGCGCGCGACGGACGCCGCTTGCAGATCCGCGAAGACATGGTGGATGATTATATCCGCTTCCGCATGGAGATTTATGAGCGTTATCGCCAGTGGCGCGACCACGGCGGCACCTGGGGCGCCACCGGCGGCGGACCCTTCCAGGCGCGCGAGACCATCTCCGCGCAGGTGACCTGGTGGGGCATAGCCGCCGGGCTTATCCTGCTGCCCGCGCTCTATTTCATCATTCTACTGCCGGAAACCGGCCTCTTTGGCTGGATATTGCTGCTGATCGGTCTTGGCTGCCTGGGCCTCAGCCTGCGGGCGCTGGCGCGGCGACAGACCTATATCGTTGACGCAAAGGCCATCGCGGCGAGCCATTTCGGCAAGACAATCGTGCTGCCCTGGCGTGAGGTCGCGCGGGTGGAACGCTCTCGCACCGCCTTCAGCGGCGCGCTCAAAGCAGGCATTGCCGCCGGTCGCTTCGCGCTTGATCTGGCGACGCGCAACGACAAACGCCTGCGTACCTTCGAGTGGTATCCACGCATACCAGAATATCTGACGATTCGCGGCGCGGGGCGTCATGTGCGCGTCAGCCTGCACAAAGTGGCGCGGCCAGATGAATTGCTCGCCTGGGTGGAGTTCTATGAGCGCATTGGCCGGCGCGCCTCCGCCAGCGAAAATTTGCGCAGGACTCCGCCCATTTCACAACGACCAACCCACGATTCAGCGCCGGTGCCGGATATGTCGGCAGCCAGTGGACCGCTCGATCCGTGGGGCGCTGGACAGGCGGGCATGGGAATGGCAGGTGTGGTGGACGCCGCGCCATCGCCAGCGATGCCAGCAACGCCAACAGCCAGCAATCTTGCGCGCAACGCCGCATGGCTGCGCGACGAAACGGATGCAGCGACAGATGAAATATTCTCGGACAGCCCGGTCTATCAGGGGCTGGATTTCACCCCCGCCGAACGCGCGAGCAATACCGGCGCGGCCCAGCCCACAGGCGACATAGATATTTTCGAGGATTTGCCCACGGCTGAGATGCAGGCGGCTCAACCTGCGCGTCCAGCTCAACCACCGGCGCAACCAGCGCAAGCAGCATATCCATCGCAACCTGCGCAACGCCCAGCGCCGACAACTCCGCCACTCGACAGTGAGCTATACCCCACGCAATCACTCTATGCCTTCGGTGATGCGCCCTCATCGGCTGGTCCACCCAACAGTCCATTTGCGCCAATAACGCCGCAGCAGGCCACTGATCCAGACTTCGATGATGACGATCTCGGCTTCGATTTCCCCGAAGCGCCTACGGAAGCGCCAGGCGAGCCAGCGGAAAATCTGGCGGAGTCATTTACGCCCTGGCGTGATGACGCCAACTGGCAGCCGCCCCAACTGCCGCGCTTCGGCCCGCCGGTAGCACCTCCACCAGAAGCGCAGGATGAACGCGAACGACACGATAGCGGCGAGTTCCGCGCCGACGAGTTCCTGCGCTAAGCGGTCACGCTCCTGATATCTGCTCAGGCTGGGCAGCGGCGTTGGTTGCCGATGCCTCCGCGCGCATGGATTGCAGCGCCTCGCTGAAGCGGACCGGATACGGCTGCTCCACCTTCAGCGCGCGCCAGCGGTCCGGCAGCGCACGTAGATTCGCCTGCGCCAGCTCCCACACTTCGGAGAGCGGCGGCAGGCTGCCGGGAATAATACGGCCCTGGCGCATCACCGGGCGTAGCAAGCGCAGATAGCCAGTGGGCGCAGGTTCCTGCGCCAATTGAATGACATCCTCCTGCCACTCTGGATGACGGTAGACCTCCTTGCGTCCGGGCCAGGTACTCTTCTCGCCTGCCACTTTGAGTTTGGGGTGTTCGCTGCCGTCCGCCTCTACGTACCATGCTTCTTTGTAGACACCACCGAGCGCGCCACCACTGACACCATGCGCCAGGTTGCCCGCGCCGATACCCAGCGACGTGCCGACGCCAAATGCGTCTATCTCCGCGCCCGCCGCCAGCAGATCAGCAATCTCGAACTCATCGAGGTCGCCACTCGCCAGGATGCGCACGCTACCCAGGCCCGCGCTCTGCAACGCCTCGCGCACATAGCGGCTATCGCCAACCAAGTCGCCGCTATCCAACCGCACCGCCGCCAGTGTATGTCCAAGCCGCTCGCTCATCGTCTGTGCCACCTGAATCGCCGTATGGATAGCCTTGCGTACATTGTAGGTATCGAGCAGCAGCGTGTAGCGATTGAAGGACTCGGCCACCGCCATGAACGCTTCTTCCTCGCTGGGAAATAATTGAATCAGTGCATGTGGCACGGTGCCGGTCGCCAGCAGCCGGTAATCGAAGGCAGCGGCCAAGAGCGAGGTGCTGGAACAGCCGCCGATATAGGACGACCGCGCCACCACCAGCGGATTCTGTGCGCGGCGAAAGGCGAACTCCGAGACGCGCCGCTGTTCCGCCGCCCAGACGACGCGCGAGGCTTTGGTCGCTATCAGTGTCGCCAGATTGATTGCCTGAAGCAGCCCCGATTCCATCAGAATCGCTTCGCGGAAGGGCGCGGTGACGCGCAGAATCGGCTCATTGGGGAAAGCAATCCCACCCTCCGGCATAGCGAGGATTTCGCCGGTGAAGCGCAGGTTTGCCAGTTCATCGAGGAACGCTGCATCGTAGTCGCGGATGCGCGCCAGAAACGCTAACTCATCGGGCGCATAGTGGAACGACTGCACGAATTCGAGCGCCGCCTCCAACCCTGCCAGTAGCAGATACGCGCCGCCGAACGGCGCCGACCGCACATAGAGGTCGAAGGTGGTCATGCCGTTGCGCCCCGTGACCCAGCTTACATACGCAGAATCAGGATGATACATATCAGTCAGGAGGCCGGGGTGATCCCCAGGGGCGCGACGCAGCATAAACGTGCATCCATTTCTACTGATGAGCGACTGGCAGACGCATACGGCTATTATAGCCAAACATCACCGCAGGCGTCTGATGCGTGTTGAGGCGCGCCCCGCTGGCTTTATGAGTCTGCGATGAGCGCCGGCACATCGAGCTGTGCGGAGGGCGTGATATCCGCCCTGAAGACACGCTGCATATAACGGAGCGCATGGTCGTTTTCGCTGGGATCAATCGAGGCGACACAATCGGCAGGAACAAAGAGACGAAAATCGCGGAGAAAGGCATCGCTGGCGGTCAGCAGCACGCAATAGTCGCCAGTCAGCCCGACCAGCAGCAACGTCTTGACCTGAAGGTAGGTCAGCAGGATATCAAGCGTTGTGGCGTAGAATCCTGAATGTTTCGGCTTGAGGACGAAATAGTCATCTTGTTCTGGGTGTAATATCCGCGCGACAGGCTCTCCTGGCACACCACCGTGCAGGCAGTGTTCAACCAGGTGCGTGAAATCAGACTGCCACTTGCCGAAATTGTCGTTGACATAGACGACGGGCACATGCAAACGTCTGCAGGTTGCTTTGAGCCTGGCAATATGCTGCGCCACTGGCAATGCCTGTTCGAGCAACCGATCACCACCCGGATAATCCATCGCGTTGATGACATCTACCAGCAGCAATGCTACCGGGCATTTGTCTGGCGCATTGCCGTGTAGATCACTGTGCTCAGCATGTTCGTCGTGTTCGCTGTGTTGGTTGGCCATAGAAATCCTTAGAAATCCTTTTTCCTTCAACCAGCCGCCTCCCTATTCAGGCAACGGCGGAAACTCTTCCTGGAACGCGCGCAACTTTGCCTCCACATCAATCATGCGCTGATGGAAGACCGCTGGCGCGATGATGTTCAGGCTCAAGATTTTGCTATTGATCGCGCGCACCGCTTCGGCATAGCGCCGCTCGGTATTGTCGCGCAGCAAATTGTAGGTTCGGCGGTCGCTGGCGAAGACGGTGGCGCGCATGCGTAGCCTATCGCGCTGATGCCGCAGCTTCACGAGCAACGCTTCGGCGCGCTGCATGTCTTCGGCCACCTCTTTGCCGCGTTCGATCTCCGGCGGCGCCATATCGTTGTTCTTCAGCAGGCTGTATGCCAGCGCCTTCTCGCCGGCAAATGGATTCTGCTCCAATCGTTGCGGCTTACCCTCACCCGGCAAGTTATCAAAGTCGCCGCGTTCGCGTGCCTCAGCGATGCGCTGCTCCACGATATCCGCCCACCTGCGGCGTGCGCCAGGTATCTGTGGCGGCGCGCCAGTGGGTTGCTGCGATTGATTTTGCTGATTTTGCCCGTTTTCTTCAGGTTCTTCGGGCGGTTGGGAGGTCATGGACGATGGCGTAGATGGTCCAGATGACATAGATCACGCTCCTCAAAACCACTGAGGGGACAACGGTTGATTCAGCTACCACAGAACAATGAAGGTCAACGCGCCTTCCTTCCAGATTATAGCGTCGCCATTCCAAGCCATTCCCCCGCTCCACGTAGAAGAGAAAGACAGGGAGTGAGGTCGCTCTGGTTCCCCCACTCCTCGCGGGAGAGGGTGTGAGGTCTACCCCCTAAAATACTGGCGGGATGCGCCAGTAGCGGCGGCGGTTCAACTCATCTCCGGGCTGCTGCGTGCTGCTGGCAACCCAGCCCGCATGTTGCAGATGATTGAGCGCATCCAGCACCATATAGGGGCGCATATGCAGCGGCTGCGACTGGCGCAGTTGCAGGCGTCTGGTGATTTCTTCCAGGGTGATGCCGTCTTGCTCCGGTAGCAACGAATACACCAGATCGGCCAGTTGGCGCTGCACCTCCCAGCGTTCGCGTTGCTCTGGCGATTCCATCTCGGCCAGCGGCGGCTTGCCAGACGCAGCGAAACGTATCTCGAAACGGCAGGACGGCGCACCCTGGAGCATACAGGTGCGCTCGATAGTCCATGCCTCCTCGCCATAGCGATCAGCCGCTCCCTCGATGGCTCCGCGCAGCAGCGGACAGAGCCTGCGCGGACTGTCATAGATCAGGATCAGACCGTTGGGTTCCTGGGGCAGCGTCTCATACTCAAAGACAGGCGGCGTAACGCCCTGCCCTGCCCGGCTAAGTTGCATGTGCGCTAGCCGCATTGTCAGCAGCAATTCTCGTGCGGAATGAACCTGATTGAGAAGGTACGCGCACAAATGGCTTGTCAGGCCGTTGACGATGAAATAGTGGCCGTATTCCCGCTGCAACACCTCTGGAGAAACGCCGGTCAAGGAATTTGCCAGAGTCATGCCACGCAAGATCATCTCATCGTTGTAGACGCGATCACTGAGTGGCGCCCCCGTCAGCGTATCCCGCATGAGCGCGCGGTACTGATCGAGCAGGCCGTGTCCGAAACGTTCGCCCAAATACTTTTCCCAGGTGACAAGAATAAGCCCGTGCATACGTCCTCCCCGCCTTGCAAATGAGACACAGACACCCCTCGCCTGTGTTACAAAAGACAACAATTTGCTCTGGGTACGAGCCGAGAGAACTGTGAATTGAACGACCCTGCTACAACTATTGCGCCGTCCATAGGGGACGGCGAACGCACCCTGCCGACACGTTCCATCGCAAGATGCTGGCGAATCCTATCAATCAAGGATGTGAGAGGCCGAAATGCGCCCTGGCCGCCTCTCGTACCCGCTCCATCATGGATTCGAGGGGCATATGATGCTGCGCGGCAAGCGCACGACAGTCCTCATATTCGGGTGTGACCGCTATCACCTCCCCACCAATGAGTTTTAGCTTGATATGTACGCTGCCAAGCGGCGTCTCGATCTCCTCGACACGCCGCTCAGCCTTCAGCCGTTCCTGCCGCCTCATGCGTATACCTAGCGTACCACTTTCACGCAAGACCTGCCGGGCGAGTCCTTCAGCGTCCTCTGGCCGGGCAATGACCATCAAGAGCGTTCCGGGGCGGTTTTTCTTCATATGCAGGGGGAGATAGCTCACATCGAGCGCGCCAGCGGCCAGCAATTGCTCCATCAGCCAGCCCAGCGCCTCGCCGCTCATCGTATCAATATTGCTTTCCAGCACTACCACCTCATCATGTTCATCGTCCTGCTCAATGGAGGATTTGTCAAGCGTTTCTACCTCCTCGCCAATAAGGACGCGCAGGCAGTTGGCCCAGGGAAGCTGCTTCTGGCCGAAGCCATAGCCAGTGGCATGCAGGCGCATAGTAGGACGCTCGAAGCGTGCCAGTTCCGCGACGATGGCCGCGCCCGTCGGCGTCACCAGTTCGCCCTCGGTGGGCAGCGAGCGCCAGACGGCGGCGGTTCCTTGCAGCAGCGCCAGCGTGGCGGGCGCGGGAACTGGCAGCGGTCCATGCGCCGTCTGCACGCGCCCGGAGGTCAGCGGCAATTCCGAGCAATAGAGGGCGTCAATGCCCAGCAGTTCCAGGCCAAGCGCGGCGCCAACGATATCGACAATTGAATCCACCGCGCCGACCTCGTGAAATGCCACCTCACCTGGACTCATGTTATGGATGGCCGCCTCCGCCTGCGACAGCCGCCGAAAGATCGCCAGCGCCCGCTCTCTGGCGCGTTCCGGCAACCCCGCCGCTACGATCATCTCCTCGATCTCCGCCAGGTGCCGGTGCGGGTGCTGCTCGCCTTGCTGCTGGGATGGCTCGATCTGCACCAGCGCGCGCGTGCCATGTATCCCGTGATCCATCACGGTTTCAGCACCTAGCGTGTAGCCATCGAGCGGCAGCGTCGCCAGCCCCGCACGCAACGCCTCAATATCCAGGCCTGCGTCGAGCAGCGCGCCAAGCAGCATATCGCCACTTATACCAGAGAAGCAATCGAGATACGCCAGCATCGTGTAACTCACAGAATCTCATCAAGATCATATACTCGACCGGAAGCAATTTCATGGTGTGCTTCGTTCAGCAAATGCTCCAAATGAGTCTCGTGTGGATCGGCAAGTTGTGCGGCGATCCGTTCGCGTTCTTTGGAGTCCATTGACTCATCCAAATACAACTCGATCTGTGCCGCAACAGCTTCCTGCTGGTCTTCAGGCAGAGCAGAAAGCCGATCTATCACCTTGCGTAAGTGTTCAGCCATCTTTCTCTTACCCTCCTATCGTTTCTCTACTTCATGTCACTTCTAATCGGCATTCTATCATGTGCCATCTCAAATGCCGTGAGCGGCTGATCGTTTCAAGAAACAGTTGAGCCACGCAGCAAGCGAAATCCATATTCATTCTCGTAATT
Organism: Chloroflexota bacterium; assembly: GCA_021323855.1. Taxonomy (GTDB): domain Bacteria; phylum Chloroflexota; class Ktedonobacteria; order Ktedonobacterales; family JADMIN01; genus JAJPKE01. Next base: position 130,061 of record JAJPKE010000010.1, on the reverse strand, counting down.
GATGGATGGGTAATGACCTCCACGCTCTGCCGCGCGTTCCCATACTGCCCGCGCTGAAGGAATGTCGCCAGATCCACCACGCGATCCACGAACAGCCCATATACCACTAAGTGATCCCTTGAAATCTGTATTATCCTCATGGACCGTCAAATCTTCTCGACCATCAGTAGGGTCGTAGGGGTAGGGCATCGTATATGATGTGACCCACTGCTCAATATTCCCCGCCATATCGTGCGCACCATACGGGCTTGCTCCGGTTGGATGCTGACCAATCGGAGAATAAGGGAAACTTGCCCGCTCAGGTGTCCATGTGTCTCCCCAGGGATAGATGCGCCCGTCTGTGCCACGTGCCGCTTTCTCCCACTGCGCTTCAGTAGGAAGAAACCACGGTTCTTCGGTTATGGTAGCAAGCCATTCGGCATAGGCAAGCGCGTGCCGCCAGGCGATGTTTACTATTGGTCGCATTGGCTGCGTCAGTTGACGATTCCAGTCGAATGGCTCAGGGACGATATGCGCTTTGATGGCATAAGCATACTCGGCAACAGTCACCGGAAATTGAGCAATCTCAAATGCAAGCAGCACAACTGTGTGCTGTGGCATCTCATTCTCACGAGCATGCACGTCATGCGCGAGATCCGATCCCATGAGAAAGGGGCCAGCCGGAACTTCGCAAAGCGGTGGTACGATGAACTTTTCCCTGTTCATCGCATACGAATGGTAGCCCAATGTATAAAGAGTCAATGGCAATGTGGGTGCGCGGCGCATGCGTGTTTATCCTCTGTTAAAGATAGCTCACAGTATCTCAGTGGTCAACGCCAGCGATTTCGATGGTCTGCGCCGCGCCCTCGACGTTCGTCGCACACCAGCGCAAGACCTCGCCGGCAAAAGCCACCGAACCAGCGACACAGATCAGGTCGTGCGGCTGGGCTATGCGCAGCGCATCTGACATTGCGGCGTTCACCTCCGGCTGCGTGCGCACCGGAACCGGCGGCTCGGTCGCAGCGAGCAATTCGGCGGCGACGGATGGCGCGGCGGCGCGTCCATTATTCCAGCCAGTCGTAATGGTCTCACTGACACCAGCCCTGGCAATTTCGCGCACGATGCCGGGGATATCTTTATCGGCCATCAGCCCCAGCACGAGAATCAGTCGCTCATAGGTGAAGTGGCGACGCAGGGCGGCGAAGAGTTGCGCGAACGAATCGGCATTGTGCGCGCTATCTACCACCAGCCACGGCGCGCGTCCGACGGTCTGCATGCGCGCTGGCCAGCGAGCGTTACGCAGCCCTGCGCGGATAGCCTCATCGCTGATGACCAGCCCGCGCTCGCGTAATAATTCGGCCACCGCAACCGCCGCCGCGGCGTTCTGCAACTGGTGTTCGCCCAGCAAACTCAGTTCCAACCCTTCGTATGCGCCGCTGGGCGTAATGACATCGAAGACGCTACGCTCGTTATCGGCGGCGCATGAACGGTAGCGATAGGCGCAATCGGCGTCATCTTCGGAGCCAACGCGCACCAGCGGCACGCCGCGCTCACCGGCAACCCGCTGGATGACGGCCAGCGCCTCCGCAGCGCGGGCAGATGTCACCACCGGTGCGCCCGGCTTGATGATGCCCGCCTTCTCACCGGCAATCTCCGCCAACGTATTGCCTAGCACATTCATATGATCGTAGCTGATAGACGTGATGACGCTGACCAGCGGCTCAACGACATTGGTGGCATCCAGCCGTCCGCCCAGGCCAACCTCGATGACGGCATGCTGCGCGCCAGCCTCGCGGAAATAGAGGAATGCCAGCGCCGTCGCCACCTCATAGGTAATATACGCGCCGTAAGGATACCCCACCCGCTCCTGCGCATCCCGCACCATGCCCGCCAGCCGCGCCACCTCATCCCTGCCAATGAGCCGCCCATCCACGCGCATACGCTCACGGAAGGTATGCAGATCGGGCTGCGTGTAAAGGCCGGTATGGATGCCAGCCGCTTGCAAGATAGCAGCGATCAGCGTCGCCGTCGAACCTTTGCCTTTGGTGCCGGCGATATGCGTCACACGGTAGGCACGTTGCGGATTGCCCAGCTCGGCCAGCAGCGCCCGTTCGCGCGCCAGATTGTCCTCGCGGTCGCGCATAAACTGGCCGGTACGCTCGGAATCGGTGAAGGCGTAGAACCACGCCAGCGCCTCCTCATAGCTGCCGAAGGTCTTTGGCTCCTCGTCGCTCATTGCGCCGCCTCCTGCCAGCCACGAACTACGGCATCCGCCATCTTCACCACGCGCGCCATCTGCCGCACATCATGCACGCGCACGATATCTGCGCCGCCAGCGATAGCCAGCGTCACTGTCGCCGCCGTGCCTTCCAGCCGGTCCTCCACCGGCGTGCCCAGCACCAAGCCGATATGCGACTTGCGCGAGGTGCCCACGAGCAGCGGACGCCCCAACGCGCGCAGTTCGCTCAGCCGGTTCAAGACGCGCAGATTCTCCGCGCCCGCCAGCCCAAACCCAAAGCCGGGATCGAGGATGAGATGCTCCCAGGGGATGCCAGCCGCCAGCGCCAGTTCGATGCTATTGGCAAGACGACGTGTGACATCGGCCACCGGCTCGCGGCGTGGCTGGCCGCGAAGGTTGCTCATCAGCACGATGGGTACGCCGCGTTCGGCCACAAGCGCCGCCAGTTCAGGGTCGGCATGTAGCCCCCACACGTCATTGACGAGCGTGGCGCCGGCATCCAGCGCGGCGGCGGCGGTGCTGGCCTTGTAGGTGTCTATCGAGATGATGACGGAGGGTGGCAGCGCGGCGACCAGCGCCTCGATCACCGGCACCACCCGCTCGCGCTCGACCTCGGCGGAGAGCGGCGCTTCACCCGCAGTGCTGGGGCGCGTGGATTCGCCGCCGACATCAATCAGTTGCGCGCCCTCGGCCACCATCCGTTGCGCGCGTTCGACGGCCAACTGCACTACCTCTTCGCGCGAGAGCTGATCCAGCAGCAGGCCGTCACGTGAGAACGAATCAGGCGTGATATTGAGAATGCCCATGACATACGTGCGGCTGCCCCAGGCCAGTGTATGCTTGCCCCAGGTCGCTGGCGCGTATGGCGTGGACTGATACAGTGTTGGTGTTTGCATGAGCGCGAATATGCCTCCAAGAAATGGCGGGCACACGGCCCGAAAATCACCAGTAGTATAGCACTGCACAGGGCGATAGAATCTATTGTCGCGCAGCAGAACATAAGAGCGTGTAGAGAAGTGAAATTGCAGAGTTAGACTCATCATTGACAAGATAGAGAAGTATCTTTATACTAGCGTACAAGCGCACGACTTGGATGCGCGAGTCGCTGAAGTGTGTTCCGGAAAATAAGAGGAAAACAAGTAGTGCAGTATTTACCCCCCCCACACCGCCCGCTCGTTAAGACAGGACGGTCTATCGCGTTTCGAGACATTTCTCGACCGCGCCACAGCATTTTGCTTCTCTCTGGCAGCGGTGCTGCTGACACTCGTTACATTTAACCATGTGACTGGCGTCAACCCCATAGCACCGAAAACGGCGCAAGCCGCAGCCCAAGCTTCCAAAACAGCACAGATAGGCATTGTCTGGCACACCTATGAGGCCGATGTGAACACATTGAACACGGCGCTCAACTCAAACCATGCAAACTGGCCCCAGAAGAATGGCAACTGGTGTGGTGTGGCTAACATCGCAGCTATTAACGATTACGATTACTTGATCAATGGTATTGACAACCAGAACAAATACCCCGATCAGTACTCGGTGGCCAACATGCTAAACGGTACTATATCGGGCCAACCCAGCCCGATCAGTCCCTGGGGTTCTATCAGCGGGACTCCGGCGTTCAAGGCAAACATCTCGAAGGATGGCGGTACTGATCCTCGTTCCATTGCTTGGGGACTCTATACCGTCACGCCGAACAACTTCTTCTTCCATAACTATATCTACCCTGGCTCCAATGGCGTTGACCATGCGGTCCGCAATTTCGCTTCGGACTTCGGTCCATACAATGGCCTCAACGATCCGATTAGTGTGACCATCAACGGCGGACAGCACTCGGTCGTAATTTCCGGCGTCATAGCAAACGAGGATCCGTCCTATGATCCTAATGGTGTCATCCTACAGAAAGTCCATATCTGGGATCCGTGGTTCGGGTTTAACGGCACCACCCCGTACAACACCACAGGCAGAGATCAGTGGTGGTATGTCAGCGATTTCGAGTCCGCGCAGAACTATCCTCAATGGTGGGGACAGACCTACAACACCTCGAACGGATACGATCCAGAACCCAGCACAACAGGATCAAACTATTACAACGCCCCTCCACTGTCGCATCATTGGGGTGGTAACTATATCACGATCGAACAGGACCGAGTCGTCTGGACGACCTACACGGAAAACATTGCCCTCGATAACCTTGGCAATCCTGTACCACACAACTAAACACATAGCAGCGTGTAGAAGGAGTAACCTGTGACAACAAATGCCCAACCCAAGCGTCATATGACGCGCCGACTGACTCTCTTTGTGGCCTCGGTGGCAACTCTGGCAGTCGCTTTAGCAGTGACACTTGGCATCGTGATGGCGGCAACCGCGCCATTGACCAGACAGCCGGGGAAAGCACAATCGAGTTCCCTGATTCCAGTGAAGGGGCAGAAAGGACACGCGACTTGCGGTGAGCCAAACAATGCTGCCTGCCCAACTGCTCCTGTAGACTGGACACCGGTTGCCTCGATGTCTGCATCTGATATATTGGCTGCATTGCAAGCCACACCTGCCTTCCAGAATCCAGCACAAGTAGCGAATGCGCCTGCCGGCAGCACCTACAGTTACGACACGCCAGTACTCGTTCTTCCAGCCACTTCTAGCAACAGGGGTGACGACTGGAACCTGCCGCACTATATCATTCGTGCTTCGGTGAATGGTGTGCGTATGGTGACCTATGATGTTGTCTACAATCCTGCTACGCAGGAACTGCGCCCCATCTCAGTTGGTCATATGGCGCCCAATGACCCTGGGTACGGGAAACCGTTTCCGTGGGCTGGTGTCTCCTCGGCGGCGGCAGTGTCAACATTGCGCAACGCAAAGGGTCTCGCACTGGCTGCTTCAACCGCGCCTCAGTTGGTTTTCTTTGCTCCCGGCCCGCAGTTCTACAATCCAAACACTTTGCAGAACTGGAAAGGTGGTGGCTACGACCCGGCTGTCCCAATTTGGCGACTGCATGGTGCAGACGGGCAACTCTATTTTGTTGGCATAGATGGAGTGGTCTATACACCAAAACAGTTACCTGTCGCGCAGGGAGCGGCCTTCGTTCAGGCATAACCCATCCCTGATAGAGTAAAGCATTAGTAATAGCGGGCCGTCTTTGCCAGGCGGCCCGTTTCGCATAGACCTCACACTGAACTCGGCTGTGATACGATGAAGAATGTCTGTGCCCGATGAAGCACATAGATGGGGCTCGATGAACTGCGAACGATGGAATAATGGAAATAGCGGAAATGACGGAGGCATGAGTCGGTGAGTGTGACCCCTGGTGTCGAGATAGCGACGATGGCAGATATTGCGGCGTTGGGTGAGCTACGAGTGGCCGAAGGATGGCACGCCAGCCAGGATTTGCTCGGCGCGCTGGTGGCCTGGGAGAACGGTTATATCGGACTCATCCGCGAGGCCGCGCTCGATCCGCACTCCACCACGCCGGACCGCATCATCGCCACCACCAGCGCCATCGCCGCCGATATGGTTGGGGTCATCGGCAACGTCGTCGTGCATCCGGAGTTTCGCCGCAAGGGATTGGGGCGCGTCATCATGAACGCGGCGCTGGGCTGGCTCCGGGCGCGTGGCGTGCGCACAGTGTTGCTGGATGCGACGAAGGAGGGCCGCCCGCTCTATACGCAGTTGGGCTTCTCGCCGCTGGCAAGCTCCTGGTGGATCAACGAACCGCTGGCAAGACTCGATCAGGCGCGATTACAGCAGATCGCAGGGACGGCGATACAGGCGCAGGTCTATGACGCCAGCGCGCTCTCACATGTCGCGGCGCTCGATGCGGTGGCCTTCGGTGGCGACCGCATGGGACTGCTGGCGGCGACATTGCATCATCCGCATAACTGGCTGGCCATCGCCACCGATGCACAGAATGCAGTGGTCGGCTATCTCATCTGCGGTCGCCTGCGCAAGCCGACGCATAGCATCCACCTGGGTCCTCTGGTCGCGCGGGATCAGGCAACCGCTGCCGCCCTCCTGACCACCCTCGCGCGGGAGGATGCGCCCTGGCGTGCGGCGCTGGACGATGCGGACGTTGCCGATATTTCTATCCGCTGCTCGGTGCCCGGAATTGTGCCAGACGTCCTCTCCTTCTATCGCACACTTGGCCTGACACCAATTGAAGACGATACGCTCATGCAACTTGACTTCACGAACGATGGGGATTCGCAAAAAGAGAGGTTGCCCTATCCCGGCAACCCCTCACAGGTCTATGCCTGGCTCGCGCCGATGGTCTTCTGAGACACCTCGCTATCCACCATGCCCAGCCATGTGCGCGCCATCAACCGGCAAGATGACGCCGCTGATGAAGGATGCTTCATCTGAGGCAAGGTAGACCGCCGCCGCCGCTACGTCGTCTGGCGTGCCGAGGCGTCCCAGCGGGATAGCCGAGACCAGACGGGCGCGCAATTCTTCCGGCGTCGCCCGCGAACCGGCGCTGAACTCGCCAATCATCGGCGTATCCGCCCAAACCGGGCAAATGGCGTTGGCGCGGATATGGTAGCGCGCGCCCTCCAGCGCCAGCGTCTGCGTCAGTTGAATTACACCAGCCTTCGATGCGCCATACGCGCCCAGATGTGGCGTCCCCTGCATGCCAGCGACCGAAGCCGTGTTGAGAATGACCCCACCGCGTTCAGAGGCGCGCATCGCCCGGAAGGCATGCTTGGCGCAGAGAAAGACTCCGGTGAGGTTGACAGCCAGCACACGCTCCCAATCCTGCTTCTCCATCGTGGAGATGAAGCCCGGCGTGCCAATGCCTGCGTTCGCCACCAGGATGTCGAGCCGTCCCCAACATTCGACCGCCTGCTCAACGGCTGCCGCACAGTCTTCCTCGTTGGTCACATCCACCCGCCGGAACGCGCCATGTTCGGCGGCAGCCTCGCCCATCGCCTCGACCGTCGCCTGTGCGCCCGCCTCGTTGATGTCGGCCACCAGCACCGATGCGCCCTCCGCCACGAAACGCAACGCCATCGCCCGCCCCAACCCGGAGCCAGCGCCCGTAATGACCGCAACTTTGTCAGCCAGTCGTGCCATCTGTTCCTGCCTCATCTCGTTACCTTGTTGTCTCGGAACGCTGCCATACTGAATTAGCCCTTATTCTATATCATTTCGGCACCATTTCGGCTTCCGCAAAGTAGCATAAGTGCATAGTCTTTGGCTATATGACAAATAGCGAAGGGGCGCTGCGATGAAAGATACGAGCCGCATCCAATGGATAAGAAGAGCGTGGGTTGTAAAGCGCATCAGCGAATCAGGGCGCAAACAGCTTCCAGTGCCCTCAGAGACAACCTCAACGGTACCGTCAACGACTTTGATGGCAGTCTCGTCGTCAATTGCATACGCAGGGCCTGAGATGCCGGCGGCCCATTTTTCTGCGTTAGCCATGGAATTATCTTGAAGGTAATACATACGCTGGCCACAACGATGTTCGCTACTGCCTGTAGGAAACCAACCGGCGAAGAGAGCAATTCGTCTACATGCTCTGACGCAAGCCTTCTTCAATCGCGGTGATGTGTTCGGTCGCATGCCCTGCTCTCCCGGCAAAGATGTCACTGGCGGTCGCCTCACCAACGACTGTGGCCACCGGAGCGGCCAGTTGCTCGTCTGTGAACTGGTGCAGGAGGTCCAAAAGTTCCTGCCGCGCCGCCAGGAAATTCGCTACTAGCAACTCCATACTGTCGTCATGGTGAGCGTCCACGGTGGTTTGATTGATCTTGGCAACAGCTAGCTCCATCCGCTCCTGCTCCTCTGGGGTCAGCGCGTCCCAATCGCCCAGAATACCTGGCAGTGGCATGCCCTCTGGGTATTGACTGCGTAAGAAAACTTCCCGAGACTCATCAGCAAAGGCGCGGCGCAGCAATTGTTGGATGTTGCGCTCGTTTTGCACCAGGTGCGCCAAGTGATCTTTGGCGCACCACGGAGCGGCCCCGGGAACATCACTCGCCGTTGCGGGGCGCACCAGGTCTTCCTGGCTCAGCCCTTGAAAGAACGCCAGCACCTGCGTCTGCGATGCTGCAAGAGTATCGAGAATCTCTGCGCGAGTCGGCATAATTTCCCTCCTAAAAAGCGGGCATCTGTAGCCCCTGGTACTCAGCATCATCTACGGACCCCGAAATACTCTTCTTCTATCTTGCTCTTTTGTCATTCGATCCAGAGATAGCACACGCCCACCTGCTCTGGCAGCGTGACCGGCTTTGCGTTGCCAGAAGCCACCTGCCGGTCCAGCGCGGCGCGTAGCTCAGCCTCCGGCAGACCGAATTGGCGGGCGAGAACCTTCGGCACGGCATAAACGGCGTTCGGCAGGTAGCTCGCCAGTAGCGCATCAAAAGCTGCCTCGCGTGTCAACTGCTCCGCCTGCTGTATGTGCTGGCGATAGAGATTGGCTACCAGCGCATGGTGCATGTTTTCGCCTTCGCCATCCGCCGGAAACACTTTTGCCAGCAGTAACCGCGTCTCCAATTCGGCGATGGCGCGCAGATACGCGGCGCGCTGCGGCTTGCCCGTCGGGAAGCCTGCGCGTTGCCGCAGTTCGCCAGTAGGCAGCGGTTCGCTCGCTTCGTCTAACACATGCGCGATGCGATAGGCGTCTGCTGAGATGACGCGAGCATCGTAGAGTTCATCCGGCGTGCGCAATTCACCACGCAGCCGCAACACCGCTGGCAGCAGCGCCCAACTGACCCAGGTTGGCCTCCCGCGCAGAAACGCTGAATAAAATGCCGCCGATTGCCGTCCCAGCGTCCAGCGCCAGGTGTATACATCCCCCATCGGACTATCCCAGGATGGCAACACCGCCCGTTCCGTATCGTTGCCAACGTAGGCATGCAGGAGATCAGGGAGTTCAGGCGAAAGCGGATAGAGCGTCACCACACCCAGCCGCTCGATCAGCGGAATCGCCGCTTCAGGCGTTGGCGTGCGCGTCTGCGGCGTCTGTGCCCAGCGTTCGCGCCGCCGCAGAGAAAGCGCCTGCATCGCACCGGCGGTAATCGTATCAGCCATCGCACAGACCTCCTGGTAGTTAGTTCAACAGGCACAGCATAGCGCAGAGCAAACGAAAGCCGCAGCCCTCTAGAACTAACGTCCTACAAAGCTGCGGCTGTCTCTCATTCTGTTCCCCCTCGCCTCGCGGGAGAGGGGGTCAGGGGGTGAGGTCAATCCAACACCAATTCCTGCAACTCACCAACTTCAGATGCCTGCTCATCAACAGCATCCAGTTCCGGCTGCAAGCTGAATTGTTCGCGGTAGAGCTTGGCGTAGAGGCCGTCCTGCTCCATCAGTTCGGCATGGGTGCCGCGTTCCACGATGCGCCCGGCATTGACCACGAGAATCTGATTTGCCGCCAGAATCGTCGAGAGCCGGTGCGCTATCGCAATCGTCGTGCGATTCTGCATCAGGTCTTCCAGCGCCGCCTGAATCAGCCGCTCGGAATGGGTATCGAGCGCGCTGGTCGCCTCATCCAGAATCAGGATGCGCGCGTCTTTCAGAATGACGCGGGCGATAGCGATGCGCTGCTTCTCACCGCCGGAGAGCTTGTAACCGCGCTCACCGACTACCGTGTCGTACCCCTCCGGTAGCTCCATGATGCGCTCATGAATCGCCGCCGCCTTCGCCGCCGCCTCCAGTTCTTCCTGGCTGGCCTCCGGCTTTGCATAGAGCAGGTTCTCGCGGATCGTCGCGTGGAAGAGATAGGTCTCCTGTGTGACGACGCCAATCGTCTCACCGAGACTTTCGAGCGTCACATCGCGCACATCATGCCCATCAATCGTCACGGAACCGCTCTCTACATCCCACAGGCGCGGGACGAGATAGGTGATCGTCGTCTTGCCCGCGCCGCTCGGCCCCACCAGCGCCGTCAATTGCCCCGGCTTGACCTCGAACGACACATTATCGAGCGTTGGGCGTTCCAGGTCCGGGCTATAGCGGAACGTCACATCGTTGAATCTGACATCGCCGCTGACAGTTGCTGGGTCCAGCGGCACGGCTCCGGGCTTGTCGGTGATATCGAGCGGCATGTCAAGGTACTCGAAGATGCGGTCGAAGAGCGCGAAGGCTCCCTGTAACTGCACCTGCACGTTCAGAAGCTGCCCAATCGGGAAATAGAGGCGGCTCTGAAGCGTCGTAAACGCGACCAGCGTACCGACGACATCAGCAAGCTGCTTGCCGTTCATCGGCGGGCGACCAGGACCGAATGCCATATAGCCAGCGAGGAGATAGACCAGCGCCGGAGTAATCGAGAAGAATGTCGAGATGAAGGCGAAGAACCAGCGTCCTACCATTTGCTGGCGAATCTGTAGCCCGACCAGATGCTCGTTCTCTTGATCGAACTTCGCTATCTGCTGGCGTTGCCGCCCGAAGGTCTTGGTGAGCAATACACCGCTGACCGAAAGCGTCTCCTCCACCATCGCGGTGAGGTCGGCAAGCGATTCCTGCGTATCCTTGCTGATGCTGCGGCGCACGTTGCCCACGCGATAGGTGAGCCAGAGGAAAAGTGGCAGCAGTCCCAGCGAAAGCAACGTCAACTGCCAGGAGAGCGCCAGCATACCAATGATGGTCGAGAGCGCAATCGTGACATTCGAGACAATCGAGGTTGCCGTATCCGTCACCACCGATTGTACGCCGCCAATGTCATTGGAGAGGCGCGACTGAATCTCGCCGGTGCGCGTGTCGGTGAAGAACTTGAGCGGCATGTGCTGGAGATGCGTATAGAGCTTATTCCGCAGGTCGCGCATCACGCGCTGGCCGATTACCGCGTTGAGGTACGTCTGCCCAATGCCGATGAGACTGCTGATGATCGGCGTTACGACCATCACCGCGACGAAAATGGCGAGCAGGTTGAAGCGCTGCTGACCAAAGCCAATTGAGATCGAAAATTTCAGCATGTAGGGGTTGACGATCCCCAACACGCCAGTCAGCATAATGGCGAGCAGGACGACCAGCACCTCACGCCAGTACGGTTTGAACGACGCCGCCACACGCCGCACAGTCTTCGCATCTGCCTTGCGCTCCGGTTTCTCCGGTGTGTTGAGCAGCCTGCCATATCCTCTGCCGCCGCCTGTACCACGCATCATCATGAAAGGTGTTCACTCCAAAAATACTGCTGTGCTATTCCTCTTATTTTACTTCTGCCCTAGAGCGTATCACAGCGCCGTGAATGATAGCCCCGTCCATTCGGGCAGTTCCCCTGTAGACAATGAGCGGACAGCGAACAGCAGATGAGCGTTCTGCCCATCTGCTGCGTGTTCACGCTGCTTGTGACGTGGATGACCCCAGCCACTAAAGGTTCTCGACCGGACCATCACCCATTGGGCGGGAGCTTGGTGGCATCTCGCCCTGGCCGAGGAACTCGTTGAGTTCGCCCTTCGTGCGCTCGACGATGGCGCGCAGCCGCGCCAGCCGCTCGCGGTCGCCACCGGAGGCCAGCACCGCCGCGCGCATCAACCGCGCCACCTCGCCGCTCTCATGCCGCAACGCGACAAGCTCTGGCTTCGCCTCACGCCAGGCCGACCCAGGGCCACCGAAGGGACCGCGATGGTGATGCCCATGCTCGCCCCAGCCGCGCGGCCCGCGTGGGCCAAACTCGCTCTGCTCACGGCTCTGGTGTTCTTCGAGCGCAGCCCTGCCAGCGTCCGTCAAGGTGTACACTTTCTTGCCTTCCTGGGTCTCGCTCGTCACCCATTCGCGGTCTTCGAGCATCTGCAAGGTCGGATACACCGCGCCTGCGCTCGGCGTATAAAAACCGCTCGACTTTTCTTCCAATTCTTTGATCATTTCGTACCCATGCTTAGGACGCTCTTTCAAGAGCTCCATCAGCGCATATTTGAGATCACCGCGACCGAACATCCTCGGTCCTACCGGCGGCATCCCTGGCCCAAAGCCAAATCGCCGCGCCATATGCCATGCCATCCTTCCAAGACCAGGGCCAAATCCAGGTCCAAACCCTGGCCCATAGCCTCCATATCCATACTCTTCTTCGGGGCCGAAGCCAAACCATCCGCGCGGCCCGTGCCGGTGTTCCCAATGACCACGGCCACCGCGCGGACCACGTGGCCCACGCTCAAATCCGCCGCCGAATCCGCCTGCCCAGGCGAATCCTGGCTCGTCTCCATATCCATGACTGGACATCGTATGCACACTCCTGGTGGTCCATTCACCACCCGCTTACAACTCGTACAACTCGTTACTACCTGACTACCTGTTGCGCCGGACCACTTCTGCTCTTTCGCTCGTCTTCGTGAACTCTTTCTTGCACGTTCGCGTTCATCTCATCCGGCAACATCAATACGATATATCGTGTTATATCTCGATACTGCAAAAAATGTCAAGAGCTACTTCGAGGGAAATGCAAAATTGCTACAAAATCCAGACGCCGCATGCTACAATTCCAGGCAACGAAACGCCCGGCGCATAACTAACACTTGGCGAGCATGAACCAACATGAACCAGCACGACCAAAGCGCAAGATGGCGCCACCAGCCCAGCCGGACAATGGAACGAGAGGACAACCCGTGGCAGCAACAGCAGCACCATTCGTGCCGGAAGACTTCTGGCGCCTTCGCTTTCTGACGGAGATGCGTCTTGCGCCTGATGGCAAGCGCATCGCCTATACCGTTGAGTGGAACGATGAGCAGGCAAATGAAAAACGCGCGGCAATCTGGCTCTATGACCTTGCCACGGGGGAATCGCGCCAGTTGACTGCTGGCCTCAAGTGCGACACGTCGCCGCGCTGGTCTCCGGATGGTTCGCAACTCGCCTTTGTGAGCAATCGTGACGGCGCGGAGACGCAACTCTATGTGCTGCCAGTGATGGGCGGCGAGGCGCGCCGCCTGACACTGATGCGCCGTGGCGCCAGCGAACCCTTCTGGTCGCCGGATGGCCGTTGGATCGGCTTTGAGAGCGAGGTACGCCCCGGCGACAAACCGACCGAACCCGACACGCGCGATGCCGCGACCCGTGAACGCGAGGAGAAAGACGAGGCAGAGCAGCCGCGCATCTACACGCGCCAGCAATATCGCTGGGATGGCAAGGGCTACTTTGAAGGGCGCGTCCACCTCTTCCGTGTCTGGCTGGCGGATGAGCAAGACGGCGATAGCAAACCGCACAAGGTAGAGGCGCTCACCAGGGGCGACTATGACAACGCCAGCGGCGCCTGTTCGCCGGATGGGCACTGGCTGGCCTTCACCAGCGACCGCAGCGACGACCGCGACGCCAACATGGCGACCGACCTCTATCTGCTGGACCTGCACTCCAACACGCTGCGCCGCCTCACCAATGGCGAGCATGAGATCGGGCAGCCGGTCTGGTCGCTGGATAGCCCGTATATCGCCGCCATCGGCAATCCGATTGTGCGCGAACACGCCGCCTACAACGAGGCGCTGCTCGTCGCGGATGTCGCCAGCGGCGACGTGCGCAACCTGCTGGCCGGGCGCGATGTCAGCGCAGGCAGCGGCCTCTATGGCGATGTGCCGGGGCCGGACGCCGGAGCGCCCGTTTGGAGCAGCGATAGCGCATCAGTGTATTTCGTCACCCAGCAGCGCGGCGGCACCGCCATTCTGCGCGCCAGCCTGCATGAAGACACGCTTCAGCCGGTCCTCACGGAGCCACGCCGCAATCTCCAGCAATTCGCTCTGCTGGCGGATAATGCGGGCAATCAACGCATCGTCGCGCTGGCCGCCGGTGCGACCGACCTCTGGGATATCTGGGAGTTTGCGCCTGCTGACGACGGCTCCGCTAGTTCTTCACGCCGCCTCACCGCCCTCAACGCCACGCTGCTTGCCGGGCGTGCGCTCGTGGAACCCGAACGCTTCACCTGTCGCTCGTTCGATGGGCAGGAAGTTGAGGGCTGGCTCTACCGTCCGCCAAACGCACCAGATACGAGCCATGCCAGCGGAACGCCGCTGGTCCTCATCATTCATGGCGGGCCACACGCCGCTTACGGCGAGACGTTCATGCTGCGGGCGCAGGTATTGGCTGGCAAAGGCTACGCCGCGCTCTACGCCAATCCGCGCGGCAGCACCGGCTACGGCGAGACGTTCATGCAGTCGTGTGACCATGACTGGGGCGGCGGCGACTATCAGGATGTGATAGCGGCGCTGGATGCGGCGCTGGCGCGGGGTGGACTGGATGGCGCACGGCTGGCGGTGACGGGCGCCAGCTATGGTGGCTACATGACCAACTGGATTGTGGGGCAGACCAATCGCTTCGAGGCGGCGGTCACAGTTCACAGTGTGACCAATCTTCATTCCAGCTTTGGCACCGGCGATATTGATTCCTTCTCCGCCGAGGGAGATTATGGCTGGCCGTGGGAACGCGAGGAATTCTATCGAGAGCGGTCGCCGTTGACCTATGCAGACCGTGTGCGCACGCCAATACGCATCATTGCTGCCGAGCGCGATTATCGCTGCCCCATCTCTCAGAGTGAGGAGTATTACACCTGGCTCAAGAAGCGCAGCACCGTGCCGGTTGAGTTCGTGCGCCTCCCCAACGCCAGCCATCAAACATATGCCAGCCCACGCCAGCGCATTCGCTATCTCAATCTCGTCTTCGAGTGGATCGAACGCTGGGTTCCCCTCGCATGACTCTCTACACAGTAGCAGCGCGGCTCCGCTAGCAGCTTATTGCGGCGGCTGGCGGAGCGCGTCATTGATCTCATTCAGGCGGTCGGTGACGATGCCAAACGAATCGAGCGCCGGTGTGGCAATGCCTAACTGTTCACCATAATTGCGCAACATCTGCGCATATTGCAGCATCGGCGGCAGGCCAGAAGCAATCATCCGCAACAGGCCAACCGCCTGCTCGCGGCAACCCGCCACCCAGGCAGGATCGCCGGTGCGCATCGTGTCATCGCGCCCAACGGCGTTATACTGGTCGGTCGAATCTGCGCGCAGGCTGGCATAACCGAAGCCCTGCGAAAGCGCGTTCTCCATCTCACCGCGCGCCACCGCCAGCAAACTGCTGATCTCAGCGAGCAGGCGCGCTTCTGGGAACGAGCGACCGAGCATCCACCATTCGCGCACCGCGAGTGCATCTTCAATCTCAACGAGACGCCGCCACAGCGCGTCCGCTCGCCCACCCAGCGCCTCGATCCGCTCGGCCAACCCAGTATCAAACGGCTGGCCTCCCTGCAATTGCATGCGTCCTGCGCCCAACGATGGGGGCATCATACGTTATCAACCTCCTGCCCGCCAACAAGAACTATCGGGCAATATCTACCGATTCCTCACGAGAGAACTCTAGCACAAAACCACTGCACGTCAACCATGTCTCACCGTGCAACGAGCGCCGGAAAGTGAAAAATGAACAGAAATGCGCCGGAAATATGGCAGACAAACATGAGACTATGGTGTACACTACAGATTAGGAGCAACAATACGTTCTCCATTCCCCACGACACAGCACAATGAAGTACGGCATGGTGGGTGGCAGACGGTATTCTCCGCGCGTCCAGTCGTATTATAGACATCTAACTCTGAGATATACCACAATCTCGCGGTACAATTCTTGCCTTGAACCGAGACGATGATGTCTTGGTTTCCGCGTGATTTCAGGGCTATCTACAGCGGTTCTATGCCGGGATGCCGGGTTGTATCAACGTATATCAACGTGCGGATGTGTGGTTGTACGTGGGAACGGTGGGGAACGATATGCGTACACGAGCGGCGATAAGAGCGGTACGAATGGTTACAACTAGCAGGTCCCATCAGCAGGACCGCGATCTGTATCGGCCAGAGTTATATATCAACCGGGAACTCTCAGCGGTCAATTTCATCTGGCGTGTGCTGGAAGAAGCCAAATCCAGACGCCACCCGCTGCTGGAACGGGTCAAGTTTCTCAGCTTTGTCAGCCGGCAGGTAGACGAGTTTCTCATGATTCGCTTCGCTGGGCTGCAAGACCAGCAAATCGCCCAGGTCAAAGAAGTCGGACCAGACGGCATGTTGCCAGGGCAACAACTCGATATGCTGCGGGTCGCCCTGGTTGATTTGCTGCGCGAGCAACAGCGCTGCTGGGCCAACGAGCTGCTTCCGCAACTCAGCGATGCTGGCATCACCGTTTTCAACTACGCCCAACTCAGCCGGGCGCAACGCGAAGCTGCCACGATCTACTTCGACAGGGAAATCTTCCCAGTGCTGACGCCACTGGGCGTAGACCCGGCGCATCCGTTCCCGCACATCTCCAGTCGCAGCCTCAATCTCGCCGTGACACTCCGCGATCCGCAGGGCACTGACCTCTTTGCCCGTGTCAAAGTGCCATCGCTGCTGCCGCGCCTGGTGCCTGTCTCGGTCAATGCCCGCGAGCGTGCGCGCCATCCGGAACCGGAGAACCCCAAACGCTACGCCTTCGTCTGGCTCGAACAGGTGATTGCCGCCCATCTGGATGCGCTCTTCCCCGGAATGGAAGTCATCAGTTCGTATCCCTTCCGCGTGCTACGCGACGCCGACTTCGAGATACAGCGTGACCAGGCTGGCGACCTGTTGGAGACGGTGGAGCAAAACGTGCAGCAACGGCGCTTTGGCGCGGTGGTCAGCCTGACGGTGCAGCCGGATATGCCGGCGGATATCCGTGAACTCCTGCGCGACAACCTCGAACTGGATCCTTCGGATGTCATGGAACTGGACGGGTCGCTGGGGCTGGGTGACTTGGGCGAATTGATTGATCTCGACCGGCCCGACCTGAAAGATCAACCCATCGTCGCCACGGTGCCCAACGAACTGCGCCGCAATCCAGACCTCTTCGCTGCAATCCAGAAGAACGACCTCCTGCTACACCACCCGTACAATACCTTCAGCACGGTCGCTGAGTTCATCCAGACTGCCGCGCGTGATCCCCAGGTCGTCGCCATCAAACAAACGCTCTATCGTGTGGGGCAGAACTCGCCGATTGTAGACGCGCTGCTCGACGCCAATGAACGCGGCAAGCAGGTGGCCGTGCTGGTGGAATTGAAGGCGCGCTTCGATGAAGAGAACAACATCGAGTGGGCGCGCACCCTGGAACGTGCCGGCGTACACGTCGTCTACGGCCAGATGGGGCAGATCGAGATGAAGACGCACGCCAAAGTTGCGCTGGTGGTCCGTCGTGAGGCCGGCGGACTGCGCCGCTACGTGCATATTGGCACCGGCAACTACAACGCCAGCACCGCTCGCGTCTACGAAGATTATGCGCTGCTCACCTGCCGTCCGGAGATTGGCGAAGATGCCTCACATCTCTTCAACGCGCTCACTGGCTATGCGCGCGGCGTGGTCTATAACAAGCTGATCGTCGCGCCGGAAGGCATCCGTCCCGGCCTGCTCGAACGTATCGAGCGCGAAATCGAGCGGCAGCGCGCAGGCGGGCAGGGGCGCCTGATCTTCAAGGTCAACGCGCTGGTGGACCCCGAATTCATTCGCGCGCTCTATCGCGCCTCGCGCGCAGGCGTGCAGATTGACCTGATCGTGCGCGGGATGTGTTGCCTGCGTCCGGGCATACCAGGGGTCAGCGAGAATATTCGCGTCGTCAGTCTCGTCGGGCGTTTCCTCGAACACAGCCGTATCTATTATTTCGCCAACGGCGGCGTCGAGGAAGAGGAGATATTGATTGGCAGCGCCGATTTGATGCAGCGCAACCTCGATCATCGCGTAGAGGTATTGGTGCCGGTGGACGATCCAGTGCTGCGCGCGCACTTCCGCGATGTCGCTCTGCCAACCTATCTGCGCGACACCGCAAATGCACGTAGACTCCTCAGCAATGGTGCGTATGAACACATCAGGCCAGACGCTGGAGAGGACCCGTTCGACGAGCAACTCTGGTTTGCGCACCACGGCACACCCCGCGCCGAAAGCGATGCGATGCCGCTGCTCCACGCGGTAAAGATAGACTGATCCAGCATACATCCATACATCTGTATTCTCTGAGAGAGCTTCGTATCCCAAAGCGGATGGAAGCTCTCTTGTATGTCCAGGTTTTCCTACTTGTTCGGGGATTTTCTTGCATCTTGTGCGAGAAATTGACGGCATTAGCCAAGTATGTTAGAGTATCGCAGAAACCATGCGGCTCTTTCTTCTCATCGTTCTTTCTTTTCCGTCGCCGTTTGGGAGGTTCGCCGGTGGGGCGAACCATTCTGTTTACCCGCAGCGAAAGGGAGCTGTTTCCAACATGACCGTTGACATCAAGCGGCTCACAGCACACCTCTCCCAACCTCAACAGGACGAAATCGCCACAGCCTACAAGAAGCAGGCGGAGAATGAAACCGCCGCGTTTCTCTGGTGCTTCTTCCTGGGATGGATGGGCGCACACCGCTTTTATCTGCACCAGTGGGGGCAGGCGTTCATTCGCCTCATCATCGCCCTCATCGCCATTGGCGTCGTCGTCGCAGGCGTCATCTTCAAACTCGACCCGACACTGGTCGTGCTGATTGCCCTGCCCTTTGCGATGGTCGCGCTCATCTGGGAGATCATAGATCTCTTCCGCATTGACGATGAGGTGTCGGCCCGCAATTTGCGGCTGGCCGAGACGCTCATCGCCGAAACGATACTTGCCGATAAGACTGTGGAGCAGCAGGCGCAGGCAAAACTCGATGAGGTCGTGCATCATGTCGCCGCGCAGGCGCTCCAGGAGGCACAGGTCGAGCAGGCAGTGACAAATGAAGCGGCTATCGCAGAACAGCCGCAATCGGTGATTGCAACCGGTATTGCCACCACCGCCGCAGGCGAAGAAATCGCGCGCGGTGAACTCCACGCCGAAGTGCACGGCGGCGCCACCGTCGAGCAGTATGAAGCGACGACGATCACCCATGTCAGCGATGATCCCAACGCCACGAAGGCCGAGGAACAGCCGGTGCAGCCCGGCACACATGACTGGAGTGAGACAGAAACCGCCAGCAGCGATGAGGTATCCAGCGGCGAAATCGCAACGGAAGGCGCGCTCCTGGGTGCTGCTGCCGGTGCGGCTGTCGCTGAGGGTGCCCACATAGATGAAACGACAACCCGTGCTCATACAGAATCCGGCTTCAGCACGACTGATAGCGTTGATACGATGGTGAGCGAGAGCGCCGCCGGCACCGAGAATATGCCAGAGCCAGAATCGGCAATTGCCGTTGATATGACGCCAATCACCGCTGCCGAAGCCGATGCTTCCACCTGGCCGGACCATCCGCCGATTGCTGAAGCCGCCACTGAACCTGCGGCGAGTGAAGCAACTCCAGGCTTGGATGATGTGGCGATTGTTGCCGCTGCCGCAGTCGTCACCGATACAGCGGCGAGCGTCCCGGCTGGCGATGCGACATTCATGCCCGTAACACCAGCGGCGGACGTGACGGATATGGGCGGCTATGCCGATGTCGCGCCTGTGGCCGATGTGGGCACTGCTGGCGCTGTGCCACAAATGGTCTTCCTGGGCGATGAGGCGCCGCAGGCTGTCGCAGAGAGCGTGCCCACTGCCGAGCCGGTGGCTGAAACTGAAGCGGCGGCAATTCCCGCTGAGTCGTACATTCCGCCGACGGTGCCAGTAGTAGAGGCGCCTGTAGCCGAAGCCGAGCCGGTCGCGGCATACGTTCCTGTGGAGGAAAGCGCCGCTCCTGCCGCAGCCGAGGAAACACCAACAGCGGAACCGGAGACGCTGGCTGAACTGGCGGGATTGGCCGCTGGAACCGCCGCCGTGGCAGGCGCAACAGCGGCAGCCGAACCAGAAGTTGCACATACGGAAGAGATCGAGCAGACGCATCAGATGCTCAAGCGCATCCGCGTGACCCGCCAGATCAAAGTCAACGGCGAGGTCGTTGAGGAAACATCCGCTGAGGAACTGATTGACGCCGACGCCGACCCGGAGCCAGTGCGCCAACGCCTGCGCGAGCAACTACACCAACAGGCCGCTGCGCGCATGGCTGAACTGGGCATTACACCAGATCAGGAGAACGAATAGAGACCGGTCAGCACGGTAAGAACTGCCGTCAACGACACACCAACGACAACCCAACGCACCCTCATTCGTATTAGTGATGTAGAGCAATGAGGAACGCTGGCAAGGCGATTCACTTCCTGGTGGATCGCCTTGCGTCTGTCTTTTGTCTTTGGGCATGGGCACTGCTGCTTTTCACTCCTCCTCGCGCATCCGAATGGAAATCCGTCGCAGGGAATGATATCTACAGGTGTATACAATAGAACAGTCTACGCGAATTGCTGGAATGAGTGAAATGAGTGAACAGTGGGCATTGCGCACTACCATACGTCCTGTGTGAGTGTGCTCTCTTGCCAGGTAGTGCTATGCTTTCACATCGTGACAAATTGTTGGCGTGTGGCTAACAATCTCGTTGTTGCAGTGTGGCACGCTTCATGTGATGATGTGAACCTTGCGTTAGTTACGCTGGCTGTGCTGGGTAACGCAGACGGTTACACTCATATCGTTACCGGAGACTTGACACGGCTTTGTATAGTTCTTGGCGTTGGATGATGCAGAGCGAACGGAAGCACGGCACAAACAGCATATGGCATCACACACCAGTAGTTGAGTAGGTTGTAGCTGGATAGCTAAATGGCAACGTGCAAACAGCGCGTTTACGATAGAGACCAAGAGATAGGGTGGGCAGCGGAATGGCAAAGAACCTGGTCATTGTCGAATCGCCAGCGAAGGCGAAGACAATAGAAAAATTTCTGGGACGCGACTTCGAGGTACGCGCCTCGATGGGCCATATCATAGACCTGCCGAAGAAGGGCCTGGGCGTTGATACGCGCCACGACTTCGCGCCCAAATATGAGGTCATCGAGAAGAAAGATCACCTCATCAAAGAACTAAAAGACGCCAGCAAAAAAGCGGAAATCGTCTACCTCGCGCCGGACCCAGACCGCGAAGGCGAATTCATCGCGTGGTCGCTGAAGAAGATGCTCGGCCTACGCCATCCACGCCGCGCCGTCTTCAATGAGATCACCAGGCGCGCGGTGCAGGATGCGATAGACCACACGCGCGATATTGACGAGAATCTTTTCAATGCGCAACAGGCGCGGCGCGTGCTGGATCGCCTCGTCGGCTACAAGATCAGTCCATTGCTCTGGCGGCGCGTGCAGTCCGGCACCAGCGCAGGACGGGTGCAGTCCGTGGCAGTGCGACTCATCTGCGAGCGTGAGGCGGAGATTCGCGCCTTTGTGCCAGAGGAGTACTGGACGATCACCGCGACGCTCAGCAAGAGCAAGGCGCGGACCACATTCGATGCGCTGCTGGTTGGCCGCCAGGGGACGCCCGAAGTTGCCGACGACGGCGACGAGGAAGCGGCTGGCGCAAAAAATGGAAATAGCGGCAAAAATGGCAACGCGAATGGCGACCGGCGCAGCAAGTTCCGCATCGAGTCTGCGGAACAGGCGCGTGGCATCCTGCGCGAACTCGATGGCGCGAGCTATACGGTATTGCGGGTGGAGCAGAAAGACGTGCGCCGCCAGCCGTACCTGCCCTACACCACCAGCACACTGCAACAGGACGCCTCGGCACGCCTGCGCTTCAAGCCGAAGAAGACCATGAGCCTGGCGCAGATTCTCTATGAAGGTGTAGACATTGGCGATGCCGGGCATCAGGGCTTGATTACCTACATGCGCACCGACTCGACCCGTATCTCTGAGGAGGCGCAGGCCGCCGTTAAGCAGTACATCACGCAACGATTTGGCAAAGACTACACCGGCGCGGGCCGCACGAGCAAGGCAAAAGCCAACGCCAACGTGCAAGACGCCCACGAAGCGATCCGGCCAACCGATGTGACGCTGACGCCAGAGCAGGTGAAGCCGTATCTCAATAATGATCAGTTCAAGCTGTATCAGTTGATCTGGCAGCGCTTCGTCGCTGCCTTCATGGCGCCGGCCATCTTCCACACCGTGCGCGCGGATATCGGCGCGGCGACGCTTCTCTTCCGCGCCAACGGCTCAACGTTGACCTTCCCTGGCTTCTATGCCATCTGGCCGCGCGAGGAAGACGGCGATACGCTGCCGCCGCTGGCCGCAAATGAGCCGCTGGACTTCCACAAGTTGACGCCAGAGCAGCATTTCACGCAGCCACCAGCGCGCTTCACGGAAGCCAGCCTCATCAAAGAACTTGAGGAGCGGGGTATCGGTCGCCCAAGCACCTACGTGCCGATTGTCAGCACGATTCAGGATCGCGGCTATGTTGAGCAGCAGGACCGGCGCTTCGTGCCCACCTGGCTCGGTGAAACGGTCAACGAGCTGCTCATCAAACACTTCCCGGAGATCGTAGACGCTAACTTTACCGCCGATATGGAGCGGCGGCTGGATGCCGTCGAAGGTGGCGAGCGCGAGTGGACGGCGTTCCTGAAAGACTTCTACGCGGCGCTCAAAGGACAACTGACGAAGGCGGAGTCTGAGATGGACCGTGTGCAGAAGCCCATCGAAGAGACCGACGAAATCTGCCCGCAGTGCGGCAAGAATCTGGTGATTCGCAACGGGCGCTTTGGGCGCTTCATCGCCTGCTCCGGCTATCCCGAATGTGACTACAAAAAGCCGTTTATGGTCAAGACCGGCGCCATCTGCCCGGAGTGTGGCGGTGAACTGGTGGAGCGCAAGTCGCGCAAATCTGCGAAGATTTTCTTCGGCTGCGCCAACTATCCGACCTGTTCGTTCGCCGTCTGGGATCGTCCTTTGCCGCTGCCCTGCCCTGAATGTGGCGGTCTGCTGACACTGGGCAACGGGCGCACCGAGGCCGTCTGCTATCAGTGCGGCGCAGTAGTGCGTGGTGCGCTGGAGGGTGAGCCGGAGGTCGTAGGTCATCGCCCGCCGGAGACGGAACGCCGCGCCGCACGCGCCAGCCATAGCAATGGCAGAGAGGGCAGCAGCAACGGCACCGGCAAAACGACGGCCAGACGCAGCGCCACAGCGACACGAGCCACCGCCGCACGCAAAACGGCAAAGACGGCAACCAGCAGGACGACTGCCAGGAGGACAACCACAGCGCGAAGTGCCACCGCAACACGCAAGCCGGCTGCTTCGCGCACAAGTGCCGCGTCGTAAGCTTAGCAGCATGGCTGAAGCGTTATCATTGTCGCGTGGCTTTCAGGGGAAGGCCACGCGACATTTTGTGAACCAGGGCATTTCCTCTGCGTAGTACAATACAAAGGGAACCCTGGAAAACAGAACGGAAGACAGACTCGTGACAACAATTCTCGCGGTACGGCGTGGTAACGATGTCGCAATGGCGGGTGACGGACAGGTGACGTTTGGCGAGGTAGTGATGAAACACACTGCCCGCAAGATTCGTCGCCTCGCTGGTGATCGTGTGCTGGCGGGTTTCGCTGGCTCGACCGCCGACGCGCTCACCTTCTTCGACAAATTCGAGGGCATGCTGGAACGCTATCAAGGAAATCTACGCCGCGCAGCGGTGGAACTAACAAAGGAGTGGAGAACTGACAAGTTTCTGCGCCGGCTAGACGCCGCGCTGCTGGTCGCCAACCGCGATGAATTGCTCATGCTGACCGGCAACGGCGATGTCATCGAGCCGGATGAAGGTGTGGCTGCCATTGGCTCTGGCGGCATGTATGCCCAGGCAGCCGCGCAGGCGCTGATAAAACATACCCAGCTTTCGGCCAGCGAGATTGTACACTCAGCAATGGAGATTGCGGCTTCGATGTGTATCTACACCAACGATCAGATCATCATGTTCACGCTCGACGGCGACGGCGGCCAGACCAGCAACGATGCTGCGGCCCCCACAACGACGCACGAAGCGAACACAGCAGACGCGCCGGTAACGGCAGATACAGCAGTGTCACATTGACTCTCGCCGGTGAGAATAGCGTGGTATGCGTGGGTAGACACGACAAGAATGAGAACATGGGTAGGCGCTAATGAGTAAAAAAATAGAGCAAGAAACTCGTCCCATAAAGGAACTGACTCCTCAACATATCGTCAAGGAGTTGGATCGCTATATCGTCGGGCAGCATGAGGCAAAACGAGTGGTTGCGGTCGCGCTGCGCAACCGCTTCCGCCGTCTGGCGCTGCCTGCGGAGATGCAGGCGGAAATCACCCCTAAGAATATCTTGATGATTGGCCCAACCGGCGTCGGCAAGACGGAGATTGCGCGTCGCCTGGCGAAACTGGCAGGTGCGCCGTTCATCAAAGTGGAAGCCACCAAGTTCACCCAGGTCGGCTACGTAGGCCGCGACGCTGAATCTATCATCCGTGATCTGATGGATGTCGCCATCGGCATGGTCCATGATGAGCGCATCCAGGATGTGCGTGAACGCGCCGCCCAGGTGGCCGAGGAGCGCATTCTCGACATCCTGACGGAGAAAGTGGCCGCCGAACAGCAGACAGCGCTTCCCGCCGCAGCACGGAGCGCCGCTGCCAATGGTAAAAGCAAGAGCAAAACGGCGGTCATCACTGCCTCCGGAGCGGCAACTGCCACAGCTAGCGCACCGGTGGCTGCGCTTGCGCCGGTAGCCTCACGCCGCCGCAAGCAGCAGGTGCGCAAGATGGTGGCAGAGCGGCTGGCGCGCAATGAACTGGATGAGCAGATCATTGAGATCGAACTCGAACCAGAGGAAAGCTACAACTCAGTTTTTGAATTCGTCGCTGGCATGGCAACTGAAGACCTGGGCGACGGCTTTCAGGAGTTCCTCAGTTCGATGCCGAACTCGCGCCGCCGCAGCCGCCAGGTCTCGGTGAAAGAAGCGCGCCGCCTGCTGACGCAAGAAGAAGCAAACAAGCTGATTGACTTCGATCAGGTGGTGGAGCTGGCGACACAACGAGTCGAGCAATCGGGCGTCATCTTCCTCGACGAGATAGATAAAGTGGTCGGCAGCAAGGTGGACCTGGGGCCGGATGTCTCCGGCGAGGGCGTGCAGCGCGACCTGCTGCCCATCGTCGAAGGCTCAACCGTCATGACGCGCTTCGGGCCGATCAAGACCGATCACATGCTCTGGATCGCTGCCGGTGCCTTCCACAACGCAAAGCCGTCTGACCTCATCCCAGAGCTACAGGGGCGTCTACCGTTACGGGTGGAGCTGGCCTCGCTGACTGAAGCGGATTATCAGCGCATCCTGACACAGCCGGAGAACGCGCTGACGCGCCAGTATGAGGCGCTGCTGGGCGTCGAAGACGTGACGATCCAGTTCACCGAAGACGGCGTGAGCGAGATTGCGCGCTGCGCTCAGCGCATGAACGAGCGTGTCGAAAATATCGGCGCGCGCCGCCTGCATACCATCATGGAAAAGGTGCTGGAGGACGTATCGTTCAACGCGCCGGACATGCACGGCGAACACGTCACCGTTGATGGCGACTTCGTGCGCGGTCGCCTGGGCAAGCTGCTGGCCGACGAAGACCTCAGCCGCTATATCTTGTAGCATTAGCGGCGTTCCAGTGCGCCAGCATAGGAGAGGAGCAACTGCGCCACCCGCGCCGCATCGTAGGGACAGGTGGCGCTCCGCTCAGCGTCGCACGCGACGGCGAGGAACGCTTGCGCAAGCGTGCGAATCGTCTCCGGCTCATTGATCTGGTTCGCACGCACGGCGTCATAGAGGCTGAGCAAGACCTCAATGGGGATATCCTCCTGTTCCTCCGGCGCTGCCAGTTGCTCATGTCGCCCGCTCAGCCCCATCGGCGGGAGCAGAGCCGGTGCAGCCGGATTGATGTGCTCCAGCCCATTTTGCTCGGCGAAACGCGGGTCGGGCAGCAGCGCCAGATTACGCACCCGCACACAACTCACGCTGAGGCCAAGAACACGCGCCTGGCGTCCCAACCTGGCCAGCAGCGCTTGCGCCAGCTCTTGGCCGTCTATCCTCACCTCGCCTCCATGTAGCAGCGCCGCGTGCCCATAACTCGCCAGCGCGTCGCAAACGGCTTCTTTGATTGTCTTGTGGAAGTCGTTCTGCCAGCTCTCCGGCGTTATCAGCTTGCGCAGGGCATCGGTTGGCGCATACCGATAGCTGACGATGGCGCTCGCCTGGGCAATGAAGCGTTCGCCCGCCGCAGCGCGCAGGTGGACACGCTGGATGTCCACCTCATCGTGATTGGGCATATTATCGAGTTCCGCGCGCACACGCTCGCCAGGCAACAGCAGCGCGCGCCCGGGGCCGAGCGTGCGCCAGTAGCGCCCCGCCAGCGTCGTGACGTGTTGCGTTTCAGCGGGGACGCTATGCCGGCAAGTGTGCAGATAGTAGAGGATAGGTGCGCTCCAAAAGATACTGCCGAGAACGAGCGGAACCATGCCGCCAAGAAACCAAAGCGCTACCAAACTGTAGCAGATGACACCGCCAAGCAGAATCTTCGCCCAGCTATTGAGCGACCACGCAAAATAGAGCGCCAGGCCATAGAGCGCGCCACAGAGGAAATAGAGCAGAAAGAGCGTTGGCAGTGGGTCAGATGCAGCGCGCGCATGTGAGGACGATGACGCAGGCAGTGTGGCGATGAAGACGAGCAACAGCCCCAGCAGCGGCGGCACGACCACCGGCGACCAGGCGCGCAGACCGGCGAGCCAGGGATACGGCATCTCCCAACTCGTCTGCTCATGCCGCCGGACATTGAGCGCGTGCTGTGACGATGTATTCGATGAGTTTGATGAGTCGGATGTATTGGATGGAAATGCAGATGACGTAGCCATGCCTGACGCTAAGTGCAACTTCCCTGCCACCACATTTTCGCCAGTGAAACAGCATCCTATGCCGGTTGCCATCGGTATGCGCAACTACCACTTGCCGCGATTTGCCTGGTTCCTCCTCGCCTCGCGGGAGAGGAGGTTAGGGGGTGAGGTCTCCTTGCTGCTCCTGCGATTCGGCATGGACGCCGGGGGCTGACTGCATGCGGTGGCGATTACGGCCACAGTTGGGCTTGCCGCAGCCTTCGCCGTGATGCAGGTTTTGCGGCGGTTCCGGCGGCTTGTCGTAGCCGGGCAGCTCGCGCACCGGCATCGTAATCACCGCGCCGCTTTCCAGCGTCAGGTCTACAGTCTCCTTCGGCACGTTGATGCCAGTGACCCTGCCTGCGCCGCTGGGCGTCATGAGTACTTCACCATAGCCGGGCATCTCCGCTTTGGCCGCCATGTAGTCATCATTTTCATAGGCCAGGCAGCACATCAGCCGACCACAGACGCCGGAAATCTTGGCGGTATTGAGCGGCAATCCCTGCTCTTTGGCCATCTTGATCGAAACGACGTTGAACTCGGTAAGCCAGGAGCTACAGCAGAGTGTCTTGCCGCAAACACCGACGCCACCAAGCAACTTGGCATGGTCGCGCGCACCGATCTGCCGCAGTTCAATGCGCGTATGGAAGAGCGAGGCAAGGTCGCGCACCAGCGCGCGAAAGTCCACCCGCTCCTCGGCTGTGAAGTAGAACGTCAGGCGGCTGCCATCGAAGGTATATTCAGCCTCCACCAGCTTCATCGGCAGATTGTGAAACTCCACCCGCTGGGCGCAGCGGCGCAGCACATCCTTCTCTTTGGACTTATACGCTAGCATCTGGCGTAAGTCATCCTCCGAAGCGAGCCGCTGAACTGGTTTCAGCCCTTCGCCGCTGACTTCAGAAGAGGCCACCTGGCGCGGCGCGATCACCACGCGCCCGCACTCGATGCCCTTGCTGCTCTCGACGACGACCCACTGCCCGGTTTTGAGGTCATGACCGGCGGGATCGTAATAATAAATGCGCCCGGTGGGGCGAAAACGGATGCCGACGACCTGCACGGATGGTGCAGACTGCTCGGTCGCCGGCGCTATCGTCTCTGCCATAAGAAAACGCCTATCAATGATTGCCAGGGATATCAATCGGGTTCGTGGGATCAGTCGTGTAGCTCTTCGGCCAGTAGAATCGCCTCCGCGACATCCTTCATAGATTTGCGGTTGTTCATGCTGGCTTTCTGGATGCGCCGGAACGCCTCCTGCTCGCTGATACCATGCTTCTCCATCAGCACGCCCTTAGCCTTCTCTACCACTTTGCGCGTGGCGAGATGATCTTCTAGGTCGCGCACTTTCGTCTCCATCGAGCGGAACTCCTGGAAACGGCTGAGTGCAATTTCGATGGCAGGCTTGAGGTCGCTGGCACGCCACGGCTTCGTCACATAATGCACGACACCAGCGTTTCGCGCGCGTTCGATCAGTTCTTCGTCGCTATATGCCGTCAGCAGGACGACCGGCGCCAGCTTCTCACGCGTGAGGATTTCAGCCGCGCTGATGCCATCCATCTCCGGCATTTTGATATCCATCACCACCAGGTTCGGGCGCAATTCACGCGCCAAGTTGACGGCGCTCTGCCCATCGCCGGCATCACCGACGACCAGATAGCCCTGGCGTTGGAGTTCTTCTTTCAGGTCCATGCGAATCACGGAGTCGTCTTCCGCGATGACAATGCGTGTTGGCATATACTGTTTCCTCGCTTCCGCTAATCACTGGCGTCGCTGCAACCCTGCATAGAGGGTCCGGCCCATGACGCCGTTGTGACGGGCGGTTCGTTGCGGGCAGTATAACACATCGCGCATCCCCTGTGCAGCGCAGGCGGGCGGCGCAAAACTAACCAGCGCGCGAGAGCGTATGGTGCGGTGACGTAGTGGGTGTACCATGCACGCGCGCGGCATCCGCCACCTGATCGTGTATCCAGCGCGTGAGGCTGCTACGTTCGACGATCTCACGCGCCAAAGCCGCCAGATGCCGTCGCTCAGCCGAAGACATGACGATGGCTTCATAAAGCTGGTCGGCGGTCTCTTCGATGTCGGTGGGCGTCACGGCAAGCACCGCCTGTTTCATCTCCTGGAAAGCGCCTGCTGTTCGCGAGAGGATAATCACGCCATCGCGGTCGTTGGCAATCGCACCTTCTTTTGCCACCAGATTCATACCGTCCATGATAGGGTTGACCAGCAACACGTCCGCCCGGCGCATCGCCGCCAGCGCCCGCGCGCGATTGTTCTCGAAAAACGCCTGGATCGGCTTCCAGCCAGGCGTGCCATAGTGCCTGTTGATGCGGCGAATGTGGCGGCGCACCGCCTTGTCATATTTCTGGTAGGTATCGAGGCTCTGGCGTGAGGGAACGAGGAACACGAGATGCTGCACCTGCCCATGCAACTCCGGATGATGGCGCAGCAATTCCTCATAGGCCAGCAGGCCACGTACAATGTTCTTCGTCGGCTCCAGGCGGTCCACACGCACGATCACCGGCTGCTCATCCTGTGCCAGTTCGGCAATTTCGTGCGCGCCTGCGCGTCCGGCGGCGCTGCGCAGCGTCTTCTGCACCTCATCGGCATCTATGGTAATCGGATAGGCACGCGCCAGCAGTTTGTGGCGCCGCCGGATCAGCCGCCCCTGGTCAACATCTATCCGGCTGCCAGGGAGCAGCGCATGGCAGCAACTCAGGAAGTTGCGCGCGTCCAGCGGCGTCTGGAAGCCCAGCACATCATTCGCCGCCACGCCTTCCATAATCTCGATCAGGAAGCGTTCTGGCAGAAATTGCCAGTAGCGCACCGAGGGCCAGGGAATATGCACGAACTGCTGGATGGTGGCGCGTGGCAGCCGCTCGCGGATGAAGCGCGGCGCGAGGTAGAGGTGATAATCCTGAAGCAAAATTATCACGTCGGAGCCGTCGTTCGGGCGGCGGCGTCCTGCTGGTGTTTGCGGCGCGCTGGCGAGCGCCTCATCTACAATCGCCTGCGCGATGGCATAGTTCACCTGGCGATAGCCCTGCTCCCAGGCGTGATAATACTCTTCAGTAAAATTGGGCGTGTTGGCGGTGTCCCAGAGATAATGCTGAAGGAACCAGAGCAGTTCATTGCTGATGCGGTCGTAGTGCAGCGTATAGACATCCTGCGGCACATTGACATAGCGCACACGCAAGGGCTGGCGTCCCAGGCGCACAGTCCGCGCCGGTGTGTTGGCATCGGGAAACGCTTCGCGGTCGGCGGCGGACATCGTGGCGGCGATCCAGGTGATCGGCAGATTCTGCGCCAGCGCCGCCAGCGCCGTTACCACGCCTCCAGAGCCGCGCCTGGTCGTCAGCCGGCCCGTGGCGTGCTGGTAAAACTCGACTGGCCCGCGATTGCTCGCCACGATGATGCGGCGATTGCCGACGAGCGGAGCAATCTCGTCAAACGGCGTGCCATCCATGTTGTAGTAGACCGCTTTTGTCGCCCCATTTGCCCCTGTTGCCTTTGTTGTTGCTGGCATCACTTCCCCCATGAAACAAACATCCTTATACAATTGTAGCAGATGACCTCAGCCTTGCGCATTTGCCGGGCGCTCGCCAAGCGTCACCGTTAGCGTTTGCTGCGAGGAGCCACGCGCCACGGTGATCTTCACCTTCGTGCCGGGGGACTGCGATAGCAGCGCAGAGGCGAGGTCGCCACTGTTGCCGACAGCCTGCCCGTTCACACCAATGATGATGTCGCCCGTCTTGATACCGCCGGTCTGCGCGGGACTCTTGCCGGATGCGTCGTTGGCGAAGCCGGAAACCAGGACACCGCTCTTCACCGGCAGATTATAGGCAGCGGCGATATCCGGCGTGACATCTACACTCTGAATGCCCAGGAAACCCTGCCCGCTGTTGACCAGCTTGCCATACTTGATGAGCTGATCGCTGACGAACTTGACACGATTGGAGGGAATGGCAAAGCCGATGCCGTTGGCGGCGCTGCCACTCTCCGGGTTGGCGGCGGCCAGCGTCGGCACACCGATGAGATTGCCTTGCAGGTCCACCAGTGCGCCGCCACTATTGCCTGGATTGATCGGCGCGCTCGTCTGAATCAGACCAACCAGCGCGGTAGCCGGGCCGTTTTGTCCTTCGCTGGCGGTGCGGTCCAACGCGCTGACGATGCCTAAAGTTGCCGATTGATTCAAGCCGAGCGGGCTGCCGATGGCAATCGTAAACTCACCCACCTGCACCTTGCCCGAATCGCCAATATTGATCGGGCGCAGGTTCGATTCCTGAATGCGCAGGACGGCGAGGTCATCCTGCGGGTCCTGGCCCACCAACGTCGCGGGGTCCTGCTTGCCGTTGGAGAGTTGCACGGCGAAGATGGAGAGGCCAGCGACAACGTGATCGTTGGTGACGATATAACCGCTGCTGTCGAGGATTTCGCCAGAGCCGATGGAGCCGCCCTGGTTACCCTGCCCGCGCACTTCCACCACCGACGGCTGCACCGTTTTGATGACGTTGATGACCGTCTGCTGCAAGTCCTGCGCGCTCGGTGGCACAACGACGGTGCCTGCCGCCTGACTCTTGCCCGGCGACGACGAATTGCACGCCGCAACGCTCATAGTAATCACAATGCTCGCGGCCACGATGCCCGTCATATGCCAGACCAGACGCGGTTGATGTGTATGTGACGAATGCGAAGACTCCATCTGCGATGCCTCCCCGACGAACTCATGAGAACTCGTGAAGGCATGTCGCATAGGATGTGCCGGGGCGTCTCAATCATCTGGACGGTTCCCGCGCCGGGGCGGTACAATGCCCACGCTATGACAACATCGAACCCATCATCCACCTCAAATACACCGGAGCAAGGTGCAGGCAGCGCGAAGCGCACGAGCCGCCGCAGCCGCGAAGGCGCTGCGCCTGCATCATCTCAGCCGCCTGCCTCGCTTTGGGATGAGGCGCCGGAGCGCGAGCCAGCGCTGCCGGATGCCGCGCCACGTAGCGCAATTCGTGACAGTCTCTACGATCTCATTCCGCTGGGCGCGCTCGAACTGGACGTGCTGGATACGCCGGAGTTCGTGCGGCTGCAAGGCGTGAAGCAGCTTGGCTTCTGCTACCGGGTCTGGCCGGGTGCGACGCATACGCGCTTCGAGCATAGCCTGGGCGTCTACTATCTGATGCTGCGCGCGCTCCGCATGCTGCGCACCCGCGCGGTCAATACGCCCAATGCCATCAGCGCGGACGCGACCGACCTGCGCACCCTGCTGGCGGCGGCGCTGCTACACGATGTCGGCCACTATCCCTTCTCGCATGCGATAGAAGAGTTGGGCTATCCCATCGTGCCACATGAGCGCGTGGGCCGCCGTATCATCGAGGGAACCAACATCGCAGGCGTATTGGAGCGGCATGGTCTACGTCCGGAGCGTGTGGCCGATCTGGTAGACCCGCCGCGCGACCATTCCTTGCCGCCGAGCGATGCGCTGCTGATCCGCCTGCTCAGCGGTCCACTGGACGTAGATAAGCTGGACTATCTGCCTCGCGACGCCCGCGCCTGCAACGTGCCATACGGCGGCGTAGATGTGACGCGACTGCTCGGCTCGCTGCGCGTGCTGACGGTTGACGGCGTGCGG
The DNA here is from genome assembly GCA_021323855.1 of Chloroflexota bacterium. Lineage (GTDB taxonomy): Bacteria > Chloroflexota > Ktedonobacteria > Ktedonobacterales > JADMIN01 > JAJPKE01. The sequence goes on along the minus strand of JAJPKE010000010.1, from coordinate 97,614 downwards.
CGGTTGGGCGTGAGCGACAAGGGCATCAGTCCGCTGAATTCGCTGCTGCACGCGCGGCAGGAGATGTTCGACAATGTGTACTGGCACCACACCAATCGCGCGATGATGGCGATGCTGCTGCGCGCCGTGCAGGAGGCGATGGAGGCGGGGCAACTGGCGCCAGAAGATTTATACGGGCAGGATGACGCCTCGCTGCTGGCGCTCTTCAGCCAGGAACGCATGCCGGAGGGGACACGCGCTCTGGTGGGGGCGCTACGCATGCGACGACCCTACAAGGTGCTGTTGGAAGTGAGCGCGCGGGCGGGGCGGCTCTTCAATCAACTGGATGCGCTCTTCTGGGATCAGCCGAAGCGGCGGCGGGTGGAGATGGCGCTGGCTGGGTCGCTGAATGAGGCGCTCGACATGCCGGTAGCGCCGACAGATGTGCTGGTGGACGTGCCGAAACCGGAGAAGTGGGAGATGGATGTGCAGGTCAGTTTCAAGCGCCCGCCGGTGGGCATGGCGGCGCAAATGAGCTGGGCAGACGCCACCGGCCAGCGCCCCAGCGACCTGGGTATCTATGAGCAGCACCAGCGCCGCATCCGCATCGTCTCCTGCGAGCCGCTCCGCGACGCCATTCACGCGCAATCCCAGGCGGAACAGTTGTTGCTGCCGGTGCTGGAACGCTTGCCGATGTTGTAAGCGTGGGAGCAAATAGATTGACGGCTGATTGACACTAAGTATATACTGAGGGCGATTCTCTGATCAAACAATGAGTATGGACAAAAGAGAGAGGCTTTACGATGAATTATTGCTCTTATTGTGGTAAACCGCTCGCCGCGCCAGATGCGATGTTCTGCGCTTCCTGTGGGCGTCCCGTCGCGCAAGTGCCCGTTCAACCAGATTCCACCGCTCCGAATTCGCCGCTATCGTCTCCGCTGAATACAGTGACAAATGGAGCAATCGGTCCGCAGGTATCGCCTTCTCCTTATGCGCCACCACCGCCTGTAGCTCCAATCTATCAGTCCACCGCCTCAAGCCCCGTGGTGATCGTGACCGCCAGCAAGAAATCACCTGGCATCGCCGTATTGCTGGAGTTGCTATTCTCAGGCGCAGGTGCGATGTACGCCGATCAGATCGGCGTTGGTATCGCGTGGCTCATTGGGTCTATTGTCGCCGGTATCATTGCAACCGTTGTGTTGTCGTTGCTTGCGCAGCAGGCAGTACAACAACGTTCATATTACAACGGCTATTATTACTACTCCAGCCCCAATTATTCGAGTGTTTACATAGGAGTAGCCGTTGTCGGGATACTGAGTATCGGCTGGTTCATCTTGCGTGCCGTCCTCGTTTCACGCTATGCCGCACAAGCCAACGCCCGTATCACAGGTATCGGCGCATCCGGCGCTCTGATGGGCACAGGCGCATCAATCTCCAGGCTCTATAGTCGTGGCGGACTCATTGGTGTAACCATTGTGTTCATATTTCTGGAAGTGGCATCTATTCTGCTTGGTTATATTTTTTTAGGCCGGAATATTGGTTGGTCTGTGGGACTATCATTGGGATTAGGGTACTGGCTAGCCATGAGACGTTTACAAATCATACAACCCTGGCGGATGTTTGCTGAGGCAGTTGTCATCATTAGCATCCCAATTTTCTTGTTCAATATCGCTGGAGCTCACTTTAGCGATATTTCCTATCTACTTGAGAATGATCTCTCATATCTGATCGTTAATCTGATCGGTTTTCCACTCGCCGCCACTTTGCTGGGAACAAGCTTGGCATTGTCCATCGCCGATTGGCGGCGCACTCGTGAGCTATTACAATCGAAACACTCTTATCAGGAAACCTTAGCGACTTATGGAATTGTTATAGGGGTCTATGTTTTGAGCATAGTATCCTTTGCTGCTTTTCCTTTTTTCTCATTCTCTAGAGTTCTAGCTTTCGCGTTGTACAGCATTATCATCACCGTGCTGGCAAGCATACTAACCGCGCGGCGGCTGAACACATTGGAGGCAGGGATGACGCCGCAACCGCATGATATGATGGGCTGAACGATGGGGCTGCGGGGAATGGCCGGTGGTTGAAAGAGACCTCACCCCCTACCCCCTCTCCCGCGAGGAGAGGGGCCGCGAGCGGGGCATTTTAGCCGAGTGCGTCCGGTTCTCTTCTCGCGGGCGGGGTAGGAAATATCTTGCCGGATCGCCGATACACACGCCTATGCCCCCCTCTCCTCGTGGGAGAGGGGTGGCCGCAGGCCGGGGTGAGGTCTCCACCGTCATCCATGCCAACAAGGGAACGATACATGCCACAAATGTCAGCAGACCAGCAGCATACTCAGCAGATAGAGCAATATCTTCAGATTGCGGAGCCGGTGCGCGCGGCGCTGGCGGCAGGTGAGCCGGTCGTGGCGCTCGAATCTACCGTGATCGCGCATGGCCTGCCGTGGCCCGCCAATGTGGAGGTCGCCCGCGCAATGGAGGACGCCGTGCGTGCGGAGGGAGCGACGCCTGCGACGATTGCGCTGATGGATGGGCAGATCGTCGCCGGGCTGGACGCGGCGGGCATCGAACGATTGGCGACCGCCGAGCATGTGTTGAAAGCCAGCCGCCGCGACCTCGCGCCCGCGCTCGCCCGCAAAGCCATTGCTGCCACCACCGTCGCCGGCACACTTGCCTGCGCCGCGCTGGCGGGCATCCGTGTCTTCGCCACCGGCGGCATCGGCGGCGTGCATCGCGGCGCTGCGCAAACCCTCGATATCTCCGCCGACCTGATCGAACTGTCGCGTTCGCCGGTCGTTACCGTCTGCGCAGGCGCGAAAGCTATCCTCGACCTACCGATGACACTGGAATATCTGGAAACGCAGAGCGTGCCGGTGATTGGCTACGGCACCGATGAACTACCAGCATTTTATACACGCAGCAGCGGGTTGCCGGTTCCGCACCGCGCCGACACGCCGGATGAGGTGGCGGCGATGGCACATATCCAGTGGCAATGCGGTCTGGGCGGCGGATTGCTCGTCACCTGCCCGATTCCGGCGGAACATGCGCTTGCCGCCGATGTGGCCGAAGCCGCCATTGCGCAGGCGCTCCGCGAGGCCGAGGAGCAACACATTCGCGGTGCGGCAACCACCCCGTTCTTGCTGGCGCGCGTCGCGGAATTGACCGGCGGCGAGAGTGTGAGCGCAAACCGGGCGCTGCTGCTCAACAATGCGCGCCTCGCCGCGCGCATCGCCTGCTCACTCGCCAGCCTCAGCACAATTACGGTGTAACAAATCGGCTCCCCAGGCGTCTACTAGAGCGAGCAATGTGCCTGTATAATTGGCATACTATTTGCTTGCAATCATTGATCGGCAGCCAGAGGCGGCTGCTCGCAGGGTCAGCGCCCTCTGCTCAATGGCGAGCTACGGAGGGTAACTGGCGGCGTCTGAAGGAGCGTCTATTGTGGCCGAGGACACCACAGCAAACTCGTCAAATACGGCAAAGATAACGACTGATACGGCTGAACGACCTTTAGCAGCTTCAGCCGAGAGCGAGCCGCTCGCAAATGGGCACGTTGCCAGTGAACCGCCCATCATGCCAGAACAGCAGAATGGGCAGAAGCTCGTGTCGCGCCCAGCGCCGGTTACACAGCAGACACCAGCATTCCCAGTTAGCCCGCCGCCAGCCTCGCCAGTTCCGGCGCGCTTACCGGCATCGTCCGTTCCATCCATTATTCAGTTGCCGGATGAAACGGAGGATGACCGCCAGCCATCGGCGCTCTTCAAAGATGTCTCCGGTATCTATCCCAAAGTTCCCTCTGAACACTGGGTGGAGGAAGAGGACTTCTGGCAGACACGCACGCATATTGCCATGACAGGTCGGGCGCCAGTGCCGCGCCCCAGGCCGCTGCCGCTCAAGCCGCCGCAGCGCTTCCGTCCGGTGGAACGCTGGAAGAGTATGCTGGTGCTGGCACTCGTGATCGGGCTGGCGGCGCTGGCCTGCATCGGTGTGATCGCGCTTGGCATCAGCGGAATGAGTCTCTTGCAGCCAGGGCACACGGCCACCGCTACGCCGCATCCCACACAGACTGTTGTGCCGACTCAGACGCCGCATAAGAAGAAATAAGCGTCCTGTATTCTCGGCTGTAAACAGCCGACGCACGTACAGTACGGGCTGAAGTCAGGGACAATGCGCCATTGGTTCTGCGGACTTTAGTCCATCGTTGCGTGCGCCAGCTTTTCAAAGCCGCGAGGCGCCCGTACACCAGTACTAGAATGTCGCACTGCCCGTCTGTCCCACGCCGGACATGATATACTTCCCAACAAGGCAGGAACATCTGTACAGGCGGTGGAAACATGGCACACGTGACACATCCGGCAAACGGCAGCATCAGCGTTGGTATTGGGAACGATAGCGATAGTGGCATTGGCATCGGCAAGATCGTGCGTTCGGAATCGCATGTGCGCTATACCTGTCAAGTGTTTGCGCAGGGCGAGATTGCTGCGCCGCCCGAACCAGCGGACTACGCCTTCGGCAATTTCGTGCGTGTACCGCTCCGCTTATCACCCGCTCGCGCGGCAACGGCTGATGTGCTCATGTCGCCGCTGCTCCTGCAAAGCGACGCCATCGAAGTCTCCCCAGGCATGCAAAGCGCCATCATTCCCGCGCGTCCTCAACTCCCCTCTCCCGTGCGCGGGGGAGGGGCTGGGGGTGGAGGCCTTCACACACATTGGGCCATCGGCCTGATCTATGACACCATTCTCGTCAATCCAGCCTTCGGTACGCTGGGACCGCGCCTCTCGAACGACGAACAGGTCGCGCTCTTCTCGCCGGATTACCTCACAGAGCGCGCTGTGCTGGTCTCGATTCTCCTGCTCGGCACGATGGCGCTGGGCAACGGCGGCACGGTCACACAGGTGTCGCATGGTATCCCGCCGCTGGCGCTGGACCTCGGCGCTGAGGTCTCCGCGCTGGATGACACAGCCATCCGCGCCTTCCACTTCTTCCCCGATTATGGCGCACCCGGCGGCGCGCACCCCTATCTGCACATGGGCTATCTGCCGCATGCGCTGGCGCTGGATCACTCGCTGCTGCCGGTGGCGATGCTACGCACCATCGAACGGCTCGAACGGCTCTTCCCGGAGAACGGCGCGCTGCTCTCGATTGTCAAGCGCAACTTCGCCTGGAAGATGAAAGTTCAGACGGCGGGATAGGAAGGATTACGCGATGGCTGGCGAATATACCCATCCGGTCGGCATCACCAAAGGGCCGGGCGAGACGATTCACGAATATACCTTCATTTCGCGCGACGAGCAGCGGCTGCTGAAAAACGGCGAATACGTCTACTATGAACTGGAAGCCCCCACCCCCAGCCCCTCCCCCGTGCGCGGGAGAGGGGAGGCAGATGAGACGCGGCCAAAGCGTGTGTTGGGGCGCATCCAGCATCGCGTGCCGGTGCAACTGTATCCCGACACGTTTCTCTCGGAGCCGGAGGTTGCGCCGAGCCAGGTGGCGGCGCTGGTAGGTTACGATCAGCGCGCCAGTGACCTCTTTGAGCTACACGTCGCCATCATGGGTTATTACGACAGCGCGCTCGGCACCTTCGTCAACCCCTGGATTCCGCCAAGCTCCGGCACGCCAATCTATCTGGCAGACGATGCGCTGCTCGCAGGCGTTCTCTCGCGCAAGCAATCCGGAGCGAACGGCAGCGCGACTATCGGCTCGCTGCTCACCCGTGGCGAGGGGCATGTGCCGGTGGTGCTGGATGTGAAAGAGTTGGTCAGTACCCATCTGGCAATCATCGCCAGCACCGGCGCCGGCAAGAGCTACCTCGCCAGCGTTGTCATCGAAGAATTGATGCGCCCCACCAATCGCGCCGCCGTCCTCATCATTGATCCACACGGCGAATATAGCACCTTGCAGGAAATCGCCAACCACCGGGAATTCGAGGAGCAGTCAGGAGCAGCGGATGGCCATTCGCCGCGCCGTCGCCAGCGATACCAGGCGCGGGCGCGCGTCTACCTGCACGATCAGGTGAAGGTGCGGCTGAACACGCTCAGCCTGGCCGACCTGCGCTACCTGCTCCCAGGCATGACCGATAAGCAGCATCATTATCTTGGGCAGGCATACGATAAATTGACAAAAGAGAAAAAGGGTGGAGTATGGAGCGCAGAAGAACTCAAAAAAGCAGTGATTGAGGTGGGTCAATACAAAAATGATGAGAGCGGTGATGATAGTGGTAACAGCACTGTTGCAGCATTAAGTTGGAAAATAGAAGAACGGCTTGGGCGCAATAATTTTGTCTTCGATGAAAGCACTCATCTAGGACTGCGTGAGATACTACAGCCAGGCAAGTGTACAGTGCTGCAAGTGGACGAAGTGGACGAGCGCGACCAGCAGGTGATTGTGGCGACACTGTTGCGCCGAATCTACAGAGCGCGGATGGAGACAGAGCGACACAAAGTGCAGGATGGCGACGAAAAGTATCTACCCTATCCTGTCTTTATCTTGATCGAGGAGGCGCACCACTTCGCGCCGCACGATGGTGACAGCATCTCAAAAGGTATTCTCAAGCAGGCGCTCGCCGAGGGGCGTAAGTTTGGCATGGGCATCGGACTGATTAGCCAGCGTCCCGGCAAGCTAGACGCCGATGTATTGAGCCAATGCCTGACGCAGTGCATCATGCGCATCGTCAACGAAGTGGACCAGAAGAGCGTCGCCACCGCCGTCGAGGGCGTTGGGCGCGATCTGCTGGATAACCTGCCGGCGCTCTCCAAAGGGCAGGCCATCGTTGCCGGCAGCGCCATCAACACGCCGGTGATCTGTCGCGTGCGCCAGCGCATCACGCCGCACGGTGGCGAGAGCAAAGATGCGCCCGCCGAGTGGCTGGGCTACTACGGCGACGAAGCGCAGGAGACACGCGCCCGCGATGCCGCGCCGCTACAACGTGACAACGCGCCTATCTCCATCTTCAAGCATTGAGACTTTATACCCCTCTCTCCTCGCAGAAGAGGGGGTGAGGTGAACATCGTTGACCTATTGGTAGGGAAGTTCTCTATGCCCGGTGGTTGCTCTCAATTTTAAGAATGTTTTGTAATGGATTGTTGGGAATACAGGCTACGCTGCGCTGCATAGGCGTCTCTACTATAGACGGAGAGGTGATAATGCCGGGCAATAGTTCGGGCGGGCGCGTTGCACGACAGCGCGCACAGATGGAACGGGAGCGGGAGCGCCTCGTCCCTCCCCCCATAGCGGAACGTTTCCCTCAGCGGCTGGCAGACTTGGGCTTCGTGCGCCACACCGGAGCCGCCAGCGAAGAGTGGTATATCACGCCGCCCCTATGCCAGATCGAAGCAGGACCCTTCCTCATGGGGAGCAACCGACAACAGGACACAGAGGCGAAGGACAACGAGTTACCCCAGCACACTGTCGAGACGGAATCCTATCAAATTGGAGCCTATCCGGTGACAGTGGCCGAATATGACTGCGCCGTGCGGGCTGGGATCGTGCGCAAGCCGCACTATGGTCTCATCACGTGGACCTACCAATTGCAGAGATTGGACATGCCTGTGACCTGCATCTCATGGGCGGATGCAATAGCGTATGCGGCTTGGCTTGCACGACTGACAGGCCAGACATGGCGCCTGCCCACGGAGGCAGAGTGGGAAAAAGCGGCGCGTGGCACAGACGGTCGCATCTACCCGTGGGGGAATCAGTGGGACTCATCGCGCGCCAACATAGACGAGTTCGACGCCTGGATACTCAATCACGAGCAGCATAATGTGGACTCAGGCATGATGGGCAAGTGGCGTTCGCTGCTCGCACACGTGATGGCCAAACCGCACAAACCCCTCGATGATGTGCCAACTCCGGTAGGTGCCTTTGCCGAACGGGGCGACAAAAGCCCCTATGGCGTACACGACCTCGCGGGCAACGTCTGGGAGTGGACGACCAGCCTGTTTCGACCGTACCCCTACCTTGCTGATGACGGACGTGAGGACCCAGAGATCACAGGAACGCGCGTTCTGCGGGGTGGCTCTTGGGGTAATTCCGCCTCAGAAGCCCGCTCGGCCAATCGCAACGGCAACGCTCCTACTGAGCCAGACGACAGTATGGGGTTCCGCCTCATTCTAGCAGGCGGCTTGTGAACACGGTTGGATAGCTGGGACTCTTGCTATCCTAGCTTCTCTCCCGCCATCAGGGAAGGGCTGAGTATGAATCGCCACCTCCGTCTGCCTCTCCCCGCAGCTAGGGGGGCTGGGGGTGGGGGCTATCCTGGAGCAGCGCAGCCATCCTGGCCGCCGTTAGGGTCCTGGAAAGCCCATGCAATCAACCATACGCCCTGCCAGCGCTCTATGCCAACCAGGATAAACGAGCCGCCGCCGCCATCGAAGCCCATCTGCTGGTTCGCCGGAGTATTGCCCGCGTAACAATAGTGGATGTTCACTTCATACTGCGATGACTGCGACCACGGCCCGCCAGACTTATAGAGTTGCGAAAAGTCAACAGCCGAATCAGGCATCACCATCCGGTTGCCACCGCTATTCAATCCTTGAAAGGAAAATGCCGGGCTGAGGAATGGTAGCAGCTTGGACCAGGTGTTGCTGGAAAAAGCGGAGGAAAGCTGCTGGCGGAACGCATTGAGGTCAGTAATCTGCACGTAGCCTGGCCCTGCCGGCGTAGCACTCTGCGCGCCTGCGCCCGGCGTGGTTCCGTGGCTCGCGGTAGACGGCGGTGTACCACTCCCGTCGCCGGATTGCCCACCAGCACAGCCAGCGAACGCCAGCACGACGAGCAGCGCCAGACAGACGGCCAGTGCGCGCCACCGGCGGCGATGTGCCGCATGGGGGCTAACGGCGTGGGTAAACTCCGACCCGCTAAGGCCGTCACAATACTGCTTTATCATTCCTCAACCCATCTTCAGCATCTCATGTGTGTTATTTCCGGCATACGGCGTAACAGCTTTTCCACCACGCATAACGATACAACTACTATCCAATGCAGATATACGCTGCCATCAGGCCAATTCCTCATCCGCTTACACTTCTATCCCATAGAACGTATGGATAGTGGTTCATGATACAGCCGCGTCAAATCGTCCATTGTCGAGTCTCGCACGCTACGAGCTACCAAATGGGACAGACCGCCGCTGCTGATGGTATGCTGTGTGGTACACTAACGACTGCCACTAGAACATCTGTTTTTCGCATCTGCGAAAGGGAAAGCGCGTGGGAGAGCCAGCACAAGACGAAACGGCGCTACGGGCGACCGTTGAAACCGATCTCCGCAGCGGCGGCATTCTCTCGCAGGCGCTTCCCGGTTACGAAGAACGCTTCGCGCAGATTCAGATGGCGCGCGGCGTTGCGGATGCGCTGGAGAGCGGCGAGCATTTCGTCTGCGAGGCGGGCACCGGGACAGGAAAGTCACTTGCCTATCTGCTGCCTATCGTGCGCTCCGGCAAAGTTGCGCTCATCAGCACGGCCAACAAAGCGTTGCAAGAACAACTCTTCTATAAAGACATCCCCTTCGTACAAAAGTACGTCCAGCCATTTCAGGCGGCGCTGGTCAAAGGCATGGGCAACTACCTCTGCCTGGACCGGCTCAACGAAGAAATCCCCTTTCAGCGATTGGCTGGCAATCAGGCATTCGCTGAGATGGAAGAACTACTCGATGACGATGCGCAGTGGGATGGCGACTTTGATCTGCTACCGATGGCGTTGCCGGGCGATGTACGCGGACGCATCGCCGCCGATAGCGATCAATGCGCCTGGCGTGCCTGCCCGCAGTATGGTGACTGCTACGTGCGCAAGATGCGCGAACGTTCGCAGAGCGCGCAGGTGATCGTCGTCAACCATACGCTGCTACTGCTGGACGCGGCGATGGGCGGCTTCCTGCTGCCAGAGCGCGATGTCATCGTCATTGACGAAGCGCATCACCTGGAAGAAGAAGCGACCCGCGCTTTCACCGTCTCCGTCACGCCCAGCCGCGTCGCCAGCCTCCTCGCACAACACCGGCTGCGCGAACACGTCGGCCCACGAGCGTTTCAGGAAGCGCAGGAGGCGGATGCCCGCGCCTGGAATGCGCTCGAACGCACCATTCGCATAGACGCCAAAGGACGGCAGATGGTCGTCAGCCCGGTGGAAGAGGGGTTGCGACTGGCCTCGGCGCTCGAAGAGCTGGCAAACGACCTGCAACGCAACCGACCCGATAATCTCGATAGCAAGGAAGACCAGCTCTACGATAAGCTAGTCAAGCGCACCCGCAACCTGGCATCTGACGCGCGCATCGTCTTCAGCTATAAGCAGCCGGAGGAGCGCGTCTACTACGTGGAGCGGCTGGCGGGCAGCGGACGGCGGGCATCGCAACTCTGCATCTCAGCCGGACCGCTGGATGTGACGAAGCTGCTGCGTGAGCAACTCTTCGATAAAATCAGCACGATTGCCACCTCCGCGACGCTGGCCGTCAAGAACGACTTCAAGTTTTTCCGTTCGCGCGTTGGCCTGGATGCGGCGAAAGAGGTCGTCTTGCCGCTGACCTTCAATTATCGGGAGCATGCGCTGCTCTATGTCCCGCGTATGCGCCTGGAGCCGGCCTATGGCGCTGCCAATGGGCCATATCTGGAAGAGCTTGCCGGGGAGATGCGCCGATTGGTGGAGGCGTCGGACGGGCGCGCGTTCCTACTCTTCAGCAGCCGTAACGCGCTGGACACGGTATATGGCCACCTACAAGAGCCGCTCGAAGACGACGGGTTCTCGCTGATTGTGCAGGGGGGGCGTCTGGGACGCAGCGAGATGGTGCGCCAGTTCCGCGAGACGCCGCGCGCCGTTCTCTTCGGCCTCAAGAGCTTCTGGGAGGGCGTGGATGTCGTTGGCGAGGCGCTGTCGCTGGTCGTCATAGACAAGCTGCCCTTCGATCCGCCCGATGATCCTGTGCAGGAGGCGCGTGTCACGCGCATGAAGGAAGCCGGCCAAAACTGGTTCGGTGAATATGTCTTGCCGCAGGCGATTCTGCGCCTCAAACAGGGCATCGGTCGTCTGCTGCGCACGCAGGACGACCGTGGTGTGATGGCAATTCTCGACAAGCGGTTGCACACCAAAGGCTACGGCAGGCAGGTGTTGGATGCGCTGCCACCTGCCCGCCGCACCAGCAACATCGAGGATGTGCGTCGCTTCTTCGCTCAGATCGCGCAAGACTAATTCGAGACAAGAGCTACCTTCTGGCGCTCATCGGGGCGCTTGCCGGAGAGCGTATCGAGGCGAGCGCCAGACAATGCTACGGCGCGCGGGTCGCGCCCGAAGGCCAGCCGCTTGGCCCACGTCGTCGGATAGGCGTGTAGCGCCTGCGCGTCCAATATATCTGGCGCGCGCAGATCGAAGCCTGCCGCGTGCATCCGCTGCCGCACGCGCACCGCGCCTGCTTCCAGCGACCACCCCTGCTCCGCCAGCGCGCCGCCATTTAGCCGCAGTTCTAGCTGTGCCCCTGGCTGCATTAGCGCAAACAACTGCACAGGCAAGAGCGACCCTTCGGCAAGCAAACCTGCCAGCAGACTACCCCACGGGAAGTTGATCGTCAGGTGCGTTGCCAGCCCTTCCAGTTCAGCCGGCAGAGCCAGCGCGTTGGCAATCAGGAACAGCGCGTTCGGCGGCGCAGACCGCGAACTGGCGCGTAATTGCTCACGGCAGGCGTCCACGCCGATGACAAAGATAGCCGGGCGTTGCGTCGCCAGGTGTCGCACGAAGCGCCCATCGCCTGTGCCAAGATCAATCAGGCAGGTAGAATATTCCGCAATGCGTCGCCGCAGTGTCGCGCCATCGAGTTGCGTGCTGTGTTTGCCACACAATACTTCCATTGTATTCTCCCATACTGTAATTCAGGTCGGTTGCAGATCGAAAAACAGCATGGGACGGCGGCGCACGCGCCTGTGAATGTGTGCAAAAACGAACAGGGGCGGGTGTTTGCGCAATGGGATATTGGGTGATGGCGAGATGAGCAGCGTTGGCTCAACCACCGTCCAGCGCATCAGGTGTGGGGAGGAGTCGCGTTATGAAGGGAATGACGAGGCAACACAAATAGAGCCAGCGTCGCCACTGGCATAGCGAGGAAGAAGATGAGGCACAACGCTTAACGGTCTAGCAAGGAGGCCGCGCGAAGTAGCTGCTGTGGCTGGTCATCCAGCCCTCAATTCTAGACGGATTTGTATTGCCGTGCCTCAGTATACCATAACGAAGCCCCAGCCTTGCAAGGCTGGGGCACGCGCGAGTAAGGCTAACGCCCCGCTACGAGGGCATGCGCAGGACTTCAATCCTTTCCGTGCGTCGGCAATTTATTGCCGCGAAACCTATGCGCCTGGCGTGACCGTTGCGCTGGCGGAGCCATGCTTGCCATGCGCCGCAACAATCACCATCGTGACGGTCGCTGTGCCACCCTGCGGCTGGCGCGTAATCACCAGCACATTCATGCCAGTCTGCAAATCGCTGATACTGCCCTGCGTCTTGCCCATCTGTACCTGCGTGCTGGAACTCAGCGTGAAGGTCTGCGTCGTGCCGTTGGGTAACTGCACCACCAACTGATTGCTGCTGGTGTTCACCGAACTGATCGTTCCTTTGGCGAAGGCCATTGTCACATAGCTGCCAGGATTGTTGCTATCCGGCACGACCACCTGCCCGCTGACGCCCTGCGCAATCAGCGTCCGCAGCGCCGCCGTGATGGCATCTCCGCCGCCATTGCCGCCATGTTTGGCTTTGGCAGTCGGCGTCTGTGAGGCGCAAGCAGTGTTTGTGGAGGTGTTGCCGGCGGCATGCGTGACAGCAATCAAACCTCCTCCAACAATGAGCAGGAGAGCAACTGCGCTAATTGCTGCAATAATCCACACACGTGGGCTGATTCGTCGCATAGAAGACCTTCCCCCTTGATTACTTGATTAGAGTTGCATTATTCGCCAACGGACAATGAGCCAGTGTACCCTTCACCGCTCATTCCGTTGCGTTTCCGTTCATATGGATACTACGCAGGCAACCTTAGCAGCAGCTTGGAGGTGAATAATTTCTACATGAGGAAAGATGAGGATGCGACCGCCGTTCATGCGCGCAGAGCCACCACCACAGCCATTGCGTGGTCGTGGGTATCGGAGATGCTGACATCGAAGGCAGTGAGGCCAAGCGCCTGCGCCCGCGCCGCCGCCCGCCCATGCAGGCGGATGGCAGGCTTGCCGCCGCTGGTGCGGATGATCTCGATTTCGCGCCAGGCAACGGTAATCATGCCGGTGCCCAGCGCCTTCGAGCAGGCTTCTTTCGCAGCGAAACGCCCAATGAGCCGCTCGATTTGATGCTGTCCCTGCGCCAGTTCAGTTTCGGTGAAGACGCGACGTAAAAACCGTTCGCCAAAGTGCGCGTAGGTTTGCAGCAGTCGCGCACGCTCGATCAAGTCCACGCCGATGGCAATGGCAACCGGTGTTGTAGGAGTATCAAACTCCATCGCGGGCGTATTCGGCTTGTCGTCGTCTTCACCACTCATGACAGCACGTTCAACAGTGTATCGTTGGTATCGCTTTAGCGCTCGCCTGGCACAGTTGAGGGCTGTTCGGCAGGCGCAGTGCGATGCTGCACACTCTTACGTCGCGCCTTGCCGCGTCCGATGCCGTGATACCGGAAGCCCATCTGCTCGACCTGCGCCGGATCAAAGAAGTTGCGTCCGTCAATGAAGACCGGCCCCTTCTCATCGCCGCGCATCACATCGTGCAAGCGTTCCAGATCGAGGTCGTGGAACTGCTTCCATTCAGTCACCAGGATCACACCATCGCAGCCGCGCGCCGTGTCATATTCATTCTCGCAGTAGGTCACTTGCCAATCCGGATAGAGCTTCTGGGCAGTCTCCACTGCGACGGGATCATAGGCGCGCACCTCGGCGCCAGCCTCGATCAGCCAATTGATGATGTCTATCGCCGGAGCCTCCCGCATATCATCAGTGTTGTCCTTAAAGGCAAGCCCCAGCACAGCAATCGTCTTATCGCGCAGGCTATCAGGACCGCCAAGCTCCATCGCCAGCTTCTCAATGGCGACACGTCGCTGATCCTGGTTGATCTTCATCACAGCATCCAATAGCTGCGGGTGCAATCCTGCCTCGTCTGCCATATGCGCCAATGCTTTTACGTCTTTGGGAAAACAACTACCCCCGTATCCCAGGCCAGCGTTAAGCATCTTATTGCCGATGCGTTGATCGTAGCCCATGCCGGCGGCGACTTCCTTGACATCGGCGCCCAGCAGGTCGCAGATACGCGCAATCTCATTGATGAAAGAAATCTTGGTGGCAAGGAATGCGTTGGAGGCGTATTTAATCATCTCCGCTGTGTAGAGGTCAGTGATGACGATGGGCGCACGCAGGGGAAGATACAACTCCGCCACTCGCTGCGCTGCTGCTCGATCCACCGAGCCAAGCACCACGCGATCAGGATGTTGGAAATCGCGGACGGCGAAGCCTTCGCTCAAGAACTCCGGATTCGAGACGACGGCAACATTCAGGGTTGGGATAGTGAGATGCTCATGCACAATCGTCGAAACCAGATCACCACTGCCGACCGGCATCGTACTCTTGTTGATGATAACGGCGTCGTTGCGCAGATGCGTAGCAATCGAGCGGGCAGCAGCTTCCACATAGGACATATCGGCGCCAGCGCCACCGGCGATAGTTGGTGTGTTGACGGCGATGAAGATGAAGTCAGCGCCAGCAACGGCCTCGGCGTAATCAGTGGTGAAGCGCAGTCGTCCCGCTCTGGTATTGCGTTCGACCAGCGTATCCAGCCCTGGCTCATAGATCGGCAGCTCGCCCGCTCGTAATCGCTTGATCTTCGCGTCGTCAATATCGAGACACGCCACCCGATTACCCAGGTTGGCGAAACATGCACCAGTGACCAGACCAACGTATCCTGTGCCTACCACGCAGATATTCTTCATGCGCCGCAGCCCTCCAAGTGTTCCTCTTGTACTACCGCCAACATCACATCCGCATCGCTAGAACGTTAAAACGCTCGCATGCGCAATGACATTGTATGCTCGAATTGGCGAAAACTCTATAATGTGCAACCAATATTGGTATTCCAGGTAACGCACCCCCTCATCCCGCCTGGACAAATGGGTTGGCGCGTTTCTCCTCCTCAATGGTTGTCGCAAGACCGTGGCCAGGATATACCACCAGCGAGCCGGAGAGCGGATAGAGGCGCGTCAGGATACTCTCATAGATTGCCTCTTCATCACCACCCGGCAGGTCTGTGCGTCCGATGCCATGCTGAAACAGCGTATCGCCAGTGAACACACATGTCGTACCACAGATGAGGCTAATGCTGCCAGGAGTATGCCCCGGCGTATGAACCACTTCCAGGCGCAGTTCTCCAATGGCCAGTTCATCGCAATCGTTGAGACGTTCGTTGGGCAGCGCCAGCGTATCGGGGAGAGAGTAGCCATATGGCACGCACATCGCGCGCGCCTTCCGCTCGTAAAGGTAGGCATCAGCCGGATGCGCCGCCAGCGGAATCCCTCCTGGCAGGCCAGCCAGCACTGCTTCCGTTGCGCCGATATGATCGAAGTGCCCATGCGTATGCAGAACACGCACAACCTTGCACCCCAACGCCTCTATACGTTCCAGAATGCGCGAAGCCTCGGCTCCTGGATCAATCACCAACGTTTCGTTGCTCGTGGGACACATGACAAGATAGCAGTTCGCCTCCAACAGACCGTTAGGAATGCACTCGACTCGCGGTGTCGGTGGCTCAACGTTTGTAGTGGCGTCATCGGGTTGTGACATGTCTCTGCTACCAATCTCGACCTTCATGTAGAATCGTGGGATAATAGTAGATGGAACAGCATCGCGCTTCCGCGTTCATACGCTGCATGCCTGCCAACGTTGCATGAGCTTCAGCCAGCCACCGCAGGAGCAGCAGGAGATGGATAGATGCTGATACCTTTGATATGTGTTACGGATAGTCTATCATCAGCCGGATAGTGGTGATATGGCTATTACGCCGTTGCGTATATACGCGATAGACATCGCAGCGAGCGATACGCGATGTCTCATGTATCCATCCAGCTATCTATCCGCACATGGAGGGTTGATTGTATATGCCTATACCCGGTCTCTCCGGCCTGATCGGATTCGCACAGCTCACTCATTTCATCCCGCATCTCACGCTGGCCTACTTTGTCATCAACATAGACCCCATTGCCTTCTCAATCGGGCCGGTTGCCGTCCACTGGTACGGCATCATGTATGTGGTGGCTATCACCGTCGCGCTGTGGGTATTGTTCAGGTACACCCGGAAGCAAGGCATCCATGAGGAGCAAATCTGGGGCATCTTCTTCTGGACGGTGATTGCCGGTCTAATCGGCGGACGGCTCTATTTTGTCATTCAACAGCCCAACCTGGTGAGCAATTATCTGCTGCGACCCATCAATATCATCGCCGTCTGGGATGGTGGCATGGCGTTCTATGGCGCTGTCTTCCTGGGTACATTGACGCTGTTCCTCATCGCCCCGCGCTATGGGATTGACCGCTTCTTCGCCATTGATTGTGGCGCGCTCTTCGCCGCCATCGGCCAGCCGTTCGGTCGCATCGGCAACATCATCAACGGCGATATTCTGGGGCAGGCAGTGAGCAACGGCGCGGTGAACGTGCCTGCGCAAACCTGCGCACATGCGCCCTGCATCGCTTACGTCTCCGACGCCCACATTCAGCCGCCGTGGTCCCTGGTCTACCTCAATGCCCATAACACCTTCGTCACCCCAGGCATCGCCTATCAGCCGGCGCAGATCTACGAAATCCTCTTCAATCTGGCCATCCTGGTGATTCTGCTACCGCTCTGCTATCGTTTGCCACGCATCAAGGCGGGCTATTTCTTCGCACTGTATCTGGCGCTCTACAGCGTCAGCCAGTTCATCGTCTTCTTCCTGCGCGGCACAGAGCCAACCACACCCTTCCTAGGCATAAATTTTCTCAAGCAGGCGCAGTGGACGGCGCTGGCAGGGTTGATTCTGGCGGGCCTCATCTTCCTGGTGGCGCGCCGCTTTTCGCAGCCCTGGACGCACAGCGCCGCCAATCCGGTGGAGTGGGATGTGCTGCCGGAAGAGCATCTGCCGCATATCCCCGGCCTCTCGGCGGGCGATGCGCGCCGCCGGCTCGCGCGGATGAAGAGCCAGTTGACGCCGATGAGCGTAGGGAGCGATACGGCGCGACAAACACCAGCGGAGGGGGACTCCTCCACCTGGGAACCCGCCAGGGCTACGGGTGGCGGTCTGCGCAACACATTCACGCCGCCCATCAGCACGCAGAGCGGCCAATAGCCGCTCAACGAATGCCGCATTGATCGGCGAGCGAGCAACAGAGATAACAGTAAGGCAACGGTGGATATGCTAGACGAGGCAGAACAGAGAAACGCGACCTGTGTCTTTTGCCGGCGCGCCGATTTGTCGCATATCTTGCATGAAACCGAACATTTTCTCGTGCTGGCGGACCATGCGCCCGTGGTTGAGGGACATCTCCTCATCCTGCCGCGTGCGCATTACGCCTGCTATGGTGCGCTGCCAGCGGCGCTCGATGATGAGTTTCTCGGCGTGAAATCGAGGGTGACGGCGTTCTGCCAAACCACCTACCAGCCGCCGGTCTTCTTCGAGCATGGCGTCTATCACCAATCAGTATTTCATGCGCATCTGCACGCCATCCCGCTGGGTTCATTTCCAGCAGACATTAGTGACCTCGCCGCGCTGCATGGAACCCCAATCCTCACGCAGGAGGACGTGCGCGCCTGGTATGCCAGCCGGGGTCACTACTTCTATCTGGAACGCCTGATAGGCCAGCGTCCTTCTTCGGAAGCCATCATCTTCCCGCCGGAGGGCGCACTGTATCGGCGCGTCCTCGGCCTGCTGCGCGAACAGACCGGCGAACCGGGTGGCTGGCTGCCACAACCTGTGCGTAGACTCACAGGTTCTTCCAAAATACGGTCGCTGGCCGGGGCCTGGCAACGTTACGCCAAACAGTGAGCCATCCCGGTCCTCTCGCCAACGTGTTTTGTCTCACCCTTCACTATCACTTGTGGCCGCAAATGCGGTACAATAGGGCGCTATGTGGGCATAGTGGGCATAGTGGGCATAGTGGGCATGGTGGACATGAGATATTGCTCTCGTGGCTGCCTATCATCGGTGTTTCATCGCTTGGAGGAGATACAAGATCAATGGCGATCAAGAACGTTGGCGTTGTGGGTGGCGGTCTGATGGGCAGCGGCATTGCGCAGACCGCCGCGCAGTCCGGCTATAACGTGTTACTGGCCGAAGTCAATCAAGAACTGCTGGATAAGGGCATGCAGCGGGTGCATGGCGCCTGGGAGATGCTAGCAAACAAGGGCAAGATTACCGAAGCGCAGGCCGAGGAGTATCGCGGGCGCATTCGCGGCACGCTCGATATGCAGGAATTTGCTGACCGCGATTTGGTGATCGAAGCGATCATCGAAAACCTGGACGAGAAACGCACGCTGTTCCGCACGCTGGACGGCATTGTGCAATCTGGCGCTATCCTCGCCAGCAATACCTCATCGCTGCCAATCATTGAGATGGCGGCAGTGACGAATCGCCAGGAGCGCGTAGCGGGCATCCACTTCTTCAATCCCGCGCCCGTCATGAAATTGGTGGAGATTGTGCTCACCATCGCCACCAGCGACGAAACCGTCAACGACCTGCGCGCATTCGCTCAGTCGCTCGGCAAGACACCTATCGTCGCCAAAGACACCGCTGGCTTCGTCGTCAACTTCCTGCTCATCCCGTACATGCTTTCGGCGATTCGCATGTATGAGAACGGGCTGGCGACGATGGAAGACATTGATACCGGCATGAAGCTGGGCTGTGGCTATCCAATGGGACCCTTTGAGCTGCTCGACTACGTGGGCCTGGATACCACCCTCTACGCCGCAGAAGCGATCTATAAGGAATATCCCGATCCGGCCTATGCGCCGCCGACGCTGCTGCGCCGCATGGTACAGGCCGGTCGCTATGGCAAAAAGAACGGCAAAGGCTTCTACGCCGGAGCCGAAAAGTAGCGAGTACAAGCAGGAGCGACAGCAAGCAGCAGAGGATGCGGGCATAACACAAGCGTCCGCACAGGAGAGCAAGCATATGTCAACCAGGTCCATCGAAGATCGCGATATTGTCGTGCTGGGTGGTGCGCGCACGCCATTCGGCACATTCATGGGGTCGCTGAAAGATGTCTCGGCGATTGAATTGGGCGCGATTGCCGCGAAGGCGGCGCTTGAACGTTCTGGGGTGGAGGCGAAAGACGTAGATCAGGTGGTCTTTGGCAACGTCCTCCAGACCAGCAAAGACGCCATCTACTTCGCGCGCCATATCGCACTGAAAGCCGGTGTCCCCATTGAAACGCCTGCACTGACGGTCAACCGGCTCTGCGGCTCCGGCTTGCAGGCAGTCGTTTCCGCTGCGCAATCGCTGTTGCTAGGCGAGGGCACTGTGGCGCTGGTCGGGGGCGCGGAAAATATGACACAGGCGCCGTTTGTCGTGCGCGGCGCCCGCACCGGACTCAGCCTCGGCGAGCATAAATTTGAGGATTATCTCTGGGAAGCGCTGGTAGATAGCTACTGCGGTTTGGGAATGGCGCTGACGGCGGAGAATCTTGCTGAACAGTATCAGCTAGACCGCAAGACGGTAGACGCCTATGCCCTGCGCAGCCAGGAAGCCGCACGACATGCCCAGGAGCAGGGTTGGCTGGCTGAAGAAATCGTGCCGGTGACGATAAAAGACCGCAAAGGCAAAGAAACCATCGTAGACCAGGATGAAGGCATCCGCGCAACCTCGATGGAGGCGCTTGGCAAACTGCCGTCACGTTTCCGCGAGGGTGGAGTAGTGACGGCAGGCAACGCCAGCGGCATCAACGATGCTGGCGCGGCGCTCGTGCTGACGACGGGCGCGGTGGCCCGCGAACGCGGGCTGAAGCCACTGGCGCGGCTCGTGTCATGGGGAATCGTCGGCGTGGACCCACGCATCATGGGCATCGGACCAGCGCCGGCCATCCGCCAGGCGCTCAAACGCGCCGACCTGACACTCGATGCGCTGGACCGTGTTGAAGTCAATGAAGCGTTCGCCGCGCAATATCTTGCCGTCGAAAAGGACCTGGGGCTGGACCGTGAGAAAACGAACGTCAATGGCGGCGCAATCTCACTGGGGCATCCGCTGGCGGCCAGCGGCGCGCGGCTGGCGCTCACACTTATCAATGAGTTGCGGCGCAACAACCTGCGCTATGGCGCTGCGTCGCTCTGCATTGGCGGAGGCCAGGGCATCGCGGCGATCTTCGAGGCACTTTAAGCGCCACTGCACGCCGCTACATACTGTTGGACGTGCTGGCACACAGAAACAGTGCGCATACCAATGAGCAGGGTGCGCACTGGCTGCATGCTCGTAGACGTTCATGGTGTGATGCAAGTGCGCAAAGTGAGGTAGATACTTTCTACTATTGCCTCTTCCCGATGAGATGCCATTTCTGGTATGCTGCGCACGACACATAATGCGACCTGATGACGACCTGATGACGACTTGTTGGCGACGTGATTTGGAACGGAAAAGGACACAACACCTATGGTATCGCGCGAGCCGCTCAGCGCCGGCGCCACGAGTACTACTAGCACGGCTGACGCCACCACCGTGGCGGGCGATCAGCCTGGTCTGCCCGTTCCAACCGGGCCGCTCACGCAGCGGGGCATCTCGATTGTCTTGCCAGCCTATAACGAAGAGGCCGTCATCGCGAAGACAGTAGGTCACTGTGTTGAGGTGCTGTCGGTGCTGGCCCCTGACTACGAAGTCCTCATCGTAGATGATGGCTCGCGCGACCGCACAGGCGTCATCGCTGATGAACTGGCTGCCGCCAACCCAGAGCACGTGCGAGTCGTTCACAACCGGCCCAATCGCGGCTACGGCGGCGCGTTGATTGCTGGGTTTGACGCCGCCTCGAAGTCGCTCTCCTTCTTCATGGATGCCGATGGGCAATTCGATATTCGCGATATCGCTGCTCTCTTAGCGCAGCGCGAACAAGGGCACCGGGTCGTGCTAGGCTATCGTCACAAGCGGCAGGATGCGTGGATGCGCAAGCTGAACGCCTGGGGCTGGAACTTGCTCGTCTCGCTCTTTTTCGGCTTGCACGTGCGCGATGTGGACTGCGCCTTCAAGCTCTTCGACACGGCCCTGGTGCGCGTCTGCAACATCCACTCGGAAGGAGCAATGGTCAACACCGAATTGCTGGTGAAACTCTCCCGGCTGGGCGTGCCGTTTGTGCAGGTGCCGGTCCACCACTATCCACGTCAGCATGGCAGCGCGACTGGCGCCAACCTCAAGGTGATCGTGCGCGCATTCGGTGAGCTGGTGCGCCTACGCCTGCGTATCCATAACTGGCAGGCAACCCTTCCACCGGAAGCATAGACAGGCAAAGCAAGCGATAGCAATTACAAGCAGGCGAAACCGACACAAGTAATAGCAGGAGATCAAGGAAATGACAACGCATGCTGTGGCAGGTGCCGCATGACAGCGCCGCGCTATCTGGTCACTGGAGGCGCTGGCTTTATTGGCTCTCACATCGCTGCGACGCTGCTCCAGCGCGGCGATAGAGTGCGTGTCTTCGATAACCTCTCCACGGGCCGCGAGGCGAACATTGCCGCGTTGCAGACATTCGGGAATCAGGTCGAAATCGTGCGCGGCGACCTGCGCGACCTCGCAGCGGTGCGAGCCGCCGTTGCAGGCGTCGAGGTCATCTTTCATCAGGCGGCGCTTGCCTCCGTGCCCCGTTCACTTGCCGACCCAGTGGCCTCGCTCGAAACGAATGTCAATGGCACGCAGCATATACTGCTTGCGGCTCGTGACGCTGGTGTGCGCCGGGTGGTCATGGCATCTTCTTCGGCAGTCTACGGAAATGCGCCGGAACAGCCGAAGCGAGAAGACATGACGCCAGAGCCACTCTCGCCTTACGCCGTCCACAAACTTGCGAGCGAACAGCTTGCGGGCATTTTTACGAAGATTTTCGGGCTGGAGACGGTCGCCCTGCGCTATTTCAATGTGTTTGGTCCACGGCAAGACCCCACCTCAGAATACGCCGCCGTGATCCCCCTTTTCCTCACGGCGCTGCTCGAAGGCCGCCGGCCTGTGGTCTTCGGCGATGGCGAGCAGACCCGCGATTTTGTCTATATCGAAAACATAGCGCAGGCCAATCTCCTTGCGGCGGAAGCGCCGATGGCCTCTGGTCAGGTGATGAATATTGGCGGTGGCGAGCGGGTGTCACTCAATCAACTGCTGGCGATTGCTGGCGGGATGCTTGGTATCGAGGTCCATGCGGACTATCGCGAGCCGCGTCCAGGAGATGTGCGCGATAGTATGGCAGATATTAGCCGTGCGCGCCAATTGATTGGCTATGAGCCGCGCATAGACTTCCGCGAAGGATTGGCGCGTACCCTGGAAGACTATCGCCGCCGCATAGAGAGTTATGGGTTTTAAGATGCCCACAGCATGCACAGCAGCACTATTACGTACTGGTACGTAATAGTGCTGCTTTTCCTGCCCCATCCATAACAACGTGCGGACTCGTCCGTTACTCCATAAAGAGACGAGCTCGCCTTGCTGCCTGCATACGAGTACCGATGCTGTTTCTATCTGGAGATTGATGCAGTTCACACGAGTAGTCTTTGTGCTTGAAGTTTTGTAAGGTATTGAGTAACGGAGTCGAAACCGATGAGCGACCATGACCAGCGGGAAATCTCTACCCCTCGACATCTGGCTGGCGGTGATGTACCGAATCCTGGGCGAAGAAAATTTCTGATTGGCGCGGCGATCACCGCCACAGCCGCGACTGTTGGCGTTGGTGTCGGTACGGTAGAGGCTCGCGGCGGCATCTCCGGACTGATACGGCCTATCAGCCAGTTCCACGGCCAGCTTAGCCAGCAGATTACATCGAGCATGTGCTTCGAGGACACGGGGTATAGCCAGGTCTTGCAGTTCACGGTCAATAGCAAAGGTCAGTCTCAACCAGGGAGCTTCTTTATCTGGTTTACGGCACGAAACGTCCCAGCAGGAACTTATACCATCAGCATCACGCCGGACCCAGGAGACGCCACGACACCATTCAGGTTAGCATCGGGCGGCAACAATGGCTTTCTCTTCGTGGAATCGCTGGCGCAGGCTGCGGATTGCCCTACGTCCACCGACCCCAATCCAGCATCACCCACAGCGGTGAGCCACACTGCTGATGGCGTCTCACCCTTTACGCTGACGGCAACGCACGATGTCCAGCTCAAAGTACACGTGGATTACAGTGGCGGCGCGCTCACAGGCCCAACCACGTTCACCTTCAACGGCAGCATCAAGAGTGGCGCCAATACCCTGAGTTCATCGTCCGTCACAGTCGCGGCCAAACCCAAATAAGACCTCATAGACAGACGCGCATCACTATTCGCTGCATCTGAAAGAAATTCCCGCTTCAGTGCAGCGAAGTCGTATTTCTTGCGTCTTTGAAGAAACGCAGTCCATCGAGGAATTCTCCATGCCTTCAGACCCAGCGAATCACCAACAGGAAGAGCCGCGCCTCGTCGCCGCGCGACACCCACGCCGCCGCGCGGATATCGAGATAGAACTGATGCCCGACGGTTCTGCACTACTCTATGACGCGGTTACGGACCAGGCGCAGGTGCTGGCGCCGCTGGCAGCGTTGATCTGGGAGATGCTAGACGGCATGCTGAGTGAGACTGAACTTGCTGCGCAGATCGCCAGTGATGTGCCACCGTTGCCACAGCCTGCCGCCACGCTCGCTGCTGTGCTGCAAGATTTTCGCGCGCAAGGACTGATTGAGGAGCCATGATATGCCACCCCTCTCGAAAGCTCACCGCCGGATAGCGATGTTCGGCCATCAGCTCAACCTGAGCCTATCACCAGCCAATGCCACGTGGATTGCGTCGCTCGATGATCTCCTGTGCCCCTTCATCACTGCGGATACATCAGATGGACGTCAGGCCGATATCATCGTGCGCCCGTTGACGGCTGAAGCCAATGCGCCCTGGCTGCTCTTTCAGGATCGCCAGCGCACCTGGATTACCGATACGATGTCGCTGGTGAGCCAGTTGGAGTGGCGTGTCTTCGATGCAAGTATACGCAATGCCAAAAGTGCCCTGGCCATCCATGCAGGCGCAGTCGCGCGTGGCGGCATTGGTGTGCTGCTCGTTGGCGCGTCGTCTTCTGGCAAGACGACGCTCGCGCTGGCGCTGCAACAAGCCGGCTGGCTGCCACTGGCAGATGATGTTTGCGGCCTTGTTGCGGGAGCAAATGGCGTACTTGTTGAGCCTTGCCAGCGATGTTGCCATGTCAGCCAGGAGAGCCGCGCGCTGCTGGCTGAGCGCGGCATCACCCTCGAAGGCCCAGTCGGCGGACTGATCGGATATTATCGCCCGCTGGCCTGGGGGCAGGCAGCGCCAGTGCGGCGCATCATCGCGCTCCGCTATCAAGAGGGCAGCCCACTAGAACGCAAGTCACTTTCACAGGCAGAGGGCGCAGCGCTAATCTTATCCGCCGCCTTTGCGCCGGCAGAACACCCACGCCGTGCGGCCTGGGACGTAGCAGTTGCACTGACCAAGCAAGCGCCTACAGAAGCTTGGCACTATGCCGCGCTTGAAGACGTTTTTGTGGCGCTCAATGCGCTCACCCGCGAGGCATGCTGATGGCAATAACTCACCGCGTCTCACCGCGTGCCATTGCACAGACACTCTTGCGTGAGCCGCTTTCTTCTGCTCAGTCTCTGGTGTTAACGGCTGCCCAGGTAACGCTGCCAGAGGCAGCGCGGATACAGATGAAGACCATTGCGGAGGCCATGAATCCAGAGGAGTGGGCTGAGGCAGTGCGCTTCGCTGATGCGCATGGTCTCGCTTCGCTGCTATGGCACCATCTCGTACGCGAAGACCTACACCCTTTGCTACCGCTCTCAATTGCAGAACATCTCCATCAAGGCTATCATGAACGCCTTCTCACCCAACTCCGGTTGGCACACACACTGAAACTGCTGATTGCCCACTGCCGCGAGTCCGGCATCGCCGTATTGCCTTTCAAGGGAGTAACACTGGGTGAGCGTCTCTACAGCAATCTGGGCCTACGCCCCAGTGTAGACCTGGATGTTCTGATTGCTCCACATATTTCACAACGGCGCGCGTATCATGCGCTTGCTGCTCAGTTCGCCACCTGTGAAGCACGCCACATCCGCATCGAATTAGGCTGGGATATCGTGCGGCGGCCACCATATCAGAGCGTCTTTCCGCGCGCTGCAATCTGGGAGCGTTCGCAGATGACAACGTTTCGCGGTCTGCCCTGCCGGCAACTGGCGCTAGCGGATGAACTGCGCTACCTCTGCACGCATTGCGCACTTCATAGCTTCAAGCGGCTGATCTGGCTGGTGGATATCGCTGAACTATTGCACAAAACGCAAGAAGAGGGCGACTGGAGCTGGTCTCATTTCGCCCAGGACACCATCAATGGTGGAGTGGCGTTTCCGGTGGCAGCCTGCCTGATAGCGGCCCAACAGTGGTTACACGCATCAGCGCCGGATGATGCGCTGGCGATGCTGGCCGAAGCAGCGACAACGCCCCAAGAGCAGGCCCGCTGGGCAACGTTGCAGGAGCCGCATCTCTTTGTGCATCGCGGAGTCCTCGCCCTGCGGTCTACCGCATCGTTTGCTGAGCGCTGGCAACTGGCCCATACGACCTTCTGGCCGGACCTTGCGTATCTGTATGATAACGCGGATTGGTCGCCGGGACATTCAGCATTGCTGGCGCGACTCTACCGGCTCCAGCGGATCGTCAGGCGTGGTCTGCACCGGCACATGCCATAACATGTCATAGCATTTGTTGCACAAAAGCGGTCTCTAGCGGCGGTGAGAAGCAGGTCACTGATCTGATACTCACTTCTCTGCGCAACGTCGTAATGGCAGGAGAAAGTTTCTTTCGCGAATCTTCTGTATTGCTGTTGCCCCAAAAGGGACTACCCGAACAACGATGCAGGCCGTGTATGCTACTATGTATGCCTGTGCAGCCTAAGCAGTGTACATAGCCATCAATCAAGGAGAAACCACCTGTGCCCGCAAGGTATTACCGCGATTTGATCTTGCGCCTGTGGCGCCCGGTCATCCTCTGCGCGATCCTCATCGGCGCAGGCGCCTGCGTGGGCAGCATCGTCATTTTTCCAGTGTACCAGGCATCTAGCCTGCTACAGGTAACTACGCTAGTCCCGCAAGGTAGCAATTATGTGACGTTGGCGGCAGATCGGTTGATGCACACGGAAGCAGAACTGGCCACCAGTGATAGCGTCCTCACGCAAGTTGCCACCAGTTTTCCCCAAGTAAGCGAGAGCAAGTTGAAGTCAGAGGTATCGGCGACAGTGATACCCAATACGCTTGCGCTCCAAATTACCGTGCAGGACACCAACGCGGCACAGGCGGCTTCGATAGCGAACGCTATCGCCAATACGCTGACCTCCCGCCAGGCTGCGGCCAGGCTGCAAACCAACGCAGCGATGGAACAGCCCATACGTGATGAGATTGCTGCGACGGAGCAGCAAATCACCCAGGTGAAACAACAGTTGACTGCGTTGGGCACACCGCCAAGTGACCCCAATAAAGCTAACATCCTTCAAACACAACTCGAGTCTTTGCAAAGTACGCTCACGCAGGACCAGGAGACGCTCTCAAATATCCGCGTGACGGAAATTACCGAGTCATTTGTCTTGCAGGTGGCGCAACGGGCGCAACCCGCTTCTCTGCCGAAGACTTCGCGTATCGTTGAGGGGACACTTGCTGGACTGGCGAGCGGTCTGCTCCTGGGATTTCTGTTGATACTCGGCCTCGATCAGTTAAATTGGCAGGTGCGGTCGGCGGATGAGGTCGCCAGCTTACTCGGCGTCACCGTGCTTGGAGAAATCCATCACACAGCAGGAGAAGGCTCAGATTCCAGCACGACAGAGAAGATGTACGCGGGATTGAGCGATACCTGCCGCTCACTCGTGCGCTCGCTCAACTTTCTCAGCCTCGATCAGCCCATACGCACGCTTGCCATTATCAGCCCGGAACGCACAAACGCTTCGAACATGCTGGCATCGAGTCTTGCGCTGTATCTGGCTGCAAGCGGACGTCGCACCTTGCTCATAGATGGCCATCTGGTAGAGGGACGCCAGAGCCGGCAATTTGGGATACCGTCAAGCCCTGGGTTGAGCAATGCTGTTCTGGATATGCGAAACAACCGGACGGTGGAATCTGCTCCGCTCCGTTATGCCCGCCAACCGGCCAATATTCATGCGCCGCTGCTGCTTGTCTTGCCCGCTGGAACGCCACCGCCAAATCCTGACGGCGTATTGGCGTCTCATACCATGGAACGAGTTCTCGCATCCCTCATCCAGAGCGAGGCGGATACTATTATACTCGATACACCGCCCTTGCTTGGCAGGATGGGCAGGAGTACTAGCGCAGGCGCATTACTCAAGCATATTGATGGTATCCTGCTGGTAGTGGACCTCTCTTGCACACGTAAAGAACATCTGCTGCGTGCCCAGCAACTGCTGGCAGATATGAATGCGAAGGTGCTTGGCTGCGTCGTTTCAGGGTCCGCCGATACACAGGCGACGACGCCCATCTCGCCATCTCCAAACGGGATAGCAACGTCAGGCGGACCAGCACAGGATGCCACGCAACCGGCATCTATGCCGCTACGCGCTGATGCGCTGCATCGCCAGGCGCATCAGCCGCCTGCTTTGCCACGGGCCAGTGGCGCCGCAGAGAAACAGGGGCAAAACATGTGGCGAGACGGGAATGCCGGGCAGTAGCCCTACAGCAGGCGAGAAGAGCAATTGGGTGGACAACAACACATCAGTGGCCCATTTGCGATAGGCGCTATAGGCCATTGATGAAGGTGATGAGGGTCCGACGGTACAGGACAACGAAGTGAGGCGCTTGAGATGACGAATGATAGACGCTGGCCGGAAGATACGCACTCCAGGAGCAACCGTAGCAACCGTAGCAGCCGTGGCGCCTCCTCTCGCGGATCTCAGCAATCTCAATCTCAACATTCTCAGCGATCTCATGACCATCATGAACACCGTGAACACCACGACCATCATGATCCTCGTGAGCCTCGCCGGTCTCATGAGAAGTCCCCACAGACTAACTGGCCTTCGTCATCGTCGCAGCAGGGACGTCATTCGCAACATACGCAAGATGCTCAGCCGGTGCGGTACCCTTCCGGGCAGACACAGCCACCACGCAGCAGCAACCGAGAGCGTGGAAGTGGCTCGCGCGCCGAAAGAAGGCAAGAACGTAATAGACATTACTACTGGGAAGAGGAAAGCCTTACCCAGTGGGGCGAGCAACCGAATATTGTTGATGCGCCCACCCACATGCTCGCGACCGATGACATTCCTACGCAGATGCTCCCTTTCAATGAGCGGCTGCGAGCAAACGCAGCTACCATCCCAGGGAAGACTTCGCATGAATCCTGGCCAGGTGAGTGGTCTCCCAATAGCACAGGCAAACCCGACCCCAAGAAGCGCACCTCCAAATGGCGCTCCAAAAAGGTGATATGGGCAATCGCTATCGCCCTCGTGCTACTTGCCTGCGTATTGCCTTCGACACTCACCGCCGTCAATGCGTATTCGCTCTATAGCCGCGACAGCAAGCTCGCCAGCCAGGGTATCGCGCAACTGGAGAAAGGGTTGACGCTGCTCAAAGGACTCTCATCCGGTCAGATCAGCCCGCAGGTGACGGGCGAGGCAAAAGATTCGTTTGGGCAAGCATATAACACCTTTACGCAGGTGAATAGCGATCTCGCGCAGGTTCCCGGTATTGCATCGAGCGTCCCACATTACGGCAGCGAGGTGCAGAGCGCACGTAAATTGCTCCCCATTGCCATCGAGGGAGCAAAGATGGGTGTATTGGGCAGCGATGCGCTCAATATCCTCATTGGGAAGTTGAGCAACCCGTTCGCCGCAAACTCAGATGGGCTTACGACGGCGGACCTCAAGACCATCAGCGATGATCTGACACAGGTGCAGGGCATCTTCAACACAATGAAGACGCAGATTGGCCAGCTCCAACCCTCCGACCTGTCATTCAACGCGCACCTGGGCACAGAGTTTCAGAAATTCCGCACGTCGCTGCCGACCATAGAGCAGGCACTACAAGACGCGAATACGTTAGTTGCGTTAGCCCCGTCTTTGCTCGGCGTTGGCACACCCACGAATTATCTCATCGAGGTGCTCGACTCCACGGAGCTACGCCCTGGCGGCGGCTTCATCGGCAACTACGGCACATTGACCCTTTCCGCAGGCAGGCTCTCCGCGCTGCATATTACCGATGTGGACCTGCTGGATCGCCCGTTTGAGTTTGCCGGAGGCTTCATTCCGTTCCCGGCACAATACCAGTGGTTCCCGCTCGTCAACAACTGGAGCCTGCGCGACTCTAACCTGGATGCCGACTTCCCCACCGATGCGCGCTACGCCGAGCAGAATTACAAACTGGAAGGCGGAAAGGTGCAGATGCAGGGAGTCATCGCCATTACTCCATTCCTCATCCAGAAGATGCTCCTCATCACAGGGCCAATCTTTGTGCCGGAATTCAACGAGACAGTGACGGCAAGCAACCTGATTGACCTGATTCACTATCACCAGTTGGGTCCGGGGCATGGCTCAGATTATGTCCCCGACCCAGGCAGCCTCTCTTCGCAGCGCAAGGCGTTCACCGGCTATCTCTTCAAGCATTTCCTGGATAGAGTGAAGGCCCTTGCCACAACCAAACGTTCAGACTTCGTGAAGTTGATGGTGCTGTCGTTCCAACGGAAAGACATCCAGATGTATCTGAACTCTAGCCAGGGAGAGGCGTTGTTACAGCAATTCCATATTGCTTCGACCATTGACGCCCCGAAGAACGGCGACAGCCTGTTAGTCGTGGATGCCAATATCACCGGCAACAAAGCCAATAATTTCATCAGCTACACGAATCAGGACAACGTCACGCTCGACGCCCAGGGCAACGCCACGCATCATATGACGCTGACCTACAACTGGCCCGTCTCCGCCGCAAGTACCGCCAACGACTACGGGGACAATACCGAGTACCTCGATTATGTTCGCGTGTATGCGCCGCCGCAGGCGCAACTTCAGGCGCAGAGCGGTTGGACGCCGGAAGGGGTGAGTACTGCTTTCGGTCGCAGGGTCTTCGCCGGACGGTTCTACATGAAATACGGATCCAAGTCGTCCATTACGCTGACGTGGACCGTGCCACACGCCGCCTACCAGGACGCGCAGGGGTGGCATTATACCTTGCTCTTCCAGCATCAGGCTGGACTCATCTGGACGGCGAATACGCAGCTTTCGCTGCCATCCTGCGCAAAAGTCACGTCGCTGAATACGTTCAAGGCGATACCAAATAGTACCAACACCTACGCCGTGCAGGGGTATCTCTCGACAGATGCGACCTATGGAATCACCTATACCTGTTCCGCGTAGCTCGTTATAGAGATAGGCGCGGCATGCCGGTAAAAAATAAAGCGTTGTACGAGAGTGTAGAGGCTCTCAAATGCTTGAACTGCGGTGCTGGCATGCTGGCTATCAATAGTTATTCCGAGATGTTGTAGGGGAGTGCGCAATCATGTCGCTCGGTGAGCGTAGCGTTGCAGGAAAACATGTACTGGTAACAGGCGGCGCCGGATTCATCGGCAGCCATCTGGTGGATATGCTGATTCAGTCAGGAGCCGGCGACCTGACCGTCGTAGACAATTTCTTCCTGGGCAAAGAGGAGAATCTAGCTGACGCCAGACGCATCTGGCCAGATTTGCGCGTCTTACGCCTGGACGCCTCAGATGACCAGGCGCTGGAACAAGCATTTAGCTCGATTCCACAAGTAGATGTCGTCTTCGATCTGGCCGTCATTCCCTTACCCACCTCGCTTGAACAGCCCAAGTGGTGCTTCGATACCAATGTGCGCATTACCTCGGCGCTCTGTGAATTGCTGCGGGCCGGTCGCTTCGAGACGCTCACGCATTTCTCCTCGTCTGAGGCGTATGGTTCGGCGCGCTTTGTTCCCATGACCGAGGACCATCCCCTCGATCCCCTCACACCTTATGCGGCCAGCAAAGCAGGAAGCGACCATCTGGTACGCACCTACGCCGCAACATTTGGCGTGGATGCTGTGGTGGTCCGCCCATTCAACAACTATGGCCCACGCCAGAACGATCAACAATACGCTGGGATTATTCCCACGTTGCTACGTAATGCGTTTGAGGGGCGCGTTTCCACCATCTTTGGCAATGGCAAGCAGACGCGCGATTACATTTATGCAACAGATACCGCACGGGCGGCGCTGCAACTCTATGCGCACCCGGAGTCTCGCGGCAAGGTGGTCAACATCGGTTCCGGCAAAGAAATCAGCATGCTCGAATTGATT
Organism: Chloroflexota bacterium; assembly: GCA_021323855.1. Taxonomy (GTDB): domain Bacteria; phylum Chloroflexota; class Ktedonobacteria; order Ktedonobacterales; family JADMIN01; genus JAJPKE01. The sequence goes on along the minus strand of JAJPKE010000010.1, from coordinate 66,169 downwards.
GCCCGGCTTGAACACATCCTCGGGCGTTCCATTCCCTACGAGCATCGCGACCCGCGCCCTGGTGATGTACGGCGGCATGCCGCCGATATTACGTTGCTCCAACAACTCATCAATTTCGAGCCGCAGGTGTCGCTCGACGATGGCTTGGAACGCACGGTTGCCTTTTACCGGGAACGCTTTGCCTGCGCGGAGAAAGAGTAGAGGCAAGATGCGTCTAATCATCACCGGCGCCGGTGGGTTCGTGGGCCGTAATGCGCTGCTGGGGCTGCCGCGCTCCTGGCATATCGCGGCGGTGCATCGTCCAGGCGACGAAGCATTTCGAGCATTTCTCCGCACGCATGAACTCGGCCATGTTGTTCCCGTCGCCTGCGATCTGACGGACGCCGCCCAGGTCGCGCAAGTTGCGCACGACATCGGCCTGGAGTGGGATAGCTGCCTCTATCTTGCCAGTAACACCTCTATCCCACTCTCCATCGAGCGCCCTGCGTTCGACCTGACCACTAACACCATTGGGCTGCTCAATACACTCGAACACTGGTCATTCGATCATCTCGTCTACCTCTCATCCGGAGCCGTTTATATCGGATTGAGCGGTCTGGTTGGCGCTGAGACACCAGTGGCGCCAACATTACCCTACGCCATATCGAAGCTGGCCTCCGAGCAGTATATTCAGGCGTTCGTCCGCCATCGGGGCAGGCCGCGCCGGGCGACGATTGTGCGCTTCTTCGGCGCGTTCGGTCCATATGAGCCACCACGAAAGCTCTATACCAAGCTGGTACGCCGCTTTGCCATCGAGCGCAATCCGGCGTTTACGATCATCGGTGATGGTGAGAACTATATTGACGCCATGTATGTGAATGACGCCGTGCATGCGCTTCACCTGATCTTGGAAGCGCCACCAGACGAGGGAGTGCGGACGGTAGATTTGGGCGTAGGCGCACGCGAAACCGTTAACGAAGTTGTGTTGCGGGCAGCGCATGTCTTTGGCATAGAGCCGCAGATCGAACACACAGGTGATTCGCCTGAGTACATCACCTTCGCCATTGACCCATCAGTATTTGCCCGGCAGTATGGCTTCGCTCCCAGCGTTTCCCTGGAAGAGGGATTCCAGCGCCTAGCCGCGCACCTTCAATCTGCGGAAGGAGGCACAGCATGCGACAAGTGACGGAGCGCCTGGGCACCTTCGGCTGGCGTCTGGAGCGGAATAATACACTCGCACTGGCAACCATCGGGGTGATTGCGCTTGCGCTGGGGATTGCGCTGAGCGCGTTGGGGAGATCGAGCCTCTCTGCCCTGCTGGCGGTTCCTGCTGCGCTTGCCATCTTGCTGCTCATTTGCCTGCGCCAATATCTCTTGCTGGCGGCGCTCGTCGTCTTCGTCGCCATCTTCATTGACTTTTATCAGTTCGTCGGTCTGCCGCTCCATGAGCCAGTCGCCGCATTGCTCCTGGCCTTTGTGGTGCTGGCAATTCTGTTCTTCACGCAGTCTGAGCGAACGCCCTGGATATCCCTGCGCCATCTCATTCCCTGGGCGGCGCTGCTGGTTCTGGCCGCGCTGGCGATTCCACGCGGCGGCTCGCTCTCACAGACGGTTTCCTACTATGTCACGATTTTTGGTATCGCTATCGTGGTGTATTGCCTCGGCACACAAGTTTCGCGCTCCTATCGCGATCTGCAATTCTTGCTGCTGTTGCTGATACTGCTCGCGTCCTTCATCGCTCTTCATACCCTCATCCAGGGAGTGACAGGAAAGTTCCTCTTCGCCACTGCTGCGCAGTCGGATTATCTTAGCTCGGTCTCGGGCTTCCAATTGGCAGGTAGCTCGGCTTCGCGGGCAGGATCATTCCTGCTCAACCCCGATTGGAATGGCCTCTTCCTCGCGGTGTCACTATTTCTCGCCGCCGGCATGCTGTTCGCTGATGCAGCCTCGCGTGTTGTTCGCGGCGCTGCCGCCATCGCCTGCGCACTCATTCTGCTGGCGCTGCTCTTTACGTTCACCACTGCCTCCTGGCTTGCCGCAGGCGCCGGTTTCGTCATCTTTGTCAGCGTTTTCCTGCCGAAGAAATATCGCCTGCGAACGCTGGTGGTTGCCGGCGCGGGCCTATTGATAGGTGTAATCATCTTTGCTCGCGAGTCCCGTCTTCTCCTTCAGCATGCGACCGCTACGGGAGAATATACGCTGCGTCTTGGCGCCTGGGAGACTGCTTTGCGCATCATCCTAACGCACCCGCTGACTGGTATTGGCATGGCTTATACGCTCTACCTGGACCGCGCGGAAGCGTATCGGTCGCCACTCCAGACACAACAGCTTGCCCATCCACACAACAGTTACCTTGAACTGGCGGCATTTGCCGGCATCCCGGTGCTGGCAGCTTTTCTTCTGTTGCTCTTCCTGGCATTCCGGACAGCGTGGCGCACCTACCACGCTACTGATGCCCGCTATCAGCCATTGATCGGCGGCGTAATAACCGGCCTGATTGTTTTGAGCGTCAACAGCCTATTCATCAATGGCTGGACACTCCCTCCTTTCGCCTGCTTGGGGTGGCTGCTGATGGGCGCCATCACTTCCAGGGCATTGCTGGCATCGCGGGAAGCATCTTCATCAGCAGCGTTTGGTACGCCAGTAGAAAGCACTGCAAATAGTGTGAGCCTTGCAACACCGCCAATGACGAGAGCAAAAGCGCAGACAGAGCCGCATTCTGTTGAATAGCGGGCAAGCTGGAAGAGAATTATGGAGTATGACAGGTGGAACGGGCGGTGTGATGGGGATGCAACAAGGAAAACAGGAGCGCAGGAGCAAGGTGTGGGTTCTTCTTGGCCTACCATTCAGGGAATGGAAACTCTGGCGCACGGAGCGGGCGCAGCCGCGCTTTCGCCTCGAACAGTGGGATATTGGCAGACCTAACCTGCCGGCCTACCCGATTGACCTGTCACCGCTGCTGGCGCTGCCATTCGGCCATCTCGATGAAACTGGCGTTCCCTATAACACCACGAATGGTGACTATGGCGGCGCATATCAGCCGACAACCATCGCGCAATATGGGCTGGCGCAATGGAACGCCTATCTGCATGACGGCGACGAGGCACGCTTGCAGTCATTCATGATCCAGGCGCACTGGCTGTTGGCCAATGAAACTCGCCTGGCAAATGGTTCCAGCGTCTGGCCGATTCCCTTTCCCGCGCCGCAGTATGGCGCACAGGACATCTGGCTCTCGGCGCTGACGCAGGGAAACGCTATCTCCGTGCTCGTACGCGCATACCGCGTGACCGGAGACGCCGCATTTTTAGCCGCCGCGCGCCGTGCCGTTCAGTCGTTTGAGACCGATATTCTTGACGGTGGCGTATCCGCTCCGGTTGGGTCAGATGGCATCTTCTTCGAGGAAGTGGCGACCTATCCGGCGGCGCGTATTCTCAACGGCTATCTGCTGGCGCTCTTTGGCCTCTATGACTATGTGGACCTGACCGGCGACGAAGGCATCAAGACGCTGGCTGACAAGAGTGTCCAGACGCTGCATACACTGTTGCCTGGGTATGATATGGGCTACTGGTCCCGCTACGATCTGCTCCACAAGAAGCCAGTCAATCGCTTCTATCATGCGCTCCATGTCACCTTGCTCGAAGCCCTGGCGCATTATACGGGCTGCGCGCATTGTGAGGCGCTGGCGAAGAAGTGGGCTGGCTATGAACGCAGCCTCTCCTGTCGCGCACGCTATTACCTGACCAGCCGCACTCGCCGCTATCGCACCGGATTGGCACGAGTGCTACGCACCCGCAACGCTCCGAAGACGCCTGCGCCGGATGGTCGCCTTCGGGTATGCGTTCCCATAACAGCCTTCCCGGTCGCCGGAGGCATGCGCGGTGTCCTCTTTGGCGTAGATGAAGTGATGGGCGACGCATGGCGCATGGAGTACCTCACCCGCTACGTCGGCCCGGACCGCCAGGGGCGCGACATTGCCAGCTTCGAGTGGCGTCATCTGCCGTTCGGTCCAGAAACCACTTCACCAATGCAATTTCCGAACGTCTGGTTTTATGGATGGGCGGGCAGGCGGACATTGGCGCGCCGGTTGCGCCAACGCGCCTATGACGTGCTGCTGCCACAAGATGGGGTATTTACCGCTGCGTTTACCGCTCGCGCCAACCGGCGAATCGGCCTGCCAATAGTGACGATGGACCACGGCAATGTGACCTTACCTTTCGATCCACGCTATCCCCTGCAACGACGCCAGGAGTTCGCGCAGCAACCACTACCCAAGCGACTCCTTTCCATCATCCGCTTCAGCATGTATCGCAGGGCGCTCTTGCCGTTGCTCCGGTATGCGACACGCCATGCCGACCGTTTTCTCGTCGCCGGAGATGAGGTAGAAGAATCCTATCGCCAACGGTTAGGCGTTCTCCCTGACCGCATTATCCGTTATCCCTATAGGGTAGATGTCAGTCACTTTCTCCCGCCTAGCGCTGCTGCATCCCGTCGCTTGCGCGAGCAACTGGGAATCCCAGCAGATGCCCTTGTCGTGACGATGATTAACCGCCTTGCGCCCGAAAAGGGGCTGGACACGGCAATTGAGGGAATCGCCCGATCCGCCGCGCAACTGCCGGATGCCGTGCGCTCTCGTTTACGAGTCATTATTGCTGGTGATGGGCCGCTCCGTGCGGCGCTAACAGCAGACATCGCGAGGCGCGGCTTGCAAGATATGTGTACACTCTACGGTGAAGCGACGCCCGCAGATGTGGTGACGTTGCTTGGCGCAAGCAATATCTTCCTTTATACCGGCACACGAGGCACCAACTACTCGATGGCGGTCCTCGAAGCAATGGCGGCTGCTTGCGCGATCATCGCGACAACGGAACCACGCTCAAACGTGCGCTTGCTTGCCGAAGGGCGCGGCTATGCAATTCCAGCCGGGCAGGCAACGGCTATTGCGGATGCGCTGACCCAGGCGCTCACGCATCATAGTGGTCTCCAGCAGATGGGACTGCTGGCACAGTCATATGTGGCGCAACACCACAGTGCCGATGCGCTCAAACGCTGCCTGTGGCGCGCAATGCCCTGGGCGCCGGATATCAAGGCGTTGGCGCAGGAAGCCGTTGCGACAGCGCAGGTTGGGTTGCGGAGCGAACCAGTGTGAGAGACTTCTGCGAGCCTGTTGTCATACACCAAATGTGCTAGTCGCGCCAACGTATCTGCTATAACAGAAATGGCACAGGTCGTCTGGTAGAAAGCAACGGCCTGAATCGTCGGGATTAAGCGAGCAAAAATGACCAATACGGGCAAGTGAGTGATGTGGACGGGTAGGGGTTATGAGGGACAAGTATCAGCAGGGGCCGCTGCTACCCAGGCGAGCATTGGCAGACATTGCAAACGAGGCCAGTCAAGCCAATACCGCGCGCAGTGCAGATCAGACCCACAGGCATGAGACACCCGATCAAGATGAGCAGGACATTCAAGATCAAGACACGTTGGTCATGCCAATCCTCAAAGAGATGGGCCTGTTCCTCGATACCAACCCTATAGCTACCGGTCCGCTCATTAGTATTGATCAATTCACTGCGGGACCACTGCTCAACTTCGATCAACTCGAGACGGCAATGCTACCGGCAATCCCGTCGCTCCGGCAGTCTGCTGATGCACGAGACGCTGATGCTGAAATTGATCCGGCGGATATGGCAACGATCCGCACTCCTGCAATCCAGGCGCAGCCCATCTCCCCAGAGGAAGAGCGCGTCTGGGAGCAGTCAACTATTCAATTGAGTGCGGCTACCCCCAAACTAGAGAATTATCGCGAGGTCGCAAACAAGCTCATCAAGAGTTCCGGCCTCTATGCCATCGCATCGCTCGGTGGCCCAGCGATTTCACTGGCGCTGACGCCATTCCTGGCACATAACCTGACGCCATCGGCCTATGGCGAATTTGCCATTCTTGTCACCGTTATCAGCCTGACCGCTGGTGTCACGCAGTTGGGATTGGGCGCAGCATTCTTTCGTGCGTACAACTATGACTACACCTCAGACCAAGATCGTCGTTCGGTGATTGCATCCGTCAGTCTGCTGCTTGGTCTGATTACTCTTGCCGTAACCCTCTGCGCTATGTTCTTTTCGTCTGCGCTGTCGGTTCTCATTTTCCGCCAGTCTGGCCAGGGCTATCTCATTTCGCTGGCAGCTATTGCCGTGCTGGCGCAGAATCTCACGATACCTGGATTTGCCTGGCTCCGCGCAGAAAATCGCGCGCTGTTCTTCTCGTTGCTCTCAATGGTGAATATTCTGCTCAATTTTGGCGCGAATATCGTCCTCGTCGGCGTTCTTGGTATGGGAGTGGCTGGCGCGATTCTCGCCATCATTATCGGGTACGCCGCTGTCGTCGTCCTCATCACGCCGCCGCTTGTCATCGTAAGCCGCTTGCGAGTGCGCACAACTATCCTCTGGAACGTCCTCAGTTTTGGCGCGCCACAAGTTTTGAGCGTGATCTCCGTCTGGGTTCTTCAGCTCTCAGATCGCTACCTGCTGGAGATATTTGGCAAGCTCGCTGAGGTGGCCAGTTACTCCATCGCCTATAGCCTGGGTTCCACGCTTTCCACCTTGATTCTGGCGCCGTTCTCCCTCGCCTGGCCAACGGCGATGTACACCATTGCGAAGCGCAAAGACGCGCCCCTTGTGTTCCAAAACGTCTTCCGCTGGTTCAGCATGCTCTTGCTGTTCTCAGCATTCGGCCTCTCGCTAGTGAGCAATGTCGCCTTCAGGCTGCTCTTCCCAGCCACGTATCAGTCAGCAGCGCCAGTCATCCCGGTTGTCGCTGAATCTCTTGCCTTCTATGGCATCTACACCATTGTGATGATTGGGTCAAATGTGCGACGTAAAACCTGGATGATTTCGGCGTTTACCACCATCGCCGCAGTGGTGAACTTTGGTTTCAACCTGCTACTCATTCCGCGCTACGGCGCTATGGGCGCGGCATTCTCGACACTGATCGCCTATGTGGCGCTTGCCGTCATCGCCTATGTCGCCAATCAACGCATTTACCCGATTCCCTTCGAGGTGGGGCGGTTGTTTCTTGCATGTATTGCTGGCGTCGCCATTTACTTTGAAATCTTCTCACTGCCCGCTTATTTTGGAGTGAGTTGGACATGGCCGCTGGCAGGTTTCGGCCTGGTGTTCTATGGCGGATTGCTCGTGCTGATGGCAAAGAGCGCCGCTGCCTCACAGGGACAGGTGCGGCCCGCCGATGCTGTATAGCCACTTGAGCCAGCGCAGCAACACACATCACATTTGCACGCGGTTAGGAGAAGCGTTTCATGGGGTATCCCGCTGATCTTTCTCATCACGCAGACCAGAAATCTGATCGAGGAGCCGAAGCGACAACGAGAGTAGCGAGCAAAGCGCCGGTGCGCGTCTGTATGCACGGTCTCTGGTCTGGTCGCGTCAATGTTCGCCTCATGCGCGAGGCAGAAGCATTGGTGGCGGCGGGCTATCAGGTGACGGTGGTGGACATCGAGCGCGATACCAGCCGCCCGCGCGAGGAGACAATAGAGAACATCCACTTCAAGCATGTCTTCATGCCCAGTCGCTTCGTCAAGTCGCGTGTCAAGCTCTGGTTCCTGATGAAAATCGCCAGCGCAGTCGCACGCGGAATGCTCGCAGTCGTGCGCACCCCCGCCGATATCTATCACGCTGGCGATGACATGGCGCTCCCCGCCAGCTACATCGCGGCAGTGCTACGCCACAAGAAACTCATCTTTGATGCGTATGAAGTTCCTCTCGTGCAGAAGACGCTAACACAGCGACCATTGCTCTCCAAACTGGCGCGTTGGACATTGCGGCGCATGATGCCCCGTTGCGATGGCATCATCACCGTCTCAGCGCCGATTGTGGACGAAATCCAGCGGCGTTACGGCGGCCCACGCGCTGTGCTGGTGCGCAACATTCTCCCCTACACGGCGCCTGTCACGAGCAATCGCCTGCGCGAACGGCTGGGAATTGGCCCGGACATCCGTATTGCGATTTATCAGGGTGGATTCGAGGCGAGCCGCCGGCTCGATCTCCTGGTGCATGCGGCGCGTTACCTGAGTCCACAGGCACACATTGTCCTGCTAGGATGGGGAGAATGTCAGCAGGAACTTGAAGCGTTGATCGAGCAGGAAGGCGTGGGCGACCGCGTGACCATCCTGCCGCCGGTGCCCTATGATGCCTTGCTCAGTTGGACAGCCTCCGCAGACCTGGGATTGATTATATATGACGGCAATTACTCGCCCAATGTGCAATTTATGCTGCCGAACAAGCTATTTGAGTATCTGATGGCGGGCGTGCCAGTGCTGGCCTCGCCACTAGAGGCGACCGAAGAACTCATCCAGCGTTACGGCGTGGGGGTGATTACACCATCCATTGAGCCGGCAGATATAGGGCAAACGATCAGTACAGTTTTGAGCGACGAGGCGGCGCTGAAACGCATGCGACAAAATGCGCTATCGGCATCCGCGCAAGAGTTACGCTGGGAGGTCGAGCAAGAGCGACTTCTGTTGCTTTACCAAAACCTCTTGGAGAGCAGCAAATTGAAGTCAAAGAGGTCGCCATCTTTCAGCCCTTCAGGAGATCCAGCGCCGACGGCGGCTTCATCTTCCGCGTCCGGCGCCCGTGGCTCGTCACATTTTCCGGTGAAAGATACGATATGAGACGCACAATCGAACCAGTCACTTCCACTATCCAGAATTCAGAACCGAAGACGGAGGCCCATGAAACCGCAGTGATTCCACACGCTGCGCTGGTACGGGTGTGCATGCACGTCATTGGCATCGGGCGGACGGATGTGCGCGTGATACGCGAAGCAAAAGCATTGGTGGCAGCGGGCTATCAGGTGACGGTGGTGGACATCGAGCGCGACACCAGCCGCCCACGCGAGGAGACGATAGAGGGTATCCACTTCAAGCATGTCTTCATGCCGAATCGTTTTGTGAAATCGCGCATTAAACTCTGGTTCCTCGTCAAGACGGCACGGACCATCCTCAGCAGCGCGTGGCTGATGATACGCACTCCTACCGATATCTACCATGCGCATGAAGATAACGCCCTCTATGCGTGTTATATGGCAGCGGTACTCCGGCGCAAGAAGCTGGTCTTTGACGCGCATGAGTTGCCCTATGTACAACCAAATATCACGCGCTGGCGGCTGCTGTGTGGGATAGCACGCTGGACATTGCGACGGATGATGCCCCGCTGCGCTGGGGTGATGACCGTCTCGCCGCCGATTGTGGACGAAATCCAGCGGCGCTATGGCGGCAAACGCGCCGTGCTGGTGCGCAACACGCCGCCCTATACTGCGCCGATCACCAGCAACCGGCTGCGGGAGCGGCTGGGGCTGCCTTCAACCACCCGTCTTGCGCTGTATCAAGGCGGCTTAGAAGCAGACCGCCAGCTTGACATCGTGGTCCGCGCCGCCCGCTATCTCGCACCTGACCAGCATATCGTCCTGCTGGGATCTGGCGCCAGCCAGGCGGCCCTCGAAGCATTGATTACCGAGGAGGGAGTGAGCCAGCAGGTGACGATTCTGCCGCCGGTACCCTACGCAGAGTTGTTGGCCTGGACCGCCTCCGCTGATGTAGGTCTGATTCTCTACGACGGCGGCTACTCGCCCAATGTACAGTACTGCCTGCCCAACAAGCTGTTTGAGTATCTGATGGCGGGGGTGCCGGTGCTGGCGACCAGGCTGGATGCAGTGGAAGCATTAGTGGCGCAGTATCAGGTGGGGGCCATCACCCCCGCACTCGCCCCGCAAGCGGTGGGCGAGAGCATCCGCAGCCTGCTCAACGATCCTGCCCATCTGGCGCAATTACGCCACAATGCATTACGCGCGGCGCAGCAAGACCTGCGCTGGGAGGTCGAGCAAGAGCAATTGCTCGCGCTCTATCGCAGCATTCAGTAATGCAACGTAACGGGTAGAAGACGCTACGGATGAAAGGATATGGGGACCTGGGTATGATGCTTCGCTTCAGCGGCAAGCGCAAAGCCAAACAGCAAAAGCGTTCGCCGTTACGATATAGTGCATTGAGCGTACTGTTGCTTGTCATGTTGGTTGCGTCTGCCTGTGCGTCCTGGGGAACGAAAGCGCCACCTGCGTCAACCCCAACACCGACAGCAAAGCAACTCTGTGCGCATGCGTACCGGCAGGCGAATCCCATCGCAGCGGAAAATGCGTGCCCCGGCAGTGATGGCTGGCACCTGGATCATCCTGTTGGACCAGAGAACGCGATTGAGGCGTTTGTCGCCCCAGCGAGCGTGAATGCAGGCGAATCGCTGCAACTCTATGTCACCACGACGGCTGCACGGTATTTTTTTCAGATCTATCGCATGGGATATTACCAGGGGCATGGCGGGCGGTTGATCTATACATCACCACAATTGCCCGGTGTCAACCAGCCGGCGCCAATCATTGATCCCACGACCAGGATGGTGAGTTGCGACAATTGGAGTCTTTCCGCCACAATTCACACCGACAAAAGTTGGGTCTCCGGTGTCTATATCATCAAGCTGCTCTCATCACTTGGTTTTATGCGCTATACCCTGTTCATTGTGCGTAACGATGCCAGCACTGCTCCCATTGCGATGCAGATTCCTTTCATAACATATCAGGCCTATAATCGTTGGGGCGATCACAATCTCTATCGCGGCCTGGACTCAAACGGTCAGTATACCTATGACGACCGCTCCTACGCCGTCAGTTTCGATAGACCATACAATGGCGATCCCAACCTCTACGATGCTAACGCCGGGTTGGGAGATTTCCCATTGTATGATTTCGAGCTACTCAACTGGCTCGAAAAAAGCGCATACAATCTGACCTACTTTGCCGATATAGATGTGGATCAAAATGCAAGCCTGGCTAGCTCACGTAAGCTCATCATCATTTCAGGTCACTCTGAGTATTGGTCCACCCAACTGCGCAACAATGTCACCCAGGCACGAGACAAAGGTACATCGCTGGCTTTCTTCGGTGCGAACGATGTATACTGGCACGTCCGGCTCGCGAGCAGTCCATTAGGCGCCGACCGCATCGTCATCTGCTACAAGAGCGCCGCGCTCGATCCACTTGCGCAGACCGACCCACTGGCAACGACAGTGCGCTGGGAAGACCCGCCGCTAAACGACCCAGAGGCCAGTCTCATTGGGCAGGAGTATGGCGGAGGTGTCGCAGTCACCGCTGCGCTCACACTCAATACTGGCAGCCAACCATTTCTCTCTGGAACGCAGTTGCAGGTTGGTTCATCCTTCCCTGGACTCGTTGGCGGTGAGTATGACCGCGTAGCGCATGTTGGTTCTCCTGCTGGACTCTCCGTAATCGCCGCCTCGGTGCTACAGTGTGTCCCAACAGACCAATGCCCGACCAACAACATGGACGTAACGAGCGCGACGATCTATCAGGCAAAAAGCGGCGCTGAAGTATTCGACGCTGGCACATTTCAATGGAGTTGGGGGCTGAGCGATCTGCGCATTGCCCCAACCACCAGCAGCGCCGGCCAGGATGTGCTACCCATCACTGGCTCCGCTACACAACAATTCGCATCGCCCGATAGCCTGGCCACCCAAACGTCAGCGCCGGACTACAGCGATCCTCGATTCCAGCAGCTCACGGCAAATATTATCGCCTACTTGCTTATAGCAAGCAAGTAGATGGATGCGACTGGGTATTCCGGGGGCAGAAAAGATACCGCAAAATGGTTCAGCCGTTGAAATAGGTGGTGTCAAGAGCGTTCACAGGTGGCGACGGACAGCGCGAAAAGTGATGTCTGTCGCCGAGCGTTGGAGATGCCCCAAACGTCCGGTGCAACATCCGAGGCAGTATACAATCAGGATGTATTCCCAGCTATCACCATACTTTCTACCAGGGGGACGAGCATGATTCCTATCGCGCAGCCGCTACTCGGCGCCGACGAGTACGAAGCCGTACTTGCGGTACTCACGTCTGGTTTAATGGCGCAGGGCGAACAGGTCGCCCGGTTTGAGAAGCGATTCGCCGAACTCAGCCAGACAGAAGAAGCGGTTGCGGTTTCGTCGGGGACGGCGGCGCTGCATCTGGCGCTGCTGGCGCACGATATCGGGCCAGGTGATGAGGTGATAACGTCGCCGTTCAGCTTCGCTGCCACCGCCAATACGATCTTGCTCGTCGGTGCAAAGCCGGTCTTTGTGGACATCGAGGCAGACACCTACAACCTCGATCCGGCGCTGGTTGAGCGCGCGATCACCCCACGAACCAAAGCCATCATGCCCGTTCACCTCTATGGGAATCCCGCTGATATGGGTCGCCTGATGCCGCTGGCGCAGGCACATGGGTTGGTGATGATCGAAGACGCCTGCCAGGCCCATCTTGCCAGCATAGATGGCAAAACCGTCGGCAGTTTCGGAACAGGGTGCTTCTCCTTCTATCCCACAAAAAATATGACCACCGGTGAGGGCGGCATCGTCACCACCAATGACCCGGAAATCGCTGAGCGCGTTCGCCTGTTGCGCAGCCACGGGCAGAAGCAACGCTATCTGCACGTGGCCATCGGCTATAACCTGCGCATGACGGATATTCAGGGCGCCATTGGCAACGCGCAGATCAAGAAGCTGGAAGGGTTCAACGAGCGGCGCATCCAGAATGCGCAGTATCTCAATGAGCGCCTGAGTGAATATGTGCAAACGCCGGTGGTGCGCCCCGGACACCGGCATGTCTACCACCAATACACCATCCGCGCACGTGGCGACCGCGACCAATGGGTGAAGACGCTCGGCGAACGTGGCATTGGCACTGGCATCCATTATCCGCGCCCCATCCATAAGCAGCCGTTCTACATCGAGCAGGGCTTTGATATGTCGTTGCCGGTTGCCGAGGCGGCAGCGGCGGAGGTCATTTGTCTGCCGGTCCATCCCGCGCTGACGAACGACGACCTCGAACGAGTGGCGCAGGAGGTCATTGCGCTATGCCGGTAGAACACATCAAGGTCGCCGTCGTCGGCGCCGGCTCGATGGGCAGCAACCATATCCGTGTGCTGAGCGATTTCGATGAAGAGCGGGTGCGGCTGGTTGGCGTGGCGGATACGATTCCTGCGAGCCTGAGCCGCGTAATGAGCCGCTTCCATGTGGCGGGATTCGCCGATTACCGCGAGATGATCGAGCAGACCACGCCAGACCTGGTGGTGGTCGTCACGCCAACACAACTCCACTATGAGGTGACGACCTTTGCGCTGAACGCGGGCTGTCATGTGCTGGTGGAGAAGCCCATTGCCAGCACCATCGCCGAGGCAGAGGAGATGGTGCAGTTGGCGGCATCGCAGCATCTGATGCTCACCGTGGGGCATGTCGAGCGGTTCAATCCGGCGGTGCAGGCGCTAAAACAGCAGTTAGCTTCCGATCAGCTTGGCAGGCTCTTTCATCTGCATGCGCGCCGGCTCGGCCCCTATCCACCACGCATCCGCGACGTTGGCGTCATTCTCGATCTGGCGACGCATGACCTCGATGCGATGCTCTATCTGACCGGCGGCGAAATCGAGCATGTCTATGCCGAGACGCAACGGCTGGTGCATACCACCCATGAAGATTTATTGCTGGGCCTGGTGCGTTTCGACACCGGCGCCATCGGCATGCTGGATGTGAACTGGCTGACGCCGACCAAAGTGCGCGAACTCTCTGTGACGGGTGAGCGCGGTCTCTACACGGTCAACTATCTTACGCAGGACCTGCACTTCTACGAGAATGACTATGGTCCCACCGATTGGGACGTGATTGGCTCCCTGGCCGGCGTCAGCGAGGGCACGATGACACGCCTCAAGGTGCGCAAGGCCGAACCGTTGCGTCTGGAATATGAAGACCTGGTGCGTGCCATTACCGAAAGTACGCCGCCAACCGTCACAGGAGAAGAAGGCCTCGCCGTGCTGCGCGTCGCCTACCAGATACTCGAAGCGGCCCAAACAGGAAAGGTTGTGACATGCGCGTCACAAGTCACGGTGAGATGACCACCACCGCAGCGTTTCATAGCACAGTGGCAGTGGTGGGGTTGGGCAAGATCGGGCTGCCGCTGGCGGTGCAGTTTGCCCAACATGGCAGGCGTGTCATCGGCTGCGATATCAATCCGCTGGTGATCGAAACTATCAACTCGGGGCATGCGCATGTGCAGGAAGAGCCGGGCATTGACGAGATGGTCGCGCAACTGGTGCGTGACGGCGCGCTCAGCGCCACCAGCGACATCGCAGACGCGGTGCGGCAGGCGTCGGTGGTGGTCGTCATCGTGCCGGTAATCGTGGATGCAGAGCGCAACGTAGACCTTTCCAGCATGACCAGCGCCACCCGCATGGTCGGGCAGGGGTTGCAGCCGGGGGCGCTGGTAGTCTATGAGACGACGCTGCCGGTGGGCACAACCAGTGGGCCACTGCGTCAGGTTTTAGAGGAAACATCCGGCCTGACGGCTGGCGAAGACTTCTTCCTGGCGTACAGCCCGGAGCGAGTCTCGGCGGGGCGCATCTTCCGCGATCTGGCAACTTACCCCAAAGTGGTCGGCGGCCTGGGAGCTGCTGACCTCGATGCGGCGGTCAGCTTCTATTCTGCGGTGCTGGACGCGCCGATCATGCAGATGCAATCAACCGACGACGCCGAGTTCGTGAAGCTGATCGAGACAACCTATCGTGATGTGAATATCGCGCTGGCCAACGAGTATGCGCGTTTTGCCGATGCGCACCGCCTGGATGTCTCGGCGGCCATCGCAGCGGCGAACACACAGCCCTATTCACATATCCATGAGCCAGGCGTCGGCGTCGGCGGCCACTGCATTCCGGTCTATCCCTATTTCCTCATCAATGGCGATAGTGGCGACATCGCCGATACGCCGACGATGACCCTCCCCCAGCGCGCACGCCAGATCAACGACGGCATGGCACGTTATGCAATACAGCGGATCGAGGCGGAGATTGGGTCGCTCAGCGGCAAGGCGGTGTTGCTGCTGGGCGTGGCCTACCGCGCCAATGTACGCGAAACAGCATTCACCTCTGCGTTGCTGCTGCAAGACGCGCTGCGCGAGCGTGGCGCACTCGTCTACAGCGACGATCCGCTCTATAACGATGAGGAGTTGTCGTCGCTGGGATTCACGCCATTTCGCCCGGAACTCGCAGGCGACGTGCAGGCCATCATTGCGCAGGCCGCCCATCGCGCCTACACGTCGTTCGACCTGCGTCCCTTTACCGCCTGCCGTGTCGTGCTGGATGGGCGCCATGTGCTGTCACAGGAACAGGTGGAGGCGGCGGGCATGCGCTACATTCGCATCGGTGACGGGAAAGTTCCGGTTGCAGCGCCGGTACTGATCGAGCGACGCTAGGGATACGGTGGCAGGGGCACAAGGGTTAAGCAACTGATGAAGTTTGTCTCGATTGTCGGCGCGCGTCCACAGTTCGTCAAGCTGGCTCCGGTGAGCCGCGCGCTCCGCCGCTATCATGAAGAAGTCATCGTCCATACCGGGCAACATTACGACGAACGCCTCTCCGGCACATTTTTCTCTGAACTGGGCATCTCTGCGCCAGACTACAACCTCGGCGTCGGCTCTGGATTGCATGGCGCGCAGACCGGCGAGATACTGGCGGCTATCGAGCGCGTACTGCTGGAGGTGCGTCCCAATGGGGTGATCGTCTTCGGTGATACCAATTCCACGCTGGCGGGTGCGCTGGCGGCGGTGAAACTGCATATTCCCGTCGCGCATGTCGAGGCTGGTCTGCGCAGCTTTGACCGCCGGATGCCGGAAGAGGTCAACCGTGTCGTCACCGACCACATCTCAGCGCGCCTCTTCTGCCCGACGCGCATCGCCTGCGAGAACGCGGAGCATGAGGGACTGGCCGCCAGAGTGGAACTGGTGGGCGACGTGATGTATGACGTGCTGCGCCAGATGGAACCGCAAATCAACGCCCGCGCCGCGACGCTGCTACCATCGCTCACTATCACACCAGGCGGCTATGCGCTGACGACCATCCACCGCGCCGCCAACACCGATGACCCTGTGGTGATGTCGCAACTCATCGAGGGGCTGAACTCGCTGGCTATGCCGGTGATCTTCCCGGTGCATCCACGCACGCGCAAGCTGCTGGACCAGTACGGCATCGCCCTCGCCGCGCACGTACAGGCGATAGAGCCGGTTGGCTACCTTGATATGCTCACCTTGCAGCGGTTCGCTCATCGCGTGGTGACGGATTCGGGCGGTGTGCAGAAAGAGGCGTTTCTCTTGGGCGTGCCGTGCATCACGCTGCGCGATACGACCGAATGGGTGGAGACGGTTGCGGTGGGCTGGAACGTCCTCGTTGGCAGCGATCCGGCGGCGCTCCGGATGGCTTTCCAGCGTCCGGCTCCCGCGCCGGTGCCGCCGGAGGCTAACCCGTATGGCGACGGCGCGGCCAGCGAAAAGATCGCGCTTTCGCTTCGCCGCTGGTCGGGTGAGCTTTAGACCTCACCCCCTACCCCCTCTCCCGCGAGGAGAGGGGCCGCTAGGCAAGAGAGTTCTACGCTGGCGAGCAGTAGTGGCGTGCGCCTGCATTGGAGCGCGTGGCTCACGGTCCCCTCTCCTATGGGAGAGGGGTGGCCGAAGGCCGGAGTGAGGTTTGCCGGACGTATTATCATATCATTCGCTACAGGAGCCATGCGCCATGAAGTTTGCGACCATCGTAGGAGCGCGCCCGGAGTTCATCCAGTTGACGCCGGTGAGCAGGGCATTGCGGCAGTGGAATCATGAGGAGATCATCATTCACACCGGCCAGCATTATGACGAGCGCATGTCGGATATCTTCTTCGATGAGAACGACCTGCCAGCGCCCGCCTATAACCTGGGCGTGGGGTCGGGGACGCATGGCGCGCAGACCGGCAAAATGCTGGCAGTGATCGAAGAGGTGTTGCTGAGGGAGCATCCCGATGGCGTGATCGTCTTTGGCGACACCAACACGACGCTGGCGGGGGCGCTGGCGGCGGCCAAGCTGCACATTCCGGTGGCGCATGTGGAGGCTGGCCTGCGCAGCTTCAACCGGCTGATGCCTGAAGAACTCAACCGCATTGTTACCGACCATCTGGCGACGCGGCTCTTCTGCCCCACCAAAACGGGACAGCGTAACCTGGCGAACGAAGGCATCACACGGGGCGTGGAGATCGTTGGCGATGTGATGTACGACGTGCTGCTTCAGGTGCAGCCGCGCCTCGCCAGCCACGCGGAAACACTGCTGCCACAACTCGACCTGCGGCCAGGGGCGTTTGTGCTGGCGACGGTCCACCGGCCATCGAATACCGATGACCCGGAGGCGATGCGCCGCATTGCACAGGCGCTGGACGAGCTGGCGATGCCGGTCATCTTCCCCATTCATCCGCGCACCCGCAAGCTAACCGAGGACTACGGCATCGCCTGGGGGAAGCAGGTGCGGCTACTGGAGCCGATAGGGCACCTGGATATGCTGGCGCTGGCGCAGGTGGCGCACTGTGTGGCGACGGATTCAGGCGGCGTGCAGAAAGAAGCCTTTCTGCTGCAAACGCCCTGCGTGACGCTGCGCGACGACACCGAATGGGTAGAGACCGTGGAATACGGCTGGAATGTGCTGGTGGGGAGCAATCGAGAGGCCATCGTCGCAGCGGTGCAACGGCCCCGGCCACCGCTGCCGCTCACCAACCCTTTCGGTGACGGCCACGCCGCAGACCACATCGCCAAATCGCTCTGCCACTGGCCCGATCTCCCTGAGCACATATAGCTGCTTATCCACAAGCTCTACTGCCCAACCGTTGGCAACAAGATGGTGACGCCCGTGTTGAAGGCAGTGTAAACAAAGGTGTCATCCTGAATCGTATCAGGAGTAGTCACATGCGCAAGCAGTTTGACGGGCAAGTAGTTATCCTGACGCAGATAGACATCAAGCACTGCGGTGTCCGTTTTACCTGTATAGAAGGAGTCGGCTGCGGTCAGGGTACCATGTATATGCCATACTGCTATGCTATTCATGTGATCTGTTCCAGCTAGCGTGGCATTCGTTAGTTGTGGATAAATCAGCGGCATAGCTGTCAGATCGAAAGCGCGCGGAGGTCGAGTAGATTTACGCCAAATGGGGCCAGTTGGATCGAGAATATTACTCTTGAGGTATTCTGCTTTTGTAGTGTAGTCAATGATATCTTCAAATATATTCGTCGGGTAGCCGTCAATTGATTGCATGCTGCATTCCGAACGATAAGGATGCAATGTGACTTTCCCCTGGCCAGTGAACTGCTGCGCAGCCCCTGTTGCAGCTTCCTGATCGGTCCAGGTAATCGTGAAAGTGGCATCGAGCAAATGCGCTGCACGCGCTTTCACGATGATCTGTTGTCCGGGGGATGTAGCATTATTGCTTGTGCTACCTGACCCACATCCTGCGATACTGGCCAGCAACAGGAGCGCCGACGCCACGCACAGTGTCAGCACTCCTAGCGGACCAACTCCGCGCTCTCGGTTGCGCTGATGGGAATGTTGCAGGGCTGTTGGTACAGGTAGCCATTCGTTCATGTCATCAGTCTCCTCGTAACTGCTGGTAGGGGCTTTCGGATCAGCTTCGCCTCGCCGCTCTGCCATTGGTGACAGAACGGCGAGAGGGAAGTCTCAAGCCGCATGCAACAATAGATGGGGCTATCCGCCACAGGCTGCCCCGCCGCCGCCATCGGCTCCAATATAGCTTGTGGGTGTGCCCTCACAATGGGGCGTCATCCAGTCTTGATAGGGGATGAACTCTGAGAATTGGACCTCTATGGAGTAGGTGAGCGCATCCCAACTACTGGAGGTACTATCGCCATTCCAGATATCCCAGATCTGTTTGTACGCACTCCAGTCCATCGAGGCGAGTTCACTGCCAAAATCAAGCGCCTGCCCGATGCCAACCGCATCACCTAACTTGGAAATGACCTGCCCAAACGACAGGATGTTGCGATAATCCTAGTACCAGGCGGCGCTTTGGCTGCCTTCCCAGATGGTGAGCAGGTCGGGAATAATATTTTCGATCAGCCCTTTGGCCACATCCGTGAAATTGGAACGGAACCAATCCAACAACCCGCTCAATCCTGTGTTGAGCAACGCTTCAAACGCGGACCAGTTACCATTGATCCAACTCGCTATGTCATTTTTGGCTGCCGCGACACCGGCCTGGGCATCATCCTGCGCATGTTTGCCCTGGCAGACGACATCGTTGGGCGCACAGCCATTTGCCCCCTTCTTGGGATCGTCCCAAGGCGATGGCGTGCATTCCCGGTCATGGGGATGATCGTCGCAGTAGGAGCGTGGCGTGGGCTTGTGGCGGTTACCATCACCACCATCACCGCCGCCGCTACCGCCCCCATTCCCACAGTCTGACCCACAGGTGCGCCACTTGCCCGTCGGATCGCTGTAGGTCTCCGGGTTGCCCTTGACATAGCCGTAGCGATTGATGCCATCCGCCACACTATCGGCGCTGGCAAACTGACCGAGCGCGGGATCATAGTACCGTGCGTTGTAGTAGTCCAGCCCCGTCGCCGCATCACCCCGTTGTCCTGTAAAGCCCTTGCTCGTGGGCATCGTGCCATTCGTATAACGCACACTGCCATACGGCGTAAAGAGTTGCTGCGCCGTCACGTTACCACTGCTGTCAAGCGATTCACTGACACTCGACAGGCTATCGCTGGCGAGATACGAGAACGTGCCGCCGACGTTGAGCGCCGTGGGCAGACCTGGCACGCTGTAGTACTTGGTCAGCGTCGCGCCCGTCTGCTCTTCCATCCCACCCAGATAGTAGGTCGTGGTGGTCGTCCCGCCACTGGTCACCTGCATCGCCACGCGGTTGCCCTCACCATCATAGCGATAGTCAGCGGTGGTGGTAGGGCTGGTGGGCGCGTTCTGCCAGTGGGTGAGGCGCCGCTCGTTGTCGTAGCTGAGTTGCGCGCCGGTCTGCGTGCCCGAGCAGGTGGTGCTGCTGGTGGGCGCGCGGCACACCATGTCCCCCGCCGCATCATAGCTGGCGCTGTAGCCGCCTGCCGTGCTGGTGGCGGCGTCCAGGTGCGCGCTGGTGCCATACGTGTAGCCAAACATTCTGCCAAGAACATCCCGGTTGAATGGAGATGTTCCTCACTCAATCGGGATGTTTGTTTCACTGGCTCCGGCGGATTACTCAGTATGACGAGATTGTCACATGAGCGCCCCGCCGGAGACTTCTCCTGATTGGCTAGCCGATTATCTCTCGTGAGATGGCACAGCTAGCCACAGGAACTAGAGGACAACAGACGCAGGAAGCGATGCTACTCGACTTGCAGCGCGTAGATCCACGTGTCCCAGCCAGTACCGCTGGAAGAGGCATGTGGGCCGCCATACTCACCGCCGCACCAGATGATGCCGCGCGAGGTGAGGTTGGTGTCGAGCGAGCAGCCGGAATAGTCGCCCCAGCGACCAGAACCGTTCGGGTTGGTAGCGTTGACGCCGCTGATAAATTGGCCGCCAGGCCCCATGTAACCGAGCGCATCGGTTGCACGGCGGCCCGTATCTACGATGGTGGGATAGATCGAAGATGTGGAGTAGTTGAAGACCAACACCTCATCATCTTCCGACGACCCCATAAACGTCGGCATGTAGGCATCATTGCCTGCACTATAGGCATAGATGCCTGCCTGGCGAATCAGCGTGTTCTGCACTGTCTGCGCGCCCGGATTGGACGGATTCAGTTGCGTGAGCTGTGGCTGCACTTCTGCCCAATAGACACCATCATCCGTGCCGGAGTTGACGGCGGTGGTGAGCGCAAAGTACAGGTTGCCGCCCTTGTACATGATCTCTTTGGTGCCGATGCCCGGATAGACACTATTGCCCAACCCTGGCTGCACGGCATTGATGGGATCAGTATAGGATACTGGCAGCGTGTTGATGACACAGCTTGCCGTTGGGATGGTGCCAGTGACAAGCCCGCGCGTATTCGAGAAGGCGCAGGTCGTCAGGTCACTGAATGGACCACCATACCCCGCGTCGGTCGCAATCAGGAACTCGGCGTCAGCCGTACCATCCTGATTGACACTGCTCAGGCGATAGGCGGGATTAAAACAACCAGAACCGCAACTAATGCCAGTCGGAATCTGCGTCCAGAAATCAACCACTGAGTTGCTGCCTGTATACAGCGCATTCTTGTTCAGCGCGAAGACCGCATTGCCCAGGAACGGCTCGCTGGCGCCGGTCTGGAAGGCGACGCAATCCAGCCAGATACCCCAATAGTCGCCACCCAGCGTCGGATAGTCACACCAGTTGGAGGCGCCGCCCACATTGACGTTGGCGTTGAACTGATAGAGATACCACTGCGAAGGCGCGTTAACGGTGGCATTCTGGTTCTTGCTGATGCCGATGTCGTAGTAGTCGCCCGTCACATTGCCGCTGCTATCCGTGGCAATTTCGATCTCGACGATGATCCAGTGCAGCCGCGTGGCGTCCCAGAACATTTCTGGGTCACTCAGGAAATCGGAGCCGTGGATGAGCGGCCCGAAGAAGCTGAAGCTAGAGGTCGGTCCATAGACAACGCTACCGCTGAAGCTATAGACGGAGAAGACGTTGTTGTTGCCTTCCATCACATAGGTCGGGTTGGAGGCAATCGCCTGGTCCGGCGGATACCAGCCACCGGCCTGCGTGGAGTTCTGGCCGGCAAAGCTATGAAGCTGGCACGGATACAACAAATAGCCGCAAGCGTCAAAATTGGGATTGGCGTTCTGCGCAATTTGTGCTGCGCTTGGAGCGCCAATCGGCGCTGGCTGGGCCTTCGCCTGCGGTGCGGCAATCTTGTGCTGCTTGAGCGACTGGAAGTATGCCGCGCGCTGCGCCGTCGTCATCCGGTCACGATCAGTAAGCACAGGCCGCCCGGTGGCCGTCTTCGCATTTGCAGCCACAACCGGCAGCTTAGACCAGTCCACACTGCCAATAGCGGTGAGTTGCGTCGTTTTGGCCGGGCCGAGGTTCACCTTGCGCACCTTACTGGCATTGGCCGTGCCAGTTCGGGCAGCAAGCGAGAGCGCGGTGGTGGCGATCAACGCCAGCGACAGCAGCGCCACACCGATGTAGCGCCAGGAAATCTTCTTGGATCGTAAGCTCATACATTCCCTCTAAGTAGCGCAGCGGCTACTTACACTTTTGGGTTACGTACTTCAGATCACGCGAGGTTCTTGCGAGTGTTTTGTCATTTTGCCTTCTCGCTCTTGGTAAGTCTGCATCCCCCCTTTCACCACCCATTGGCTCTACAAAGAAACACATACTGCATTTCACATGGACACAGGTCCACGAGGAGACAGATAGCGAGGACAGATACTCAATGGGGCATAGCTGTCCTACAAGCTATCTGGAAAAAGCAAAAGGCTGAGTTGTCACTAAGGACCTGACATTATAACGAATGAAGTGAACGACTGGAGCACGAGCGCATCGGAGACCACCTCTACCTCTCAACAACCTCATCAAAAAACGGCGCCCAGGCCATTCCTGGCAAAAGAAGAACAGCGAAATCGTGGTGATACCTTGCTTGCAAAACTAGCTTAGCTGCTCAGAGCAAAGGTGTCAAGTTAACTAGGTCACACTTCACGACTTTCTTCCTAGTTTTGACGCAATGTGTGAGCGATGTCGCTTTCAATATGCTTCTTATGAAGCAACACGGCGTTCGGGGGGGCTGCCCTGTGTCTTGAAGCGAGAAATGACAATACCACGCTGCCAGACGCTCATCATATACGGCAAACGTGTTAAGAAGAATTTAACCGAATGTTAGAGTTCGTTTGGCTCCAGCGCCATCCGGACAGGCATCGGCAGACGTGGCTCCGGTTGTTCAGATTGTTCCAGAAATTCTTCCTGCGTAAGCTGTTCTGGTTGCACTGGTTGCGCAGACTGTGTTGGTTGCTGCATGCTAGGTAGAAGCGCCTGCACCGCTGCCGCCTGCGAGACATAGGGTGGTGGCGTTCCTGGCCGCACCAGGGCGACGATGGTGCGCAGGATAATCTTAAGGTCAACCCACAGCGAATGGTGATGAACGTATTCGAGGTTGATCTCCATCTTCACCGGCATCAGGACACGAATGTAATACTCCTCGAAATCCATCCCGTCGAGCAATTGCTCCTGGCTGCGGAACAGCACCGACGCCGGTCCCGTCAATCCTGGCCGCATGACCAGCGCCTCGCGTTGCGCTGGCGTGTAATGTGCGACATAGCGTGGCGATTCTGGTCGTGGCCCAACGACGCTCATCTCACCTTTGAGGATATTGAACAATTGCGGCAACTCATCCATCTTCGTTGCGCGCAACAGGCCGCCAATCCAGGTAATACGGGGGTCCTTTTTGAGCGTCAGTTCGCTCTTGAAGGATTGTTTCTGCACCATCGTGCGGAACTTGAGCACGTAGAACGGCTTCCCATAGCGCCCTATCCGCTGATGGCGATAGATAACCGGCCCACGATCACTGAGCCAGACGGCGCAGGCGATGACGAGCATGAGAGGAGACAGCAAAATAAGGAAGATCAACGAGAACAGGATATCAAACGCCCGCTTCATGTATCACCTCATGGACTCGCCAGCCATCAACCCCTACGCCACCGTTCATGGTCCTTTGAGCGACGCTATTGTACACGCTCGCCGGTTGTCAGGAAATCGGTGTTTTCACGTAGGGTGTCGCGCTGGATTCGGCCAGGGGTATCTCCAGTGATCCTCGTGGAAGGTCCCCCGCCCCTTCCAGAAGATGCGTTTCTAATGCAGCGACAATGCGATCTCGGTCCATGTGAGTGACAACATAGTCTCTCCCACGTCGGCCAAGCTCCTCGCCCAGTTGCGGGTTTGCTTTCAAGCGCAAGACCGCCTGCGCCAGCGCGTCGGCGTTCTCCGGCTCGACATAGAGCGCAGCGCCAGCCTCTTGCTCAGCAAGCTGCCGCGCCTCGCCATCCACGGCCAGCAACACAGGCCGGGCGCACGCCATGATCTCAAACATCTTAGATGGCAGCGCCCCCTGAAAAAGCGGCAACTGCCGCAGCGAGACAACACAGGAGTCCGCCCCAGCCGTCACCAGCGGCATACGCTGGTGAGGCTGCGCCGGTAGAAACGTGACGTTGTGTAAGCCACGCCGCTCGGCATCTGCCATCAATTCAGCTTTGGCAGCGCCATCCCCCACCAGCACGAAATGGATATCAGAGTGGTCACGTAGCCTCTCGGCTGCCGACAACACTGTGCCAAGACCATGAGCGAGGCCGATAGTGCCTGCGTACATAACGGTGAAGCGGTTATCCCAGCCGAGCGCGGCGCGCGCCTCTTCACGCGGCATCGGCGCGAATTGCGTGGTGTCAACGCCGATGGGTAGCATGAACACTTTCTGGGCAGGCACGCCACGCCGGATCAGCGTCTTGCGGATGCCTTCGGTGACGGTCCAGACGGCGCGCGCGCGGCGATAGGTGGACCATTCGAGCCGCTCGGAGAGCCAGATGAACAGGCGATTATGCAGCATGCCCATTTGCACCGCCGACTCCGGCCAGAGGTCGTGGACGTTGAATATGTAGGGGCAGCGTTTGCGCCAGGCCAGCACGCGGCCAGCGATGGCCGTGAAGAGCGGCGGCGAGACGACGATGATAATATCCGGTTGCCCAACCAGCTTGGCTCCGGTGATGCCAGCGAGACAACCAAACGAAAGCTGGGCCAGAATGCGCTTGAAGAATCCCTTATTGGGGCTGACATAGCTCCAGACGCGGGCTACGGTCACGCCATCAATGACTTCGCGCCGTTTTGCGCCATTGCGATATTCAGGCGGCACAACACCGGTCGGATAATTGGGCAGCGTCGTCAGCACCGTCACCTCGTGCCCTAGCCTGGCTAGACGAACGGCGGTTTCTTTGTTTTGGGTTTGTGCAGCCCCAATCTCTGGAGGATAATACGTTGCAACAAAGAGAATCCTGGCCATCCGCTGGGCACCTGCCTTATTGAGAGTAACGCGCCAAGATAGTCGCTATTGGGTGATGACTTGCTTTGCCTTTCACCCTTCACAACGTGGCGGTTCTCGCATCTGTAACGTTTCCGCAAAATTGTGCTATGCGCGCCTCGAATCATCAGATAGGCATAGGCAGTTAGGCATAGCTGCTTCCAGGCTATAGCCAGATGCGGCGCCTCACCGCTAACTCAGCAGATATCCTCTGGCGGGGAGATGCAATAGCACATGCTTCCGCTCAGGCTTGCTATCAGGTTGACACGACGTGTAGACTGATTCTTTGGTAGCGCCAACAGAATTCCAAGTGGTTCCTGAAGCCCTTGAAGCGGCGACAGAACCAGTGACAATACAATCAGCGACGAGATGAGGGGGACGGCTCATGGCGGGACTGGAAGGCATGAGGCTTGGCAATTGTCAGATCGTGCGGCGCATTGGCGGCGGCGGGATGGGAGACATCTATCTGGCCGAACAGCCGGGATTGGGGCGCCAGGTGGCCGTCAAGGTGGTGCGCGGCGAAGGCTCCGTTTCCGGCCCAGACGCCTTCAATGAGCAGGCGACGCAACAATTTTTGCAGGAAGCCCGCGCCATCGCAGCACTGGAGCATCCCAATATCTTGCCGCTCTATGATTATGGCGAGCAGGACGGCATCCATTATCTCGTCATGCCGTATGTGGCGCAGGGGTCGCTGGCAGATATGATCGAGGGGCGCAGTGTCTCACCCGCCGACCTGCGCATTACCTTGCCGGCACCGCCTGCCATTACAACGGAAATCGTGTCACAGGCGGCTGCTGCGCTTCAGTATGCGCACGAAAAAGGCGTCATTCACCGCGATGCCAAGCCGCAAAATCTGCTGGTGCGCCGGTTGTCGTCTGGACCATTCTCCGGGGATATTTCGTCAGAGGCGACGGTTCCTTCCTCGATGCGTTTCACTGACAATGTTCCCGCTCCGCTGGCTGGCGCCACGACGCCACCGCCAGAACAATTGCATGTCTTGCTGGCGGACTTTGGGCTGGCGCGCTTCATGAGCGCGCTGGTTGGGCGCACCGGCACGGCGGGCACGCCACTCTACAACGCGCCGGAACAATATGCAGGCTATCCAGTTCCGGCCACCGACCAGTATGCGCTGGCCTGCGTCGCTTATCTCCTGCTGACGGGCCGCCCGGTCTTTGAGGGAAGCCTCATTGAACTCCATCACCGCCATCTGACGGATACACCTGCTGGCGTCACCCGCTACAATCCACATCTGCCGCCCGCTGCCGACACGGTACTGTTGCGCGCGCTCGCCAAAGACCCGGCGGACCGCTATCCCTCCATCCGCGAATTTGCGGCAGCGCTACGTGCAGCCATCAATCCACTTGGGCAGACCGGGCAGGCGCCGTGGCCGCGTCCGCGCCCGTTGGGCGATGTGCGGCTGGTGGCGCAGACACCACCATCGCCAGCGCCGGAGAACGACCTGAACGCGGCGGCGGATACACGTCCGTCGCTTGAATTGCCAGCCATTCAGATTCCTGCAACACCGCAGGCACAGGCAGCGCGCACACCCGCCATGCCAGCTACGAGCCAGCCGGCGGTGACGCCTGCCAACGTTCCATTCGCCGGGCAGCCAATGCCCGCCTCGACGCCGGCGGGTGGGGCATCGTTGCCACCAGTTGGGCAGATTGGCATGCCAAGCCCCAATAGCCAGCGTCTCTCCGCGCCGCCGCCCTCACGGACGCCCTCCGCAGGCTCCTGGCGCGTGCATAGCGATGCGCACCCGACGGCACTGCCACCGGTGGCCCGGCAACGTGGCTGGGTCTATGATCTGCTCCACGGCAAATTGCCGGTGAGCAGGCCCATCGCCTTGCTGGCGCTGGCGGTCGTCGTGATACTCGTTGCCAGTGGCTCTGTTGCGCTGGCGGTCTCGCTGCATCATAAGCAGCCGGCAAACACGTCCACGATCACCTATACTGGCGCTGGTGGCCTGACCGGGATATCACAGACGATAACACGCGCTGGCGTCGTCACCCTCAATACACTCAGCCCGCTGGGAGGAAAGACGCCACGCAATGCGGCGACGTTCCTGGCGCGCACAGACCAGACAAACACGCAAACTACCTCACTTTCGGCGTTGCCAGCAATAACAGCTCCCACTATTGGACCCCACACCTGGGATACGCAGGGAATCGAGCGATTCGGCCATGTCAACCAAACTGATGTTGGCGTGCTGGCGCCGATGAGTATCTCCGCCCAGGCCGACAATCACTTTCTGATCGAGGTGTCCGACGGCGTGCTGCAGATCGTGCCCATCGAAAATCGAGCGTTGTTGCAGAACTATGCGCTGGCCGATCTCTTCACCCCTGTTCTCCATAAGGGCGGCCAGCTTGGCGAATCGCGCGTGTTTTATGATGTCGGCAGCCAGAGTTGGGTTATCGTATCCGATGAACTGGCGCTCGCTTCGGATGGCAACGTGGGTCATGGCTACCTTGACATCGCCATCTCACAGACACCAGGCCAGATCGTCAGTTGGAGCATCTATCAGATAAGCATCGCGCAGGGAACAACCTGCGCCTGGGCGGATAATCCGCAGATTGGCAACGACGATACGACCTACTACCTCACCGGCACATTGTTCGCCTGCGGCGCGAAGCCACTGTTCCGTGGGACGGCGCTGTGGACATTACCCAAAGACGCCTTCTCCCAGGGCAGCGCAGTGACTATCTCGGTCTGGACTGGCTTCAAGATTTCCAGTTCTTCACCAATCTTCACCCTCACACCGGCGCAGGAACAGCCAGGGGCTTCTGCTGGCTGGCTGGTTGGCACATTGGCAGGATATCTTGATGGCGCCTCCACCAGCCGAATTCTCAAACTCTGGGCGGTGGTTCATGCCACGCATGCGACGCAGGCAAAACAGCTTAGCATCGTCGCGACAACCCTGACATTGCCGCACGCATATGCTGATCCCGTGGGAGCCGCGCAACCCGGCACGACGAGCCTGCTTTCAACCGGCGACGCGCGCATTACCAGCGCCGTCTATGCTATGGGGCACCTGTATGCCGCCTGGGCAACAGCAGTCAACTGGAACGGAGACGCACAGACTCGCACCGGCGTCTACTGGTTGGATATGATGACGACCGCCAGAATCAATGACAGCGACGCGACGGCTTCAAGCATCAGCGCCACTCTTGCCCAGAGCGCCATTGACGGCTTTGCGGGCGGCTATGTATTTAATCCTTCACTAGCAGTGGATGCCAATGGGCGTCTGGTGGTGATTGCCAATGCCTCCTCCGCCAGTCTCTATCCCAGCCTGGTCATCGCAGAGCGGCACGCATCAGATGCGCCCAATACGCTCAATCAGCGACAACCGTTCGCCTTTCTGGTTCAGGGTGTGAAAGATTTTACGGTCGGTCGCTGGGGAGACTATTCGAGCGCCTATTACTCAGTGACTAATAACGCCTTCTGGCTTGGTGGCGCCTACACTAGCCAATCGTCTGCCGCGTGGGCAACCTCTGTCTGGCAGATGCACTGATTGAGCCGCCGAGGCATCACAAGTTGAGAGCAGAGCCGCGCATGTGTGTCATGGAAGGGCACATTGCGCGGCTTTGTTTTTCCTGTGAGCGCATAGGCATTTTGTCTGCTGGTCATAGCACATTGGTTCTATTTTCTGAGAACTTCCCGGTTTGACGACCAGCGACAGAATAGGCTGCAAAGTGCCGTCGCAGGTGACGGCTACTCGACCCATGTTCACGCATGTAGAACGCGAGGTGGCTATGCAGCAGAACACCCAAGAGCAGGTCGTCAACACTGTCAACGTCGTGCTGCCGGCGATGTTGGAGACACGAACCGGCACCATTCGCAGAACCACGGCAACATTGGCTCAGGGTGCAACCGTGCGCGAACTGATTGCGGCGCTCGATGACCGATTCCCAGGGATACGCTTCAACCTGTGCCTCGAAACGGGCGACTTGCGACCATTCGTCAATATCTTCGTCAATGGCGAAAACATTCGCTATTTGCGCGGGCTGGATACTCCGGTGCCTTCCAGCGCAACGCTCACCATCCTGCCATCGGTCGCCGGTGGATGAACGCACAGCACGATTCTTCGTCCCTTGCCGAGACACAGTGGCATTGACCTGGCGATGTTTGCATACCCAAACGATACAGCGATAACGAAAGGGATAAGCCATATGATGCGTCGTGAACTACACAGCGGTGATGTCCTCTTGCTCGTCGGCACCAAACGCGGACTCTTCTTACTCTCCTCTCCGGACCGCGAAACCTGGACCTGCGAGGAGCCAACGATAAGTGGACATCGTATCTACTCGGCGGCGCTGGACCAACGCAACGGCAGGCCGCGCCTCTTCGCCACAGATAACGGCGATTTTTTCGGCACGTTCCTGCGTTATAGCGATGACTTCGGCGCGACGTGGCAGGAACCCGAACGCGGCATCGCCTTTGCCGAAGAGAGCGGCCTGAGCCTCACGAATATTTGGACGATTGTGCCTGGGCGCGCTGAGGAGCCTGGGGTTATCTATGTAGGCGTGGACCCTGCAAGCCTCTGGAAGAGCAACGACGGCGGCGTCACCTGGGAAATCAACGACGCGCTGGCGAACCATCCGACACGCGACCGCTGGGGGCCGGGCGCGGGTGGCCTCTGCCTGCACACCATCATCCCTGATTACTCGAATACCGACCGCATGTGGATCGGCATATCGGCGGTCGGCTGCATGCGGACTGATGACGGCGGCAAATCGTGGACCTTCGCCAACCGTAATACGCGCGCCAGTTTCCTGCCGGATATCTATCCAGAGTTCGGCCAGTGCATCCACCGCATCGTTCAGCATCCCACCAACCCCGATGTCCTTTATCAGCAGAACCATTGTGGCATCTATAAGACGCTGAACGCCGGTGAGGACTGGATTGACATTCAGCACAATCTGCCCTCTGAGTTCGGCTTTCCTATCGCGCTGGACCCACATCATCCCGATACCGTTTTTACGGTGGTCGAAAACGATGCGCGCAACAATATTGGGGAACATTTCACGGTCTATCGTACGCGCGACGCCGGTGAGCAGTGGGAACCGCTGACCAATGGCCTGCCCTCCGGCGCACAGGTGCGGCTGGGTGTGCTGCGGCATGGACTCTGCACCGATGTGAAGGACCCCTGCGGCGTTTACGTTGGCACCAATACCGGCCAGCTTTTCGCCAGCGCGGATGGTGGCGACAACTGGCAGCTCATTGCCGATTTCCTGCCCTCCATCTACTCCGTCTCTGCCGTCATCGTGCGCTGAACACGCTTTGACAAGAGAACACCCCATCCCCACAACGTGATTCGTCGTGAGGGTGGGGTTCTTGCGAGCGCACGCCTGAGTATCGGATAATGGATTGATACGATACCAGTATGTGTGATATGAGCCGACACCCGGCGCGAGGTTTGCCCGCCATGCACCCAGCCATTTCATCCACCGAGGCTGACCAGGAGACCCACATAGCTACGGCTGCCGCAACTGATGCGACGCAGACGCCCGCACGCGAGATGATCGCCATTCTGGACTATGGCTCGCAGTATAGCCGTCTGATCGCACGGCGTGTCCGTGAGTGTCATGTCTTCTGCGAATTGCTCCCCGCCACGACCACGCTGGATGATCTGCGGCGGCTCGGTGCGCGCGGCGTCATTCTCTCCGGCGGGCCGGATAGCGTCTACGACCCGAACGCACGGCATGTGGAGCAGGCGATCCTTGAAAGCGAACTGCCGGTGCTGGGCATCTGCTATGGCATGCAATTGCTAGCATACCAGCTTGGTGGCCAGGTTGAGCCACATACCGGGCGGCGTGAATACGGCCCCGCCGAGATACATCTGACCGATGAGGCGCGAGGTGAGGCGAGCGCGCTCTTTGCCGGTATTGAGGCTAATGGTGAGAGCGGTCTGGCTGTCTGGATGAGCCACGGCGATAGCGTCGGCGCGCTTCCGCCGGGGTTTGTCGCAGTGGCGCGCTCTGAGAGCGGCGCGCTGGCGGCGATGAGCGACGGCAAAGGGCATATCGGCATCCAGTTTCACCCAGAGGTGGCCCATACGCCGCGCGGCAAAGAACTCCTGGAAAACTTTCTCTTTCGCGTCTGCGGCTGCTCGCCCAGTTGGACCTCGAGCGCCTTCATCGAAGAGGCAGTCGGGCGCATCCGCGCACAGGTTGGCGAGGGGCGTGTCATCTGTGGTCTTTCCGGTGGCGTAGATTCGGCGGTGGCGGCGCTGCTGGTGCATCGAGCCATCGGTGAGCGCCTCACCTGCATCTTTGTGGATACCGGCTGTATGCGCGCTGGCGAACCGGAGCAGGTGGTGGAAACGTTCCGCTCACTTCTGCATATTCCACTGATTGCGGTGGATGCGCATGAGCGTTTCCTGAGGCGGCTGGCTGGGGTGACGGACCCAGAGGAGAAGCGCCATATCATCGGTGAAGAGTTCGTGCGCGTCTTCGAGGCCGAAGCTGAAAAGCTACGCGAACGCGAGCCGATAGACTTTCTGGCGCAGGGCACGCTCTATCCTGATGTCATCGAAAGCACCAGCCACGATGCCAGCGCCGCGCAGAAAATCAAGACGCATCACAATGTCGGCGGCCTGCCCGAAGGCATGACATTTCAGTTGGTCGAGCCGCTACGCTATCTCTTCAAAGACGAGGTGCGTGAGGTCGGCGCGGCGCTCGGTCTCCCGGAGGAGTGGGTCTGGCGGCATCCGTTCCCGGGTCCCGGCCTGGCGATTCGTATCATTGGTGAAGTGACGCCAGAACGGCTGGAGACCCTGCGGCAAGCTGACACCATCGTCATCGAAGAGCTACGCCGCGCTGGCCTCTATCGCCAGATCGGGCAGGCGTTCGCCGTACTGACACCGTTGCAGAGCGTCGGCGTGATGGGCGACGGACGCACCTACGCCAATATGGTTGCAGTACGCGCCGTCACCACCGGCGACTTCATGACCGCCGATTGGGCGCGGCTCCCGCATGAGGTGTTGGCGCGCATCGCCAACCGCATCGTCAACGAAGTGCCTGGGGTGAACCGCGTGGTCTACGACATCACCAGCAAACCTCCGGCAACCATTGAATGGGAATAGCAAACAGGAAGGAATGCCAGCATATGAGCTATGACGACGACCGCAACCAACAAGATCAGCAGGATGCGTGGGATCGCTTCGACTTCGAGACGTGGGGCAACGATACCGCTTCACAGAACGGCGCTGGTGGCATCAACGGCGCGACGCACCAGACGCATGAGGAACGTGAGCCAGCGCATTGGGTCTCGCAGGGCGGCGTGCTGCGCTGGGAGGAACCTGGCGACGACGAAGACCAACAGAGGCGCGATGCGCGTGCGGAGGCGCAATCGCGTTGGGCCGCCGATGACATTGACCTGCCACCGGGCGCGCCAGACCAGTTGCGTTTGCGTAGCCTGCGTGCCTGGATGCTACGCCAGCGGCAACTCGAAACCGAGGCGATGGGACAATTGCTGCTGGAACGACGCAAAGCTGAGATGAGCGGCGAATCAAGAGAACCGGACGACTCAGTATCCGGTGCGACGGATTCGCCATTTGAACTGGCGCTTGCCGAGCAACAGGCAGCCATCGAAGTCTATGAGGCGCTGGTCGAGTCGCTGGATGAGATGACGACGCACAACGGTCCAGCGCGCGCACTGGTGGAGTATTACCTGTGGCTAAATGAGCGGCTGGCAATGCTTGCCAGCGCGCCGGAAGCTCCCGCCGAGTTTGGCCAGCAACTGATGCTAGCGCCGCTGGACGAGGGCACCGCTGCGGAATTGGCGCAGGGACAAGCGCAAGCGCCAACCGCGCGTTCGATTGCCATCTGGCAGGGACAGGCGCACGCTGCGCTGCAAACCAGGCGGCGCATTGAGCAGGTCAGCGCCCCAGAACCCGAAGATTAACTCGCTATTCATCTTCCACCATTTGCATCCTCGCATTATCAGAATACGTGTGCCGGTTCGGTGATCTTACCGGATCGGCACTCTATTGTATCCAGTTTGACGCCCTCCCCTGAGAATGGGTCATCAGCAAGATGTGGAATGATTCAGCACGATGAAACCGCTGGAACGATGCGGGAGGGAATAGACAATGGCTACCACCACAAGCATCAACCAATTCACTGATACGCGGCTTGCAAATGTGGTGCTTGCGCCGTTTGCGCCCATGACGACGGATGAGCGGGAATGGACAATTCACAACCTGCAAGAAACTGATGTGGCCGCCGCCAAACTGCTGTTCCAGAAACTGCACTCCTTCAATGCCAGCCTGGATGCGCGCTTTGCGCTCTCGGCGGACTGGGAAACCTATTTCGATGAAGCGATCCAGCAGGCGCTTCACGGCGAACAGGTATTGGCTCTCATCGCCTACGAAACAGACACGGACAGGCCATGCGGCTTCGTTTTAGCCACGATTCACGCCGATTCCGGCATGTGGTACTACCACGAATGGGTTGAGGTGGAAGGGCTGTATGTGGAAGACCGCTGGCGCGGACGTGGACTCGCTGAGGCGCTACTAGGCCAGGCCTGCGAATGGGCAAACAGCATCCACCAACCGGTCGTGCAACTCTACGTGACCGCCAGCAACGAACGCGCCATCAGTTTCTACCAGCACAAAGGCTTCAGCCAGACGCAGATCATCATGCGTAAGGTACTCGAAGAAGCCTCGTAACGCGCCTGATATCCACTGCATTCCGCAGGATACTTCTCGAAATTTTACCTATTTTTCAGCCATTCCTAAGCCAACCGGCGCATCATAGAGGGTACCGACGACCGCACACACGATGCGTACGCACAGTGGCATGAGGAATAGCGTATGAAGAATAATGAGTCGACAGGAACATCCGGGCGCTTGCCGTGGGAACAACCAACCGCGCAACAGTCTGCACCGCCTTATGCGCAGGGGCAGGAGCCGACCCAACCGCTGGGACAGACAAGTGAATGGCAGCGGCAAGCAGCCGCCCCACTAGGAAATCAGCACTATTGGGAACCACCAACGGTGCCACCGGTTCTCACCGCCCCACCACAGCCACAAAAGCCCAAAGGCATTTCGCGCCGTGCGGTGTTGATCGGCGCAGGCGCGGGAGCGGTTGGCATTGGCGCGCTTGGCGCCGGACTGGGCTTTTTCCTCAGCAATCGTGCATCCTCATCGGGTCCTGCCAATGTCTTCGCCTCAGACGCGCAACAGGTTGCACACCTCATACGCCGCGCAGGCTTAGGTCCCTGGCCTAATGACTTTGGCGACTATATCAATGCTGGTGTCTCCGGTACGATAGATCGCCTGCTCAACTATTCGAGCATCCCCAACAGCGATCTGGATAATCTCATCAACAGTCTGAACTACGATTTTAGCAGGCCGGAGGACCTGATCCACTGGTTCACCATCCGCATGCTGTACAGTAAACATCCACTCGAAGAGAAGATGACGATGTTCTGGCATGGCGTGCTGGTCAGCGGATTGGACAAAGGGGGCAAGGCGATGCCGCCGTATCTGGCGCAACAAAATCAGGTGTTACGCCAGAACTGTCTTGGTCGCTTCGATGACCTCATTCACGCCATCTCCACAGACCCGGCGATGCTGGTCTATCTGGATGGCGCGCGCAGCACCGGACGTCTGCCAAATGAGAATTATGCGCGCGAACTGATGGAACTCTTCACGCTCGGTGTGGTCAATCCGCAAGGGCAGCCCAACTACACGCAGGACGACGTACACCAGGGTGCGCTGGCGCTGACCGGCTGGGCCATCGAAGGCGGCAAAGGCGTGTACTTGCCGCATCGCCATTACAACGGCACCGTTACCTACCTGGGGCATACCGGCAACCTGGGGCTGGATGATGTCGTCAGGATCGTTTGCGCCCATCCTGCAGCGCCCTATCACATCGCCTGGCGCATGTGGAGCTTCTTCGCATATCCGGTGAATCCGAACGATAGCGTCTTGCAGCCGCTGGTGGATGCCTACAACCACAACAATCACAGCATCCACGCAATGGTCGAAGCCATGCTGCGCTCGCCGGATTTCATTAGCGACAAAGCCTATCGCCAGCGGCTCAAGAGTCCCGTCGAGTTCCTGGCCGGCGCCATTCGCAATCTTGGCATCCAGACGACGCTGCAACGCAACGCCCTGCGCGGGTTGTACACCGCGCTTGGCCAGGTGCCGTTCGACCCACCCAACGTCTCCGGCTGGGACGGCGATAAGGACAGCCGCGCGTGGCTCTCCACGCAGACGTGGATGACGCGCGTCAACCTTATCAACACGCTGGTGGTGGTGGCAACCGGCGGCGCGACCGGCGGAAAGCGCCAGGCAACGCAATCTGCCAGTTCGACAACCAACTCGCCAGTGCAGCAAACCATCAACCAGCGTGGAATTAGCAGCGCCAAAGACCTGACTGATTACTATGTCGCGGCGATGCTCGACAACAACATTACCAGCGACCGGCGCAGCGCGCTCTACGACGCCATCAACCAATCCGGCAAAGGGCCAACGCTCACCCTTGCTGGCGGGGCGACGGTTCCGGCGGTGAGCGTGCGCCAGATGCTCTATCTCTTGATGACCATGCCCGAGTATCACCTGAACTGAGAACCGAGGGATCGCCATGATGCTTTCACGAAGAGCCATGATTAAAGATGGCCTGCTCGCGGTGAGTGCGGGCATGATTATGCCGCCAATCTTCGCGCGGGCGGTACGCGCCTCACACAATGCCGCGCTGGAAGGGGCCACCTGGGCACAGGCTGCGCAGAATCGCACGTTGATCGTCGTGCAGATGGCCGGAGGCAATGATGGACTGAATACCATCGTACCTGCCAGCGACAGCGCCTATGGTCTCTACAGTTCCGCCCGCCCGACGCTCGCCATTCCACAGGCGCAACTGTTGACGCTCGACGGCAACGTGGGTATGAATCCGGCATTGAAGGCGCTCTATCCTTTCTGGCAATCGAATAAGCTGGCGGTGGTGGAGGGCGTGGGCTACCCGAACCCCAATCTCTCGCACTTCGTCTCCATGGATATCTGGCAGACGCTCGACCTCAACGGCCAGGGCGCAACCGGCTGGCTCGGTAAGTACGTCTCCGGCCTGGTGGATAAGGACGGCCATCCCTTCCAATCGCTGGCTGTTGGTAGCGCGCTGCCAACGGCGCTACGTGCGCTCAACGCGGATGTGCCGGTGGTGGGCGACCCTAAGACGTATAAGCTGGCCGCCGATCCTGCTGCCGCAGCCGCCGCGCAGGGAGCCGATGCGCGCATACAGACGTTGCTGCGCCTCTACAATACTTATCCGCAGTCTGCGCCCTACGCCGCGCTGCTGGATATGCTCAACGGCACGGCGCAGAACGCCGTCAATGGCTCGAAGATTCTCGAAGAGACGGTTTCAAACTACAAACCGGCAGTGCAATATCCTACGACGAACTTCGCCAAAGGCTTGCAAGTGCTGGCAGAGGTCATCGTGCAGGGGTTGGGGTTGCGCGTTGGCTATGTAACACTCGGCGGCTTTGATACTCATGCCAATCAGGCGAAAACTCAGAATGATCTGCTGACCGAACTGGCGGAAGGGTTGTCGGCGTTCTATGGCGACCTGACCGCGCACAACGCCGCCGATAACGTTGTTGTGATGACCTGGTCGGAGTTTGGGCGGCGCGTCGAGGAGAACGGCAACGAGGGCACCGATCACGGCACGGCGGCGCCACTCTTCGTCCTCGGCAATGCTGTGCAAGGCGGCGTCTATGGCGAGCCATCTGATTTGAGCAATCTTGATAGCGCCGGTAATCTCAAGTTCACGACGGACTTCCGTTCGGTCTACGCGACGGTGCTGGATAACTGGCTTGGCGCGCCATCTTCTGCCGTGCTTGGCGGCGACTTCGGCGACCAGAAGTTCCTGGCGCCATCGGCCTGAATCCTGACTAACGTAGTATCACTTCGGCCAGTGGCATGAACACTGCGCATATTCCCTCTCATTCCCCTCTCTGATGCAGCAGGGAGGGGATACTTTTTGCCGATTTGACCTGCTCCAAGCGGTACATATTGTGCTGCTGGTGCTGCTGATATCTCACTGTTCAGGAAGTCTTTCATCTCATCATCGCCACCGGCGAGCGAGAAAGAGGGATGCGGATATGGCAATTCGGAGGAACACCAAAACGCAGAGCGGACGGGCGAGTGACAAATTAGTCGAGGAAAAGCTGGCGGCGTTTGCACGCATTGAGAACGAGTTCCGCGCCTGTTTTCGCTTCAAAGAAGAGGTGCATGGGCAACGGCGGCTGGCGGTCATTCCGGTGGCCGATTCCGTGCGCTATCTGCATGCGCTCTGGGTCTGCGAGTGCAAAGACGATCTGTTGAGCGTACCGCAGACAATGGGGCGCTATGAGGGAAAATATTGTCTGGAACTGCTGCGCGACTGGCAAAACGGCGATACGCCCGCTGTCATTGCCTTTCTGCACCGCAAGCTAGATAATCTGCCGTTCGCCGACCTGACCCGCCAGATCAGCGAGGCCCAAATGAATGGCAACGCTGCGCTGGCGCAGCGGCTGAGGCATGGGCGCGGCGTGCTGCTCAATCGCGGCCTGCATCTCATGTACGCGCTCGATGCGATCTTCGCGTTGGACGATGCCGCTCTGCTCAAAGAGGTCCGCGCGGCATGCAGGCGTTTCAAACATACGCCGGAACAGATCACGCGCCAGCTCGCTGACCTGGAGACGCCGCTCTACTCCTACAAGCCCCATCCACTGCTGGCGCAACGCAACATGCAAGTGATGAATGCGCTGGGCATCACAGTGATGGATGCCCGCGCAGATCAGCCAGGCAATCGCACAGCACGTGTGGCGACGCCGACGCTGCCAC
Organism: Chloroflexota bacterium; assembly: GCA_021323855.1. Taxonomy (GTDB): domain Bacteria; phylum Chloroflexota; class Ktedonobacteria; order Ktedonobacterales; family JADMIN01; genus JAJPKE01. Next base: position 28,424 of record JAJPKE010000010.1, on the reverse strand, counting down.
AGCCGCCCTATGCGCAGCAGGTTATCACCAGCGCAACGACGCTGATGTCAATGGCCTGGAACAATCCGCGCCATAGCGACCTCGCCAATCCGCCCGTCATCACCTCCGCCGTCGAAATGGCCGAAGACAGCTCGCAAGCGCCTGGATAAGCCGTATCGAAAGGATGATTTAGCGGTCCTGGTGAGGAGGCAGCAGTGGATGCGATGGCAGCTGTTCGCGCTGCGATTCGGGCGGGGCCGGCTCCAGCGTCATCGGGCGTAGCACCGTCCGCAAGGTGCGGTGTTCGGTGAAGGTCTGCGGCGCCTGTTGCAGCGCGGCGGTGGCCGGAGGCTGCGTGGCTGCCTGCTGGCCATGCTGGAGAGTGGCGAGCGGCATAGACCGCGATGCCCCTGGCGTCTGACTTGCTGCTGCCTGCCCACCTGGATTGTTGCCGGGATCGAGGGTACTTTGCAAGGCGCGCAGATCAATATAGAGTTCGCTGGCGCGGGCATAACGTTCCGCGAGGTCGCGCGCCATCGCTTTGCTGATGATGCGCTCCAATTCCGGCGGCACAGAGGGTTCGATCTGGTGCGGCGGCACAGCGACGGCGGAGATAATGGCGCGGCTCATCTCGGTGAGCGTCTGGCCACGATAAGGTCGCTGCCCGGTAAGCATCTCATACATGCTCACACCAAGCGCATAAATATCCGTGCGCCCATCCAGCTTGTGGTTGAGCAGTTGCTCCGGCGCGACATAATAGAGGCTGCCAACGACCGTGCCGACGCGCGTGATGCTATCCAATCCTTCGACGCGCGCCAGCCCGAAATCCAGCATCTTCACACGAAACCAGCGGTCCACCAGCAGATTCTCCGGCTTGATGTCGCGGTGAACGAGCCGCCCGGTGGTATGGGCATAGTCGAGCGCATCGGCAGCTTGCGCGCTAATCTCGATGACTTGCCGGACGGGGAGCCTGCCACGCTCTTTGAGCAACTGGCCGGCAGTGACGCCAGAGAAATATTCCATAACGAAGTAGAGGTGCTGACCATGCCGCCCGGCATCGTAGACGCGCACGATATTGGGGTGATGCAATCCGGCGATGATGCGCGCTTCGCGGGTGAAGCGTGTAACGAACGACATGTCGGCGCTCAGCGCTTCGAGCAGCACCTTGACGGCATATTGCTTGTCCTGCGTGACATGGCGCGCGCGAAAGACCACGCCCATGGAACCACGACCCAACTCAGATTCAAGGAGGTAGTCGCCAAGCTGCTGCCCGATCAGTGACTCCACCTATGCACCGTCCCTCGCCTGATTCGCCTCTGATTTGCCTGCTGCATCGCGTCCCGTTCGGCATCCCTGTGGAGGAGCCTCATCAATTTTAACGTTGTATGCTAGAGACTGTCACAGAAAGCTGACTCTTGGCTAGAGATAGGGACCATCCGGCCTGCCAAATAGCCATTCCGGTCATTTCTATTGTCAAGCGGTCTCCTTGCGTTCGCGGCGCAACGCCTTGATGACGGCGGCGTCCAGATGCGCACTCTGCTCTTTGGTGGGGAAGGCGCGTTCGCGCACCTCGCTCATGTAGGTGGTGACGGCCTCGCTCATCAGCTTGCCGAGTTCGGCGTAGCGTTTGGTATGGCGCGGCGTGAAGTCTGGGAAGAGACCCAGGATATCGTGCAACACCTGCACCTCGCCATCGCAATCAGGACCGGCGCCAATGCCAATTGTCGGAATCGTGGCGCGTTCCGTTGCCAGCTTCGCCAGTTCCGCTGGCACCAGCTCCAACACCACCGCGAAGGCGCCAGCCTCTTCCAGAGCCGCGACATCGGCCAGCAATGCACGTGCCGCTTGCTCTGTCTTGCCCTGCACCTTGAAGCCGCCGAAGACGTTCACCGATTGTGGCGTCATGCCGACATGCCCCATGACAGGAATGCCTGCTTCGGTCAACAGGCGCACGCTGGCGGCGCTACGCACGCCACCTTCCAGCTTCACCGCCTGCGGTCCGGCTTCTTTCATGATGCGCACCGCCTGGCGCATCGTCTCTTCCGGGCTGATCTGGAACGTGCCAAACGGCATATCGGCGATGACGAGGGCATGCTCGCTGCCGCGCACGACGCTCTTGGTGTGGTGGATGATATCGTCGAGCGTCACTGGCAGCGTGGAATCGTGGCCGAGCATCACCATGCCCAGGCTGTCGCCAACCAGCAACATCGGCACACCGGCTGTATCTAGAATACGGGCGCTGGCATAATCATAGGCGGTGAGCATCGGAATCCGCTCGCCGCGCGCTTTCATCTGGCGAATCTGATCGGTTGTGACACGTGGCATAGAGCGCCTCCCGCATAGATGCGTGGTCGTTATGAGAGCCAGGAAACGAACTGAAGGATGGAAGCAACGTCCGCAATGACGGACTGTGAGCAATATTGTACGCCACCGCAGCCATCTACACGCCAGTACACGATGTCCATAGTGTGCGAGCCAGACAGATAGAGTTTTCAGGAAAGATATTTGCCAGCCAGCAAACCGTAACGTTCGCGGAGCGGCGCGGGGATGGCGGCGCGGTCCGTCATAATGGCGTCCTTCAGCGCGTTCTCGCAGCCGCAGGAGAGCGGTACACCAGCGGCGGGCAAGCGCGAGACGACGCCACGCAGGATGCGCTTGGCGTTCTCAATGTTGCGCATCAAGTTAGCGACCACCATCTCCACAGTGACGGTTTCGCCGCTCTCATGCCAGACGTCATAATCGGTGACGCAGGCTATCGTCGCATAATGCAACTCAGCCTCGCGCGCCAGCTTTGCCTCCGGCAGCGCCGTCATGCCGATAATGTCACAGCCAAGCTGGCGATAGATGCGGGATTCGGCTTTGGTGGAAAATTGTGGTCCTTCGATGCACACATAGGTGCCGCCTTCGTGCCCGCGCACATCGCCCAGTTCGCTCATCGTCTTCCAGAGCAGGCCGCTGAGATGCGGGCAGAACGGTTCGGCAAAGGAGACGTGCGCGACGATGCCGCCCTCGAAGAAGCTGTTGGCGCGGCTCTTGGTGCGGTCGAAGAGTTGGTCGGGTATGACCAGATCGAGCGGCGCATAATCTTCACGGAGGCTGCCAACCGCGCTGATTGAGATCACCCACTCCACGCCCAGGCTTTTGAGCGCGTAGATATTGGCGCGCGACGGCACTTCGCCTGGCGAGAGCCGGTGCCCACGACCATGACGCGGCAGAAACGCCATCGGAACGTCACCGAGGCGGCCTAACATGATAGCGTCGCTTGGCTCGCCAAACGGCGTCGTCACACGCCGCTCCTCGATCTCGGTCAATCCTTCCATCGCATAGAGACCGCTGCCACCAATCACGCCGACACGCGCGCGTTCTACCATATCGTGGCTCCTTCGTAGCGATTAGCGCCCAGAATAGCGTGCGCCCTGATGTGATGGGCCAAGCGGTGGACGCACGACGAAACGTACTGGAACGATCTGGTCGCCGCCGTTGGTACGCACCGCCAGGTGGCAGGTGTATGGTCCTGGCACGAGGTTGGTTGTATCAATGCGCACCTGAAGCGTCGCAGCGTTGGCGTCCAAAATTGGCGGCTCCACCGAGAGACAGGCAAGATTCGTCTCAGTGCGCCCGCGCAAGTTGCCGCCGCCCTGGTTGGCGACTTCGAGCAGCAGCACTGCAACATCATCCATTTCGAGATAGCCAGCGTCCAGCCGTAGCGGGCGTACTTGAAGTTTGGGGACAGCGCCGGACCCCACTGCGCGCCCCATCCCGCTGCCATTGTGAGGACGTATAGAACCAGTGTTGACAGCACGCGGCGCTGGTCCCATGCCGGGCATGTTCCCTGCTGGGGAACCAGCGCCCTGGCTCTGCTGCAAGATCGCCCATTCCAACGCTTCACGCATCTGCTGCGCATCGGTGAAACGGTCCTGCGCTTGCAGGTTCAGCGACCGCAAAATAACGCGCTCCAGTGGCTCCGGCACCCGCGAGTTGATGGAGCGCACCGGCGTGAGTGATTGGCCGGCGATGCGCAGCGGCGCGGCTTCGGGGATACGTCCCGTCAACAGATGATAGAGCGAAGCGCCCAGCGCATATAAATCCGACCGTGGCTCGGAGCGGGCGTTATACTGCTCAAGTGGAGCGTAGCCATCGGTGCCAAGCTGTGAGGTGTCGTGCGCGCGCAAGGGATGCAGCCAGCGCGCGATGCCGAAATCAATCAACTTGAGGTTGCCATCTGGCAGCAGCATGACGTTTGCCGGTTTGAGGTCACGATAAATGATGGCGGGAACACGGCTGTGGAGATAGCCAAGCACATCGCAGAGCATGCAGCCCCACTTCGCCACACGCTCCCATTCCAGCGGGCGGCCTGTCTCGATCAATTCATCTTCCAGGTTATGCCCGCGCACATACTCCATAACCAGATAATGCTTGTGGCTATCCACAAAGCTGTCGTAGACCTTTGCCAGCGCCGTATGATCCAGCGTGCGCAGCATCTCAGCCTCACGCATGAAGTCGTTGATAGCTTTTTCACGCTCCACCGGCCCCAGGTTCGCCTCGCTCATTTCTTTGATGGCACGCTGTTTGCCGCCATCTACCGTATCGAGGACGAGATAGACGGCGCTCTGCCCGCCCTGCGCGAGTTTTTGCATGATGCGATAGCGATTGTGGAGAAGCTGGTTGGCGGGGAGCAGGCCGGTAGGCGGTCGAACACGACCGTCGCGCAGGTCCCAGCCGCAGGCAGGGCAATAGCGGGCGCCAGCGGGCACTTCCCGATGACAACTGGCACAAAGCGGTAGCGCGTTCAATCTATCCCCCTTGGAGTCACCGGCCAGGTCAACTCGCTAGCAAGGCACCAGCGTATGCGGTGAACTCACTCTGGTTGTGTTGCGTCCAGCGTTCGCCACGCTCTGCACGCATTGTAGCACAGCAGCACAGCCGGTGTCTGTTTCTGGCGCAGCGGGCGCTGGTGGCTTTCACCAGCGATCATCTCATTCATAATAACGATCCAGCAAATCATCAGTCTTGCGTATCCTATGGTCCTTGCCAGAAGAAACACCTCCCCCATACAATAGAGCGGATGATGTCCAAATACCGGCTGCTGGGGAGGCGATTGCGAACCGCGTATTGACACGACATGGTGAATCATGGTGAATCATGATGAATCGTGATGAGACACATGAGGCAATAATCAGCCGGGTAGTAAGGAGCGAAGACATTGAAGAGCGCCCGCGATATTCAGGACCAGGACTGGCAACTGTTTCAGCATCGCCAGGTCGCCAATAAACATGTCGTCACAATCGGCGGTGGAACCGGGCCGTTCGGCATGCTCTCCAGCCTCAAGCGGTATCCCTGCGCGATTACAGCTATTGTGACGATGGCTGATAGTGGAGGCAGTTCACGCCGGCTGATGGACGAGTTTGGGCAGTTGCCCTTTGGCGATCTGCGGCAGGCGCTGGTGGCGCTGTCACGGAAAGGCGTCCTCTGGCGCGATGTCTTCACCTATCGTTTCGAGAAGAACAACGGCAATAGCAACGGCAATGGCAATGGCGGCGCGCATCATCAGAATGGTCAGAACCAACAGGGCGACGGTGAACAGCAGAGCAATCCTGGTGACTCTGAGGCACAACTCCTCGCTCAGCAGGCGGGCGTCAGCGGGCATAGCCTCGGCAATTTGATTATTTCCGCGCTTCAGGAAATCAATGAGGGCAATCTCTTGCGCGCCATCGAGGATGCGCAGGAATTGCTGGACACGGCGGGCAAGGTGCTGCCGGTGACGCTTTCACATGCAACCCTCTGTGCTGAATTGGAGAATGGGCAAATCATCTGTAGTGAAACTAATATTGACACGCGCGGAAAGCGACTGGATGGTCCGTTGACGCCAATCAAACGGGTGTTTCTCAGCGAGGAGACTCCGGCCTGCGAGGAAGCGTTGCGTGCCATCAAACGCGCCGATATGATCGTCATTGGTCCGGGCGACCTCTATACTAGCATCCTCCCCAATCTACTCGTAAAGGATGTCGCCGAAGCCATCCATGCCTCCGGCGCACAAAAGATTTACGTCTGCAATTTGATGACCAAGCGCGGCGAAACCGACGGATTCAAGGCATCTGATTTTGCGCGCCAGATTCACCGCTACCTTGGCGGGCGCGTTGACCGCATCATCGTCCACGACGGCTCATTCCCGCCCAATCTGCTGGGGCGCTATGCTGAGCAGGCACAGCATCCAGTTGAACTCGATGAAGATGTGCTACGCGGCCTCATCCCTGATGTGATTGTGGATAACTTCCTGGCCTTCCCGCAGGAGCATCTCGTCCGCCATGACCCAGATCGTTTGGTGGCAGCATTGTTTGCGCCGCCCAACTTTGGCTAGCAAGCCAGTTGGGCGGCGCAATGATGACAATGCTGAGAATGATGAAAGCAAGCTAAGAACTAGGGAATGAGATGATTCAGACGGATGTCGAACGGCAGGATGCCACCGCTGGCGACGAGTGAAGCGATGGCGGCGATAATTGCCAGGGCGAAGATGAGCGCGCCCAGCAGGATGACAGCAGCGCCGCGCACCGGCTCTGCGTTGAGCAAACCAGACCGATCATCGAGCGTTGTCAACTCTTGCGGGCGGAGCGGTAGCCGCATCAGCGCATCCAGCGATGCAGCAACATCGTGCAGCGCAGCGCCGGTCTTGGGCTGTGTCAGCGAGAACCAGAGCGGCGCCGCACGCAGGCGCGCGCCAGCATGCTTCGGCAGCGGTGTGTGCCCTTCGCCAAGCGCGACCAGCGGCTCGACAAGATAGAGCAGTTCATGCGCCTCATCGGGCACGGAGAGCGTGGCCTGTTCCTCAGGGAAGAGCGCGGTTGGGCCGGAGACCACCGCCAGCAAGAGCAGCGATTCGAGCAGATCATCCAGCGTAATCGGCGGCAAGCCCGAAGCCACCGTCGAAAGCAACGCCACATCTGATCGTCGCTCGTGTTCTGGAAAGCCCGTCACGTCCAGCACATCGGTGAGGAGTAACGTTGCCCGTTCCAGATCGCGTAGCAGATCATGCGCGCGCGCGATCACATCCGGGTCCGGCCCGATGGGAGCCGGCAGCGGTTCGCTCCGTACCGGGTGTTCGCTGAAATAGGCGGGGTTTTTGCGTTGAGAGATCGTCAATCTGTACACCTGACCTTTGGGTAACGTGTGGTGAACGATACCTGTCGCCAGCATAGCGGAAAATTGCTTTGCTGCCAAGTGGTCCGCACAGAATAGGCCAATTCACAACCCATTTGGGCCAGTCGCTTCAGGTCACTGGCTGGCCACGGTCAGGTCAACGCACGGGTTTGGAGCCGGTTCAGCTCAGGTAAGTTGCACGCTGGTAATATTGAAAATATGCGTGGTTTGGCGTATCTGCTCGATAGCTTTATCCGGCACGGCGTCATCCACTGAGAGGACCATCAGCGCCTCGCCACCGGCAGCGCGCACACGACCGGACGGCCCTGCAATCGGCCCGACATCCATATGCCCAATGTTGATGCCCGCGTCGCCCAGGATGGTGCCGACGCGCCCGATCATGCCGGGACGGTCCAGATTGCGGCAGAAGAGAATATGACCGCGCGGCGCGAAATCGGTGGCGTACTGGTCTACCCGCACCACACGCTCCTCGCCCCAGGTGATCGTCGCCGCCAGGCGGTGCGCGGGTGCGTTCTCGCCATCCTGCACCGTCACTTCTACCAGATTCGCGTACTGTTCGGCGGTGGTCGAGCGGCTCTCCACGATCTCCAGGCCCCAATCGCGCGCCAGCACTGGCGCATTGATGAGGTTGACATGCGCCTCTGAGACCGATTCCAGCAGACCCTTGATAAGCGCCGCCGCCAGCGGGCGCGTATCATAGCTGGCGATTTCACCGCTGATGCTCAACTCAGCGCGTTGGAGCGAGCCGGGGTGCAACTGTGTGTAGAGCCTGCCCAGCTTCTCCACCAGCGTCATCCACGGCTGAAGCTGGCGCAGCGTCTCCGGCAGGATCAGCGGCGCATTCACAGCGGCGCGCGCCGCGCCACCCCGCAATATTTCGCCAATCTGCTCCGCTACATCCACGGCGACGTTGACCTGCGCCTCCTCAGTGGAAGCGCCCAGATGCGGCGTCGCCACCACCAGCGGATGCTCGATCAGCCTGCGCGCGACCGATTCAGGCTCCGGCGGCTCTTTGGTGAAGACATCCAGCGCCGCTCCCGCCAGCGTACCGGCCTCCAACGCATCGAGCAGCGCTGTCTCGTCAATCACGCCGCCGCGCGCGCAATTGATGACCCGTGCCGATGCTGGCAACTGCGCCAGTTCCGCGCTACCAATCAGGCCGCGTGTGGTGTTGGTCAGCGCGGTATGCACCGTGAGAAAGTCCACCTGCGGCAGCAACTCTTCCAGCGGTATCAGCTCGACGCCAAACTTGCGCGCGGTCTCCTGCGAGGCATAGGGGTCAGCCGCCAGCAGCCGCATCCCCAGCCCCCCTTCGCCCGCGCGCCGCGCCACTTCCAGCCCCACTTTGCCGAGGCCAACGATGCCGAGCGTCTTATTGCGCAGCTCCGTGCCAACGAAGCGCGAGCGTTCCCAGCGTCCGGCGCGCAGGCTGGCGTTGGCCGCCGGAATGCGACGTGCAAGCGCGAAGAGCAGGCCGATAGTGTGTTCGGCGGCGGCGGCGATGTTGCCGGTCGGTGAATTGACGACGACCACGCCCCGGCGGCTCGCGGCCTCCACGTCTATGTTATCTACACCGACGCCTGCCCGCGCAATGACGCGCAGCCGGTCGCTCGCCTCGATGATCGGCGCCGTCACCTTCGTCTCGCTGCGCACCACCAACGCATCGTAGGAACCGATCAGCGCAATGAGTTCATCTTCGGTCAATCCGTGGCGCTCATTCACCTGGCCGAACGCGCGTAACGTGGCAACGCCCTCGGCAGCTATCGGGTCAGCAACGAGAATGCACGGGCTATCGCGGTGTATATCATCCATCGGCGGTTTCTCCAAGTGAAATTCAGGCTTCTACTGGCGTCGTCGAGGTTTCCGGTTGATAGCCGAGCGCCGTGAGTTGCCGCTCCAGCGCATCCATACAAGCGTTGATCTCTGGTTCGTGGACGTAGCCCAGATGGCCGATACGGATAATTTGCCCTTCCAGCCGCTCCTGTCCGCCAGCAATGACGACGCCCTCGCGCTCGCGCAGCGCCTTCGTCAAGGCTTTCGCCTCGATGCCTGCCGGCACACGAATGGCAGTGACGGTGTTGGAGGCATGAGACGGCTCCGCAAAGAGTTGCAGACCAAATGCACGAGCACGCTCGCGGGTGAGATCAGCCACGCGCTTGTGGCGCGTGAAGATGGCCTCGCGTCCCTCGGCGCGCATCATCTCCAAGGCAACATCCAGACCAAAGTAGAGGTTAACCGGCGGGGTATAGGGGGTCTGTCCTTTCGCCAGCGACTTCTTGACCATGCGGAAATCCCAATAGAAGCGCGGCAATGTCGCCCGTTCGGTCGCGGCCCAGGCGCGCTCGCTCACCCCGATCATTGCCAGCCCCGGCGGAACCATCCAGCCTTTCTGCGAGCCGGTGAAGACGACATCCAGTTCCCAGTCATCCATGCGCAGGTCCACGCAGCCGAGCGAGCTGACGGCATCTACAATGATGAGGGCGTCCGGGCGCTGGGTGCGAATGGCGCGGGCCAGCGCCTGAATGTCATTGGTGACGCCGGTGGAGGTTTCGTTGTGCGTCAGCAGCACGCCGCGCACGTTGGGCAGCGTGTCGAGTTGCGCAATGACGGCTTGTGGGTCGGCAGCCTGCCCCCACGGCACTTCCAGCCGCGTGACGCGCAAGCCAAAGATCTCGGCGATCTTGGCAAGGCGGTTGCCGAAGACACCAATCGTCACCGCCAGCACTTCGTCGCCGGGCGAGAAGCAGTTGACGATGGCCGCCTCCATCATACCGCTGCCGGAGGAAGGAAAGCCAAGCACGGGCTGGCTCGTCTGGAAGAACTGCTGAAGCTGCACCGTGACCCGTTCGAGAATCGCAGCGAACTCCGGGCCGCGATGGTTGATAACGGGACGGGCAATTGCCGCCGCCACTTCCGGCGGGACGGGCGTTGGGCCAGGGATGCGAAGATTCTGTTCCAGTGGTTCCATTGGGATGATCCGCCTCTTAAGTCTAGTGAACAGGCGCGCAAACATCGCGCGCCACCATCGAGACGGAGCCACATCGCACCGCCGCCAGAGCAAGCATAGTACACAGGAGAGATAAACTCTACCTCAGTATAGAAAGGGCGAGCGAGGCATGTCAACGCACCTGGCAACGCCAGCGCAACGCACACCATTCCTAACCCAGCAGTATCCAACCTCACCTTTTGCCAATAGAGAGGCAATAGTCCTATAAAATCGTGGCAAATTTCTTGATAGTACCCGTTGCGCCTATACAAGCGTCATGATATACTAAGCGTTGGCACTCTCATAGGAGGTTATTTGCATGTCGCTGGCACCATTGGTGCGGGCCGTTGAGGAGGCGCAACTCCGCGACGACCGCCCTGAGCTAGAATCCGGGGACACCGTTCGTGTCCATCTAAAAGTCGTTGAGGGCACCCGCGAGCGTATTCAGGTGTTCGAGGGTATCGTCATCCGTCTGCGTGGCGACCATCTGCGCCGCGCGTTCACCGTGCGCCGCATCGCGCATAATGTCGGCGTCGAGCGCAGCTTCCTGCTGCATTCCCCCCAGATTGACAAGATCGAGGTGGTGCGCCATAACGTCGTGCGGCGCAAGAACCTCTATTACATGCGCGGGCTGACCGGCAAAGCCGCACGCCTCAAAGAACGCCGCGACTGATTCTATACAATCAGCCGTAGCGCGTAAGCGTTCATTCGCGCCAGCGCATGTACAGGATATAGCGGAGACACATCGGCAGGGCCGGTCGGTCTCCGCTTGCTGGTATATTAGCCCATTTGAGGGGCAACACCTATGGACGACTCTCGCCAGCTACACCAGCTAATCGAGCCAGTCGAACCAATTGAGCCAATTAAACAAAGCGAACTACTCACCGAGGAGCCACAAACGCGGCTGCGGCCAGTACGACGATGTGGGCTGGATGAGGTGGGGCGTGGCGCGCTGGCGGGTCCACTGGTGGCTGCCGGCGTCATTCTACCGGATGACATCACCGAGCGGCTGGGAGAACAGGCGCGCTGGCTGCGGGACTCCAAGACCGTTCCGCGCCAGCAGCGCAGCCAGATCGTCGCGCTCATCAGGCAGCATGCGCTGGTGGTGGAACTCATCACGCTGCCGGTGGAACTCATCAACGAGCGCGGCATCGGCTGGGCGAACCGCGAGGCGTTCTATCAGTTGATCGCGCGCATCGAAGCCGATGAGTATATCGTGGATGGCAAGGTGCGTCCACATGCACCTGCCGAACGCGCCGCCTGCGTGCGCTGCCTGGTCAAAGCCGATGCGCAGGTACCGGCGGTCGCCGCCGCCTCACTGGTGGCAAAGGTCTATCGTGACGATCTGATGACCACGCTCCATCAGCAATATCCAGCGTTCGGCTGGAACCGTAACGCAGGTTATGGCACGCCAACACATCTCGACGCGCTACGCCAGCACGGTCCCGCGCCGGAACATCGCACCCTCTTCATCACCACGGCATTGAACGGCGGCCAGAAAGCCAAACGAGCGCGCACCAGCGTGAGCCAGCGCGCGCTCATAGAACTCGAAGAACTCAAAGCGGCTGAAGAATCTGAAGAACTCGAAACGTCGCCCGACATGAATGAGGAGACGCCAGCGGCTAGCCTTGCGCCGGAACGACCGTTACCGCCGTTCCATAGCACAACACCTCGGTCACGCCGCTACTAATCTCGGTGGCGTCATAACGAACGCCGATGACGCCGTTGGCGCCCATTTGCGCGGCATGCTGAATCATCAGTTCATAGGCGTCTACCCGTGCTCGCTCGCAGAGTTCCGTATAGAGCGAGATGTTGCCGCCGAAGAGCGTCTGGAAGCCAGCGCCGATCTGCCCGACGACACTGCGCGAGCGAACGATAATGCCGCGCACAATGCCATAGTTGCGCACAATGGTCATATTGGGTAGCTCAAACGCGGCGGTGACGTTCGAATGGTCAAAGGACATGACGGCTTGCCTGGCGGCCTGAGCTTGTGAATTTTGTGCTGCCATGATGGTTTCATCCCCTGCCTTGCAACTGCCAGGAATGGTCGCTTCCCCTGGCACAAATCGGCGCTCCACCTGGCTGGCGTTAGCGCACAGCCTCTGAGTTGGTGGGAGCGTAACCAGACGCACATAACGCTATCTGTAGAGAATACGCGAGATAATAGGGGCAGGTTGTGAGCGGACAGTCACGCTAATCCAGTGTGTTCGGCGGTATTCGACGATAATCGGCGGAGGTACTGCGTCCCCAGAGGCGTCGTGAGAAGCGATCACCAAAGACATACCCCAATGCGCCCAGGCCCAACGTCAGACCGATCCAGGCGAAGGTGGCCCAATCGAGCGCAGCGGCGGTGCGGACGATCAGCGTGATGACAAATCCGACGATCATTCCGATCAGCAACCCCAGCACCAACCCTATCGTGCAGCCGACGTGGGCCAGGTTACGCCCGCGCAGTTGATTCAACATGCCTCGTGACCTCTATCTTCATCGCCGCCCAATGATGTATGCTGCTCATGCGCATCAACCTTCACATTGTAGCGGAGCGATGCGCTATCGTCTACACATCCGATGCGCACCATAAGATTGTCACTACCGTCAGCCATTCCCACCGGATGGCACTGCTTCATAATTCATAAGGAGACATCGCATGCCCGCATTGACCTACGACGCCGTGGTAGAAATACGCAGGCAGGTCGGCATTGGCGCCACCGACCTGGAAACTGCCTCACATGCCTATAGCCTCGATGAGCTGGCTCAAGGCGTGCGCGAGACCCGTGGCTTGCTGCAAGCTATCGCCGACGGCTGGACGCAGGAACAACTGCTGGCGCGTCCACCGCTCCACACGAGCGATAATGCAGCAGAGGCGGGGGAAGATCGCTGGTCTGCCACCGAAGCGATTTCACATCTGATCGCAACGCAGAACTGGTATCTGCTGCACATGGGCCGGCTGCTGGGGCGGCGCGAACACTTCGAGAAGATGGTCCACGGACTTGGCGACCTGGCGGAGCAGGACATCTCAAAAGCCGATTTATCAGAGGGCCTGCGGGCAGCGACGGACCTGTTTCTTGCCACTATCGCCAGCATCCCAGCAGATGCTGACCTCACCCAGAAACGCTCATCCACCTTCTTTGGAGATCTCAGCCTGCGGGGGTGGGTGCTGCTCTCCTGCGTCCATGACGTTGACCATCTCCAGCAGATACAGCGGGTAGCGACGCTGCCAACCTTTCCTGTGGGATAGTGCCGGTGGAATTATAGAAATATGAACTGACCTATCTCCAAACACTATTAGCCGGCTTGATGCGCGCATGGATTGATGCACATATCTTAGCCGGCTATCAGTGTGAGATGGAAGCTATGCTACGCTACAGGCCGCGTTAGAGTCCCTGTGCGGCCAGCTTCGCACGTGCCTTGCGCGCTTTACGTGCACGGGCGTCTGCCTTGCGCTTGCGCTTGACGCTGGGTGGCTCGTAGTGCTGGCGGCGCTTGGCCTCAGAGAGCAGGCCGTCTTGCTGAACCTTGCGGGTGAAGCGCTTCAGGGCTTGCTCAAAAGACTCGCCCTCTTTGATTAAAACCTCGCTCAATCTTTGCATTCGCAGATCGGTGGATACCTGAATCATCTTGAAACGCATACAGCGTCTGATCCGATAACCCTCCGCCTGCGCGCTCCTTTCTGCTGCGTTCGAAACTTGGATACTTGACAGGCTACTTACTGTGCCTCCGTTCGCTCACCTGCCGTGTTCATCGCGCCTGCTCACTTAGTCAGGCACGGAGTCACGTGAAGCGATAGAGAATACACACAGCCATATCTATAGAGTACCACAACAAAGCCCATTTGTGAACCGTCTCCAAAAGAGAGACAAATGCAGAACGCATGGGACTGCAACACGATAGACGCTCTAGCCTATTAGTCCAGTTTTGCCCCAATTCAGCGTACTTTCTCGGCCAGGGAGCTTGCGCCAGCGTTACTGATGTGCTACCATATGTGGAATACAAAACCGCATCGAAGGCGAGGGTAGCCTTTTGGCATGCTGCATGCCATAGCGGTTTGTATAGAAACGAGACGCATTGAAGCGTTCTCCAGTGGCTTTTTGACCGGGTGGTGTGCTTTCGCTCGGTTGGTTGGCATAAGGTCCGGCCCTCAGACCGGAAGAGAGTACAACGAACAGCACAGCGAGGGCGATATCAGGTCTGGCTTCAGGGCTGGCTAATGTATGCGTATTAGGCCGTTGCTGGAAAAGCAGCCCACTGATGATATCGTCCAACTCCGCCAGGTAGGCGGAGGAACAGCGTCCGCTCGCGTTTGGTCGTGATAACGCAAGATTGCCGCGTGGGCCTACGTCATCTCCTCCCCTCCAGCCTTGCATCTCCATGTGAGTACCCTGCGTATATACGAGTAGAGATATACGAGTAACGAGATGCACGTCCGGTATACAACCGTATAGTGGAACCGAGTAGGGGACACTATCCCATCAGGCGCTCGCTGGTTAGCGCGCCAGGAGATGATACCGCGTATGAGTTGCCCGCCAGATTGGCGAGGCACACGCCTGATATCCTCCAATTGGTGATAATCCACTCGCTATACCTTCTCTCGGTTCATAGTTGCCGTAACACGCCTTGCGAACTGGACGGCACGGCGCGTTTACCCCGGCAGCGGCATGACACCGATGTCATGCGAGTTCCATTGCTCCAGCGTATTTCAGGTATTTTGGGCAAAGAGGCGCTTTCTCCGGTGGCTCTGAAGTCTCCCGGAATCGCTTCGTTCTCTCCGTTCATCGCCAGAGCGCAAAGAATTGTTCTTTTGAGATGGCATGACGGAATAGCAAGACCAGCTTGCCAGCGCATGACAACACTCATTTCGTCTCATCCACCATCGCGGTTCGCGGCTTGAATTGATCGGCTGGCACAACTGGAAAAGAGGGAAACGCTATGGACCTTGTGAAACGGTTAGAAGAGTATCGAACGCAAGAGCGGGCGCTGGCCTGGGAAGGAACCTTCGAGGACTACTTCAAAATTGCGAGCCATAATCCAGCGGTCGCCGAACTTTCTCATGCCCGCATCTACAACATGATTATGGCAGCCGGAACGGAAACCAATCGCCAGGGCGACCCGCGCTACAAGTTTTTCGCCGATGAGATTTATGGCATCGAGAAGCCACTCCAGCAGATCGTCGAATACTTCCATTCGGCGGCGCAACGTCTGGAAGTGCGCAAGCGCATTCTGTTGCTCATGGGTCCGGTCGGTGGCGGTAAGTCCAGCATCGTCTCGCTGCTCAAACGCGGGCTAGAATCGTACTCGCGCACCGAGGCCGGCGCAACCTATGCCATCAAAGAATGTCCGATGCACGAGGAGCCGTTGCATCTGATTCCGCAAGACCTGCGTGGCGAGATGGAAAAAGAATACGGCCTCTACATCGAAGGTGATCTCTGCCCGCAGTGCCGCTGGCTAGTGGAGAACAAGTACAATGGCGATATCACGAAGATTCCCGTTGTGCGGCTGGTCTTTAGCGAAAAGAACCGCAGCGGCATCGGCACCTTCACCCCATCTGACCCTAAGAGCCAGGACATCTCCGAACTGGTAGGCGGCATTGACCTCTCTACCATCGGCGAGGTCGGCGTGGAAAGCGACCCACGCGCCTATCGCTTCGACGGCGAACTCAACATCGCCAACCGGGGGCTGATGGAATTTGTTGAGATGCTTAAAGTAGACGAGCGGTTTTTGTATGTGTTGCTGACGCTCTCCCAAGAGCAGAACATCAAGACGGGTCGTTTCTCGCTCATCTACGCCGATGAAGTGGTGATAAGCCATACCAACGAAAACGAATATCAGGCGTTCGTTGGCAACCGCAAATCTGAAGCGTTGCAGGACCGCATCATTTTGGTGAAAGTGCCATACAATCTGCGTGTCACCGATGAGGTGAAGATTTACGAGAAGCTGCTGGCGCAGAGCGCGCTGCAAAACGTCCATATCGCGCCATACGCCCTGCGCATCGCCAGTACGTTTGCTATCCTCACGCGGTTGGAGCCTTCCAAGAAGGCTGGCATGAGCTTGATGAAGAAGCTGAAGCTCTATGACGGCGAGGATCTGGAAGAGTTCAAGCAGAAAGACATCAAAGAGTTGCAGGAAGAGGCGATTCGTGAGGGCATGGATGGCATCTCGCCGCGCTATGTCATCAACCGGCTCTCCAGCGCATTGGTACGCGATGGCATCACCTGCATCAATCCGATTGATGCGCTGCGTGCGCTGCGCGATGGCCTCGACCAGCATACTGGCATCACCCGCGAAGAGCGCGAACGCTACCTGAACTTCATCAGCGAGGCGCGCAAAGAGTACGACGACATGGCCCGCAAAGAGGTCCAGCGCGCGTTTGTCTACTCCTTCGAGGAATCGGCTCGCACCCTGCTCAACAACTACCTCGACAATGTGGAAGCGTACTGCAACAAGACCAAAGTGCGCGACCCCATCACTGAGGAAGACATGGAGCCGGACGAGCAGTTGATGCGATCCATCGAGCAGCAAATCGGCATTACCGACAACGCGAAGAAGACGTTCCGCGAAGAGATTCTCATTCGCATTTCGTCGCTCGCCCGTCGTGGGCAGACCTTTGACTACACCAGCCATGAACGGCTGAAAGAAGCCATCGAGAAGAAGCTCTTCGCCGATCTGCGTGATGTCGTCAAGATTACGACCTCCACCAAGACGCCGGACGCCGAGCAACTCAAGAAGTCCAACGAGGTCATCAACCGCCTCATCACGGACCACGGCTACTGCCCGGTCTGCGCCAACGAATTGCTGAAATATGTCGGCTCACTCCTGAACCGCTAACGTCTGCCGGGAGAGCAACAGCTTCCTCTGAGGATTGTTGCTCTCCTGACTATCATTGACAGGAGACAGGCCATGTACACTGCATCCATCTCACAACACGATTGGTCGCTCCATCGCAAAGGAAGTATTGACCAGGAGCGTCACAAGCAGAAGATTCGCGAGGCCATCAAGAAGAACCTTGCCAATATCATCAGCGAGGAGAGCATCATTCTCTCCGATGGCAAGAAAGTCATCAAGGTGCCAATTCGCTCGCTGGAGGAATATCGCTTCCGCTACGACCCAGGGCGCCAGCAGCACGCCGGCGAGGGCGATGGCGACAGCAAAGTCGGTGATGTCGTCGCTTCGGAGCCGCGCCCCGGACGCGGCAAACGTGGCAATGCCGGCAACGAGCCGGGCGTAGATTACTACGAAGCCGATGTGACGGTGGATGAACTGGCCGCGATGATCTTTGAGGACCTGGGTTTACCCTTCCTCGAAGAGAAAAAGATGGCTGAGATGGAGAGCGAAACCATTCGCTTCAACGACGTGCGCAAAGTCGGCCCACTGGCAAATCTCGACAAGAAGCGCACGATCAGAGAGAACATCAAACGCAACGCTGCCAAAGGCGATCCGCACTTCGGCGATCTGAAAGACGACGACCTGCGCTTCAAAACCTGGGAGCATACCATCAAGTATCAATCGAACGCTGTCATCCTGGCGATGATGGACACATCGGGGTCAATGGGCGAGTTCGAGAAGTATATCGCCCGCAGCTTCTACTTCTGGATGGTGCGGTTCCTGCGCACGAAGTACAACAACGTCAAGATCGTCTTCATCAGTCACCATACCGAGGCGAAAGAGGTGACGGAAGAAGAGTTCTTCACGCATGGCGAAAGCGGTGGCACTCAGGTATCGTCCGCCTACGAATTGGCGCTTCAGATCATTCAAGAGCGATTCAATCCCGACGACTGGAATATCTATCCTTTCCACTTCTCGGATGGCGACAATCTGCCCTGGGATAACGAACGCTGCGTGGGGCTGGTGCAGCAATTGATGGAACGCTGCAACATCTTTGGCTATGGCGAGATTCGTGAGGGGCACTACCGTTCGCCCAGCACCCTGATGTCCGCCTTCAACAAGATTCAGGACAAGAAGTTCATCGCCGTCACCATCTCCGACAAATCTGAGGTATATCCGGCGCTGCGCCGCTTCTTCGCCACCCGCGATCCTATTCCTGCGCTCCCCTGATGACCTATAAAAGTGGTATCAGTGGCACGCACGCGCAACGTGGACGGCGTTTGCTTCTTTATGAGCAGCGGTGACGCTCCGGACAGGAGGTAAGTTGTTATGCCAGAAGGCATGTCAGATCAGCAATATGTGAAAGAACTCGAAACCGCCATCGAGCGGATCTGGGAGATTGCGCGCCGCGAAGGGCTGGACCCCTATCCCACCAATTTCGAGCTGGTTCCTGCCACGATCATGTATGAATTCGGCGCTTATATGCTCCCCGGCAGGTTCAGCCATTGGTCGCGCGGCAAAGCCTATTATCGCATGAAGACGGAATATGACTACGGCCTGAGCAAAATCTACGAGTTGGTGGTCAATACCAATCCATCATATGCCTTCTTGATGGAGCAGAACGATTTGCTGCAAAACAAGGTCGTGGTGGCGCATGTGCTGGGACATACCGATTTCTTCAAGAACAACACCTATTTTCAGTTCACGCCGCCAAATATGATTGACAAGGTCAGTGTCAACGCCGACCGCATTCGCAAATACGAGTATGACCACGGCGTTCCCGCCGTCGAGCGGTTTCTCGATGCCGTGCTGGCCATCGAAGAGCATATTGATCCCAACCTGCACATCAAGCGCGCCAGTACACAACACGGGGAGCAGCAGGACCAACAGGACAAGAAAGACAGCCGGCGAGCTTCCGGCTATGACGACCTGTGGAGTCTTGCCGAGCGCAAAGCCGCCCAGGCCGCCGAAGAGGCCGAACGCGCGCTACGCACCAAGCGTCGCCGCTTCCCACCGGAGCCGGAGAAAGACTTGCTCCTCTTCCTGGCGCGCTATGCGCCGAACCTGGAAGAGTGGCAGCGCGACATCCTCCTGATCGTGCGCGAAGAGATGGTCTACATCGTCCCGCAGATGCAAACGAAGATCATAAATGAGGGGTGGGCCTGCCTGCTTGGGAATAGCCTTGTTCTCACTGAGCATGGGCTAATGCGCTATGATGCGCTACATGAACGGCTGGCCGCCAATGAAACAGTAGCTGTCGCTAGTGGCGCCAGAGCGTTAAATCAAATTACCGACCGACATGTACGTCATAATGCACCGACAGTTCGTTTGCATACCAAGCGCGGCCTTATTCTTGAAGGAGCCGAGGAACACAAATTGAACATCGGTCCTGACCAATGGATATCGCTCAAAGATGTCCGGGTGGGGCAATATATTCCACTCAGCATTGGAAATAATATTTGGGCAAAGGAACTCTTTCCTCTTGCCCATCCTACGCCCATCTTTGTGCCTACCGCTGTTCACATTGCTGCCGCATCTGGCGTCAACAGATTCACAGTTGACCGCTATTTGAGCGGCAAGACGACCCGTTCTGACGAACGCATTGCTACAGCCATCAAGGAGATAGGTTATCAACGCGGCACTGCGGGGAAACCACTCTACAAGTTACGCACGCCTCTTGTCGCTCCTAGCCATGTCACTGAAGAGTTTGCAGAGTTCCTCGGCTATCTCATAGGCGACGGCAATATCCATCCAACAAAGAACGCTATCGGTTACACCAGTGGCGACCGTGAGATGGCTGATCGCTATGCCGAGCTTATTATGAAGCTCTTCGCTATTGAACCGAAGTTATTCTGGGATGACAGAACTGCTAACGGTAAAGGAGGACGTTGGCGTGTCGTCTTCTATTCGGCAAATGTGCTGGATTTGCTAGCTTCGCTCGGCATAGACCTCCACGCAAAAGCTCGAAACAAGCACATTCCAGACTGCATCCTACAATCACCCAAAGCCGTTGTTAGCGCCTTCCTGCGCGCCTACTTCGATTGCGATGGATGCGCGTCTCTAAAGGCTGGCGTTCTTCTCTCAACCTTCAGCAAAAGGATTGCCCAGACATTGCAGATTGTGCTGTTGAATTACGGCATCCTCAGCCATAAACACGGCTGTAATGTGCATATCACTGGTCTTTCCGCGCAATTGTACGAGCAGGAGATTGGCTTCGGCCTCGGACGAAAGCGTGAGAAATTACGCGCCTACATTGCAAACCATAAATGGTTCAAGAAGCAGATGCCCATTGATAAAGTAGCCAGTATTGAATATGGCGTGGGCGATGTCTATGACATAACAGTGGATAGTGCCCATCGCTATGTCGCCAATGGCATGCTACACCATAATAGCTATTGGCATGCGCATATCATGCGCGAAATGGACCTCAACGACGCCGACTATACCGCGTTCGCTCATATGCACGCGGGCGTGCTGGCGCCGCAACGTATGCGCATCAATCCCTATCACCTCGGCTATCGCCTCCTCGAAGATATCGAGCGGCGCTGGGATAACCCAACCGAGGAGGAGCAGGCCAAGCTTGGGCGCAAACCGGGCGAGGGACGCAAGAAGCTCTTCGAGGTGCGCGAAACCGAGAGCGACGTTTCACTCATCCGCAACTACCTGACCAAAGAACTGGTGGAAGACCTGGATCTCTATCTCTACCAGAAAGAGGGCGACGAATGGGTGATCGTCGAGAAGAATTGGGAGAAAATCCGCGATAGCCTCGTCGCCAGCCGCACCAACTTCGGTTATCCCTACATCACGGTGATAGACGCCGACTTCAACGGCAATACCGAGCTACTGCTCAAACATCAGTATGAGGGGCAGGAACTCGATGTGGTGTATGCGCAGAAGACGCTGGAGTACGTCCAGTATATCTGGTCGCGACCCGTTCATCTGGAAACGGTGGTCGAGGGTGAACCAATGCGCCTCAGCTACAACGGCGAGCGCCATTACCAGGAACGCATCGAAAACGCAGCCGAAGAAGAGAACGAAGATCGCTGATGGACATATGGCGTAGGCATAGCTATCCTTTATAGCGATAGCCTACGCCGCGCACGGTCAGCAGAAGCTGGGGGTTGGCGGGGTCATCTTCCAGCTTCTAGCGCAGCCAGCGCATATGCACATCCACCGTGCGCGTATCGCCGGTATAATCATAGCCCCAGACGTGTTGCAGCAGCCGGTCGCGCGTCAACACCAACCCTTTGTTGCGCACCAGATACACCAGCAGATCAAAGAGCCGCGCTGGAAGCTCGATCTCGCGCTCGCCACGCCGCACTTCCCGTCGGTCCACATCTATGCGCAGATCGCCGGATGCCAGGATACGCCCCCCCTCGGCGGCGCTCTCTGCGCCAGCGTTCGCTGCCGCGGGCGCATGCTCGCCGCGCCGCAGCAACGCCCGCACCCGCGCACGCAGCTCTTTCCAGCTAAATGGCTTTGTCACATAGTCGTCGGCGCCCAATTCCAGGCCGATAACCTTATCGGTCTCCTCACCACGCGCTGTTAGCATCAGGATTGGCGTGTTCGCGGTTTCCGCGCTGGCGCGCAGTTGCCGGCAGACATCCAGCCCATCCAGACGCGGCAACATCAGGTCCAGCATCACCAGTGAGACCGGATTCTGGCGCGCAATTTCCAGCGCGGAGATTCCGTCGGCAGCGGTCAAAACCGCATATCCCTCGCCACGGAGGTTATAGGCAATAGTGTCACGAAGGGCGCTATCATCTTCCACCACGAGAATTGTCCGCTCCACGCCGGTACTCCCCGTCTTCCTGTCAGCCATCGCTTGTGTTGCTTGTGTTTGAGTTACCTGAGTCAATTGAGTTCTTCAATCTCACCAGTGACCATATAGATCACGTCCTCACAAATATTGGTCACACGATCACCGATGCGTTCGAGATCGTGCGTTACAAAGAGCAGGCTGGTGGCAAGCTGAATGATAGATGAATCTTTTGCCATGCGTTCGAGCAGATCGGTGAAGATCACGCTATGCAGGTGGTCAATCTCATCATCTTTAGCGCAGACATCGCGCGCCGCCTGCACGTTCACGTCAACGAACGCCTGGATGCCATTGCGCACCTGGTCCTGTACCAGTTTAGCCATCTCGTTCAGGTCGCCAAGTATAGGCAGCGCCGCGATTTCCGGAATCCGCGACACCTGCTTGGCGATGCCGGCGGAATGGTCGCCCATGCGCTCCAGTTCGCTGATGACCAACTGCACCGTCGTCAGTTCGCGCAGGTCGCGCGCCACTGGCGCCTGGCGCGCCATAACACTTATACAGCGATTGCGAATGCTGCGTTGCAACTCGTTAATCATGCGATCGCCCTGGCGCACCTCCTCCGCTAGCAGCGTATCATGGCGCAGCAAGGCTTGCATTGCCCGCGCAATAGAGCTTTCGACCAGCGCAGCCATCTGAATGACCGCTTCTTCGATCTCGCGCAATTCCTGATGAAACGCATCTCGTGGCATTGTCGTATTCTCCCTCTGTGTCGCCTCGGCAGACTAGCCGAAGCGGCCCGTAATAAAATCTTCGGTGCGCTTAATTTGTGGACGCGAGAATATCTGCTGTGTTGGCGCAAACTCCACCAGATCACCCGTCAGGAAGAAGCCGGTATACTGTGAGACACGGCCCGCCTGTTGGAGATTGTGCGTGACGATGACGATGGTGTACCGCTGTTTGAGTTGCTCGATCAGTTCTTCGATTTTGAGCGTGGCAATGGGGTCCAGCGCCGAAGCAGGCTCATCCATGAGGATCACCTCCGGCTCAACCGCCAGCGCACGCGCAATGCAAAGCCGCTGCTGTTGGCCGCCGGAAAGCCCCAGCGCGCTCTGGTTCAGCCGGTCTTTCACTTCATCCCAGAGCGCCGCGCCGCGCAAGCTCTTCTCGACGACCTCTTTCATCTCGCTGGCGCTGTGGCCGCCCTGCACCTTCAGGCCGTAGGCCACGTTCTCGAAGATGGATTTGGGGAACGGATTCGGACGCTGGAACACCATGCCAACGCGCTGGCGCAATCGCACCAGGTCCACATTCGAGCCATAGATATCCTCACCGTCGAGCTGCACCACACCGGTCACTCTGGCGGAGGGTGTCAGGTCGTGCATGCGATTGAGCGCGCGCAGGAAGGTAGATTTGCCGCAACCGGATGGCCCCATCAGTGCCGTCACCTGCCGGTCGGGAATCTGCACGGTCACATCTTTGATGGCCTTTGTGGCGCCATAATAGACCGCCATCTCTTTGACATCCATCTTGATCGGGCCATCAAGATGCGTGATGTAGTGGGTGGTATCGGCTGCACCAAGAATCTGTTCTTCACGCGAGAGATTCGTCGCCATATGCCTCTATGCCTGCACTTTCACTTCTTTAGTTTCTATGGTTCAAGGTTTCAAGCATCATCTGCCTGAAATCCATCCTGTTTGACTGTTAGCGTGCTCCACCGCCAGTCAACCGGCGATTCAGTAGGCTAGAAAGGCCACGAAAGCCAAGGTTGAAGATCAACAGCAAGAGAATCAGCAGCGTTGCTGTGCCGGCCTCCTGTTGTGCGATATTCAGGCCGATTGGTTCTGACTGTAAGGCATAAAGATGAACCGTCAATGTATCGCCAGCAGTCAGCGGGTTCAACGAAAACCAACCATTGACTGAACTAGACAGGCTAGCGGTATAAATCAAAGCTGCCGTTTCGCCAATCATCTTACCGACGGTGAGAATAACACCAGTGGTGATACCAGGCAGCGCCGTAGGAACCATTACCCGCGTCACCGTCTTGAACTTGTTGGCGCCCAATGCGACGCTCGCCTCGCGCAATTCATTTGGCACGCTGCGCAACGCATCTTCAGTGACGCGCAAAATCAATGGCAGATTGAGAATCGCGATGGTAAGCGCACCCGCAAGGCGAGAGAGGCCGAAGCGTTGATCCTGACCAAACTGGGTGACAAAAACAAGATAACCGAACAGACCTACGAGCAGCGACGGGATACCAGCCAATGTTTCAGTAGCGAAGCGCACAGCCGTCACGAATGGCCCTTGCTTTGCATACTCCACCAGGTAGACGGCGGCACCCATTGCAAAGGGGATGCAAATAATCAGCGCCAGAATGATGATATAGAAGGTGTTGAAAATCTCTGGCGCAACACCTCCCTGGTCGCCGGCAGTTGTGAGAAACTTCCAGGAGAGAACGCTCAGCCCCGGCAACAACTCTGCCAGGATGATATAGAGCAACAGCGCAACGACGCCTATCGCAACCGCCCAGAGAATGCCAGTCATGACGCGATCCCAGAAGCGGGCGCGGCTACGGATACGTGCGCGGCGATCTGGCTTGGGCGCAGCGACCTGCGCCCTTTCGGCAATAGCACTCACTGGGCGCTCCCTTCAACGACGACCTGCTTAGCATGGGATGGACGGATACGCTTGAACAGATTGCGACGCGGTCGTGCCGAGCGATCCACATAGATGCTGCGGGAGGCGACCCAGCGGCCTGCCACAACTAGCAGGAAGGAAATGACCAGTAGTGTGAAAGCCAGCGTCCAGATGGCGTGAAGGTTCAACGATCCTGGCCCAGCCTCAGCAAAATCGAAGAGCATCTGCACGGTCAGCGTGCTGGTTGGCCTGATCTCCACATAAGGGAATGTCGTGAGGAACTTGAGCGGAAAACTGTTTGCGTTGGAGCCGATGACGAATGAGACGGCCAGCGTCTCACCAATCGCGCGCCCCATACCAAGAATGACGCCAGTGAAGATACCCGACGAAGCGGCAGGAACGAGCGTCTTGCGGATGGTTTGCCAGCGCGTCGCACCCAACGCCAAGCTGGCTTCGCGCAGACCGTTAGGCAGCGCGCTGAGCGCATCAATTGAGATGGAAGTGATGGTCGGCAGAATCATCACCGTCAGCACAAGCGCCGCCGTCAACAAGCCAAAGCCGTTCGTATAAAACGGCTCAACGAGATTATTTAATATCAGCGCAATCAGCGGCACCAGAATCTGGAGTCCCAGCAGACCATAGATGATCGAGGGGATGCCAGTCAGCAGTTCCAGCACCGGCTGCATGAAGCGTCGCGCCCAGGGTGGCGCAACCTCGGTGACGAAGAGCGCCACGCCGACGCTAAGCGGTGTACCAATCAACACCGCCAGCACGGTAACAGAGAATGAGCCGACGATCAGCACCAATGCGCCAACCTCACCATCATCTGGCGACCATTGTGTGCCAAAGAAAAAAGCGAAGGGATTGATATGATCTTGCGTAAAGGTTTGGTGAGCATTGAGGCCAACGAAGATAAAGATCGCCGCCATGACCACGATCACCAGGCCGGCACAGACCGCAAAGACGATCCGGCTGATCCACTCTCGATTGCGCACGTACAGACCTCCACATGGTCATCACGGGTTTTTTTACAGACGCTTATCCTTGCCCTTTTTTCGCCGTCCCCTGACATCAGGATGCGTGGCGCGTTCGCACACGCCACGCTTTCCCCCATGTCAACTGGTTGAGAGAGGTGCAATTGTGTTATGTGCATCTCTCTGTGTCTCCGCTCGGCTAGCTCAACGGTGTCAACTGCTCAGGAGCTGGAGCACCCGAAGGTGTGTGCGCTGTAATCGCACTTGCCGAAACCGTCGAGAGTTGCAGGTAGCTCAGCGCCAGCAGGTCATTGTTCTGCACCGCCGGACTGATGATGTACTGCAACAGCGCCTTAGCTGCGCCAGTGGCGGGACCCTTCGTGTAGGCATGCTCGATGCCCCAGAAGTTGTAGTTGCCACTGTTGACATCAGCGGCGACCGCTTTAGCTTTATCAATGCAGACCGGATGCACGTCGTTGCCGTACTGCGCTGCGAAGCCAATCGAGACGTAGCCAATCGAGCCAGCAGTGGCCTTGACCGCAGCGGCAACCGCGCCGGTGTTATCCTGCGTCAAGGTATCGCCAGGAATTTCTTTCTGGCCTTTCAACACATATTTGTCGAAGGTCGAACGTGTGCCGGAAGTCGTCGGGCGATTGATCACCGTGATATTCTCGTTCGGGCCGCCGATCTGGCTCCAGTTGGTGTCTTTGCCAGTGTAGATGTCCTGAATTTCCTGAGTGGAGAGGTTATTCACCTTGCCGGCAAGGTCGTTGTTCGTAATCAGCGTGAAGACGACCGCCGCCACCTGATGGTCAACGAGGTCGGCATACTGACCGGGCGTCGTCTCTTTCTGCGAGGCAAAGACATCAGACATGCCAATCTGAACTGCGCCAGCCTGGACATCTTTCAGCCCCTGGCCGCTACCACCGGCATTGACGGTAGACTGCGTGCCTTCAGCGGGATCAAATTCTTTGGTCGCGGCTTGAAGGAAGAGCGGCTGCAAGGCCGACGAGCCATCAACCGTGATCTTCTGCCCGGAGAGGCCGGACACCTTTGGCGCCGTGCCGGTTGAGGTCGTCGAAGGCGCAAGGTCAGACGACGAAACAGTGCAGGCCGTCAAGTCGGCATTGGTGGTCGTAGAACCACCACCAGAACTGGCGCAGCCAGCAATGACAAAACTCGATGCAAGCGCCACGCCGATAATGGTTCGGCCAGCGATAGAGCGGATCGCGTGCAGGCGACCGAGCATAAGTCCTCCTCAAATAGTGCGGACACGTAAACGTTTTTAATCAAGATTGGCTGCCGAACATTTCGGCTGCGACTAGGTTCCTGCGTGTCCCTTGTGGAACTGTACCGCTGCTAAGTTAATGTGTTGTTAGTGTCTTGTTAAAGCTGTGTTAAGTGGCTGAGTCTCGGATATTACTGGGCCGACGTCCTCCTGTCCAGTGCTATAATCTATTGTGAGCGCACCCGGCGAGATGCGGCACAGCTTGGGAGACATCCATAGCGGCAGAGGCAGTTCCAGTGAGGGGAAACAGATGGGCGGGACAC
Organism: Chloroflexota bacterium; assembly: GCA_021323855.1. Lineage (GTDB taxonomy): Bacteria > Chloroflexota > Ktedonobacteria > Ktedonobacterales > JADMIN01 > JAJPKE01. Next base: position 1,567 of record JAJPKE010000010.1, on the reverse strand, counting down.
TTGTGGCAGATGTTCTCATTGCCATTGCAGTGGGCATCCTCGTGGCAACTGCCATCTGTTGGCCACGCCTGCGCTATTCCCGCTGGCGACGGAGACGCGCCGAGGCTGCGCTCGACCGGCTGCGCGATGAATTCGCCGAAAAACGCCAGGAGGCGACGCATCTACGTGAATTATTTACCGCGCTCTTTGAGGCCAGCCCGCGCCCAATCCTCATCACCGACCGCGAGCGCGTCGTCCTTTATGCCAACAATGCCGCGCTCGCCTTCATTGGCCTGCCGCGCGATCAGGTCCTCAACCGCATCGTTGCCACCGTCATTCAGGATTACGATACGACGCTGATGCTGATGGAAGCAGCGCGCACCGCCAGGGAACAGGAGCGCACCTTCCTGCGCGCCACCACCGGGCAAACATGGCGTGTGGTGGTCAAGCCCGTGCAGATCGCCCCTGACCCGCATCAACATGGCGGCAATCTGGCGCTTCCAGCGAGTTCAAACGCGCCGACGCATCTCATTCTCTCCATTGAGGACCTGACGGAATTGCGGCGCCTGGAAACGATGCGCCAGGACTTCGTTTCGCACGTCTCACATGAGTTGCGCACGCCGTTGGCCGCGCTGAAACTGCTGGCAGAGACGCTAGGAGGCGCCATCGAACGCGACCCCGATGCCGCGCGTGAGTTCGTCGCACGCATTAGCAGCGAGATAGACCATCTCTCGCAGATGGTGGCTGAACTGCTGGAACTGGCGAGCATCGAATCTGGCAAGATTCATCTCAATTGCGAGGCAACGGATCTAGGCGGCTTGATCGAGGTGGTGCTGGACCGTATGCGTCCGCTGGCAGACGAGAACGACATCGCACTGCGGATGGTCGTACCAGACGATTTACCGGCGGCCAGCATAGACGGCAAGCGCATCAGCGAAGTGCTGGTCAACCTCATCCACAACGCGCTCAAATATACGTCCGCTGGTGGTCGCGTGACCGTCACAGCGGAGGCGCTGCTGGAAGTGCCCGCGCCGCCGGCCAACGCTAGCATCGGCGCCTATCATTCCTCGGAACCGGCCAATATTCCGTCGCGACGGGTGCTGGCGGTGCATGTGGCAGACACCGGCATTGGCATCAGCGAAGACGATTTGCCGCGTGTCTTCGAGCGCTTCTTCAAGACGGACCGCGCCCGCACCCGTAGCTTGGACATATCCAGCAGGCATCATGCGCAGGAGGCCCAAACCGGAGCAGAACCTATCATGACAGCGGAGGCCAGCGCCGCCGCAGGCACCGGCCTGGGGCTGGCCATCGCCAGGCATCTCATCGAGCTACATGGCGGGCGCATCTGGGCAGAGAGCCGTCTGGGACGAGGCAGCACCTTCTCCTTCACCGTCCCCATCGCCACCGAGCAGGAACTTCAAGATGACAGTAGAGTGGCTATTAACGAGGAGGCTTTCGCCACTTAGAAATTTTGAGTGCATTTAGAAACTGTCTGAAAACCTGTCAGAAGCGAGCGAGTCTGCGGAGCATGAGACGGATCATCGCCAGGTAGATCAGCGTCTCGCTGGTGGAGCATAAGCGCTCATAG
>JAJPKE010000020.1 GCA_021323855.1 Chloroflexota bacterium | reverse complement strand
CGTGACATGCGCGAACTGGACAAGGCACGCGCCTACGCCGAAAGCCTGATTAAGAACGCGCCCGACCCGGTCTTCGTCTCCGACCTGGAAGGCAAGATCCTGCTGGCTAATGATGCGGTCTACGAGCTATTAGGCTTCCGCACCGACGAGGTGTTGGAGCAGTCACTTTCGCGGTTCATCAGCCCCGAAGAAACCCGCGAGTTACTGCGGCGCTGCGCGAGGTGGTCGAACGTGGCGTGACCCGTAACGCGCGCTTGAATCCGCGCACGGCCAGCGGCGAGATCATTCCGACGACGCTCAACGCCTCGGCGCTACGCGATGTAGACGGCAAGGTGATCGGCGTTATCGGCATCTTGCGTGATATGCGCGCCTATGAACAGGTGCTACGCGACCTGCAAGAGAACAAAGCGGAACTCCAGGAGAAGATTCTGGACCTTGAGAAATTCGAGGAGGTGGTGGTTGGCCGCGAACTGAAGATGATCGCGCTGGAAAAAGAAATCGAGAACATGCGGCGGCAAATGGAGAAACAGCGCACAGAGAAGGGGCTGAGCGCGTGGTCTTAGCCAAACAGCGCAGAGGCCATTCATTGCCACCGGATCCACCGGCTTCCGGAGATTCGATGTCAGCGGCAACAGATGAGCAAGCGTCACAGGGCGGGCCGGCCATCGCAACAACAACTGACCTGCCGCAGTTGTTGCTGGATTATGCGCGCCTGCAAGAGCAGCATGCAAAGTTGGAAGCGCGTATTCACCAGAGCGAACAGCGGCGGCGCGCCATGATTCACATCATGGACGACCTGAACCGCGCTAACAAAAAGCTGGGCGATCAGCGCAAAGCCATGCTGCATATCCTGGCGGACTACGAGCAGGACCGCAGCCGTCTGGCCCGGCAGACCGAGCGGCTGGATAGCTCGCGCCGCGCGCTGTTGCACATTTTGCAAGACTCGCATCAATCAAACATCCGCCTGGAAAACAGCCGCAAAGCCATGATTCATATCATGGGCGACCTGAGCGAGACCACGGCGGAGATGCAGCGGCGCGAGGCAGAACTGCGCGAGAAGCAAGAGCAGTTGGTGCAGGCGGCGAAGCTCGCCACACTTGGCGAATTGACGACCGGCGTGGCCCACGAACTCAACAATCCGCTCAACAACATCGGCCTCTTCATTGGCAATGTCATTGACCTGATCGAGTTGGGCAGTGACGAGCCAGAGCGCGTTCTTCAGGAGCTACGCAGCGCCATGGCGCAGGTGCGCAAGGCGACCGAGATCATTACCCATCTGCGCACCTTCGGACGTGCGGCCCCCGCCACGCGCGAAGCCGTCTCAGTCAACCGTGTGATCGAGGAATCGCTGTCGCTGATGCACGAGCAGTTGCGCCTGCGCCAGATCGAAGTATGCCTGTCATTGGACCCCGATTTGCCAGCGATACGGGGCAATCCGATCCAGCTCGAACAGGTGCTGATCAATCTCCTGACCAATGCGCGTGACGCGCTACGCGATGCGCCGCAGAAGCGTATCGAGATTACCTCGCGCTTTGAGCAGAACCAGGCGGTCGTGCTGGTGCGCGATAGTGGGGCTGGTGTCGCGGCGGGCCTGGAACGGCGCATCTTCGATCCATTCTTTACTACCAAAGAGGTCGGCAAGGGAACAGGGTTGGGCCTGTCCATTACGTATGGCATTATCAAAGAACACCAGGGCACTATCCGGCTGGTGAGCCAACCAGGGGAGGGTGCGGTGTTCCAGATCGAGTTACCAGTAAGCGATACTGAAGATTTTGCTGAACAAGAAGTTCATCCAGTAGTAGAGTAGGCTGGATGAGAAAGGGCCGCACAATGACTGTGCTACATCTTCCATACTTGTTGATCGTTGATGATGACCCCGCGCTGTTGAAGGCACTGCCCGAGACCATTGAGCTACGCCTGGGTCACGTGCGCATAGACACCTGCGATTCAGCCCAGGCGGCGCTGAACCACATGGCGGAACACGACTACGACGCTATCATCACCGACATCAAGATGCCCGGCATGGATGGCCTTGCCCTACTAGAAAAGATTCGCCAGATCTGCCCCGATACGCCAACGCTGCTCATCACTGGCCACGGCGATCACGATCTGGCAATCCAGGCGCTCCGTGGCGGCGCATATGACTTCATCCAAAAGCCCATCGAGCGCGATTATTTCATCGCCTCGCTGGAGCGCGCCATCCAGATGCGCCAGTTGCGCCGTCAGGTGGAGCGGCAACGGGTGGCGCTGGAAGAGCATGCGGCGGAGTTGGAGCGCGCCGTGGCCGAGCGCACCCGCGAACTTCAGCAGGCGAATTCCGTCAAAGAGAACTTTTTGAGCATCGCCTCGCATGAGCTACGAACGCCGCTGACCAGCCTGAAGGGCCTCGCGCAACTGACCTACCGGCGACTGGAACGGCAGGGGTTGCAAGAGGCGGTCTACGTGGAGCGCATGGAGCGCGCCATCAGGCGTATGGAGGGATTGATTAGCGATCTCCTGGATGTCTCGCGCATCGGCGCGGGCAAGCTCTCGTTTCATATCGAATCACACGATCTGGCGGAGATCTGCCGGCAGGTGGTGGAAGAACAACGCGCGGCAACGGGGCGCGCCATCGAGTTCCAGGCGCCGGAACAGCCGACCACTGCGCCGCTGGATGCCGACCGTATCAGCCAGGTGTTGACGAATCTCATCTCGAATGCGCTCAAGTTCTCGCCGCCGGAGCAGCCGGTTGTCGTCTCGCTGGAGCGTCGAGCGGGCGCGCACGGCGAAGAATTGCTGCTGATGGTGCGCGACAACGGCTGTGGCATTCCAGAGGACCGGCTCCCCTACATCTTCGAGCGGTTCTATCAGGGTGGCGAGAATACGGAGGAGGACCCATCCGCCACACCGGAACAGGCGTATAAAGCTGGATTGGGGTTGGGTCTGTTTATCAGCCGCGAGATCGTTGCGCGGCATGGTGGGCATCTCTGGGCGGAGAGCCAGTTGGGGCAGGGCAGCACCTTCTCAGTGGCGCTGCCCATCATCCAGGACGAAGAAGACGTGCTGATCGGCTCACCAGCCTCCTCCGGCGGCAACTGGCTATTTCCTGCGAAGGCGCAAAGCTAATCACTCATTGCGCTACAGCGATGGAATAGCGCCAGGCGGTGTCGCCGTCACATTTGAGAGTCGTTCTGGCAGCGACCGGATGCGGAAGGCGAGGAAGCAGAGCATAATGCCTTCGACGATGGCGTAAATGCCAACCAGCAGGACGAGCGTAAGGATGCCGACCGCCGGCCACGCGAACATGGCGATGCCGAAGAGAATGGAAATGACGCCAGAGAGGACGACCCACCAGGCGTGCCGCATCGTCTCGTGTTCCGCAAAAGCGCCGACGATAGCGACAATCCCCCCGAGAATTACCCAGAAGGCAATCAGGTACAGGACGAATAGCACGGTTGTTCCCGGCCAGCGCAGGATCGCCAGTCCGGCGAGAATGCCCAGCAGCGCAGCGGTCAACTTCCAGCCCCAGGGCCGATGGTTGCCAGCGGCCCCGATGGCGGCAAAGACCCCCACAACGCCGGTGAGCAGCGCAAAGAGACCGAACAAGACGATCAGGACGCTCAGCGTGGCGCCGGGCCAGACCAACGCGATGATGCCAAAGATGATGCCCAACACGCCTTGCATCAGGTACAACCACCACTCCTGGCCTAGAGTGCGCACGGCTGTATCCATCGTGTTCGTCGTATTCATAGCATTCATAAATTCTCCTCCCTCGCTTTAGCGAGGCGTCTCACCAGGCGAGATTTCGCCAGCGAAAACAGGGACACACTATCAGGTACGAGACTCCTTAGAACTCCTTTGCATATTCCAAGCCACCCGTCCAACAAGACATAACAGCATTTCTGCGTACAAGGGAAGAACGTCGTTGAAGCGACAATGGTGCGGGACGATGGTGTGGATATTGGCGCGCGTTATGCAGGATAAGAGCCATATCTGTACCAACAGCGCGGTAACATAGCGCACAGAACGGCGCTACCGCGAGAGAGGAGAATAGGTCATGGCAGAAAATATGGCAGGCACACCGAATATAGCTGGGACGGAGGCGCAATCCGGCGAAGGATATGCGATGGATGTTTGGGACTACAAAACGGTCGGAGCGCCGGAGGGGGACATGGTCCGCGTGCTGGCGCAGGAAGGCTCGAACGGATGGGAATGCCTGGGCATCACTGTGCGGCAATCCACAGTGGATGAATATCTGCTGCTCTTCCGCCGCAAGAAAACCATGATGGGCATTTAGGACCAGGACTCAGCGAACATCTATGTTCGCAACGTTCTCAATAATGGCCCAAGAAGCAACACTAAGCAATCAGCAGGAACAGCTAATTATGCCTGTTTCTGCTGATTTTTCGTCTCAGAAGCGGACAGAGTTGGCAAGGTTTATGCTAACGAGAAGCCGGTTGCCGAACAATGGAGCAGCATGATGCTCAATAGACGCTGGCAATGAGGTGTTATACCCTGTTTGGCAATGGGATGAGAGGAGAGGCAGATGGAATCACCAGCAGGTCAACTCTTGGGAGAAACGCTGGGCGATGTGCGCATCGAAGAGTTGATCGGCGTCGGCGGAATGGCGGAGGTGTATCGGGGACGCGACTTGGCACTTGGGCGCGATGTCGCCGTCAAAGTTCTCTCTCCTGCGCTGCATGCGGAGGCCCGCAACATCGAAAGTTTCCGCGAGGAGGCGCGCCGGGTGGCTGCGCTCGACAATCCTCATATCGTGCCGATCTATCAATTCGGCGAGGCGCATGGGTCACTCTATCTCGTGATGCCGTTGCTCAAAGAATCCTTGCGCGAACGCCTGCAACGCGAGCCAGTGATTCCCGCCGCCACCGCCATCAAAATCACCGTGCAGATCGCCTCGGCGCTCGATGCGGCGCACCGGCAGGGGCTAGTGCATCACGATGTCAAGCCCGAAAACATCTTGCTCAACGCTGATGGCAAAGCGTTCCTCACCGATTTTGGCATTGCCAGCCAGATGGCAACGACGCTGGCCGCACAGCCGGAGCAAAATAGCGGAAGTGACCCTCAAATCACGCCAGCTATCCGTATTGGCACGCCAAGTTATATGGCGCCGGAGCAATGGATGGGCGGGACACTGGATCAGCGCACAGATATCTATAGCCTGGGCATTGTGCTGTACGAGATGCTGACTGGCGTGACTCCCGATGATGCGTTGCAGAGAAGCCTGGAGCAGATGCGCAAGCAGCAAGAGACGCCCGCCAGCATTGAACCGCCTTCGACCTATAACACGAAGATTTGGCCGGAACTCGACAATGCGCTGATGGTGGCGCTGGCCTACGCCGCCAGCGACCGCTATCCCGATATGCGCAGCTTTGCCCTCGCGCTACGCGGCGCGTTGTTGCGTCATCAATTGGATACGCAGGGGCGCGCGAACGACACGAGCCGTGGCGTCCAACTCAGTATTCCGCTCTATTGGTTGCAGAGCGCCGATACCAGCTTTGAGAGCGACTCTGAGACGACGCTGCCTCTCGCCGCCAATGAAGGGGTGAGCAGCAGTGTCGCCTTACCCCTCCCGGCGCCAATTACTCCGTTTCCCCCCGCCAAAAAGACAACGCAACCTCATTCCAAAGCGCTGATAGGAACGCTGTTGGCGCTGGCGTTGCTCAGCTTGGCGCTGAGCAGCGTTGCCCTTTTCGCAAGCCATCATAACGCCGCCATCGCATCATTTTTGGGCGGCGCAGCAACTCCTCCAGCAACCAATACTGCTCCGGGCATAACTGTTACGGCGGGAATCAACAGCACCGGCGCAACTTCAACGGCATCTACTCCTGCCAGCACCTCACCGGCAGGAGCGCCCGGCGCAACCCCAACCGCCAATCCCTCCGCGACCGCCAGCCCATCCGCAACTGCGTTCCCCAGTGCCACTGCAACACCACCGCTCCCACAACTTCAGGTCGGCGCGGTGTCGCTCTCGCAGCAACACGGCCATAACTGCACAGGGTCGGAGGCCATAACAAATGTCGGATCAACTGCCGTGAGTTGGAGCTGGCAGGGATTCAACAACCTGCCTGGTGATTTCACCTATACGATCAACGCTGGTGGGTCGCAGAATGGCCTGCCTCATGATGCGTCTCTGGCGCCAAACGCGACCGATACCATCTCGATTGTGCAGATGTCTTGCTGGTCTGGGAACACGTATCAGGGGTCGGTGCTGGCGCAGGATGTGAATGATACCAGCCAGTCTACCAGTTATCCGCTCTCCTTCACAGCGCCATGATATGGCAGACTGGCGGACTAGAGCAACAGCAGGCCACGGCGCGCAGCGAGGGTGACAGCTTCCGTGCGACTGGCGGCGCCGAGCTTGAGCAAGATCGAGGAGACATGGAACTTGGCGGTATGCTCGGTGATATGCAGGCGTGCCGCAATCAGCTTGTTCGGCAACCCCTGTGCCAGCAGTTGCAAGACTTCCAGTTCGCGCGCCGTCAGCGTTTCGCCTGCGTTGGCAACGCCTGGGATGCCGGAGACGTTGGGGAGCCGCTCAGGCACGGCGAGGGTTGCGCGTTCGCGGGCGCTGAGCAGACTATCCGCCAGCCGCCGGTCCAGCGCGACCAGGCCATTACCGACGGCGGTGAGCGCAGCGATGAGTTCATCCCTGGTGGCGTCGCGGGGGAGCGCGCCGAACGCCAGTCCATACTCCTCCGTCGCGCGGATCACCACATCCAGCAGCCGCGTGGGCAGGCGCTCTTCCTGGGCGGGGCCGCGTCGCCCATTGGGTCCGGCGGCGCTGATGACCACCAATCCGCCGCGTGGCGCAAGCTGACTCAGCCAGCTTGCGATCATTTCTGAATCCGCGAGGCCATCCAAATCGGCCAATACAACATCTATCGCATCCTGTCGTGATTCCGGTAGCGATTCCTGCCGCTCATTTCCTCCATGTGCTGGTTGCACAGCGGTGGCAGCGCCGGTCTCCCCGCGCGTTTCTGCCAGCAGGGTGGCTGGCGCAGCCTCACCGACCACGCTCCAATCGGGCTGGCTGCGTACTAAGGCTGCCAGTCCGGCGCGAATGGTTGGATAGGTTGCTACGATATAGACGAGCATGCTGCGAGGCCCCCACCCCCGACCCCTCCCCCGTGCGCGGGAGAGGGGAGAACAGAAAAACCTCACCCCACGGCCCCTCCCCCTACGGGGAGAGGGGAGTTTGTAGTCGCTTCTCGGCTTTGAAAAGCCGGGGCACGATTGAGAGCCATAAATGGCCTTCAGGCCGCAGAGAACGTGCGCCGGCATTTTAATGCCGCGATTCCTCTGCTCTCTCAGGCGGCCTTGCGGACCGCTGGCGTTAGCGAGACTTCTTGCCGCTCGCCGCCGCGCAGGATGGTCAACGTGCGTGGTCCCTCGCCGGAGGTTGCGCGGCTATTGAGTAGACGTGGCAACAGGCGCGCGTCGCGGATGGCACGTCCATCCAGCGCCAGCAGCACATCGCCCGGCAGCAGACCCACCGCCTCCGCCGGACTCTCCGCCATAACGCCAGTAATCAGCACCGCCGTCTCCTGCTCGATGCCCGCACGCTGGCGTAGCGCCGGGGCGAGCGGAACGGTCAGCACTTCCACGCCCAGATAGACCGGCTCGGTCTGCTGGCCGAGGTCCGCCAGGAATTGTCGCACGACACGGCTGGGAATGGCAAAGCCCAGGCCGCCGCCGACCATTGCATTGACGCCGACGACGCGCCCATGCGCATCGGCCAGCGGTCCACCAGAGTTGCCGGGATAGAGCCGGATATCCGCCTGAATCACCTCGATATGATGGAAGCGCGCGCCCGGTCGCTCGCGGCGCTTCGACGACGGCGCCTGCTGCTCCGCCTCTTCCGCTGGCTCAAGCGCGATATCTTCATCGGCGGGAGCGCGTGCCGCAACGACGCCAACCGTCACCGCGCCCTCGCGTCCAAACGGGTTGCCAATGGCGATCACCAGTTCACCGACGCGCAGCGCCGCCGAGTCGCCAATCTCCGCCGCGCGCAGCCCGCTGGCATGCACACGGAGCGCCGCCAGATCAATCTCTGGCTCTGCACCGATCAGTTGCGCCTCCAGAGCGCGGCCATCCGCCAGCTTCAGCTTAAACGTTTCCTGCCGCGCGGCGCGCACGACATGGGCGTTGGTGATGATTGTGGCCTCGGCGGCTCCGCTGGCGTCCGGCTCGCCCGTCTGCCAGATGATGCCGGAGCCGATGCCCCGGTCGCCGACCTGCACCTGTACGACACTCTCTCGCAGTTGCCCGGCGACCCCCGCCAGCGCCTCGGAGAGTTGAATTGGTATGGTCATGTAGTGTTGCTCCAAAAATTAAGAGGGAGGTTCATATCCTCATCCCCTGCCCCTCTCCTCGCAAGGAGAGGGGTGGCCGCAAGGCCGGGATGAGGATTACTTATTTGCGCTCGCCGACGGTGATGGTCAGATCGCGAGGTTCGCCGCCACGCAGAATCTTCACGGTCAGCGGCTGGCCCACTTTATCGCCACCAAGCTGCGCGCGCAATCCATCGGCATCGCTGACGGGCTGGCCGCCAAGCGAGACGATCAGGTCGCCAAGCAGCAGACCGCCCTGCTCCGCCGGACTGCCGGATTCGACGTTGATGACGAGCAGCGCCGTCTCTTGCGTCAGCCCGGCCTTCTGCGCCAGCGCCGCCGGAAGTTGCGCCTGCTGCGTGCCGACACCTAGATAACCGCGCCGCACGCGCCCATGTGTCAGCAGCGTATTGGCGACGCGCCGCAACGTAGCGACGGGAATCGCGCTGCTGCTGTGGCGGGTCAGATGTGAGCTATTCAGCCCAACGACATGTCCGGCAAGGTCCACCAGCGGACCGCCGGAGAAGCCGGGATAGAGCGTGACATCAGCGTAGATCACGCCCTCGATTTCGCTGCCCTGCCAGGAGCGACGTGGACCATCCAGCGCACTGACGGCGCCGAAGGAGACGCGCGGGCCATCCGAGCCAGGGCGGCCAATGGCGATGACGAGGTTGCCGACGCGCAGCCCTTCGCCCACCGTGGCAGGCGCGCTGCCGTCTCCCAGTTCGACGCCGCTCAAGCGGATGGCGGCCAGGTCGGTGCCCGGGTCGCGCCCGATAAGTTGCCCTTTGGTCTCGCGGCCATCCGGCAGAGTGACGGTGATGTCGTCTTCGCGCTCCACCACGTGATCGGCGGTCAGCACGATGGTTTGGTCGCCCTCGCGCCAGAGGATGCCGGTGGCGGACTGGCGGGGACGCGCAGCAATCGTGACAATCGAGCGGGACGCCTGCTGGACGACGTTCGCCAGCTCATCCGAGAATGCGCTCAACGTAGTCGCGGCGCTTGCTGCGCTCGACGTGCTTGACGCTGCGGCGGCTGGAGTTGCCGCTGGTGTTGGTGTGGTTTGTTCGTTGGATTCAGTGGATTCGGCCATTGCTGTGATGCTCCTGTTGGCTCATGCCTGTTCTTCTGTACCTGTCTTCTCACCATCCTCATCCCTGAGTGGAGAGAGGTGGTGTTGTACTCAGGAGCATATGCCGTGGCGCAGAGAGCAACATCCCCCGTTGGGGCAGCGGCTGGGCTAGCCATTCGGCTAGGAGCGAGGCTCCCGCTACTCAAAGTCATCTCCCGTGCCGCTCTCATCCTCATCGTCATCCTTGCTGGCCCCACCGGATTCTTCCCAGAGCTGGCGCACCACCGTGCGAGCGACGCCGTAGCTGAAGCCGCGACGCTGTAAGAACTGGCCCAGGCGTGTGCGAAACGTCTCGTAGTCCAGCCCTGAGAGCGCGCGGAGCCGTTGCCTGCCCGCCACCAGCGCGCGTTCCTCGTCCTTCTCCGGCTCGCTGACCTCTTCGACGGTTTCCCGGCTCACCCCGCGCTGGCGGAGTTCCTGCGCCAGCACCCGCGCCGAACGCGGACTAAACCGTTCGCGGTTCTCCACCCAAAAATCCGCGAATTGCCGGTCATCGAGCAGTTCGAGCCGTTCCAGGCGGTCCAGCACGCGCTCAACGGTCTCCGGCGTGGGCGTCGGGCGCTTGGGATGCGGTGTGAGCAGGCGGCGGCGCACCTCGGCGCGGCTGCGCGGGCGCGGCGCGAGAAAGCGCACCGCCGCATCGTAGAGACGGCGCTCCTCCGCGTTCGCGCGCAATCGCTCGACATCGGCGGCGCTAAGTTCCTGCCCCACGACTAAGCCCTCACTGAGGACTAGCGTATCAGCAAGCGCGAAGGCAAAGCGGCCATCGAGCGACAGATTATAGCGGTCCGGGTGGCGTGTTTGTGGTTCGAGCGCAGTAATTTTCATCCTAATCAGTCCTGGCTCCTCAGATAATAGAAGCAACGCATTCTCTGCCTCCCTTCTCCTCGCGGGAGAGGGGTTGGGGGTGAGGTCTCTCCCGATCTATTCTCACGTAATGACAGCGAATTGGCAACATGATATAGTGCATGCAATCGAGCCAGAGACGCCATCATATCAGCCAGAACGCCCTACTGCGCCACAGGAGGCATCAGCGATGAGTCTCACTAGCCGTATCCTCAGCCGGCTCATGAAATTGCCGCCAGCCGAAACCCATGACATCCGTATCACGCGCGACCTCCAGGTGCCCATGCCCGATGGCGTGACGCTGCTCGCAGACCACTATGCGCCGCGCAACGGCCCCAAGCGCCCGACCATCCTGGTACGCACTCCGTATGGACGGCGCGGCTTCTTCGCCGCCATCTATGCGCTGCCTTTCGCAGAGCGCGGCTATCAAGTGTTGATGCAGAGTTGTCGCGGCACGGCAGGCTCAGGCGGAGAGTTTATCTACGCGCGCAACGAGCATCAGGATGGGCTGGCGACGATTGAGTGGATCAAGCGCCAGGAGTGGTTCTCCGGCGAACTGACGATGATCGGCGGCAGCTATCTGGGCTTCGTTCAGTGGGCCGTCGCCGCCGAGGCCGGACCCGAATTGAAGGCGCTCGTGCCCTCCATCACCACCTCAGATTTCAACACCTTCCGCTTTCAGGGCGGCACGTTGACGCTGGAAAACATGCTTGGCTGGTCCACAATGATGACGATGCAAGCCACCACTGGCCTGCAACTGCGCAATATGCTAGCGGACAATCAGCGCCAACGCCGGCTCGAACACGCCTATCTGCATGTGCCACTCGAAGAAGCCGACCGCATCGCCATTCGCCGGCCCTCGCGTCACTACCAGACCACCCTGGCGCACGGCCAGCACGACGACTACTGGAAACCCGTAGACTTCAGCGCCACCGTAGGCGACGTGTCCATCCCCATCTACCTCCAGGGCGGCTGGTATGATCTCTTCCTGGACTGGCAGCTTCAAGACTATCAGCGATTGCGCGCCGCCGGACGCCAGCCATACCTGCTCATCGGCCCCTGGTATCACGGGCAACTCGCCAGCGCGCCAACGATGACACGCGAAACGCTCACCTGGCTCGATGCGCAACTCAAAGGCGACCGCAGCCATCTGCGCACACAGCCAGTGCGCCTCTTCGTGATGGGCGCGAACACCTGGCGTGACTTCGATGATTGGCCGCCGCCCGCCACGCCGCAACGCTGGCATCTGCACTCCGGCGGCGCGCTCTCCACAGATGCGCCGGCAGATGCGGAGCCGGACCGCTATCGCTACGACCCCAGCGACCCAACACCGGCGGTAGGCGGCAACTCGCTTGGCTCGCCGAAACGCATGGGCGCGAAGGACAATCGCACGCTGGAAGCACGCCCGGATGTGCTGGTCTACACCAGCGCGCCGCTCGCGCAGGACATGGAGATAATCGGTCCGGTGACCGCTGACCTCTATGTGCAATCCAGTCTGGAGCATACCGATTTCTTTGTGCGGCTCTGTGTCGTGGAACTATCCGGCAAATCCATCAATCTCTGCGACGGCATTCTGCGCCTCTCGCCAGAGCAGCCGGACCAATGCCCGCCGGACAACGCTGGCGTGCGGCATCTTCAGTTTGCGCTCTGGCCCACCGCGTACCGCTTCCGCCGGGGGCAGCGGGTGCGGGTGCAGGTCTCCAGCGGCGCGCATCCACGTTTCGCGCGCAACCCCGGCACCGGCGAACCACCAGCCACGGCCACCAAATTCATCGTGGCCGACCAAAGCGTCTACCACGACCCAGCGCATCCCTCGTCAATCGTGCTGCCAATGTGCAAAAATAGTGTCACATGAAATCAGCAAAGCGCGTGATGGATGATAACGCTTACATCACTACCTACCTGGCTTTCTGCGGCCACAGGTTCAGAGCAACAGGCGAGGAGGTGCATCCATGCGCATGCGACAAGTGGCTGATTCACGCGGGTCGCGCGACCCGCTACAGCGGACGCGCATCGTTGGTGCTGGCATCACCGCCTGTGGTGCCTCCTCGCCTGGGTCGGCGCACGCCACACCAACCGCTACGCCGTTTGTAATCGCATCGACAGCTACGCCTACGCAGGTAACGCAGCAACTCGATATACCGCCAACGAAGTACCTGTATCCTTCACCGGACGGCACGTTGCTGGTGGCGGAATATGATTCGACACGCAACTCGACACTCAATCTCTATAATTTGGCTGGACAAGAACAAGGTGCGCCCTATAGCCTCGCAGCCGGAGAATGGGTAGGAGATAGCGGTATAAGCTGGTTCAATGATTCATCAGGGCTGCTCATTCCTCAAAGTTCCGGCCCACTGCTCATCATGGACAGACAAGGAAATGTCCATTCGACAGGTCTAACGTTCAGTTATCCGCAAGTTTCGCAAGATGGCCGTTGGATTGGCGGAACAGGCACCTATCAGAATAAGGATAGTATTGCAGAGATTGCGCCTCGTGCTGGCGGGCCAGTGCGCGTGTTGGCGCAGGAAGGCATGTTTTTGGGATGGCAGAACAATCGCGCCATCTATTGCACTGGCAGCTTTGGTGAGAATGGTACGGGCGGGTACCTCTACGCATTCGCTCCTAATACCGGCGCGTCGCAACAGTTGGCTCAGATTTCCAGTGACAAAGGGCCAGAACTCACGGCCTTGCAATTGGCAGCAGATAGCTCACCTGACGGGCAAGTGTTAATTCTGCAATTAGGCAAAATGCAATCTATGATGCTGGTAGGCAATCACTTGCTTCCGTGCCCATCACCGCCTGTGCTTTGGGTTGGGCAACACGACACCATAGCAGTGGCCGCTAGCGCAAACACTGGCATCAAGGATTATGTCATCGAAGATATTATCACTGGCAAAGTGGTACGCGATACCGGCGTTCCCGCCAATTTACCGCCTGTGCTACTTATCACGGCGGTGTCTGGCAATTGGCTCGTGACCACTGATGGCTTGCAGCCACCTGACTTCACGCTGGTCAATGATGTCACCAAAGCCTCATATCCTATTATCCCCGATCAAAATGGCATATTGACTGGGGTTAGTCCTGTCGGCAATCAAGGCAAGTTTCTGGTCACTGAATACATTCCTGCCGCTGCCGCTGCAGAAAACAAAACGGAGGTCGTGTTGGTCGATGCAACGTCGCTTGGTAAGTAAACATAGTAGCAAACTATCTGGCAGGTAGACCATTTCCCGGTGCAAGGTCGGCAAAATTGCGCTCCAAGTGTCTCCTATTGGCATACTATACTGCGGAGCATGAACTCCGTTGGAGAGCGAAAGCCAGCCGTGAGGCAATCAAGCTAGCGAGGTGCGCAATGCGTGCAATGATGCTGTTGGAGCGTCAATTTACCAGCGTCAATGGTATTCTTCATGACATTGCTGATGACCTCAGCGCTGAAGAATTGACGACACGCATCTTTCCTCACACGAACTTGTTGGCTTTCGATCTCTGGCATGTCGCCCGCACGCAAGACTGGGCGCTTCAGACGTTGATACGTGGGATTCCAGAGATAATTGACGCGCCCTATTGGCAAGGCCGTGGGAGGCTCGCCACGCATGGCATAGGGGTTGGCTTGACTGAGGAGCAAGCCGATGACCTCGCACGCACGCTGAAACTCAACGATATCCTGGAATATGCCGACGCGACCCACCAGGCAATCCTCGACTGGCTACGCTCATCGCCAGACGAGGCGCTCGACGAAACGCCGGATGTGCCCGCGCACCTGACGCGCTATCCGGTGTATCTCGAAACTGCCATGCGTGAGGAAGTGCCCTGGATGTTTGAGCGCCCACCAGTATGGCGTTGCCTCAATCCAGCGTTGGGCCACGTTCGTGACCATCTTGCTGAAATGGACCTGCTCAAACGGCAAGTACGCGCTCGCTAACTTCCTGCATCCTGGCGAGGATAACGTGAGCAAGCTGTTCTACCCACCCCATTAGAAAAACGGGCTGCGTGAGGGCTGGACCGGCGGCGCGGCGTAGCGTTCGGCATACGCGCCGATGACCGGCAGGCGCAGGTAGTTGCCGGTCCAGGCGGCAACCATGCTGAGCAGCCAGAGGAAGATGATTGCCAGCGTCAGGAGCGCAACGACGCCCCAGCCGATAGGAACAAAGACACTCTGATGCTCGATAACCGCCAGATTATTGATGATGGCGGCGAAGATGGCATCGCAGACAGCGCAGACCGTCAGGATGCTCGTCAGGATGACGGATTGCAGCGCGTGGAAGCGCACAAACCGATTGTTGCGTTCGCTGAAATAGACGAGCAGGCCGGAGACCCACCAGAAAAGATAGCTCGCGCCAGCGGCGGTGTTGGTGCTGATGTTGAGCGTCGTCGTGCCCCAGGAGTCCGCCACCTGCCAGGGCACATGCGTCAATTGAGGATTCTGTAGATTCTGTGGATGCGGAGCGGCGTGTGGTTGTGGCTGCTGCGCCGCCTGCGGGAAGGGGCGCTGCATGCTCGGTGGCATCTGCCACGCAGGTGATGGAGGTAGGCCAGCGTTCGCGTAGCTGATGACTTCATTCTGGCGCGGACCAGATGATATGTACGGCGCAGCATGCGCAGGCTGTCCCTGTTGTAGCTGCTCTTGCGCGGGCTGAGGTGACTGCTGTGACTGCTGTGGTGGATTCACCGGCTCCGGCTCTCCGGCAGACACCGGCGTCGTTATTGTAGGCATCACTGCTGGCGCTGCTGCGGGGGGAGCGGCTGCGTTCACCTCGTCCGTGTGTGGCGTCTCCACGGCAGTCGCCGGAGTCTCTACCGTCTCGCCGCTTTCCTCAGCCGCCGGAGGTGTTTCCTGCGTTTCATGCGTTGTGGCAATGATCGTTGGCTCGTCATCCACAGTACTGGTCATCTCGCTCATGCCAGTGGAAGGAACCGATGCAGTGGAGGGCGTAGAAGGGGTGGATAAAACGTGCGGCGTGGTGGCGGCCCGCATGGGCAAGGAAGGCGCACCGCCAGCTACGCGCGCAGGCTGTGTCTGGCCGCTCCGCCCTCTGGCTACGGATTGCACGCCGGTCGTTCGTCGCCGCGCCGCTGATCCACGCTCATTCTGCATTGGCTGTTGCTCCCTGGATGCGCCGATGTGTGCCGCACTCTCTATAAAACGCATGACGAGCGGCAATCAGCCACACCTAGCCACCAACATAGCGCAAATATTCATCGGCCAGCGCGCTGAACTGCTTGTGCGGGCCAGCGCCGCCAAATTTCTGGCGTAGCGAACCAACCGGCTCCTCTACATCCGCCGCCTCGGCCACCTCCAACGCCTCGGTGATGATGGTATTGAAGATCGGTGGGTGAATGCCTGGAATGGCGTCGCGGCGCATGCTCATTACGGTTTGTTTGTGCAGGCGGCTTGTCGGGCGGAAGCGCGAAACGATGATACCCAGGCCGAAAATTTCGTGCTGCGCGCGCAGAGCGAAATCCGCCATGCGGTCCAGCACCAGTGGCACGCCAAGCGTGGAGAGGATGTCTGGCACCACCGGAATCAGGAAATAGCGGCTGATGGCGATGCCGTTGAGTGTGATGATGCCCAGGTTCGGCGGGCAGTCTATCAGCACATGGTCATAGTGCGGCAGGATGTCGCGCAGCGATTCGCGTAGCGCGTAGACGGGTCCATTGCGGAAGGTATCCAGGTCGGCGATTTTGGTGATGCGGTCCTGGATGCGATGCAGGCGAATGCTGGCCGGTAGGAGGTCCAGCCCTGGTACGCCGCCCGCAACATTGGAAACGCGCGTCATGATGGCTTCCTGGGCGGAGAAGAGATGCGTCCCGTCGAGTTGATCTTTGAAGAGCTGATAGAGCGTCTGGCCGGACTGGTCGCGCTCGCGCCAGCGCCGTTCGTTGACGAGCGCAATCGTCGCGTTGGTCTGTGGGTCCAGGTCAATCACCAGGACACGCTTGGCATGCTCGCCAGCCAGATAATGCGCGAGCGCCATCGTCACGGTGGTTTTTCCAACACCACCCTTCAGGTTGATAATGCTGGTAACAACCGCCATGTGCCATCCCTCCCGTATGCCACCCGATCACGTGCAGTGCAAGCTCTACCTAGTACATAGTATGACGATATCGTCAGCAGCAGTGTGTTGCGCTGCTCAGGCATGTCGCTATTGGTATACCACGCGCCAGTTCATCCTAGCCAAATTGGACGCCGCTGTCTACCCTTTGGGACTCTCAGAACGCGATGGGATCACCCGCCGCGCTTTTGCTGATCGAGTTTGCGACGTTGCAGATGACGGCGTTATCTGTCGCATGCCACGCTGTTCAGCGCGTGGCCGGTCGTCCACCGCTTCGAGCGCGCGCCCCAACGCCAGCAGGCTATCGAGTGTGTTCGCCGGCAGAAAGTTGTCAATGAAGGGCAGCGCCGTTCGCATGCCCGCCGTCACTGGCCGGTAATCGTCCTGGCCGAGCAGCGGATTGAGCCAGATCAGCCGGTGGCAGTTGCGACGCAGGCGCGCCATCTCTTCCGCCAGGATGCGCACATCGCCCCGATC
Source organism: Chloroflexota bacterium (assembly GCA_021323855.1). Classification (GTDB taxonomy): domain Bacteria; phylum Chloroflexota; class Ktedonobacteria; order Ktedonobacterales; family JADMIN01; genus JAJPKE01. Next base: position 10,014 of record JAJPKE010000020.1, on the reverse strand, counting down.
CCAGCCGTCACTGATAATCAGCACGACGGCGCCGCGCCCCAACACGCGCCGCGCCCACAAATAGTTAAATGTGCGGAGCGATTCACCGATGCGCGTGCCACCGGACCAGTCTTGCACGCTTTTCGTCACATCCTCGATGGCGGCGTCTACATCGCGCCGTGCCAATTGCCGGGTGATGCGTGTCAGGCGGGTGGCAAAGACGAACGTTTCGACATTGCTGAGGCCGTTGGAGACGGTATGCACAAAATGCAGCAGCAGCCGCGAATAGAGACTCATCGAGCCGCTGATATCACAGATGATGACGAGTGGCCTGGGCTTGCGGCGAATCGTGCGCCGCGCCAGCACAATCGGCTCGCCACCGGTGCGCAGGCTGCGCCGGAAGGTGCGGCGCAGATCGAGCTGCGCGCCGTGGCGCGCGGGCCGCAGCCGCCGTGTGTTCCGTTCGCCTAACCGCCAGCGCATGCGCGACATCATTGCGCGCGCCTCCTGTAGCTCCTCCCAGGTGAATTGCTCGAAATCTTTGCGGCGCAGCACTTCATCCTGGCTATAGGTGCGGGCGCGCTGGCCTTCCTCATCGTCGTCATCGCGACGCTGGCGACGTGCCTGCGCCAGCCGTGAGGCGGGGTGCCGCTGTCCAGCGGGGTTGGCGCGCAATCGGAAGCGCGTGGCCGCATGCTCGTCGTCGGCCTTACGGTGCTGTGGCAGCGCCAGCGTGCGCCGCCCATGCTTGCGGTCCGGCTCCAGCGGCACCTCATTGGGCGTCTCGCCGCCGCGTGGCCGCCAGAAATAGAGAAACGCCTGGTTGAAAATGGCTTCCTGTTCATGCTTGGAGACCAGGCTGATTTTCAAGAAGGTATAGAACTCATCCATGCGCCCGACGTTGATGAGCGGCAGGCTCTCAGCCACCTCGACGACACGCCCCGGCCCGACATCCAGCCCAAGCTCCCACAGGAGCCGCGCAAAGTCCACAATACGCGCCAGCAGCAAATCTGCCTGCGCCAGTTCCAGCGACGTCAGCGGCGTGGGAGATGACGATGAAGGAATAGCGTTTGTTGGCGTATTTTCGTCGGTATTGCTCATAATCTATTCCCGATCTCGGCTTTAAAAAGCCGGGGCACGACAGCGGGACTGAAGTCCTATCATAATACGGTATGCACCCAACCAGATTTAGCCTCTATATACGTGCGCCGGCTTTTTAAAGCCGCCACCCTATCCTACCCATGCAGCGACGCCCGCACCTTCTCCACCAGCCGCCCCAGCAGGTTGCCGCTGGTCACTTTCTGGATGTCGTCCTGATATTTGAGCAGCGCACCCAGCGTATCGTGCGCGACGGGTTCGGTCAATTCCGTCTGTTCCAGCGTCACCAGCGCCGCCAGCCAATCCAATGTCTCTGCAACGCCAGGCGCTTTGAAGAGGTCTTCGCCGCGCAGCGATTGCACGAACGCTACCACCTGACGCGCCAGCCGCTCAGGCGCCTCCGGCACGCGCGCCAGCACAATGGCATACTCTTTCTCCAGTGACGGGTACTCGATCCAATAATACAGGCAGCGGCGGCGCAAGGCGTCGTGAATATCACGGGTACGATTCGAGGTCAGCACGACCACCGGCGGCACGGCGGCGTACATGGTGCCCAGTTCAGGAATGGTGATCTGATAGTCGCTGAGCAGTTCTAGCAGATACGCCTCGAACTCGGCATCCGAGCGGTCCAGTTCATCTATCAGCAGCACCGGCGCGCGCTCGTGGGTGGCGTCCAGCGCCTGCAACAGTGGCCGCCGTATCAGGAAGTCCGGGCCGAAGACATCGCTGACGCTGGCGCCGCTATGGCCGTGGCTGCTATTCCCGTCGGAGTGTTCCAGCGCCCGGATGTAGAGGAGCTGGCGCGCATAGTTCCATTCATAGACCGCCGTTGATTGGTCAATGCCCTCATAGCATTGCAGGCGAATCAGGCGCGTGCCCAGCATATCCGCCAGCACCCGCGCCACCTCCGTCTTGCCGACGCCGGGTTCACCCTCCAGGAGCAGCGGCTTGTGGCGTTTCAAGGCGAGGTAGATGGCGGTGGCGAGGCCACGGTCGGCGATATAGTGGCGCGCAGCCAGCGCCGACATCACTCCATCAATGCTTCCAATATGTTCCATACTTCCAATGCTTCCCGGCTCTCCGGCGGGTGCGGGCTGTGCGGCGTCCGGCGCCGAAGGTTGATCGGTCACGGAAAACTCCTTTGAGCGTTGAGAAAGAGTGGAGCAAGCTGCGCTGGAAAGAACACTGTAATATGACGGGGTTACGATATCTCGATACAAGATACAGCTATCCTGATGCAACGTGATACGTCCCGCGCGCTCCTGACAACCAAAACGCCTTGTGTTGCTACGAATTGTAGCACGCACAGGGAGAGAAGGCATCACGGGTCGCGCAGAGATGGCGGAGTCGTGCGCAGGCCGCCTCCAATTGCATCCAAACTGTCACCTCGTGCGTATACATGTTGTTATCTTGTCATCGCCTATCGGCGCAGGCTGCCGGTATGCTGCTGACGAGCGATTCTTGCAGCACATCCTGTAGGTCTACCGTGCGGACCATATGCGCTGTATGCGTTATAATTGAGAGGCGAGTTCGGCCTGGTGGGGGCATCCGTTCTTCACCGGCAGGCAATGGGCGTATGGCACCGCATTCGTGGCGCCTGTCCCTGGTGCAAGAAAGCGGGTACCAAGTAGCCATGTTTGGTCAGCGATCACATCGAGCGCAAAAGCAGCAGGAGCCACCAAAAGGCAAAAACCGGGGCGTGCCTGCTGCCACCGACGCGCTTCGCAATACAGAGGATGGTCCACCGTCGCGTCAGCCGATGGGGCCGGAACGCCCACCACAGATGGGGCCGAACGGACCGAACGGCGCCGGCCAGCCACGCGGCAGCAGCGGCATGGGCTGGGTCTCGCGCCTGATCCTCTTCATTCTGCTGCTCTTCGTGGCCTACAACGGCTACGTCTACTTCTCCAGCAATAACAGCGATCAACAAACGCTCGACCTGCCCTATACCGAGTTCCAGCAGCAGGTATTGGCGAACAATGTGGCAACGGTGACAATCACCGACCACGAGCATATCACTGGCACGCTCAAAGACGCTTTTAGCTACAACGGTGTCAAGTCCACCAGCTTCAAGTCGGAATATCCCTACAACGACGACGCCGCACTGCAAAAGCTGCTGGATTCATCGAGCGCGGTGGTGGATGCCAAGTTCTCCAGCGGCAACGATCTGCTGGTGGCGATTCTCTTCAACGTCGTACCGATTCTGCTGCTGGTCTTGATCTTCGTCTGGATTTCGCGCCGCGCGACACAAAGCCAGCAGAATATTTTCAACTTTGGGCGTAGCCGCGCCAAGCTCATCATGGAGGACCGCCCCAGCACTACCTTCGCCGACATCGCCGGCGTTGATGAGGCGAAATCCGAACTGGAAGAAGTGGTCGAGTTCCTCAAGACACCGGCGAAATTCCAGCGGCTCGGCGGCAAGATTCCCAAAGGCGTGCTGCTGGTCGGCCCGCCAGGAACCGGCAAGACCTTGCTGGCGCGCGCCGTAGCTGGCGAGGCTGGTGTGCCGTTCTTCTCGATGTCCGGCTCCGAATTTGTCGAGGTGTTGGTCGGTGTCGGCGCCAGCCGTGTGCGCGACCTCTTCGACCAGGCGAAGAAGGCGTCGCCCAGCATCATTTTCATTGATGAGATTGACGCCGTTGGCCGCCAGCGCGGCACCAGCCTGACGACCAACGATGAACGCGAGCAAACGCTGAATCAGTTGCTCGTGGAGATGGACGGCTTTGATACGCGCCAGGCCGTCGTGGTGATTGCGGCGACCAACCGCCCTGATGGTCTCGATCAGGCGCTCTTGCGTCCGGGTCGCTTCGACCGCCGCGTGACGGTGGACCGCCCGGACTGGAAAGGTCGCCAGGCGATTCTGATGATCCATACGCGCGGCGTGCCACTGGCTCCCGATGTGGACCTTCAGCAGTTGGCGCGCGCCACGACGGGTATGGTCGGCGCAGACCTGGCGAACCTTGTCAACGAAGCGGCGCTGCTGGCGGCGCGCAACAATCAGGATCGCGTGACGATGGCGTCTTTTGATAAGGCGCTGGACCGTATCCAGATTGGCGCAGAGCGTCCGCTGGTGCTGAGCGAAGAGGACCTGCGCGTCGTCGCCGTTCACGAGGGAGGGCATGCGCTGGTCGGTCTGCTGACGCCGCATTCGGACCCGGTGACAAAGGTGACGATTGTGCCGCGTGGACAGGCGCTGGGTGTGACCCAGTATACGCCGCTGGATGATCGCTACAACTACTCGCGCGATTATCTCTTCGGCCTGCTGATGACGGCGCTCGGCGGACGTGGCGCGGAGGAGGTGATGCTCGGCAGCATCACCACCGGCGCGGAGAACGACCTGCAAAAGGTGACGCTGATCGCGCGCAACATGGTGGCGCGCTATGGCATGAGCGACCGCCTGGGCCTGATTTCCTTCAGCGACCGGACGAGTCCCTTCGGCTCTGGTGGCGACTTCGGCCAGCGCGAATACAGCGATGCGACGGCGGCGGTGATTGACGAGGAGACGCGCGACCTGGTGCAGACAGCGTATCAGCGCGTCAAGCAGTTGCTCACCGAACATAAACCGACGCTTGAACGCATCGCCACGGAGCTACGTCGCCATGAAACGCTCGACGCGCGGCAACTGAGCCAGATTCTCATCGAAACGGGGGTGAGTCTGGCGGAGGTGGCGCCGACGCCCAACGCCGAAACGGTAGGCTTGCAACCGCTGCCCGACGACGCGCCCGCGCCACAGTCACCGCTGCTGCCGAACAACGCCAACGGCATGAATGGCGTCAACAGCCCGCAGACGCCCTACCCCGGCGGCTTCGGCCAGATGCAAAACTAACCGTTCTTCACGATTCCCAAGCCCCTCGCTCTGATACGTTGGAGCGAGGGGCTTTTGTATGTCTTGTGCCAAACATTGACGATTGATGCTTAACAAATTATAATCAGAGCAGGCAAGTGTGCATCAAGCACCACGAAAGCCAATCGGTCATCAGTGGGGGTTGTAGCTATGCCAACACCAGAGGAGCAAGGCCTCATCTGGATTACTGAGGCAATGGTCAAGTACGGGCACTCGCGGGGATGGTTCAACAGCCGCATCAGAAGCGGCATATTCGAGCAAGTGCCAGCGTTGGGCACCAACAAAGTGTATCTGCGCGTGTCGGAGATCGAGCAGTATGTGCGCGATCATCCAGAGGAAAAGGAGGAGCGCAGCCCAAAAAATGAACCCGGCGCAGCCGCTTAGCAGAGCCGGGGCATGAAACTACCGTTGCGCTGCTCTATCTTGGCCGATACTCCAGCGCGATGGATAGTCACCAGCGATTATACCAAAAGACCCGAACATGCGAGCATTGCGACACAAAACGAAAAGAAGATGAGTGATTGTTGTGTATCTCGGAGGCAAACCACATGAGCAATGACGACGGGCACGAGACGCAAGACGAGCGCGCACTGGCATTGATCGAAGAACAGGCGGATCGCACCATACGGCGTGTGTTGCATGATAACCGTTTGTTCTTTTCAGTAATTGATGTAGTAGGTCTATTAACAGACAGCAATGCTCCCCGCAAATATTGGTATGCCATGCGCAAACGCATAACAGATGAGGGTTTTAGAGATGCGTCCACAAAGTGTAGGCGTATGCTCATGCGATCACGGGACGGGGTTGAACGCGAAACAGATGCAGCCGATACCGAAACGCTTTTACGTATCATTCAGTCTATTCCGTCGCACAAAGCGGAGCCGATCAAGCAATGGCTTGCTAAAGTTGGGGCCGAAAAGCTCCAAGAAGTAACAGCACAACCACTGCCTCCAGTAGCTGCTTCGCAAGAGATCGCTGAACTACGCCGGAACAAGCCAGATGAGGACGCACCCTCACTCGTCTGGGCAGATTACCTGGAACGGTTGGCCTCGCTCTATCGGCGTCAGGGCCAATTCGAGATGCAAATGCGCGAGATGCAGGCGCAGATGCAATATGTGGACGCCAAATTGGACGAGCACGACGATCAATTGAACGAGCATGAGGAACAGATTGGCGAGTTACATAGCCGCATGGAGGGTAACGAGGCATTGCTGCGCATGGTGCCCGAACTGTTGGAGCGGCTCGGCCCCGAAACGCTCTCACCGGAACACCAGCAAACAGTGCGGGCGCTGGCTAAACGACTCAACGACGTATCAGGTCAATCGTTTGCCAGTATCTACACGAAGTTGGGTGAACACTTCCATGTCGCACGCTATCAACAACTGCCTGAAGCGCGCTGGTTCGAGATCATGCAGTGGTTCCAGCAGCAGATAGCCGCCGGGAAACGGTAGCGCGATAGGTAGCCCGCCAGCCACAATCAGCCGTTATCAGTTGCCAGCCAGCGCGCCAGCTTCTCCTGCCAGCGCGGATTGAGTGAGTTGCCATCGAGGAAGGCCGTCACGCTGGCGAGATCGAGCTTCGCCTGCCGCGCCACCTCCTCCGCCGTGAGATTATCCAGCGCCATGCGTGCGCGTAGCTCAGCGCGTAGCGTCAACGCCTGCGCATCCGCCACCCGCTTCATCTCTCCCATCTGCGGCGGTCGCTTCATCTGCGACCGATGCGAGTGCGATTGGTCCATCTGGTCCCATTCCTCATCCATCTCAAAGAGCCTGCACAGCTACCGCCGCCACCTGCTCGTCGCCATCGGTCGCATCAGACGACGTGGGCGATTCTATATAGCGTATGCCGTCGCCGCGCACGGACGCCAGCGCCGCCGCTCCCTGGCGCGCCGCCTCGACGAAGGCATACGCGGCGGGCGAGCGATAGCGGTCGCGGTGCCAGGTGAGGCCGATGATACGCGGCGGAATGTCGGTTCCACGCGCACGCGCCGCGCTCACCACAAGGTTTGCATCCGGCTCGATGGCCAGCCGTGGCATCAGCGCCGCCCCCATACCCGCCGCCACCAATCCCTGCACCGTGCCGTTGTCCTCGGAGCGGAAGATCGTCCGCAGTGAGACGCCATGTTCCGCCAGATAGGCCTCAAATTCCGCCGTGGCACGGCACTGGCGAAAGCCGATCAGTGGATAATCCTTCAGTTCGCTTAGTTCCACCATCCCGTTTGCGCGCGCAGATTCCGCCAGCGGCGCATCTGCCGCCAGCAGCAGCACCCACGGGTCTGTCAGCAACTCCACGGAGGCGAATGGACCATCGAGCAGCGGTATCGTCGTGAACGCCAGGTCCAGATCGCCACTGGCAACCGACGCCAGCAGCGGCTCATCGCCGGTCGCTTCGGTAAGCCGGATCTCCACCTGCGGCCACGCCGCCGCAAACGACCGCACCACCAGCGGCAGTAGATGCGTCCCCACGCTCTGATAGGTGCCCACGCGCAGCACGCCCATCTCGCCGGCCTGATACGCCGCGATATCCGCCTGCGCCGCATGCAGATGCGCAACGATGGCCTCTGCATGGCGCAGCAGCACGCGCCCCGGCTCCGTCAGTTGAATCGGGCGCGGGCCACGCGACCGCTCAATCAACCGCTCATCAAGAATAGCTTCCAGCGCGGCGATCTGCTGGCTGATAGCGGACTGCGTATAGCCCACCAGCAGCGCACCCCGGCCAAACGAGCCGGTTTCAGCGATAGCCTGGAGCGCAATCAGATGGCGCAGCTCGATCTGCGCCCATTTATTAGTGTTACTAATCATCTTCCGCGCCTTTTTGATTTGATCTAATCAACCCGCATCAGGCATACTATATCACAGAAGACAAAAACCGTGTGGGGCCGGTCATCATCTGGCTGGGGACCAGACGAACGGCCACGAACACAGCGCATAGAACAACGAAAGGCAAAGGCACGAAACGATGACTACGGCGACAGTCGAGCGAGCAACAGCATCAACAACTTCACATACCGCGTTGGAGTCAACCCTGCACATGTGGCGGACAGCGGCAAATGTCGTCGCCACTGATCCCATTGAGACACGGCGGCAGGCCTATGAGCAGGCGATTGCTCTTGTCAACGAGCAGTTGCAGCCCTATACCAGTGTACGCGAACTGGCAGACCAGTTCTGGATGACCAACCTCCAGGCCGTCGCAGCGGTGGCGAGCTTGCAGAGCGCAGGCAAAGTTCTCAATCATCAGGTGGTTGCCGCTGCCGCCTGCTGGCGACGCATGCACCAGCTACAAACGTCGCAATTGCTTACCGAAGAGGTCAGCGAAAAGTAATCCAACGCTCGATTGAACATACATGAACAGATGATACGCGCTCTCGGCTGATGACTGGGAGCGCGTATCTGCTATCACAGCATCGTTATGAGGTCCAGGATGGATGGCGGCGCGGCGGGGTGGCAAAGGACTGGCCAATGATGCGCTCCACCTCGGCGCGTGACATGGGAACGCGCACCGGCTCGCTCAGACGCTCCACTCCGTCATCACCCAGTGTGAAATTGAAGAGCACACGGTCGAACGTTTCAGGCGTTCCACCAGGATATTTCGCCGCCTGGTCCGTTGTTTGTGGCTGAGTCTGTGCCCGGCGTCCAGGGTGATGCTCGATCCACAGGCAGCCGTCGCGTGCCTGCGAATGCTGCGGCAGGAGACGCTGCCGCCACACATCGGTCGCCAGTTCCGCAAACTGATGCGTGATGCTGACGCCGATGTTGTTGTCCAGTTCTGTGGCAATCACCACCGGCAACGAGCCACGCGCGATGTAGATGCGCAGATGGCAGATAGCTGGGTGGTTGAAGTAACCGCTATACAGATAAAAATCGTCGTAGACGACCTGCATGGCGCTGGACTGGCTGGAAGGCGTTCCTTCATCGGTCGTGGCGTCTTGGCTGGCCCGGTTGGTCTGGCTGGCTGTGCTGGCTGCATCGCTCTGATTGGGTTGATTGGGTTGATTGGGTTGATTGGACTGGTTAGATTGGCCGGGTTGGTTCATCTCGCGCATACATTTTCCCTCCCACTCCTCGGTGTCTATTGGTTCTTGTAGGAGAGCCGTTGAAAATCACAGAGTATCCGCTGACCATGCGCAGTGGCACTCTAGACAATAGCACAACCGCACCAGCAGGCCACTAGCTGGAATTGCCACATCCCATATCTCTTTTCATTCTTTTTTGGCGTCCACGAGCAGGTAGAGCAAGTAAAGCAGGTAGAACCAATGGCGGAGCAATAGTGACAGCAATGCCCGCTTCTGCTACACTACGGGCAACTCGTATGGTTGTGTTTTGAGCGGGAGGCAGGTTGGAGTGAATATACCAGAACTTATCAATCAGATTTTTGGCAGTCCGCAGAACGCTATCGCAATACTCGTCAGCGTCGTCAGCGTGCTGGTTGCCATTGGCACCGTTATATTTACTCTCAGGGACTCGCAGAGTGGTCGCAAAAACACCAATACCTGGGAAATCTACCAGGCATGGAACAGCAATGAAATCCGCGAAGGTCGCTCGCTGGCCCGTGCTGTGAGCAAAGATCCCAACTGGGCTGCGGTGAAGACGCTCGATCAGTATTATGCCTATTTTACGGCGCTCGATTTGACGGGCGCGAACCCGAATGCTCCCGTCAGCGCCAATGCGCAGACTGAACGCGCCAAAGACCAGCCATTGCATGATCTGCTATCGTTCTATCATCAGGTCGGCTTGCTATTAGAGCAAGATCAGGTGGAGAAAGACTTCGCTATGCTGCTCATTGGTCCGTCGTTGGATCCACGTTGGAGCGTGCTTGGCGCCATTCCCCAATTCTTTGTAGACGCCAAACAGGCTGACGATGGCATTCCATACGGCGGAATGTTCCGCTTCTATGACGACTATCTCAAGTGGAAGCGCAGCAGGCTCACTGGACTGAACAAACAGTTCGTCGCAGCGCAGGCCAGCATCATGAAGCAGCGCGGGCGGTAGCCCCCACCCCCAGCCCCTCCGCTTCGCTCATCGCCTCCTCCGCACTGCTAGGCAGTGCTTCCATGCTTCGCATGGCGGAGGCTCATCCCCGTGCGCGGGAGAGGG
>JAJPKE010000045.1 GCA_021323855.1 Chloroflexota bacterium | reverse complement strand
CGTCCCACCACAAAAGACCCCCAGCAGATGACTGGGTTGCTAGGGCGTGACGTGTACATGCGGCAACGCATTCAGCGCACCGCTCCTAATGGTCGCACGGCTTGGCTCTCTCTCGTTCATCTGAGCAGAGCGCGAGCGCCTATCCTCTGCTTTTTGCCTCGCCCGGCAAAATCGAGGTAAATCTTCCGTTTCTATCATATATCGTATGTGGTTGTTCGCTGTTTCTCTGGTTTCTCTGGTTGTAGTCAGGCTCTCGGTTCGGCTGCGCTGGCGGCATGAGATTGGTAATCCAGGCTATGCGAGGCCCGGTTGAGCGCGGAAAGCGCGACCGGGCCTATCTGCGTGAGGAAGGGAGAAAGAATGAGAAGAAGGGCATGATGGTGGCAAAAATGTCTGTTCATACGCTACGATTCTCTAGTAAGTCATTTTTGTGTCATGCGCCACGGCAATGTGGCGGCTGATGATGTATGATATGTATTTGTGTAACCACCTGTAGCGCAATTTCGTATAATAGGTGAAACCATGCGGGGTGATGGGCGCTCTATTCTTCAGTAAGTAGAAGCGCGCCACCCTTCCCTGCTCTGGTGGCATTGTTTTCGCAGTGATGTGTCATATGTCTGTGGGGGCAAACGTCTCTGTGGTGAGTGCGTTGTTACCCGTAAAGCGTATGATACGTGTCTGCATGAGCGATTGCTGGTATGCGTGTGATGACACGCTACTGGCCCGGTGGATGAACAACGTGCCTACAATGGATACCACCAACAACCAAGATGTCGCGCGCCTGATCGAAGAAGGGCGAAAGCGAGGATATATACGCAGGGCAGAGTTAGAGGCTGCGCTACGCAAAACGCCTTCGGACGCTGCGGAGACGCATCCTTTGGCATTCGATGATCACGAAGAAGATGACGTGGCGCCGGAAATCGAGGAGCTGAGCGACCTCGATGCTGCCGTTGAGCAGCTCCTTGCCGCGGACGTTGACATCGTCGACGACGAGGAAGAGGAGGCTCGCGTGCGGGAAGACGAAGCTATTGGAAATGGCATTCATGCCATGGAAACGGATAGCGTACCGCTCGTAGATTTGCCAGACGAAGCGGATGTGAGTGCTGCGCGGCTGCGCCGGGTGCAGGAAGTGGCGCGTGCCGCCGAACGTGGCGAAGCGGCGGAGGTAGATGCCATCACCGCGTATCTGCGGGAGATTGGCCGCGTTCCTATGCTCAGCCATGCGCAAGAAATTGATCTTGCGAAGCGCATTGAAGCTGGCGATAAAGAAGCGGTACAGCAATTTGTCCTGGCCAATCTACGCCTGGTCGTTAGCATCGCCAAACGCTATGTTGGCCGGGGCCTTTCCCTGCTGGACTTGATCCAGGAGGGCAATATCGGTTTGATGCGCGCCGTTCAGCGCTACGATTGGCGCCGGGGGCACCGCTTCAGCACACATGCAACGTGGTGGATTCGCCAGGCCATCAGCCGCGCTGTCGCAGACAAAGGGCGGGCAATTCGCCTGCCAGTCTATGTCAACACCGCGCTGAATCGTGTGCGGCGCGAGCGGCAGCGGCTCGTACAGGAGATGGGCCGCGAACCGACCGAGTTCGAGTTGGCGGACGCGCTGGGAATTGATGTCGAGCGACTTCACGAGTTGGAGGCCGCCCCAGGCACACCGATTTCCCTGGAGCTTCCCGTCGGTGAGGACGAGGAGCAGGAGCTAGGTGACGTGCTGGCCGATGAAGCCAGCACCTCGCCGGAAGAGGCCGCCACCACGCGCACGATGAAGCAAGAGGTGCAGGATGTCCTCGAAGACGTGCTGACGCCGCGTGAGCGGTTGGTGCTGCAACTGCGCTTTGGGCTGGGCAACACCGGCCATACCTTCCCATTGGAGCAGGTTGGCCGCCAGCTTGGCATCACGCGCGAGCGCGTGCGCCAGATCGAGGCCGGCGCGCTGGCGAAGCTGCGCCACCCAAAGGTCTTGGAGCGGCTGCGCAGCTAGCCTGCACAAGTATTGTCACGGGTCTGACTGAGTTAGCTTGGTCAGACCCATTTTTTGCATGAATGGCTAGCGGAGTACAATATCGCCATGTCCTGCTCATGCTGCTCATGTTGCCAAACAGTGTAAAAACCTGCTACAGATTGTGAAGGGAATCCAACAATGTTCTGCGCTCATACGCGCAAGGTTCTTAGGAGCGATAGAGGACATGGCAACAGCGAGCGATGAGATGCGCGACCGCATCTGCCTGATAACCGGCGCGACCTCCGGCATCGGCTACATCACGGCGCGGGAGTTGGCGCGGCGTGGCGCCACTGTCGCGTTGGTAGCACGCAGCCCCGAACGCGCCGAAGCCTGCGTTACCCGCATCCGCCAGGAAACCGGCAACAACGCCGTTGATTTCCTGATCGCCGATCTCTCATCACTGGAGCAGGTGCGCCGGCTGGCGAAAGAAGCGACAGACCGTTACGAACGCCTGCACGTCCTTATCAACAACGCCGGAGCGGTCTTCTGGTCGCGCCAGGAGACCGCCGACGGCTTAGAGATGACCTTTGCCTTAAACGTCCTCTCCCCATTCCTGCTGACCAATCTCCTCCTTCCCACACTGCAAGCGAGCGCGCCAGCGCGCATCATCACCGTCGCTTCGATGGCGCATGCCGGTGCAACTATCCCCTTTGATGATCTGCAACAGCAACACCACCGGTATCGTGGCCTGCGCGTGTATGGGCAGTCGAAACTCGCCGATATCCTCTTCACCTACGAGCTTGCGCGCCGGTTGAAGGGGCAAGAGGTGACGGCCAATACGCTGCATCCCGGCTTCGTCGCCACGAACTTCGGCAAAAGTGGTCCGTTCATGCGCCTGGCAATGACACTCGTGCAGCCCTTTGCCATCAGCCCGGAACGCGGCGCAGAGACCACGATATACCTGGCGACATCCCCAGAAGTGGCGACGACGAGCGGTGTCTATTTCGTCAAGCAGAAGCCTGCGCGTTCATCCGCCGCCTCGTATGACGAAGAAGCCGCCCGTCGTCTGTGGGCCGTCTGCGAGCAACTGACTGGGCTTGCCTAGCGGCACCAATTACCGCCCAGCAGCAGTTTTGTTACTGGCATCACACTATTGCCAGATCAATAGCCGGAGAGCGACTCGAACCCACCGGCAATAGCCGTGTAGCCGTTGCTATTGGGGTGGATATCGCTGAAGATGCTGCAATACCATGTCCAGTTGCAGATGGCAGGGTTGCCGCCATTGGGGTAGCTGCTGGTGTGGTAGATACTGGCAACATCCACGACGGGCACGCCATATTGCTGGCCCACCTGTGCAATGATGCTGTTCAGTTGGTTCACCCACGTCAGCGTACTCGGGGCGGCGTTCTGATAGGGATCGTAGTAGTTCATCAGGAAAAAGTCGCCAGTGCCGTGCAGCGCGTTCTTGATTTTCGAGACGATGATCGGCAGATTCGTCCGCACGGTATTCAGCGCGCTATTGCCGCAGGAGGTGTTGATGCTCCCATTGGAGTAGCATGGCAGCAGATCGTTCGCGCCGATATCCAGACTGACCGGGCTGACCTGACCAGCGTGCTGCGAGAGATAGGTGAGCGCCGCCGACATCTGTGAGCCGGTATAGAAATATTTGCGAATATACCAGTACGGACAGCCGCCATTCAGGAAGGTCGTGGTGGTCTCGCCTGGGCAGGCAAGGTTATCATACTCCAGGCCGGAGTCACGCTGTTGCATCTGGTTGGCCCAATCGGTTGTGTAGCCATCGGCCCAGTTCAGGTCTGGCTGATAGCCGAAACTGATAGAGTTGCCGATAGCCATGTAATAGTGCTTGGGGCCGATGAAACCAGAGGCGTGGGCCGTTTTCACGGTGAAGCCGATGGTCAACGAACTGACCAGGAGAAACGCCAGCGCGAAGGGTGTCATGATGCGCCGGAGATGCGTGATCTGAAGCGAGCGGAAGGAATATCTGGGCATCAACAACTTCTCCTATGGATCTTGGTGGCAATCATGCCGGGGATATCCAGTGTTGTCCTGAAGCGGAACCAACCTGGGAATTCGATGGGATGGCGAAGTTGATGGATGTTTTTGGAGCGGCGGGGAACGCGCGGCGCGCTGGCGAGAGCGATGGCGTCGCTTGCAGGAGACATAGCGGCTCTGGGGACAGCAGCATTGGAAGCCCATTGATCCCGCCTGACTCAACCGCAAACGTCGCGGTTGACTGCTTGACATGGGCAAGTATGCCGCAATCACGCCTTCTTGTCAAGCGGGTATCGAGGGCAAATCTGAGGAATTGGCCGAAAATGCGATAAAATCGTCGCTCTTGATGCACAGCTCAGGCTGGCTGGGTCATGCGCTGGCTAGCCCGAATGGCCATCTCTGTTGGGCTATCACTCTCACATGAAGGACCCTAGAACCGAATGGCCGGCGGCGAAGTAATCATAGACGGCTTGATAGAGTTGGGATTGCTGGTTGAGGAAGAAGTGATCGGCGGCGGGGACAATTGCCAGTTGCTTTGGCTCTGGGATACGCTCGAACCACGCGCGCAATTGTTCCGCTCCCCCATATTGGTCCTGCTCGCCCTGCACGATGAGCTTGTGTTTTACGCAGCCGGTCAGTACATCGCTCATGAGTGTGGCGACCGGCACCCCCACGCCAATCAGTTGGCGCACACGCTCGTCGGCGCAACCGACCGGCAATCCTACCCACGAGCCGAAGGAGAAACCTGCCAGGCAGAGCGGCAGCGCGGGGAAACGCCGCGCCAGTTCATCGAGCGCGGTACGCACGTCGTCCGCCTCGCCGCGCCCTTCGTCAAAGGCGCCAGTGCTACGCCCGACGCCGCGAAAATTGAACCGGAGCACCGGCATGCCGAGATCTCCCAACGCCTGCGCCACGCGAAAGACCACCTTATTGTGCATGGTGCCGCCGCCTATCGGATGTGGGTGGCAGACCAGCGCCGCCATCCGCGCCTGCTCCTGGTTATCCGGCAGCCGCAGCAGTCCTTCCAGCATGCCGTGTGGCGCCTGGATATCGAGTGTCTGCAACTGTGCCATGTTTCACTCTGCGCTTTCTATAGCGTTCTATACGTGCTATTGCCCACGCTCTTTACGCGCGGTCAGAGCGAGGCTGATGACAAAAGTGTGACAATGACAAAAGGGTCATCCTAAAGCATAACGTAAAGACTGGCGAGAAAAATTGCTTTGCTGGCACACGGGTTGTTGCGCGAGCATGTGGTCATACGTTTGTACTCGTGAGAATGGCTGTGTTTCTCGCTCTGCCGCTGCCGGTCGCCGGGAACAGGTAGTGTGCGAAGCGACGAATGAGGCCGAGAGAAGAAAGGGAATCATGTGCGTCAACCATCCCAGGTAGAGCGGTTTATCGCTGAAACGCTCGGTACATTCTTGCTGACCCTTATCGGCGGAAGCGCCGCCACGTTAGCCGCGCTGTTGCCCCACAACCATCACTTCATTGCCACAGGCGCGGAACTCGTTCTCGTTGCGCTGGCGCATGGGCTGGCGCTGTTTATCATCGTCCTGATCGTTGGTCGCGTCTCCGGCGCGCATGTCAACCCAGCCGTCACGCTTGGCCTGGCCTCCTCCGGGCAGTTCGACTGGGGTGACGTACCGCTGTATCTCGGCGCACAGTTCCTCGGCGCCACCATCGGCGCAGCCTGCATCCTCATCGTATACGGTAAGCTGGCGGCCACTGTTGGGGGCTTGGGCGCTCCCTCGCTGGCGCCCAATACCAATCTCATCCAGGGCGCGGTGATTGAAGGCATCGGCGCAGGCATCCTCGTACTGGCGGTCATCTCGACGGCGGCGGATAAGCGCTCGCCCGCCGGCTGGGCCGGCCTGACCATCGGACTGGCGCTCGGCGCGATCATCATGGCGATTGGCCCGGCCACTGGTGCTGCCGTCAATCCGGCCCGCGCCTTCGGCCCGGACATCATTGACTGGATCTTCTTCAGAACGCCAACGAATGTAGATTGGTGGGCCTATATCGTATCCTATCTGATCGGTCCGATTGTCGGCGGCGTCGCAGCGGCGAATCTATACCTGTACATGGCTCGTCTGCCCCGCGTCGTTCGCTAGCTCCCGTCCTTCTTTCCGTAAGCAACGGCTGGTTGGCCGTCTGGGCATCTATCAATAGATGCCCAGTTTTTATTGCCTCCCTGCACCTTCCTTATGTATCGTTCATATCAGGCACGGGGATTGCTGTTTCACACTCGCACATGAGACTGAGCAGTTATGGTAGCGCGATGAGACGCTCAGAGGGCGATGAGACTATGAAAGGCGAAGGAAGTTGCCTGGATGAGCAGACGCAAACCCGCTCCTAAACAACACCAACAGCACCAGAACGCCGCATCATCGGAACAACGTGACGACTCTGCGCAGCCGACGACGCAAGAGCCAGGGACGACTCGCACCCAGCGTTACGTCGCGGAGGCGTTGGGGACCTTCCTGCTGGTGCTGTTCCACGGTGGCGCGGCTGCCTCGCTCAAACTGATCCTGCATGCGACACATGCGCCGACGACCGCACCGGATATCGTCTTTCTGGCGCTGGTAGACGGCATTTCGCTGTTCATCATCATCATGATCGTCGGCAAAATTTCTGGTGTCCTCATCAATCCGGCGGTGACGATCTCGCTCGCCAGCCGTGGCCGTTTCCCACGCGCAGAAGTGCTGCCCTATCTGGCCGCGCAATTCCTGGGCGCAAGCGCCGGCGCGCTGGTGATTCTGCCCGCGCTCGGCCACGATGCGCTGACCATCGGGCATCTGGGCGCCGTCGAACTTGGCGCTGGCGTCAGCGTCTGGCAGGGGCTGCTGGTCGAGGCGCTCGGCACCTTTTTCCTCGTGTTGACGATCAGCGCCACTGCCGAGGACCCGCGCTCACCGAGCGGCTGGGCGGCCTTCGCTATCGGCATGTCGCTTTCAGCTATCGTCCTCTTCTTCGAGCCGATTACCGGCGCACCAGCCAATCCCGCTCGCTCATTTGGCCCCGATTTCATAGATGCGCTGCTCGGTGTGCCGGTAAATTGGGGCGCCTATGTCCTCTGCTACTTGCTTGGTCCCATCATTGGCGCCACCGCCGCCGCCAATGTGTACTATTACATTTCCAACCAGCCGAAGAATAAACCTGCGCCGGAGCCTGCGCACGATGATGAATGACAGATGATGACGTAATGAATGGTGTAATTGCGCGAGTTAACGGGGCCGGTCGTAGACCTGCACACCATCCGTTCCCGCTACAAAGACGCGCTCCGTCATGGCCAGGAACAACCCATGTTCGACTACCCCAACCACTGACTTGATGGCGGCGGCCACTGCTTCTGGCTGCGCCAGCGCCCCGGCGGGTAAATGGCAATCGAGAATATAGTTGCCGCTGTCGGTGATATACGGGCCGGGCGTCGCCCCGGCAGGCATCGCCTGTGCCATGCGCAGCGTCGTCTGGCAGCCGAGTGATGCCAAGCGCGCGGCGATATGCCGCCAGCCGAACGGGATGATCTCAACAGGAACAGCATAGGTGCCGCCAAGCGCAGAAACGAGTTTTCTGCTATCCGCGATGATGATGCGATACTGGCTGGCGGCAGCGATCAGCTTCTCGCGTAGCAGCGCGCCGCCGCGTCCTTTGATGAGATGAAGCTGTGGCAGCAGCACCTCATCTGCGCCGTCTATGCTGGCGGTGAGGGCTGGAACGTCGTCGAGTCCCGCCAGCGGGATGCCAAGCGAGGCTGCGATACGCGCCGTCCGCTCGGAGGTGGGAACGCCCGTCACGCGCAAGCCCTGTTGCATACGCGCCGCCAGCTCGCGAAGCATCGCCTCGGCGGTGGTGCCACTGCCCAGGCCAATCACTGCGCCATCAGGAATATCTGCCACCGCCGCGCGCGCCGCCGCTGTTTTCTGGGTGGCGTATGGATCTATGACCGTCTCCGTTGCGTCACCAGGTAGGGACTGCCGTTGCTGCTCGTTCACCGCGGTTGCTCCTGGTCTCTCTCAAAGTATTATCGCATAGGAAGCTGGCGCCCAACACCCGGACGCGGCGCTTTGCCGGCGCGAATCTGCCGTGCCGCCGCGCGGTCGCTGGCGGCGCTGGTGTGCAGTTGCGGAAACTCGCGATGAAATTGCCGGTCGAAGTCACGCGCGCGTTCTTCGGTGAGCGTGGCGCGGCGCTCGTATGATTGCGCCAACGACTCGCGCTTTTCGTCGTCCGGCAGATCGCAGACGAGCAGGTACGCCAGCACAAAATCTGGCTTGCCGCGCTCAATATAGTACTGCGCCCGTTCGGTGGCATCCGCGCCATCCGCCAGATCGTTGCGCACGTGTTCGATGAAAACGTCTTTCACCAGCGATTGATATTGTGTTGCGAAATCCACGCTGTTGCTCCGATGGGCAGCGCATCATGTCATCCAGTGTCTCCAGTGCCATCCGGCTGGCGTCGCCCTGCATCTCATTATAGGCAAAAAGTGGCAAACATGACCGCGAACATCCCATCGCACAGTGACACCGGCACTCATGACTGTTAGTTTGGCATCGTCCTGGCATGAGAATTGTAGAGAAGGAAGAATAGATGGGATGACATGAGATAGATCTTTATCCAGGAAGTAGCACCAGCATGACTACGATCTCGCCTTCATCACCGGCATCGTCGCCATCAGGCGGCCAGCCGCTACGGCAGCCCATTGACCTCTGGCCAACACAGCCATTGCCAGCCATCGCCATGCCATCACCGCGCCGTATCTCGGATGCTGCGCCAGCCGCTCACGCGAGGAGGCAACATGCGGCTCCTGGATATCTGTTGCTGGCGCTGTTGCTTGGCTTTGCGCTTGTCAATTGCGCGGACCTCGCCAGTACCTACCTGGGGCTGTCGCGCGGGCTGAGCGAAGGCAACCCGCTGATGGGGGCGTTGCTCACGCACTTTGGTTTCAGCGCGCTGATCGCCTACAAAGTGATCGTGATTTCCGCCGTCACAATGGGCGCGCTGCTGCTCTACGTCATAGACCGGCGCATCGCCTATCTCACGGCGCTCATTTGTACCGTTCTGGTGCTGGTAGTGGTTGTCTCCAACATCCTGCAATATGTCCTCGTCAGGTAGAGCTAGCAGCCAGGTCTTGCTGCCCCCGCCGGTTCTGTGGCGCAGATGCCGTCGTAGATGAGCGTGTGATACGCCGGTTGCCTATACGATAGGGCGCGAAGAGGCCCAGCAACGCATGCGGCAGCCGCCCCTCGATCAACGTTCCCTCCGCCTCCTGGCGTTCGCTGGCAACCTGACCGCGCCGGTGGAATGTCTCCACCAGATCACCGCGCTCAAACGGCAGCAACACCTGCACCGGCTCCTGCGCTGTTGCAATCACATCGCCCACTTTCGTCAGCAGTTCTTTCAACTGAAAGCCAGTGACCGCCGAAACTGGCACGGCATTGGGATAGAGCGACGTATCCACCTCTGAGGGATCGGCCAGCAAATCCACCTTGTTCAGCGCCGTGATGCGTGGTTTCTCCGCCGCACCCAGTTCTTCGAGGACATCGTTGACCGTCTGGCTCTGCTCGATGGCGTTCTCATGGGTAATATCCACCACTTCCAGCAGGATATCCGCCTCGGTCACTTCTTCCAGCGTGGCGCGGAAGGCAGCGACCAGGCTCGTCGGCAACTTCTGGATGAAGCCAACGGTATCGGTCAGCAGGATTTCTTGATGTGTCGGCAGCTTGAGATAGCGCGTCGTCGGGTCGAGCGTGGCGAAGAGCTTGTTCTCCGCTGGCACGCCCGCCGAGGTCAGCGTATTGAAGAGCGTTGACTTGCCAGCGTTGGTATAGCCGACGATAGCAACAATCGGGATGACCTGCGCGCTACGATGGCGTCGCACGACACCGCGCTGCTGGCGCACGCCTTCCAGCTCGCGGCGTAGCTCCGCAATGCGCGCGCGGATGCGCCTCCGGTCAATTTCCAGTTTCGTCTCGCCGGGTCCGCGTGCGCCGATGGCCCCACCGACGCCGCCACTGGCCCCGCGTGAACCGCCGCCGAGCCGCGACATGGCGCGTCCGCGTCCCGTTAGCCGGGGCAGGCGATACTCCAACTGTGCCAGTTCCACCTGAAGCTGACCCTCACGAGTGTGGGCATGCTGCGCGAAGATATCGAGAATCAGCGCGGTGCGGTCTATCACACGCGCTTCGGTCAGGTCTTC
This sequence comes from Chloroflexota bacterium, assembly GCA_021323855.1. Classification (GTDB taxonomy): domain Bacteria; phylum Chloroflexota; class Ktedonobacteria; order Ktedonobacterales; family JADMIN01; genus JAJPKE01. Next base: position 640,508 of record JAJPKE010000045.1, on the reverse strand, counting down.
GAGATTGCGCTGCTGCGCGGCGGTTAGCTCATCGTCCATGATGATGAGGTCAAAGTTGAGTTCGTGGCGCAACTGGGCGAGTTCATTTGCGCGTCCTTTGCCCAGATAGGTGGCGAGGTCCGGCGCACGCAGCCGCTGCACCATCGTGCCCACCACCTCAGCGCCCGCCGTGCGCGCCAGCGATGCCAGTTCGGTGAGCGAATCCTCCGCGCTCCACAGGGCGTCTTCGCGGTCGGTATCCACCGCAGCCAGGAACGCTCGCTCCACCGTGCCATTCGGGGTCAGGGTAATCAGTCGTTGGTTCTTCGCCGTATGTCTTGCCCTTTCTCGCTGCTGCTCTTGCGCTTGCTCTTGCTCTCAGCCTCAGTGCGCTCGTCGCCCTCAATCCGGAGCGTTGCCAGCATCGAGCGCGCCAGTAGCGGAATTGTATCATTCCACCAGCCGCGTCGCCAGCACATCATGAGAACATCACAGAGACATCGCGCAAATCAGCGGGAAATCTGACAGGCGTGTTATCATTGTTGAGACCAATTCAGAATGCGGTGTCGTACAATGAGAGGGACCAGTCGAGGCAAACCGCGATAAATTGGAGCAGGAGGCGTGGCATGACTTCCATTGATTTGCAACCACGCGCTATAAGTGTCTCTGTCACGAACGAAATGCTCACCGTTCTGCTGGTGGATGGCCGGAAGCTCAGTGTGCCAACCACCTGGTTTCCACGCCTCGTCAGCGCGACGCCGGAGCAGCGCGACGACTGGCAACTGATTGGCAAGGGTGAGGGAATACATTGGGAGGCTATAGATGAGGATATTTCAGTACCGCTGCTACTGGGCCTTCCCTGTCAATAGCTGAGATAGCGATAAAGGAGCGCAGCCATGCAAAGCGAGCAGAGCAATTGGTTCACTACCTGTGAGCTTGCGCCCGGCGTCTGGGCGCTGCAAGACCCCATCGGGCGCGTTGTGCCGGAATACGATGTCCAGAGCGTCAATCTCTATCTGATCGAGGGTGCCGACCGCGCGGCGCTGATAGACGCTGGCATGGGCCTTGGCGATCTGCCTGCTGCCTGCCGTGCGCTGCTCTCAACGCCCGATAAGCCGCTGATGGCGCTCTGCACGCATAGCCATTGGGACCACATCGGCAGCCTGCATCACTTCACAGATCGGCGCATCCACGCCATCGAGGCTGACCGCCTCTCTGAAAGCTACGATGTGGAAAATGTAGGACATATGGAGGCTGCGCCGCCGACCGCTCTGCTGGCCGAGGGCGATACGCTGGACCTGGGAGGCCGCACGCTCACCGTCTGGCATACGCCTGGACATTCGCCGGGGCATGTCAGCTTCCTCGATTCCACCAGCGGTTATCTCTTCTGTGGCGACACCTGCTATGCCGGCACGCTCTGGTCGCAGACGGAAGACGCAAACCTCGATGATTGGCGGCGTTCACTAGGGCGACTTGCCGGAAACGGCGCACGTGCCATCTGTGGCGGCCATGAGGAGCCGGTGCAAGAGCCAGCGCTGGCGGCGCGCGTCCTCGCTGCGCTGGATCAGGCGCTTGCCGGCCACTCACAGCACACGCCGTTCACCTTCGATCCCGGCAGCAGCAAGCATACCTTTGGCGAGTTCAGCATCTTGCTACGAGACAATGGGTAGGAAAGGCTGGATATGCAGGCTAAACGTTGGCGAAAGATACTGCTGTTGGCGCTATTTGGATTAGGGATAGCGGCGGTACTTGGCGCACTTGCCTTAATACTACCGGTTGTGTTTGCCCCTGCTAATTCTTTTCCGCCCGATGCAGGTGTTCGCACCATGCGGGGTATGGCTTTGTGTCTGTTTGGAGGGTGGGCAACAATGTCCTTCAATGCAGGATGGGAGCGTGTAGCCTCTTTTTATGCACCATCTCATCCTTATCTCTTGTCCATGAGCCTTATGATAGTCGCTATTTTAAGCGGCGTGTTCATTTTCGCGTTTGGCCTAATCGCCTTGTTTGCTCGTAACCAAGTCCTAGTAGCTATCATGTGTCTCATTGCGGTTGGTGCATTTTCATGTTTTAGCATAATAGGATTGATATTCGTTATGTTTGGGCAAGCCCATCTTTCGCGGCCAGTCCCCAACAACGAATAGGGGATTTTCTATGCCCATCCGACCGCATCCGTGTTAAGTCCAATTCCAATCGCATAGCTGCCCGGTGAGGGCGCCTCCAGGGTGTGTGGCGTCGCCTTTCGCATTTCGTCCACACGGTATCGTTGTGTCACCCTGAGAGGTTGTCTTGCTATGCGTGTTTTTGCGCGTCTGTCATCCATCCTGCCCTCTGCGCCTTATCGCGCGCTCTGGCGCATCCATAATTTGCGCTGGCTCGCGCTCACCAACTTTTTTGGCAACATTACCCTCTACAGCACCGTCATCGTTGCGTATGAGCAGTCACGCGGCTTGAACTATACCGGCATATTCGGGCTGGAATCGGTGATTTCGGTTGCCATCCTCATCTGCAACATCCCCACCGGCGTCTGGGCGGACCAGTTCGGCTACCGGCGCATCCTGCTATTGGGACGCATCCTCTGCGCGCTGAGCCTGTTGCCCTATCTCTTCGGCTATGGGTTCGTCGTCCTGGCGTCCGGTTCGCTACTCTTCGGCGCAGGCGTTGCCTGTATCAGCGGCTGCGAGAGCGCACTGGTCTACGAAAGCCTGCCAGACGCCAAAACCGGCGAGAGCGATGCAGCTTTTGCGCTGTTGGGCGCCTTCGCCAGTGCCGGTTTTCTCTTTGGGTTGTGTTTCGGCAGCTTTCTGGCAGCGTATAGCATCGAGTTGCCAGTCGTTCTCAATAGCGTGCCGATGGTCTGCGCTGTGCTGGCGACGTTGAAGCTAAGCCCCCACCCCCAGCCCCTCCCCCGTGCGCGGGAGAGGGGAGCAGAGAGTCCTCACCCCCGGCCTCTCTCCTCTGCGGAAGAGCGGGGAAAGCAGAGTCCTCACCCCCAGCTCCTCTCCCATAGGAGAGGGGAGCCAGAGGTAGCGCGCGCTTTGATTCCGGCGCAGGAGGGAGTGGAGTGGGTGCAAGTGATTTGTGTGCAGGAAAAGGTGAGTGATGGGCAGGCGGCGGAAGGGCGGTCAATGGGGGTGTTGCTGCGGTCGGCGGCGCGGCTGCTACGGGAACGTCCGGCGCTGGCTGGCCTGAGCCTGGTGGATAGCGCGGCGTTTGCCCTGGTCAACGCGATTTTCTGGTACAATCAGCCGTTCTTCACGCGCGCCGGCATTGCGCTCATCTGGTTCGGGCCGATTACCGCCGCTGTCGTGGGTGTTGAGATGCTGGTGACGCTGACAACGCCGGTGGCGCGCAAACGATTCGGCGTTGGTGGCGCGCTGGCGCTCTGCCTCGCCGTCTCCGGGCTGGCGTATCTGGCGCTGGCGGTTGCCCGCGCGCCGCTCATCGTCGTATTGCTGGTGCTGTTGGTTGCGATGGGAAACGTCTGGCGGCAGCCGCTCATTAACGCTGAACTCAACCGCCATATCGCTACCGGCGCACGCGCGACGACGCTCTCAGTTCTCTCGTTTATTGGCACGCTGGCGGGCGTCGCGCTCAATCCGCTGATCGGCCATGTGGGCGACCTCGGCCTGCTCGCCGTTGGCCTGAGTCTCGGCGCAGCGATTCTCTTGCTGGCGGCGCTGGCGCCGCTCTTCATTCTCTGGGCGCAAAAACACAAGCGGTGACGGAAGAGATGACGCCACCTATGGTATACTCATCTTGACCAATTGATTGATGGAGAACGCAATCAGTTGGCATGTTCACAGGAAGGAACGCTATGTCAGATATCCCTGACAAGATTGAAAGCGGCGAGAAGCCAGCGCACACGCCACGCGGCGAATCGCAACAGCAGGCACTTGTGCGCGCCGCCTACGAGCTGATCGCAGAGAAAGGCTTCGAGGGACTGCGCACGCGCGATGTGGCGGAGCGGGCGGGCGTCAATATCGCCACACTTCACTATTATTTCCACAGCAAAGAAGACCTCATTCGCAGTGTGGGAGATTATCTTACCAGAGAGTTCCGCACGGTCCATGCGCCGGGAATGGAGACGGAAACGCTCAATCCGCTGGAACTGCTGCAGCGAGAGTTTGCCGACGCCAGATATCAGGTGCATGAGGCGCCACAGATGTATATTGTGTTGTTTGAGTTGCTGATGCGCTCGCTGCGTGATCCAGCGATCAAAAGCGTTTTCGAGTTGGGTGCGCATTGGGAGGAGCATATTGAAAGCTACATTGCGGCTGGTGTGCGTAGTGGCCAGTTCAGACAAGACCTCGACATTAGCGCCACTGCCTGGATGCTCGTTGGTTCTGTCGTGGGCTACATCCTGCAAGCGGCACTGAACCCGCAGGAGTATCCCGCTGAGCGTGTGGCTGAGCAAATCGAGCGCTTGCTGACCGATGATTCACATGCCCACACTCACACTCACGCCCATCCTCATCCACATGAGCATAAGCACGAGCAGACGCACGATCACTCGCAGAGCAATGAGTAGGGTTCTCTCACATGATATTGGCATCTCGCAATGCGCTTCGCTGATTAGGAAATCTCCTGCCGTTTCACATGATACGCTATGGTTTTGTCATGCTGGATGGCGCTAGAGTATATAGCACGCCAATGGACAAGGCATCATCGCGTGCTTTTTTCTGCTATTCAATCAGATGATTGACAACGTGATGGATGCGCTGGTATACTTCCTACATCAATCAGTTGATTGATAAGGTAACACCTGACGCACCATCCAGGGGGATAGATACTACACATGGCACAAACTACGTCCGAAAATACGCAGAGTAACCAACGTTCGATGCAGCCGGGGGAGGCGTCTGGCGGGCCGAACGGCGCTTCAGGCGCGAACAATCCGCTGCGCTGGTGGGCGCTGGCCGCGACTAGCTTCGGCCTGTTTATGGCGCTCTTGGATGTCACCATCGTCAACGTAGCATTGCCAACGATAGGCAATGACTTGCACGCCTCGTTTTCGGACCTGCAATGGGTTATCAACGCCTATGCGCTGACGCTCGCCGTACTGCTGGTGACGGCTGGCCGCCTGGGCGATATCTTCGGGCGCAAACGGCTCTTCATGATCGGCCTCGGCATGTTCTCGCTTGGCTCGCTGATCTGCGCCATCTCCGGTGGCATCTCCATCGGCAGCTTCTCGCATATCCAGGTGTTGATTGCGGCGCGCGCCTTCCAGGGCATCGGCGGCTCGATCATGTTGCCGCTGGCGCTGGCGATCATCGCCGCCACCTTCCACGGACGCGAGCGCAGCCTTGCCATCGGCATTTATGGCGGCGTCACCGGGCTGGCCACCGCCATTGGCCCGGTCATCGGCGGTCTGCTGGTCTCGAAGGTGAGCTGGCAATCCATCTTCTTCCTGAATGTGCCGATTGGTGTGGTTGGCATTGCGCTCTGCGCCTGGGCCGTCACCGAATCCTATGATACCCATGCGCCGCGCTCGGTGGATGTCTTTGGGCTGGTGACGCTGACCATCAGCCTGTTCTGCCTGGTGCTGGCGCTTATTCAGGGCAATGACGCCGACAAGGGTTGGACCTCGCCCTATATCCTGACGCTCTTTGCCGTCTCAGTAGTGGCGATGGTGGTCTTTATCGTCGGTGAATTGCGGCTGCGCTATCCGATGGTAGACCCGCGCCTCTTCAAGAACGCCAGCTTCAGTGGCGCGGCCATCGTCGCCTTTACGTTGAGCGCCGGCCTCTTCGCGCTGTTCTTCTTTCTGACACTCTACCTGCAAAACTACCTGGGTTTCTCCGCGCTGGATGCCGGGCTACGGTTCATGCCGATGAGCGGGATGATTCTGGTGGTGGCGCCGCTGGCGGGAGCCTTGACCGACCGCATCGGGCCGAAGACCATCATGGTTGTTGGCATGGCGGTTACGCTGCTGGCGACTTTGCTAATGGCGCGCATCACGCCGCACGACACGCAGAACGACTGGCTGGTGCTTCTGCCAGCGTTCCTGCTGGCCGGCGTTGGCAGCGGCATGGCCAGCCCGGTGATCTCGAATGTCGCCGTCAGCACCGTCAGCCGCGACCGCGCGGGCATGGCATCCGGCATCAGTGGTGTCTGCCGGCAACTCGGCACAGCGTTTGGCATCGCCTTCCTGGGCGCGCTATTGACCAATCAATACAACACCGCGCTGCATGACAACATCTCTAAGTTGACGGTGCCGCATACGCCTCCCGCCGCGCAGCATAGCATCCTGAATGGCATCATCACCGGCTTGCAAAACGCCGGCACGTTTGCTGGCAGCACCGGATTGAAGCAGGTGCCGCCACAGTTCGCGCAATTCGCCCATTTGCCGCTCTTTGCGCAGGTGCAGAGCATCGTACAGTCGGCTTTCATTAACGCCACCATTGATGTCTTCTACGCTGCGGCAGTCCTGAGCGCCATTGGCCTCATCGCCGCCCTCGTGCTGGTGAAGCGATCCGATATGAAGCACAGCGCTCCGCCGGAGGCAGGCGCCGCGCATATGGGATAGCATAGGTAGCATATCCTGAAAATCCGGTAGAGCAAACGACAATGCCGAAGTGCATGGAATCTGATTGCTCTACCGGCTTGTTATCTGCACTGTTCGTAGTGGTGCTGGCAGCGGTTCCTTGGCCCAAAGGAGGATGCCATCACGCGCTACGTTCTCGATGAAAGCGAGGCCGCAATCCGCCAGATCGCACTCAGCAATCGTTACCTGAACCTCACGCGGTGTGGAACGATGCTGATGTTGAAGCCCGCCAACCGTCTGATAGATGGCCACGGTTCGTTCCAGCGAGAGCCGTGATTGTCCTTTCTCTGGATTGACTAGCAGCAAGAGGTCAACATCGCTCGGCTCTGAATCGTCGAGTGATCGTTCATCGTGCCGTGCTACAGAACCGAACAAGATGACTGCCAATACCTCGGAGTGGTAACTGGCGAGAGCGGTCAGTACTTCTCTAAGCAGCAAAAGAGTTTGCTGATCGAGCCAGGGGAGTGCAAGTAGCCTGACATCATCTGTCCATTCAGGAATAAGTGTTGTTGAAGAACTTAGCTCAGTGCCCATGTGCGAATCTCTTGCTATACTGTACCACTTAAATAATGTCTATCAGCGGGAGGATATTCCATGCCAACGTCACCAGCCACCTATCTGTTGCATCTCGAATGTGCGGAGTGCCGCGCTATCCACCCGGCGGACCAGGAGCAACACCTCTGCGGCTGCGGCGGCGTGCTGCTGGCGCGCTACGATCTGGCGCGGTTGGCGAGCGATTTCCCGCGTGAACGGCTGGCGGCGCGTCCCTGGCAGAGCGGACTCTGGCGTTACGCCGAATTGTTGCCGCTGGCGGACCCAGCAAACAGGGTATCGCTTGGCGAGGGCATGACGCCGCTCTTGCCGCTGGATTGGCTGGGCACAGAGCTAGGCATCACCGTCTGGCTCAAAGACGAGGGACTGAACCCCACCGGCGCGTTCAAAGCGCGGGGCGCGGCGGTGGGGGTCTCGCGGGCGAAAGAACTTGGCGCAAAAACTATTGCGCTGCCGACGGCGGGCAATGCGGGCGCTGCCTGGGCCGCGTATGGCGCACGCGCTGGCATCCCTGTGATCGTGGCGATGCCCAAAGATGCGCCGCCGTTGACGCAACGCGAGGCGCAACTGTATGGCGCGCGGCTGCACCTGGTGAATGGGCTGATTAGCGACGCTGGCGCGTGGATTGCGGCTGGCGTGCGCGAACACGGCTGGTATGATGCCAGCACTTTCAAGGAACCCTACCGGCTGGAAGGCAAAAAGACGCTCGGCCTGGAGATTGCCGAACAGCTCGATTGGCAAGCGCCTGATGTCATTCTCTATCCCACCGGCGGCGGTGTGGGATTGCTCGGCCTCTGGAAGGCCTTCGAGGAGTTGCGCGCGTTGGGCTGGCTTGCGGCGGATAGACCCGCGCCGCGCCTGGTAGTGGTGCAGGCGTCGGGCTGTGCGCCGGTGGTGCGCGCCTGGGAGTCTGGCGCGACACAAACGGCGTTTTGGGAGGGCGCGGCGACCATTGCGGCGGGGCTGCGGGTGCCGGGGCCACTGGCGGGCGGCCTGATGCTGCGGGCGCTACGCGAGACGAACGGCACGGCGCTGGCGGTTGAGGATGACGCGATCCGGCGCGCGATTGGTGAGCTGGCGCGGGCGGGCTGCTGGGTCTGCCCGGAGGGTGCGGCGCTGTTGCCTGCGCTCCGCCAGTTGCGCGCCGCCGGTTGGGTGCGTACCGGTGAGCGCGTGGTGTTGCTCAACACCGGGGCAGGGTTGGTCTACCCCGATGTCGAGCCGCTGGCCTGACGGATTATTCTTCCGTAGGTGATGAGGAGCCGAGCATTGCGTTGCGCGCATAGAAGGCCCAGTAGCCCTGCTGGTTGCCGTAGCGGTCGCGCAGCCGCTCGAACTGCGCGGTGGTCAGTGGTTGGCCGCCGTTATAGATGCGTGCGGCGGCTTTGAGCATCTCCGGCTCCTCATTCGAGAGTTGCTCCATACGCCCCAGACCACGCACGAGGATGAAATGCGTGGACCACTCACCGATGCCGCGAATGCCACGGATGCGCGCCGCCACCTCAGCAATTGGCCCGGTGCGCAAAAATTGCTCATCCACCCCAGCGAAAAACTGGATGACGGCGTTGAGGTAGTCACACTTGCGTTCATTGCGCACGATGCCCGCCAGTTCCAGCGGATCGGCTGCCGCGAGTTGCGCTGGCTCCGGAAAGGCGCGATAGGTGACACCGTTTAGCGCGATACTCGTGCCGTAGCGTTCGAAGATACGCGCCTTGATCCGGCGCGCGATGGGCATTGGCATGCGCTGCGCCAGCACCGCCCAGCAGGCAATCTCAAACGGTGTGAGGAACTTTGGCTGATGCAGTCCGTAGAGCCGCTGTATGATTGGCGCGAAGTCCGTGTCCTCAGTAGCAATCGCATAGAACGGCTGCAAGTCGTCGTCCAGGCTGAGGAAGAAGCTAATGCGGTCGCGCACGAGAGCGATTTCCCCTTCGTCAAGCGGCTGTTCGGCGGCGAGTGTGTAGCTGAGTTGTGGCGCATCTGCGCTGCCACTGTTGCGCACGGTGAAAGCGACCGCGCGGCCATCCACTGAAATGGCTTTGGTGAGCGCATCACCGACAATGGTTTGCTCGTCGGACATCGGCGTGAACATACGGAAAAAGGCCAGTGTCTTGACGAAATCAAACGGCGCGCGTGGCGTCAACGTGCCGCTGGTGGTGAACAGTTCGGTAGCGGTCGGCATCGTATTCTCCCTCGTTCATCAGACACAAACATGGATTCATCCGCCGCCCCTCTGCCTCCCCTCTCCTATGGGAGAGGGGCCGGGGGTGAGGTCTCTCTGTCCTCCCTCTCCCGCGCACGGGGGAGGGGCTGGGGGTGGGGGCTACGCTTTTGGCGGCTGATAGGCGCAGAGGATGTTGCCAGCGGGGTCAGCGAAGGCCAACGCCCGTCCGAATGGCTCATCTTTGGGTTCGGTGACGATGCGCACACCGCGCTCAACCAGCGTCGCGTGTACAGCGTCTGCATCCTCCACCTGCCACCAGAGTTCAACCGGCGAGGTTTCATCTACCGTGTGCTTTGCCTTGAAGAAGCTTTCGGTATCCACGCCGATGCCTAGTGTCGCGCCATCTGCATGCCTGAACATCAAGAATGTGGGGTTCTCGTCCACGAGTTCGAGTTCCAGCGTTTCGACATAGAAGCTGCGCACGGCTGCCACGTCCGGCACATGCAAAAAGACGAAGTTTAGGCTGCCAAGATTGGGTGTTGTCGTATTCATTGGTGTTGTTCGCTCCTGAAACTATACGTATTCATCGTCGGTGTTCCGGCGTCTTTCGCCGGGTACGAGAGTAGTATGCCAGGAGCGAGTGACAACAGTATGGCAACAAGTTTTTGTGTTTTGGGAAATTATAGAAACCCACAAAAATTGGTGCAGCGAAGGCCCATTTGCCTGTCGCTGCACCATCACCAGCGGGGCATTTCTGGTTCCCCCTCTCCTCGCGGGAGAGGGGGTTAGGGGGTGAGGTCTCCTCTAAGCAGCCTTGTTCGCCAGCATGCGTTCCAGCGCAACCTTCGCCCAACGCGCCGTCTCAGCATCTACCTGCACCTGGTTGACCACCCGGCCCTCCACCAGCGATTCCAGCACCCAGGCCAGATACGCCGGATGGATGCGATACATGGTTGAGCAGGGGCAGACGATGGGATCGAGGCAGAAGATCGTCTTATCAGGATGCTCCTGTGCCAGCCGCTTCACCAGGTTAATCTCGGTGCCCACCGCCCAGACAGTACCAGCAGGCGACTCCTCGATGACCTTGATGATATATTCGGTCGAGCCGTTCAGGTCAGCCGCCGCAACGGTCTCGCGGTTGCACTCTGGATGCACCACCACACGCACGCCTGGATATTGCTGGCGTGCCTCGGCAATCTGCTCCGCTGAGAAACGCTGATGTGTGGAACACCAGCCCTTCCAGAGAATCACTCGCGCCTGCACCAATGTGCTGTCGTCGCTGATACCGCCGAAGTCCTTGCGCTGATTCCAGACGACGATCTGCTCATCCGGAATGCCCATCTTGACGGCGGTATTGCGGCCAAGATGCTCGTCCGGGAAGAAGAGGACACGCCGGCCACGAGCAAATGCCCAGCGTAACACCTGCTCGGCGTTCGAGGAGGTGCAGACGATGCCGCCGTTGCGCCCACAGAACGCTTTGAGGTCGGCGGCGGAGTTCATATAGGTCACTGGAATCACCGGCTGCAATTCGCCCTCTGCGCCGGTCGTCTCATCCTGGAAGAGTTCATCGAGCGCCGCCCAACACTCCTCCACCTCAGCGATATTCGCCATATCAGCCATCGAACAACCGGCGGCGGGATTGGGCAGAATCACCTGCTGGTGCGGCCCGCTGAGGATATCGGCGCTCTCCGCCATGAAATGCACGCCGCAGAAGACAATGTAATCGGCCTCTGGTCGCGCCGCCGCGAACTGCGCCAGCTTGAACGAGTCGCCACGCGCGTCGGCGTACTTGATGATCTCGTCGCGTTGATAGTGATGCCCCAGGATCACCAGCCGGTCGCCAAGTGCCGCGCGGGCGGCGCTGATGCGGCGGTCCAGCTCGTCACTCTCCATCAGCGCGTATTCACGTGGGATGCTATCCGCGCGCTCTGCGCCAGCATGCCGCGCCCGTGGATAGGTCGCCGCAGCGCCGGTTTCGCGCGCGCGCCACTCCACCAGCGCTGGCAGCACCCGCTGTTCCGTACTCTCGCCGCACTCCGCAACGACGGCTGGTTTGGCAATCTGAGAAATATCGGTAGCCATGAAATTGCTCCTTATCGGGACGCGCCGGTTGCTGGCTCAAACTCAAGCGAGACATCGAAGTTGGGTGCGGAGTGGGTCAGCGCGCCCAGTGAGATCAGGTCAACGCCGGTCGCAGCCACGGCGGCCAGCCGTCCGGGATCGGCGCCAATGTTGCCGGACGCCTCAATCACGATGCGCGGCGCATGTTCGCGTATCCAGGCGACGTTCGCGCGTAGTTGGTCGTGCGACATGTTATCCAGCAGAATCACGTCGGCGCCTGCTGCAACTGCCTCGCGCACCTGTTCGGCGGTATCACATTCCACCTCGATGCGCAGCAGATGCGAGGTATGATCGCGTGCCCGTTCGACGGCTGCGCGCACGCCACCGGAGGCCGCAATATGGTTGTCTTTGATGAGAATGCCGTCATCCAGCCCGGCGCGATGGTTACGCGCGCCGCCCATGCGTACTGCGTATTTCTCCAGCGTCCGCAGCCCTGGCGTGGTCTTGCGTGTATCCACCACCACCGCCTGTGTGCCAGCCACCGCCGCCACGCAGCGCGCGGAGAGGCTGGCGATGCCGGAGAGTCGTCCCAGGAAGTTCAGCGCCGTGCGTTCGGCGGTCAGCAGCGCGCGGGTCTCGCCCTGAAGGCGCGCTAGTGTCGTACCTGCGGCAACTTGCGCGCCATCGGCTACCAGCGCCTCAAACATCATCATTGTATCGAGAGACCGAAAAGTAAGGGCAGCCATTGGCAACCCAGCGATGATACCGGCCTCGCGCGTGACGATGCGCGCCTTGCTGCGAGTGCCTGCGGGAATCGTCGCCTCAGTGGTGACATCGCCCCGGCCAACGTCTTCCACTAGCGCGCGACGCACCAGTTCTCGATCAAAGATCGGGTCAAAACCGGGCGTCCATCTATTTTTTTCATCCAACTTGAGCATACTGCGCCTGCCCTTCGGGAACTGGCTGCGTGTTGAGTGACGGCTGTGGCAATGCCAGCGTATGCCTGCCCTCGTGGGCGGGGTCGGGCGCGGGATAGTCTGCACGAGAGTGCGCGCCACGGCTCTCGGCGCGTGCCAGCGCACAGGCGGTGATCGCCTGCGCCGCAAAAAGCATGTTGGCGGTTTCCGGGTCCACCGCGCCCGCTTGCGCCAGTTGACGCAGCGTCGCCTGCGCCGCCAGCAGTCCAGTCGCATTCCGCCGCAACGACACACGCTCCCACATCACATCCTGCAACACCTCGCGGATTCCGCTCGCCAGCGGCGCGTCCAGATCAACAACCGGCATGTCGATATCTGCCAGATCTACCGTATCACCGGGCAGGGAAGGCGTTCGTGGCCAATCTGCTGATTGCGCACCATCTCCTATGCTGCCCGCGATGGCCTGCGCCGCGCGCCGCCCAAAGACCAGTCCTTCCAGCAGCGAATTGCTGGCGAGCCGGTTCGCCCCGTGGACGCCTGTGCAGGAAACCTCTCCAACCGCGTAGAGTCCCAGCAGGGTGGTGCGCGCCCAGGTATCCACAGCGACACCGCCCATAAAATAGTGCGCGGCTGGTGCAACGGGAATGAGATCGTGCGCAAGGTCCAGCCCATAGCGGCGGCAGACGGCGGCAATCGTCGGGAAGCGTTGATAGACCTCTGCCTCCGGCAGATGCCGCAGATCGAGGAAAGCGCTGGGCACACCCTCCGCCAGCAGTTCGCTCAAGATCGCCCGCGCCACGACATCGCGCGGCGCCAGTTCGGCATCGGGATGATAACGCGGCATGAAGCGTTCGCCTGCGGCATTGCGCAGATACGCGCCCTCGCCGCGCACCGCCTCAGTTATCAGGAACGGCTCATCAGGCGCGCCCGGCGGCATCAGCACAGTCGGATGGAACTGCATGAATTCCAGGTCAGCCAGCGCCGCGCCCGCACGCCACGCCAGCGCCAGGCCGTCTGCCGTTGCGCCTGCTGGATTGGATGTACGCCGCCAGAGTCGCCCCGCGCCGCCGTTCGCCAGCACGACAGCGGTGCGGGCCAGCACTGAGAACCGCTTACCGTTCTGTAGCAACTCGACGCCAGAGCACCCATGCTCATCGGTAAGCAGGTCAAGCGCGAAGCTGTTTTCGAGGATGCGTGTCAGCGGGCGCTCGCGGATGGCCTGCACCAGCGCGCGCTCGATCTCTGCGCCGGTGGCGTCGCCATGCGCATGCAACACCCGGCGGCGGCTGTGCGCTGCCTCACGCGCCAGATCATAGCGCGAAGCAAGATCGGTCAGCGGATTTGCCACTGCATCAAGCTTGTCACCTTGCGCCGCTTCGCGTTGGTCAAATTGCGTACCGGCTTCGATGAGCCATGCCACTGCCTCGCGAGCCTCCGTCACCAGCACACGAGTCGCTGTCTCGTCCACCAGCCCTGCGCCGGCAGCCAGCGTATCGCGCAGATGCAATTCCGGGTCGTCATCCAGTCCCACCGGCGCGGCCAGCCCACCCTGCGCATAACGAGTATTACTCTCACCGAGCGCGTGCTTGGTTATCAGAACGATATGGAGATCGGAGGGCAGATTCAGCGCAACCGACAGACCGGCGATGCCGCCGCCGACGATGGCGACATCGCAGGATATCGCATCATCACCGCGCCGCTGATCGTTCCACTCGTTCCATGCGCGCGGCGGATGGAGAGATGACTGCTCCGTCATGATCGGTTCCTCTCAGCAATGAGCCGCCGAATCAGCCGTGGCCCGTCTTTCTGACTTAGTGTTGAGTGTACAACATACACTAACTATCTGTGACAGGGATTATACCACGGAGCATGGAGGTGCGACAAATGGCGGTCGTGATACACGAGTGGGACACGAATGGGAGAGGAATCGTGAAGAATTGCGCGAGCTACCATAATGTAATACAATCTGTTCTTGAACTCCAGGCCCGTTTTCGGGCGACTTCTTGCTGCCCGCCGGTTTCTACAGCGTATCAGTGAATCAGTGTAGCAGATTGCTCGTATGCCGTCTGTGTGGTGGTGATGTGTGCGTCAGGAACGAGGATACGGGGCATGGCTAGTATAACAGCACCGACAACACCAACAACACCGACAGCGCAGGCGAGGGCTGCAAAGACAAAGAGGCGCCGCACTCGCATATCCCTTGCGTCGCGCCCGTGGAAGTTTGAACCGCCACGTCTGGCTGAGCGACTCCTGCCTCGTGAACGCCTCATTGCACAGATTGAGCAGGTCTTGGGGCGTAACCGCAGCTCCGGCGATGTCTTATTGGTGAGCGCCCCTGCTGGATACGGCAAGAGTACAGCGCTTGCTCAATGGGCATTGCATACAAAACGTCCTGTCGCCTGGTATCACCTTGACGCGACTGACAACGATCCCGTGTTGCTGATACGGGGCATTGTCCGCGCATTACGCCTGCATCTTCTCCGTACCCAGTGGGATGTCCTCACACTCCTCAAACAAAGTCCGGCGGGCGCCCTTTCACCGCAAGATATCCAGCGAGCAGCAATGGTGCTTGGCAGGAACATCCAACAGAATGTCATCAAGCCATTGACGCTGATATTGACCGGCGTCTCGGAAATCAAAGCAAAGTCGCCCACGGCGCTAGTTTTAGATACACTGCTGGGCCGCTCAACGGATTGCTTACGCATCGTCCTCGAAGCGCGGGAGCCTCCGCACCTGCGCCTCTCACCGCTCGTGGCTGCACACCGGCTCGAAGGAATCGGCATAGACGATCTGCGTTTGACGGAGGAAGAGTTTCAAGGATTGCTACAACTCGTGGATGTGCCAGCACAGCCAGAAGTGATTGATTCGCTGCGCTCCCTTTGCAACGGTTGGGTGACTGGGGTACTGCTGGCAACAGATGCCCTGCTGCCCCCCTCGCTTTCAGGCGGTTGGCGAGGCGAAATAGATCATCAAGAGGTCTTTGACTATTTGGCAGGCGAGGTGATTGACGCACTACATCCAACGCTACGCGATTTTGCCACTGACGTGGCCGTATGCGAGTATCTCACCGTTCCTTTGTGCAATACGTTCCTCGAACGCACGGATGCTCGTGAGATGCTGGTTGCGCTCGAACGCCGAACCGGATTTGTTACCCGCATGGGCAGGCGTCCAGATGAACCCGTCTACCGCATTCACCCATTGCTACGCCAGGCACTGCTTGCGCGGCTGGAAGCTGCTCCCAATGGGCATGGATATAAAGCGACGTTGAGTGAGCGCGCCGGTCTCGCATTTGAGGCGCTCGGAGATGACGAAGAAGCCATCCGGCACTATATCGAAGCCACATGTTTCGAGCGTGCTGTGGCGCTTATCGAGTCCCGGCAAGGCATCTTGTTGCGCGCAGGCTGCGGTGCAACGCTCACCCGTTGGCTTGATCTCCTTCCCGAACTCGTGCGTGAAAATCATCCACAACTGCAAATTCTTCTGGCGGATTTATATCGTCAGGCGGGAAATATGGAGGATGCCAGGCGGGAAATCGAGCGTGTTTGCGCGGTGCTTTCACAGCCGTCTCATCATGCTCATCAGGAAGATCTTCTGCCTCGCGCGCTGGTCGCACGAGCATCAGTGCTGTACTCGCAAGGAGATTATCTCTCCGCTCTTCGTGATGCTCAGACAGCAGGATGTATTGCACCCCCAGATGCCGATGAGATTCATATTCAGGCCGGATTTATTCTGGCTGCGGCAACGAAAGTCTTATCTGGTCCAGAAGCAGCAGATACCTATCTCGCTTCAATTGAAGAACGTGCCTCGCGCCAACATAATCTGTGGGCGTTGGCTCGCCTCAACTATATGCGATCCAGCCTGGCGCTGGCGCAGGGCCGTTACCGGCAGGCAGAGGGTCTGGCGTCATTGGCGCTCCACACTGCGCAGGAAGCCAACGATGAAATTGATGCCATCAATAGCCGCATCAATCTGGCGACTGCGAAACAATGCCTGGGACGCTCACGAGAAGCTCGTGGCGATCTGGAAGCCGCTGGTTCCCAGGCCGAGCTGGCGGGCTATACACTTGGCTATATCTATGCGCTGACGAATCTGGGAGATGTCGAACTCAGTACGAAGCAATATGCTCGCGCTTGTGAGGTATATGAACAGGCGCGTCTTGCGCTTGAAGACATGGATGACCGCTACCTGCGTGGCTGTACGTATGCGGCGTTCGGAGTTGCGCTTGCGCTTGCAGGTCGCGCGACAGAAGCATTGGAAGTGATCAATTCCGCGCTTGCTTCTCATATGTATGCGGATATAAGCGCCGAGTGGCGCATGCTCATTTCAGCGCAGGGGCTTGCGCATCTGCTCCTGGGGCAGTTCGCTGAGGCAGAGAATGCTCTTTCAAAGGCGCTGGCAGCGAGCGAGGAGCAATGCGCTGTAGCAGAAATTGTCCGTGTGCAGATATTTCTTGCCGCCCTCCGTCTTGCTCAAGGCAACGAGAAGGCTGCGGTGGAGTTGCTCAGCGAGGCTATGGAACGAGCGGACCATGTTGAGGAAGCGCCGGCGCTCCTATTAGAGATAAAGCACTTCCCTCACCTATGGCCTCTGCTGCGGCATCT
Organism: Chloroflexota bacterium; assembly: GCA_021323855.1. GTDB lineage: Bacteria > Chloroflexota > Ktedonobacteria > Ktedonobacterales > JADMIN01 > JAJPKE01. Next base: position 623,690 of record JAJPKE010000045.1, on the reverse strand, counting down.
CAAACAGCATCTGTATCCACTGGCTGACGCGCTGCTCTCACAACTCGAAACCGAGGCATCCGCTGCAACCAGTACAACTGAGGCAACTGAGGCAGTACCATCGCTTATGGGTGATCGCGCAGCAGCAGAAAATTCGCCAAAGGCTGTCAGTATTTTCTTGCTTGGTAGCGCGCAGATTCTGGTAGGGACGGAACGTATTACGCGCTGGCGATACAGGGCGGCCTGCGATCTACTGCTCTTTCTGGCGGATCAACGGGCGCCGGTTCATAAGAACACCATCCTCAATGCGCTTTGGGGCGAGAAAACCGATCAGGAAGCCGATAAAATCTTTGGCTTGGCTCGCTATTATCTGAAAGAAACGCTCGGCCAGCCATGCCTTGTGAAGCGCAACGATTGCTGGCACCTCACGCTGGATTATCAGGTAGAAGCGCATGCTTTCGAGCAGTTAGTGGACGAAGGCGAAGCATTGGCCAGAGATAATCGGATTTCTCAAGCGCTCGATACGTTGCGCAAGGCGCGCACGTATTGGAGAGGGCCATATCTAGAGGGGTATCAAGCGGACTGGGCCAGGCCACGGCGAAGCCAGCTTCAAGACCGATATCTCGCCTGCCTGGAGCTACTGGCCGAATTGGAAGCCTTTCAATCACATTTTGACGTTGCGGCACAGAGCTATCAGCAGATACTCGAAATCGAGCCATATCGGGAAACGGCCCATCGTGGACTCATGCGCTATTTCCTCTCGCGGGGAAATTATGCAGAGGCGATCAGGCAATACAACCATTGCGTCTCCGTGCTTGCCAACGAACTCCACATTCCCCCCAGCCCAGAGACACTGGCGCTTTGCCAGGAAATTACCGAAAAGATGAGTCGCGGTGTTCAGGCATTTGCTGCGACACGCCGCTAGGGCTGGCTGTTCGGTGCGATGGTAGCGATGAGATGTCATCGTAACCAGTCAGAGACAAGGAAGCCTTCTCATGATTCTCCATCAGCCAGGCACTTTATTTTCTCATCTTCCTCATCGTTGGCAGTGTTTTCCTCGCAACAATCCCCACAGCGGGACATGACACAAAACACTGCGCATTTTCGTGTCGTTTTGCCCTGCGCTGTAAAAGAGTTGTAAAAGGGCTGTTCAGTACCATGTTCCTCGTAAGTCACATGCCTGGCGCAATCCATTGTTCAAGATCGTTCGCGTGGCAGGCCAAAGGCATGATAGGGAGGGGTTTTACATGAGGTACTGGGCGCACCAGCATAAGCTGTGGCATCTGATAGCGTTCGCGATACTGACACTCGCCTTGTGCTGGGGGATACTGGTCGCGCACCTACAGATCACTCCGATTGCTCCACATACCGCGCCGCATCTTAGCGGCAACATGCTCGTCTCTCTGGTTGCCGATCAAGGAATTACACCGAATATCGGAACTGGCGGACCGGGGGTTCCGTAACGGATGCCCCTGTTGCGTGCAGGTTGAGTGAAGGAACGCCGGAGAAAGATTGGTATGGTAAGAGATGAATGGGAGCAGGCAATTATGCGTGCCCTCACCGATCAATCGTTTCAAGCGCGGCTATTGGGCGATCCCGCTGATACACTGAGCGATTACGGCTTGACACAAGGCGAAATCGCCAGAATTGAAATGGCGCATGGGCACTCATTAGCTGAGTTCGTATCCCGATTTTTCCGCCTTGTTGCGAGTGAAGGGCATCAGTATTGGAGATGAAGAAAGGTCCCGGATTCCGGTAGATAGGGGTGTATGGAATGCCGCTGGCATGGGGGCTGATGGCACAAGGCCGTTGCCTCGGTGCAGGGACGCACACGGCATTCCTCTTGGGGGAATGGGCAATCCTTTCAGGTTGCCTCAAGCTAGTTTTTCAGGTTGCTCGCCACATATTGCCGGATGGCGTTCCAATCGCCATTGATCGGCAGCAGGATATCCTGCCCATCGCTCGACTGCGCGCCCACCAGCACGTTTTGCTCGGTCAGCCCGATATGCGCCGCATGCGTAAAGTCGAGCTTCTGGCTGAAGAGGGCCAGATCGGTCAGCGAAAGATTGGTGTAGATGGCATTCTGCAAGGCATTGGTGGCGTTGAGCAATCCAGGCCATGCGCTTGGTTGACGTGCGCGGCTGAGAATCGCGCGGATCAACAATTGCTGGCGCACCGAACGCGCGAAATCACTGCCCTCGCTCGCCGGAGTCAGCACGTAGCGGGCACGCGCATACTCGATGGCCTGCTCACCGTTCATGTGTTGCATGCCAGCGTTGAAATGGATGATCTTCCAGTTGGGGTTGATGCTGGGGTCATCGTTGGCGGGATATTGCGCCGTGAAGGCGGTAGGCACATTGATATCCACGCCGCCCAGCGCATCTACCAGTTGGCGGAATCCCTCGAAGTCCATCGTCAGCCAATAGGTGATCGGCATGCCCAGCACATCACTCACCTTCGCCGCCGCCTCTGCGCCGCCCGCGTCTCTGCCGGCAGGCATGCCGTTGTAGCCGTTGTAAAAGCCATCCTGATACGCGGCGTTGATCTTGGCATAGTTGCCAGAGTTCGGTGGCACCTGCACCCACAGGTCACGCGGAACTGAGATCATCGTCGTCGCGTGGTCGCCGGGGATCAGGCTCATGACGATGATGCTATCGGTCAGATATGCTCCGTCATGTCCCGCGCCACCGTACCCCAGCACCAGCAGGTTGATCCTGCCGCTGCCGGTCATATAGTTCGTCTGGGTAGTAAAGGGACCTTGTTTGGAAATGGCCTGGCCGAAGTCTGAATAGCGATGCAGCGCCAGTCCGCTCAGCAGCACGAAGAGCAGCGTGGCAATCAGCAAACTGATGCCCAAGATGCGGCGCCAGTGTGAACGCCGCCGCTCGTTGGGTGGCGTAGGTGGCCGGCCTGCGACGGCGGTGTAGGTGCGACCATCGCCCCCGCCGCGATAGCCACCCGGAATTCCAGGCTGTTGGGCCGCTGGCGGACTGATGGGTGCGGTGGGACGAAACAGCGGGCGCTCGCTAACGGCTGGTAGAGCCGCTGGGGCTGGCGAAGTTGGCGGAATACGCCGGGAAATGAACTTTCCGTCATGAAAGCCGCTGCGTGGCATTGGCGGTGCTGGCGCAGGTGACGCATCTCCACGATACGGTTGATTGGGTTGATGAGGTTGGTCCGCGTAGGGCAGCGGCAAGGGCATATGGTCATAGTCTCGAGAGTCAGACGCATCTGCTGTTGGCGCTGCCGGGGACGGGTCGGTCGGCGCGTCTCCCGGTTGCTGGCCGTCCCACGGCCCAGGCGCGCCTGATAATCCAGAGATTCGTGACATGTCACTGATCCTCTTTTCCACATTCCATTGTCTTCCACCCCACCTCTCTGCATACTGCACATACTATTGTATACGCAAGCGAGAACCGGCGTGTGTCATTTCATATGACAAGTGTGAGCCGTATCACAGCGCGTGCCAGCGTCCACCACGCATCATGAAGCTGGATGGATGAAAGTGCTAGAGAGTGCCGTCGTGTGGATGATAGCGCACGATATCTACGCTCCGCGCCTATTGCCGTTGCGAACCGCTGTCCTGGGCGCTATACTGAGGGGTACTATATGGTACTGGTACACGGTACGTCTTGCGATACGCGGGGAGGGTAAGCGTGCGAACCTGTGAAGAGTGTGGCGCCGATGCCGTAGATGCGCGGGGCATCTGCCAGAATTGCGGCTGGGAGATGCAGGCGATGGATGATGACGCTCCCTCGCTTGGCGAAACCCGCGCGGCAGATATCCCGACGACGGTGGCCGGCAATCGCGGCAGAGTCACGCCGCCTGTGCAGCCATCGGGAGTCGCGTCGCCGCCGCTCTTCGAGCGTACCGTGGATATGCCGCGCTACGCCACGCCGCCATCACGCCCCACGCGCAACAACGCAACTAGCATGACTGGCACTCAGGGGACCAGCCGCTATTGTGGTACCTGTGGCGCGCGTATCGAACGTGGCGAGGTCTTTTGTGGTCAATGCGGCACACCCGTCGGCGCCAGTGGCAATAATTTTGGCAATGCAGGAGGGCGCAGCGCCGTCGGTGGCTCACCCTCGCGGTATTTCGTCGGTGATGAGGAGATGTGGTCGCCAACGCAGGGTGACGCCTTGACCGAAGCGTATGTCCCTTCGCCCCCGCCTCCGATGCCTGCCCGCTACAATCAAGGCATGGCAAGCGCACCCTATCACCAGGGATATGGCACGCCAGCGCCACTGGCAGGCCAGCCTGCGAATGCGTCCGCACGAACGGCGCGTATCGTCTGGGGTGTGATATGTCTGGCTGCGAGCCTCCTCACTGCGGGCGCTGCTGTTTTGGTCTTCCTGGTGGCAAAATGATGAGCGATGTAGTGGCGGAGATAGCGGCAAGGGAAATCGCGATGCACAGAGATGAACGAGACGGCGCTCACTCGAGTACGGCCTTTCGGGACGCGGAGATTACCAAAGCTGAATACGAGTCCATCGCCGCTTTCCGGTACGCGATTCGCCGCTTTCTCCGCTTTAGCGAGCAAGCTGCGCGGCGAGAGGGCATTACGCCACAGCAACATCAACTGTTGCTCGCCATCAAGGGCTTTCCAGGGCGTGACTCCGCCACAGTGTCGGAGCTTGCTGACCGCCTGCAAATGCGCCAGCATAGTATGGTCGGTCTGATTGACCGCACGGAAGTGCAGGGATTGGTGCGCAGGGAGCCGGGGCAAATTGATCGCCGCCAGGTCTTCATTCATCTGACGGCGCTTGGTGAAGCCAAATTGCAGCGGCTCTCGCTCCAGCACCGGCAAGAATTGCTTACCATGCGCGATGCGCTACTGGCTGTGCGCTGAGACATCATCTCGACGCGGACTGGTCTCGGTCATACTGCTCGCGCTGGTGGCAGAAGATCGCTCCGTTCCCTTTATCTGCTCCGGCGCATCCTCTTGCGGTTGCTCGCCAGCAAGCGTGATGATGGTTTGGGGCAGCGGTTCTTCATCCTCCTCATCGCCCTCATCTTCCACGTCATCCTCGCCCCAGACCGGATACCGTTCCTGCGGATATTCGCGAAAGAAGCGTTTGCCAAGCACCCATCCCAGGCGCCCCAGGCCCACGATCACGATGGCGTACACGGCTATTGTCAGCAGGATAGCCACGAACTGCGGGACGATCTGGCCGACACTGAGCGCCGCAAAGAGGGTAGTGCCGATGAAGCCACCAATGACACACGAGGCCATCAGGCTGAGCAGACAGCCAAGATATCCGCCATGTGTCGGCCAGTCATACCCTGGCGGCACCGCGCCTTCGTATGGGTCGTCTGCGTCGCGGCGCTCCCGCCCGTGTTCATCAGCGAGCACGAGATCAGTTCGCTTGGTTTCTTTGGTTTCTTTGGCTTGCTCGCTAGTCTCTTCCGCCGCCTCGAGAGCAGGATATTGAGCAGCATCTGGAGAAGTATCTGGCTGCTGGTCGAAAGCTGATGAAGCTGTCTCCGGCGCCGAAGGAATTGGTTCGATTGGTCCGATTGGTTCGTCTGCCACCGTTACTATCTCTGCCTTCAGAATCGTTTCGTATGCCTTGCGGGGCTTGAATGCACGTGCGCGTGGCCTTTAATGGCCGCTACAGCGTGCCGAACTGGCGGTCGCCTGCGTCGCCCAGACCGGGGCAAATGTAGCCGCGCTCATCGAGCCGCTCGTCGAGCGCGGCCAGATAGATAGGCACGTCGGGATGCGCCTCGCGCAATTTGAGCAAGCCATAGGGAGCCGCGATCAGCCCGGTATAGCGCAGATGCGGCACGCCATAACGTTTGAGCGTGTTGAGCGCGTCAATTGCCGAGCCACCAGTCGCAAGCATCGGGTCTACTGAGAAGCATACCTGGAGGTTGACCGCCCGCGCCAGTTGATTATAGTACTCGATAGGCTCAAGAGTCCGTTCATCGCGCCTCAACCCTAGATGCCAGATTTGCGCATCCGGCAACACCTGGCGAAACCCTTCGGCAAGCCCCAATCCAGCGCGCAGGATGGGTACAATACCAACGCCTCCCGCCAGTTTCTGGCCCACCATCGGCTCCAACGGTGTTTCAATGGACGCCGGAACCGTGCGCAGGTCAACCGTCGCCTCGTAGGCCAGCAGCGTGCCCAGCTCGCGCACCAGCCGGTAGAAGTCCGGTGGATTGGTATGGCGGTCGCGCAGCATGCTCACCTTATGTGCGATCACCGGGTGCTGTGAGATGTGGACATCGGGCAGCGACAGCACGGCGTCGCGGCTCGGCTGCGGCACGCCGCGCATTGGGAAGTCACGCTGCAACGAAGCTGACATGGTATCGTCCGGCATACGGTGCTACCTTCTTTCCGCCGTTTTCGCTGGCCCGCAAGGCAGGATCAACCGGCGTCGTTGATACTACAGTGTCGTGACGGTGCGCCATCACTATTCCGCGTGTAGGCGCAGACCGCTGCGCAGTTTCGCACATCCGTCCCGTGTGGTCAAGAGACGGCAAAAGATAGCATCAGGGATAGCGATTCTATTTGACCATCCCATCCTATCAGTTGCACTATCACGCGGCAGGCTTGGGCATCGTCAGCACACCGTAGCGCAGCTTGAGCAGCAGGATACGCCGCACCGAGTCGTCAATTTGCTGCTTGCTGATCGTGCCGTTCTGCACGGCGTCGAGAATCACGCGCTCGGCTTCGGCGGTGGAGGCGAGCGAATAGGTGCTGGAAATGATATCTACGCCTGCTTCCACGGCGTAGAGGACAATCTGATCGAAGGAGTATTGCGAAAGCGACTTCATATAGATGCCATCGGTGACGACGACGCCGTTGAAGTGCAATTGGTCGCGCAGCACACCAGTAATCACTGGCTTGGAGAGCGTGGCCGGGCGCGTCGGGTCTACAGCCGGGATGACAACGTGCGTCACCATCACCATGCCTACCTGTCCGGTGGCGAAGAGCGAGGCATAGGGCGCCCAATCAATCTGACGCAACTGATCCAGGCTGCGGTCGAGCGTATAGAGTTGTTTGTGCGGGTCCACCGGCACATCGCCAAGACCCGGGAAGTGTTTCAGGCAGCCGACAACATGATTTCCTTCCTGCAACCCTTCCAGATACGCGCCCGCCATTTTCGTCACCTGCTGTGGCGTTGTGCCAAACATGCGCCCGCCGAGGTCGCCTTCGCCATCAGGAATGTTCTGCACATCCACTACCGGCGCCAGATTGGTGTTGATCCCCAGGTTATAGAGCGCCTGCCCGTCCTGTTCGCCACGCTGGCGCGCAAAATTGGGGTCGTTGGTGGCGCCGATCTGTTCAGCGGAGGGCAGCGGACCGTCAATGCTGTAGAGCCGGTTGACCGGACCGCCCTCCTGGTCGGTGGAGATGAGCAGTGGCAGCGTGGCGTTCGCCTGCATCGCCTGCGTGAATTGCTGCATCTGCGTTGGGTTCAGCACATTGTAGGCATAGAGAATGACCGAGCCGACGTTGTAATGGGAAATCTCGTAGGCCAGCCCCGGCGTCATCTGCGATTCCTCGAACTCGATCATAATCATCTGCCCCACTTCCTGTTGGAGCGTCATATGCGCGATGATCGAATTCACATAGTTCAGTTCAGCCGCGTTTACGGTCTGCGTCGCCCATTGGCCTGCGCCCATGTGTGGCTTGCCGCCTGGCAGCGTCCCTGACGGTACGGATGATGAAGGCTGCCACTGGATATCGCCCCGGCTTTGGACAATCCCATGCGCGACCGGTAGCGCAATGACGAGCAGCGCCAACCCTGCCAGGATCAGTGCCGTCAGGCTGGGATGCGCGCGCATCGGCCCCGTTATACGCTGGCCTACGCCGGGCTTCACCAGAGCGGCGGGCGCTGGCATTGGGTACGGCATTGGCTGTGCCGGTGCGGACGGGTAGGGTGAATATGTTGGCGTCTGCGGAAACTGAACCGACGCCGCCTGCGAATTCCTCATCCCATTGGAGCCATTGACGGTTGCCGTGTGAGTCATCCCCATCTCCAATGGCTGCGACATGGGTGGTAGTGGGCGCGATGGCCGCATCTCACGTGACACGGACGCTGGTAGGGTTGACACGGCAGGCATGGCTCGTGGGTCTGCGCTAACTGGGGCAACGGGAGTAGTAGGGAGATTCGCCGGGTCAGCAGCAGCAATATGTTGCGTCGGGAGCAGGTCCACGGGAACCGCAGAAGGACCGGCGGGCGGTTCAACCGGCGCGGGAGCCGCCACTTCCTGTGTGGGAAGCTGGTCTACCGACGGCATCTTCGTCGTCGGAAAATATTCGATAATCTCGGCAGGTATCTGTTGCTGTAATGGTTGTGACTGCTGTGACTGCTGTGAGTGCTGTGACTGCTGTACCCCTTGCCCGCGTTCCCGCCCGTCCATGCTCCATCCCTTCACTGCTCATTGCCTATTGATTGCTCATTCATGAAGATGATCTCTTCAACATTGGCATTTCCCCTGTCCGCGCGTAAACAAGCAGAAGCGCGCGAGCATATCCGTTTCGTAGGATAACACGTTTGAGCGCGTATACCTGTAACGCGCTTCACAGGTACTACGCACAGGCAAGACGTGATCGTTCGCGTGCTTGTCCTGTTTTGCAGGGCGTATGACGTGATGTTGCTAACGCATCAGCCTGCTGGACGAGCGCCGCGCCATTAAGGTGCTGCTGCGCCCGTGACACGCGGAGTGGCCACGGGATGCGATAGACTATAGACGACTATAGACGCGACCTAGAGCGCGCTCCTGAAATGATAAATGATGCAAGATTCGCTACAGATCAGGCCAGCGCAGCCAGATGACGCTGAGGTGGCAGCGGTTCTGCTGTACTCCGCCTATACGCATACACAGGTCACCTATCCACTGGAAGACAAACAGGTGGGTGGGTGGATCAAGCGTTTGCGGCACTACTACCGGCTGGACGGCAACCGCTTCAGCTATCAAAACGCCCAGGTGGCTGAGCAGAAATCAGCGGTAGTTGGATTGGTGTTGAGCTTTAGCGGGCGCGATGAACCACAACTCAACGCCGCCGTGGGAAGCTGGCTCGAACGCGAAGCGCAGGACGATGAATGGTACATTGATGCGCTCGCGGTGTTCCAACAATGGAGCCGCCAGGGAATCGGCACGCGCCTGTTGCAAACGGCGGAGCAGCAGGCGCGCCAGCATCACTACTTGAAAGTTGCGCTGCATGTGGCGCAGGGGAACGCGCGGGCGATAGATCTCTATACCCATCAGCACTATGTGGTCACGCACCAGACCACTTTGTATCAACGCCCTTATGTGCATATGGTCAAGACACTGGATAGTGGTAGATAGGAGAACGGAAACAACATGCAGATCACCAGGAACGCTCTCGAAACGGCAGCGGGGCCGGACGCCTGGTTCACCGGCACGGTCTACATTGACACGGTTGCCATGCCATCCACCGGCTCGCGACTGTCGGCAAGCAACGTTCACTTCACGCCGGGCGCACGAACGGCATGGCACACGCACCCCAACGGCCAGACGATCTACGTCACGGAGGGTGTTGGCCTCTGCCAGCGACGCGGTGGGCCAATCGAGGTCATTCGCCCTGGCGACCGCGTGTTCTTCGAGCCGGGAGAGGAACACTGGCACGGCGCGACGCGCAACCGTTTTATGACGCACCTCGCCATGCTCGAAGTGGACGAACAGGGCAACAGCGCAACCTGGGGCGTGCACGTCAGCGACGACGAGTACAACCAGCAGCCCTCGTGACTGTTCGTCTGCGATGGGAGGGGTCAGCGGGGATACACCGTGTTGAAAAACAGATCAGGTGCGATAATAGAGAAGAGAGATTCGGCGAAAGGCGAACGGCAAGCATTGACAGCATAGATAGCTTAGACAGCATAGATGAGTTGAACATAAAAGGGGCGAGAAGCGTGGCTGCATCAACCGGAGCTTCGACGGAGATCACTCTTTCGTCTCCGTCACCCCAACCCACAGACGATACCGGGCATGCGCAATCGTCTTCAGCATCGGCGGAAGTTCCCTGGCAGAACCGGCCAGCCGTTGCGGTGGATGTCGTCATCCTCACTGTGCGCGAGGGACGGCTCGAGGTGGTGCTGGTCAAGCGCGACCACCCGCCGTTTGAGGGGCTGTGGTCTATCCCTGGCGGGTTCGTGCGCTACGACGAATCGCTGGAGGATGCAGCGAAGCGTAAACTCTCCGAAGTTACCGGCGTTGGCGACGTGTACCTCGAACAACTCTATACCTTTGGCGACCCCGGGCGCGACCCCCGGATGCGCGTCATCACCGTTGTCTATTACGCCCTGATTCGTGCGGACCAGTTGCGGCTCCCGGAGGAACCTGGTAGTCCGTCCTATCAATTCTGCTGGGCGTATGATCTGCCGCCGCTGGCCTTCGACCATGAAGAGATCATGCGCTATTCGTTGCTGCGGCTGCGCGGCAAGCTGGAATATACAACGATTGGCTTTCAATTGCTGGCGCATGAGTTTACCATGAGCGAATTGCAGGATGTGTATCAGGCAATTCTCAATCGCACGCTGGACAAACGCAATTTCCGCAAAAAGCTGCTGATGATGCGTACCGTCGAGCCGACATCGCATACCAGGATGGTCGGACCGCATCGCCCTGCCCAACTCTTTCGCTTCAATCCCCATGCGGCGCAATCCTAGCGGTCCCGTGGTCCTGCAATCCCAATGAATGCCACATGAGGATACGCAACTGCGAGAAATCTGCTCAGGTGGCATGTACATTGCAGTTCCCTCTTGAGTAGTGGTTGGATAGTGGCGCTCGTTATCATGTGCGTCGCGAAGACCAGGGCCGATATGCTCGCGCAAGACAGCATCTTCGCGCCTCTCTCTTGCCAGCGCGTCTCAAGCGGAGACAGGAGCAGGCGTATCGCCCGCAGAGCCTCATCGTAGGAGGCGCGTTGATCCTGGTATGGCGGGTGATCCAAGAGTGAACAACCGCCAGCCGGGAGAACATCTGAACCGGAGGGTGTGCGATGTCGAATCAAGACATGAATCAGAGTGGTCAAGACCTGGGCGGGATGCAGCAGCAGGCGCAAGACGCCATCAACAATGAGATTGATCAGTTTGCAAACAAAGTCCCTGGTGGCGAGCAGGCTGCTCAGCAGGCGAAAGACGCCGCTGGCAGCGGACTCGATCAAATTGCCCAGCAGGCCCAGAGCCATGAGGGCGACCTGCCAGGAGGATTGGGCGAAAAGCTCGACGATATGATGGGCAGAAACCAATAAGCTTTTCATCGTCTGGCGCGGCTTTGAAAAGCCCACGCACGGACGGGCAAGCTAAAGCTCATTCTAGAGGCACTAGCGAGGAATATCTCTCGCCAGTGCCTCCCATCTGTCTTAATACATCTTGCGCAGCATTTCTGGGCGCTCCTCTCATCTATTTCACATAATTTGCGCTTATGCTCCGGCCAGCAGAGTACGTCACGCAGGTGACGCAGGTGAGGTGTAACAAACTGTGAGGTAAGAGAAAGGAGCAGCAGTATTTATGCCAGGACATTTCGGTGATGGAGGGGCTTATGGGCCTCATCCCTGGTCGCCACTCGCCCAACTCGTCGTCTGGGGACTTTCGACGCTCTTCTGGATCGGGCTACCGATGCTATTCGTCTGGCTAGCCATCCAGTCGCGCCAGCGCCAGAACGCCGCGCCACCGTTGGCGCAGGCCAGCGAACCCTCAGCGGTAGAACTGTTGCGGCGGCGCTATGTGGCGGGCGAGATTGACACACTGACGTTCGAGGAGATGCTGGGAGAACTGATGGCGTCTGAAGAACGCGAGCGGATGCAGAGTATCCGCGCACTCGTCGAGCGTTCGCAAAGCACCCAAAGCACCCAGAGCATGGAAAATAGGATAGAATGAGCGCCAGGAGGATCAGGAGGATCGTGTAGATAGCAGTGTTAGCAGCGTTGGCGACTTTAGATTGGCTAGGCTGGCGAAACACGAGAAAGGGCGTGGGACAATGGCAGCGGCGCTCATCATTGTAGATGTGCAGAACGATTTTTGTCCGGGCGGCGCGCTCGCCGTGGCAGAAGGCGATGCCGTCGTTCCCGTCCTCAACCAGTACGCCGAACGAGCCGCAGCCAGCGGTATGCCGATCTTTGCCAGCCGCGACTGGCATCCGCGCGAGACATCACACTTTGCCGCGTGGGGTGGACCCTGGCCGCCGCACTGCGTACAGGGGACGCCTGGCGCAGCGTTTCACCCTGCCTTACGCCTGCCTTCCGGCACCGTCGTGGTCTCGAAAGGCATGGGGACCAAAGACGACGGCTACTCCGCGATGGAAGCGCTCTTGCCGGATGGTCGCACCCTGTTAGATACGCTGCGGGAGATGGGCGTCACTCGGGTGTATGTCGGTGGACTGGCGACCGACTATTGCGTCCGCGCAACCGTGCTGGATGCGCTGCGCGCGGGCATCAGCGCGACGCTCCTCACAGATGCCATTCGCGCGGTAGATGTTGCGCAGGGCGATGGCGACCGCGCCATCCACGAGATGCTGGCGGCGGGGGCACAGCCTGCAACGCTGGACAATTTCAGAAGCTAGGATAGTGGTTGCAGGGATGGCGACCGCATTGTAAAGTATCTGTCAAATTGCTCGCCTGCCCTCAGTAATTTCTTGCAGTGTGACAAACAAACACTTTCTTTTCTCTTGTGTTTCTGGCATACTACGTGCGCCAGGTGTTTTCCGTCCGGCAGGTGGGGCATCCGTGCCGGCAGGCGGAATTCGCCGCGTCTTGTTTCTCTGTTGCGCTCAGCGCGATTTCAAAAGGAGAACGTAGTGTCAGATACGATCATCAGTCCGCGTGCACATGTGTTCATTCGCCCATCGTCAAATCCATCAGTGACCAGAGAGTTTCAACTGAGCGCATCGCGGGCGCTCGCCAGCACGCAGAATCCGGTGGGCACGACGGCGCATTTCGTCGTCTACTCTGATGGCAGTGCCGATGGCAATGCCTCCGCCCAGGCAATCCTGCAATCCTGCGAGGCCGATTTTGCTGCCATCGCCGGCTTCTTTGGTGGCATTTCGCTTCCTCCTGGCCAGGAGGGCGACGATCAGACGAATCCGCGCACGGCGACCCCGCTCCATGTCCTGATGGACCCCAATGCTGGCGGCGCCTATCATTATGGCTGCAACGCCACAGATCTCTATGTGCAGCCGGTGCCCGATCAGGCGGAAGGTTTGATGGTTGCCGAATTGGTAGAGGTCTTCGAGGCGGCGCAGAATAAAGGCTGGGCCTGCGGCCAGACCAACGGCGAAGCCCTCTCGCGCGTGCTGGCGATTCAGCAGGCGCCATCGCTGGCCTCCGTTCAGACTGACCCGGCGCAGTCCTGGTGGAGCAATGGCCACGCCGACTATGTGACCAACAACGATGCCACCGACCAGAACCAGGATAGCAACGGCTGCGGTCCGCTGTTCCTCTATTATTTGCATAGCCAGCTCAACTTTAGCTGGGCACAGATCGTCGCTGCGGCTGGCGGATCACTTGGCGCCTGCTATCAGACGTTGACGGGCAAAGACCCAGCGCAGGGCTTCCAGGATTTCCTGAGCCGGCTGACCACCATTGCCCAGAACGGACAACTCAATCTGCCGGCGAATGGCAATCCGTTCCCCATCGGCGCGACGGAGCAGCCGGCTCCCAGTTCGGCGCCAGCTTCGGGTGATGGCAATATCCCACTGCCAGATGTCTCCGGCGCGGCTGGCGGCATCCCCTGGCTGATCGTCGGCATTATCGTCATCCTGGTGATCGTGGGGCTGGGAATCGTCCTCATGACCACCGGCGCTCTTCCGCATCCATAAGCCATTGCCATTGTAGGGGAGTGATGACAAAACGAGAGGCAACCTGTTTGGGTCGCCTCTCGTTTTCTTCGGGCAGATGCCTCGCTCTCGCTGGCCGCTCCTCAGCGTTCAGCGCGTGCCGGTTGCCGTGAAGGGGCCCGGCTGCCGCCATCCATTGCGCCGCCGCCATAGCCGCAATACGGGCACACGTTCCACTTGAGTTCGAGGAGATGCTCGCAGCGCGGGCAGGGGCGCCGCAGCTTTGTGCCGCAGGACGGACACGCCTGGAAGTCTGGCTCGACGCGATAATGACAGGTGGGGCAGGTCTGGCGTTCGGTCATCTCTGCCAGCAATGATTCCTCTTCGAGCTGGCGCTCATAGAGTTCTGCCAGCGTCTGGCGCGGGCGAACGATCAGATAAATGAAGAGACCACCCAGGTTGAAGACCGCGACGAGAATGGTCGCTGTAATCTGAAGGATGGTGTCCTGGGTGCGCGACCGCACATCGCGCCAGGTCCAGTAGACCAGGGCCACCCAGAAGATCACCGAGAAGGCGACCGCAAAAAAGACCACGACCGTCAACAGCGGCTTGATGCTATCCAGCGCCGATCCACTGCTCGCCTGCGTCGGCGGGACCGATGAGACGGGCGCGGTCGTCGCCGACGCGCTGGCCGTCGGGCTTGCTGCTGCGATGGCCTGGGCGACATGATGAATGGCTGGCTGTAGCAGAATACTCACGGAGTTCCACCTCTTTCAGCCGCACTACGAATTACTTGCTTGCCGCAGCGACATGCCGCGAAGTAGCAGTGGCGGCCCATTCACGCGCATACCCCTGATCTGCCAAAATAGCAGTTGGCGGATCGAAAGCACGCGCGAAATCCTAAACACCTTTACAAGAACGAGGCGTGCTGCTACAGCATAACAGCATCGCTGCGTATCTGTAAACTGAACATGCCTACCTGGCTATTGCCGTTGCTCTTACCGTTGCTATTATCTCTCGGATGGGGCCATACCAAATCGCAGTGTTTGGATTGCTCCGCCGCGAATCGTTGTACGTACCCCCGTACTCAAGTTGCGTGCCAACGGTGTCGCCGTTTCGTCGCGCTGCTTCTGCTCCGCCAGGTCAACGAGTTCGACCGTCTCAAAAGGGACGGCCAGCGTAATCGTCGCCTCGATGTGTTCCGCCAGCGGATTGTAGAGACGCAGAATCAGCCCGTCGTCTGTGTCGGCGCGCTTGATGGCGCTGACGGCGACGCTGGCCGGCGCAACCTGAACGAAGCTCCAGGCCGCCGGCAACCGCCCCCCATGTTGAGTGGTGACTGCCGCGCGGAGTGGCGCTTCATAGGCTTGTGCCTCTTGTAGTACAAACGCATCATCGGTCTGCCATGTGCCAGCATGTGGTACTAGCGCGTACTCAAACGTATGCGTGCCGATTCCCTGCGCCTCCGGCGTCTGCAATGGCGGTCCCGCATGACCCCGGCGCGTGGACAGATCATCACGCGAGAGCCAGCCCGTGCAGCGCAGCAACGTCAATGCAAGGGCGCTGCCCTGCTCCGTTTGCACCACCTCATATTCCGCCAGGCCGCGATTGAGCACCGCCAGGCCAGATTCACCGTTGCTCAGGTCCGCAAAGCGCTTCTGCGGATGCGTGTTCACCGGCGTTTCCATCCACTCCGACCAGGGCCGCTCGCCGCTCTGTGGCGGCTGCTGGCGCGCGGGGCGGCGCGTCACTGCGAAGCTGCCCTCCACATCCACCGACTCGCAGACAAACGGCGCCGGAAAGAAGACGCGCAGCCGGTGATCGCTGGCGGTGTTCTCAACGGTCGTGCGGAACTCCACCCGGCGGCTTCCCTCGCCCAACGACACCTCTGTGACGATGGCGCACGGCGCATGATGCGCCGAACGCGCGGCGCGGTCTGCTGTGCAACTGGATGGTAAGCAATAAGTCTGCCGAATCTGCAACGTTGCACGCGCTGGGCCATGCTCTACCAGTTCAATGGTGGGCGCTTCCTCCGGCGCAGCAATGACGGTATCCTGCGCGGGCGGGCAGTAGGTATAGAGGTCGCCTACATCGCCGCTATCTATGAACTGATGCAGCCCGGCATAGACGCTGCCGGTCGCTTTGTCGTGAAGCTGCATCGTGCCACTGGCGCTATCTACCTCTACCCGCAGATGCGCGTTCTCGATCCAGTTGGGGCCAGTGCGCAGTGTACCCACGACTGGCGCAGCGGAGGGCTGGCGCTCCGTGTGGCCGCTCATAGAGCCATTCGGCTGAATGAAGAAGGTGCGCCCACCGAATGACGGCACATCACGCGCCAGGAAGATGAAATCGGTGGTGGGCGCCTCATGGGCGATGACACGAAACGCTGCCACGTCGTCCTGCTCCGCCAATTCGCGCACCCGCGCCAGTAGTTCTTCGATTGCCGGCAGGTTGGGCGTTCCCTGTTGCGCGGCGACGATCTCGATGGGTATGACGCCACCTTCTTCCATCGCGCCGAGGTGCGCATCCAGCAGGGTATAGCCAAGCGCCTGCCCCTCGCTGATGATGCCGAGCATGCCCAGCACCAGCGATTTATCGGCGGTCTGGTTCAAAAGTTCCGCGCCATCGCGCGCCAGCACCTGATGCGGCAGTGGCATGCCCTCGTCATCTACCACCTGGAATCGTGTGAAATTGACCTGCGCCGCGCAACGCACTACATCGGTTCGCGGACCGCCAGCGGCGTTGAAGACGACCACCGGTACGCTGCGCTCTGGTCCCCGCGTCGTGACATTGCTCGCCACTGCCTGCAATGCGCGCCGCGTCAGTTCGCTGGCAATCTGCTCGCTCTGGGCGAAGCGCGTCATCATCTCCGCATGTACCTGATCTATGCTGCACCCACAAATACTGTCATGCGGATGATTGTGCAACAGGAACTTCCAGGCAAGCTGCAACTCGGTTCCAGGATAGCGTTCGCCCAGCAGCCACGCCAGGCAGGTGGCGGGTTCTGTCCAGCGCGTCAGCAGCGCCTCACCGGCGGCATTGCGCTGTTTGATCCACATGCGCGAGGAATAAACGCCCGGCAACAAGTGCGCGCTGTAACTGCTGGTCATTTCGCCTTCGTAGGTCGGGAGTTCTCCATTGGCTTCGCGCAGTTGGGCGATGTATTGCGGGAGGGTGCCGATGCGCGCATGAAGTTTGCTGTCGCGCAGTTGCGCATTGGCGGCGGCGATGGCGGCTGGCAACCCCGCCTGGGGCATCTGATGGTCACTACCGTTCATCAGCAGCAACGTGCTCGTCGTCGCATAGGGGCGCATACGCGATGCGATGAGTTGCAGGCGCGTGGCGAGCGCCTCCGCAGCGAGCGGGAGCAACACGGCGTTCGAGTAGCCCGTATCGTCATGCAGCCAGGCGACCAATACGTCGCTGCCATCGGGAGCGCGCCAGTGAAACGAATCGCGATTGACCTCCGGCCAGACGCCACGCCAGAAGACGGCGTTGTCAATGCCAAAGCCGCGCAAGAGTTGGGGAAGCTGGGCGATATGGCCAAAGGTGTCGGGCACATAACCAATTGGCATGGCGCCGCCATAGGCGTTGGCCATACGCAGGCCCTTCTGAAGATTGCGTATCAGCGATTCGCCACTGACAAGGAATTCATCTGGCTGGAGATACCAGGGGCCGAGCAGAATTCTTCCCTGGCGGGCGAGCCTCTGAAGCCGCTCGGCGTTTTCCGGGCGCAGTTCCAGATAATCCTCCAGGATGATCGTCTGCCCATCGAGCATGAAGAAGCTAAACGCCGGGTCGGATTCCAGGATATCGAGCAGCCTATCCACTGTATCCACCAGTTTCATGCGGAACTGTTGAAAGGTGAGATACCACTCCCGGTCCCAGTGCGTATGCGGCACGATCAACAGTTCTGTCTCTTCTTCGCTCATGTTTACCCCCGTACTCCTGTTGTATGCGCCGTTGGTTGCATTCGTAGCCCCGCCCAGCAAGAGATGTTGCGCCCAGTATAGCGCACCGGCGAAAGAAAGCGTAGCCATCGCATGCTCATGCGACTCATGGGACTCATGAGGATCATTGCGACAACAATGACGTGTAAGACCAGATGGGATGAGGTAGGAAGGAGCAAGCATGAGGGCTTGGTGGAAATCTGATGAAGCGTCACGCTTTGTCGTATCCTGGCTAGCTGGAAAAGAGAATCCCAGAGAAAGTGAAGAAGCCACCCAATGCCTTCTCAACAGGCTTTGAGTGGCCCATGCGCCAGAGGAATTGGTGGGTGGTACTGGACTCGAACCAGTGACCTCGTCGGTGTGAACGACGCGCTCTGCCGGCTGAGCTAACCACCCGCAGTGTGCTTTTGCCCCGGCGCTTGTCTAGCATATCACGCGAACTGAACGGCGTCAACGGTGAACATGTCATTGGCGCTGATAGCGCCGGCTCCCTTGCATGGCGCTTATGCGCTGCTCTACACTGCTAACATTGATTGGTGAGACATTGTGATACTGTTCTAGCGAATCGTGGAGTTTGTTGCCGAGCATGGATACGCAGGATGTTGCGCAACGTATTCTCGCCCAGCGCGCGACCCGCTATAACGAGGCTGGCCCATCGCTGGCTCCCGCCGGAACGGCGCGCTTTCATCATGAGGCTGGCCGGGTGCGCGTGGGGTATGCCCAGGCGCGGCCAGGGCAGGCGGCGGCGCTGGTCGCGCGGGTCGTCCAGTATGCGCGGGGCAAGCAATTGCAGGTGCAATGGTCGGTGGTGCCGGAGCGTTCCGGCGAAGAAGATTTGGCCGCCGCGCTCAAAGAGGCCGGTTTCACCCGCACTGAAGATTTGCTGCTGATGGCGCACGCCGGCCCGATAGAGGCTACCGGCGACACGCGCGTGACGATTCAGCCGATCATGCGCTGGCAAACCATGCTGGAGTATGAATATGGCAGCCGCCAGTGCTTCTATGATGACCCCGCGCCGCTGGAAGGCTGGGTGCAGCAACGCGCAACGGACCGCTGGCGCGAGCAGCAAAACGGTTGGTATCGCTATTACGCTGCGCTGCTCGACGGGCGGCTGGTCGGCGGCTGCTATATCAGCCTCTTCGAGGATATTCCTACGCTGATGGGCGTCTATACGTTGCCGGAGGTGCGAAAGCGCGGCGTCGCCACCCGCATGATTGCTGAGACAGTCAATCAGATGGTGAGGCCGGACCATGATATCTGCTGCCTCTTTGTGGAGCGCGCGAACCCTGCCCGCAACCTCTATACCGATCTGGGATTCGTGCCCATCATTTCAACGATGACGTTCACGCTCGGTCTGCGCTGAGAAAGGACGAGAGGCGGTGCCGGAGCAAACAGTACCCACCACTACCACCGGTACGCACGCGCCGTTCCGGTTGATCGCGCGTCTACTCTCCGCCAGCGAACGCAAGCGGCTGACGCAGGCGCTGGCGGCGGGAAGGCTGCGGCAGCGCGAACAGATTGACATTCTCTCGCAGGAGCGGCTACCGCAACTTGCCATGTGGAGTCTCGTGCTGCTGATTCTCTCTGGCTGCGCGTTCGTCGTGTTTGGGATGATTGCTGCTTCTCTTCATCGAGAGACCCTCATCAACGTCTCCGCGCTGACCGTGGTGCTGCTCATCGCGCTGAACGTGCTGGCGTATGTCGTGATGATTCCGCTGCACGAGGCGGTTCACGCGGCGGTGATTCTGGCGCTGGGCGGCAGACCAACTTTCGGCCTCAAGTGGCCGCTGGCGGCGTATTGCACCGCGCCGGGGCAACTCTTTACGCGCAATGGCTACATCGCTGTGGCGATTGCGCCGCTCATCGTCCTCAGTCTGGTTGGCGTCGTCATCCTCTGGTTTGCGCCGGAGGCTGGCATCTGCCTGATCTTCGGCCTTGCGGGCAACGTCTCCGGCGCGGTGGGCGATCTGGCGGTTGTCAAGCGTATGCGCCGCCTACCGAAATCGCTGCTGATTCTGGATACGGAGACGGGCTATATCGCCTATGAGGTTGAGTGAAAGCATATCAGAGATGAGCAGACACTAGCCCACCGATCTGTCATCTACCAATTGAGCAATGCGTTGAGCGCACTCCATCGCTGATGTTTTGGTTGTGTCAACCTCGATGTCATACTCAATGCCTGCATGAACCGTCTGCGCCTGTAACACCGCCATGCCTGTTACACGGTCTCCGCGTCCTCGTTCGCGTTCGGCTGCGACAGCAGGGTCACATCGCACTCCCACCCACAAGACCAATACACCGGCCAATGCCGCCTGCCATCTGTTGCGAGCGTCAACACCACTGAGGAATACATCATCAAAGATAACACGCGCTCCGGCATGGGCCATAGCGGCGATACCCTGCATCCAGGCCGATTCCAATCGCCGAAATTCTTGCCCCGGACGAACCGAGCCGTCAGCACCGAATGCGATGCCGGTTTCTGAGGTGAGGAGCCTCGGCGGCATGGCATCAACTAGCGTATCAATGCTCAGCCGCAACCAGGGCGACGGTAAGATATCCTGAAGAGCAGTTGCAATGGTCGTTTTGCCCGAACTCGACCCGCCATTCAAGATGATAACCTGAATCACTGCCGCAACTCCTGTGTATTTGTTGTTTGTACAGGCGGTGCATCTATTGAGTTCTTGGCACCGCGACATCGCTCGGCGATTGCTCAGTGATGCGCGCCGATGAAGGCGACGACCAAGTAGATGATTGTCAGGATGAGGCAGACGCCGAGAATCAGGCCATAACACCCCATCTGATAGCGCGAGCGAATGACCAATGCCTGCCGCAACTGCTCATCCATATCCGGCGGGTCCAGTTCAATGGGCAGGTGCAATTCGTCGAGCCGCTTGAGGAGCGTGCGGAAGCCGCGCACGTTGCTCATGCCTTCCGCAGCGATGACGGTGTTGCCGTCGTCAAGCTCGAACATCAGCACCAGTTTGCTTGGCGTATACTCGCCGGGAGTCAGGATGATACGGCGGATATTGGCGAGGGAATAACGCAGTTCTTCGT
This sequence comes from Chloroflexota bacterium, assembly GCA_021323855.1. Classification (GTDB taxonomy): domain Bacteria; phylum Chloroflexota; class Ktedonobacteria; order Ktedonobacterales; family JADMIN01; genus JAJPKE01. The sequence continues at coordinate 602,952 of JAJPKE010000045.1, read as the reverse complement.
GTTCCTCGCGCAGCAAGACGACAAACGCATCGGGATAGAGCCGCAGTTCCTTGCCCAGACCGTAGCGGACCCGTGCCAGTGGTGGTGTTTCGCTCTCGCTGGTTTCCACGCCACCGGCTATCTCATCGTCTGCTGGAGATATCTCGTCAGATACCTCATCTTGCTCGTCGTTGCGCGTCTCGTCATCCATCTGCCACTTGCCGTCTTCTCATGCTGCTCATGCTGCCCTTGCCGTGCCTGCCAGCAGCGCAGCGCCGTACCATCCAGAGATACCCAGGGCATCCCAGTCTGTATTGTACCATGCTCATCCATACTTCTCAGTAAGCGGCTGTCATGCTCCTCATCGCGTCTGACGCAGCGCCGGTTTACTCGGCAGCAAGGCATACGTAGTCGTGCAAGCCCGGTGGTGCGGCGATTGCCGGTCGGCTCTTGACGGTGTGCGCTAGGCTATTGAGAAACACATCAGAAGACCAAACGGAGCGCATGCCATGAATGACTCAGGCGAAACCACAGCATCTCCCATCCCTCCAGAATCCTCCTCTATCCCGTTGATTGATCTGCACCGGCATCTGGAAGGCGCGATCCGCCCGCAGACGGTGCTGGAACTGGCGGAGCAATACAATATGCCACTGCCACGCGAACTGGAAGCGTTGCGCCCGCTGGTGCAAGTGACATCGCCGGAGCCTGATTTGGTGGCGTTCCTCGCTAAAATTGATTGCGCGGCGCTGCCATTGATGACGCTGGACGCCTGCGCCCGCATCACGCGCGAGAACGTCGAAGACGCCGCCCGCGAAGGCATATCCTACCTGGAACTGCGCTTCAGCCCGTGCTTTATAGCGCAGTCGCACGATCTCGATCCCGCTGGCGTCGTGGAGGCGATAGTAGACGCTGCGCGGCTGGCCGAACGCGACTACGGCGTGCGCACCAACCTGATTGGCATTCTCTGCCGCACCTATGGGCCGGAGTCCGCGATGCGCGAACTGGATGCCCTGCTGACGCAGCGCGAGCATCTGACGGCGCTCGATCTGGCGGGCGATGAGGCGCATTTCCCCGGCGAGCTGTTCATCGAGCATTTCCGGCGCGGACGTGATGCGGGCTGGCACATTACAGTGCATGCAGGCGAGGCGGCGGGCGCGCCCGGCGTGTGGCAGGCGATCACCGAGTTGGGAGCCGAGCGCATCGGGCATGGCGTGCGCGCAATTGACGATCCTTCACTGGTAGAGGTGTTGGCGCGGCAGGGCATCGGGCTGGAGATCAGCCTCACTAGCAACGTCCAGACCAGCACGGTGCCGGATTACGCCAGCCATCCATTGCGCCAGTTCCTCGAACACGGCGTCCTGGCGACGATCAACACCGATGACCCGGCGATCAGCGGCATTGACCTGCCATATGAATTGCGGGTGGCTGCGCCCGCCGCCGGCCTCAGCCCAGCACAGATACGCCAGGCGCAGCGTAACGCCATCGAAATCGCCTTCCTGGATGAAGACGAACGCGCGGCATTACGTCAGCGCCTGGCAGATTGAGCAGCGATATTCTAGCAACGCCTGAAATCAGGCGACAGCGACCAGTTTCTGCGCCACATCCGCCGGTAAGGTTTGCTGCAAGAGGTGGCCGCCGAACTGGCGCAATTCCTGCACCGCCGGGTCCACCTGCTCAAAGTGAACGACGGCGACGATGGCGGAGCTATTAGGCGTCAGGTGTTCGCCAATCTCTTTGAGATAGTCGTCCTTAAAGCCCAGGTCCATCACTTTGCTGGCGAGGAAACCCGCGCCAGCGCCGAGCAGCGCATCTTCCACGATTTCGCCTCTGATGAGGCCCAGCAGTCCACCCGCGAGCGCACCAGCCAACGCGCCCTCTTTAGCGTCGAAGTCGTGTGTTTCGTGGAGCGCAATCTTGCCCTGCGCGTTGCGTGAGACGACGGCGGCGTTGCGCAGGCGCACGAGATGCGCCTTCTCCATCTGCTGGAGCGCGCGCAAGACCTCGTTAGCGCGCGTCTCACCTTCATACGCGATGACCAGCAGTTTCTGTTCCTGCTGTGTGTTGTTGGTATCGGCCATTGTCTTTATCCTCTCTGAAAGCGTGTTCGGTTCTGAAAGAGCATGGAGACTGTTCCCCATGCAACAAGTACGCGACTGCTGAAGGGTGGTTGTAGGTGAAAGTGTCCAGAATGGCTGCTCCTTTATGCCCATTTATGCTCATCCTTTCGCTATTCGTCATCGTTCGCTATAGTTTTCAACAGACGCAAACTGGTTTGCTTTGCTGACCACTGAGCAAATCGGTCGGCAACAGTGCCGGAACGGTTGTCATGAACGTTCACAACTCGCTGTTGTAGAAAGGCAGACAATGGTGTCTATCGGGAATATCTCGCTGGTTGGGGGCATCGAGGGAAGTTTCGCGTGGCTGTGTCTGCTCGTGGCTGGATTGTCGCTCTGCGCGTTTGGGGCGCTGGCACTCGTGTCGCGCGTGGCTGGCGCAGGGATGAATGGTCGCACCATCCCTGTGCTGAGCGCCGTCACACGCAGCGACATCGTGAATGGCGCGAGTAGTGGCGTGCTGCTGGGGATTGGGTGCGGTCTGCTGGGTGGCATGGCCTTCGAGTTTGCGCAGTCGCACATGGGTTATCTCTTTTTCCTGCCGCCGTATTCGCTACTGAGCGGTCTGTTCTGCGGTCTAGGTCTTGGAATGATGTGTGCGCTGTCACTGGGGCGCTTGTCACGGACGCCACGTAGTTTGGCAATCGGTCTTGTCACAGGGATGGGCGTGGGGCTGTTAGTGTTTCTGCTGCGCTTTGGCGTGACGGCTGGATACGGCCCCGATGTTGGTGAAGGGATTGGCGGTGATGTGGCGCTGGTATTTGCCCTGTCAGGCGGGCTGCTGGGAGCCTTGCTAAGCGTTATCGTGGTAGGTATCGCCAGTAGACGCACAGACTTCTGGCGGCGTTTATTGAGTGGCTCCGCCATCGGCATAGCGAGCGCGCTCCTCCTGGCGTTCATAGGCTCGCTGGCTGGTGTATTTACTTTTATGTTGCCCTACGCCGCGCAAGTTGGTATGGATACGTCCACGCCACAACAGAATACCCTGGGGTTGCTCTATGGTTACGGCGTGTTCTCATTGATTGGCCTGCTGCTTGGCGGCATTGCCGGTGGTCTCTCGGCGTTGCAATATCGTGAGGTTGCCAATACCTCTGCTGATGCTGGGGCAGGAAGCCATAACCAACCACACTGGGCAACATTTACCCCTGCTCTCTTCCTCGGCCTATTAAGCGGCCTGAGCATTGGTCTGCTTCAGCGCTATGTGGGCGGTCCATTGATAATGAATGCCCCTTTGCCAGACACACAGGCTGGGCAGAGCGGTTTGATTGCTGGTCTGTGTAGCGGCGTTATCCTGGGTGCAGGTGTCGCGTTGCTCTGGCACCGTGCGGAAAAAGGGGAAAGCCGACAAGGCGTAGCACGCTCTATGGGCGGCATTGCACTGATTGTGGCTGGTTTGATTGTGATCTCGCTGCCATACTGGTTCGTTCCGCTCATCGGGTTGAGCATCCATTAAGATATGATGAGGTATCCAGTCGTTGACGATAGAGCTGAGAGGATAAGAGAAACCGATGACACTACTCAATCTGACGCCTGATGAAGTGCTGGCGACCACCCGCTCCGTGCGCAAACGGCTGGACTTTTCGCGTCCCGTCGAGCCGGAGATCATCCGCGAGTGCCTGGAACTGGCGTTGCAGGCGCCAACCGGCGGCAATCGCCAGCAATGGCATTTCGTCGTCGTGACGGACGCGGCGAAACGACAGGCAATTGGCGATATTTACCGGCGTGGCTGGGCGCTCTACCGCGCGCAACAACAGCCGGTGATGGAGAAACTGGCGGCACGCTATCCAGAACGCGCGCAGACACAGATGCGTGTGCTGAGTTCGGCGGACTATCTGGCCGAGCATATGCACGAAGCACCGGTGCTGCTCATTCCCTGCATCGCTGGCCGGGCGGAGGGGCTTTCCGTTGCGGAACAGGCGGGCCTCTGGGGTTCAATTCTGCCGGCGGCGTGGAGCTTTATGCTGGCGGCGCGGGCGCGTGGCCTGGGTAGCTCCTGGACCTCGGTGCATCTGCTCTTCGAGCGCGACGCGGCGGAGGCGCTGGGCATCCCTTATGAGCGCGTCACGCAGGCGGCGCTGATTCCCGTCGCCTACACCGACACGCCCACTTTTGCGCCAGCCAAACGTGAGCCGGTCGAGTCCGTCACCCATTGGGATGGATGGTGATACACCGCCTCAGCTTTCGAGTGGTGAGACGACGGCATCGCTATCATCCAGAAAGCTCGCCCGGTCCGGCGGCGCAATCGGATAGAGAACCGTTGCGCCGTCGCGGCTTTCTTCGGTGATTTCGAGCGAAACATCGTCAAAGGCGGGCAGCGGCTGGTGATCGAAGATCGCCGTCAGCACGTACCATTCGAGCGCCTCACGCAGATCGCGTTCGGCCTCTTCGCGGGACTGCCCACGCGCCCAGAGGCCAGAGATACCGGGAATCGCCGCGTAAATGCGCTCCGGCTCGCCGCGCACACGACGATAGACGGCATGGCGCATCGCCGCCGCGAAATAGTCTGATAACACGCCACCCGGCGGCTCCGGCTCATCCTGCGATTCGGGGAACGGTTGCGCGCCGGTCAGCACGTCTAGTGGCACCGCCAGCGCCGCCGCCAGCCGCTGCGCATTGGATGCGCGGGCGTGGGTCGCTCCATGTTCGAGGTTGACGATAGTTGCGCGTGTTACGCCAACCAGCTCTGCCAGCGACTCCTGGCTCAGCCCACGCCGTTCACGCGCCTCCCGCAACATTGGGAGCGCGATACCCCGTTGATGTTCTACTTGCATGGTCATGCGCTACCCTTTACTTTACTATGAACGCGACATCACTCTTGACAATTCGTTAGTAGTGTAACATATCGCATATTTCATGTCAAATTAATCAACGTAATTATACAGTATTTGACAATTTGCCAGAAGCATGGTATGCTAGTGTTTGGCGGTTTCGTGAAATTGTTTTTCCGAAAACTGGCGAAAGGAGCCACATGCCGACCTATCCCTTGCGCAAGGTCCAACGCAGTCTCAAGCAAATGGGGGCGACGTTCCAGCAGCAGAAGGGAAGAAAACATGCAACGGTCCAATATGGAGGACACAAAGCCAGATGGCCAAATGCTCATGATGATCCAATTGATGAGTGGCTCCTCAGTCAGCTATTAAAACAACTAGGCATCAGCCGCGAAGAGTTTTTCAGGAATTATTAGGAAAATCCGACACATACAGCGAGAGCAGAACATGAGGGACTTCTGCTCTCGTCGTCTTTATGTTATGGCCAATTGGGCAAGACACTAACCATTCCGCTGCATATCCTCCTCATAGCCAGTGTCTCGTACATCACACCTGAGCGAAATAGTCATACTGCCCTCTTGAAACGGTCCCTCTCTTGCTGCGATACTGCTCATGGCGAACGTATGCTGTGTCTTGCCGGTCGCTTCCGATTCGCCGTAGGCGTGTGTGTTGATGGGATGAGACAGGAAAGCGTTGGTGATGAAGGCATGAGCGAGCAAGATAGGGAAACGACGCAGAATATACGGACGCGGGACTTGGAGCAGATGGCGCAGATGGCACAGGCGCAGCAGTTCTCTGAGCAACAGCAACGACTGGTGAGCCGCACGGCACGGATGGCGCACGCAGGCAGCGCAGGCAGCCAGACCAGCGAGGCGACCGAGGGCGACGAGCAGCCGCCACTGCGACGCGATCAGCCGTACACTGGCGTCGTCATCATTCATGGCATCGGCAGCGAGAAGAAAAACGATACCTTGCAGGAGGCGCTCAACGCGCTGGGTTACTGGTTCAACCATACCGCTGGCCTGGCGTTGCGCGAATCCGGCCCTGACCGTATCTGGATGCAGACGCATCTGCTGGAAGAGAATAATCCCGATGTCCCTGCCTCGCACGCCACTGTCGAACTCTGCGGCCATGCCGGGCCACATGGCGAAGCGCCTGATTCGCTCTATCTGGAGATGCGCGAGGTCTGGTGGGCACAGGCGTTCGGCGTGCCATCCACGCGCTCGGCGTTAGCCTGGGCGCGGCTCCAGTTTCGCCAGGAAACGTATGGCATCCTCCTGCCGATTGGGCAGCGCCTCACCATCCCAGCGCGCGCCGTTCAGAATGCACGCCGGCACCGGAAGACGGCAGCCAAGCCAGGAGACGACCCATCGCAGTCGTTTGGGCATGCGCCCAACAGCCAGCGCGAACACCGGCTGCCCTGGGTGGTGCGCGCACCGCTAGCGGTGCTGCTCTCGCTCTATGATTTCGTACAGGATGTCTGGAAAACATTCCAGTGGTTGCTGGGCATTCCGCTGGTGATGCTGCTGCTCTGGGTGGCAGGTATCGTGCGCGTGCTGGCGCCATTGCCGGGCTTTCGGACGCTGCTGCGCGGCATTGCGGCGCTGATCGAGACCGTTTCGCTGCACTGGATCGCGGCGATGCAGGTCTATCTGCTTGACTACACCAACTCTGCCAGCATCCGGCAACGGTTCCAGCGCCAACTGCAACCATTCCTGCAAGATGACCGCTGCCAGCGCATCGTCGTGATTGCACATTCAATGGGCGCCGTTGTCGCCTATGAAGGGTTGACGACGGCGCTGGCGGAGAATAATCCAGGCAAAGAGGTGACGTTCATCTGTCTCTCGCAGGCGTTGCGCCGCATCTGGCCGCTTTCGCGCACCGACGCGCACCGGCTGCGCGGCGTGCTGCCGGGCAATGTGCGCTGGATTCACTTCTGGGCGCGCTACGATCCCGTTGCTGCCGGAGACCTCGATACCAGCGCACTGCCACCGGCGCGCGATTGGAACGATCCCGATCAGCCGAATCCGGACGCCGCCATTCGCGAAACGCTCAAACGGGTGGAGAATGTGCGCGTGGTCAACCACGACAGCCTCTTCACCGACCATGTGAGCTATTGGGAGAATAGCGAGCAGGTGATTGGGCCGATTGCCAGCGAACTGGTGCGCGGGACGCCGGAGCTAGAGACGCTGGTGGAGGCACATCTGGCGACGGCTGATGATGTGTTGCTCCGGCGCTGGCGTGTCGCGTGGCGCTCCTCGCTGGCGTTGATTGCGGGCGCCGCCGCTGGGCTGGCAACACTGTACTATGGCTTACCCAACGCGCGGTTAGGGCACGCCATCCTCAATGATATCGGTCTGCTACTCAGCAATATCACCTTTCTGACGGCTATCTTTGCGCAGATTGGGCGGCAACTGGCGAAGGCACAGGTGGGGTCCAATCCCTTCGAGACGGTGGTAGCCTATCTGTATCGCGCCATCAATCAGGTGGGGCATATCTCCGATGGGCTTCTCACGGTGATTATTGCGCTGCTCGTCGTCGCGATTGTGGTGGCGCTCGTTCACAACATCTTCCCCGTCCCGTCACCCTTTGTCTTCCGTGGACCCAGCGACCGGGTGAGCGTTAGACCAACGACGCCGAAAGCACCCCGAAGCGCAGACATGCCGCAGCCGGTGATGCCGCATGTCTCGCCTGGGCCGATGAAACCGCCAACGTCGTGAGGCTTGGTGAGGCTTTCATCGCTTCCACTTCGTCCCGCTAGCTCAACAAGCTCTACGGCGAAAAAGAAGCGCCCTGCCACTCTTGATGCGTGGCAGGGCGCTTTAACGACGCTATAAGTTGTTCGCTCAGTTTACCTCACCTGATGATGTGGGGTCGTTGGAAGCCAAAGCAACCGACCCGGAGCCTGTGTTAGAGGCGTTCTTGGACGAGCCGTTGCCACTGACATCGGCGCTGGTGGGCGTAGGCAGCGAACCGTAGCCGCTTGGCACGCCCATATCGCCGACGGTGGAGGCGAGCTGCATGATCTCCGAAGCCGGCACACCTGCGACGATCTCACGCAGTTCTGCCTCTTCAACGACCTCTTTCTCCAGCAAGCGCCGGGCGATTTCGTCGAGCAGCGGGCGATAGCGTGTCAACACCATCTCCACATAGCTGTAGCGTTCGGATATGATGCGGCGCACCTCGGCGTCAATGGCGGTGGCCGTCGTCTCGGAGTAGTCGCGCTGCTGGCCCAGGCTCATCTCGCGGCCCAGGAACACGTCACGCTCGTGCCCGAAGAAGACGGTGCCGATCTTGCCGCTCATGCCCCAGCGCGTCACCATCTCGCGCGCCAGATTCGTGACCTGCTGGAGGTCGTTCTCGGCGCCAGTGGTAATCTCACCGATGGCCACCTGTTCGGCAACGCGCCCGCCCAGGCCGACGGCGATGCGGTTCAGCAGATAGCCGCGCGGATAGTTGTGGCGATCATCCAGCGGCATGAACTGTGTCACACCCAGCGCCTGCCCGCGTGGCACAATCGTCACCTTGCGCACGGCATCGCTCCCCGGCGTCAGCAGCGCGACGAGCGCATGGCCGCCTTCGTGGTAGGCGATGATGTTGCGTTCTTCTGGCGAAAGCAGCAGCGGACGTTGCGCGCCCATCATGATGCGGTCAATCGCGTCCTCGAACTCCTGCATGCCGATCAGTTGCTTGTTGCGCCGCGCCGCCAGCAGCGCCGCCTCGTTACAGATGTTGGCGAGGTCCGCGCCGACCATACCGGGTGTGCCGCGCGCCAGGATGCGCAGATCAACGTCCTGCGCCAGTGGCATGCCGCGCGTATGCACCATCAGAATGGCTTCGCGTCCAGGGCGGTCCGGGCGATCTACCACGACCTGACGGTCGAAGCGGCCAGGACGCATCAGCGCCGGATCGAGGACATCCGGGCGGTTGGTGGCGGCCATCACGATGACGGCCTGGCGGCCATCGAAGCCGTCCATCTCCACCAGGATCTGGTTCAGCGTTTGCTCGCGCTCATCGTTGCCGCCGCCGAGGCCCGCGCCGCGCTGGCGACCAACGGCATCCAGCTCGTCAATGAAGACGATACAGGGGGCAGCCTTCTTGGCGCGCTCGAAGAGGTCGCGCACGCGGCTGGCGCCAACGCCGACCAGCATCTCCACGAATTCGGAGCCGGACATCGAGAAGAACGGCACATCAGCCTCACCGGCGACGGCCTTCGCCAGCAACGTCTTACCAGTTCCCGGAGGGCCAACCAGCAACACGCCTTTTGGCAGCTTGCCGCCGAGCCGCATGTAGCGGTCGGGATTCTTGAGGAAGTCCACCACTTCTTCGAGGTCTACTTTTGCCTCATCCACGCCGGCGACATCAGCGAAGGTCGTCTTCGTCTTGCCGCCCATATACATCCGGGCGCGGCTCTGGCCGAAACTGAAGATGCCGTTCTGCGCCTGGCTGGAGCGCCGGATGAAGAAGTAGATGATGATGCCCAGTAGTACGAAGGGTCCCCACTGGAGCAGCAACGTCAACCAGAGATTGTTGTTATTGTCGCTGTTGGCGTTGACCTTTACACCGTACTGTGGATCACCCAGCGTCTTCATCGTCTGCTCGCTGGTAAGATTAGGAATCGTAGTTGTGAACTTCGTCCCAGTCTGATTGGTATTATCAGAATGCACGGGATTCTTGAAGTCGCCAACAACCGAGTTATCGGTCAACGTTACATCTTTGACGTTATGATCGGTCACCTGTTGCATGAACAGGCTGTAGCTCACTGGCTCGGCGCCTGCTGAAGAATTGTTCGCCTGGTAAAATAGGAAGATTCCCCAGGGAATCACCAGCAGCAGGACGATCCAAATCAGATAGCGCCGCCAGAAACTCGGACGTGGCTGCTGCCCCTGCTGATTTGGAAAATTATTTTGTTGATTTTGCTGGTTCGGTGGAAACGGACCAGGACCCGGACGCGGCATGCCCGGATCATCATTTCGTTGATCGGGTGGTTGTATCACGCATGGCCTCCATCAGGCACAAGTTTGCAGAAGCGCGCGGGAAAGCGGATGTCGCGGCGCACAGAACTCGAAAACAAAGTGCCACCAATGAAATTCAGTATGTGCGCAGAGCATAGCACAATTCACGCCAGCACAGACAATGCCAGTAGTGCCGGTATTGCTGAGGTAACGCGAGTGGCGCGATGCTCCCAACAGGGCAATCCCTTATCTCTACATCTATTGTACGCCATAGAGGATAGAGGGGTTGTGCGCGCTGGGATAGAGGAATGGTAGACGTTGCAACGTGGAAGTATTCAAGCGCGCGTTTGCTGCCCGCCACTGCCTCTCTGTTCTCGCCCGCTTGTGTTAGACTGGTCGCAGGTTCGCTTGCGATGGTCATTGTCCTATGAATCAGGAGTGAGTAACCATGACACGCATCGTGACCGTCGCCACGATTCGACGACCGCCAGCGGTGGTGTTCGACTTCGTAACGACACCAGGACACTGGCCGGAGTGGCATCCATCCTCGCTGAGTGTGACGGGCGCAACCGATCACTCGCTCGATGTGGGTGAGCAATGCACCGAACATTTTCGCGTGGCCGGACGTGAAGGCACCGTCGTCTGGACCGTTGCCGAACGCGAGGCTCCCAACCGCTGGGTGATACGCGGGAATATCGCTGGTGGTGGCGGCGGGACGATCACCTACACGCTGATGCCGGAAGACGCTGGCACGCGCTTCATGCGCGAGTTCGTCTATGCCGTGCCAAATCCGTTGCTGGCGCTGCTCGATCTGCTGGTGGTACGGCGGCGCATTACAGCGGAGTCGGCGGAGGCGCTGCGCAGGCTGAAGGCGCGGCTAGAGGCTTCCAATTAGTTGCCATGACAAGCCCTTCTCTAGAGACATCCCCATGACAGAAAAAAGATTCCCTCCTGCCGGAGACCGGAGGAGGGAATCGCTTTGCCTTGCTAATGTACTAGCGCCAGGATGGAGCTAGCAGCTTGGCGAGTAGGTGCTGAACGTGCCGAGGTAGGTGTACTGGCCATTGACGCCAAGTGAAGGCGACTGGCGCGCGAACCAGGAGAAGAACGCCTCATCCTGCGGATGCCAGACCCCAACGTTGATGGCTACACCAACCAGCGGGTCACCGACTTCGAGGATGTTCGAGCAGCCGTACTGCGGCGCAATTGGTGAATACCAGTTCGGCGCAGGATTGTCAACGAACGGGTCGTTCATCCACTCAGCCATCTCATGGCTCAGCGGGTGAATGTCCTGAATGCCGGAGGCCGTGAAGATGCCCGGATCCACATAGGAGGCGAAGGCATAGGTCAGGATGCCCTTGCCGCCAGTGCTGGTCTTGACATGGCGGGCCGTGTGGTAGCCGATGATACAGCAGTTGTTGTAGTTCTGGTAGCCAATGTACAGCACGATATTGTACGTGCCGAAGAGCAGGAACTGCGTCGGATCGTAGTGATACTGATCAATCAGCGCATTCAACTGCTTGCCGAACCAACCGGCATCAATCAGGCCCAGGCGCACATTGGTCGTGGTGACGACTTCTTCGCCCCAGTTGTGCGGGACGTTGATCGTGATCGTCGGCCAGACGGTCGGCTGACCCAGTTTGACATGGTAGTTCGGGCTGACGGTCGAGACATAGTTCCAGAACTCGGCGCGCTGAATGGCGTCGTTATACTGGGTGTAGCCGACATTCGTGCCGTTGTCAGTGAACTGATACGGATGGAAGATCGGCGAATCTTCTGTGCGGCGAACCTTGCTGGTGCCGTCGAGGACGGCGCCGTTGGAGAAGACGAACTTGATCGGCACCAGATTCACCGGAACGACCGTCGTGGCCGAGCCAGCGCGCGGGTCGGTGCCCACCATCTGGAACGGATACGTTACGCCGCCACTGGTGAAGGATGACTTCCAGAACGGGATGGTAGCAACGCCAGCCGTGGTTGGGCTGACTCCCGCATCAAGCGGATAGTCTGTCGTCATGGCGAACTTCGGCTTGAACGTGGCGGGTGCAGCGCTTGCGCCTGAGCGCGGGAAGAAGGCGAACACCACTGCTGCGACGGCCACCAGGCCAATCGCGGAAAAGGCGATCTTGAGAATGGTCTTCTTTGACACTGTGGTCTCCCTAGCGAACGCTCACATGAGGAGAGCGCCCTGGTAGAAGCTACATGCGAACAATCAGCCATTGAGGAATGAAGAAACTACATCCGTGGTTCTACTGTGCTACTGGACCCTCCTCTCACCTGCCCCAGTAAAGGTTGGCATGCCTTTACGAGTTCCCACCTGCTATTGCCTCATCGGGTATCCCCGATTGGACAATCAACCCAGTATGATGTAGCACGATCCCGTTAGCATACTCCGTGCCGCCTGGATTATGGGACACAATGGAGTATGCCAGTCTGATCCTATCTAAATAGGACGAGTGAACGCGCCGATGATAACAACAGAGCAATATCTTGTCTACAATACGCCTCTGTTTTGGCGCGCGTGGCGCTTTGTGACTGATTGGATTGGGCGAATGCGGATAGTATAGCATGCTTCCCTTGCCGCCCCAAGAACCGTCTGTACTGGCGAATATGCGAGGATATGTCAACTTGCTAGCAGGTGAATGACTTATTGGGATATCGTGACGATGAAGTGGCCGGGGCCGCAGCGCCCGGAACGAGCAGGATGCGACCCCGTTTGTTGTGTAGAGATGATGGAAGTCGAGCGAGCAAACGACGCGACTAATCCAGTCGCTCGATAATGGTCGCCGTGCCCAGCCCGCCGCCGCAGCACATCGTCTGCAAGCCGTAGCGCCTACCGCGCGCTTCCAGCGCATGCAGCAGCGTCACCATCAGCCGCGCGCCAGAGCAGCCGAGCGGATGGCCAAGTGCGATGGCGCCGCCGTTGACATTGACTTTCGCCATATCAGGATGCAGTTCGCGCTCCCACGCCAGCACCACCGAGGCAAAGGCTTCGTTGACCTCAAAGAGATCAATCTGATCGAGTGCGAGACCAGCCTTCGCCAGCACCGCGCGGGTGGAAGGGATGGGGCCAGTCAGCATCAGCACCGGGTCCACGCCGACGACTTTCTGTGCGACGATACGGGCGCGTGGCCGCAGTCCAAGTTCCGCCGCTTTCTCCGGCGTCGTCAGCAGCAGCGCCGCCGCGCCGTCGCTGACCTGGCTGCTGCTGCCAGCGGTGATGCGTCCATCCGGCTTGAAGGCGGGCTGCAATCCCGCCAGCTTCTCCAGCGTCGTATCGCGACGCACGCCCTCATCACGAGCAAAGATAGTGCCATCTGCCAGCGCCAGTGGCGCGATTTCGCGGTCGAACGCGCCGTCATCCTGGGCAGCGGCGGCAAGTTGGTGGCTGCGCAGCCCAAAGGCGTCCAGTTCTTCGCGGGAGATGCCCCACTGCTCGGCAATCATCTCAGCGGAGATGCCCTGATGCACCATTGGGTATTCTTCCAGCAGCGACGGCGGAAAGGGATGGCCGCCGGTGGCAATGTTGGAGCCGATAGGCAGGCGTGTCATGCTCTCCACGCCACCAGCAATCGTGACATCGCAGACACCAGCCTGGATGAGATTGGCAGCGAAGTGCAACCCCTGCTGGCCGGAACCGCACTGGCGGTCCACCGTCGTCGCCGGCACCTCGATGGGGAAACCAGCCTGCAAGACGGCGTTGCGCGCAATGTTGACGCCCTGCTCGCCCACCTGGCTGACGCAGCCCATCACGACATCCTCAACGATTGCTGGCTCAATGCCTGCGCGTTTCACCAGCTCGCGCAGCGCCATCGCGCCAAGCACCACCGGATGCGTGTCTTTGAGCGCGCCGTTGCGCCGGCCTATGGGCGTGCGCACGGCCTCGACGATCACCACTTCTCGCATACGCTGCCATCCTCTCGTTGTCGTTGCTCATCGCGGCAGTGAACTGGCGGCGCGCGCCTGGAACTGACTGAAGTCCGCAGATGAGGTGCGCCGGTACATCAGTACACTGGTACACCGGGCATACAAACGGCTGCCGTCGCCGCGTAGTTTCATTAATGTGAGTATACCGCTGGGGAGACCTCACCCCCAACCCCTCTCTTCGCGCAAGGGAGATTGAAGGTGAGGTCTATTTTCGGCTCTTGCGGAAAATTGGCGAAAAAATGTGTCAGGAAATGTGCGGTACCTGCGATAATTCACTGAGTGGCGATGATTTTGACGATGATATCATTGCTACGCTGAGATGAGGTGATCGCGTTGGCAACAGCACAACTATCCATACAAACGACAACCGATAGACGGACCGACGAACTCGTAGCCGCGCTTGCCCACGAACGAACACGGCTGGTGCGCTTCTGCGCCTATCTGACGGGCGACCGTGAGGCGGCTGAAGATCTGGCGCAGGAGACGCTGCTGGAAGCATGGCGCCATCTGACGAAGCTGGCCGGGCCAGCGGAGGAAGCGGCCCGCGCGAAGTGGCTCACTGGCATCGCGCGCAATGTCTGCCTGCGCTGGGGACGCCAGCGCGGCCATGAGGCGGCGCGGCTAGCGACGCTAGTTGCCGCCGATGATGCAGAAGATGAGGCAAACCCGCTCGATGATCTTGCTGCTGATGGCACAGAGGTCGAGATAGAGTTGGAGCGCGATGAACTGGCGGCGCTGCTGGACCGCGCGCTGGCGCTCTTGCCGCCGGTGACGCGCACGGTGCTGATCGAGCGCTACATCCGTGAGTTGCCGCAGGCGGAGATCGCGGCGCGGCTGCGGATAAGCGAAGATGTCGTTGCGCAACGGCTGCATCGCGGCAAATTGACGCTCCGCACGATCATGACGACTAATCTGCGCGACGAAGCGGCGGCGTTCGGTCTCCTGCTGCGGGCAGAACACGACGACTGGCAGGAGACACGTATCTGGTGCCCATTCTGCGCAGCGCACCGGTTGCACATGCGTCAGGATTCCAGCAGGCTGGCGTTCCGTTGCCCTGGCTCCTGCCTCGCCTTTGGGGGCCAGGTGGTGAGCAATGAGATTCACCAGCCAATCAGCGCCCACGGCTTTCTGCCCGAAGTCAGCGGCCTCAAGAGTCCCAAGCCCATCCTGACACGCCAATTGCTGTCACACCATAGTCGCTATCGTCAGGCGTTGCGCACGGGCAGTTCGTCCTGCTCGCGTTGTGGCGCTCCCTGCCTGGTGCTGACGGCGCTGCCGCCGGAATTTGCCACCTCGCTTCCAGAATACCACGGCATTCTCATCTATTGTCCCGCCTGCCAGGAAGAAGAGGATGGCGCATCGCTCTGGCATCTGGCGCTCGATACACCAGAGATGCAGCCATTCTGGCGCCAGCATCCCCGCATACGCGCACTACCCCTGCGTGAAATTGAGGTTGAGGGCAGTCCAGCGTTCGTCACGAGCTTCCAGAGCATGACAGATAACGCGCGGTTCGATGTCGTCTCCCTGCGCGCTACCCACGATATCATCGGCATCTACAACCGGGGCTAAGTGGCTTGGTGGCTGTCGCGGCAGTAAACTGCCAGCGCACGCAATGAATGGGCTGAAGCCCGGAAAAGGCCGCGCCACTCCCCATAGACTTCAGTCATCCGTCCGTGCCCCGGCTTTTCAAAGCCGGGCGCACAACCAAAGAATCGCCAACCGCATGTCATAGACATTCCGTATGGAGGGTCTCTTTATGCTTGCAACACTGCGCAATCGCAATTTTGCGCTGCTCTGGCTCGGCGGCCTGATCTCGCTGGCCGGTGACTGGGTGCTCGATATCGGCCTGCCAATCTATATCTTCCTGCTGACCCATTCGGTGCTGGCGACTAGCATCACCTTGCTGGCCGTCAGCGTACCAAACGTGCTGCTCGGTTCGGTGGCGGGCGTCTTTGTGGACCGCTGGAACCGCAAGCGCACGATGGTCGTAACGAATCTACTGCTGGCGGTGGGCCTGCTGCCACTGCTGCTGGTGCGCACGCCGGATCACGTCTGGATTACGTATCTCGTCGCTTTCTTCGAGTCCTGTGTGACGCAATTCTTTACGCCCGCTCAGAATGCCCTCCTGCCCACATTGGTTGGCGAAGAGCATCTCGTTCCCGCCAATTCGCTCAACTCGCTGAGCAGCAATCTCGCCCGGCTGGTCGGTCCAGCGTTTGGCGGTGTCATCGCTGGCGTCTTCGGGCTGAATGGTTTCGTGCTGGTGGATGTCGCCTCATTCCTGATCGCCGGCCTGCTGATTGCCGGTATCACTGCCACGTCGCGGCCAACCGTTGCCCCTACGGTGGCTGCCGGGGATGCACATGCCGTTGCCGAACATGCGCTGGTGCGGGTCTGGCGCGAGTGGCGTGACGGCATGCGCATGATCGTCTCCACGCGCACGCTGCTGGTGCTGATGGTCGCCTTCGCCATCACTGGGCTGGGCGAGGGTGTGATGGGCGTCCTCTATCCGGTCTTCGTCAATCGCGTGCTGCATGGCGCGGCGCTCCAGATCGGTGAACTGATGAGCGCGCAGGCGGTCGGTGGATTGATCGGCGGGCTGCTGGTCGGCTGGATTGGTCAGCGCATCACCTCGCGCTGGGCGATTGGTCTCTGTGGCATCGCCTTTGGCGCGCTGGACCTCGCCATTTTCAACACGCCAGCCTTCTTCCCGTATTTCTGGCTCTCGGTTGGCCTCTTCATCGCTGTCGGCATCCCTGGCATCGGCATGATCGTCGGCGCGCAATCGCTTTTCCAGTCCGCCTCGCCGGATGCCTACCGTGGCCGTGCCTTCGGTGCGATGGGCGCGATGATCGGGCTGCTCGGCCTCATCGGCACCATCACCGCTGGCACTATCACCGATCACCTGGGCGTCGTCACGGTCCTCAACATCCAGGGCGCAGGCTATGTCGTCGCGGGTCTGCTGCTCATTGCGCTGCTGCCGCGCAAGACAAAAGCGGTGGCTCCGGCTGAAGCATCCGGACCAGCGCCAGATGGTGCGACTGTTCTCGATGAACCGTGGTCCACCCAGGGCGCGCTCAATGCGGAGGGGCCAGCCGTCGGCGCATCCTTCAGGGAGCAAGAGGTGTTAGATAGCGTGGCAAAAGGGAGCAGCGAATAGACCGCACCCCCTACCCACCGGCCACCATCACTGGTGGGTCTTGCCGGTTGATATCGAGGTCCTCGTAGCGTTTGACGCGATAAATGAGCGTCGAGACGGCCCAACTGAGGATGAAGACGCCGATGATGACCGCGCCCACCAGGCCAAAATTGTTGTTGATATTGGCGATGCCGTCCCAGAAGGCGCCGCTGAGGTTGAGTTGTCCGGCGATGATGCTCAGCGTCTCAAAGGTGCCGACGACCAGCGCCACCAGCACCGAGATCAGTGTGATGGTAAGATTATAGTAGAGCTTGCGGATAGGCCTGACAAAAGCCCAGCCGTACGCGCCGAGCATCATCACGCCGTCGGTGGTGTCCGCCAGGCTCATGCCAGCAGTGAAGAGCAGCGGCAGCAGCATGATCGCCAGGAAGGGCACGCCTTTGGCTGCACTGGTACCGGCAATCGCCAGAATGGCAATTTCTGAGGCAGTGTCAAAACCCAGGCCAAATAAAAAGCCAATGGGGTACATTTTCCAACTGGCATCAATGCCTTTGAAGAGCGGGCGAAAGATGCGCGCCAGCAGTCCACGCTTGTTTAGATACGTATCTATCGCATCTTCATCATATGCACCGCCGCGTGTCACCTTGCGGAATGCCTTGAAGACATCCAGCAAAATCAGGATATTGATGATGGCGATCAGATAGAGGAACGCAGCGGAGACGCTAGTGCCGATGAGTCCGCCGAGATTGCGCAGCGATGAATTGTCACTGCTGAGGTTCGTGCGCAGATACGCAGAGCCAGCGGCGATGCCAGCCGCCAATAAAAAAACGACGGTGGAGTGGCCGAGCGAGAAGAAGAAGCCGACCGCCACCGGGCGTTTGCGCTCCTGCATCAGCTTGCGTGTCACATTATCTATGGCGGAGATATGGTCGGCATCCACCGCGTGCCGCAGCCCGAAGGTATATGCCGGCAGCGCCAGCGCCAGCAGAATAGGGTAACGGAATGAGGCGAGCAGCGTCACGGTCCAGAGCAACACATTGACGCTGATGAGACCGCTATACATGCCGATGACCTTCGAGCGTAGCCCAGGAGTATCATCACGTAGAACCCGGCGCACGTTGGCAATCATAATCGTCGCTGCTCACTTCCCCGTACTATAAAAGTCTCAACTGCAACGTTGCCGCCATCTCTCGAACTATTCGATTTGTATGCAACATATGCGGAATAGTTGGAATAACCGGCGCCATAGAGCGTAGCAGCAGATGAGCGCAAGATGCAACTATTCACATCTGCAAATAAGTGCATCTCATCACGCGAAGAAAGCCAACAGGCGATCTGCGACTGCCTCCGGCGCTTCGATTGCCAGCCAGTGATCGTACTCACTGAAATGCACTACCTGAGCCGCGCCATAGCGGTCCGCAAAGGACGGCGCGATAAAGGGGTCGCGGTCGCCCCACAGCACCAGCGTTGGCACGCGGTGCGTCAGCGCAACCAGTTTATCCTCCCAGCCAGCGAAATCTTGCGGGTTCAGGCTACGATAGAGGCGTAACGTCATCCGACGTACAGACGGTTTGGCAAACGAAAGTGGATAGACGGCGCGCCAGTGTGCGTCATCGAGCAATTGGCTGTTCGGGTTCATGGAGCGCGCAAACATCGCATAACTGCGCATCATCGCCATGCCCAGCTCACCGACGATAGGACGCCGCACCAGTTGCGCGTTGCGATGCCACTGATAATCCGAAAAGAAATTTACACCGCCGACCAGCGCCATCCGCCGCACCTTTTCCGGATGTGTCACTGCCCACGAAAGGCCATAGGGAGCGCCGAAGTCCGTCACTACCAGGTTGAGCGGCGTCGCAATTCCAGCACGGTCCACTAGCGCATCGGTAAAGCTTGCCATGTGGCCGAGCGTCAGCGCGAAGTCGCCGGGCGCGGTTGAGCGACCCAACCCGGGTAAATCCGGCGCATAGCAGTGATAGCGCCCCTGCATGAGCCGTATGATCGGCTGCCACATCTCAGCCGAATCGGGAACGCCATGCAAAAAGAGCGTGGAGGAGCCAGTTCCAGCCTCGGTGAGATAAATGTTAGCTCCATCAACTGGGAGATACATACGTACACCTCCTGTGGGTGTTTATGGGGTTGGCGATGTTGTTGCCTGTGTTTAGGAATGGTCTGGCCGCAACGCCAGCAACAAAATCTCTGGTTCGGGAAAGCGGAGGGCCTGCTCTTGGGCAGAGGCTGCCCCAAGAAAGGCGGTTCCGGCGGCAAGCCCATGCAACGCAGCGAGCAGATGGACGGCAAGTTGCTCGGCATCCCGCTGGATGATCTCACCGGCCATTTGGCCTTCGCTAATAAGATCGCGGATGATGCCAATAAACTCGATAAGATAGCGTGAGGTATGCACACGCACCTCCGCCGGAACCGCCTCATTGGTGAGCGCATGGGCAACGACGAGCGCGTATTCGGGATGCTCGTATTGCGGCGGCAGATATGTCTCGACAAACCACCGCAGCCGTTCCAGCGGGCTACCGCTTCGCGCCTCTGCCTGCCGGGCGATGTCAATGGAGTGCTGAACCGCCGCCTCGACAATAGCAATGAACACGTCATCTTTGCTGGTGAAGTAGCGATACAGTAGCCCCTGGCTCATCTGCGCAGCAGCCATAAGATCGGTAATCTTTGTACCGGCGAACCCTTTGCGCGCAAAGACTGGAGCAGCAGCCTGGAGAATTTCCATGCGTCGTTGCGTTCGTAGCTCCTGGCGCGTGGATTCGCTCGCTGCTGGCCGTGGCATAGGCATTTCACCTTCCACTCTCGTTTATTATGATGAAAGAACGTTCATTCACAGAATACACTAAGACAGAAAATGGAAAAGGTCAAGGGCGAGCGATGGTGCAATTCACTACAGAAGAGGAGTATCCTGGTCTGCCGGTTCCTGGGAACGCTGGCAGCCGGCGCAGAGGCCGAAGATCGCCAGGTGGTGCGTTTCCGCGCGGAACCCGTAGTCGCGCAGCAGACGCTCGCGCAACGGGGCCAGCAGCGCATCATCCACCTCGATGGCGCCACCGCAACGCGAACAGACGAGGTGATGGTGTGGGGTGTCGCCCTGCAATTCAAAAGAGGTTGCGCCGTTGCCCAGGTCCGTCTGCGTCACCAGCCCAGCCGAGACCAGCGTATCGAGCGTGCGATACACCGTCGTCAGATTGACCGACGGATAGCGCTCAGCGATATGCTGCATGATGGCGTCCGCCGTCATGTGTCCCCCGGCGGCGCTGAGCGTTTCCAGCACCAGGATGCGCGGCGGCGTCACACGGAGCTTCAGTGCGCGCAGCCGCGCCGCGAAATCCGCCCTTTGCTGTTGTGGTGTAGCGTCTGAATGATGGCTCATGACATGTGCATCCCTGAAAAGCTGTTTCCGTCAGCATAGCATACCATTGGCTTCTACATTATTGGTTTGGGGAGGCACTGTTCGCTGTGCAGCAGTATTGCCAGCATGACACTCTTCCCTGTCACAATGTGCTGTATGATGCGTTCGAGGAGATAGAAGTAGGCTCCTCCTTTCCCGCTATAACACTCATAATTAGGAGGATATTAGCCAGAAAAGGGAAGTACATGTCGTTGCAGCCCCCAACTGAAGCAAGTGAGAGAGCAAATACTCCACGCACCAGGAGACGCCCCGACTGGCAATTTCTCTCAGGCATTGGACTGATGCTTCTTGGCAGTGGAGTGGCATTTGCTGCGCTCTATTTTCAGTGGAAACATTACTGCCCTACGCCTGATATGCACATTTCATGTGCCGACCTCGGCCCTGCTGACACGCAGCCGTTTGTGCCCATGCCTCCAAATAATCCCTTTGCCCTCCCGCAATTACTCCCAGTCCTGCTCTCTTTGCCTGTGCTGGGTACCGTAAGCGGGCTACTGCTGATACTGGTAGCGAGAGGCAGGCTACGCTTTTTGTTACCTGTACTGCTGCTCAGTGGTATTGTTGGCATCTGCGGATTTTTCGGAACCCAATTTCTGCTCATTTCTCCGAGCAATGACGGGGCTTTTGCCCCTCAGACCGATATTGGTGGATACCTCTCATTGTTAGGATATGCTGCAATCATATTTGGCGCAATCATCACAGCAATAGCTGCCAGCCGTCGTTACAGAAAGCATCAGTAAGCCTCGATATCCCTTTGGCATGTCACAGCGGTTGACTCGCCTGCCCATGTCACCCTATACTTCATTTTGTGTAGCTTAGAGCACTACACAGCAAAACACACATGTAGCAGGCAGAGGAGCAAGCACCATGATGAAAGCCGTTTGGAATGGCGCGACGCTGGCAGAGAGCGATAAAACTATCATCACCGAGGGCAACCACTATTTCCCACCGGATGCGGTGAATCGCGCCTATTTCAGCGAAAGCGCCACCCATACTACCTGCCCCTGGAAGGGCGAGGCCAGCTATTACTCCGTCGTGGTCAACGGCCAGGAGAACAAAGACGCCGCGTGGTACTATCCCGCACCCAAAGACGCGGCGAAGCAGATCACCAACTATGTCGCCTTCTGGCATGGCGTTCAGGTGACGGACTCCGCCGCAGAGTCGTGAGAAGATGTGAACATTCCTGACGAATCCTGACAGAAGAACGAATGTTCACTTCTTATGTTTTCTGACCTTGACTTTAGGCGTCCCCAGACGGTATTGTCTAACAGCCGGTTCGAGAGCTTGCCCGACGCTGGATATCCAATGCGATAACTGAGCAATGTGAGATGATATCCAGCCCACGAAAGGAGGCGCGGACATGGCAAAGATCGCGTTTAGAGACGTGACCAAAACGTATGAGGGCGCCAAAGCCGCTGCTGTAGATCATGTCAGTTTTACGGTGCGCGAGGGTGCAATTTGCATGCTGCTGGGCACCTCCGGCTCCGGCAAGACGACGCTCCTACGCATGGTCAACCGCCTGATTGATCCCACCTCCGGCGAGATTCAGATCAACGGCATTGCCACAACCGCGCAGAATCCCATCGAATTGCGACGCGGCATCGGCTATGTCATTCAACAGGTGGGGTTGTTCCCGCATCTTTCCATCGAAGACAACGTGCGCGTCGTGCCCTCGATTCTCGGCAAATCCGCCAGCGAGACGCGCGAACGTGTAGATGAGTTGCTCCGCCTCGTCGGCCTCGATCCCGCCGAATATCGCAAACGCTATCCGCGCCAGCTCAGCGGTGGACAACAGCAGCGTGTCGGCCTGGCGCGAGCGCTGGCCGCCGACCCGGAAGTGCTGCTGATGGATGAGCCGTTCGGCGCGCTGGACGCCATCACCCGCGAACGTATGCAGGACGAACTGTTGCGCATTCAGCAGGGCGTGCGCAAGACCATCCTCTTCGTAACGCACGATGTCGAAGAAGCCCTCAAGCTGGGCGATCAAATTGTCGTGATGTCCGATGGCAAGCTGATTCAGGAAGGGACGCCGGTGGAACTACTGGCGCGACCGGCTGATGACTTTGTGCGCAAATTGCTTGGCGCTGACAATATCCTGCGCCAGTTCGAGTATTTGCCGGTGACGGCGGCGCTGGAACCGGCCACGCACAACGGCGCTGATGGCGCAGGCGAACGCATCGCCGCCGATACGTCGCTGCTACAAGCGATGCTGCGGCTGATGCAGAGCGACGCCACCGCGCTGACCATCGAGAACGGCGACAAGACGATTGCCGGACAGGTTTCGCTGGCAAGCATCTCGCGCGGGCTGCGCGCTGGTGGCGGCCATCTGGTTGACGCAGGTGTTACGCCGGATGTTGAGCCAGAGAGTGCTGGAGACGCAGCGCCCGTTTCGCGCTAGCGCATCAATGAGAGCGCCGCTTCTACCGATGTATCGAGGAGCGCGTGAGGGCAGAGGACAAAGGAAAGCGATCCTGGCATGAGCTACATCTTCAACGGCGCCAACTGGGATATGACAGACCCGATGAGCATTCCCAATTTGCTGCTGACACATTTGCGCCTCACATTCGTGAGCCTGGCAATTGCGCTCATCATCGCCTTTCCGCTGGCCTTCCTGGTCGTGCGTTACAAGCGGCTCTATCTGCCGGTGGTAACTGCGGCAGGCATCATCTATACCATCCCCAGCCTGGCGTTGCTCCCGCTACTGGTTTCCACACCGTTCGGTGGCTTGAGCAATGACTCAACTGTTGTCATTCCGCTGGTGCTGTATGCACAGGTGGTGCTGATCCGGAATATTGTCGCCGCCGTCCGGGCGGTTGATCCGGCCTTAATTGAGGTAGGGCGGGCAATGGGAATGAATCCCATCCAGCTTCAGTTGCGCGTGACGCTGCCGCTGGCGCTGCCAGTGATCGTCGCAGGCATACGAGTGGTCGTCGTCACCACTATCGGTATCGCCACCGTCGCACCGCTGGTCGGTGTGGAAAGCCTGGGCTTTTTAATCTTTCAGGGTATCAGCAATCATTATCCCGAACAACTGATTGCCGGTGCTATTACCATTATCGTCCTGGCAGTCGGAGCCGATTTACTGTTGCTGGGATTGCAATCGTTCCTGGCGCGTGGCCAGCAGGTCGTGTCCGCTGCTTAGCGCACGAACTCAAACGATATCCTGTTGGAAGGTAGGGAGAAAGGGGAGGCACAATGTTCGAGTTGCTCGGACAAATGTGGCAATTCATCCAAAATCCAGCGCCAGAGCCTTCTTTCATCTCAGAGACGGTGATCTACCTGCAACTGTGCATCGTCTCAACGCTTCTGGCTATCGTCGTCGCGCTTCCGCTTGGCATTCTCGTGGCACAACGCCAGATTTCAGCGTTCCTGCTCACCAACTTCACGGGATTGATGCGCGCAGTGCCGACGCTGGTCTTTTTTGCGCTTGCCTATCCCTATCTGGGACTCGGATTCAAGCCAGCGGTAATTGCGCTGACCGTCATCGGCATTCCGCCGATCTTGCTGAATACAATTGCTGGTCTGCGCGGTATTGATGCCGCAACCGTAGACGCCGCTCGCGGCATGGGAATGACCTCCCTACAGGTCTTGTGGCGCATCCAGATTCCGCTGACGTTGCCCGTTGTGGCGGCTGGCGTCCGCACCGCCGCCGTACAGATCGTGGCGACCGCGCCGCTGGCTGCGCTGATCGGTGGCGCTGGCTACGGCGACTATATCATCGGCGGTTTGGGGTTGATCAATATCCCAATCGTGCTGGCTGGTGTTATCCCGGTCGCGTTGCTGGCCTTACTCTTTGAGGTAGCGTTAGCTGGGGTCCAGCGTCTATTGACGCCTGCCGGCCTACGTGTATCGCAACCCAGCGCCGAAGAAGCGCCTACGCAGGCAGCCGCCAGCAGCGATCAACCACTGGCGGCATGAAGCGTGTATCTCTCAGCAGCACACTATTGTTGTGCTGTTATCCAGCCTGTTCTCAGGCGTATCCATGCGAATCCATCTGGGAGGGGCCGCATGTGTCTATACGCACCCACGGATTCCTTCGATTGAAGTCCGTGCCGGTTGACAGATGGCAATGGGGGTTGCCACCTGGTACACAGTTCTTCACCATTAGTGAGTATGTTTCGGAGGAACGAGAATGATTTCGCAAGTTCGGACCTCGCACATCGCCAAGCTGCTAGGCGTGGTCCTGTTGATGGTCGTATTGACGCTGGCCGGTTGCGGCGGCGGTGGGAGCGGTTCTGGCAAACCCAATCTGACGATTGGCAGCAAGAAAGATACTGATGGTCAATTGCTTGCCACCATGTACTCACTGCTCTTGCAGAAGAATGGCTACAACGTCACCTTGAAGCTCGCCCTGGGCGATACGCCGATTCTCTTTCAGGCGATTCAGAGCAATCAGGTGAGCATGTATCCGGAGTTTACCGGAACTGCGCTGAGCGCCATCCTCAAACTTCCTGCGACTCAGGACGCTCAGGCGGCCTACAACACCGTCAAACAGCAATACGAGCAAAAATACCACATCACCTGGCTCGACCCCGCCTATGGCCTGAACGACAGTTACGGCATCTGCACGTCGCAGTCAAAGGCGCAGAGTGACGGCCTCAGCTCGCTGAATGACCTGACAGCCCACAACGGTCAGCTCACCATTGCGACCCCGCCGGATGGTTTGACAGCGGCAGTGCAGCCGGTGGAGCATGGGTATAATGTGACCTTCAAGAATGTCGTGCAGGAAGACGCCGAATTGACCTATCAGTCGGTTCAGCATGGCGATGCCGACCTGAATGTGTGCTACACCACGGACACCAGCATCGTCACCGACAACTTCGTGGTCCTCAAAGACACGCAGAATGTCTTCCCGATCTATAATCCTGCGCCGATCATCCGCGACGATGTGCTCTCGCAGTCGCCACAGATCGCCAATATTCTCAAACCGTTGGAGAGCAAACTGACGACCGATATCATCCTGCAACTGATCGCTAAGGTACAGGTGCAGCATGAAACAGTACATCAGGTGGCCAAAGACTGGCTGACCAGCGTCGGCCTGTTGTAAACCGATTCGGTTGCCCGGCAACCATGTGGGGATGGCGAGACATATACGGTGTCTTGCCATCCCTCATTTTTATCTGAATCTGTGCGGAAATATGCAGACATACCAGGAAATGTGAGGCGAATCACACGCAGGCGCGGCTTCCATGTCGTTCTATTAGAGTGAACGCAAGAGATAGTTCGCGCACTATAATCACTCCGCCGTCGTTCTCCCGCTCTCGGCAGGAACGGGGTCAGAGGGCGAGGGTTCGACGCTGGTTCCCCCTCTCCTCGCGGGAGAGGGGGCCAGGGGGTGAGGTTCACCGCCTGTCCGCATTCGTTGCGACGGCGCCTCAGCCGTGATACGATAGCGGGCGAGACGGAGAAAATGAGGATTATGCGCGTCGAATATCTACAAGCGTTCAAGGGAACTATCCAGCCGCTCGGTCCCGCTGTGTTGACCATCGGGTTCTTTGACGGCGTTCATCTCGGCCATCAGCGGTTGATCGCCCGTGCCGCCGAACTGGCGCATGCGCGTGGGGCACAGGCGGTCGCCGTGACATTCTGGCCGTCGCCGCTATCGGTCGTGCGGCCTGATACGACGGTGCAACTGCTCTCGACACTCGATGAAAAACTGGCGCTGTTCGCCAGCCTGGGGCAGCTCGATGCCGCCCTGGTGGTCCCGTTCGATACGGAGACGGCGAGCCTGAGTCCGGAAGCGTTTCTCGACCTGCTGGCGAGCGTCTGCCAACCGATTGCGTTGGTGGAGGGCACGGATTTCGCGCTCGGACACAAGCGATTGGGCACCGTCGAGTATCTGCGCGGGTTGGGCGAGGCACGCGGCTTTAGCGTGGAGAGCTACGAGGTGCGCGATGGCGACGAGCGCGTCAGCAGCACCCGCATCCGTGGGCTGCTCCGCGCCGGAACGCTCACCGATGCGACACGGCTCCTGGGCAGAGCGTATACTCTGATAGGGGAAGTAGTGACCGGCGATCAACGTGGCCGCCTGATCGGCTTTCCTACGGCAAATCTGCGGCTTCCTGCCGTGAAGACGCTGCCAGCCAATGGTGTCTACGCCGTCCGCGTGCGGCTTCCTGGCGAAACGAAGGCTGGTCATGCGGGTGTCTGCAACATCGGCGTTCGCCCGACCTTCGGCGGGGAGCCACGCCTGATGGTGGAGGTTCACGTGCTCGATGGGAGTATGGACCTCTATGGGTTGCCTCTGGCGGTGGAGTTCGTGGCGCGGCTGCGCGACGAGCAACGCTTCAACGGCATAGAGGCGCTGAAGGCGCAGATCAGCGCCGATGTGGAACAGGCACGCAGTTTGCTGGCGATAGGCTAGCAATTGCCATCCTGCGGATGATGAGAGCGACCCATCGAGCGCGAACGTATAACAAGAGAGAGTAACGCAAAGCGGTAGTGTCATAGATAAGAGATAAGCGTGTGCAGACATATGCAGCGTGCAGAACAGTCCGGCAATTGGCACGGAGGCAAACAGGCACAAGAAAGCGGTAGGGCAAGAACATGGGCGTGTTCAGTAAACTCGAAAATGCGATGCAGGGTGCGGTGGAAGGCCCCTTCAACCGGCTGTTCCGCACGCGCCTGGAACCAGTTGAACTCTCCAACAAGCTGATACGTGTAATGGAGAGCCATCTTCAGATTGGCCATGATAAAAAACTGGCGCCGAATCTGTATCATGTCTACCTGAACAAGAACGACTACGTGCGCTTCAACGCCTACGCGCAGTCCCTTCAGCAACAACTGGCGCAGGTATTGATTGATGTGGCGCGCGACCGTGGCTACACGCTGACCTCCAGGCCCGTGATTCGCTTCATCGAAGCCGAGGGCATCGTCACCGGGCAGGCGCGCATCGAATGTGAGACAGTGGACCCACGTCTGGCGCAGGCGAATCCCGCTGCTGCGCCGATAGATGGCGTGGATGAAACGGTTTCGATGTCGCCGCAACAGGCGGCGGCGCTGGCGCAGAAGAACGGCGCAATGGCGGCGCCGATGCCTCCCGCCTGGCTGACGCTTTATCGTCCGGTCAAGGGGAATCCGGTGCCGTTTCCGGGTCCGGTGCTGCATATCGGGCGGCACCTGACCAATGATGTTGTCGTCAACGACAAGAAGGTCTCACGCCAGCATGCGGTGATTCGCTATGAGAACGGCCAATTCATCATCTATGACCTGCATAGCACGAACGGCATCGGCGTCAACGGCGTGATGACGCACAATCCGGTGCCGCTCAAAAACAACGATCTCGTCACAGTGGGCAGCCACGAGTTTATCTTCCAGCGGAGGTGATCGCGGCGTGGATAATTATCAGCTATTGCTCTACCTTCGGATCGGCCTGGTCGCAATTCTCTACCTGGTCATCTTACAGATTGTTCTGGTTTCCCGGCGCGATCTGAAGCGAGCGGAAAAGCCGGTGGCGGCGGGCGTCGCCACCACCCGCGCCCGTCAGGTGGTTGGCCGCCTGATTCTGATTGACAGCGGCTCCACGCCCTATAAGCCGGGCCAGGAGTTCGCGTTGGAGCCAATCACCACCATCGGGCGCGCGCCGACGAACAGCATCGTCCTCGATAGCACCTTCGTCTCTACCGAGCATACGCGCATCCTCTACAAAGACAAATCGCTCTGGGTAGAAGACATGGGCAGCCGCAACGGCACGCTGGTGAACGGGCAAACGATTGCGCAGCCGGTGGCCGTTGCGCCCGGCGCGCTGCTACAGGTGGGCGACGTGCGCTTTGAGTTTGCCGCCGCCTGAGCGCAAGGGAGAACCATACGATGTTCAATCGGCAACGCTATCGCTGGACCGAGCTATGGTTGCTGCTGTTGCCTTCGGTCTTTCTGCTGGTGGGCTATTTCGAGCTACTGATCGTCCACAACTTGAGCGTGCCGGTCACGTCGCATAATTTGCCGCCGCTGGATGCCTTCACGCCGATATTTGGCCTGATTGCGGCGCTCTTCGGCGCGCATCTGCTCCTCGTCATCATCGCTCCAGATGCCGACCAGACGCTGCTGCCGATTGCCGGTATGCTCACCAGCATTGGCGTGCTGATGTCACTCAGACTCGGACCAGATATCGGAGTACCGACACTTGGCCTCAAACAATTGGCATTTGCGATTGCTGGTCTCGCTGTCTGTGTGCTAACCGTCTGGGCCACACGCGATCTCCGTTGGCTTCGCAACTACAAGTATACGTGGGCTGCTGTCGGTATCGTGCTGGTGGGAATTACCTTACTGCACAGCCATAGTCTTAGCACCAATGCGCCGAGCCGTGACGTGCTGAACATCGGCTCCGGTGGCCTCTCGTTCCAGCCATCGGAAATCCTGAAAATCTGTCTCGTCATCTTCTTCGCAGGCTACCTCAGCGAAAACCGCGAAATGCTGGCCATCTCCAACCTGCGCGTTGGTCCACTCAAGCTGCCGCCGCTCAAACATCTCGGCCCATTGATTGCCATGCTTGGCCTGGCGCTGTTGATCTTCCTCGGCGTCAAAGAACTGGGCCTGGCAATCCTGGTCTTCGGCTTGTTCCTCTCGATGCTCTATGTGGCGAGCAACCGCCCATCCTATATCATTGGCTCGGTGGTAGCGTTCGCTTTGGGTGCGCTGGTCATCTACCGGATTTTCCCCTATGCACAGCAGCGTATCGCCATTGTTGGTAATGCCTTCGATACCACGCCGCCAGCTAGAATTGCCTACAACGCCGGCTTTCAGATCGTGCAAGGGCTGATCGCCTTCGGCAATGGCGGTGTCTTCGGCGCTGGCCTGGGGCTGGGTAAGAGCTGGATCGTACCCTTTTCCCATACCGACTACATTGCGGCGTCGTTTGGCGAGGAGTTTGGCTTCGCTGGTGTGCTGGCGCTGATTGGCCTTTTCATGCTGCTGGTCTATCGCGGCATGCACATCGCCACCCGCCCGCGCGCCAGCTTCAATCAATTGATGGCGGTCGGCCTGACGGCGGTATTCGCCATCCAGACCATCGTCATTCTCGCCGGCAACCTGAAGATCATGCCGCTCACCGGCATCCCGTTGCCGTTCGTCGCCTATGGTGGTAGCTCGCTCATCGCCAACTACATCATCATCGGCCTATTGTTACGTCTCTCTCAGGATAAGTCATAGGGAGGATGGATACCACCGCCTCGCTGAATCGCCGCGAACACCTGGGCACTTTCGCGGCGATTCCTGGCATTTCGTGGCATAGTACAGGATATCACAAGAAAATGGTTGCGCGATGGTATCGGTCTGAATTATGCTCTAGTTCGCGGCAAGTGGTGCCTCGCAGCACGACATGCTGCTTTTGGGCGATGTATGTACGGCAACATTCTTAGGATAGAGCGTCGTGGTTAGTAATACCGGAACGACGCTGGCAAAGAAGCCAGCGCCGTCACAGTCTCACGGTGAGCATGGGAGCAACCGCTTAGGCGCGTTTCTCTGTTGGGCGGTCGTCTTTGCCGATATTGGAACATCGGTCTACTATACTCCTGGCATCCTCCAATCACAGGTCGGTAAGCTGGCCGGCCTCTTCGTCATCTTGACGTTGGTGGTCTTCCTGCTGTTGACGCTCAAATACGCTGAGGTCAGCGTGCGCTTCCCCGAAGGCGGCGGCGTCGTGACGGTGGCCGCGCGTGGGCTGAATCCCTGGGCTGGCGCGGTGGGCGGCATGTTCATTCTGGTAGATTACTTCCTCACCTCGGCGATCAGTTCGCTCTCCGGCTTAGATTACCTGAAGACGGTGATTCCTGCCATCGCGCCATACGTTCTCCTCATTACCATTATCGTCGTGATCCTGTTGGGCGTGCTGAACTGGTATGGCATCAAAGAGAGCGCCATCTTCAGCGCCACCATCGCCGTCGCGGCTTTCGTCAGCGACCTGCTGATTCTGCTGGTGGTCGTGCTGCGTGTGCCGCCGCACATCATTGGCCTGGTCTTTCAGGAGATGTTCTCCGGGCGTCATCTGACGGTGCCCATTGTCCTGACGGGCTTCGCCGGCGCATTCCTGGCGTTCTCCGGCCTGGAAAGCATCTCGCAGCTTTCGCCGGTGATGAAGACGCCGCGCCACAAAACAGTCACCTGGGCGCTGGCCTTCGTCGTCATCACCGTTGGCGTCACCAGCCCACTGCTCACAGTTTTCTCCACGACGCTGCTCTATGATCCGGTCGTGCTGCACGCAACAGCAGCCTCGTCTTTCCATCAAGCCGGAACTCCCGATTCCACGCGGCTTATCTCAATTTTGGGGCAAGCCTACGGCGGCACAATCATCGGCATCCTGACCTCAGTTACCGCCTCGATTCTGCTGGTCTTCGCAAGCAACACGGCTATCATTGGCGCATATCATGTCTTTCTGGCGCTGTCGCGTATGCAATTCTTCCCCAAGATCGTTGAGAAGCATAACCGTTTGCGCGGCACACCACACGTCTCGATTGCGCTGGCTACGGGCATTCCTCTGTTGGTGTTGATAGCCGTACATGGCGACGTGAACATTCTCGGCGATATGTACGCTTTCGGCCTCTTGGGCGCCTTCTCGCTGACCTGTATCGCGCTGGATGTCATTCGCTGGCGTGAGCGGCATGGCGAAGAAATCGCTGGCCGGCATCTGGATGAAGATGAGGTAGACGATTATGCGGATGGCGGCTTCCGTGGGCAGATCACGTCGCTGCTGCGGGCACGGCTCAGCCCGCAGGCAATAGAACGACTGCGACGAGTAGATCAGGTGGTGTCGTCGGCGGGACAGGGCGTCGCGCAGACGGCGCAGCCGGTGACGGTGCGGCTCAAAGCGTGGTGGCCGGATATCAAATATTATCTCGGCTTCCTGACGACCGCGCTGGTTGGCCTCGCCTGGCTCACCAATCTCAAATCCAAGCCACTGGCGACGGCGTTCGGCGGCGGCTTGACCGTTCTGGGCGTCGGTATCGCCGTCATCCATTATCGCTACCAGCAACGCGCCGGGCGCACGCCGGTCTTCGTCATGTCGGCGTTGCGGCAACTGCCGCGCTCGCTGCTCGTCGTGCTAACGGCCACGTCCGAACACAACGAGCAGGTCATCCAGGCGGCCACAGAGTCCGCCGATGGCCGCACGCTGGTCTATCTCTATCTCGGCCAGCCCATCGCCCGTGATGTCAAGCGGTTAGAGTTCAACGACCCCTATCTCTTCGACCAGCAGGCGCAGGCAACCCTGTCACAGGCTGCTGTGGCGGCGGGGCGCGAAAAAGTGCCCGCGCAATTCGTCTATCGCACCGGTGGGCCGAACGCCGTGCTGGATGCCTGGCGCATCGTGCGCCCGGCGGAAATCATCGCGGACGCCGATACCGCCAAAGCCATCTCGAAGCGCGTGGCACCCCAGTATGTTCGCTTTCAGCAGGTGGATGGCGTGCGTATCGCTCATTATGTCAAACATTACGTCGAGGGATTGGCGACCAATAGGACAGGGAACGGCGGAGCAGCAACCGCGAACGGCCCCGCCACCGTCACCGCTGCCACCAATCCAACGCCGCCAGCATCAACGGCGGGCGCACGCGCAGATACCAGCGACAGCGGCAACGGCAATGGAAAGACCCAGGCGGAAGCCGGCCAGTTGCGCAATACCTTCAGCGGGACTGGTGGCGCCGAACCAGTCCAGGCGAACGGCGCGCGTCCGGAGCGGACAGCGAAGCCAGCGACGCCGCCTGCGTCTCAGCAGCCAGTTGCCGATGAGACGAACCAGACCGGAGGAGAGGATGCGCAGCCATCCGGCGGCATTGATGTCTCGAACTACGTCTGGACGGGAACCTCGCTGGTGAGCAGAGAGGAACTGGCCGCACAGGAGGCGGCCAGCAATCAGCAGAGCCAACAGAACGCCGCCAGCGAACACACTGCGCCACAGGAAACGCCAGAATCGCCGGAGCGCGAAAAAGGGCCAGAAAACTGATAGCCACGCGCGTGCTGCTCATCTGATACTGAAGGAGTCTCATCAATATGGTAGGGCAGACATTCTTGTTTGTCCTACCAACTATCAACGCGAAACTTAGGGATAGCACGAGGAACCATCAATGCCACCAACTCTTGCACAGGCGCGCCCATATCGTGACGAGGAAGATCTCCATGCGATGCTTGCGCTCGCCCGCGCGGGCGCAACCGAGGGAACGAAACACGCCTACTATCAGATTGGCGATGTCTCCTGGCAGACACATGCGCCGGGTTTCGATCCACGCCAGCATATCTCTCTGTGGGAAGATGACGCAGGCGTGTTGCTTGCCTTTACCTGGTGCGACACGCCACAAGAAATGATTGTGCAGTTGCATCCCAGCGCACGGCAGGACGGACGTGGTGAGGCGCTGCTGGAAAGCATCCTGGCCTGGGGCGAAGACCAATTTACTCATCATCTGCGCGAAACAGCAGCAACGGCGACCACTGAGACGCCAGCAAATGCGACAGACACAACCTTCACGGTCTATGCGCTGGAAGACGACACGCTCTATACGCAGGCGCTCACCCGGCGTGGCTATCGCGATGGGGGATTCACAGAGTATCTCTTCGATCAGCCACTCACCGCGCCGCTGGCCCCGCCTGCGCTGCCAGATGGCTGGACCGTGCGCCCAGTCGCGGGTGAAGAGGAATTCGCGCAGCGCGTGGAGTTGCACCGCGTGGTCTGGCATCCTTCCCGCGTCACCGTTGAGTCGTATCGCCGTCTGCGGCAGGAAGCGCCCTTTTACCGCCCCGATCTCGATCTGGTGGCCGTCGGGCCGGATGGCGTCTTCGCGTCGTATTGCATCTGCTGGTACGACGAGGTCAACCACACTGGCGAGTTCGAGCCGGTCGGCACGCATCCAGACTATCGCCAGCGCGGCCTCAGCAGTGCCGTGCTACGCGAAGGGATGCGCCGCTTACAGGCGCTCGGCGCAACGCTGGCGACCGTCAACACCGGCGCGCAAGACCACCCGCCCAAGTTCGCCGCCACCACTGCCAAATCGCTCTACGAGTCGGCTGGCTTCCGCGTCGTCAACCGTCTCCATGCCTACCGCCGCATCCTATAATGCGGCGAAACGAGCCAGCGAATGAATTCGCTGGCTCTCTGCGTGTGTCGCCTCGTTAGCCACATGGTCTCTGGTTCCCCTCTCCCGCGCACGGGGGAGGGGTTAGGGGTGGGGGGCTAACTGCCCACCGCGACGCCCCGGTCGGTGCCGAGTAGATTCGTCACATGCCAGGTGGCGGCGGAGGCGTCGTCGCCCAGATAGATACCGTTTACCTTGTGCTGAAGCTCCGGATTGCGCACGAAGATCGGACCGCTGAAGCCTACATACGGACGCGGCGCATCGAGCTGGTTCAGCGCCTTCACCAGTCGCGCCAGCGACCTGATACGCTGCGTGGCCGACACCGAGAGCGAGACGAGCGCCGGACGGCGCTTACGCACCTCCTCGATCAGGCTGCCAGCGTCCATATCAGCGCCGAAATAGGCCACACGTAGCCCCGCGCGCCGCCAGAAGACCGCCAGCGTCAGCGCGCTGATTTCGCTCATCTCTTTCGGGCCACAGCATACGAACACCAGCGGACCATCGGGACGCTCCACCGTGCGATAAAACACTGAGAAGAGGAACGAGCGCGCATAGTTCAGCGCATAGCGTTCCTCCGGCGTGGAGGCCTCGTGCCGCGCCGTCAGATCGCTGATGCGGGTGAGTGCGGGCAACAAGAGGCCGAGACAGATCATCTCAACGGAACGAGAGTTCAATGCCTCGTTGATGATGCGGTTGGCGCCTATCGTATCGAAAGCATTAAAGGCGCGAATGAATTGCGGCAGGAGCAGGCGCAACTCGCGGCCACGGGCCTGTGGCGCGCCGGGGCCAGACCAGGGGACGCCGGGCGCGCTTGTCTCGGGTAATTGGCCGAATGGACCCGTCTGGCGCGTCTGCCCGGTATTCACCGGGTTCAATTGCCCATACGCGCCGCTGGGATGCTGCCCCTGTGGCTGGGCCAGTGGTGGCAACGAGGTATCCGGCGGCTGATACCAGTGCGGTCCGCTAGCCTCTGCCGGTGGATTCACCGCCTCACCGGTCTGCCAGCCAATTGGTCCGGTGGTCTTCGGATTCTGATTGCCGAGTCCGCCGGTGCCGTACTGATTACCATAGTGATAGGGCGCCTGTCCCATTGTGCCTGCTGCATCTGGTGCGAGCGTGCCTGACCCCGGCAACGGGCCGGAGGCCGGCGCAGCATAGATGTCCGGCAGTTTGCCAGAGGTGCGGGTAGTGGGCGCTCCTGGCGCTCCTGGATAGCTGGAGCCAAGCTGACCGGAGGGCATGGCCCGTTGCGTGGCATCCACCAGCGGACCGGACATCTGCGGCGCTCGCTCTGGCGGCGCAGGTGGCGCAGGCGGCAATGGGCCGGAATTCGGCGCTTGTTCCAGATCGCTCAAGCGGACCGTCGGCTTGGCCGTGCGTGGTGCCGGGCCCGTTTCGCTCAGTGGTGAAATCGCCGCGCGATTGCGTTGCGCATCATCGAGCGGCCCCGAAAGCGCGCCGGAACCGGCCAGCGATCCTGTATTCACTCGCCCTGTGCCGCGTGGCCCAAGCAGTCTGGCGGCGGCTTCATTTGGCGAGATACCGTTGAGGATTTGCTCGCGCAGCCAGATTGAAGCAGCAATGTCGCGCTCTGAATAGCGGCGTCCGTTGCTGGCGGGGTCATCTGGCACATGGGTGGGCGAGGGGATGCCAAGCTGCTGCTCCCATCCCCAGAGGATCATTGGTCGCACACGAACGATCTGTACGACGGTCGCCAGGTCGTACTTGGGTTCGTCTGAATAGTCCGCCAGATTAGGAGGATTGCTCCCCTTCGCAAAGGAGAAGTTAGGTCTTCCGCTACTAATTGGCCCAGTTGGTCCACCATATCTCATATTGTAACCAGTCCCATCTCCCACACCCCTCGATATGTTGGCAGGTGTCCCCACACTCCACCGACTATCGCGTTCTCTAATGACCCATCTCTCATGCTTGAGTGAATTGAACGACCGTAAACTGCTGAGATGACGCGCGTTGCCAGCGACCGGAGCGCAACGAAAAGATTATACCATGCGGCGAGACGGAAAGAAAA
This sequence comes from Chloroflexota bacterium, assembly GCA_021323855.1. Classification (GTDB taxonomy): domain Bacteria; phylum Chloroflexota; class Ktedonobacteria; order Ktedonobacterales; family JADMIN01; genus JAJPKE01. The sequence goes on along the minus strand of JAJPKE010000045.1, from coordinate 567,568 downwards.
AGCGGCGTTGTCGCCTGCTTCACTTTTTCGCCCACGCCTCACCTGCTCTTCTCTGCCATGCCTCGCCTAGCAATCAGCGTGCCGGTTCGCGCACTGTTTTGAGCAAATTGATCGTCTCCTGCCATTCCTGGGCGGCTGCCAGCGCCCACTGGCGTTGCGCAGCAGAGATGTGCTGCGTGTGCAGAAAGGTTTGTGTCGCGGCCAGTTGTGTCTCCGCCCAGGCGAGATCACTTTGCAGCGAGGTATCTTCCTGGGCATCCAGCGCGCGCAGCCGGGCAATGCCGGTGAGCAGCCCAGGGGTTTGCGTGTCTGCATGCACAATGTGCTGAGGAATGAGATAGCCCTGAAACGCCGAGGAGAGTTCGTAGAGTCCCTGATAGAGCGAACTCGTCGGCAAGACGCCAGCGGGCGGCAACGTGGAGAGCGCGTGGAGAACCAGTGAGAGATGTGTGGCGATGGCCTCGATATTGGCAGCCAGATACGCCGCAACGACGTGCCGGTAGGCAAAGCCGCAGCGCCGCAGCCGTAGCTCGATGGATTCGCCGGTGATCTCAAAATCTGGCGCTGGCGGCCACCAGGGGTCAGCCTCGGCGGCAGCATTGCGAATGCCGGGATCATCGGCTTCCAGAGCCGTCAGATATCCTTGCGTCGCCACCTCCAGCGTATCCGCCGTGCGCACGAGACGCCGCGCCGCCGCTTCCAACCGCCCCAGAAAGGACTCGCCACGGACGCGAGATGGCGCGCCTCCGCCGGGGAAATTGTTGATAAGCAGCAAGAAGAACTCCGCCTCAACTCCCAACTCGCCCAGCGCATTGGCCAGCGCAGCACGAACTTCGCCCGGCACACTGGCCATTCGCAATCCGGTATAGAGCCGTTGCTCCCAGCCGGCCCCATTGGCGGAAGCCACTGCCGGTTGCTCAGATGTATGAGACATTTGAGATCTATGAAAAGCGGTGGCCGGCTGATTCGTTCCTGGCCCCATCGTGTTTGCCTCCCGGTGCCCATGAGATCGAGGCATCTGCCTGCGCTGCATCGCAAGGCCGATACCCTGCCCGATTGTACTCTACCAGGGGACGGCAGACAATCAACCCAGGACCATACGGCATGCGTTCGATCTTTGCGGATAAGCGCATCTGTTGCGTTTGACAAGGCGCTGGTACGCTGCCTACAATCCAACAGAAGGATGGAGACAAGACGCTAGCGTCCTGGGGTTCTGGGGTGATAGGCAAACAGGGTACATCAGGTAGGGGCGGGCGAAACGATCATGTCGAAGAGCGAAATCACTGCCGCGCTCAAAGCGCATGAGGCGGAACTGCGCCAATATCTGTGCAAAGAGGCAGGTGAGGGCGTCGAGCCACAGCCCGGCAGCGACGCAGGATTACTGCTCGATGCGCTCTGTGGCCTGCCACCGAAACAGTATCGCCCGGCGTATGAAGCCTCTGCGCGGCGGCTGGCGGAGCAGGGTGGCCGCCTGGAAGTGCGCCTGGAAAGTATCCAGCGGTGGAGCAAAGTGCTGGCCGAGGCCATCAGCATGTTGCTCGCAGATCAGCCAAATCTGGCGATTCAAGCGCAGGCGTTTCTCGGCGCACGCACCGCCGATATCCTCATCACACAAACGCGCGCCTTCCAGGAAGTGACCGCGCGCCAGGCAGCGGAAGACGCCGAACACGCGCGGCGCGGCGCAACCCGGCTGGAAGCGTTGCAGCGCATCAACGCCGCCGCCAACTCGATTCTCGAACTCGATCAAACGCTACATACCGCCGCCAAAGCGGTTGCCGAGGAGATGAACGCCGATCTCTGCGTCATTTTCCTCTTCGACGATATCACTCATGAGTTGCAACTGCGCGCCAGCAGCGGACCCTACCCCAGCAGCGGCCAGCACTTCTCACTTCAACTTGGCCAGGGATATACCGGCTGGGTGGCGGAACATGGGCATCCGCTGATTGTGCGCGACGCTTTCGAGGATGCGCGTTTCACCCATGAGGCCGTGGCGTATGGAGAACCCTATCGTGGGCTGCTCGCCGTGCCGATCATCTTCTTCACGCTGGTCAAGCTGCAAGGGGTCATCGCCGTCCAATCCCGCGAGCCGCGCTATTTCAGCGAAGAAGAAGTGCGGTTCCTCGAAATCGTGGCGGGACAATTGGCAATGAACATCGAGAATGGGCGACTCTACGAGCAGACCGACGAGGAGTTGCGCCGCAAGGTACATGAACTCAGCACACTGCACCGCGTCTCCGCCGTCGTCACCTCTTCGCTGGACCTCGACAACGTGTTGAACATGATCGTGTCGCAGGCAGTCCTGCTGAGCGGCGCGGACCGCTCAATTCTCTTCGAGCTGGACCCGGCGACGCAGCGGTTACGAGCGGTCGCCAGCCACGGATTCGACACCGCCGCGCTTGCTAACGCCACGGTTCACGCCGGGCAGTGCTGCGTCGGGCGCGTCATCCATTCCGGCGAGCCGAGTATGCAGGTGGATTGCATGCGCCAGGATGTCGGCTGTTTCCTGCACGACCTCTCCGATGTCATCGGCGACCAGCATGCCGTTCTCTGCGCCCCACTGACGACGGTACACGGTCCGCTGGGGTCGCTCTGTGTCTTTAGCAGCCAGCGTCACATGTTGAACGCGCATCAGTTACAGCTTGTCGTCACATTCGCCAATGTCGCGGCGATTGCGATGGAGAATGCGCGCCTCTTCACACAGACCCGCGAAGGGCTACGCACCAAAGAGGCGCTGCTACGTGAGATGCACCACCGTGTCAAGAACAATCTGCAACAGGTGGCTTCGATCCTCAATATGCAGCGGCGACGCGCGAAATCGCCAGAGTTGGAGCAGATTCTCGAAGAGAATGTGTCGCGCATTCAAGGCATCGCCGCGACGCATGATCTACTCTCCACAGCACAACTTGGCATGGCGCCAGTGGATGAAATCGCCCGCAAGATCGTCGGTATCGTGCGCGGCAACCTCGTGCCGCCGGAACTGCACATCCACTTCCATATCAGTCATGCGCCGTTTGATATGCCGAGCGAGCAGGCGACGACACTGGCCATCGTCCTTAATGAGTTAATTGCCAACGCCATCGAGCATGGCTTCGAGGGGCGCGAACGGGGCGAAATTCGCATCAGCGCCACGCTGAAAGGCAGCGCCATCGTCCTGCGCATCGCTGACGACGGGCAGGGGTTGCCAGACGGGTTCTCCATCGAGCAGGCTGAGGGCATGGGGCTGCAACTGGTGCGGCAACTGGTAGAGTCCGAGTTGCGCGGCGCTGTGACTATTTATGAACAGGAAGGCAATCCCGATTTGCTCGCGATTCCCGACGACCTGGGCGTGCGCATCACCGATCCGCGCCTGCCTGTCGTGTCAGCAGAATCTGACGCCGACGCCGAGGCGATGGCCGCCCGTCGCTGGACCGTCACTGAACTGCGCTTCCCGGTAGTCCTCATGGATTCAGGGAAGTGAGCAGATATCACATCGCTATTTCTCGGCTACTTCTCGACATGGGCGAGCGCAGGGGCGGCTTTGGGCACGAGCCTGCCGGAGCGGTCTTCCTCGTCGAAGCGCGCCTCTTCGTGATATTCCGCGTCGGTGTTGACCTTCCAGGGGTCGAAGTGGGCGCCGGTGGCGATGTTGCGCGCCACCAGGAGCGCTGTCATCATCGAGTGATCCTGATTGTTGTAGTGGTGCATACCGTTGCGCCCGACCAGCCAGAGATTGGGCAGATTCGCCTCTACATAGTCCTTGACGACCTTCAGATGTTGCTTGTAGACATCATCGTAGACCGGGTAGGCCTTCGGCTGGCGCACCACCACGCCCCAGGCAACGTCTCCCGGCTGGCACATGCCCAGCGCCACCAACTCGCGCCGCGCCAGCTCCACCAGGTCTTGATCGCTAGAAGTCCAGAGGCCGTCACCCTCGAAGCAGAAATATTCCATACCCAGGCAGGTCGTCTTGGGGTCGGCCAGCATGTCTTTGCTCCAGTTCTTGAAGTTCTGGATTCTGCCGACTTTGACGGTTGGATCATGAATATAAATCCAGTTGTCGGGAAACATCTGATCCTTGTTGACGACCACCGCGACTGTCAGGAAATCGCGGTAGCGCAGGCTGTTGGCCGCCTGTCGCACCGCATCCGGCGCCGCTGGCTCCAGCTTGTCCACGAGTTCGCGCACAGGAAGCGTAGAGATGAAGTCCGAGCCACCAACTTCGCTGACATTGCCCTGCGCATCGCGCACGGTAACGCTGGTGACACGCCCATTCGCATGGCGAATTGCCTCAACGGATTGGCCCATCGCCACCGTCTGCCCGCGCTCGCGCAGGATATCGCGCACGCGCTCCCACATCTGCCCAGGACCGAGGCGCGGATAGCGAAACTCGTCAATCAATGTCGTGATGACCGTGCCCTTGCCCTTCTTTGCTTTGGGTTTGGGGAGCAGCGCGCCTTTGATCGCCGCGCCCAGATTCAGCCCTTTGATGCGCTGGGCGGCCCAGTCGGCGGATACTTCCTTCGCGCTCATCCCCCAGACCTTTTCGTTGTAGACCTCGAAAAAGATGCTGAAGAGGCGATGCCCAAACTGATTGCTGACCCAATCTTCCAGCGTTTGTGGGTTCTTGACCGGATGGATACGCGCCCAGGCGTAACTCGACATGCAGCGAATCGTCTCGAATGGTCCCAGGTTGAAGAGCGCATTGGTCGCTTTGAGGGGATAGTCGAAATAGCGATTTCGATAGTAGATGCGCGAGAGGCGTCCACAGGTGCGCAACTCATTGCCCAGCACTTCGCTCCACAGGTCTTCGATTTCCTGGCTCTTGCTAAAGAAGCGGTGGCCGCCGATATCGAAGCGATAGCCGCGATGCTCGACGGTGCGCGAGATACCGCCGACAAACTGTGGGTCTTTCTCCAGCACCGTCACCGGAACCGCATGCTTCTGCAATTCGTAGGCCGCTGTGAGGCCAGCCGGCCCCGCGCCCATAACGACCACATGTTGAGCATGTTGCGATTGAGACTGAGCATCACCAGGCTGCTGCATATCCACCAAGAACTCCCCCGTCAACGTGGTTATTTGGTTACTCCTTATCAAGATGGAAACCAAAGCACGATGTCATAAAAGCACGATGTCATACACGTCCGCTGCAATCATTGTGACGCCAATCTATCCTTCTAGTAATCCATATTGCGCAGTGACCATGCCATAATTCCTAGTCAACACAGGGTAGTTGCTTCAATGGGCACGCCAACATGTCCTTCAGATACATACAGATACATAGCCGTGCGGCTGCTGCGGCTAGCCGACGACCGTATCGTCGCGCTCCGCTGTTGTCGCTGGCGCTTCTGTGGATTCCGGCGCCTCCGTTGCATCTGCCAGCGGTATGGCCTTCAGTGATGCAGGAATCTCATCAGGCTCCGTTGAGTCCGTTGAGTCCGTTGCGTCTGTTGCCGTGGCGAGATTGAGCCGCTTGCGCGCCTGTTGCACGGCGGGCCGCGCGCCCAGCCAGCCCATCAGCGCGGCAAACCCCGCCACGATCAATCCGGCGACGATGGCGGCAAGCGCCTGGAAAACAGCGGGCAGCGGATGCGCACCGGCAGGGGTTGTCGTGGTGGATGCGGTACTCGCCGCGCTGCGGTCCGGCGTATAGATCAGCGAAAGCAGATAGTAAACGGCAAAGGCGATGACGGCGGAGAGCGCGCCCAACCCCGCGCGCAACGTCTCACGTCCGGTGAAGTACCCGGCGGCGGAGAAGGCGAAGAGCAGGCCGAAGATGCCCAGGCAGACAAACGTGAGCGCGCCGGGATGGTCGAGATCGGCAGGACTGTTGCCGAAGAGCGCCGCATTCAGCAGCGTCAGCCCGACGATAAGCACGAGATAGGAGCAAACTCCAACCAGAGCGCCCCACTTGGCGGCGGAAAGCATAATGCGTGTATTTCTCCATGATGATGACAAGCAATATGATGGATGCGCCCTATTGAACGATTGAACGAATGAAGGCGCGCCACAAGGATTATAACGTTCCTGCGCGCATCAGGCACAGCAGCAACAAATATCCTCTTTCCAGCTGGATAGTCTTTGCTGTAGTATCATGGGGATGGCGTGGCAATGGTGCAGACGCCAGAGACGCTAGAGACGATGTTGTCGTGGTCCGGTGGAGCGAATGAAACGCGCTTCGCCGTGGCCGCAAGCGAACAGAGGAGGCGGCGCGAGCAAACGCCGCGTGAGGGGATATGCGCTATTATTCATCCATCCTGGAAACGATTGGGCATACGCCCTTACTCCGTCTGAACAAAATCGGCCAGGATGTACGCCCGTTGATGCTGGCAAAGGTGGAATATTTCAATCCAGGTGGCAGCGTGAAGGATCGCATCGGCATCTCGATGATTGAGGCCAGCGAAAAGGCTGGCTTGCTCAAACCGGGCAGCACAATTGTCGAGCCGACCAGCGGCAATACCGGCACCGGCCTGGCGCTGGCGGCGCTGGTCAAGGGCTATCACTGCATTTTCGTGATGACCGATAAAGTCTCCGAGGAAAAGCGTAGCCTGCTGCGTGCGCTGGGCGCCGAAGTGGTCATCTGCCCCAATAGCGAACCACCGGATGCGCCGGGCAACTATCACAACGTCGCGGCGCGGCTGGCAAAGGAAATTCCTAACGCCTTCAGCCCCGATCAATACTCCAATCCCGCCAATCCGCTGGCGCACTATCGCGGCACCGGCCCCGAAATCTGGGAAGATACCGACGGCAAAGTGACGGCGTTCGTGGCTGGCGTCGGCACCGCTGGCACGATCATCGGCACGGCGCGCTACCTGAAAGAGCAGAGCGCGGATGTCAAGATCATTGGCGCGGACCCCGCTGGCTCAATCTATTCTGGCGATACGCCGCGCCCGTATAAGGTCGAGGGCATCGGCACTGAGAAGTTTCCGGAGAACTGGGACCCGTCGGTGGTGGATGAGGTGATTCGCGTGGACGACCGCACCTCGTTCCATGTAATGCGCCGGCTGGTACGCGAGGAGGGTCTCTTCGTCGGCGGATCGAGCGGCACGGCGATGGCGGCGGCGCTTGAATACGCTAAGCGGCTGGGGCCGGACGACGTGGTGGTGACGCTGCTGCCGGATGGCGGACGCGGCTACCTCTCGAAACTCTTCAATGATACATGGATGCGCGAAAACGGCTTCTACGAAGCGCCCGCGCAGCCGACACTGGCCGATGTGCTGGCCTTCAGGAACAGCCTCTCGCCGGATGTGCCGCTGGTGGTGGGGATTGCGCCAGACGATTCGATAGCCGAGGCAATCAGCCGCTTCCATCGCTATGGCATCTCGCAATTGCCGGTCATCGAGGATGGGCGCGTAGTCGGCTCGCTCACCGAAAACTCGCTGCTGCAACGCTTTGCCTCCGGCGAACGGCTGCACGATCAACGCGCGGGCGAGTGGGCGGGTCCGCCGCTGCCAATGCTGCCCGAAAGCGCGCCGGTGCGTGACGCCTATACGTTGCTCGTCGGCGGGCAGACGGCTGTTGCCGTCATGGAAGGCGATTTGCTGCGCGGGGTGATCTCCAAGAGCGACCTGATGGAGTTCTGGGCGCAGACCTCCGGCGTCGGCAACGCCAGCAGCGGCGGCAAGTAGCGGGCGGTTTGCACGAGGAGGCATCCACGTGACGATGTTGCCGGTAGCCATCGGTCATGTTGGCGTGCCTCCTGTGAAATGCCAGGGCATCAAGACCAAACTGGTGCCGTTTATTCTAGACAGCATCCGCTGGTCTCCGGCAGAGGGTGCGCGCTGGATCGAACCGTTTCTGGGGTCGGGCGTCGTCGCCTTCAATCTGGCGCCCAACCGCGCCCTGCTCGCAGACACCAACCGGCACATCATCGCGCTCTATCAGGCAATTCAGGATGGCCGTATCACCGCGAGCAGCGTCCGCGCGTTTCTTCAGGCGGAGGGGAAAAAGCTGGAGCGTGGCGGCGCTGATTATTATTACGAGGTGCGCGAACGCTTCAATGCGGATGGCGCGCCTCTGGATTTCCTGTTTCTCAATCGCTCGTGCTTCAATGGCGTCATGCGCTTCAACCGCGCAGGCAAGTTCAACGTGCCCTTTGGACACAAGGCGCAACGGTTCGCGCCAGCCTATATTACCAAAATCGCCAATCAGGTGAACTGGGTCGCGCGACAGATGCAAGGCAAAGCCTGGGAGTTTCGCGTCGCCAAGTGGGAGGATATCCTGCCAGAAGCGCAGGCGGATGATTTCGTCTATCTTGACCCTCCCTACACTGGACGGCACACCGGCTATTACAATCAATGGGATGAGCGCGAAGCCGAGAAGCTAGCGCGGCATGTGCAGGCGTTGCCCTGTGGCTATGCGCTTTCGATGTGGCTGGAAAACCGTCACCGGCGCAATCACCATATCGAGGCATGCTGGGCGGACGTGGAAATGCGCGTCTGCTCCCATTTTTATCACATCGGCTCGGAGGAACGGCTGCGCAATGCAATGGATGAGGCGCTACTCATCAAGCCTGGCTTTGCACGCGCGGTGGATGCTGAGCATATAAAGCCAATGGTGCGTCGTGAGTGGAATAACGTGGAGACATCGCAGATGAGGGCGGTGGCCAGAATATGAGCGGTATGGTGACAAGTCGTGAGGCGCAGGCGGCACAGGCGGCGCTACGCGAAAAACGGCTGGTGGCGCTGGCGTCGGTCGGTGCAGCCATCGGGCTGACCAGCCTCAAACTCAGCGTCGGCCTCTTCACCGGCAGCCTGGGCATTCTGGCAGAGGCGGCACACTCCGGGCTGGACCTAGTGGCGGCGTTGCTAACGTTCTTCGCCGTGCGCTATGCAGACCGCCCCGCCGACGCCAGCCATCCCTACGGCCACGAGAAGGCCGAAAACCTCTCCGCCTTCCTCGAAGCCTGTCTCCTCCTCATCACCGCAGGCTGGATCATCTTCGAGGCGTTGCGTCGCTTGATTCTGCACGAGGGACAGGTAGATAACATCGGCTGGGCCTTCCTGGTGATGGCTGTCTCGATTGCCGTGGATTTCACACGCTCGCGGGCGCTGCTGCGCACGGCACGGCGGCTCGGTAGCCAGGCGCTCGAAGCCGATGCGCTGCACTTCAGTACCGACATCTGGAGTTCCTCGGTGGTCATTGCCGGACTCTTCATCGTCTTCCTGGCGCAGCAACTCCACCTGCCGGATTGGCTGAAACAGGCGGATGCGCTCGCGGCGCTTGGCGTCACTGGCATTGTCATCTGGGTGAGCCTGCGTCTGGCGCGCGACACGATAGATGCGCTGCTGGACCGCGCGCCGGAGGTAGTGCTGGAGCGACTGCAAACGGCAGTGGCGGGCGTGGAGGATGTCGTGGAGGTGCGGCGGACACGCGTGCGGCGCGCGGGCAACAAGATGTTCGCTGATGTGGTGGTGGAGGCGCCGCGCACGCTCAGCTTCGAGCAGACGCACGACTTGAGCGAGCGCATTGAGGGAGTGGCGACCGCCGCCATCCATGAAAGCTTCCCGCAGAGTGGGACAGATGTCGTGGTGCATGTCGAGCCAATGCGCGCACCGGGGGAGACCGTCCAGGACCGCATTCACTATCTGGCGGAGTTGCACGGCGTCCATGCGCATGATATCCGCCTGCGCGACGTTGGCGGACGCCTGGAAGCGGATTTCGATGTCGAGGTGCGCCCGGAGATGAATCTGCGCGAGGCGCACGAGACGGCGACGCGCCTGGAAGAAGATATTTTGCAGAGCGACCGCCGCGTCTCCCGCGTGACGACCCACCTGGAAGCGCCGGCAGAGCAGATTGAGCCACGCGATGAAGTGACGAACGAACACACCGCGATGGTGCGGCGTATGCTGGCCATCGCTGATCGCATCGCGGGCAAGGGCAGCGCCCACGATGCGCGTCTTTATCAGCCCTGCGCACCACAATCCGGCGCGGCGGCGAATGGCGCGACAGATCAGGCGGGCGAACTCGATCTGGTGCTACACCTGACCTTCGATCCCGATGCGCCGATTAGCCAGGTGCATATCTGGGCGGAAGAGATTGAACGCGCGCTCCGCCTGGAATATCCGCAACTGGCCTCAGTGGTCATCCATACCGAACCAATCGGTGAGTGACCTCACTACCCCTGCATTGCTGCTTTCTTGGCAGCCAGCAGTTGCCCCACCTCGCGGTTGGTCGCCAGCCGTGCGCCGTGGGCGATCATCGCCAATCCGGTGTCTTCGCGGGCATCAAAATGCTCACGATATGTGCCAGCATACTGCATCCATTCCGGGCGCATGCCAAACGCGGCGACGAACGCGCGCAGCTCACGGCTGCCCTCCGGCCCGATGAGATCGGAGAGGACATGATACATGCGGTCGCCCTTGCGGACGCCCGCGCGCAGCCAGTTTTGTGTGGCGCGGGCCGGATGCACGAGAATCGCCATAAGAACCCAGAACAACCTGACAACACTAGCTGACGCTAGTAGCTCAGCAGCGCAAAGACATCATGGCCCTGCAACCTGGCGCGCCCACCCAAATCCGCAAGCTCGATCAAGAATGCCAGCGAAACGACCTCAGCGCCCAACTGTTCCAACAGTTTGACGGTTCCAGCAGTGGTGCCGCCCGTCGCCAGCAGATCATCCACCACCAGCACACGCTGCCCTGGCCGCACGGCGTCCGTGTGGACTTCCAATACATTCGAGCCGTATTCCAGATCATACTCGACCGAAATGACCTGATAGGGCAGTTTGCCTTTCTTGCGCACCGGCACAAAGCCGGTGCCCAGCAGATAGGCCAGCGGCGTGCCGAAGATGAAGCCGCGCGACTCAATGCCCACCACCTGCTCGATGCCCGCGTTGCGGTAGCGGTTGGCCATCGTTTCGACGACGAAGCGCAGCGGCGTGGCGTTCTGAAGCAGCGGCGTAATGTCGCGGAAGAGGATGCCCGGCTGCGGATAATCAGGAATCGAACGGATATAGCGATTCAGCCACGTGGTCTGTTCAGCGGTCAGCGCCGCTGGCGTGTTTGTGTTGGTCGGCTCGGTCATAACAGTGGTCTCCGAATGATTGCATGAGAGAACATGAGAGAGAAAACGGAGCAACAGGCCGCACGCAGTATACCATGCTGGGTGGCAGCAGGTGACAGGCCGCGATGGGTAGAGCAGCGTCGTATCCCGGTGGATACGGTGCAGAAAAAGCTCACAGATTACACAGTATGAACGCACAAATAGCTGCTAGACAAGAAGAGAAGCGTCTTTTCGCATTGCTGACCGCTTGACAGCTTGACCGTTTCTTTCATATAGTGTGGGGAACTGCTGGTTCATTGTCGCTGCGGTTTGCCGCGCACGATGAGAGAGAACACCAGCCACAATCAGTCAGTCGTGTCGTTTTATCCCATTCCCAATCATCCCAAAGGTTGCCTCGCGGAGGTTTCCAATACGTGAGTACTGCTTTAGAGATAGTTCTGGTCGCCGTGTTTTTCCTGGCGTTAGGGACCTATGGCGGATACCGGTTCGCCAAAGAACAAACCCAGCGCAAGCATGAGGAGCGGCTCAACCAGGAGAAAGAGAGCGCGGAGATCCGCCTGTTGGAGCTACAGGCCCAGCAGCGCGACGCGCTCCGTGAAGCCAAAGAAGAAACAGCAAAAATACGAGCGTCGCTCGAAAGCGAGAACCGCGAGCGACGGCAAGAGATCAAGCGACAGGAGCAGCGGCTCCAGCAGAAGGAGGAATCGCTCGACCGCAAGATCGAAGGGGTCGAGAAGCGCGAGCGTCAGTTGACACAGCGCCAGCAGGAACTCGAAACCCTCAAAGCGCAGGCTGAGGAGCTACGTAGCAAGCGCGCCGTCGAATTGGAACGGGTGGCGCGTATGAGCCAGCAGGAAGCGCGCGAAGAATTAATTCGCGCCGTCGAGGAGACGGCCCGGCGCGATGCCAGCCGCCGCGCACGCTTGATCGAGGCACAGGCGCGCGAGGAGGCCGAGGCAAAGGCCCGCGAGATCATCACCCTGGCCATCCAACGCTGCGCATCAGATCAAGTCTCCGACATTACCATCTCCGTCGTCCCGCTGCCCAACGACGAAATGAAGGGCCGCATCATCGGACGCGAGGGCCGCAACATCCGCGCGCTGGAAGCTGCCACCGGCGTTGACCTTATTATTGACGATACCCCCGAAGCCGTCATTCTCTCCGGCTTCGATCCCGTGCGCCGCGAAGTAGCCCGTATCGCCTTGACCAAGTTGATCCTCGATGGACGCATTCATCCTGCGCGTATCGAGGAAGTGGTGGCGAAGGCGCAGCAGGATATTGACAACGTGCTGCGTGAGGAGGGCGAGCGCGCCTGTAACGAGGCCAACGTCACCAACCTGCCGCCGGAGCTGGTAAAGATTCTGGGCCGGCTGCACTTCCGCACCAGCTACGGCCAGAATGTGCTGAACCATTCCATCGAGGTTTCGGTGCTGGCGGCGACGATGGCCGCCGAACTTGGGGCGGATGTCGGCGTCTGCAAGGTCGCCGGTCTGCTGCACGACCTGGGCAAAGCGATTGACCAGGAGGTCGAGGGGCCGCATATGCTCATCAGTGGCGAGATTGCGCGCCGCTTCAACCGCTCGCCCAAAGTCATCCACGCCATCGTCTCGCACCACGCCACTGAGTCTGAGCCGCAGTCGCTCGAAGCGGCCATCGTGCAGGCGGCGGATGCGCTCTCTGCTGCGCGTCCGGGTGCGCGCCGTGAGACGATTGATCTCTATATCAAGCGGCTGGAAACGCTAGAGAATATCGCCAACTCATTCACCGGCGTCGAAAAGTCCTTTGCGATTCAGGCCGGGCGCGAAGTGCGTATCATCGTGCGCCCGGAAGATGTGGACGAAGACGCGGCGAATCAACTGGCACGCGATGTCGCGCGTAAGATCGAAGAGAGCATGGATTATCCTGGCCAGATCAAGGTCTGTGTCGTGCGAGAAACCCGCTCGGTTGATTACGCGAAGTAGTAAGAGAGGATAGGACCGTCGTGGCGAATACAGACCATATCAGCACTACCAACAACACGATAGACCTGCATACGCACTCGACGGCCTCAGATGGCCTCTATGCGCCGGCTGAACTGGTGCGGCTGGCGCACGAGGCCGGTCTGCGCATCATCGGGCTGGCGGACCACGATACGGTCGGCGGGCTGGCGGAGGCTATCACAGTGGGCCAACAGCTTGGCGTAGAGGTGATTCCCGCCATTGAGATCAATACGGACTTGCCGAACAAGCAGGGCGAGGCGCATGTCCTGGGCTATTTCATTGACTATCACCAGCCGGAGCTACAGGAGAGCCTGCGCCTGCTGCGCGAGGCGCGGCAGTTGCGCGGCGAACGCATGGTGCAGAAGCTGCGCGAGATGGGGCTGAACATCACCTGGGAGCGCGTGCGCGAGCTGGCGCAGGGGTCAGTGGGTCGCCCGCATGTTGCCCGCGCGCTGATCGAGGGCGGCTATGCCAGCGATGTCAGCGACGCCTTCGACAAGTGGATTGCGCCGGGGCGACCGGGCTACATCCCGCGCTATAAACTGACACCGGAGAACGCGGTGCGGCTGGTGCGCAGCGCCTACGGTGTGCCAGTGCTGGCCCACTCCGCCAACATTCAAGACGCGGAGGAGCGGGTGATCGTGCCGATGGTGGAGGCTGGCATGCAGGGACTCGAATGTTTCTACGGCCAGTACGACGACCAGACGGTCGGGCATCTGCTGGGGCTGGCGGAGAAATATCACCTCATCCCCACCGGAGGCAGCGACTATCACGGCCCCAACATGCACCCAACGCCGCTGGGCGGACGCTTCGTGCCGGAAATGTGCGTGGAACGGCTGCGCGCCCAGGCCGCCGCCAATCGCCAGCAGCCCGCGAAGCCGTTCACCCTGCCGCCCCCAGCGGAGGGGTGAGGTCTACCGTTTCCCCACCAATTGTACGCCGTCACCGCCTTCGGTGGATGCAACGCCCCCCTGTGGCGCAGCAACCGGCACGCGCTGGACGTTGCCGCGCACCAGCGAGCAGAAGATCGCCAGCACACAGATGAAGGCTGAGGCGAGGAACGCATGCCCCATGCCGCTGGTGAAGGCGCTGGAGATCGAAGGCGCGAGATGGCCGACGGTGCCCAGGAAGACGGCGTTCATCAGCGCGGGCGGCATCGTCGCGGCGGCCACCGCCAACGCCACGGCAAAGCTGAAGACCATGCCGACGTTACGCATCGTGTTCAGCGTGGCGGAGGCGACACCCAGCCGGTTGCGCGGCGCGGCGCCCATCGTCGTGCTGGTGTTCGGCGACCAGAAGAGTCCGCCGCCGAAGCCCATCAACGCCAGCGCCAGCGCCAACACGAGATACGGCGTCCTGGGCGTGAGGAATGAGAGCAGCACCAGCGCCGCACCCTGCACCACCAACCCGATGGTCGCTGGAATCATGCCGCCGATGCGATCAGCCCAGACGCCGCTGAGCGGGCCGACAATCGAGGTGACAACTGGCAGCGGCAGAATCAGCAGCGCCGCCGTTAACGGGTTGTAGCCAAGTACGCCCTGCAAATAAAAAATCAGCAGGAAATTGACGGCAAAAACCGCCAGTGATTGCAGCGCCGCCGCACCCACCGAGAAGCCATATTGATGGTTGTCGAAGAGGTGCAGGTCCAGCATTGGATAGGCGACCCGCCGCTCCCAGATCACAAACGCCACCAGCGCCACAAGGGCAATGGCAAAGAAGCTGAGAATGGACGGCGAAAGCCAGCCCGGACCGATGCCGCCGGTGATGCCGAGCAGCAGGAACACCAGCCCGATGCTGAAGAGGAACGCTCCGACCAGATCGAACTTCTCACCTTTGGGATTGGGCGCGATGTCGTGCAGCAGCAGATACGCCGCCAGCGTAGCGATGATGCCGATGGGCAGGTTCACCAGGAATATCCAGCGCCACGAGCCAGCCGCCAGAATCAAGCCGCCAAGCACCGGACCAAGCACGCTACCGAGTCCCCAGGTGATCGCGTTGAAGCCCATCGCCTGGCCGCGTTGCTCCGCCGGAAACACCTCGGTGATGATCGCCATTGCATTGGCGGAGAGCATTGCGCCGCCCGCGCCCTGGACCACGCGCGATAGAATCAGCATCGTGTCGTTCTGCGCGAGGCCACATAACACCGAACCAATGGTAAAGACGGCGAAGCCCAGATTGTAGAGGCGAACCCTGCCGAACATATCAGCCATGCGCCCAAAGGTAAGCAGGAGGACAGTGCTGACGAGGAGATAGCCGATAATCACCCAGGTCATGCGCACGAGGTTGGAGTGCAGTTCTTGCAGCATGTTAGGCAGCGCGAGGATCACAATCGTCGAGTCAATCGCCACCATCAAGGAGCCAATGGTAGTGACGGCCAGCGCCACCCACTTGTACTCAACTTTCTTCATGGAAAACACATCCCTACACGAATGTTAAAAAACAGGTCTACCTCTTAGGATACAACCTGTGGGAAGTCCGTTACCCTGGACGGATTGCCAGTATTGCTTTCTCCCTCAACCGAACTTTTGCGTCATAGGAAGTGACTATCAGTTGTGCATAGGGTTAGTGGGATATCGGGTTCATCGAGTTCAACGGGTTGATTGGGTTGATTGGGTTGATTGGGTTGATTGGGTTGATTGTGCTAGCGCAAGAAAGGGAAGCGCATGGCCTCACATGCCAACAATGCCGCGCCGTCCGAGCATTCCGGTCGCATCAGCCATTCCGGCGGGCCGGGCGGGGAGGCATCTTGGCAAGGTGATCGTTTGCCCCGCGTTACTGCGGGCGACCGAACGCTGCTGGCACAGATCGCCGCTGGCCAGGAGGAAGCGCTGCGCCAGCTCTATGCGTCCTATCGCCCCCGGCTTTGGCGCTTCGTCTATCAGCAGGTGCATGGCGATGGCGAACTGACGAACACCGTGCTGCAAGATGTATTTCTTGCGGTCTGGCGCGCCGCCGGCTCCTATCGCGGCGAGGCGACGGTCGCCACCTGGCTCTTTCGCATTGCGCGTAATATCGCTGGCAATGCTCGCAGAAGCGCGATGGGAGACAAAGGCCTGTCCTACAGCGCACCCGAACAGGCTGGCGAGCATGAATCAGACGCCGCGCTGGCGCACACTTCACCAGAACAAGAAATTGTAGACCGACTGGCACTCTTAGACGCCTTTGAGCAGTTATCGCCAAAGTACCGTGAAGTGTTGGAGTTGGTCTTCTCCCAGGGATTCACCTACGACGAGACGGCTCAGGTCCTCGATATTCCGCTCGGCACCGTAAAAAGCCGGCTGAACGGCGCGCGCCAGGCGCTCTCCAGGGCGCTGGCCGAACACGATGATGCTCGAACCTGAAGTCTCTATATCTCCCAGTCTGCACAGAATAATTCCACAGGAGATCAGCGAGGTCAGCGATGAGCGACATCCAGAACATAGCCAAGAACATACTCACCAACGACCATAGAAGGACGGTCCGCTATGCCAGATGAATCCGTCTGCGCGAATTACCGCGACGCGCTTGCGGCCTACGCAGCGGGAGTGCTGCCGTCCGCGCAACGGCGGCAGATCGAGGAGCATCTTGCGCAGTGCGCACGCTGCTCCACCGAGCTAGCGCAGTGGCAGCACATCGGAGAGATGGCGCGTGAAGCTCCCATTCCCGTGCCCGCGCCAGATTTCCCGGTCGCCTGGGAGCAATTGCGGCAGGAACTCACCAAAGAGCGAGCAAGTGCCCTGATGGACCGCTCACCAGAGCAACACCTGCACGAAATCGAACTCGACGAGACATTCGGCGCACTACCCAACGGGGTCTATCGCGCAGGAACACCAGCCATATCTCCGACAGGAGCCAATCATATGAAGTTTACCCGATCCTGGATGGCGGTAGCCGCCATGCTGGCGCTGGCCGTCATCAGCGCAGGCGTGTTTTCGCTGCTGGCTTCGCAGCGTCACGACGGTCATGGAGTGGCAACGAACGCATTCCTCTGTTCACCCAGCCAGATTTCGGCACAACTGCCCCAAGAAGGGATGCTTACCGACATAGCCATGACCTCACCCAACGATGGCTGGGCAGTCGGCTTTTCAGTGACGACAAACGGGGCGGAAACGCCACTGCTGATGCGCTACCAGAATTGTCACTGGGCGCCGGTCACGGTGCCCGCGCTTGCGAGATTGAGATACAGCGAGAGTAGGCTGACAAGCATTGCGATGGTCTCGGCAAAGGAAGGCTGGGCTACCGGCATTGCCTCTGCGCCTGCAACTGATTCCCGCTTGTTGCTGCACTATGATAACGGTCAGTGGCAGCCCGTCACGCTTCCCGCAACTATCGGCAAGACCACGTTGTTCGATAAAGTGGTGATGGTGTCTCCCAATGAAGGTTGGCTGCTAGGAGCAGTACAGAATCAGGATGGCAACGGCGTACGGGGCATGCTCATCCATTATATGAATGGTATGTGGTCGGTCGTTACGCCACCATTTGCCTACATTTACGATATTGCCGCTGTCGCCCCCAACGATCTTTTCATCTCCGGCGCGACGAGTGATATAGCCGGCCAAGTCCAGTATTCACTGGTCGGACACTATCATGACGGCGCGTGGACCACAACGCCATTCCCTGGGCTGATCATCACCACCTTGAAGATGCTCTCGCCGACCGATGGCTGGATCACTGCCAGTGCGCAAGTGACGAACAACACGAATGAGTCAGATCAACACCCAGTGTTACACTATAACGGCCAAAGCTGGAGCCGTGTTGACCTTCACGCGCCCGACAATACCTCTGGCCTGTACATCATCAGTGACACGGATATATGGGCTTTCAGCGTCGCCGATTCGTTTCATTACTACCACGGCCAGTGGCAAACGATCTCATGGCTGAAAACGCCTCAAGCGCCTCAAGGATCAGATTTCAGCGGCCCTACTGCGGTCGTGCGCACGAGCGCAGGCGACTACTGGTTGCTAACGATCAATTCAACTACCACCCAAACGAGCAACGGTCCAGTAGCCGGATCTAGCCCGATGTTCATGCACTTCGCCAATGGCGCGTGGAGCGTCTACGGCGCTCCACCCAACTCATGAGGCACTGATATCTACGAGCGCCATCGGTTTGCGCAGCAAGTGATGCTCAGTGAGGGCACGGAAGCCTGCCCGCTCGTAGATCGTCCGCGCGCCCTGCCCGTTGCCGGCGTCCGTGAAGATGCGAACTTCCTGCGTATCGTGGCCGACGAGCGCATGCAGGGCACGCAGCAGGAGGCTAGATGCGATGCCTTTGCGCCGCCAGGACCGGCGCGTCGCCACTTCTTTGACATTGGCAATGCCGCGCTGGAACTGGCAGACTACCAACCCCACCGCCTCATCACCGCTCCACGCCACCTGCCAGAGCGCCGGGTCGTAGCCGGGCGTCTGCACAAAATCATCGAGGAACTCCTGGTAATCCGCTTCGCTCTCCGGCGTCGTGCCCCAGAGACCAGCCCAGGCGTCGCGCAGCAGCGCATAGATAGCGCGGTAGTGATCTGGCGTTAGTGGGCGCGTCTCCACGCCATCTGGCAATGCTGGAATGTCATCGGGAACCGGCTCCGTCAGCCGCATCTCGACGACACGGCGAACCTCGTGATAGCCGTTGCGCTCGAACAGCGCCAGCTTCTCCCGTTCGCCGTCACAGATGTTGGTAGCATAGACTGCTTTGCCATTGGTCGGATGTTCAGCAGCCAGTTCGCGGCAGCGCGCCTGCTCCCAGCGCAACATTGCCTCTTCGATGCCGCGCCCGCGCCATTCGGGCAGCAGCCAGCCACGATGCAGATAGACCCAGGTGCCGTCGTCCTCATTCCACCAACTGACACCACTGTAGCCGATGACCGCGCCGTTCATCTCCACGAACAGCAGATCCGGCGTTCCCGCTGGCGTGTCACTCAGCGTCCGCGCCAGATCGTCTACGGTGGGGATGGGGTCACGCACGGAATCCGGGTCAAGCCTATCGTGCGCCACACAACCCATGCGCACGGCAACCATCTGCGGATAGTCTACCGAGCCCCGGAAACGGCGAAACGCTAGGCCAGGAATGTTGAGCGCGCTGGGGTCAGGGACAAGAGGATCGTCATTCAT
The DNA here is from genome assembly GCA_021323855.1 of Chloroflexota bacterium. Classification (GTDB taxonomy): domain Bacteria; phylum Chloroflexota; class Ktedonobacteria; order Ktedonobacterales; family JADMIN01; genus JAJPKE01. Next base: position 548,526 of record JAJPKE010000045.1, on the reverse strand, counting down.
ACTAGCTAAGCATGCTTTCTAAAATGGTGGCTTGGGAGGCTTTCCACTAGCACCAAGCCTGCATATGTGCAAGTGCCTGCTCCACCAGCGGCAACAGTTCACCGGCTATCGCTGGGCGCTGCTTCACATAGGTCCGGGTCAGTTGAACCCAAATAAGAGAGAAGTTCAGGATGAGATCAGCTACCGAGTAGCCCGCCAGCACGGCGAACCCATTCTCTGATGCTCCGCCAGATCGCTTTGTCCATCAGTGTCTCTCTATCTCTAATGCGCCTCTTATGCGCTGGCCTTCTCCTGCTGAAGCCTAGCACATGGAAACATATCCAGCCGGTCAGATTTCTGATGGACGTGAGTTCGTGGCATGTCTCGCGGTTGGAAATGTAGTGCAGCTTGTGAGGTACTGGGCTTGCACAGCATTTATTGGGAGGTGAGGCTGTGCGAGACGGTGAAATTCAAGAAATGGCAGCCAGTTCATTAGCGTAAAGTGGCTTAAACATTTAAGACATTTGACACAAGTGTCTAGCACCCCTTGACGTATTTGTACAGCTAGAAGTACAATTACTTGTACATCTACTGGGTGCATGCCCTCCGGTCGGATGATAGGCGACTTGGCCCGCGTAGAGGAGCGCGGTAAGGCATGCGGCGAACACATACCAGACCAGAAAAGAGAGACACCCAACATGACAACGGGCAAAGTATTGTCTATCGGGGAGGCGCGTGAGCAACTTACACGCTTGCCCGAAGAGCTAGCCCGCGAACACGCTACTGGAGCAGTCACAATCACGCGGCGAGGCAAGCCGGTGCTGGCTCTGATGGAGTGGGATTTCTATGAGGCGCTGATTGAGACGCTAGAAATCCTCGGTGATGAAGAGCAAATGGCTTTGCTGCGCCAGAGTGTGCGGGACGTTGCTGAAGGTAGGACAGTGCCGTGGGAGAAGGTGAAGGCGGATCTCAACCTTGGCGACGTTGTGGAGTATCGAACTGACCCAGACGGCGATTGATACGCTGTCAAAGATCAAAGACCAGCGCACATATCAGAGCATTGCAAGACGTATCAATGGGCTGGCGCAGGAGCCAGACAAACAAGGCAAACCATTGGTGGGGCCACTGATGGGATATCGAAGCCTTCGGGCTGCCGGACAACGGTATCGCATCATCTACAAGGTGGACGCGGGAAAAGTCATCGTATATGTGCTACTCATCGGTCTTCGCAAGGAAGGAGATCGGGGCGATATATATGCGTTGGCTCAACGGCTTGTGAAGTTGGGGTTGCTTGATCCCACGCCATGATTGGTTGAGGTGTTGGCTCATGCTTGGCCGCTACTCTATAGCAGCCAAGCATGAGCTTTTCATGCCGTATGCTTAGAAAAGCTATGCTATGTCAGGACTGAAGTGAGGATTGCTAGCCGCTGACTTTTCCGGCGGGCAGGCGTACATCCGCGCCGGCCAGCGCCGCCCGCGCCCGCGCGATATCGCGCACAGCATGGAGCGGCTCGTAGAGCGCCAGCGCCAGCGTCAGTTGTTCGCGCGCCCGCGCCAGATCGTCCTCATCGCCGCGCCGTTGATAGAGGCCGGCCAGCGCGTAGCGGGTGCGCGCCTCTTCCCAGGGCGTGCCCAGCGCGCGATAGCGGTTGAGCGCGCTTTCCAGGTCCGCCAGCGCATCATCCCAGCGATTCTCGGCCACGGCAACGATGCCGCGCGCGCGGGTCGCCTGCGCCTGCGCCTTGCGCGCGCCGGAGCGCCAGCCAAGCTCCAACGCCTGCGCGCCAAAGCGTTCGTAGAGTTCCATATCGCCGGTGCGTGCGCCCAGTTCTGCCAGCTCCGCCAACAACATCGGCAACAGCGTCCGCCCGGTCCGCGCCTCATAGCCAGAGAGGAAGAGTTGCCGCGCCTCTTTGGTGGCGCCACGCGCCAGCGCCAGCCGCCCTTTCATGAACTCGATGAGCAACACCTCATTGCGGTCCGCTACCATTGAGATGCGCTTGACCAGCCGGTCCGCCTCGTCACGTTCGCCCCGGCGCGTGTGCGCGATGGCCCAGGAGAGCAGTGCCCAGCGATGCAGATTGGAGTGCATGATGTTGGGGGGATTGGTATAGGCCGCCAACTTCTGCCCGATGTTGATCGCGTCTTGCCAGTGGTCCCACTCAAAATACGTGACCAACAGCGCGCGCAATGCACGGGTGGTCATCTCCTCGGTTTCGGCGCTTTCGGCCAGACCGAGGGCCATCTCTTCCTGCTCGATGGCCTTTGCAAACTCACCGACCAGCGTATAGGCGTTGCCAACCTCCGAGTGAATATCCACTAATTCATGGAGGTCGTCCAGCCGCCGCGCCCAGTGCAGCCGGCGCGACTGGCTTTCCAGGTTGCCGCGCAGATCGTTGGTAATGCTCTGGAGATTGCCCAGCGCATCCAGCGCCTCCGACGCGCCGGCAGGATCATCGAGTTCATCGGTGATGCGCACCGCCTCGCGCGCGCTTTGTAGCGCGTCCAGCAGTTCGCGTTCGCCGCGCTTCTCGCCCCAGGACCACCAGAAAAAACTCTTGGCGGTGAGCAGCGCCGCGCCGTCCAGCGTATCGTGCTGGCCAAGCTCTTCCAGCAGCCGCAGCCCTTCTTGCAGGTATTGCAAGAGTTCTTCGTGCGAGGGCGCCTGCTGGAACCAGGCGCCATTGCGAGTGGGCAGCAGCACCAGCAAGCGATAGAGCCGCAGCCCCCAGGAGGGCCACTGCGGCGGCAAAGCCAGCGGCATATGCTCATCCAGCGTCAGCTCGCCGATCACCTCTTCAGACCCCTCAGCCGCCACCGGCGCCGAAAAGTGTTCTTCCACGCCATCCGTGCCGTCTTTACCGGCAACGCTATCCACCAGGAACGTGCTGAAGGCAGACCAGAGCCGCAACGCCTCGCGGTAGTCCGCCCAGGCGTCGTCACCCTGCAATTGCGCCCAGTGCGCCTCGCCACGCTTCATCAGCAGTTCGACCCGCAACGGCACATCTTCGGCCAGCGCGTCTTCTTCGAGCAGCCCCAGCGCATCGGTATAATAGTGCTCGGCCTTCTGTGCAGCGTGGCGGGCGGCGGCCTGCTCACCGGCCAGCGCCAGATAATGCACCACCTTCGCGCGAATCGCCAGGCGGCGCGCGGTGTTGCGGGAACGCGCCAGATTCGCCTGCACATAATATTGCCGGTAGTGCTGCGCAATGAGGTCGGCAAACTCCGCCTCACGCCCTTGCGCCACACCTTCCAGCCATTCGGCCACCTGCTCGTGTTCGTGGGCACGGCGCGCGCGCGGAATCGCCGCATAGGTCACCTCGCGGGTCAGCGCGTGATTGAATGAGTAGATCGGATCATTCGCAGGGGCGACGGTCGCCTCGGCGCGTTCGCTCTCGTGAATCATGCCCTTGCGTTCCAGCGACGCCAGCGTCTCCGTCAGATAGGGATTGAGGTGCGCATGCAGGCTGCGTAGCGCCTGCGGCCAGAAATAGCGCCCTAGGACGGCGGCATGCTGCAAGACATCGCGTTCGCGCTCGCTCAGCAGGTCCAGGCGCGCAGCCAGCACGCCCTGCACCGTATCGGGAATCGCCGGATCGCTGACCTCCTGGCTACCCTCCCATGCAGGCGCGACCCGCCAGCAGGTATTGGCGTCGCCGGTAATCAGGATGCCGCGATCCACCAGCATGCGAATGATTTCCTCGACATAGAACGGGTTGCCCTCGGCCTTTTCGAGCATGCTCTGGCGCAGGCTCTCCGGCACATCATCCCCCGGCAGCAGTGCCCGCACCAGCTTTTCGGCATCGTCGGCGGAGAGCGCCTCTAACCCGATCATGACATAGTTGCGCTTGCCGCCGCCCCAATCGGGCCGCTTCTCCAGCAGTTCAGGGCGCGCCGGGCAGATCAGCAGCAGCGGCACACCACTGGCGCGTGTGGCGATATATTCGAGGAGATCGAGGAAAATATCGTCGCCCCAATGAATGTCGTCTACCAGCATCAACAGCGGGCGGTTGGCGGCCAGCGATTCGATGAAGACACGCCAGGCCCGCTGCAAGCCATCCTGCAATTGCTGGCTCTCATTGGGCAAGAGCGCCTGTCGCCGCCCCGCCGTCTCGATGCCGATGGTATAGCCAAGATACGCCGCCAGCACCTCCGGGTCGTCACTGCGCCCTGCCGCCGCCAGTGTCTCGCGCACCTTCGCCAGCAGCTTCTCGCGGGCAGTCATCGTCGGGTCCAGCGCGGTGAAGTCGCAGAGCGCGCGCAGCATCTCCGCCAGCGGCCAGTAGGTGATGGCCTCGCCGTACTGCGGGCAGCGACCATCCAGCACCAGCGGCAGCGGCTCATCTTCAGCCTCGGCAGTCTCGCGGACACTGGAGATGAACTCGCGCGCCAGGCGGGTCTTGCCGATACCCGGCACGCCAACGATGGTGACGAGATGGGGCCGCCGCTCGCGCACAACCCGCGAATAGAGCGATTCCAGCAGGTTAAGTTCAACTTCACGCCCAACCAGCGGTGTGCGCTGTCCCTGGACGCCGCGTGGCCGTGGCACCGGCGCCTCACCCTGGTCCACCATCGCCAGCGCCTCCCAGACGCGCACCGGACGCGGCTTGCCGCGCACATCCATCGGCGGCAGCGCGCGATAGACCACTGCGCCGGTGGTGCCGCGATAGGTGCGGGGACCGACGAGGATGGTTCCCGGCATGGCGGATTGTTGCAGCCGCGCCGCCACATTCACCGGATCGCCGGTAATCAGAAAGTCGCGCCCCTCGGCGGCCCCGCTGGCCGCAACGACCTCGCCAGTGTTGACGCCAATGCGCATCTGAAGCTCCGGCGCAGGGCCATCCTGCGCCCTGCGTTCCTCATTGAAGCTGCGCAGGGCCGCCTGCATGTCCAGCGCCGCGCGCACCGCCCGCACCGGATCGTCTTCATGCGCCACTGGCAGGCCAAAGACCGCCATCACCGCGTCGCCGATATACTTCTCGACGGTGCCACCATGCCGGTGAATCTCGCGCGCCATCGTCGTAAAGAAGCCCGCCAGCAACGCGCGCACATCTTCAGCGTCCATGCCATCCGCCAACGTGGTGGAACTGGTGAGGTCGGCAAAGAGAACGGTGACGACGCGCCGCTGTTCGCCGTGTTCCTCGGCGCCCTCGTCATCCTCACCGGCAAGCGCTGAAATGGTGGAGATGACAGGACTATCTGCCCCATCGGCAGTGGTAGTTGTGACGACGGTGGTGACAGTCTGCACGCCGGGAGTATTGGGGCTGGTAGGACTCTTGGTGTTCGTGGCAGTATCGGCGCTCGCTATCGTTGGTGCGGTGTCGGAGAGTAGGGAGCCGCATTGATTGCAGAAGCGCGCGTTGTGCGGATTCGCCGTGCCACAGACGGCGCAGATGCGCGGCGCCAGTTCCAATTGTTGTCCGCAGGTGTTGCAGAAACGGGCGTTCTCTGGATTGATGCTGCCACAATTGGGGCAAATCATGTGGCCTCCTACTATGGCCTGACTACGAACTATTGCCAATCAATTCTACCACCGTGGCCTCTATCGCGCAGCCTGTGGCGTCCTGGGTAGTAGATGTGTCACGCTTGTCTCCCTTTGCGCGTGAAATGTGGCATAATAGGCACGGTCAACGAGGACATCCCACACTGGTGGGGAAATTGCTACACAGGTAGACGGAGGGGAAAACGCCGGAGAGCCGGCGCATATCGGCCAGCGCCATCAAGGTCAATGGCCGCAGGTAGGAGGGAGAGTTGTGCGCATGAGGCGAGACAAATTTACCGAGACGTGGAGAACGGGGTTGCGGGCGGGGAGTATGATGGCCCGGTCGTTTGAGGACAACGCCGGTCTCGACGAGCATCATACACAGGAGTCTATGCCAGAACCAGCGCAGAGCGAGCTACCAGCAGCTACTATCAGCCATAGCCGCGCCCGTGAACTCATCCAGGAGCAGACGCGCAGGCTATTGCCGCCGCAGGAGGCCAACGCGCTTGCCGATCACCTGCTCGTCTGTGATCGCTGCTTCCGCTACGCGCAGGACATTGCGCACCAGGAACGCCAGAGCGGTAAGCACAGCGCCGTCCATCGTGAGGAATCCCGCCCCGGTTGAGGTTTGACAATCAGATCGTTTCTCCCATATCGCTTGTTATCCCAGGGAGTCACTGGCGCCACTAGATGGCCTGGCATTCCTCAGTGGTGGAGGACTGCGCAAGCCTTCCTTTATGGTTGGCGAAAGTGTTGTCCTGTTTGTGGCGGATCATCTCACCCAGGGAGGACGGTCAGGACGCCACTGTTCGGGCGGGAGTATCTTCACGGTTGATATCATCAGTATGATAGGTGGTGTCATGGCTACCATACAGAGTGCCAGGAGTGAAAGCAGAAGCAAAGGCCAGGACAAACTGGCATTCATTAGCCAAATCCAACTAAGTATCCCTAAAAAGAACCCTGCAATCCAAAGATATGTCCCCACATTAAAAGCAATTGATTGAAAACGAGAAAATTGAGAAAATACCTCTCTATAGCCCATTTGGCGCACGTTATGGCGTGTGAGTGAACGACGGCGGAAATGTCGGTAAAGCACAACGCCGATAATGGGGCCAAGAACATCGAGCAAAAGACAGGCGATAAATAGCCATATGAGATAGTCATCATGGGTTGGCAAGCGCACAAAAAGTTGCTGGAAGAGAACGAGAAGATAAGCCAATGTCACTACTAGAGCAACCCCTTGCCTGAGTCTGTAATTTGGATTCTTCATCATCTATTCCGTAATACCCATGTTATTCATCTTGCAAACAACAGTCTATCATTTAATTCACCGCATGAGCCATATCAGTCCACTGGTCCCGTCTGCTTGCCTGTCTTGCCGCCGTGTACGACAATGAGAGTCTACGCGATACGCGATAGTCTCATCGTTCCAGCGAGGTCAAGACGACGTGCAGCTTTCCCAATCCACGCCATCTGCGCAACACGATCACCAGAGTATTCACGACGCCCATGACGCCCATAGCCCCGTGCGCCAGCAATATCTGAGCGTCAAACGGCAACACCCGGACGCCGTGCTGTTCTTCCGCCTGGGCGACTTCTATGAGATGTTCGATGAGGATGCGGAACTGGTGGCGCGCGAACTGGACCTGACGCTGACGCGACGCGATTGGGGGCGCGGCGAGAAGACGCCGATGGCTGGCGTACCGTATCACGCCGCCGATGGCTATGTCGCGCGGCTGATCGCCAAAGGCTACCGCGTCGCCGTCTGCGAGCAGATGAGCGATCCCGCGCTCTCGAAAGGGCTGGTCGAGCGCGAGGTGGTGCGCGTTGTCACGCCGGGCACCGTCGTGGACCCCGCGATGCTGGCCGCCAAGCGCAACAATTTCCTCGCCGCTGCCGTGGTCGGGCGCGACGCCGTGGGCATCGCCTATGCCGATGTCACCACCGGCGAGTTCGCCTGCACACAGTTCCCCGCCGCGCAGCCGGAGATGGCGCTGGCGCAGGAGTTGGCGCGTGTGCAACCGGCGGAGGTGCTGGTGGAGGCGAGCGAACCCGCGCGCATGCGGCTCCCCCGCCGTCCGCGCGCCGATGTGGCTGATCTAGCAGATATAGCTGATCTCACCGACCTTCACCTGCTGAACGGCGCGAACGGTGATGTCGCTGATGAACCTGGCATAGCGGATGAGCAAGAAGAATCCGACGATGGGCTGGCCGGGCGGCTGCTCGCGCTGCCGGGGCGAGCCGATACGCTGGTGACGCCGTATGACGCCCGCGCCTTCCGCGAAGAGGCGGCGCGCACACGGCTGCTAGAACACTTTGCCGTCGCCACACTGGAAGCGTTTGGCTGCGACACATTGCCGCTGGCGGTGCGCGCGGCGGGCGCAATTCTGGCGTATCTGCAAGAAACGCAACGCGGCGCGCTCGCCCATTTCACCGCGCTGGAAACCTACAGCACCAGCGGTTTCATGGCGCTGGACGCGCACACACGCCGCAACCTGGAACTCTTTGAGAGCGGGCGCGGCGGCAACGCCAAAGGGTCGCTGCTCTGGGTGCTGGATGCCACGCGCACACCGATGGGCGGACGGCTGCTGCGCCGCTGGCTGGGTGAGCCACTGCTCGATCTGCCCCGGCTGCGCCAGCGCCAGGAAGCCATCAGCGCCGCCTATGCCGATATCACGGTGCGCGCGCGGCTGATGCCGGCGCTGGCGAAGGTTGGCGACCTGGAGCGGCTAACCAATCGCGTCGTGCAGCGCATCGCCACGCCGCGCGATCTGGTGGCGCTAGCGGGTGGTTTGCGCGCCGTCGAGCAGGTCTCCGCCGGTCTGCGCGAGCCGCCCGCCGGGCTGGCGCCGATCTTCGCCCAAATTGCGCCGCTGCCGGAGCTAGCGGCGCTGATCGAACGCGCCATCGTGGATGAGCCGCCGCTGACGCTGGCCGACGGCGGTGTGATTCGTCCCGGCTACAGCGCGGAGGTGGATGACATCACCAACGCCTCGCGCCATGCGCGGGAGTGGGTGGCCGAACTGGAACGCACAGAACGCGAGCGCACCGGCATCGCCAACCTGAAGGTCGGTTACAACAAAGTTTTCGGCTACTATCTGGAAATCACCAATTCGCAGCTCAACCGCGCGCCGGAGAACTACATCCGCAAGCAAACGCTGACAACCGGCGAACGCTTCATCACGCCGGAACTGAAGGAGTACGAGGCGCTGATCCTGAACGCGCGCGAGAAGATCATCAAGCTGGAGCAGGATTTGTTCGCGGCGCTGCGGGCGGAGATTGCCGCGCAGTGGGCGGAGCGTGTCCTGCGCACGGCGCGCGCGCTGGCGGAATTGGACGTGGTGCTGGCGCTGGGCGAGGTTGCTTCGCGCCAGGGCTATTGCCGTCCCGAACTGGACGAGGGTGACACCATTCACATTGTCGCCGGGCGGCATCCGGTCGTGGAAGTCAGCCAGCGCGAGACGCCGTTCATCCCCAACGACACGCAAATCTCTACCAGCGACGCGCAGATCACGCTGCTGACCGGCCCAAACATGGCAGGGAAGTCCACCTATCTGCGGCAGGTGGCGCTGATAACGCTGATGGCGCAGATCGGTTCGTTTGTGCCGGCGGAGGCGGCGCGCATCGGGCTGGTAGACCGCATCTTCACCCGCATCGGCGCGCAGGACGACCTTGCCACCGGCCAGAGTACCTTCATGGTGGAAATGGTGGAGACCGCCAACATTCTGCACCACGCGACGCCGCGCAGTCTGGTGATTCTCGATGAGATCGGGCGCGGCACCAGCACCTACGATGGGCTGGCAATCGCCCGCGCCATCGTCGAGTATCTGCACAACAACAAACGCTGCGGCGCCAAGACGCTCTTTGCCACACATTATCACGAGCTGGTGGAGTTGGCGCGCATGCTGCCACGAGTGCGCGCCTGCAATGTCGCGGTAGCCGAGGAGAACGGGCAGGTGGTGTTCCTGCGCAAGATCGTGCCCGGCGGCGCCGACAAGAGCTATGGCATCCACGTGGCGCAGCTTGCCGGCATCCCGCGTCAGGTGGTGCGCCGCGCCGAAGAGGTGCTGGAGGAGTTGGAACGCAAGGGCGACGCCAAAACACGCCGCAAAGCGATGCGCGAGATGGTGATGCCGCCCGCGCTGCAACTGACGCTCTTCGCTGCCGAGCCGGACCCATTGATCGAGGAGATCAAGGCGCTGCCGATAGATGAACTCTCCCCGCTCGAAGCGATCAGCCGTCTCTATGAGTTGCAGCGCAAAGCAAGGGAACAATAGAGGCGCTGTATTGCCAGATCAACATGCTGGCTGGCGATAGACACGCATCGCTGTTATCAATCCCTGAACCCAGGCCAGCAGGCCGAGCGGCAACACAATGACGACCAGTTTATTGTGGCCAAGCGCGCGCCGGAACCTGCCGTGCGCGGCACAGGAGAGCGCGCGTGTCATTCCGCAGCCGGGACAGCGCCGCCTGAAGAGCATGCGATACAGGCAGGGTGCGGGATGCGCCTCGAACCACTGCGTTGGAATCAGAAGAAACAGGCAGGGAAGGAGCAGATAGCCTGCCACCTTCCCCAGCGCCATGTATGATGAACGGTGCATGGCTTATCTCAATCCACCGGACAATGAGATGAGATACGCTGATTAGTAGGTGCCCGAACGTACCAGTGGACGGCCCTGGGCATCTCGATAGCTGCCCGTAGCAATCATGATAATGTCAATAATCGTCCAGATGCCACAGCCGCCAAACGTAATCAATTGGAGAATACCAATCAGTATCTTGCCGGTATAGAAGCTCTGAATGCCCAACCATCCCAGGAATATGGTCAGCAGCAGCGTGGTCAACCAGTCTTTGGGCGGGCTATTGACTTCATAGGACATGCTATTTTCCCCTTTTGATGATCGCAACTTGTGCGGGCCGTTCACTCGCTCTCTGGGCAGGTCGTTGGCTGCCTTGATTCTGTTGGCAGCGCCTTTGCGCCTGCTTTGCAGAGGCGCCTACACGATACCATATGCAGTGCCCTGGCGCAATCGCACGGCGTATAGGCGGATAATGGACAGCTCAGACCTCAGACCCTTCAAGTCCTTCCAGCGAGGCTAGCACGGCCTGTGCCGCCTTTTCGCCGCTCGTCATCGCGCCGTTGATGCTGCTGGACTCGGTATATTCACCGGCAAGAATCAGTCCTGCAGTCGGCGTCACATTGGGTGGCAATGTTGCAAAGATACCCGGCGGCTGACGAAACTGCGCGAAGCGAATGCGATAGGTCGCCAGATGGCGCAGTTTGCCCATATCCTTGCCAGGGAACCAGGGCGCGATATCGTCCAGGCAGCGCGCCACCAGGTCGGTATCGCTCAGTTCCGGCAGGCCCAGCACCGTCGCTGAAAAGAGATGTTGCCCTTTGGGCGCATAGGCAGGTGAAACGTTGGATAGCTGGATGGCGTTGTTGACGAACGCCTCTGGATTCGCGTTCAGCAGCAGGCGCGGACCCGAATAGAGGCTTTCGGTGCTGCCGAAGTAGACGCAGGTGACGGGGAGCGGATCATTGGGCAGGTCGCGCTGGATGAGGCGTTCGGCGCTCTGGGCATCGGTGGCGATGACCACAGCGTCGCCCTGCATCTCCTCGCCGCCGGTCAGCGTCACGCCGACAGCGCGCCCCTCCGCCTCGACAATGCCCTCGACGCGCGTTTCCAGGTGAATCGCGTTGGATGGCAGCCTGGCGGCAAGCTGCTCGGCAATTGCGCCAATGCCCTGCTCCGGCACGGCCACCTTGCCGCTCGCCAGCATCTTGAAGGTAAAGAAGAGCATACGCGCGCTGCTGGTGAGTTCGCGATCCAGCGAGATGCCGCCGAAAAACGGACGCGCGAAGTTATCTATGAAGCCCTTGTCGCTGAAGTGGCGGCGGCGCAGTTCGGCATAGGCGGATTTGTCGCCACCCTTGATCTGCCCGCTGAAAAGCGTTTCGATGGTGCGGCGGCGCGTATAGCGGCGCAGGCGCGCAGTGCGTAGCTTATCGCCAAAGGTAAGGAGCGGATTGGAGAGCGTCTGCCGCAATAGTGACATGCGCTGCCAGGGGTCGCCGAGCGGATGCCACTCTCCGTTGCGGATGAGAACCGCGCCAGGGGTAAATTCGCGCAGGTTCAGCGCGGCGAAATCGAGGTGACGGCGCGCGGCGGGGTAAGCGGTAAAGAGAACCTGGAAACCACGATCCAGCAGAAAACCATCGGCGCTATGGTCAGTCCAGACGCGCCCACCAACGTGATCCGACGCTTCGAGGATACGCACCTCATGCCCCGCCTCAACCAGCGCCTTCGCGCAGGTGAGTCCAGCGAGTCCGGCGCCTACAACCAGGATCATGTTTCGTCCTTTACCTCATGTATTCTCACTATGCTGCAAACGCCGATAGTGATCGTTACCGATAGCTACCATCGCTGGCGGACACTGTATCACAGAACTGGCGGTGATTCCTAGCGGCCATGCCTTGTCTGCTCCACCCTACTAGCTAGCGTCCACGCCAGGGACGGCGGCGCTTCTGGCTCGCCAGCACATCGAGCGCCTCCGCGATGCGTTCCTCTGAATCGCGCTGCAAGGCGGCGTCTACCTCCGGATTTGGAAACGCCGCGTTGCACTGCTGGCAGCGTTCCGCACCGGCGGGGTTGCGTGCGCCACACCAGGCGCAGCGCTTGTCTCCGCTGGTGCTGGCTGCTCCGGCGGCTCCCTGTTCATCGTCATGCCCGTTCTCCATTGCCGTCCCCTCCCATGCGCGTCTCCCGTATACCGCGCGTTCACCAGACCGGGTTGATGACCAATCCGGTGATGAGCTTTGGATAGAAATAGGTGGATTTTTGTGGCATGCGGTCGCCGGCCCGCGCGACATCACGGATCGCCACCGGTGGCGTCGGATTCACGAGCAGCGCCAGCGTTGTGCCGCCCTCCGCCACTGTATTCGCCTGCTCCGCGCGCGCATCCGCTATCGCCGTCGCAGCGTCGCGCGTATAGCTGACATGCTCGCCCGCCTGCACCATCTCCGGCGTGATGCCCAGCCCGCGCCGCAACACTAGCTCATGCAATACTGCCAGATCGAGCGCGCGCCACGCTGCGGACGCCTGCGCCTGTTCGCCTTCCAGCGTTGCCATCGCCGCGCGCCCCTCGGCATTGAGCGTGAGCAAGAGTGTATCCGCTGGCCGCGCCAGCACGGCGGCGGTCGTGCCATCGGCTCCGGCGGCGCGCAGTCGCGCCAGCAGTGCATCGGCATCCAGGTCGGTCGCCAACGGCTCGACGGTGAAATAGCTGGCGAGTGTTTCATCCAGCGCCGCCAGTCGCACCGGATTCAAATCGCGCAGGATGCGATGCGTCGGCAGCACCACCAGGCCGGGGTCTTCGATAGCGGAGAGCGACATGAGCGTAAAGTTCACCGCATCGTCCTCAGCGACACCCTTACGCGCGGCGGTTTGTTCATCGCGATAGGTCAAGCAGGTTTCGTAGCGATGGTGGCCGTCGGCGATATAGAGCTGGCGGTCACGAAAGAAGTCTGTGATGCGAGCGGCGAGCGCGCTATCGGCAATCTGCCAGAGCCGGTGCCCTTCGCCAGCCTCGTCTACAAAATCGGCCAGCGGCTGTTCCTGCATTGTCTCTGCCAGGATGCCCTGCAATTCGCTGCTGGGATCGTCATAGAGCGCCATGATCGGGCTGAGGTTGGCGGCGCAGGCACGTAGCAGCTTGAGCCGGTCGTCTTTGGGCTTGCTGAGCGTGCGCTCATGCGGCAGAATCACGCCCGCAGACCAGGGTTCCAGCCGCACGCGCGCCAGCAGGCCGAGCCGGTGATACTCTTTGCCCTGCGCTGTAAAACGTTGCTCGTAGAGATAGAGCGATGGCGCATCCTGCGTGAAGACACCGTGCAAGCGCCAGTCTGCGAAGATGGCGGCAGCGCGCGTATAACGATTGTTTAACTCGTCGTCGCCCGGTTCATCGCGCCCCAGTTCCAGGCGGATGATATTCTCAGGACTTCGCTCGTAATAGCGCGTCTGCGCCTCCGGCGAGATCACATCATAGGGAGGCGTCACCAGCGCCGCCAGATTACTACTCTCTGCATAGCGTATTCCTGGCATGGGTCGCACATCCGCCATATCGTTCGCTCCTTTATTCGTCATTGGGTATGGCTGTCATCATCTCGCATATCTCGCATCGCCTCGCATCGCGCAAGTCGTTCGCCGCACAGTATAGCAGCATGCGCATCGTCCTGTCGCGTGGGAGAGACCTCACCCCCTGTCCCCCTCTCCTATGGGAGAGGGGAACCTTACAGCAGGCGAAGCGCCAGCAGTGACACGATATCCTCGTAGCAACCGAATTGGCTGCGCTTGCTGGTGATGGTTCAAGCAGAGATCAAGGGGATTGCCAGCAGCGCGAGGATGATACCGGCGGCCTGGATGCCTCTGACGCGCTCGCGTAGCACCAGCGCCGCCAGCAGGACCGTCGCCGCAGGGTAGAGTGAGGAGAGAATGGCAGCGACATCCAGGCGGCCACTATGGGCGGCAAGCACGAAAAAGGCGTTGCCAGTGGCATCCAGGATGCCCGCGAGAATGACCAACGGAATCACCGCCCTGACGGGAAGCAGCGATGGGCGCGGCGCACGCTGGAAGAGGCGCATGAGCAGCAACACCAGGACGGACGAGAGGCGCGCGACGGCCAGCGGCCAGAAGGTGGCGCCGGGATGCACACGACTGATGAGGATGAAGAAGCAGCCAAAGCCACAACCGGCCAGCACCGCCAGCCAGATGCCCTGCGGCAGCCCTTTGGCGCGTTCCGGGCGTGATATCAGCCCAACGGCCAGCAGCGCAAGGACGAAGCCGCCCAGTTGCAACAGCGAGGGCAATCCGACGGTGAAGGCGCTGAAGAGCACGGGTAGCGTCGCCGTCAGCACGGCTGAGATCGGCGCGGCGATGCCCATGTTTCCTTTGGAGAGTGCGGAATAGAAGACCAGGAGACCAAATACGCCAGCCACTCCGGCTGTCGCTCCCCAGAGGATATCGGAAGGGTTGGGCACAGGTTCTCTCACGATCAACGCCAGCGTCACCAGCAGGAGGAATCCCACCCCATAGTCGGCCAGCACGGCGCTGGCGACATGCGTGCGACGGGAAGCCAATCCTCCACTGAAATCGCCGCTGCCCCAGGAGAGTGCAGCGGCGAGACCAAAAACGACGGTGGCGAAGAGGGGGTGCATAACAAATGGGACCTTTCTATGCCGCCGAGTCTGGTGAAGTTGTGTTGAGCGTCAAAGCGCGTGGTAGCTCGGTCAGCAGGTGTCCCGTTCATCGTGCAAGCCCGAACATGGCTCTGTCAACCCCCTGGATGCTGGACGAAATGCCAGATTAGCTCCTATCAAGCTGGTAATGGAGTGCAACCACGCCGCTGCCAAACGTTTTGGCGTTGACGAGTTTCAGCGGAATCCGCTCCGTAAGACCCTGGAATAACGGCTTCCCGCCGCCCAGGATCACCGGATTGACCATCAGGTGGAACTCGTCAATCAAGCCCAGCTTCATCAGCGTTTGGGCGATGTTGGCTCCGCCAAAGAGCAGCATGTCTTTGCCCGGCTGTTGCTTCATGCTGGCGATAGCACCCGCGAGGTCGTCACGCACGATTCTGGTGCCCTTCCAGTTGACCGTTTCCAGCGTCTTGGAGAAGACAACTCTATCGGCCTGCTCCAACCAGCGCGCGTGCGCGACCTCGTGCGGCGTAGCCGAAGGATTCTCAGCAGCCGTTGGCCAGTACCCCTCAAACCCCTCATAATTCACACGCCCGAATAAGGCTGCGTCCGCCGTCTCCTGGAGCGCGATGACGGCATCCCACCCTTCATCATCTACGGTTATCCAATCCAGTCCGCCGTCCGGCCCCTCGGTGAAGCCATCCAGCGAAACGTGTGAGAACAAGACAACGTGCCTCATGATAAACTCCTTTCGGCAAGGGAAACTTCCGCTTGCCGTCTTTTTGCGCTGGCGAGCAATTGCTGCTCGCCAGCCATCACTACTATCGTTCAACTGATTGAAAGATCAGGCGGCGAAGAACTCCGCCAGCGCCGGAGCAAGCACCTCGGCGGCGGGGCCATGCGTCTGACCTTCCAGCGTGCGGTATTGCGTATTGGGCAGCAGTTTGGCGAGCGCCTGCGCGGCATGGCGCATAAACGCCGGACTTGCGCCGCCGTCCATCACAAGCGTCGGGATGGTGACGGCAGCCCAGCGCGTAGCCGGCAGCGGATTGCCCAACTGCAACCCCTCCATGATGGTGGCGTCGTAAACGGTCGTTGGTGCTACACCCTCGAACATTGGCCACGCAGGGCTATTGCGCAGTTCGTCCATCGGGAGCGGCTCACCTGCCGCCTGCGTCATGAAGAACTCAGCCGCGTCGCCACGGCGACCAGCCGCAATCATATCGCTGAGCTGGCGCTTGAAATCGTGCGGTACGGGCGGTCGGCTATCATCCACAATGAATGGCGGCTCATAGAGCGCCAGCTTTGTGATGGGGAGGCCGTGCGCCACCGCATCCAGCGAGAGCACTGCGCCGGATGAATGGCCGTACACATACGCCTGCCCTCCGGCTTTAGCGATCAGCGCGGCGATGTCTTCTATCTCGCGCTCCACGGCATACGGCGCGGTATCGCCGCTCTCGCCGCGCCCGCGACGGTCATAGGTGAAGACGGTGAAATGCGGCGCCAGCAAGTCCGCAATCTGCGCCATCGTCGGGTCGAACGCCCGATAGCCAAGCGCCGGCCCTACGTAGATAATCGCCGGTCCATCGCCCTTCCGGTCGTAGGAGATGGTGGTCCCGTCTTTTGATCTCACGCTACTCATGGAAGTCCTCCTGTTGCTGCTCTTGCTCTTTGCCCATCGCCCATATGCACCTTCAAGGGTCTTTCACTGGATACGTCGGAGCCAATGTTCGATTTTCTACATCAAGTTTTGCGTCATTTGCGTCAGATGAAAATCGAGATGAAATTTGCCACGATGAACTGGTGAAATGATGAGGCAATGTGATGCAGTAAGCTGAACCAAGATGAACCAAGATGAAGTGCAATCGCAGCTAGGAGTTAGCTTTGGGTTAGATGTAGAGATTCCGGCAGTGGCTCCGATATCTCTATTGGAGGGTGCTGTTGAAAGACGCCCTTATGCTATGAGTGAGGAGCAACAAGATGAAGTACATGCTGTTGATCTACAACAATCCGGCGACCTACGAGAATTGGACTGAGCAGGAACGCGCCGCGCTTTTTGGTGAGGTTGACGCCATTATGCAGGAGCTTCGGGAGTCTGGCGAATGGGTCGGCGGCGAAGGGCTGGCCGATGCCTCACAGGCCAAAACCATCCGCGTGCGTGACGGCATCCCGACGATCAGCGACGGCCCCTTTGCGGAGGCCAAAGAGCAACTGGCAGGCTATCTTACGGTTGAATGCGAGACGATGGAACGCGCCGTAGATATCGCGACGCGCTGGCCCGATGCGCGCTACTTTGCGATGGAGGTGCGGCCCGTCATGAGCCAGAACGGGACCGAACAGTGAGCAGTTAGTGAGCGACTAGCATGCGAATAGACGCTGAAACTGAGCGTCTGTTGCGCGACCTGGCGCCGCAAGCGCTGGGCGCGCTCGTCAGGCGCTACGGCCACTTCGATCTCTGCGAAGACGCCGTGCAAGAGGCGCTGCTGGCCGCCGCCGCGCAGTGGCCAGACGAGGGAACGCCAGCCAATCCGCGCGGCTGGCTGATTACCGTTGCCGCGCGCCGGTTGAGCGACCAGTTGCGCAGCGAATCCGCCCGCCAGCGCCGCGAGTCCACAGCGGCGACGCTGCTCACGTCCGACGAACTGCTCGCGCCAGCGCCCGATGAGGATCGCCTGCTGGACCAGGACGACACCTTGACGCTGCTCTTTCTCTGCTGCCATCCCGCGCTCTCGCCTGCTTCGCAGGTGGCGCTGACGCTGCGCGCGGTCGGTGGCCTCACCACGGCGCAGATCGCCGGCGCCTTCTTCGTTCCAGAGGCAACGATGGCCCAGCGCATCAGCCGCGCCAAGCAGAGCATCAAAGCCAGCGGTCTGCCGTTTCGCCTGCCGCCGGAATCTGAGCAGGCGGAACGGCTGCGCGTGGTGTTGCAAGTGCTGTATCTGATCTTCAATGAGGGCTATACCACCACCTCCGGCCCCAACCTGCAACGCGCCGAACTGACCGGCGAAGCAATCCGGTTGACCCGCTTGCTGCTGCGGCTGCGGCCAGACGATGGCGAGGTCGCGGGGTTGCTGGCACTAATGCTGCTCACCGATGCTCGCCGTCCCGCCCGCAGCGGAGCCGATGGCGCGCTGATTCCGCTGGCCGAGCAGGACCGCAGCCGCTGGAATCAGGCGTTCATCGCTGAGGGCGTCGCGCTCATCACCGATGCGCTCTCCAGGATGCCGCTCGGCCCCTACCAGCTTCAGGCGGCGATTGCCGCCGTCCACGACGAAGCGGTGCGTGCCGAAGAGACCGACTGGCGGCAGATTCTCGTACTCTATGACCTACTCGAACGGCTCGCGCCCAACCCGATGGTGACGCTCAACCGGGCGGTGGCGCTGGCGATGGTGAGCGGACCGCAAGCGGGACTCGATCTGCTCGATACGCTGGATACCGACGACCGGCTGGCCGGCCATCATCGCCTGGCGGCGGTGCGCGGCCACCTCTTCGAGATGGCGGGCGACTATCCCGCCGCCCGCGCCTGCTACCAGCTTGCGGCGCGGCGCACCACCAGCCTGCCAGAACAACGCTACCTGGAAATGCGTGCCGCCCGGCTACGCGCTGACCCTGAAAAATGATAGATGGATATTGACAGACCATCTCCTCGCGCCTATAATAAGTTACTGACTAGTCAGTAACTTATTAACATGCCATCTTGTGGCACATGGGTTGAACGCGCGCACTCCCATTAACTCGCCACGCAGAGAAGGCATCGGGTTCCCCTGGTTCCCCAGGATAGGAGCATGGTATGGCTGATACGGTCATTCAGGCGGAGGAGTTGGTCAAACGCTATGGGCGGCGCACAGTACTCGATGGTCTATCCTTCAGCGCCCCGGCTGGCGCGCTCATCGGCATCGTCGGCGAGAACGGCGCCGGCAAATCTACGTTATTGAAAATCCTGGCAGGCGCTTTGCGTCCCACGCACGGACAGGTACGCATTCACGGCTCGCTGGGCTACTGCCCACAGCAGGTCATCCTCAACGAATCGCTGACGGTTGCCCAACATCTCGATTATTTTCGCGCCGCCTATCACCTCGCTGATACCGTCTATGCCGACGCATTGATTGAGCGGCTTGCCTACGGGCAGTACCGCGCGACGCCGGTTGGCGCGCTCTCCGGCGGCACGCAGCAGAAGCTCAATCTGACGCTGGCGCTGATGCACCGGCCCTCAGTGCTGCTGCTCGACGAACCCTATCAGGGGTTTGACTGGGAGACGTACCTGCGCTTCTGGGGTCTGGCGAGCGAACTGCGGTCACAGGGCTGCTGTGTTGTGGTCATCTCGCATCTGCTCTTCGATCAGCAACGCTTCGACGCCATCTATCAGTTGCGCCAGGGTCGGCTCCATCCGCAGACGGTTGCCGCCGCTGACATCACCAATGCTACCGGCTCCGCCGCGCTTCAGGAGGTCCATTGATGTTGCAAACCTATCTGACGACCGCACGCTATGCGCTGGTGGAGCAACTGCGCAATCGCTTCGCGCTGGGCTTACTGATCGTTTTCGTGCCACTCTGGGACTGGCTGATCGGCGCGCTGATCGCAAACGGTTCAGTTGGCTTCAAACTTCAGAGTACCGGCCAGTTGTTTCAGGTTAACGGCCATGATGTCACGCTGCTGACGGCGGGATTCAACGCCATCACGCTGATCGTCGCCTTCATGATCTTCGCCGCCGCTCGCAAGAACGCTGGCTTTGACCGGCGGCTGGTGCAGGCTGGCTTGCCGCAGCCGGTGGCCATCGCAGCAAAGGTGACGGCTATCGTCGTCATGGCGGCGCTGGTGGCGCTCTATGCCACGCTGATCCTCATTCTCTTCTGGCGTCCTGCGTCGCTGACCGCGTGCGTTGCCATCTGGCTGGCCTATCTACTAGCGGCGCTCTCCTATGGCGCGCTGGGGCTGCTGCTGGGCGTGGTGGTTTCCAGCGAGCTGGCGGGCTTTTTCCTGATTATCATGATAAGCCTGATGGATACCTTCTTGCAGGCGCCAGTCGAGAATCCGCTGGCCAACAAAGACTTTCTGGCGGCATTTCCGGCGTATGGGCCGATGCAGATCGCGGTTAGCGGTGGCTTTGGGCATGGGATAGCAGCGGCATCGCTGCTGCTGTCACTCGCCTGGTTTGCTGGCTTCGGCCTGCTGGGGCTGTTCATCTTCTGGTGGCGCACGCGCGCCTGGCATAGCCAGCGCCTCGCGCACGCCGCATAGCATAGTGGTCACACCAGCCTGCCCCACGTATAGGCGTCTGCGTCTGGTGGGGCAGACATTCCTGTCTGCCTGGGAAAATGACGGCGCTTATACCACGAACGGGACTGACGGCACTGATACCCGTGCGCTATGATACAGCACAGGTGAAGAGCGAATTCAGGGAGCAGAGCAGCAGATGCCACGACCAGACCGTAGTGAAGAGCGCCGCGACCAGATATTAGAGGCAGCGATCCAGGCGTTCGCTGAGAAGGGACTGCATGAGGCGAGCATGGATGATATTGCCAGTCGTGCCGGACTGAGCAAACCGGCGCTTTATCTGTATTTCCGCAATAAAGACGCTATCATCGGCTCGCTGCTGCGTTTCTTCTTCGAGCGTGAAATGCGCGGCGTGCGCAAGCTGCTGGAAGCGCCAGGAAGCCCACGCGCACGGCTTGACGCGATGAACGAACAATTTGCCGCCGTCATGGACCATATGCAGCTCGCCATGCCGCTGCTGCTGGAGTTCTACGGCGTAGCGACGCGGCAGGCAAGTGTGCGGCAATCGCTGGTTGCCATCTATCAAGATTTTCACGATATGCTGGTGAATCTGCTGGCGCAGGGCGTGGCGGCTGGTGAGTTCTGCGCGATGGATACGTCACAGGTCGCCTTCACGCTGACTGCGCTCTATGAGGGCATCACGCTCATGTGGGTCATGGCACCACACATGGTGGACTGGCGGCGTCAGATGCAGGCGGCGCAGGCGCTCATCCTCGCTGGCCTGCAACCCGCACTTGACGCGGCCAACTAGCACTTCGCCACGGTGCTTGCCATTGTCTTATGTCTTAGCAGACTTAGCGCATCTGGGCAATGGACGTACAGGTTACTCTCTTCCTAGTTTGCCTTTTGCATATTGATTGGCAAGCAATTGTGAACAAGCGCAAGTTGTTTAGATAGGCAACGTTGCTGCTTCGAAGTTTCTCCATTCGATTGGGACAAGTGCCTACTCTATGTCGGGACAGAAGTCAGGACACCGCTCACTTCTCGATAGGACACGACCTGCGTTACCCTTCGTGCAGACCATTCGTGACATGGTGACACAATCAACAGTTTGCAAAGGAGTAAGTCATGTCTTCCTATCCATCCTCCCGCGTTGGAGGAATCGCCTTGGCCTATGGGGGATTGATCGCCATAGGCGCGACGTTGTTCAAAGCCGTTCTCACGAGTGGCTCCTTCGCATCGCCGCATGTCCTCACTAACATTTCTAGCCTCTTACGTATGGCAGGAGCGGTGATCTTGACAATTGGATTGCTAGCAGCAAATACGAGGCTTGCTCCCAGGTCTCATACGCTCTGCGTAGTTGGGGTAGCACTCCTCGTATTCACGCTCTTGGGTCTCGATGTGGTGGGGAGCGCCTTTACCATATTTGGTCCAACCACGCTTCCAAAGCCATTAGGACTTCTCTTTCTTGTGGGCGGCATCAGTGGTTTAGTCGGTTCTATCCTCTTGGGGATTGCTACTTTCCGTAGTGGCAGCGTACCACGCTGGACCGCCATCTTGCTAGTGATCGGAGGTATTCTCAGTCCGGTGGAACGATCTCTCAATACCATTTGGCCGCCACTGGCATCTGTCCCTGTACTCTGTATATCGCTGGCATTGGCAGGTATGGGGTTTGCTTTATGGCAATCCCTGACCGGCTCCTCCACGAGTTCCATCGTCTCGAATGCGTAAACGAGTGCGCGGCGCACTTAGCTTCTCTAAGTGCGCCGCGCAGCACCGTTTGTACATCCACATGCTACAATGGAGACACTTCCTGTATCGGTTGATCGTCGCTGATTTTCACCGTTCTCACCCATACCCGTCAGTATTCGCTGTTGTTCAGTGACAAAGGATGAAGCTCATGGATCATCCTGCGGTGGTGGTCTCACCTCGTCGTCCTATAATGGTCAGCCGGGTCTTTGCCTGGGGAACGGTGTTCGTCTGCTGGACTCTGACGCTCTTGAGCATTGCCTTTGATGTTCTCTATACTCAAACCTTTCGTCGTCCAAGCGATATTCAACATCCCGCTGAAGTAGTAGTGGCTCTCTCGTTTCCCCTTGTCGGGGCGCTCATCCTGGGGCGCCATCCTCGCCACGCAGTGGGATGGCTATGCTTGGCATTAGGCTTTGCGACCATGCTGAGCGTCTTCACTGTCACGTATGCCCGTTTCACCCTGACGACGCGCCCGGGGGTCTTGCCTTGGGGCGCGCAGATAGGATGGCTAGGGAGTTGGGTGTGGACATTGGGATGGACGTTGTTGGCCATCTTTCTTTTGCTCTATCCAACGGGACAATTGCTCAGTCATCGCTGGCGCCTGATCGTGTGGCTTGCTATCGGCGCGGCGCTCATTGATGCGCTAAGCACTGCTCTATTCACGTGGCAATTACAGGGTCGTCCGTTACATGAAGCGTTGCAGAATCTACAGTTGCAACAGCAAGTCGTTGGCTATTCACTCTATTTACGGATCTCTCTGGTCGCCTTTCTGCTCATGGTCGTGGGCATGATTGCTGGGGCTGTCTCACTCCTTTGGCGATTTCGCACGGCGCGCGGAATCGAGCGCCTGCAATTGCAATGGCTGACGTATGCTGCGGCAATTTTTACTGGGGCGCTTCTATTGGGCGCGCTCATTGATCCTGTATTCGGGCAAACCATGCTCTTTCGACCTTCAACCTGGCTTGAGGGTGCCTGTAGCCTTGGAATCCCAGTTGCCATCGGCGTCGCCATGCTGCGTTACCATGTATTCGATATTGAGCTTCTCATCAATCGGACACTCGTGTATGGTTTATTGACCTTGGGGGTTGTGGCGACCTATATTGGCACGGTTGGCTATCTGGGAGCAATCTTCCACGCCAGCGGAAATCTGGCAATATCCCTGCTCGCTACTGGTCTGATTGCCGTGCTGTTCCACCCTCTGCGAGATTGGGTACAAATCCGTGTCAACCGGCTACTGTATGGACAACGGGACGAACCCTACGTGGCGCTTGCTCACCTCGGACAACGATTGGAAGGTGCTCTGACACCCGATGTGGTGCTGCCAACCATTGTTGAAACCGTAGCGCATTCCCTCAAATTGCCCTATGTAGCCATAGCCGTGGGTACTGAGAGCGACCTACATACGGCTGCCAGTTATGGTGAGCCATTGACAGAGACGCTGACTTTCCCCTTGATTGCGAATGGTGAGATCGCTGGCCGGTTAGTCATTGCGCCCCGTGGTCCTGGAGAGCGATTCTCTCCTGCAGATCAACGCCTGCTCCGTGCTCTGGCTCGCCAAGCAGGTAGCGCAGTACAGGCTACTCAGTTGATGTTTGCATTACAGCATGCCCGTGAGCGTTTAGTGATGACACGCGAGGAAGAGCGACGCCGTTTACGTCGTGATTTGCATGATGGATTAGGGCCAGTGCTCGGTGCGTTGACGCTTAAATTAGATGCCGCCCGCAATCTTCTGCATTCTGATCGTGATCGCACCGAGGCGATTCTACTAGATCTCAAGCAGCAAGTTCAAACGATTATCACTGATGTGCGGCATCTGGTATATGCGCTGCGCCCTCCCGCGCTCGATGAATTGGGATTGGCCGGAGCAGTGGAAGAGCAGGCTCGTACGGTGGCACACAATACTGCCCTTCGCGTCATTGTGGACATCCCCTCAACGCTTCCATTGCTACCTGCGGCAGTCGAAGTCGCTATCTATCATATTGCCCGTGAAGCGCTGACCAATGTCGTGCGTCACGCACAGGCCACTGAATGTGTCATCGCTGTCAAGATAGTATCAGATGCCGTAATTCTGACAATCTGCGACGATGGCATTGGATTACCCGCAACCATACAGCCAGGTGTAGGGCTGTTAGCAATGCGCGAACGTGCTGAGGAATTAGGTGGAACCTGTGCCATTGCTGCACCAACAAACCAGGGAACAACCGTTACCGTGCATTTGCCTCTTACCCCTGACAGGATCCCATCATGGACGCGCTTGGCGTCTCTCTATGGAGGAATTCCTGATGGAACTGTTTGAGAAAAAGGAAAATGAGCATGAGCCAGTGCGTCTGCTCATTGCCGATGACCATCCTGTGTATCGTGATGGTCTGCATGTCCTACTTAGGACCTTGGCAGGAACAGTGGTCGTAGGCGAGGCCACAACCGGCGAGGAAGCAATCCAACGAGCGATGGAATTGCAACCTGACGTGATACTCATGGATGTGCGAATGCCGGGTCTCAATGGAATTGAGGCGACCCGTCGCATCCTAGCGACAAGTCCTCATATCGGCATCCTCGTCCTCACTATGTATGAAGATGACGATTCGGTCTTCGCTGCTATGCAGGCCGGTGCACGCGGCTACATCCTCAAAGGGGCTGACCAAATGGATATTCTACGTGCAGTCCAGGCTGTGATGCGGGGAGAGGCCATCTTCAGTGCTCCCATTGCTCAGCGACTCATGCATTACTTCGCGCACATATCTCCGCTGGCAGGATCGGAGCCAGGTGCAGCAGCACTGTTCCCGGAATTGACCGAACGTGAAAGAGAGATATTGGCTCTACTGGCACAAGGGTGGAATAACCAGGCAATTGCTCAGCAATTGGTACTCAGTCCTAAAACTGTCCGCAATCATGTCTCCAACATCTTTAGCAAGTTGCAAGTGGCTGATCGGGCACAAGCGATCATCCGGGCACGTGATGCTGGATTGGGGTCATCCCGTTCGGAATGAACGTATATACTCCACTGCACTATTAGTGCGTCAGTTTTGTAGTTGTTCACAAGCAAATATGATTCAAGAATAGGATCGGTGGCAGCATGACGAGAACATGAGGAGAGTCAAGAACGCAAAAACGTGGCATCAGGGAACACTTGAACAACTCAATGCTCCTGGCAGCACCTTGCTGTCGGGATCGTCCCAGGGGCAAACTATCATCACACTCTCCTGAGGCATCTCCATTGTCTACGGCCTGCCCACTATAATGCTCTTTACAAGATGAAGGCCAGATGAGCGGTATGCAGAGAGAAAGCTGGTCTACCACACGTTCTATGCGGTAGACCACATGGCTAGCGAAAGGCGTTGCTGCTAATTGTAGTGCTTGGTGGACTGCCAGAGCTGCTGCAGCGGATACTTCGGCTGCTGAATCACATAGATCGGCGAGTCGTTCTCATACGGCTCGCAATAGGCGCAGGTGAACGTCTTCGCCAGCGTGACCACGCTATAGGATTTTGCGAGGTCAGACTGCGAGTAGCCGACCGTAATCATCACCTTGCCGGAACACCCACCCGTTCCCCAGTAATAATAATTGTTGTGCGCGCTGACCACCGGCGGCAGATGATACTGCGCGCTGTATATCTGGAGCGCGCCCGCCTCGCCGTAGTTGCTGGTGACGATACACGCCTGGGCGCGTTCGCTCGCCGGTAGGCTATTGTAGACATCGGCTACCGTCGCCGCCAACTGCGGCCAGCCGAAGCGGTCGGCCAGATATTGCGGGAGCGCGCTGCTCTGCTGCCCGGCGGAGGCGTTGCCCTGGCCGGAGAGGAAACCATAATCCTGCACAAAGGTGGCCGGCGGCAACACTGGCATCGCCAGCGGCGCCAGCAGGATGCCACTCAGCGCCAGCACCGCCGCCACCGTGGGCGCAACCCAGACACGCCGCAGCGCCGCGCGTTCGATCAACACCGCGCCACCAGCAAAGAGCGGCGGATAAGCCGGACCCAGGAAATAGGACTTCGTGTGAATCAGCGTGAACAGCACATACAGGAAGACAAACGCCCAGCCCAGCGCGCGATACGGTTTGCCGGCGCGCGAGCGAAAGAAGAAGAACAGCCCGGTGATGGCCACCGGCACGGTAAACGGGTTGATGAGGAATATCTGGTTGGCTAGATAGGCAATCGGCCCATCGCCGGTGATCCCGCCATAGTGATGCCAGAACTCCCAGGTGGGTGCGCCGTTGATGGCGTTCCAGACAATATACGGCGCCAGCAGCGCGAAGGCGATGGCCCCACCCGCCAGCACCCAGCGGTTGAGCAACAGCCTGCGTTGTGGTGTCAGCAACAGACCCACGACCAGCGCCAATCCCCAGAAGAGCATCGTCAGTTTGGTCGTCAGGCCGATGCCCGCCACCAGCCCGAAGAGCAACCAGAGCCGTGGCGTCTGGCGCTTGATGAGCAGCACCAGCACATACGCGGCGAGCGTCCACCAGAGCGCATCCAGAATATCCATCGAGAAGATAGACCCGGTGGCCATAAAGACGAGGCAGACGGCGGTGGTGAGCGCAGCCAGCCCCTGCGCGATGCGCCCGCCGCCAAACTCACGCGCAATCAATCCCGTCGTGAAGACGAGGCAGCCGTTAGCGATAGCAGGCACGATATGGATGATGAACAGATTGTCGCCGAAGGGCTGCAACAGCGCAGCGAGAAAGGCGATCATCGGCGGGAAGTCTACATAGCCGAAGGCGAGATGATGCCCGGCGGCGATATAGTAGAGTTCATCGCGGAAATAGCCGTAGTTGCTGGCGAAGAGCATATGCACCATTGCGCTGATGAGCGCGATGCCGGCGATCAGCGTGGTATCGCTCGCCAGGAAGCGCTGCATGGTGGCCGGGCGCGACGGCTGTTTGGATATCCCTGCCCTCGTCGCCAGCGGATTGATAGCGTTCATAAAAGAAACATCCTTTCTGGTGGTCTCATGGTTGATGTTGGAAGGATACCCCGCCACGCGCACGGCGACAGTGGACTAAAGTCGTATTTGCAGGTAGTAGTTTTCATCGTTGTGCCAGGACTCAGGACTCGTATCTGGATATACGTCATCTGGTACACATCTTGCACGACCACGCCTCCGGGGGTAGGCTCCACGGCAAAGTGCTGTGTGAGCAATGTGAGGACCGATTCTCCCAAGTTTCAGGAGGAAGACGAACGATGGCGAACGACGATCTACGCGACAAACTGGTGACGTACATTCAGGATGCGTATGCGATGGAGAACCAGATTGTCGAAGTGCTTGAGAAACATGAGAAACAGGCCCAGAACTTCCCCGATATTCAGGGGATGATTCACCAGCATCTGGAGGAGACGAAACAACACCGCCAGCGCATGGAAGAATGCCTTGCGAACTACAACGAGAAACCATCCACGATGAAGGGCGCAGGCTCCAACCTGGTAGGCAATCTGCTCGGCATGCTGTCCGCTGGACGGACCGATACGCTTGCCAAAAACACCCGCGATGAGTATGTCACCGAACACCTGGAGATTGCCGCGTATGGTCTGCTCATCGCCACGGCGGAAGCCTATGGCGACCAGGGGACTATACAGGCATGCACACTGAATCTGCGCGATGAGGTACGCACGGCGTCGCTCTTAGAGCAGCAGTTCCCACGGATTGCCATGCTTGCCTTGCAGCAAGACAACATTACCGTGCCACAGATGGCGCTTCAGCAGGCGGAGACGAACTGGCAGCGAACGCTTGACCAGTTGCATCAAATGGTCAGTGGCCCAATGCCCGGCGCGATGCCAACCCCTGACACTGGCATCCAGCCACCGCTGACCTAGCTGCGCCTATTGCTGGGCGCGCAGATAGTCCTGATAAGTCGCCTGGTAGTGCTGGAAGAACGCGAGCGATTGCGCGCAGAGTTCCCGTAATTCTGCGCGTTGCGCTTCCTCCTGTGGCACGTCATACCGCCAGGCGCCTTTGCAGCGAGTGTAGACCTGCGTGACGTAGGCGCGCCACTCCGGCGCGCCTACGTCACCGTAGCGTTCCACTGCCGCGCCCTTCGTGCCCACATAGCCCGCCACGCCAAGCGTCAGGCTCAGCAGCGCGTTCGCCGTCCAGCAAACCGTTGCGACCAGTTCCTTCGTTCCCGCTGTCGCCTCCGGCGGATACCACTGAGGTATACGTATGCGAGCATAGCCGTAGAACTCATCGGCGGCATCTGGGTAGCTCAACGGCGCCGAGAGCGAAGCGTCATCGTGCAACAGGCGAATGAAATAGTTCGCCCATTCGGTGATATAGCGCGCATGAGCCTCCGGCGTTGGGAGCGGTATCTGCGCCCGCGTGTCTTCCCCTGCCACCACCATGCTTCCGAGCTTGAGCCGCACATCCTCGATGCGTAGCGCCGCCTCACTCTGCACCATGATATCCAGCCGGACCGGGCTGAGCAAGCCGCACGCCTCAATGACGCGATTGATCGTCTCCTCCTCACCTGCTTGAAACGCGCCACGAAAGAGGATCATCAGGTCAATATCGCTGAGCGTCACGGTAGTCCCTTCGCTGTAGCTGCCAAGCAGGTAGTAGCCACGCACCCGGTCTGGAAAAACAATCTCAAACAGGCTGACGATGCCATGAATGATGGCGATTGCGCGGGCATCGGTGACGGCGCGCCGAACATCAGGAGACAGCATATAGGACCCCTTCACCTGTTTTGCATCAGGCCCGCGCATGCCTTTACTTCTCGCGTCGTAGAAATGGTGTTAATCGTCGCCCAATAGTTCTTAGTGTCAATGCGGCAAGTGTCTTGGTTCGACCCTCCATTATGTCGGTATCAGTCGGGTCAAAGAAAAGGGCATGATCGAAGGCATCGAGAGCCATTTGATATTGCTTCATATGGAAATGCGACCAGCCTTTGCCATTCCAGGCATTAGCGTATGCTGGGTCAAACACGAGCGCCCGATCAAAAGCCACCAACGCATCGCTATACTGCGCTATACGATAGTGTGCCCAGCCTTTATTGGTCCAACTTATGGTGAACGCCGGATTGAGCGTTAGCGCTTGCTCATACGCATGCAACGCCTCTCCGTATCGCTTCATCTTCGATAAGACGGTACCTGTATTGCTCCAAGCGATAGCATGAGAAGGAATAATGGCAAGGCTATGATTATAGGCGTCTAGCGCCTCCTCATATCGCCCCAAACGAGACAACGCGCCACCCTTGTCATTCCAGGCAGAAGGGTCAGAAGGATTGAGCGTTAGCGCCTGCTCAAAAGCCTTGAGCGCTTTTGCAAACAGATTTTGATACAGCAGTAAAGAACCTTTGCTATACCAACCATATTGATAGTTTGCATTGATCGCCAACATTTGCTCCACCTGTTTCAATCCTCTTTGGAAAGTATCTAAAGGAAGTGCCTTTATCTGCCGTGATACCCGACTGTCCTCCGCATAACGCTGCATATTCGCCAACACATAGCTCTTACTCGCCAGCGCCCAGGCATGTTTCGGTTCGCGTGCCAGCGTGCGCTCGAAGGCGGCAAGGGCATCCTCGTAGCGGTGTAGCTCGCGGTAGGCCAGTCCCAGCAGAAACCACCCCTCGGCCAGTTGTGGCGCCTGCTCTGTGAGCTGTTGCAGCGGAGGCAGCGCCGCCTCCGCCTGCCCGGTGGCGATCAGGTGTTTGCAGTGCGCCAGTGTCTCATCGCGCGTGTCAGGTGCCTGGTTCTGCGGCTCCTCATCTGGTGATTGCTGCATGATCTGCGCTCCTATCGCCACATTCGTGCCACACTTGCTATCGCTGGCCTTCAGGCCGCATCGTGTGTGCGCCGGCAGTTTACTGTCGCGATACCGTCTGCATGGGCAGTTCACTGCCGCGCCTGCTCTGCGCTATTCTATCATGCGTAGCGTGTACAATGAGCAGGGAAATCACGAGCAACAAAAGTATTTCCAAACGTAAAGAAAGGCGACGATATGCAGAACGAGCATGATGAGATGACAACGACAGGCGCGGGCGCGAACCTCCTGCCCTGGATGCGGGCATTACTTACCACCACCGGCGCACGCTGGCAGCGTCTCACCGAGACATTGCCGCACGAACTGCTGACGCGGATACCTGCGCCCGGCGAGTGGTCGGCGGTGGATTGCCTGCGCCATCTGCTCGAAACCGAACGCTATGTTTTCCCGGTGCGCATCCGCGCGTTCCTGGCGGGGCAGGATATCGCCGCCTTCGATCCAGACGAAGATCAGACAGGGCAGGCGCAGGAAACGCCCGCACAGCTTGCCGCCGCATTCGCCAGCGCCCGCGAGGAGAACCTGGTGCTGCTGGCGCGCGTCACCGAGGCAGACCTGGACCGCACGGCGAAGCACAGCTACCACGGCCTCGTCACCCTGCGCGAGATGCTGCACGAATGGGCCGCACATGACCTCAACCATACCATCCAGGCGGAACGCGCGCTGATGCAGCCATTCATCGCCGGCTGCGGTCCCTGGCGTCCAGATTTTGCCGAGCATGTCGTACAGAGCGCCAGCAGATGAGCATGCAGCGAGCATCGGCAAACAAAGCATCTATGAGATAGATTGAGAGAACGATGGCACACGAGACGGAAACACAGACGGATGATGCCACGCCGCCAAACGGCAAGACGGTGCGTGAATCGCAGATTGTGATGGCGCGCTCGATGCAACCGCCGGACGCGGACGTCTGGGGCAACGTCCACGGCGGCGCGATCTTGCGGCTGGTGGATGAGGCGGGCGGCGCGGTCGCCATCCGCCATTCGCGTTGCCGCTGTGTGACGGTGGCGATGGACTCCATGATCTTCAAGCAGCCGGTCTACATCGGTGATCTGCTGACCATCACCGCCTGCCTCACCTATGTTGGCCGCACCTCGATGGAGGTGGAGGCGCGCATCGAGGCCGAAGATATGCGCACCGGCGTCAGACGCCACGCGGGCACAAGCTATCTGATCTACGTGGCGATTGATGATCTGGGCCGTCCCACGCCGGTGCCGCCGCTGATCCTGGAAACGCAGGAGGAGCGTGACCGCTGGCAGGCCGCCGAGGAACGCCGCGCCCGCCGTCGCCAGCAATAGCAATACGTGCAGCCCCCACCCCCAACCCCTCCCCGTGCGCGGGAGAGGGGAGGGTGAGGACCAAGAAAAGCAGGTACACCGATGGGCCAGCGCCACGACGATTCATCTCACCTATCCCATTCCCGCATGTCAGGCGACGCAGCCAGCCCGACGGGCGTCAAGCAGCCGGAAGCGGCTGCGCAACTGCTCGAACATGTGCAGGTGCGTAACGTGCGCTTCATCAACCTCGAATTCACCGATGTCGTGGGCATGGCGAAATGCGTCACCATTCCCGCCGACCAGCTCGAAGATACGCTGGCGCATGGCAAGTGGTTCGACGGCAGCGCCATTGAGGGCTTTGCGCGCGTCGCGGAGACGGATATGTACCTGCGGCCAGACCCCGCCACCTATGCGGAGGTGCCCTGGCGCACCACCGCCACCACGCCGGGCAACTGGCAGAATACTGGCGATGAGGAGCGTGTTGCGCGCATCATCTGCGACGTGCTGATGCCAACCGGCGAACGCTTTCAGGGCGATCCACGCGCGATTCTCGTGGATGCCCTGGCGCGTGCGGAGGCGCTGGGCTATCGCTATGAAGTCGCGCCAGAGCTGGAGTTCTTCCTGCTGCGCGAAGGCGAGGGGGCGGCCACCGAGCCACTGCCGCATGACCGTGGCGGCTATTTCGACCTTTCCACTGATCTCGCCGCCGATGTGCGCCGCGAAATCGTCTCCGAACTGGCGGCGCTGGGCATTCGCATCGAGGCCAGCCACCACGAGGTGGCCGCCGGACAGCATGAGATAGACTTCGTGCCAGCAGGGGCGCTGGAGATTGCCGATGCGGTGGTGACGGCGCGCTACGCCATCAAGGCGATTGCCCAGCGGCACGGTCTGCTGGCGACCTTCCTGCCCAAGCCGTTCTACGGCATCAACGGCTCCGGCATGCACACGCACCAGCGGTTGTTGCGCCGCGACGATAGCAGCGATGCCTTTGCCGACACCAGCGATACGCAGTATGGTCTTTCGCGCACCGGGCGGCAGTTCGTAGCGGGTCTGTTGGCGCATGCGCCGGGGATGAGCGCGATTCTTGGGCCGCTGATCAATTCCTATAAGCGGCTCGTCCCTGGCTTCGAGGCGCCGGTGATGATTAGCTGGGGGCGTGTCAACCGCGAGGCGCTGGTGCGCGTGCCGAAAGCCGCGCCAGGGACGACCACCGGCACGCGCGTGGAATTGCGCTCGCTCGACCCAAGCTGCAATCCGTATCTGGCGTTCGCCGTGATGCTGCGCGCCGGATTGGACGGCATCACCCGCGACCTGCCGCTGGCTGCGCCCGTCGAGGAGGGACTCTACACGCTGGATGAGCAGGCGCGGCTGCGCCGGGGCATCGCACTCTTGCCGGCGACGCTGGGCGAGGCGCTGGCCGCGCTCACCGGCGACGAGCTGGTGCTGGATGCGTTGGGCCAACAGGTCGCAGCGTGGTTCTTGGAGGCGAAGACGCTGGAATGGAACGAGTATCGCCGGCAGGTGCATCCGTGGGAGATACAACGCTATCTGCCGCTCTTCTGAGCGCAACAACGGCAACAACGGGCCGCGCTGAGTAAACAACTACCTGTGAGATACTACCTGGAAATGCAATGGAGCAATCTGCGACAATAGACAGCGACGTTGATGCAAGCCGGTTGAATCTAATCTCTTGTATATTGTACGTTTGTATCACGTCTCGGCTGCGCGTGACGCAGAGAGAAGGCGGTGGGGAACAATGGGAACGAATGGCGAGACCTCAAAGACGATTCATGAACTGCTCGATGAACTGCGCGCGGGGCACATCTCGCGCCGGCATCTGCTGGAAGGGCTGGCGGCGCTGGGCATTACCGGGGCAGCCGCCGCGCTGATCGTGGCGCATAGCCAGCCGCATCATGCTGCGCCGCGCGAGGAACGGATGCACTTCCAGTTGCACGATCAGCATATCGCCAAACAGACCGCCGGCAACACCAACAACATGATGTCAGATTATGCCGATGATGCCATCGTTGAGGACCCGCTCTTCGCCCAGCCATTCGTCGGCAAAGACGCCATCGCCCGCCGCTACGCCGCTGAAGTCGCCAGCGTGCCGGACCGCTCGCTGACCATCACCAATCGCGTCGTCCAGGGCGACCAACTGGTGGTCGAGTGGGTTGCAAGCGGCACGCATGCCGCGCCGTTCCTGGGCATCGGCGGCAACGGCAAACGCTACACCATTAACGGCGTCACCATCGTCAGCCGGCGCAACGGCAAGATTGTCCGCGAATCCCACTTCTTCGACACCGAGGCGCTGCTGCGTCAAATCGAAGGATAGCCAGGCCAGTTCTTCATGACGGCGCGCAGCCCGCCGAGGATATCGTCCCAGCCGGTGCGCAGCGGTTGATCGTCGCGGTAGACCGTCGCGCCGCCGACGATCACGTCGCGGATGGCCTGCGGCGTCATGCTGTAGACAATGTTTTTCTCATAGCTGAACGGCGGCTGCATCGAGGGGTCGTCCATATCCAGCAGCACGAAATCGGCGTAGTGGTCGGCGCCGATGCGCCCGGCTGGCAAGCCCAGCGTATCGGCGCTGCCAGCCGTGCCCATTGCAAAGGCCACCTCCGCCGACGGCGCCGTCTCTGAGCTGAGGTGCGTCACCTTTTGCAGCAGCGCGCACATGCGCATCTCATCGAAGACCGAGACGCGATTGTTGGAGCAGCCACCGTCGCTGCCCAGGCCGATCTTGATGCCAGCCGCCAGCATATCGGGGATGCGTGTCACGCCGTCTCCCAGAAACATGTTGCTGGCGGGATTGTAGACCAGCCGCGTATCCCGCGCGCCCATCAACTGAATGTCATCATCTTCCAGCCAGACGCAGTGAATGGCCGTCATCCGCTCCATCGCCAACCCCAGCGACTCTAGCCAGCGCATCGGCGTCTTGCCATGCTGCGCGCGTATCGTGTCGCGTTCATAGCGTCCCTCCGCGACATGGATGTGGAAGCGGGTATCCAACTCTTCGGCCAGTTCCGAGCCTGCCTGAATCATCGCGGGGCTGGCGGCGTGCGGCGAGTGTGGCGCGGGGCAGACATGCACGTCGTCGCGTCCGCGATACGCCTGCCAGAGTTCGCGGGTGCGCGCCACCGCATCGGGGATGGATTCTTGATACTCCTTTGGCGCGCCCTCCCAGTCATACATCGTGCGCGCCAGCACAATGCGGATGCCCACCTCCTGCGCGGCGCGAATGACGGCGTGATCGTTGGCATTGCCGTCGCGGTGAATATAGAAGAAGTCGCAGACGGTGGTGACGCCGGCGCGCAGCATCTCAGCAAAAGCGAAACGCGCCCCCTGATAGACTGCCTCCTCATCCATGTAGGGGGTGTAGCCATAGAGCGCCTTGTCGCGCCAGGTGAAGAAGTTGCAGTCGTCGGCCACGCCGCGCAGCATGGATTGAAATGAGTGGTTGTGCGCGTTCAGCGTCCCCGGCACGAGCAGCCGCCGGGGGAACCGCTCTACCGGCTCATCCGGCGCAAGCTCCGCCAGCGGGCAGACGCGCGTGATGCGCCCGCGCTCCATTACCACCGCCAGCTCCGGCGCGAACGTGCCCTCGATCAATGTCTGCTCAGCCGCGATGATTCGCTTTGTCTCTGCCATGTCTGCCATCTATCCTCATCTCTGGAAATGCTGCGATACTCCGGTAGCATAGCAGGGGACGCTGTGCGGGGTCAACGAGGGGTGAGGTAAAGAAACAAAGACACCCCGAAGAAAATTGACTTCTTCGGGGTGCGTAGATAGGGCAAGAAGTTATTTCTTGCCTTTAGCCGGGGCAGCCTTCGCCGGGGCCGCTTTCGCCGCCGGAGCCGCTTTGATGTTGGCAACGGCGTCGTTGAGTTCCTTGCCAGCGCTGAACTTCACGCGCTTGCGGGCAGGAACGTTGATCTTCTCGCGGGTCTGCGGGTTGACACGCACGCTGGCCGCCGTGTCTTTGACCGAGAACACACCGAAGCCGACGAGACGCACCGTGTCGCCCTTCTCCAGGGTCTCGCGGATCGTGTCGAGCGTCGCATTGACGAACTCAGTGGTCTCTTTGACGCTCTTGTTGGCCTTGCCGGCCACGGCCTTAATCAGATCTTGTCGTCCAACTGGCATGTGATAGAGCCTCCTCTGGTTGCGCGACCACCACTCGTGGGGTGATCGCCTCCCCTATGCGCGCCTCGACGGTCGTTTCTCGGAAATCCGGTTCACGCCGCGTCTGGCGCGACAAGCAACTACTTGCTAGCCGCGAGTATACCATGCAGATGCGAGCAAGAACAAGTGTTTCAATGCCGTTTTCGCTCATTTCTGCCTTGTTACTGTTGAGCTAGAACCATACGACCTAACGCAAAACACCTGAAAAATTCAGGGTTTGGAACATATATACGCACATGGGTGTGAAAAGCGCAATAGCCTAAAAAAGTCGCAATTCGATCAGTACTTTATTCCTAGCAACACCGACCCCAAACGGGTTTGGGACAACCATACGTGAACACTACCTCATAAAAATGGGGCCGAGAAATGAGATATGGAGTCTCGCATCTACAAGCCACATCTACAAGTAGCAGTGTTCGATTCCACGGCGCTCCGCTCTGCCTGACTCGTGCATGCTGGCAAACTCGAATACATGAGCCAGGCACGTCATACTACCTCATATCAGGCGTGCCAATCCGCTCTCTGCTGCCGTCGTGATACAATGCGGGGTGGCGTCGGAGACGGCGCAACATAGCAAGACACAGCAACTATGCGCGCGGCAACGGCGCCGCTGCGCAACGGGAATCCGTTCCCAACACAACTGCATTTCAGGAGGCTGTTAGCTCTATGGCAATTCGCGTCGGTATCAACGGATTTGGTCGCATTGGCCGCCAGAGTCTCAAGGCGATGCTCGACCGTCACCCGCACGACATCGAGGTCGTCGGCATCAACGACATTACAGACACCGAAACCAACGCTCATCTCTTCCGCTATGACAGCACCTATGGCCGCTATCCAGGCAAGGTGGAGGTCATAGACAACGATCTGGTGATTGATGGCAAGCGCATCAAAGTCTTTGCGCAGCGCGATCCGGCGCAGATTCCCTGGGGCGAGGTCGGCGCGCAACTGGTGGTCGAGAGTACCGGACTCTTCACCGACGGCCCCAAAGCCGCCGCGCACCTGCACGATACCGTCAAGAAGGTGATTATTTCCGCTCCGGCCAAAGGCGAAGACATCACCATCGTGCTGGGCGTCAACCAGGACAAGTACGACCCGGCGCTGCACCATATCATCTCCAACGCCTCCTGCACCACCAACTGTCTCGCCCCCGCCGCCAAAGTCATCTACGACACCTTTGGCATCGAGAAGGGGCTGATGACCACCGTTCACTCCTACACCAACGACCAGCGCATCCTCGATGTGGTGCATAAAGACCTGCGCCGTGCCCGCGCCGCCGCACAGAACATCATCCCAACGACCACCGGCGCCGCCCGCGCGCTGGCGCTAGTGATTCCCGAACTCAAGGGCAAGTTTGACGGCTTCTCGCTGCGCGTCCCCACGCCGACCGTCTCGGTGGTGGACTTCGTGGCGACACTGACCAAGCCCGCTGCCAGCGTCCAGGCGATCAACGATGCCTTCCGCGCCGCCGCCGAGGGACCGCTGAACGGCATCCTCGACATTACGGATGAGCCGCTGGTCTCCACAGACTTCCGGGGCGATACCCACTCCTCGATTGTGGATGGGCAATCTACCATGCTGCTGGGCGACAACTTTGTCAAGGTCATCGCCTGGTATGACAACGAGTGGGGCTATTCCTGCCGCGTCTCGGACCTGGCGAGCTTCATCGGGGAGCGGCTCTAATCATGGACAAAGCCACCGTACACGATGTGGATGTGCGGGGCAAGCGCGTATTGGAGCGCGTG
Organism: Chloroflexota bacterium; assembly: GCA_021323855.1. GTDB lineage: Bacteria > Chloroflexota > Ktedonobacteria > Ktedonobacterales > JADMIN01 > JAJPKE01. Next base: position 511,951 of record JAJPKE010000045.1, on the reverse strand, counting down.
GATTTCAATGTGCCCCTCGATGAGAGCGGGCACATCACCGATGACACGCGCATCCGCGCCTCGTTGCCCACCATCCAGTATCTCCTCGACAGCGGCGCATCGGTCGTGCTGATGAGCCACCTGGGCCGCCCCAAAGGCAAGGTTGACGAGAAGTACAGCCTGCGCCCCGTCGCTGAACGCCTCAGCGAGTTGCTCGGCAAACCTGTCCAGATGGCGCCGGATTGTGTTGGCCCGCAGGTGGAGGCGATGGCGCAGGCGCTTCAGCCGGGGCAGGTGTTGCTGCTGGAAAATCTGCGCTTCCATGCCGAAGAAGAGGCCAATGACCCGGCCTTCGCCAAACAACTGGCGACGCTGGGCGACCTCTACGTCAACGATGCCTTTGGCACGGCGCATCGCGCGCACGCCAGCACCGAGGGCGTCACGCATGATTTACCAGCGGTCGCTGGCTTCCTGATGGAGAAAGAACTGAACTTCCTCGGCAGCGCGCTGGAGCATCCCAAACGTCCGTTCGTGGCGATTTCCGGCGGCGCGAAGGTGTCAGATAAAATCGCTGTGCTGGACCGGCTGATAGATATTGCCGACGCGATTCTGATTGGCGGCGGCATGGCAAACACCTTCTTTAAGGCAAACGGCCTCTTCGTTGGCGATTCGCTGGTGGAGGACGACAAGCTGGATGAGGCGCGGCGGCTGATGGCGAAGGCGCAGGCCAGCAGCAAGCGTTTCGTGCTGCCGGTGGATGTCGCAGTAGGCGACCGCTTCGCCGCCGACGCCGACCGTGTGCTGACGACGCCCGACCACGTATCAGAGGGCTGGCGCATCCTTGATATCGGCCCGCAGACGATTGTGGCGTTTGGCGAGGTACTGGCGGACGCCGAAACCGTGGTCTTCAACGGCACGATGGGCGTGGCGGAGTTTCCGGCCTTCGCGCAGGGTACCAACGCGCTAATCGGGCTGCTGGTGGAGCGCACCGCCGAGGGTGCGACGACGATCATCGGCGGCGGCGACTCTGCTGCAGCGGTGGAGGCGGCGGGCGCAGCGGACAAAGTAACGCACGTCTCTACTGGCGGCGGCGCCTCGCTCGAATTCCTCGAAGGGCGCACACTGCCGGGCGTCGCGGCATTGCGAGATAAATAGCCCTCACCCCTAACCCCTCCCCCGTGCGCGGGAGAGGGGAACCAGAGGGGCGCGTATAGCGACAGGGGCGCATTGTCCGGCACGCTAGCAGTTTCATTCGATAGGAGACCCGTTGCATGAGCAGCGCAAACATAGCACGCCGCATACCGATTGTGGCGGGCAACTGGAAGATGCACTACGGGCCAGCGGAGGCGCGCGAGTTTGCGGAGAGCATTCTCGATGGGCTGGCGGCGCTCTTCGGCGTGGAGTGTGTGCTGTGCCCGCCGGCCATCTCGCTGACGGCGGTGCATACCGTCATCGCCGGTAGTCCGGTGAAGCTGGGCGCACAGAACATGTACTTCGAGGAGAAGGGAGCCTACACCGGCGAAATCTCACCGGCGATGCTGCACGGCCTCTGTGAGTATGTGATTCTCGGCCATTCGGAGCGCCGGTCGTACTTCGGTGAGACCGATGACCTGGTGAACAAGAAGGCGCAGGCGGCTTTCCGTCACGGGCTGAAGCCTATCGTCTGCGTCGGTGAACATCTAGAGGAACGTGACGCCAACCTGACCGAGCGTGTCATCACCACACAGGTGCGCGGCAGCCTGGCGAATCTCCCCGGCGACCGCTTGGGCGAACTGGTAGTGGCGTATGAGCCGGTCTGGGCCATCGGCACGGGCCGCGCCGCCACCGCAGCGGACGCCGCCGATGTCGTGGCGATCATTCGCGCGCTACTCACCGAAATGTACGGCGAGGCGGGGGCGCAGGCGGTGCGCGTGCAATACGGCGGCAGCGTCACGGCGGCCAACGTCGCGGAGTTCGCCGCGCTGCCCGATATTGACGGCTCGCTGGTCGGCGGCGCCAGCCTCAAAGCGGACTTCATCGAAATCGCCCGCACCACGGCGGAGGTGAAGGGGCGCTAGGCGAGCATACTAACAGTGGGGAAGTGATCGCAGGTATCGCTTCCCCATTGCTATGGCGCAGACACCCACAAGAAGCAGGAGAGCGAGAGCCACATTGGTGCAATTTCACCATCATACATTGCCAGTTATCTGGGATCTGGCAGTACACTAGATAGACCAAGAAAACGCTATCATTGATGTAGAAGGGCTATCAAAGATTATCTGGATCAACTCCGTTTAGGCGGAGCATCCATTTTACCCCTTCAGGGGCGCTACTGAGCAATTGCCTCATGCGCTCCCTATCATTATTTTGAGATGCTGCCTGAAGATTGAGGAACAGTTTATAATAATCTTCGAGCGTTGTGTTGGGAACCTTTGCTTTGGGTGTTAATTTCTCCTTTAGCTCCTTGACTCGTTTACTTTCTCTCGACTGCCCTTCGATGACGCCGATGATGAGGCCGAGTATCGTCAAAAATGCCACAGTGACCGTGTTTTCAATTGTGGCAGGATCGTTGCCAAACAAGCCGCCGAAGGTGCCTTTTACGTAATCTATGATGGCGCTCCACTTTGTGAAAGAAGGAACAACTGTGCTGATGATCCAGCCTCTCAGCAGCACGCCGATGACGAAGCCGAGTATGCCAAACAAGATGGCATGCAAAACCACCGTTAAGATATTGACTCGTATTCTGGATGCCGTCTCATTAGCTGTATTCTTGCTTACCACTGCTGTTTGGCGTGAACCCGTCCCTAATGACTTTAATTGCATGACAAGCTGCGTAACGGCAATGTGATAGCCATCATGACGCGCATCTATATACTGCATTTGCCCCAGTCCTAGAGGAGCAGTATCAAACCACTCTATTCCATCAACCCAAAAGGGGATGACGGGAACTTTGTGATCTATTGCGCGCCCAAGCTCATCATTGACGACCTCTGAATTTTTGGAAGCTGGCGAAGCAATGAAGATCACCGCCTGAGACGTTTGTATTGCCTGTTCGATGGCAGCGCGCCAGTTGGGTGTGCCGGGTTGCAAGTCGGTTTTATCAATCCAGACTTCGACATTGACCTGCGCTAAATCATGTATCAACGCTTTGGCTACGTCGGCATTCTCATGGCTATAGCTCACGAATACGTGTTTGGTGGTCATTGACTATTCCTCTTGCCATATGTGCAGTAACACTAAATTGCAGGTATTATAGCGTCGCCTGGCTTGTAAGTCAATTAGTTGAATATTATTTGTAATGAAGCAATTGCTATCTGATTTATTGAGAACCAGATGTTGGGGGTACGCTAAATGACGATACTATGCTCAGGCGTTATACTACTTGATGGTGCGCGCTGCGTATATACTCGCAGCGACTGAACTGATGAGCGGGTGATGTGATCTGCCCACGGCGGGAAGAGTGGTGAAATAAGATGGTTATCGTCTGGCTGGCGGTGCTGGGCGCGACGATTGTGGTGGGGCTGCTGGTGGCGCTGGTGTATCTCACGGCGCGCGGCAAAACACCGGAGCCAGCAGTGGTGGCGCGCTGGGCGGCGAAGCTCTGGCTCATCAACGTCGTGCTGCAATTGCTGATTCTCTATTTCGCGCAGCCCGCGCTCACCGGCCCCTACTGGGGTGGGCAGTGGCTCTTCCTGCCACTGTTGCTGACGGGCATCCTGGCGTTCTTCGGTGGCAGTGCCCGTCAGGTGCGCGACGCCCTCGACTCGTTCTCCGAGCAGGTCAATAGCGGGCGACTGCGCATGAACGGCGCGACGTTTCGCGGCGCGCGGCGTGTGCATGTCGTAGACCAGCAGCCGCCAACCAGCGCCTCGCGGGTGCTGGGCGCTGCGCCACGCACCGGCTCCGTGGCGGGGGCGCTGGCCGTCGCCATCGTCGTTGTGCTGGCGCTGCTCGGCAATGGCCTCATTACCATCTCAACCACCTGGTTCGACGGCAACGCCAAAGCGCTTGCCGCCATTCCGCATATCATCGAAGAACCGGCCTCCATGCCGCTGCCAAAGACCGATGTAGACCATATCGTGCTGGTGTCGCATGGCGTCGCCGCGTACCTGGGGCAGCAAGTGCTGGCCGCCAGCGGGCAGAATCTCGGCTCGCAGTATCATACAGACTTGCAGGATTACACGCTGCAATCGGTCAATCATCACCTCTACTGGATCGCGCCGCTGGTCTACAACAACGTCTGGGCCAATCTCGGCAACTGGCAGAGTCCCGGCTTCGTCGCGGTGGACGCCGAAGACCCGAATGTCACGCCGGTGCTGCATACCGGCCTGCATATGCGCTATCTGCCGGACGCGCTCTTCAATCAGGATTTGCTGCGGCATGTCTACCTCAGCGGCTACACCAACGCCAATCTGGCAGACCCGACGCTGGAGGTCAATGACCAGTGGAAGCCCTACTTCACCATCTCGCTGATGACGCCCTCACGCGGCTTCACCGGCGACGTGGTGCAGCGTGTGCTACTGGTGGACCCGCAGAGCGGCGCGATTCAGAGCTTTGCGCCGGATAAGGTGCCGGGCTGGGTAGACCGCATCATTCCGGCGGATACCGTGACGCAGTATCTCCAGTGGTGGGGGCAGTACGCGCACGCGCCGTGGTTCAATCCCTCCGGCGCGAACCAGCAGGCGCCAGCGGTGGATAGCCAGGATCAGCCGCAACTCGTCTATAACAACGTGGATAATCCGGTCTGGCTGGTGCCGATGACTTCGAGCGCATCGAGCGACAATTCCAGCACCGGCGTCGTCCTCTTCGATACGCGCGACAACACTGGCTATTTCTATCCGCTAACCGGGCTTGGCGTCACGGCGAATGTGCGGACGACCTTCGAGTCCAACCCCAAGAACATTCGCGGCTATCAGGTCTCAAACGTCCAGTTGTACAGCATCTACGGCGAGCCAACCTGGGTCTGCACCTTCTACCAGCCGAACGACTACGGCGAAATCTTTCAGTCGGTGGGTATGGTGGATGCGCGCCACCTGAGCGGCGCTAATGTCATCATGGCAGCGAGCAAACAGGAGGCGCTGGCGGGGTACGCGCAGTGGCTCTCCGACAACAATGTGCAGACCGGCAAGATTCCAGTGACGGGCAAGCCGGTGACGGTGCAAGGCAAGGTGCTACGCATCTCATCGGCGGTCGAGGCCGGCACGACGGTCTATACGATGCTGCTGGACGGGCAGAACCACATCTTCAAGGCGGGATTGCCGCTCAGCCCGGATTTGCCGCTGGTGCAGCCCGGCGATATCGTGCAGGGCACCTATCTGGACACCGGCCAGCAGGTGGTGACATTCACCAGCTTCAGCGACCTCAGCCTACCGCTGGGCACGGCGACACCCGGCGCTACGCCAACGACACCGGCAACGACGCCAACAAGCTGAGCTGCGAACAATCGCAGAAAAATATCACGCGCAGGGGACGGCCACGGCGGAGTCTGTGACCGTCTTTGCCTATAGGCCGTCTAAGCGTGCGAATGCAGTATTTTTGTTTTGCGCCGTTGCGACAAGGGAGCGCAACGACAGGATGGCCTGGGATGTGCTAGGCTACCTTCGCGGCGCTATGACGCGCCTGACACCAGCCAGATCGCCTGGCTGATACTGAATTGATACAACAACACTTGTTTGTGATACATCGAGTTCGTACACCGGCCCGCACGATGGAGCAACCTCAGCGCATTGTCTCTACACGCATGCGCGTGGCGCTGCTGTCGCGGCTCGGATACCAGGAGAAATGAGGGGCATAATGAGCGACGAGCAAGGAGACCGACTGCCAGTGCAGGATGGCGGAATGGCTGCGGAGGGCGAGAAGGGCGAAACCCGCGCAAAAGGCGAGCAGCGGAACGCAGCCGCGCCGCGCCGGTCCAGCAGTACCGGCAGGGCAAGCGCGCGGGCAAAAAGCGCAGGCGCCACGGCTCCGCAGCAATCCGCCGCCACCAGCGCCGCCAAGAGTCCCCGCGCCAGAGCGACCTCTGCTTCAGCGCCCACCACGCGCAGATCGAGCCGGTCAAACACCGCAGCATCGTCCACAGCGCCAGCCGGGACAGACGCGCAAAAGCCCAGTCGCACCCGCGCTTCCACCTCATCAACATCGTCTGCTACGCCAAAGCGGACGACCACACGCCGCACAGCGCCCAAACCAGAAACCCCGGAAACGCCACCCATCGAGACGCCGGAGGTAGCCAAATCGCTGGCAGAAGCGGCGGCGCTAGAGATAGCTGAAATGGCGGATGCCAGGGTTGTGGAGCCGGTGGAGCAACCAGCAGCGGATGAGCCAGCGGCGCCAGCGACACAACCGGCCAGCCCGGCGCGGGCAACGCGGCGCGGCGGCATCTCGCCGGAGAATACCGTCTTCGTTTCGCTCTGCTTCGAGGGACCTGACGTTTATTCGACGGCGGGCGGCCTGGGCACGCGCGTCACCGAACTGACCGAATCGCTGGCAAACCTGGGCTATGAGACACACCTGATCTTCGTCGGCGATCCCAACAAACCAAGCGTGGAGCATCTGGTCAACGGCAAGCTGCACCTCAAACGCTGGGGCCAGTGGATCAGCAAATATTATCCCAACGGCGTCTACGACGGCGAGGAACACAAACTCTACGATTACAACGAGTCGGTGCCACAGCATGTCTACGCGGAGATTGCCCAGCCAGCCATCGCCCAGGGCAAGATGGTAGTTATCATCGGCGAAGACTGGCACACCGCCGAGGCCATCTGCCGCACCTCAGACCTGCTGCACTGGCACAATCTGCGGCACCGCGCCGTGCTGATGTGGAACTGCAACAGTGTGATGTCGCTGCACCGCATCAACTGGGGACGGCTGAACTATTGCGCCACCATCACCACCGTCAGCCGCTACATGAAGCACCGCCTCTGGGAATACGGCGTCAATCCACTGGCCATTCCCAACGGCATCCCCAGCCGCTACCTGGAACCCGTGGATGAACGCATGGTAAACGATCTGCGCGCCATCATGCAGCACGGCAATCCTGACCGCTTCTTCCTCTTCAAGATTGGCCGCTTCGATCCAGATAAACGCTGGCTGATGGCGATGGAAGCGGTGTCACGCCTCAAATACAGCAATCATCCAGTCTCAATGGTGATTCGCGGCGGCATCGAGCCGCACGGCAGCGAAGTGCTGAATCGCGCCCGCCAGCTTGGCCTGCACATCAAAGATATCGAGGCGCGGCGGCCAACGGTGGAGGAGTGCATGCAGTTGATGCGCGACGCGGGCGAGGCGGATATCTACAATTTGCGCTTCTTCGTGCCTACGGAGTTTGTGCGCGCCTGCTATGCCGCCGCCGATGCGACGCTCGCCAACAGCGGGCACGAGCCGTTCGGCCTCGTTGGGTTGGAGGTGATGGCGGCGGAGGGCGTGGCCTTCACCGGCTCAACCGGCGAAGACTACGCCGTCTCCTTCGAGAACGCCGTCGCGCTGGAAACCGACGACCCCGACGAGATCGTCGGCTATCTCCTGCATATGCAGCAGCATCCCGAAGAGCGCGACAAGATACGCGCGGCGGGCAAACGCACAGCCTCGGAGTTCACCTGGGAAGAAGTGCTGGACAACCTCGCTGGCAAGCTGGTCTATCTCGCGCGCAAGCAGGGTATTGTATTGGACTAGCCTGCGGGAGAGCGGAAACTGGCGGACAATTGGCAGATTTTTTAGGGAATGGGGCGGCATGGGATAGGGAACGAGGCGCGCTATGGCAACCGAAATCGTCGTCTATATGGTGGTGCATCAGCCGCGCCGTCTCAAACTGCCCGCGCAGCCGGTTCCCTGCGGCGCCAGCAGCGACGACATCATTCACTGCGTCTTCGACGAGGCGATGAACGAACGCTACTTCCGCTATGTCGCTGAACGCTGCTACTATCCCGCCGCCGAGACATTTCTGCGGCTGGCGCGCAACGGCATGAAGCTCTCGATTGGCTTCTCGCTCTCCTGGGTCTATCAGGCAGAGCAATGGGACCGTTCGCTGCTGGCGCTCTTTCAAGAGCTGATCGCGGAGCCGAACGTCGAACTAATCGGCGTCGAACCGTATCACAGCTTCCTCTTCCTCTTCGATCTGCCGCTCTTCGTCCAGCGCATGCGCTGGATGCGCGAGGAGCTAACACGTATCTTTGGCAAGCGGCCACGAGTCACCGACACGACGGAAATGTGCATGTCTGCCTGTCTCTATGACGCCATTGCCGAGGCTGGTTTCGAGGCCGGTATGCTGGATGGGCGCGGCTGGGTGATGGAATGGCGCGAGCCGACGCATCTCTACCACTACGATGGCGCGCCGCGTCTCTTCTGCCGCCATCTGGACCTCAGCGATGATGTTGGCTATCGTTTCTCGAATCGCACATGGTCAGGCTTTCCGCTCTATGCCGAACAGTACGCGGACTGGCTGCGCCACACCTGGGGTGATTTCGTCTTTATCGGCTGGGACTTCGAGACATTTGGCGAGCATCACCGCTATCATAGCGGTATCTTCGACTTCATCCAGCATCTACCCCACGAACTGCATCAGCGCGGCGCATCGTTTTTGACGCCGGGCGAGGCGCTCGACCATTTCGGCGCGCAGGCGTACCAGTTGCCGTTGCCGATCTTCCCCACCACCTGGGCCGGTAGCGGCGGCATGGATTTTTTCCTCGGCAACTCAGCGCAGCAGGCGATCTTCCAATTGATGCTTGCGACCTTCGGCGTTGCCTCGCTCACCGAAGACCCCAAACTGCTCGATCTGGCGCTGTGGATGGCGCAGTCCGACAACCTGCACCTGATTCAGTGGTTCGGGCGTAGCGGCTCGCAGGCGGAGGTCTCGGCGTATTTCACGCCGCGCGAGTGGTGGGACCTGGGGCCGGAACGCATCATCGTGGAGCAGCAGAACGTCTATCGCAACGTCATCCGCGCGATGGAGCGGCACCTACCGGCGCAACGGACACACGATACGTTGGCGCTGCCCGCCGCCACCATCGCCCTGCGCTCGCGTGGCGCGAAACGGCTGGCGACGCAGCCCGCCCCCCACGAACGCGAGCTACTCGGCATCGAGCGCTATTGATGGGCACGATCAGGCGCAAGGCTCGTTTCCCGCCACAATGTGATTTCATCATGGATTGGAAAGATCAGTCGTTTGTGAGGGACCTTTATCCTCTGGCGGCTGTTTGCGGAAATGAGTGCGCAAACCAGCATCGAGTATCGAGAGCGCAGCGAGCAGAGTGGAGCGTGTCATCTGCGTCGCGCGGGCATGGGAGCCTTCCATCCCTTCCGCCATTCTTGCCAGTTCGGTCAGCCTCATCCACTCCTCAAGACCAGGAGACGATGGTATAGGTACACTATCAGGTTGCGATGTTGAGGCCAGTTCCTCAAATATTGTGCGGGTTTGCGCGAGCAGCGAGCAATACTCATGCAGATAGCCGGCCACACTCATCGTTTCGGCAAGCGCGCGCAGCAATTCCTCATCTTTGACGCCATCTTCCAGCAACTGTTTAGCATATCCCTGATAGACATCGTGCGCCTCAGAGTTCCAAACTTCCTTTGTCTTTTCGGCCTGTTTCGCCAGGCTTTGTCGCTGTTCCTGGTGAACATCAGCCCGTTCATACAGAAGTTGAGAAAATGGGCGCACCGAGTCCGCAAAATCCGCCATAGTAGCTCCCGTCTCTCCGTTTGTGAAGCATCTCACTGAAAGCAGCTTCCACAACGTTGGCCCATAACTGCCAGCAACTAAGGGTCAGACATCATCAGGAAACGTCATCAGAACTGGTTTTTCCCCCATCTCTCATTGGATTCATATGCTTCGCGCGCTCTTTCGAGGCCTGCACGCAGCGCAGCGTGCCATTGCTCCATCCGGGTGAAATGAAGCTGCAATGTCCCCACAAATGACTGAAGTTCGCTCACTTCGCTGTCTTCCCAACCAACCGTGGATTGATTGAGCGCATGGAGAAGCGAAGAGGCGGTTGTCTCATAGCGCCTGGCGCTCTCCTCATGCGACCGCGCCAGCAGTGTCAATTGTTCTGGAATCGGTACGTCAATCTGATCCGACATACGCCGCTCCTTTCTTCCAAAGCATGCAACACTGACAAGTATACGGTCTGTTACCCAACCAGTTGTGCCCGTTATCCACGAGTACTGCTATACTGCTATAGGAAAGCTACGCATTGTTACGGAAAGCAGGAATAAGGGGCGCCACAGACGCGAATGAGGTCGTGATGAGGTCGTGCTATCCGGACGATAGATCGTTCGGGTTCACGTCTACACGAGGAGAACAGGCATGTTTGGTACGGAAGACGCGGAGCGGCGAGCGGTCTTGCGCAGCCAGTTGGAACACATCTTATCGCAGTTGCCGGCTGTTCAATGGCAGGCCATCGAACATGCGAAAGCATTGAATGACGTAGGCAATAACCCCGAACTCGGTCAGATAGTGCAAGCGGTGCTGCAAACATTTGCTGAGGCTGGTGATGTCGAGCAGCAGATCAAACGTGCAATCACCTATCTGAATTCATAGCAGGGCAATTGTCCTGATCTCGTATCCATCGAGCCATATGGTGCGATGAAGCCCAGAGCGAGGTAGAGGCGAACATTCGCCCCTACCTCATGGCCTATGCTTCGAGTACCTGCGCCTCTCGCATCACTGCGAGGAGCGAATCATCCAACGCTGGCAGCACTATACCGGCCACCTGTTGCTGTCCATCGAGGAGAAATTGCACCGTTCCCGCGTCGGCAATACTGGTGGCAGGCGCCATCCCCTGAAATAGGACGTAGAGATTGCGGCCATCGAGGGCAAACGTCGCCTGGCCGGGTTCATCTCGATCATACTGGCCTGGCTGCCAGGAGTCTGTCTCAAATTGTGGCTGGCCCGCTTGCCGCTCTGTTGGCGCTGGATGGTCTGTTGTTCGCAGAACAACCTCATCCTGAATGAAGAAGGTCAATTCTTGAAAGAGTCCCGTCTGCCGGTTGATCGCAACATCCAGCGGCGGCTTTTTACCATCGGCCAGCCGCCAGTGAATACGGTTGACTGGGCGGGCGGCGGGGTCCGCCGTTATCGTCCACAGCACCATGCCGCGCGATGTCATTTTCTCAGCCGTTCGCACAGGCGCCGTTTGCTGTGGCTGCGTTGAAATCATCCGCAATGCCATCATCGAGCCTCATTCTATTCCTCATCACAGCGAGCGGCCACCCACCTCAGTGAGTGAGCATGCGCGCGTGATAAATGACGTTGTCGCTGGTATCTATGCCAAGCTCCCAATCGCCCACGACCAGGAAATTACGCCCAGGACCAAGTTGTGGGACTGCGGCATCCACTGCAGAGACAAAGCTCTTCAGGATTGACTGGCTACGAATATCCACATTCCAGGGAGACGTACCATCGCGCAGCAAGAACTCCTCCATGTGCTTGGTCGCATTGGGATGAACATTATATGTATCATCCCCAACCTGAAGCTCAAAGGAACGCGGGACATTGGTATCGGGGCGCACATCATCGGTTGGCGTGATGCGGTCCCAAACGGTACCGGTAGATTGTGGATCGCTAATACCCGGGCTGGGATCACCGATACCAGCGAACATCATGCCAATAGAACCGCCAGTGTAAGCGCCCTGGCCGGTATCACCGATAATCGTCAGGAAGGCATCCCAGCCGGAGAGATGTTGCTGCTCCACCGTGTTAATACCGACGCCCAGGCCGGCAAGCCCACCGATGATCGCACCTGCCCTGGTTGCCGGACTCAGCAACGCCTTCACAAAGCCTTGCAGCAACGTCACCACCAAGTCTTTGAGTCCCTGTATCGCTACCGCCAGCGCCGCCGCCGGTCCTTCTGTCACCAGCGCATCCAATCCGGCGGTGAAGATGGCCCACACGGCAGTCGCCAGTTGAATTGCCATCCAGGCCATCTGAAGCGTGAAGATGATCTGGAGGATGGTCCCCAGGACGTTGAGCGTGTCGGCTATGGCAACGGTCCAGCCAGATTGCTGCTGCGCAATCTGCTGGGTCGTCGCAGTGGTTTGTGAATGCGCGTCGCTATCGTTGCCCTGCCAGACGACAACAGTCTGGTCGTGGGCGTTTTGCACTGTCTGAATTTGTGTGGCATAGGGAGATTGCGCGCCACGCAAGGCCGTTCCCACCGCATGAACGGTGCCGCCATCCGGCACCGGGTCCATGAACCACGACATTGCTCGTCCTCCTGCACTCCTGCTCTATTCCCCTGAATAACCCAAATAGTCTGGAAGATCTGGAAGGTTCTCAACACCCAGACAGGTTTATCCACCTGACCGGATCAACCAGATCAGTTGGAGGTTGTCATGTTTTGAGTGTTAGTGGATTCAGTTGTCAGGTGGTTGTTTTTGGATTGCGTGACAGCGGCGGCCATCTTGTATTTAACATCACCAAAGGCGTGGAGGTGGCCACTGAATTGCTGCAAAAAGCCGGTGAGATCGTCAAAGCCGGGGCCACTCCAATTGGTCGTCCCCTGGAGCGTGCCCTGCCCACTGCTCACCTGCTGGCCAAGCGTGTGCGCGGCATCGCCATGCGCACGATGCGCCTGGCTCATCGTATCGAGCTGGTCGGGATTGGTGAGTTTGATACTTCCATCTGCCATTGGGTGACATCCTCCTGCTCTATCCTGATAGACCGTTGGATAGCTGCTCTATCCACTATGATGCTTCTGTTCCCGCCAGATTTTCACGATTTTTCCAGGGCACGTATCCCATGCTGGAGCCTCGCCTTTGCCAAGCTCAGCAGCGGGCCGCATACCTGCTATCGCCTTCAGAGCATACACAACCGGTGGCGCGCTTGTCAATCGCTCGTTGTCCTGTCACCGTTTTCTTGGTAGCGTTGACGCGCCCCTGCTGAGACGGCTATACTGCGCTCGTGGCGATCAGTGTAATTGGTATAGCCAGCAGAGGGACAACGAGAAGGAAGAATCACCACCATGTCAGAATACGAAAGCAAACAGGACCAGATTGGAGAACTGCGCGAGCAGGCCAATAAACTCCGGCAGGCCGGTGGCGACCTGGATACGCTGCTGGCGCAACTCCGGCGCGAGATGAATACGCTTGGTGAAGAGTGGAATGACCCAGCGGCTGGGGAAATCCAGGCCATCATCGCTGGGGTCTTTCAGCAAACCAACGGCATGAGCGCCATGCTCAACGACCTGGCACAAAAGTTCTTCGATAAGTCGGACGAGGTAGAGCAGACGGAGCGCGCCAAACGCTATCAATCGCCCGCAGAGGACGATGACAACCGCGACCAGCAATGAGGTTGCTCTGGTCTCCCCTCTCCTCGTGGGAGAGGGGCCGGGGGTGAGGTCCGCTAGGCAAGCCGCTTCTGCGCGAAATTGAGCAGCGCCTCCCAGTTTTCCGTCGCATGGTAGGCTTCGTAACAGGCTTCGGCTGCCGCCTGCTGCGCCAGCGGTTGCAGCGTCGCCACCACGCTGCTCGCGGCGCGGGCGCGATGAAACGCCTGTACGTAGTCCGCCTGGCTGCCCTTTCCCTGCTCAGCGGCGTCTTGCGCATCGAAGGCAGCGTTATCCAGCGCCTCAGCGATTCCGCTGGCGGTCGCCCGCGCCTGCTCCACCTGCTGCTGGCCCACCAGCGAATCGAGCGTGCGCGCCGTCTCAACCGCCTGCCGCAATTCCTCAGAGCCTACTGCGGCGCGGGTCAGCGCATAATCGGCGCAGTCACAGGCGAAGCCACGCAGCGACTCATCACGCTGCGCCTGGCGAATCAGATCCGCTATGCGCTGATCCAGTAAACGAAGGGTTGGGTCTGCCGCACTCATTGCGCCACCTGCTTCCTTTTTCTATCTCATCCAGAACGGAATGAAGCCGCTGCGGGTATTCGAGGCGATGGCCTCATAGCCGCCAGCGTTGACGATGATCTGCTCGCATGGCTGGCAAATTGGACGACCCGCGCCGACCGAGATCACCTGCCACCCCTGCTGTTGCGCGAATTGTACGATACTATCTTCTGCATGTCCCGGCAAATTGGAGATATAGGCGTCGGCTGGAATGGATGGGCGCACGCTCGGACGGATATAGCCGTTGGGTTCACTGGTTCCGATCACCAGATAGCGATTGCCATCGGCGTCCTGCACGATGCCGGTTCCCATCGTCACACGCCCCTGTGAGCCAGGAGGAAGCGCATTTTGTAGGTCCGATGAGATGGCGTCGGCATACTGATTGGGCATGCTATACATGGGATCGGTCAGCCGGTTGCCGAACTGCTGGCCCTGCGTTGGTAGGTCCGCCGTCTGATCGAAGCCGGTGAAGAGCGCGGTATCACCGGCCACATCATCAAAAGACCGCTCCAGATCGAAGCCGTTCGCAGCGGTATCGGTGCCAGCATGGACAATACCAAAGGCCACGCCGCCACCCGTCCACGGCGTCGGAGCGCTGAGTTCAAAGCCTGCGCCAGCGCCAAGCGCCATATCTTCGAGCGGATGCAATACTGCGTCCCATCCGCTGCGCCCGTGCTGAATATCGGATGTGACGCCGATGCTCAGGCCGACACCCGCGCCGATGGCCGTGCCAATGGCGCGCTGGCGAAGCTGGCTCAAGAACGCCTCAAAAGCCGCTTTGAGGATGGCTTTGAGCGCCGTCGAAGCGGCTATCGAAGACGCCTGCGTCTCGACGGCGGCGGCAGCGGTGTCTGCTGCGGCAGCCTCGGATGCGCCGAAGGTGAAGAAGCCGGCGGCGGCCAGCGCGGCGGCGGCAGCGAAGAGGACACGCGCAATGCTGACCAGCGTGAGAATCAGTTCGAGCATCTGAATGGCGGTCAGCAACACCTGCGCGACGGAGCGCATTTCATCGGCGTTCGCCTGTTGATGCTGCGCCAGCGACGTATGGACACGTTGATACTGGTTGTGGTCGTTGCCTTCCCAAACGACGGCGGTGTACTCTGCGCCGTTGGTCTGGGTCTGGGCCATCTGGTCGTGCTGGCCGGCCTGCGTCTGGAGCATCCCCACGGTTGGCTGCAATGCGCCCGGCGGGGTCAAAATCATATCTGGAGGAAGAAACATGGATAGCAGCCTCCCATATCATCCGCTTACGTGCGTCTGCGGACTTCGGACATCCCTGGTTAGCTCATGTTGGTCGTGTTGGTCGCTTCGGTGCTTTCGTGGTTTTCGCGCGACTGATCGAGGTTGGAGCCGGTCTGCCGGTGGAGTGCGGATAATTTGGTCAGATGTTGTGAGAACTCCTGGAAGTACTGGCTGATCTCATCGAAGCCGCCGCCGCGCCACGCGCCCGCCATCTGCCCGTGCGCGCTCTGCACCGCGCCAGAGGTTTCGGTATGCAGGTCCGCATTGCGCTGGTGAATTTGCCCCTGGCTGCTCAATTGTTCAGGGACCGAGACTTTGATCGTGTCAGACATCGTGCGCGCTCCTTAGACACAGAACCTGTGATGGCCACGTTCGCATCTCACCACCATCACGCCGACCCGTTCGTACCGCTGAGTATAATCGAACGTTTGCCGACGACATCAAGCATACCTGATAAACTTTCTTGTGTCAATTGAGTCAACCGACCGCATCGTTGACATGCCGGGCAGACACGCATACACTCATTGGAAGAACCGGCGGGAAAAAGTGGATGAGGAAAGGAGACGCGACATGGCGGAGAACGCGGACGAACGCGCCGAAGTGCAAGCCGAGGAGAAGGCGGCAAAAGAAAAACTGGATGAGGCGAGCGACCTGCTGCGACAACTCGATCAACAACTGAGCCACCTGGATGCAGTTATTGGACGCGCACGCAGGGAGGTCGCCGCCATCACCGATGTCTGGAAGAATCCAGTCGCCGCTGAGGTGCAGGCGATGTTCAATGATATGCTCAAACAGGCGACCGGACTCCAGGACCGGCTGGGGTCTGTGGCCGGTGAAGCGCGCGAGGCAGTTCAGCAGGCCGAGGACGCTCATGCGCAGCAACAACGGCAGCAGCAAAATCACAGGGAGGCTTGACTGTTACACAGTTACCTGTTTATACTACTTACGCCGGTTGGCTTAGGATTATGGGATACGGGGGCCAGCGGAGCAGAAAAAAATCTGCGAACCGGCGTCGGGTGAATGCTCCCTGGTCAAGGTTTGCCGAACAACAGGAGGCACCAATCGTGGGCTACAAAGTTACTCCGGATGAGATTCGTGGCACAGCGGGCCAGCTCGACAATGCCAAAGGCCAGGTAGACAGTATCCTCAGCCAGATCAGGAATCAGGTAAACAACCTGGGCACCTCCTGGCAGGGCGCAGCCTCTGGCAACTTCGCCTCATTGATGGCGAAATGGAACACTGATGTCAACAACCTCAACACCACGTTGTCCGAGATTGCCACAGCCATGCGCACAGCGGCCAGCAACTATGAGGCCACCGAGTCCGCCAACGCTCGTGGCTTCAATGTAGGCTAGTCGCCAACCCGACCAGTTTTTCCTGATGTTGTAGATAGCGCATCCTGGCGGCCACGTCTTAGTCTTCGGACGGCGTGGTCCACGAGCGGAGGCCGCGATGGATGTCCGGCGCTGATACACTTCTATATCAGCCGCCCGGCATTGCTGCGAACGCATGGCAGATTTTCTCAAATTGCTGTCTATGCGGCGCAGAGCGGCCTCCTATTCTTTTGCATGTTTGCCTATAGCTGTCTCTCCCAGCAGGCGGCGCAATACGCTCTATTGCCAGCCACGCTCTCTGCGCATACAATAGGGAACGAGTACTGGCGTTCTTCTCTGCCCGCCGTATCGCCTATTAGCGTACCTTTCTGAGTAACCTGAGCGAATAGTGGTGATGCCATGCGTACCGTGCTTGCGACCATCGAGACGCCCAACCGCAGCGTTGATCTGGAGCTTTCCGGCGACATTCCCATCGGCGAACTGATTCCCGCGCTGGTGGAACTCTTTGGTGTGGCGATGCCAGAGCGCGGCCTCCCGGCGACTGCTGCCGCCTGGGGCCTGGGGCAGCGCGGCGGCAAACCGCTCCCCGTCGGGCGCACGCTGATTAGCTGCGATGTCGTGGATGGAGCGCGGCTGGCGCTGTTGCCAGCGATGGTCTGGACGGCACAGCAGAACCAGGGGGCGCAGAGCATGCCGCAGACCACGCCATCCACCCAAGATACCGGCGGCATCGGCATTCGCTGGCGCCGCGACGGCCTGCTCTAAGCAGAATAGCCAGCTTTTCCAACCCATCTTTGTCAGCAATCTGTAGGCGTTTGAGAAAAGGATTGATAAAGCGATGTACGGCATTCCTTTTCACCGCACCACGCGCATTTATCCCGATAGGCTGCCCGAAGGCGAAGTCGCCATCGTTCCGCCGCAGTCTCCGCCACGCGCGCAGGGTGGCGCAATGGGCATCATGCAATATATCCTGCCAGCATTTGGTATGCTTGGCTCGGTTGTACTCATCTTTGCCGAAGGAGCGAGACCTATCATGTTCGTAGCCGTCGGCGGCATGATGTTTGCCTCGGTTGGCGGCGGCATTATTATGGGCACGATGCAGCGCAAGTCTGGGAAGCGCGCGGTGAAGGGTGCGCGCGATAAATATTTGCGCTATCTAGAGCAGCAGACTAAACGCCTCGATGACATCGCCCAGCGCCAGCAGAAAGCGAACGCGCGCCTCTATCCCGACCTGCAAACGCTCTATGGCTATGTGGCGCAGAAGCAGTATCTCTGGGAGCGCCGCCCCACCGATGACGACTTTTTGCGGGTGCGCGTCGGCGTCGGCGTCGAGCCACTCTGTGTCTCTGTCCATATGGACCAGAACGACGATCCCTTTGCCGAGTACGATCAGGATTTGCTCGCCAGGGCACGCAACATCATCGCCAAATATAGCCAGCTAGATGACGGTCCTGTCTCCATTCCGCTGCGCAACATTGGCACACTCGCCATCAATGGCAGGCGTGCCAACACGCGCGCGCTGGCGCGTTCGATGATCTGCCAGATGGCCGCGCAACAGGCGCCGGAAGATGTGCGCATGCTCGTCTACACACCCGAAGACGCCACCGCCGAATGGTCCTGGCTCAAGTGGTTGCCGCATACGCGCCGCCTGCGCCTGATGAAGTTGGAAAAGAACGAGACGGCTGAGCCACTCTGCCTTCTCGCCAACTCCGTGGAAGATTTCCAGCGACTGCTGACAAGCCAGGTGGTGCCAGAGTTAGAACGCCGCCGCCTGCTCAACGCCGATTCCAAGCAGCAGGGCAGCAGCATCGCCAAGCCGCATTTCGTCGTGGTGGTGGATGGCTTCACCCCCGGCGGGCCGCTGGGGCGCCTGCCCGCGCTGGATTCGCTCTTCAACGAGGCGGCGCAGTTGGGCGCAACGGTGATCTGCCTGGTGGACGACCGCACAGCGGAGCCTGCCGCTGTGCAGGCGCGCATTGATGTGGCTGAGACGGGCTGGCTCTACTTCGAGGAAACGGTCTATGGCGGGCAACGGCGCGAAGGCATCCGTCCGGACGCCGCGAATGTGGAACTCTGCGAGAAGTTGGCGCGGCGTCTCTCGCCGTTGATGCTGAGTGAGATGGGCGCGCAGAGCGACCTGTCGCAGGATATGCGGCTGCTGGAACTGCTGGGGGTTGCCTCCGCCGATGACGTGCGCATCGGCGACCTCTGGCAGAAGCGCGAGCGACCGCAGATGCTCAAAGTGCCCATCGGCCTCTGCGCGGACGGCACACCGCTGATCCTGGATGTGAAAGAGGCGTCCGAGGGCGGCATGGGACCGCATGGGCTGATTATCGGCGCCACCGGCTCCGGCAAGAGCGAACTGCTGCGCACGATTGTCACCAGCCTCGCGCTGACGCATGACCCCGAAACCGTCAACTTCGTGCTGGCGGACTTCAAGGGCGGCGCAGCATTTGCCGATCTGGCCGAATTGCCCCACACCGCTGGCATGATCTCTAACCTACAAAGTGACCTGACGCTGGTAGATCGCATGCGCGCCGCACTCTTTGGCGAGCAGGAGCGTCGCCAGCGTATGTTGCGCGAGGGCGGCAACCTGGACAATATTCAGCAGTATCAGGCGAAACGCGCGATGGTGCCAGAGATGGAGCCGATGCCCCACTTGCTCATCATTGTGGACGAGTTTGCCGAACTGCTCACCAGCCGCCCGGATTTCCTTGAACTCTTCGTGGCGATTGGCCGCGTCGGGCGCAGCCTGGGCATGCACCTCTTGCTTGCCACACAGCGCCTCAGCGAAGGACGCATTCAGGGGTTAGAGGGCCACCTGCGCTATCGTATCTGCCTGCGCACCTTCAGCGCCAGCGAGAGTTCGTCGGTGATTGGCACGCAAGACGCCTTCTACCTGCCGTCGTTCCCCGGCATCGGCTACTTCAAGGTAGACACCAACATCTATAAGCAGTTCAAGACGGCGCTCGTCTCGAATCCCTACGTACCGGCATCCAAGAACTCTGCCACGGCGATTACACTGCGTGAGTTCACACCGACCGGCAAACTGGCGTTCATTGAGCGGCCAGATACGCCAGCGCCGAGCACTGCGCCCAACAGCGGCGCCGATGCCCTGCGCACGGACATGGATGTGGTGATCGGGCACCTCGTGGAGCAGAACAAGCAGCGCGTCAGCCCGCCGGTACATCAGGTGTGGTTGCCGCCGCTGGGTACACAGGTGCCCATCCGTGAGGTACTCGATCTGCTCGGTCAGAAGACGCTCAATGGCAGCGCGTGGCCGGCGAATCCACCGTTTGGCTCGCTGCGCATCCCGATTGGCATGGTAGATAAGCCGCTGGACCAGATGCAGGAGCCGCTGGTGCTGGATTTTTCCGGCGCGGGCGGGCATCTGGCACTGGCTGGTGCGCCGCAATCCGGCAAGAGCATCCTGCTGCAATCCATCATCGCGTCGTTCATGCTAACGCACACGCCGCGCGACGTGCAATTTTATTGCGTAGACCTCGGCGGTGGCCTGCTGCGCCAGCTTGAGGAGGCGCCGCATGTCGGCGCCGTCTGTAGCAAGTCCGAACGCGAGAAGGTGCGCCGGTTGATTCATCAGGTGCGCACGGTCATCGAGGACCGCGAGTTCCTCTTCCGCGAGCGACGCATAGACAGCATGGCAACCTACCGTGCGCGCCGCGCCACCGGTGAACTGGACGATGTGCCGTTCGGTGATGTCTTTCTGGTGATAGATGACCTGGCGCAGTTCAACATGGAGTTGGAGGGGCTGGAAGCCGAGGTCATCGAGATTGTACTGGCAGGCCTGGCGTATGGCGTGCATGTGATCGTCGCCTCGAACCGCTGGATAGACATCAAGCCAAAGCTACGCGACAACATTGGCGCGCGGCTGGAATTGCGGCTCAACGATCCCATCGAATCCGAGGTGGGTAAGGCGTTTGCTATGACGCTGCCGCCGGGTGTGGCGGGGCGCGGCCTGCTGAAGAACGGCCTGCAATTCCAGACGGCGCTGGCGCGCGCAGACTATGCGCCGCCGGACCAGACGCCACCACAGGCGCAGGCCGTAGAAACGCTGGTCAACCGCACCCGCGCTTCCTGGAAGGGGCCGGTCGCACCGCCGGTGCGTCTGCTTCCGGCGTTGGTGCCGCTGAGCGCGCTGCCAGACCCGCATGCAGAGCAGCCGGCTGGCGTGCCCATCGGCCTGGAAGAGTTCCAGTTAGCGCCGCTCTACATTGACCTGATAAGCGCCGGACCGCATTTCTTGATCTTTGGCGATGGCGAGTGTGGCAAGACGACGCTGCTGCGCCACTGGATGCAGACGATCACCGAACGCTATACGCCGGATGAGGCGCAGTTCGTGCTGGTGGATTACCGGCGCGGCCTGCTGGACTTCCTGGATAGCCCGCACATGCTGGCCTACGCCTGCACGCCGCCGATGCTGCAAGACGCCGTGAACAAGCTCAAGACGCAGCTCGATTCACGTATGCTCTCCAGCGCCAATCTGACCGTCGAGGAGCTGCGCAACCCGCACAAGTGGAGCGGCCCGCAGTATTTCCTCTTCGTGGACGACTACGAATCCATCGTCACACCGGCTGGCAATCCGCTGGCGCCGCTGGTGGAGTTGATCGGGCAGGCGCGCGATGTCGGCTTCCATCTCGTGCTGGCGCGGCGCGTCTCCGGCACCTCGCGCACCTCGTTCGAGCCGGTCTTCCAGCGCCTGAAAGAGAGCGGCAGCCCTGGCCTTATCATGACGGGCGACCCCCAGGAGGGTCCGCTGCTGGGCACGCAGAAGGCCAGCGCGCTGCCACCCGGTCGCGGCTATCTGGTGCGCCGCAACCAGCGCAACACGCTCGTGCAGACGGTCTTCGTCGAACCAGTGCCGGTGTAGATTTGTCGCCTACAGCACAGCAGTGTTGAGCGCACCGGAGTCGCGGTACTGGATCAGCGCCAGCGTCCAGGTGCCGAAGTCAGGGCAATCGGCCAGGTCGTCCGAGGCCCACGCCTGATCGAAAAGCGTGAGGACCGGCGGGCAGAGCGCATAGAGCGCATCGCGGAGCGCCTGCCAGCGCGGCCCCTGGTACTCCTGTAGCTCGCGTGGCTGAAAGAGCGATTCCGCGCCGATGGGCGTCTGCTGGCGCACCGGCGGGTCCCACCAGGAGAGCATCTCGCTCAGCAGGATTGCGCCAGCGAAACGGTCGCCTTCAGGACGCCA
Source organism: Chloroflexota bacterium (assembly GCA_021323855.1). Lineage (GTDB taxonomy): Bacteria > Chloroflexota > Ktedonobacteria > Ktedonobacterales > JADMIN01 > JAJPKE01. The sequence goes on along the minus strand of JAJPKE010000045.1, from coordinate 490,386 downwards.
GTGCCCATTTTTGCCCAGGTTGCGATGCTGATAGCCCGGCGTGCCCCAGCTCTGGCGCTTGGGCAGCGGCGCGTTCGGCGTATAGAGATTATCGAGGTCCAGCAGTTCCACCTCGCGGAAATCCGGCGCAAGGACGATGTTTGCGCCAGCGATATCAGTGTGCGCAAGGTGATGCGCCTCCAATTCCCAGAGCAGTTGCGAGGTGGCAATCGCCAGGTTGAGCGCATTGAGAGGCGTGTAGGATTCGCTGGCCGCGCGGTCCAGCAGCAGCCCGGCCCAGGTGCGCCCGGCAATCCAGGGCATCAGCACAGCGTATTCGAGCGAAGGCGTCGCGGCGATCAACTCTGGATATGCCTCGCGCGTCAGGCAGAGGCGCTGCGCCAGATATAGCCCCGGAATGTGGCTGTAGGGCGCCAGCGCCGCCGTCGCCCGCGCAATCTGCTCATTGCGATAGGTTGGCTTGCTGACTTTCAGCGCCCAGAGTTGCCCCGTTTCCAGGTCTTGCACTTGATAGATCAGCGCCTCGCCGCCTTCGATAACGTACACCTCATCCATAGCGGGGGGCAGCAACGGATGCGGCATGAAGCCATAGCGTTTGGCGCCGATGACCAGCGCAGACCCCAGGCGCGGTTCAAACTCAGCCACGTCATTCCGCCCCTTCTCTATCTCGATCATGCTCCGCCGAGCGTTCACCCGCGCTCTGCCAGAACATATCGAGCAGTGTCATATCATCGTTGGATGGACGCGCCAGCAACGCCCGGACGCCATGATATAACTCTTCATCGCTTAGCGAGGCGATGCTCGCGCCCAGCATATCCAACCCGTCGGTATGGATCACCAGCCGGTGCAACGCATCCAACCGCATCGCGCGCAGAGCGAGCGTCCCCCGCAGGCCGCGCGCCGTGGACCAGCGCACCGCATCATCAGGGTGATAGTCAAGCGCGATACGCCGGCCCTCCGCCGCGAAGAGATACGGCGTAACATTGCCCATCCAGCAGAGCAACACCTGCGCCCCTGGCAACCCTACCGTATCAGACACATGCAGCACGTCTATCCGCCCGGCAAAGAAAACTGCCTCGCTGCCATACGAATCGCGCGTCTCTTGCAACACCTCGCGGACCAGTCCGCTGTTATCCTCCGGCAACGTCAATGTCTGGAGGTCGCGCTGGCCAGCAGCAGCCCATCCAGCCAGCCGCTCGACGAGTTGCGCACGCAGCGGCTCGACATCGGAGGTATCGGTTGCCGCCGCCCCGATATCCTCTAGCGCATGCAGCCAGTTCGCCAGCCGAATCGCCAGATATTTCGCCGCGAAGTCGCCTTTATAGGAGCTACCGACGCCATCGCAGACGCAGAACGAGAGGGAAGAGCCGTCCGCCGCCATACGCAGGTAAGCGTAGTCCTGGTTGGGTAGTGATTGCGACTGCGCCTCCTGGCAACGCACGCCCAGCATACGCACGGTGCCCTGTGGGCCACAGGCTGCGCGTCCAAAGGAATCGCGAATAGGATCGCTCTCCATCACCAGATCATCGCTGCGCCTGCGCCCCTGCGCTCCATTTGCCACTGGCGGCCCTCCATTCCTTCACGAATCACGCTACAGTATACACCAGCCGGACGCCACCTTATTTGAGTTGGGTGGCGGCGGAGATGGCGAAGGCCAGCCGCACCAGATCATCATTGGTGCCGGGGAAAAAGAGCGCCGCGCCTGGCTGGATATGATAGCCGTAATTGTTGATGTTGTTGCGATACGATTCCGGCATCGGCGAGGAGAGGCTATAAAGGAATCGCGCATAGTCATTCTCGATGTCGCCGCCGCGCAGGACGCCGCCCCACTGCTGCCAGTTCTGCACGGGTTTGCGCAGCAGCCCATCGGCGGCATAGACATTCTCTACTAGCACCGCGCCGTCGTTGACACGCATCGCCTGGATGCGGCGAATCCAGGGCGAAGGGTCCGCCGTGGTGAAATAGCCGTCGGTGAGATGGCAAACGAGCGGCGCGGGGCTATGCTCGAAGAAGGAGAGATGATGACCCAGCAGTTCCTCCACCTTCGCAAAGCCCGCCGCTGTATCGGTGACACCGCCCGCCGAAAGCTCTGGCACGCCCATCTTTAGCAGTTCCGGCAGGTCGCGGATGCCGTCCAGCACGTCAATCACTTTGGTGCTGTAGGCGAAGATTGCCAGTTTATAGCGGCGCTGTACGCTGCCGTCGCGCATGGAACGCCGCACCATATCTTTGATGGTGGCGCGCAGCGCGTTGTTGACCATACCAATGCGCGTGGTGGATCCACATGGCTCGTTCATCGAATCGCTGGCGTCAATCAGGTAGATGATGAGCGCCGGAGTCAGAGCGGTCGCTGGTTGTGTATACATGGAGGTGATGCCTGTTATCAGTAACATGTGTCAATTGTCGTCTGCCGCCGTCCAGCACGCCAGCGGTGCCGCGCCGTTCGCCGAAGCAGTTGTATCGCTGTTGTACCATAGTGCGCTTGTAAAGGGCAAGCCTCAAGAACGGGACGGCGCTCCCCATCCCACCTATTCGTCTGCCGGGCCGCCCTATGATATTCCGTGTTTACCATCTGACCGTGCCTGCGATGCCGTGCTGTATCCTCATCGCGTAGGACTTTCAGCCTGGATTGAGCAGAGCAGGAGCAACAGCCGCTCCTAGCTATACGTCTGATGATACAACGAGAATGCCTATCGTCTAGACCACCAAAAGACGAGTGAGAGACGAGCGAGAGATGGTCATAGGCAATCCGAAGCGGCTTCACGCCAGGGAGGAACACGGAAATAGCATCGCAACGCGACAGGTTTTTGATACGTCCTTGCCAAACCGATGTACGGGTGCTATACTAAGGTATATTCATTCGTACCATGCGATGCGTTGATGTATTAGAGTGGTGGTAAGCAAGCCATAATACCTGATACCACTCCTTCCACCGGCGCATGAGAGCAAAAGATGGAGGGTTGCCGTGCAAACGGGCGATCCATTCAGGGAAACGCCCGGTCATGTATCCCGTAAGGGACCAACCCAGTGGCAATGCTTGATAACGGAGCAACACAACCATGCGATATACCAGTGATGACCACCGGCGCTATGCCTTCCGCGACTGGCTACGTCAGCAACTTGCCGACCTGGAGTTTTACCAGCGTCGTGGCGACCGCTATCTGGTGAGCGAGTTTGCACGCTATGCCGCCTCACTCGACGCCCGTGTCGAAGAGGTCAGCCTGGGGCGCTATCTCCGCGACGAAAACCCTGTCCTCCCGACGCCGGAGAGCTGCCGTGAGCTGGCAAAGGCGCTGGGGAAGCACCCCGCTGAAGTGCTGCTGGAGGCCGGCTATCTCAGCCCGGAAGATTTTTATTTCGTTCCGTCGGTTGGGGTGACGGAGGAAAGCCTGGACCAGCAGATCCGGACGATTGATAGCTACACCTACGTGCCGGAGCCGATTCGCGCGCAGATGAAGAAAGCGCTTGAGCAGCAGAAGCTCCAGGTAGGCAGCGGCGCGCCGGAGCGCGCAGGGACCCAGAAGCCAGCGACGAAAGCGCCCACAGCGGCAGATACTCCGGCAACGCCTGAGAAGGCCCAGCGCGATAGTCAGGTAGAGCCCACCAAACGCACGCAGTCCAAAGTGTGATCTGCTACGTTTCACCATGCAGAAAACTGAAAAGCGGCGCGGCCTGGAAATATGGCTGCGCCGCTTTGCTCGTCACTTCGGTCAGAAGGACAACCGCACCTGGAGTTCCACTGGCTCCGGCTGCCGGCCCAGCGCAGGCGCGGACCACGGCATAGCGAACGGCGACATGCTGGAATGGAAGTAACGCTCAGCGGCGACATAGCGCGCCTTCAACCCCGGCAGCTCGCGCAGCAGATTGAGCGACCAGCTATCCCAATCAATCACGCCTGAGCCGGTCGTGCCGTCGAGCTGCGGCTCGATCAAGAAGCGCGGGCAGTTGTTGCGTTCCGCCAGAATTGCCACCAACTGCTCCACCGGGTCCATGCCGCTGGGATGCCCCATCCCGCCAGGGTGTACTCCTGGAATATCTGGGCGCTGCCAGCCGCCAGGGTGGCCCTGACCACCAAAATTGCCAGGATTACCAGGATAGCCGGGATACCCCGAAAAGCCGTACTCCGCGCGCAGGTGTGCCCGCCACTCCGGGTCGCCCATGTGGATGCGCAGCCGTAGCGCCGCTATCTGCTGCCAGAGCCGGTCTGCTGGCGCCAGCAAGTTGGCGAACGCAATCGCCGTCTTCTGGTACCGATTGAGCGTGTCGCTATTCACCAATGACGCGGTAAGCGCAGGGTTCGCCGTCGCCGCGCCTGGCGCAAGCGAGGCACTGAACCCAAGCATCAGGGGGACGTTATAGTTCTCGATGATATGCGTCGCCGCGCACCAGGTCAGCAGCAGACGCGCTATCGGTGAAGCATCTATCGTGCGCCGCCAGGAAACCGGGTCTACCATCGCCTGCCCGTATGGTGGGTCTACGAGCAGCGTCCAATCGAGAAAGAAGTCGTGTGAGGAACGGTTATAGACGGCCAACACATAGGGCAGGCCGGTGCAATCCAGGCGCCGGAGTGAGAGGCCGAGGCCATAATAGAAAATAGCGTAGATATCGGTCGGCGCGAGATCATCTTTTCCCGGCATGCGCGAGGAGCGGACATAGCGGAGCGCGCCTTCCCGCGCCAGCAACGCGGGGTCAACCTCGCCGAAGGCGATGGCGAGTTCATCGAAGAACATCGCCTCGTGCGGGCTGCCAGGATACGGTATGCGATTCCCCGGCCAGTAGCGTCCGGTGAGACGCTCATCCTCAGAGCGGCGTTGCTGGAGGTCTGGATTGAAATATTCTTCGTTTGGCCTGCGTGCATACATGGGCGTACTCGCTTTGGCAGATGGATCGTCTGAACGAAACTGAACAGTATCTTGCGCATCGAGAGCATCAGGAGCATGAGGAGCATCGGGCGATTCGGACGATTCGGGCATGTCAGGTGTAGCGGGTGTAGCATCGGATGGCGTTGGCCAACCGAACGGCGCAGGCGGCGATGATTCCCCAGCATGTGATCCCGGCGCCCCATGTTGACCGTAGCGTTCATCAAAGAGCGAACTGATAGAGGATGATGGTGACGAATCTCCCTGATGGTCCCCGCCTTCCCCAGGCTGCGCCGCATCAGCAAGAGGTGTGGGCGGTTGAAGCGGGATTGTGGGGCGATACTGGATGTCGTCACTATCAATACGATGAGAACTAGGAGAACTAGGAGAACTAGGAGAACTAGGAGAACTAGGAGAACTAGGAGAAGCGCCGGCGCTGTCCCCGGCGGTTGACGCTGTATTTTCTGGCGGCTGTGTCGGTGGTAACGTGGCCAATCCACCAGGATTCCTGGGGACCCGCCTTATGCCGCCTGTATCATAGGGAGACAGGGCGCCATCATCAGATGCGCCGCTGAGCAAATTCATCCAGGTGGTGCTGGGGCTGCCGAGTTGCCCAGAGAACGGTGACTGTTCTCCGCCTTCCCCATCTTCAGGATCATCAGAATGTAAATAATCGTCGGTCAACTACCCATCTCCTCCGGGAATATCTCTGAACCTGCGGCGCGGGCCAGCATGCACAGAGATCGGAACACTGCGCCGCTGATTCCTCACCCGCGCCCGTTGCAGTTTACAGCCGGCGTGAGCGAAGCGGCACATCCCTACCGCGACGAAGCATCCATTGCTGTACCGCGTGGCTTCCTGCCCAACCTGCACAAAATTTAAAAAAAGCCAATCTACTCATTGAGATAGAGACTATTCTAGCACAGTACTTGCTCTCACGTGAGTAAGCAGCCCGATCAATAGGACTGTTTGGGGTGTTTACGTATTGACATGCCAGCAAATATATCATAGTATTATTTACTGTACTATGATATATTCCTGTCCCTCTCCTCGTTACGTTGCGTATTGCGTCGCGTATTGCGTTCTCCGTGCGTTCTGCCTGATGCCATACGCATCTGTGGACGCGCGAGAGCCAGGAATGGCGCTGTTGTGCCGCCTGGCGCCAAGCAGCACGGCAAACAGAGCAGCAAACAGCGCAACGCATAACGACATCTAGATGAGGGTGGGCGCCGGTGATGAGGGTGGAAGACAACTGGCAGCATATGCGTATGAGCGCATGAGCGCATGAGTACGTTGAAGCATATGCCGGTCGGGTGGTGGTGTAGAAAAGGTGTGTCTATGGCGGAGAGCAAGGGAAGGCGCGCTGCGGCAAAAATTGTCCATGCCAGTTCGGGCGCTCAGGGGTCTGGCGGCGTTCGCTCCGGCGACCGGGAACGCGCGCAACAGAGCGGGCAGAGCGGGCAGAGTGACACAGCGACTACGCAGGCGGTGGCTTCACCGCGTACCTCACAGCCGCCAGGACCCCCACCAGTTACGCAGCCGATCTCTGCGATTGCACTGCTCGATGCCCGGCGCCGCGCGCTGGGTTGTTCACAGGCACAACTGGCGCGGATGATCGGCGTAAGCCAATCTACAGTTTCACGCCTCTTTCGCGCTGCCCGCCAGGAGCAGGCGCGGCGTGCGGGCAAATACCTGCCAACCCTTGCAACCTCCGAAGGTTTGGCGCGCATCGAGCTGGCGCTCGACCTCCTCAGCATGGCGCCTTCGACTACAACGGTCAGCACAGGTACCAGCACAGGCGCAAGGCCAGCCGCTGACGATACTATCACGACAGCTCTCACGACAGCTTTCACAGATACCCTTGCGCAGAAGAGGCCCGCGCATGCGCAAGGGCAGCGTAGGAGGGCGTATAAACCACCAACAACCACAGCCACAGCTACAGGCGCAGGCGCAGTGTATCGCATGCTGATTGCTGAGGATGATCGTGAAACGGTCGTTCTCTACAAAGAACTCTTTGCCGAAGAAGACCGGCGTGTCACCTATGAGATTGACGTAGCAACGACAGCGAGCGAGTGCCTCAGCAAACTGCGGGACGCGAGAACCGGCCACCCCTACGATATCTTGCTGATGGACCTGAGCCTGGGCGATGACCTGCAAAGAAATCCGGAAAGAAGCCTGTTGTTCCAGCTTCGTCGCCGCATATCCTGGGTTCCTCGCCTCGTGCTGGCGGTGAGTGGTATCTCTCCTTATCACTTCAGCGCCAAGAGCGCAGACCTGGCGGCGCTGGGCGCTATCTTCATCGCCAAGCCGTTCGACATCGAGGAACTGTTACAGACGGTATACGCGCTCGTGACAGGCGGCACGGCGGCTCTCCCCCACCTCGCCCAGCAACATATTACGATATAGCATTTCATATTATAAGTTTGGCAATTGTATTGCTATACAGAATCAGTGCGCGCGAATGTGACATCGTTGGCAACGCAAGAGAGCAAGAGCAGGCGCAGGATGCCGTAGCATGGCACGTTGGAGGATGGAAAGAAAGACTATGGGCAGCGATTACGGACCCGCACAGTGGATTCCCTCACCTCACTTCTGGACGGGACGTGCGGGACATCAGCCGCGCTGGATCATCATCCACGGCACGGCTGGCGGCGACAGCGCACAGGAAATCGCGTACTGGTTCCAGACGGACAACCCGCCAACCAGCACGCATTACGTCGTCGGACGTGACGGCGCGGTGGTGCAATGCGTCAACGAGGCGAATAGCGCCTGGGGCAACGGTGTGGTCACGCAGGGGCACGATCCCTGGTGGTCGCCGCAACTCAACCCCAACTTCCTGACGTTTAGCATCGAACATGTCAAATCGGACCCCGGCAATCAGGAAGAGCTGACACAGGCGCAACAGGAAGCCAGCTTCCGCCTGATTGATTATCTTTGTGAAAAGTACGACATCCCCAGGCGCGCCGCCGACGCCAACGGCGGCATCACCGGCCACTATAGCATTGACCCGGTGAATCGCTCGTTCTGCCCCGGCACGTTCCCCTGGGAAGAGTTGTGGGCCTATTTAGGAGGAGGTGGTGAACCTGTGGGAGTTCCGAGTGGATGGAAAGACGACGGCACACGCCTTACCGCGCCCAATGGCAAGCCGGTGGTATTGGGGTTTCGCTGGTATATCCTCACGCATCCCTGGGCGGCTGACGATTGGCCACTGGAGAGCGAACACTACGAGCCGGTGATTGACATTACCAACCCGCAAGAAGGTGGCGGCACCGTTCAGCATTTTCGCAAAAGCATTTTGGGCTGGCAGGAACATTCCAGCGATATCCTGGACCTGTGGAGCGGCGCGATTGCGCTCGCCTGGCAACGCCGCGCACAATCCAACGAGCAGTCTACAGCGCCCACGCCTGTGCTGGCGCCGGTGCCAGCGGTCCGCAGCGCCACTCCTGCTTCCGTCGTCAATGGCGGCGCTAATGCCAGCATACGTACTGGCGCGAACACTCCGGCGCGGGCGCAACCACCGATGGTCTATCCTGGCAGTACTGGCAGTACTGATAGCAGCGGAGGCAGCAATACGCAGACGCTTGCACGTTCCAGCAGCCGCAACCCACAGCCTGCCGTCTCGCGAACCGGCTCATTCTTCGGCGACGGCAGCGTAGGCAGCGGTATGGGTAGTGTCAGCGGGGTAAACGGCAGCGACGACCGCATCGCCAGCCTGGAACGGCAGGTGCAGCTTCTGATTGATGGGCTGGTCTCCGGCGGCAAGCCCGGCAAATCCAGCAAAGCTAACAAATCGCTGCGGTCGCTGCAACATGATCTGGACCTGGTGGACCAGGAATTGACGGCGCCAAAGATCAACCGGGGACCATTCTCCAACGCAAAGATTCTTTTGCGCTGGGTCCTCGTCCTCATCGGGTTGCTGTTCAGCGATATCGTCGCCTGGGCCATCTCCGCGCTGATTCACCATGATACATCGCTGCCGTTGCCGTTCCTGACTGCTGGCACGGTCGTTCTGAGCGCGCTGTTCTTCTTTCTTGGCCTGTTCCGCTTCCAGCCGAAGCCGTAAGCTGGCTGCACAGATGTAATAGTTATACCAGTTATAGATGCAGTTGCCAGAAGGCCGCACGCCGGCGCGGGTCCGGCATGCCAGCGCCCCACGCGGGAGACGCCTGTGGGCGCGGTTGTCCCGCCACGGCGCGAATGGCCATCAGGCGCTGCATCTGTAAGAGAGGGATATCGTGCAAGATGGATTCAGTGAAATCCACATAATCGTCGAGCGACGTGATAGGCTGATTGCCATCCAGAGTACGCTGAATGAGCGTCGCCGGGCAATTGTTCTGGCTTTCCAGAATGCGCAGCATATCTTCGAGATTCTGATGAGCGCGCGCAAGCTGGAGCCGCCAGTGACGATCACCCGCGCGGATGGGCGCGATGGCCTGCAACTGTCGCCAGATGCGGCTCTCCGGCGCAAACAACTCCGTTAGATTGCAGACGATATCCGACCAGAGTTGCACGCGCTCCTTTGAGGTGTCTTGCATCTGCGGGCTGAAATAGAACCGGCGCGACCAGCCGGGGAGCCGCTCATGGGCAACCCCCTGAAGGTGCGCCGTGCGATACAGACTCACACACCAGCCCAGCAAAAAGCGCACTGCTGGCGAGATATCAATCGCACGCCACCAGACATCACGGGTCGCCAGTTCGCGGCCACGCGGCACATCGCTGAAGAGCCGCGCATTGAGCCAGACATGTCCGGAGCGCGGCAGCAGCAACCCCAATTCATGGTCGGCCATTGGCACAGCGCTAAGTGATACCTGATAGCGATAGTGCAGCAAGAAATAAATATTGGTCGGGCGGTCGGCGGCGGCGCCAGTTGGGTCCGGCTCATCACTGCCCAAGTTGCCCCATTGCTCGGCAATTGGGCGGCTGCTCACCGATTGATAGAGCGCATGTTTGAGCTGATGCGTTGGCATGCTCATCGGTCCAACCCTTCCAGGTTCCTTCGATGAGCCAGGTGAACCAGGTGAACCAGGTGAACCAGGTGAGTTGGATAAAGCGGACGTTGCAGCAGGCGGCTGGACCTGCGCGCTGGAGCGAGCCTCAGAATTGATCGGGTGAATATCAAATGGTCGCGCGTTCAGGATGCTCGGCGGGCGATAAACGTTGGATGTCGGTGTCCATGAGGTTCCTTCCTCGAAATCATCGGTGTGTTCTCTCATAAAGGAATCCTCGATTTCAAAGCACACTCAATCTCTCAATGATGTGTCGCTGGCGCAGGCGGTGCGGTTGATATGGTGGCTGAGCTAATTGGTGGCGTTGCGGCGAGGCGCGGCGTTTCCGCCTCCACGGGGGCCAGTACGGCATTCTTCTCCGGCGCGGCAGGTTCCGGCGGTGGAGGCGCCTGGCTCTCCCATAGGTCGAGCAGATGCTCGATCACGAGTTCGCGCTCGTCGCGCGCGACCTGCCAGCCGGTTTGCGCGCGCTCCGCCGCCAGCAAGCGCAGGATGCGCGCTGTGTTTCGCAGGCTGTAGAGGATACGCGCTTTGGCTTCGCCGGAGAGCGGCAACTGCGTAATCTCTGCGATATCAGCTTCGACGGCTTCGAGGGTCGTATAGTGGCCGGGATAATCCGGCAAGTCTTCGAGCGTCAGATAGCCTGCGGCAAAGAGCAGGACACCACGCGGCAGGTGTAGCGCGTCCGCGATGAGGCGCACCTTCGTGTCAGATGGTAAGGTTTCGCCGCGCAGATAGGCGCGTAAACTGTTGGCCTGGATGCCGCAACCATCCACCGCGCGCGTGCGTTCAGACAATTCTGTCAACAAATAGGCGCCGGTGAGAGGAACATAATACTCCTGCCGTTCGAGCAGGATGCGCAACATCTGGCCGAAGGCAATGGCCCGGTCGCGCTCGACCATCTGCTGCGCTGGTGGTGAGGATGGCGATGAAGCATCCGGTGCGGTTGCCATTCTCGCCATCTGTTCGCGTTCGTGCATAACGATATCCGCCCCTTTCCCTGATAGTGGCTACTCAGTCCATACCGACAACCTCTCAGCCACAGTGTACCATGTGTCAGTAATTTATACAATAGGCTATTGGAAAATATGAAAATGTGTCGCTACGGCGCTATCGGTGGGATTCCATACCGATAGTACCGGAGCGACACAGGAGAAACGGAGTGAGAGAGCGAGTCAGATCGCTCAGGTCATTCGCCTATTCGCCAACGATAGCTGGGCGCGCCTCGCGTCCCTCCACCGCTTCGCCGCGCGCCGCCGCACGCTTTGCCGCGACCAGATTGGGGTCGCGTCCGACGAAGAGCGCCAGCACTGTGCAGATGCCCGTGGCGATGGCTGCCAGCACGAAGGCATCGTTCAGGCCCATCACAAAGGCGTTCTGTCCAATGTACACCTTCGCTGCGGCGCCAACGCAGGCCTGCACTGCGGGGCTGTGACCGAGTTGCGCGACGCACTTGGCCGTAGCCGAAGCTACCGGTCCCGCAAAGAAGGATTTCGTGACAGCGGCCACATGGTTTGTCGTCTGCTGCGTCAGATAGGTGTTGAGAATCGTGATGCCAATAGCGCCAGCCACCTGGCGGGTGACATTCACCAGCGACGAAGCGCGGGCCATTGCGCGGTTACTGACGACGGACAATACCAACGTCTGAAGCGGGATATTGGCGAAGCCCAGACCCAGGCCGCGCAGGATCAGCCACCATTGCAGGTCTGCGCCGGTCGTACTCACCGTAAACTTCGTCAGCCCAATGGTGCCAAGCGTCACCAGCGCGAAGCCAATGGCCGCCAGCCAGCGTGGACCGATGCGATTATAGAAGCGCCCGGAGAATATCGTTGCGAGGGCAGCCGCGAGGCCCTGGGTGATGAAGATTTCGCCGGTGGAGAGCGCCGTGAGATTCTGCACGCCCTCGAAGAAGAACGGTAGCAGAATCAGGCTGCCGAAGAGGAACGCCGAAATCGCCCATATCAGAATGTTGGAGGCGGTAAAGGTGTAGTTCAGGAAGAGCCGCACATCCATCACCGGGTCTTTGACCAGCAGTTCATTGATGACGAAGGCTACCAGCAACACGCCACCGCCGATCAGGAACGGCAGAACGCTAGGGTCGTTCCAGCTCTTGCTCGCTGCCTGAGTGATGCCATAGACCAGCGCGGTAAAGCCAGCCATCGAGAGGATCAGCCCAACCACATCGAAGCGCCCGCGCTGGGGTTGTGGGCGCGAAGCGGCGCCTGCTGTGACGGTTGCGTCGTCTTCCGCCTCGCGCGCATGCAATATGCGCCACGCCAGCAGCACGGTGATAATGCCAATCGGCACATTCACCAGGAAGATGGCGCTCCAGGTAAACGTGGTAGTGAGATAGCCACCGATGGTGGGGCCGAAGGCCGGCGCAAGCAGCACCGGCACGCCGAGAACCGCGCTTGCCGCGCCGCGTTCCATTGGCGGAAAGACGCGGAAGATGATCGCAAACGCCGTTGGGAAGAGCGCGCCGCCACCAATGCCCTGCAAGACACGGAAGGTGAAGAGCAGTTCTTTATTTGGCGCAAAGACGCAGAGGAACGAGCCAAGCGTGAAAAACAGCAACGCGCCGATGAAGACACGCTTCGTGCCAATCAGGTCGCTGAGATAGCCCGTCACCGGAATGATGGCAGCCTGCGCCAGAAAATAGGCCGTCACGACCCACTGAATCGTGTTACGGTCGGTTTTGAAAGCGTCTGCCATCTGGGGAAGCGCTACGTTGACAATGGTGTTGTCCAACACCGCCATAAAGAGTCCGACGGCAGTAATCAATGCCGCCTGCCACTTATAGTCCAGCCGCATCGGGTGTCTCCACTTCCAATGGTCCAGTAATGGTCTGTCGTGTGGGTCCAGGAGATTCGCGTATTGGGATGTTGGTTGGGACGTTACAGACTGGGATATTCAGGAAGCCGCATCGGGATCAGGCGTCATCGCGCCATTCACCACCAGCAGCGCCATCTGTTCACGCGCATGATCTTGCGCCTCCGGCGAGGCGAAATCCACGCCGGGGAAGACATGCTGATAGCGCGGAATCGAGGTGAGAAAAATCAGTCCCATACCCGAAATGTTGGCCATCAACATATTGGCGTCAATCTCTGGGCGTATGATGCCTGCCTCCTGCGCGCGTCGCAGAAATGCTCGAACCTTACTCACCCAGGTCTCGTCCGGTGGCACGGGATTGCAGCCGGAAAAGGTCAGCCAGCGTTCTGCGCTCTCCCAGGCCAGCAACCGCCGGATTTCCGCATGCTCTCGATAATGGTCGAAGGTCAGGCGAACGGATTGTTCGAGGAACGTGCGGACCCATTCACGCGTGATCGGCTCCGCTTCGTCGCTCACCAACGCACTGATGCGCTCTTTGAGCATGGCAAAGTTGCGTGATTTCATCCGCCCGACGACTTCCTGATACAGCCCCAGTTTGTCTTGAAAATAGTGGAAGATCAGCGCCTTATTGTAACCGGCTTCTTTGGCGATTTCATCTACGCGCGCGCCGCTATAGCCGGAGCGCACAAAGATGGTCTGAGCGGCGGCGAGGATGGCTTCACGCGCGGCTTCGGCGTCACGTTCACGCTTCTGCCGGCGTTCCGTAGCGACTTTGATACGTGTTTCGACCATGCCTGTCGTCTCCCCTTCCACGCTAATTAACCAAATGGTTCAACTAACAAGTTAGATAATAGAGTGTGCGCGAAAGGCAAGTCAAGGTCCGAGGCGGATGTTGTGACGGAACTGGCCCAATGTCCGGGTCGTCCTCCCCATGTGAGCAGGAAGAGAGGATTGCGACCTGGACAGATGAGACGGATGATTGATGGGATGGATTACTGGAAATGCGGGATGATTTCCTCAGCGAAACGGTGCAACTGCTCATGATCGCGGGCGACGCGCGGGAAATAGGCGATAACATAATTGACGCCTACGTCCACTTTCGCCTGGATGTACGCGCGAATCTCATCGGGCGTGCCGATCTTGAAGTTCTGCGCGAAGGTTTCGTAGGAAATGCCCATCGCCGTATAGGTCTTCTCGGTCGCCTTTTCCGGATCTTCGCCAGGATTGATGAGGAAGAGGTTGCTATTGCTGGAGCGGATGATGTCATCATAGTTGCGTCCCAGCGCTTCGCAGTGGTTGCGCAACACGCCCAGCCGTTGCTTGATATGGTCCGGCTCGCCACCGATGTTACAGGCGTTGCCATACTTCGCCACCAGCTTCAGCGTCACCTGCTCACCGCTGCCGCCGATCCAGAGCGAAGGATGCGGCTTCTGCACACCCTTCGGTTCGTTGATGGGCTTATCAATATGATAGTAGTCGCCGTGGAAGACGGGATAGTCTTCGGTCCACATCTTCACGATGATCTCGGTGGCCTCGCGAAAGGCGCGCATACGGTCGCGGGTCTCCGGGAAACCGTAGCCATAGGCTTTCCACTCATGCTCATACCAGCCAGCGCCGATGCCGCAATAGAGGCGCCCGTGGCTCAACACATCCACGGTGGAGGCGATCTTCGCCAGCAGCGCGGGATTGCGATAGCCCAGGCATGTCACCATCTGCCCGACCTTCACCCGTTTGGTGTCGCGGGCGAGCGCGGCGGTAATCGTCCAGGCTTCAAAGGTCGTTTCCAGTTCCGGTGTGGGCACCGTATGGAAATGATCGAAGACCCAGATCGAATCGTAGCCCGGCAGCGCATCAACGGCCTTCGCCACGCCGGTCATCGCTTCATATTTCTCCACCGGGTCAGATATCTCCGCCAGGTCCATGCGCCAGCCCTGCGGAACGAACGTCCCAAAAGTCACAGCCATAACCAGTTCGCCTTTCCTAGCTCCACTACACGACGCTTCTGTATGATTCACCGCAGTTCAACACGAGGTCAGCGCCATTCACTGCATTCACTGCCGATGATTTCATGGTGTCACTTCCCGTATTATAGCAGCTATCAATTTGTCGCTGGCTTTGCACAGCAAGGTTTCTTCCAGGGAAGGGGTGAAAAAGTATATACTGTAATCAGCAGTGTCTGGCAATTGGAGTACCCAGACGTGCAGGTCAAGGGAAATAGGGTCTGTACCCATTTTCGGCCAAACGGAGAGGACAAAACCTCAATGAAGATACCGAGTCCGAGTTACGTCGAGGAACGAGATGGGAATCTGTATGCGGGCGAATCGCGCGTAACGGTCACTTCAATTGTATCAGCATACACAATTCACCGGATGGCACCAGAAGAAATACAGAGGAATTTCCCAACGCTCTCGCTTGAGGTTATTCATGGTGTTCTGGCCTACTATTTTGGCCATAAGAAAGAAATAGACGAAGAACTTGCGCGACAAGAGGCATTCGCTGACCAGATGATTCAGGAACAACGCGACGATCCCAATAGCATGCACAACATCGTGCGGCGACGTATCGAGGGGACTCATCCGCAAGAAGGAAACCTGCACGAGGTACAATGAGATCCTGAATTGTTTTGCCTGGCAGGAGAGGAGATGCCCATATGCAGCACCCATTCGACATGGCAGGAGTTTACTCCGACCCGAATATTCATGGCGGCCAGCCGGTCGTCGAGTCCGGCGTGCCAATCTACCTCATTCTGGATATGCTCGCGCAGGACTTCCCACGCGAGGAAATGCGTGATGATTACGGCGTCACAGAGGAACACATTCGCATCGCCCTACGTTTTGCCGCTGAGTACGTAAAACATGAGGGTCATGATGCCGCCTAGCTGGCAATTCCTGCTGGATAGAGGCGTGAATTACCGAACAAAACGGCGGTTACTCGATGCTGGCTTTGCGGCTGTATTCCAACACGCCGATGTTGGGCTAACGGGACTGGCGACAGACCCGGAAATTTTTGCCGAGGCTCAGCAACGCCGTCTGATTATCATCACAAAGGATACTGATTTTCTGAGAGAGCTTCGTTACGCACTGGGTCATGATGGCATTCTCTATGTTACTCAGTCCCGCACCGAATTGCAGGATACGGTCACAGCCATCCTTGACCTCGCCGCTCACTATCCTTCGTTGGCAAATATGCGGTTCATGGTCCAAATAGGCGGCCAAGTGGTCCGTTTCTCCTAGCTTACAGCACCGTCAGCAACTCCGGGCCGTTCTCGGTGATCGCCATTGAATGCTCGAATTGCGCCGAACGCTTGCCATCTGCCGTCACGATGGTCCACTGATCGTCGAGCGTGCGAATATCCGGCTTACCAGCGTTAATCATCGGCTCGATGGTAAAGACCATGCCCACCTCGATGCGCAAACCCGTATTGGGCTTGCCAAAATGCAGCACCGACGGCTCCTCCCAAAGCGCGCGACCCACCCCATGACCAGCCAGCTCGCGCACGGTAGAGAATCCCAACGACTCGGCATACGTCTGGATAGCAGCGCCAATGTCTCCCAGGTGGTTGCCTGGCTGCGCCTGCGCGATGCCCAGTTCCAGGCACCGTTCCGCCGCATCCACCAGCCGTTGCGAGGCAGCGTCCACCTTGCCGACGGTGAAGGTGCGGCATGCGTCGCCCACCCATCCTTTATAGAGCGTGCCAATGTCAATGCCAATGATATCGCCTTCCTGCAACACCTGGCGTGGGCTGGGGATGCCGTGACAGATTACCTCGTTGATGGCAACGCAAATCGTGGCGGGGAACGGCGGGCGGATGATCTTGCCGCGCCGGTCACGCAGCGCGCCGAAGCCCTTATACATCGGCAGCGCGCCGCTCTTGCGAATGAAATCCTCGGCGATATGGTCAAGTTCGCCGGTAGTGACGCCCGGCACGACATGCGGGCGCAACGTCTCGTAGGTTTCCGCGACGATGCGGCCAGCATCACGGAGCAGGGCGATATCCTTACGTGACTTCAGCGTTACGGCCATAGCGGTCACATCCTCTCTTTGTTATCGTGATTATCATGGTTATCGTATCTGCGCGCATGTATCTATCGCAGAACAGCAGCGCAAGCCTAAAATCGGCGCAAACAAGCCAGCCCACAGCCGCAGAGCAGCGTGGGCAGCAGCGTGCTATTAGGAATAGTATCAGATGTGCGCCAGGTTCAGGCGGAAGAGGAACCAGAAACGAGACGGACGAGGGCTAGTGCGTGTGGGCGCCTTCCTCGGCAATTGCGGCCTCATGCGCCGCCTCGATCTCCGCTTCCGTCGGCACGCGCAGCATGCGTCTGAACGAAACAAAACAACCTACGAACGCAATAAACCAGAACAAAACAATCACTACAATAGGCACTACAGGTCCCAAATCCATGCGATCCTCCTCAGACCATGTGAGTTATGTCATAACTGGCACGCCGCGCGAACCCTCTCTCGCAGAGAACGACATGCCCGGTGACTGGCTACAGAACGAGCGATTCTATCATCAACTCGACTACGCTATAAGCCTACCACAATTTGCGTTTTTGTGCGATATAGTCTCCAATTGTCTTATGTTGTCTTCTGCTGAGTGGCAAGCCGTAGGCAGCGGCCAGCACGCACATCACCGCACGCTCGCACCCGGTTGATTGCCGGCCATGTGTCTCCATTTGTATCGTAGCCGATGGAACGTCTGAGCGGTTGGCCCGTAATCTGTTATGCGCTACATGCAGCGAAGAATGCGATAGATGCGATAGATGCCAGGAGAACGAATAAGCATGATCCGGCTGTTACTGGTCGAAGACCATAAATCGGTGCGCCAGGCGCTCCGCGAGGGATTAGAGGCGACCGGCGAGGTACAGGTGGTGGCCGAGGCCGCCACGGCGCGCGAGGCGATTGCCGCAGTTGAATCCAGCGGCGCAGACGCCAGCGCGCCGGAGGTGGCGCTGATGGATGTGGAACTACGCGACCCGGAACTGGGCGCAGCCGCCGCCAGCGGTGTGGGCGCGGCGGTTGCCATTCGCCGCGAGCGTCCGCGCTTTCCGGTCGTCTTCTACTCGATCCAGGATGACGACAGCTATTTTCGTGAGTTTCGCGCCGCCGGCATTCTCAGCCACTATGCCTATGTGCGCAAGAGCAATTATCTGCTGCCTTCGATGCTTGTGCCGCTGCTCTATGATGCCGTTGCCGGACGCAGCTTCATTGACCCGGAGATCGAGGACCGCGTGGATGAGGTGCGCGAGCGTGACGCCACCTCGCCGCGTGCGCTCTTGGAGCCAAACGAGCTGAAGGTCGTCGAGTTGCTGGCGCAGGGGCTGACCAATGAGCAGATCGCGCAACGCCTGGGGCTGCGCGACGCCCGCGCCGTCAGCCGCACGAATGGGCGCATCTATGACGCCTGGCGGCTCAGCGATAGCACTACCGACGAGAAGGTCGCCCGCGCCCGCGCCACGCTGATCTATCTGCATGACCGCCCGATCATCTGGGATGAAGAAGGGCACGCGCTCGTGCCGGACCGCAAAAACGGCTGGGTGCCGTTCTTCGAGGGCGAGAACGAAGGAAAAGCGTGACGATGAATTTTGGCGATTTCGCCCTACAGGGCGCGCTGGCGCAGATAGCGATTGCGCTCTCCGTCTTCAGCCTCATCACCTATCTCTGGCTGGGGTTGACGGTGCTGCTGATTGGCAACCGTTCCAGCACCATCACCTGGGTTGGCGGGCTGGGGCTGCTGATGGCGGCGCTCTTCTTCCTCTGTCATGGCGCGCTGGTCGGCGCGGGCGTGCCGCCCGGTGGCTCTCCGACCGACTTCTGGTGGCGGCTCTCCTGGGTTCCGGCGTTCTCTGCGCCGATTCTCTGGGCGGCGACCGGCCTACACTATGCCGGACTCACTGGAACAATGCGCCGCCTGCGCCTGCCTGCGCTAATTGCTGTAGCGGCGCTGGGCACGCTCTCGGCGCTGCTGGTGGTGATGAACTGGCAGGCCATCCAGCACTATGGCGACTTCATCCGGCTGCTGGGCGCTTCGCTGCGGCTGCACGGGGCGGAACCCACGCCGGTTGTCATCTCGCCTGCATTACCAGCGCTTGGCCTCGCCTTCGTCCTCTATGTCACCACCTGTGCCTGCTTACCGTGGGCCTCGCTGGCGGCGCGCCGCCTACGCCCATCTAGCGTCTCTGCTGCCACTCCACCACGCGCATCAGGCGGAACGGGCAACACGGGCGCGACCGATGCCGCGCTGCTTTGGGACCCAGCGGACGCCTGGGGGCGTGCGCGACCGGCGCTGCTGCTGGCGTCCCTTTGTATGATGGGCGCGGGCCTCGTCGTCGCGCTCATCGGCATCGCCTCCTCGTTTTCGGAGCATGCAATGCTGGGCAATAGCGCGCCTGATGTGCTGCCGGTGGATCTACCAGCAACGCCGCCCGGTCACGTGCCGCTGATCCTGGTGACGGCTGATCTAGTGGTGCAGGTGGCGCTGGCGGGGCTGGTGTTGCTGCTCGGTTGGGCTGTGGTCCGCCAGGGTGTGCTGGTGGAGCGCCGGCTGCCTCAGCGCGGCTTCCTCAGCCATTGGCGCGGCACGGTGTTTGTCGCGCTGGTACTGGGCTGCGTCGTCTCCGGGATGGCCTCTTTCGAGCCTGAAGCGTTGCCAGATTTCCTGCTACTGATGGTGCTGGCGACGACGATGTATGCGCTCTTCACCTGGCAGTCCTATGGCGAGCATGACCGCCTGCTCAGCCAATTGCGCCCATTCATCGCCAGCCTTGCCATCGGCCAGACAAGCTGGCTGACGCCGGAGCCGGAGGAGGTGGAACGCAGCGTCGAGGCGCTCTTCACTAGCCTCTGCCGCGATGTCCTGGGCGCTTCGCGTGGGCGGCTCTCGCTGACGGCGGGACGCCTGCGTCGCAGCTTCACCTATGTCTCGCCTGACGCCCAACTGCCAGATGCCACCAGTGGACGCGAGTGGGTGCTGCCAGTAATGGATGAGCGCGGGGTGGTCGCGCGCCTCGTGCTGGGGCCGCGCAGCGACGGCGCAGGCTATACCTCCGCCGACCTGGAGGTGGCGCGCGCCTGCGGGCAACGTATCCTGGACGCAGTTGGCGAGTTCGCAGCCACGCAGGCAATCGTCTCGCTGGCGCGGCGGCGCGGCCTGGAGGCGGAGTTGAGCGCCGCATTGCCGCGCCGAGTCCTCCATGACGATGTGCTGCCCCGGCTGCACCTGGCAATGCTGCGCTTGGAGGCGCTACGTGGGCGTGTGCATACAACCCACACCGCACCTAGCACGGCGACGCAGGCAACGCCGATTGCGGCGGGAACGGCTGGCAGCCGCGCGCCCATTCGTGCCGCAGGCGACAGAGGGGATGCGGCGGAGCCAACTGAGGTGACGGAGGGGGATAGCAGCATCAGCGGCGAGTTGAGCGCAGTGGTGCGAGAGTTGGGCCGGGCGCATCATGATCTGGCGGCGCTGATGCGCGCAGCGCCGGCTGCGAATCCGCGCCGGTTGGAGCATGGGCTGGTCGCCGTGCTGCGCTCTTCGCTGGATGGCGAGTTTCGCGGCACGTTTGATGAGGTGGAATGGCAAGCGCCGCCTGACGCCTGCAACGCCGCCGACAAACTGCCGCCCATCGTGGCTGATCTGCTGCTGGGCGCGGCGCTGGAAGCCATCCGCAACGCCGGACGCCATGCGCGCGGCGAAGACCTGCACCGCCATCTGAAGCTGCGGGTAGAGTTGGAGACGGATGCGCAGTGGGTGGTGGTGCGTGTGGCGGATGACGGCGTGGGCATCCAGAGCGAGGCGGAACGCAACGGGCGAGCGGCGCAAGCGGCATCACTGCCAACCGATTCATTGCCCAGTCTGCCGGTAGTCGGCAACGGAGGCACCCGCACCGGCCTGCTGGCGCACGGCGCGCTGGTCGCGCTGGTCGGCGGCTCGCTGACGGTGCGCAGCCAGCCAGGCCCCGGCACCACCGTTACCGTGCGGGTGCCACGCTCGGACGCCACGGCTGCTTATCCACAGAGCGAACAATAGAAAATGGTAGGGCAAACAAGAGCTATGGCGTGGGAACCGGCACCGGCCCGGAAACCGGCGTGCTGGCCGGTGCGCCGGGGGTGAATGTGATCGTCTCGGTGCCCAGCGGCGTGAGCCGGTTCACATCGGGGTTGTCTATCACATAGGTGGTGGTGAAGGCGTCGGTCAGCGTTGGATAGACGCCCGTCGCATTCAGGTTGCCATGCAGGTAGGTCAGCGCGATGGCGTTCTGCGGGACGGCGGGACCGCTGACGGAAAGCGTCATCGTGCCAACCGGCGTCGGCGTGTTGCCGCTGGTGACGCTGGACATCTCATGAGTCAGCACGCCAGCCGTGAACGTGTTGTTCTGCACGGTCGGATTAAGCCAGGTTTGATGGTAGTGCTGGATGGTCAGCTCGACATGATGCGGCTCGGCAATGCCTACCGGCATCGCGGTAAAGTAGTATTGGATCGTCACCGTATGGCTGTCAGTCAACGTCACCACCTCGGCGACCTGCCAGCCGGAGCCGCTGGTGGTGGCGAACACCTGCGTAGCGTTGGTGCTCTGGCGATTGTAATCGTAGCCGTGGTAGTTATCCCACAAATTGACGGCGTTGCCATCAATCGAGATGGTTGAACTCCAATCCACAAAGGAGATCAGGCTGACGCCGTTGTAGCTGATATTCGGGCGATCTATACCGGCAAGCTGCTGAAACTTGTAGGACATTGCCCCCAGACTGTAGGCTTGCTGGTCTTTGTAGATGTTATCGGTCGCCTGTGTGCTGGCCAGAACGCCTCTGAAGTGGAAGAGGGCAAGGAACAGCAGACCCAGCAGCAACACAGCGGGCGTGATGACTTTCGAGACGAATGTGTACAGGCGGGCATTGAGCCTGGGCGTCTTTTCCTTTTTGCGTCCTGGTGTAGTACCTGGAGTAGTTGTCTTTGCCATATGCTCGCTATCTCTTGCCTTTCCGGCGTCACTTGCGGCGTCTCTACGAAACGCGATGGATGACGGGTATTTTTCTCTATCTACTTGTATCGTCCTGGTTCTCACGAACCCTATCTATTGCGTGGCTCCTATCGGCTCCTATTGGAGCGCGATGGCCGGCTCTGGCCGGCTGATCTCCTCGTCGGTGGCCTCTGCGCCGGCGACGCCCGCTGGCTCCCCGGCAGACTCGACGGCTTGCAGATGGCGATACGGACGGATGAACTTGTGCTCTGGCCAGAAGAACGCCACCAGACACAACACCGTGAAGCCGACCGACAGCACCAGAATAATCATCTGCTGCTCAGACTCATTGGCCCAGGGCACGAACGGCCCGCTAAAGCCCGTTCTCGCCGTCACAGCGATGGCTTTGGCCGACGCGCCGAGAATCGAGCGGTAGAACAGCCAGAGGAAGCGATCTATCGGCACGCGCATGATTGCGTAGAGCAACGGCA
Source organism: Chloroflexota bacterium (assembly GCA_021323855.1). GTDB lineage: Bacteria > Chloroflexota > Ktedonobacteria > Ktedonobacterales > JADMIN01 > JAJPKE01. Next base: position 468,241 of record JAJPKE010000045.1, on the reverse strand, counting down.
CGATCCAGAGCAGCCGTGCCAGCCAACGCCACGCGCCGCCCACACGCCATGCCTGGATGAACGCAAAGGGCAGCAGCACCAGCGCGTACTGTTCGTTGACCAGCTTGGAGCCGATCAGGAACGCCAGCAGCGTGACAAGTATCATGCGATTGAGGCTCATCTGCTTTGCCGTGAAGCAATACCAGTACGCCAGCAGCAGCACGATGACGAGCGTTGGTGTGCCAAAGGCGCCGATGGCCAGCGAGAGTGGATCGAGGTCCGCATGCTTCGGGAAGAACGTACTTAGCCGCCAGAACATCTCCCAGTTCATGCCACCGCCGACGCGATTGCTATGGAAGTTGACGACATAGAGCACCCCTTGCAGGAATGGACCAAGCATGATGACGCAGGCGACGCCATACGCCACCAGGAAGATGACAATCTCGTGCAATGGGCGCTTTTTCTTGATGAGATACAGCACAATGGTGGGTGCAGCCACAGCAGGGATGAACTTCACCATCGTGCCGAAAGCCAGCGCCAGCCCGGATGACGCGAGCTTGCCGCGCTGAAGGAAATACACCGCCAGCAGCAGCCCCAGCACCATAATCGCGTCAAAGGTCCAGGCCCCACTGACGAGCAGCACATAGGGATTGAGCAGATAATCGCGGAAACCGCGCACCGTGCCCGACATCCGCGCCAGCAGCGCAGCGATCAGGAAATCGGCGATCCACACTGGGAACTTGAGCAGAAAGAAAAAATCAAAGGAAAGGCTGGGCATCGCAAACGCGCCGGATACCGGAATGTAATACGTAGCGGTTGGATGGAGCCATCCGTACAGATGCGCCAGCGGATAATAGATATAGAGCATGACGGGCGGATAGGCATAGTATTCGTAGTTGTAATCCCAATGCGAAGCCCAGGCGATATGCGAAAGATACTGCATGGTATCGTAGGGCGAGTGATTATGAATCAGATCTATGAAGGTGTTGTAGTCTACCGTCAAATCCCACCAGTGACCGATAGGCAGCAGGATGATCCGCAGCGCCAGCGCCAGCAACGCTACCGTCCAGAGCAGGCGTCTCCGTCGCTTGCCGGCGTCTTCCGGCGAATCCGGCAGCTCATCATCCAGTGGTTCGGGATCGTATGGGCCAGGAGGAAGATGCTGATAGCGATAGCGCACGCGCCCACGGCTGCGCGGCCCACGGCGCAGCGCCCGTAGCTCACGCAGCGATACCTGCCGATGCGGAGGCGCCACAACCTCCTCTTCCTCCTCATCGCTGCGATACGGCGTCTCTACCAGATCGTGCCACTTGCCGCGCACCAGCAGCGTGAGCAACAGCGACGGCGCCTCACTTTTCGCTGCTTTCGCTGGCTCCGCAGGCGCGTCCTGCATCCCCTGGATGACGCTCCGCTTCATGAGATAGAGACCGCTGCCAGAGTCAGTGCAGTGGCGCAGACGCGGGAAGAACACTGTTGTCGTCAGCGTGTCAGTGGAACGAGTCAGCCAGCTCCGCAAATCGCGCACGAGGCCCCGGCTGTTGGTGACGGGGCTGTCATCGGCCCCTGGCAGATAGCGGCTGGCGATAACCACTTCTGCATCGCCGCCGCCCTGGAACAAGCTTGCCAGCGTTTCCACGGAGGGGAGACGCTGCAGCGCGTTTCCTTCAAGGATGACGATGACCTCGCCAGCCGCCTGCTGTGCGGCGAGGAGCGCGGCAGACCGTCCGGACATCGCTTCCGCTGGGTCAGGGGCGATGATGCGTGTGCGCGCAAGGCTGGCGGCGGCACTGACACTGGCGTTACGGCCATTTTTGCCGTTGTTGTTGCCGTTGCCAGTGTCAATGGCAGCATTAGTGCTGACGCCGTTGACTTCACTGGTTTCTGCGCCATCAGGCAGGCCACCTGCTATGCTTTCGACAAGCAGGAGTTCGTAGGTTGCGATATCAGCGATGGCACAGGCACGCGCCATCCGTGTGCGCAGTTCGGTGAGCGTTTCCTGCTCTACCGGCAGGGGAACGACCAGTGACAAAAAAACATGCGCTGTCACCGTTTCATCCTGCTCCACGCCGTTTCCCCCACTCATCAGATGCTCCTACAATATTCCACAATCCACCAGATCAACGCACCTATCCAGCTATCCAGCGCCGTCTCCTCCATGCTGGCCGCACTGCCGCGCATGCGCTAACGCGCTTCTTGTCGTACCATGAGAACGTTACCTGCTCGCAAATCCAGAAAATAGTGTATCGCACAATGAGGGCCAGCGCCAACCAGGGCGGTACAGATAGCATGTTGCCGAATTGTAGAAGCAGGCAGAAGTGGGTAGAAGCCAGGGCATGCGCTACTGCTGTGCGCGCAGTAGATAGCGCTCTGCCACTGCCAGATCAACGGGCCGGCTGACACAGAGTTGCGCATGCCCGCCGGGAAACGTGTGGATGCGCATACCAGAGGCCAGCAGAAGTGATGCCGTGTCTGCGGGGTCCAACGTGTCGCTGGTGGAGTCCTGGCGCTGAGAGGCTGCGAGGAGGGCCGCGCTTGGGAACACCTGTGGTGACTGAAGGAGAGCGAGCTGCGCGCGTGGCGGCGTGGCGACGACCACGCCATCTGTGACCCGTTTGATCGTCTCTTTCACCGGCTCGCAGGCGACCGCGCCATCCCCCAGAAATTGCGCGGCCAGCGCGATGCCCTCTGCAATCACTTCAGGCGTCACCAGCGGGTAGTTGCAGGAATGAATCACTATCAGCGCATCGTCCGGGCCGTCTATATCGTCTGCCGGCAAAGCTGCGAGTCCGGACAGTATGGCGTCACGCTCGCGCCCGGTTGGTGCCGCAACGACCGATATGTTGCCCCAGGGCAACGCCGCGATGAGCGCGCGCGCCTGCGCCAGACGCGCAGGCAGCACCACCAGCGCCAGCGCACGTATCTGCGTCGTCGTCGCGTATGCGGCGATGCTCCATGCCAGCACTGGCTGGCCTGCGACGGATGACCAGAGCAGCGATCCGGCGTCTGCGTTGCCAGGGAGGCCAGTAGCCAGCAACACCGCGCTGGCTAAGGGCTGCAGAGCACTTATTTCAGATGTATGGGCCATAGGGTATGCCATCGTCTTTATCAGCGACCTGCCGCTGAAGCCGGTTCACGCATAAGCGCGCCAGAAGTGACCGGCTGCGCCGCCGGCAATGCGCAGGCAAACGTGCTGCCCTGTCCCGGCGCGCTCTCCTGGAGCCAGACATCACCATCCATCGCGCGCATGATCTGGCGGCAGATGTAGAGGCCCAGGCCCGTCCCGCGAATCTGGCTGGCGCGCGCCGATTCCAGGCGCGAAAAACGCCCAAAGAGATGGCCGCGTTCGCTCTCGGGGATGCCTATGCCCTGATCGCTGACCATAATGACGAAATACGGCTGTTCCAGCGCCGCCGCCACCACGGCAGGCAGCGGCGCAGTCGGCGTATCCTCTACATCCCCGGCGTCTGCGACGACATGCGGCATCACGACGGTTGGGCGCTCATCAATGCTGCGCGGAGCCAGCGCATTCTCCGCCTGCATGTCGCCGTTGCCAATCAGCGGATTGAAGTTCGCCAGGTCACACGAGACGACGATGCGCCCCCCATGCGGGCTATACTTGATGGCGTTGCCCACCAGATTATCCAGGACTTCTTTCAGGCGACCGAGGTCGGCATGCACGTAGATATCGGGCGTCACTTCGGCAATCAGATCATAGTGCCCTCCCTGCGCCTGCTGCAATTCTTTGTAGGAATGCAGCACCTCCTCCACCACCATCGCCAGCCGCACCGGCCCGGTATGCAATTCCATGCGCCCCGTATCCAGACGCGAGGTCTGGAGCAGCCGCTCAGAAATCTCCATCAACTCCTGTGCGGATTCCGAGGCTTTCTGCAAGAACTCCTGCGCGAGCGGCTCATCGCGTGAGCCGGGATAGTCGAGCAAGAGATCGAGGAAGCCACGCACGCCGGTGAGCGGAGTGCGCAACTCGTGCGAGGCGGTGGCGATGAAATCGTCTTTCATGCGGTCCAGATCGCGCTGTTTGCGATAGGCGCGCTCCAACTGGACATACGTGCGCGCGTTCTCGATGGCTTGCGCTGCCTGCGCAGCGAAGAGATCGAGCAGCCAGAGGTCATCATCGGTGAAAGCGCGGCGTTCGGCGTCGTCCAGCACATCCAGCACGCCGACCACCTGCCCGCGCTGAATCAGCGGCACGGCAATGACGGCGCTGAACTCCTCGTCGTCGTAGATTGCGGCGCGGAACGGATACGCGCGATAGTCGTCAACGATCAGTCCGTTGCCCGTCTGACCGACACGTCCGGCAAGACCCTCACCGACACGGATGCGTGCGCCGGTGTAATCGCCGCGCAACCCCTGGCACACCACCACTTCCAGTTCATCGTAGCGTGGGTCGCGCACGTAAACAGTGCCGGCGCGCGCATCCAGCAGCGAAATCGAGCGGCGCAAAATATCCGCCAGCAATTCACTGGGGTCCGCGCCAAGCTGCCCGGCAACCGCTAGCGAGGTCGCGTGCAGTGTCATCATCTGGCCGATACGTTCCTGCGCCATCTCTGCGGATTCCTGGGCGCGTTGCCGCGAGACAACATGCCGTGTCACCTCAACCGCCGCAACCAGCACACCCCCGGTATTAGCGGAGACACTGGTCAGCGGCGAGCTGGTCACGTTCCAATAGGTCATGCCGCGTTCCAGGTGATGAATAGGCAGTTCAATCATCGCCTGCGGTTCGCCGCTGCTGTAGACCGCATCCAGACGCAGGCTGGCGGCGACGCTGCGGGCACGATCCGGCGGCAGTACGTCGCTCAGCCGCTGACCAGTGAGATTGTCGCTCTGCTCCAACCCCAGCAGCAGCGCAAAGGCGGGATTCGAGAGCGCAAACACATGATCTGCGCCCGTCAGCACGGCGACGGCCACCGGCGCCTGACGCACGACCGTCTGCGCCAGGGCTTCCTGGCTCCGCGAGTAGCTGAGCAGGCGGTCGCGGTCAGCGGCCAGCGCCGCCAGATCACAAAGGTCTTCGAGCGCGGCCAGATGGCGCGGCCCCAGCCGTTGATTGGTGCCGACGGCCAGCACGCCGAGGAACTGGCCGCGCGCATACAACGGATACCCCGCCAGCGTCCCCAACAGCGGCGCAGGGTGCGGCGGTGGCTCCGCTGTATAGTGCGTAAGGGAAGCAGCAGGCGGGGCAGGCGCAGCGCGTGGTGGCGTGGGAATCAGTTCGAGCCAGTCGCCGGCCAGCGGGTGTAAGTCAGCCTCGAAGAGCAGGATTGGGTGACGAGTGGCAACCACTTCCTCGATCAGCGCGTTGGCCTGCGCCGGTAGACGTGAATGTGAGCCGTTCGCAAGTGAGCCAGTAGGCAACGCTTCATGCGTAGGACTGCTGGAAAGTGACCCGGAGGGAGTGTTGTATTGGTCGCTGGCAGGGGACGCGGCGACACGCGCCTGGGCGCGGGCGCGCAAGACCGGCGTAAGCTCCTGGCCACCAACGCGCTCCTGCTCGCTGCTCCAGGGCATCGGGTCAGCAATCCAAAGCTGCACGACGGCGGGAGCAAGCGCACTCGCAAGTTCGCTAGTGAGCAATTGCGCCGCCTCGTCGAGCGTGCGATTGAGCAGTGCGCGCCGCATGCCCGGCAGCGCCACAAAGAGCGGATCCGGCAGCGGCAGAATGGGCTTGAGTTCGGAGGTCAAACGAGCGCGTTCAACCAGCCCGACGATATTGCTCTCGCGCTTATGCGGACGCCCGACGGCGGCGCGGCGACGCGGCATCAGGCTGCGATGCGATGCGCCTTTGCCAGCATCGGGCGCATCTGCTGGAATCGCGGCCTCTCCTGGCGTTGGTAGCTGCGAGGATGGCGCTTTCCGTGCTGCGCGCCGCCCACTCGTTCGTCCCTCGGACGCCAGCGAGGGAAGTGTATCATCTGATGTAGCATGCTGCCCATCTATCGCTGGTATCGCTGGCGTCCCGCTGTTTGGCGCAGATGGAGCGGGCAATCGCTGGCGCGTGCGTTTGCGAGGCTCCTCTGCCGCCGTATCCCCTACATCTCCCATCGCGCACTCCCCCATCTATCAGCATCTATCTGCATGAAGCAACAGCTAACACCCATCTGGTCAAACACATGACACATGAATATGGGAAAACCTGGCGCTTGTCCATATGTTCGCACGCCTAACATCCTCTATTGGCGACGCTCATTAATCACATATTGTCGCTCACCCTGCCTGTTGGGTGGCATGGTATAGCCTAAACGGGAGAGGCCCGATAGCCCGACTGGCCGCATCCAATAGCCCTTATGGTCTCATTCGGCCCTTCATGCTACCCAACACAGCGGCATGCGGCAAGCATCAGCACGCCACACATGGCGGATTTCCTGGCTCATCCTTCGCTTGAAACTGCCGCAAACCGGCGCTCAGCCGCTTCAATTCGAGTGGGCAATAGAGGTGTCATCGTCGCCATAGAAGTCGCTCATGGAGGCGTTAATGGAGGCGCTATCAATGGCAGCAATGCGTTCGGCGGCCTCTTCGATAGTGAGGATGAGGCTGTCAATATCGAAGGGCTTGCGAATCAGCGGAATCTGGAGATGATTGAGCAGATCGCCGGGGAAACTGCTTGCGGTGGCGGACCCCGCCGTGACCAGCAGAATGGCATGCCGGCGAACCAGACATGGCTCATCGGCAATGATGCTCAGCACCCCCATCCCGCTGAGTTGCGGCATCATGAGATCGAGCAAGACGACATACGGGGTTGTCGCGGCATACAACTGTTCAAGCGCCTGCTTTCCGTCATGCGCTTCATCAACACAAAACCCTTCTTCCTCCAGGATCAGCCGGAGCGTCTCACGGATTGCCTCGTCATCATCCACGACGAGTACGCGCACCTGCGCCCGTAGCATATCTTGTACTCTAATGCGCTCTTTAATGCGCTCTTTCCCATCCTGAAGACGACGCTCTTGCTGTGTTAGCGTATCCAAGGTATACACCCTCCTCCCCTGGTCACAGCGTTATGGCGGTCTCTTGGTCAGGTCTGCCTTTGACTTGCTCGCAGGTGACTACCCGACAACACGCTATGTCACCTGCCGCCCACCTCCACAACCCAACTACTTTTCATCAGCACTACATTCTACTTTTGCACATAACATGCCAATTTGCTATTTTTCGGTGTAACATTGTGGCTGGCACATGAATTGGTTCTCATTGGTCGTCATCGAACCTGAGACCATCAACTTCAACGAGTATATCGGCGCTGATGACCGATTCACGATATTGATTGGCCCTTGCTCCACGCGGCCTGAGTTGCCGCCCAACCGCCGCCAACCGCTCACGCCGTTCAGCCAGCGTCAATCCAGGGTCTGCGCAGATGGGATCATCCTCCACCCACGGCGCGACCGCCAGCCATTCCCCGGTCAGTGGCTCGCCGGTGTCAGTGTTGACAAAGGCGTCCACGCCAATGAAGTTGTGCGCCCGGTCATTGGGGTCCGGCTGCGTGCCGGCGCGAGCAGTGATGGAGGATTGCCCATCAAAGACCAGATCAAAGAAGTTCCCCGTTTGCATGGCGCAGATGTTATAGCGCAGATGCTCATAGACTGGCTGAATCGAGCCAAACACCGAAGCCAGCCATTCCGCCGGTTGCCAGGCATCACGCGAGCCAGGACCGGCCCAGGCCATATCGTTGGCGTCGTTCTGTACCACAATCTCCGCGCCCAGCGCATCGAGATGGCGCAGATACTCCGGCGTGAAAGCGTCCAGGCTAATGGCGATGCCCAGCCGCCCAGCCGCCGTCTCGAAGACCTGCACCTCGTCGAGGTTTCCTGGCGTCAGATGCAGCGTAGTGATCTCCGGCGGCGTCAGAAACACTTTGTTGACACGACCAATCAACGTCCCCTCCGGCCCGAACAGCAACGCCGCATTGTAGACCTCCGGCGCCTCCGGCACATAGACCGCCTGCGCGCTGCGCTCGCCCCAACGCCGGATATCCCCCGGATCCGTCGAACGGCGCAGGCGCGGGGCAAGCGTTGTAGCGGCGATATAGAGCTGATGTTGCGCCGCCAGCCGCGCCAGCGTCTCCGCCAGCGGGCGGTAAAGCGCATCAGCACGCGCCAGCAGCAACGCCTGCGCGAAGGTGATGCCTTTCCAGCGGCGTCGCGCCGCCAGCACACGCGGCAACGTTGCCAGCGCCAGCAAGGTGAGGGCATTTTCGGCGGTGTGGGCATAACGCGCCAGTCTTCCACGTGGACCACTCAGCGCGGCAGGCAGCCCCAACATCTCCGCCAGTACCAGCAGATTCGGGCGGTCCGGCACGACATGCTGCAGCGCCAACCCAACGATGCGCTCCAGTTCTGCGCAATAGCTGGCCTCCGTCGCAGCGGCGGCGACATTGATGCGGTTGCCCACAGCGATAGCACGCACCAGCCGCTTGCCCGCGCCCGCCGCCTGCGCTGCTGACTGGCGCTGCGCCTCGTTTGCCGTCATATCCATTCCATTCTGCCAGTTCGCTGGATAACGCCGCCGGAAATTGTTGCTGTGAGAAGAACACTTGGAAAGAGTGTATCATGCGCGCGCCTGGTGGCTGGCAATACTCGCGGTTCCGTTGCTGCATGTGCTATCGTAGACAACACAAAGACGCTAAGAGATGCTACATGATATCGCACATTGGCGCGATTTTGGCGGGAACCTGGTATGAGCAACCAGGAGTGACAGAAGAAACCGAGAAAGCTAAGAGCAGCAGGCAGGAGGGAACATCATGGCGGCGGAGGAACTTCTCAAGTGTATCGCAGAGGAGGTGGAAGCATGCAAGAAGTGTGCGCTCTACCGTGGCACCTCGCATGGCGTGCCCGGTGAGGGCAGCGCGCAGGCGGAGGTGATGTTCATCGGCGAGGGGCCCGGCTACCATGAGGACCGCCAGGGACGCCCGTTCGTGGGACCGGCGGGCGCGTTCCTGAATGAATTGCTTGCCAGCATTGGGCTGGACCGCTCAACCGTCTTCATCACCAATGTCGTCAAGCATCGCCCACCGGATAACCGCGATCCGCTGCCCGAAGAAATTGCCGCCTGTTCAGACTATCTGGCGCGCCAGATCGAGGCGATCAACCCCAAAGTGATTGTGACGCTTGGGCGATTCTCGATGGCGCGTTTCTTCCCAACGGCGCGCATCGGCCAGATTCACGGGCAGGCGAAGATGGTGGATGGACGGCTGGTAGTCTGCATGTACCATCCCGCCGCCGCGCTGCACAAAGCGGAACTGAAACAAACAGTGGTGGATGACTTCAAGCGGGCGATTCCGGCGGCACTGGCCGAGGCCGAGCGGCTCACCGCCGCCGGTAAGCTCGGAACGCCAAAGAAACAAGACGATGACGATACGCCACCACCGCAGCAGTTGTCGCTCTTCTAATTTGCCTGAATTCAGCAGAGAGAGCGGCAAGAGTTATGCACTTGCTGCCCTCTCTGAGAAACTGTATGAGAGGCTTTTATGTCATGTGCTGCCACAAGCGGGCAAGAAGCGGGCGAGTGCTGGTGACTGAGATAACCGCCTCACTGCTGGAGGAGTACTTTCCCCTGCTCCTCTCTTTGTTACCAGGACAACTTTCACCCGTCTCCCCTCTAATGGGCATTGTCATCTGCAAATGCGTTGAAGGAAAGGTTACTGATTATGGTAGTGCCTAACAGGGATCACAACAGGGATCACAACAGGGATCACATTCTCACGATTCGTCAGGGAATTACCTCCTATAAACCCTTATTGCACGTTTTCGATCATTGCATCACTGAATTGACGCGTAAGCTCAGCGTTGGTCTTGCTCTGACTGGCTCGCTCACCAAAGGAACTGCCGACCAATATTCCGATCTCGATTTTCAAGTGGTGGTTCCTTCAGAAACAGCACTTGCCGAAGCAAAAGCTTGGGTTACTGAATGTGTCTCTTCAGCCGGTCAGTTGCTCGCCTCTTTTCCAGCAACTCATCTGGGGTTACCCAATCTGCTTATCTTCTTTTTGCAGGTGGAAAGCCAGGTCGTGAAGGTAGATGTTCATGTACTCACTATCAATGAATTTCGCTCGCTTCCTCGTGCAGTTTTGCTTTTTGATCCAGAAGATCAATTCGCAGGTACTCCCTTGGATGCTTCTCTCAATGAAGAACCCACTGGAGAATCTACCGGAGAACCCGCATCATCTCAACTGGCGTTCACGCCAAATTTTGCAGATCTCTATCAGAGATTCTCGGGGTGGACGTGGTATACCTATACGAAGCTGGCCCGTGGCGAGTATTTTGAGGCTTCCGATGCCCTTGATACCATGCGTTCACAGGCATTGCTGCCTTGCTTGCAGTTCATCGAACACCTGCCTTTTGAAGGATATAGGCGCCTAGAAACCCGATTATCTGAGAATTTCCTTCTTGCCTTACGGCAAACCTATCCTGCTCATTTTCAGCGCGAGGAAATCCTGCGTGCGTTCACCAATCTTGTCAGAATCTTTTCTCAGGTACAGCCGCTTATCATTGAGCAACTGGGTCAGGACTATCGCCAAGCTGATCTTCAGCAGATAGTTTCTGCTATCGAGCAGATGGAGGCTGTTCACAAGGGAGAGAGCAGGGATAGCGCCATGAAATAAGCTGTTGGCGAGGTAGAGGGAGCAAATCCTTCTGCGGAGCCTTCGAGGTACAGGTCCAACCAGAACAGAGCATGATAGATGACATACCAGAACTCCGCCCCCTGCGACAGGCAAAACAAAAGCGCCCGAGGTGACGCCATTGTCACAGCGGACGCGCACAGTGGGGTAGGCACCCTTTCAATTAGCCACGCCAGAGGACATAGCCCAGGCCATCGGCGCGGCATGGCAGGCAGGTGACGCCTTCATGCTTCAGGCGCGAACGCAGGGCAATCATGCGCGCATCCACCGCGCGAACATCTTCGCCCAGCAACGTCGCAAAACGCTCAGTGCTGACGATCTGTCCCGCATGGCGCAGCAGCGCACCCAACAATTCCCGTTCTTCCAGCGACAGATCAAGCATGCGCCCACGCCAGTATGTCACGCCGGTGCGTACATCCATCATCAGGCCACCAAAGCGCAACGAACCATGCGGCGCCTTCACCTCTGGAATTGTTGTAGTCCTGGAAAACTCCCCCACCACAACCGACTCGATGACATGCTCAGTATCGAAAGACGGCGTAAATCCCATAGCACTCTCCCATCCATGTTCTTGACGATGTTGGACATGTGAGTGGGAGCGCACAATGCCTCCCGTTTGCGTGATTGCTTCCAACACTTCGTCCAGTGTATCGCGGCGAAGTAAGTTCAACGTGAGCCTAACCTGAGATGAACCTAAGAAATTGCCCAGCCTGGAAAATTGCGCACCGGCGATGGCTCAGCAGTCACTCAATTGAGCGGTACATCGTCCTGAAAGGTGGTATCGAGGGGCGTCGTAGCGGGTGGATGGACATTGCCCACAAGCGTTTTGCTAATGCGCGACCAGATACCACGCTGCTGCCCGTGCTGCTCCCGCCCATTCGTCGTACTGGCAGGCGCCGATGGCGTCGCGTGATAACCTGAAGCGCCGTTCTGTGTTGGACCATCACTATAATGGCCGGTAGCTATATCGTCCTGGACATCCTGCACGTCCTGAACGTCATTATCGCCGGTATGATCGTCGCCGGTGCTGCCCACTGGCGCTATCGGGTACATCTCTGCCAGCGGGACGATATGCGGCGCAATGACAAACGGCAGCGGTTCCTCAGCGGATTCTTCAGGCGCTAGCGGCGCTTGTGTAGATGCTACGAGAGGTGATGGAGCCGCTGTCGTGCGGTCTTCACCCTGTGCGGAGCTAGCGGCTGTACCAGCCGTATGGGTTGTCGTCGTATCCGCCGTATCCAGGGGGACAGTGGCGGGCGCAGCGACTACCTGATCCACAGGCGCTGGTTCGCGCTGGGCAATAGCGGCAGGTTGTTCTTGTTGTGGTTCTTGCTGCGCCAATTGCTCCATTGCCCAGGTGATACGTGGCAATTGATCGGCGCGCACCGGGCGCGCATTGACACGCGGGCGCGGCGCCGTCTCGGAGAAGGCATCGGTCGCCGCGACATCGGCCTGTGTCTGCGCCAGTTGCTCGCTGGCAGTGTGTGTCGGCGTCTCCGCGAGCGTATCAGACGTTGCTGGCGTTGCCTGAGCCGGTTGCGCAGGCTGGATGGGTTGCGCCGCCTGAGCCGGTTGGGCGGGTTGCGCCGGAGCTTTCTGCCGCCGGGGAGCCATCTGCGCAAGCGTGGAGCGTTTGGGCGCAAGGCCGAGCCAGCCCAGCAGGGGCAACAGCCCGACCTCATGCTCGGCAATCATCGTCGCCGCGCGCGCGCCAGCCTCCACATCGCCCTCGATGAACTTGATAGTATCCACGGCGCCGATGACCAATTCATCGAGCAGCACCGTCACCATCGCGCCATAGGCCGTCGCCAGCGCGAAGATCAGGGCGACGACATGCGTGAGAATCGGCGCGGGAAATTGTCTCGCTGTGATAGCGCCGGCGATCTCGACAAGCAAGAACGCGATGCACCAGGTGATGAGGGCAGTGCGGATCATGCGCCGCCAGCAGAGCAGCAAGACGCCCAGCACATGCCGCACAATCGCGCCGATTCGATGGATGATATCGTAGCCCAACACCGCGATCTCCCCCTTATATGGAGATACCCACCTGCATCCTATACCGCTCAGTCACCAGAACCATACTATTCACTCTATTACCCGCTATTGTATCATGCCTTGCCAGCCAGCAAAAATGTGCCATTCTTATCTCAGCGGTGCTACTGATGAAAACGGACTCACCGGCGCCCTGGCAACAAAGTAGCTGTCATACCTGTTGCCAGTGCCGCGTATACACATTTCGCAGCCAAAAAGCAGAACGCCACCAGCGCCTATCTCTTGAGGACAAGACTATAGATGCCGGTAGCGTTCTGCCTGTATAGAAGGTTACGCCGCGCGGGCGGAAAGCGAGCTGGAACCGCTACGCGCTTTGATGCCAGCCGCCAGACGGTCGGCAAGCGCGAGCGCCACCAGACCAACCGCCAGATGCAGCAGTTGGATGAGCCAGTGCAGCGAGTTCGTCAGCAAGCGCTCCTGCGTCAGCCCCAGAATCGGGATCACCAGACCCCAAACGGCGGTCAGCGCGACGAATCCCAGGTTCAACCCGGCAACAGCGCCCAGCACAGCCAGCGCCCACATGATGAGAACCAGCGTGATGCCGATCAGCATGTGCAGCGGAATCAGTTGGAGCGCGTTGCCACTCCAGAACAGCAAACCCAGGATAATCATGATCGGCCCGATGATACGAACCGCAATCTGTAGCACGGCAGCCGTGATGTTCATGTCAACACATCTCCTCTAATAGGCGTAAGAACGCTACTCATACGGGTATGGCGGATTTTCCTGTGAGTATGGCGAACCTTCGATGCGCGCGGAGCTTTCCAACCGCTCACACATCTGATCGAAGGTGATGGTATCTATCTCGCCACGCGCATAACGGCGGCGCAGAATCTCCAACGCGCTCGGTTCTTCTGATGCAGTTGATTGGGCCGATCTGATAGGCGTATCAACAGGCCGGTAGCCGGAGTGGATGGCGTTGGGTCTGTTGCGCCAGCCGAGCCAGCGGCCCACGCCCCAACACAGGAAAATAACCGTTCCTATCCAGAACAACGGCAGCAACGGCCAGAAGCCGAAGTGCCATTCCCACCAGAACATCGCCGTGTCTCCTTCGTCATCTATCGCGTGTATCGCGGTACGTTCGTTCGCGGTGTCTCCACTCCTCGTATGGAGTGGATGGCCTCAGTAGATGGCCTCAGTATAAGTGGGCGGTATGACAGCGACATGAATTTTGCCAGCGTCTTTTGTCATGGATTTGTCATCAGCGGCTCGATGGGTCTTGATGTGCCTCGCCGCATCCTGGCATAGGGCAACGCAAGACGCAACTGGTGGCTATTCCTGGTCGTATGCCAATCAGCGAACTGTGAGGAATGGCTGGCATAGCTCCTGCTGGCCTATGCCGCAGCTTTTTCTGGTTTTGAGGCAAGCGCGTACAGCGGGCGGCATAACAAAGAAGCCAGGTGTGCGCGCAGAAAGGCATGTACGATGGGCTATCAGTATCAACCGAATCCCCCGCAACTTCTGCCGACAAGTGTCCTGGATGGTCAGGCGCCGGGGCTGCGCTATCGCATCCAGGGCGAACTCGTGCCGGCGCTGCACGTCTGGCTCGATGGCAGTGTGCCGATCATCTTCGAGCATCACGTCGTCCTCTGGAAAGACCCCAACCTGATGATTGGCATTCACCAGATGAAAGGCGCGTTCAAGCGTGTCATCGCTGGCATGCCGATCTTCCTGACGGAGGCGCGTGGACCCGGCGAGGTTGCCTTCTCGCGTGATGGCGCGGGCCATGTCTTCCCGATTCATCTGCAACCGGGGATGGCCGTTGAGGTGCGCGAACATCAGTACCTCGCGGCGACGGGCAACCTGGATTATGGTTTCTCGCGGCAGAAGGGCATCAGCAATATGCTCTTCGGCTCGACCGGCTTCTTCGTAGATCGCTTCGCCGCGACACAGAGCGAGGGCGTCGTCTGGCTGCATGGCTACGGCAACGTCTTAGAGAAGGTGCTGGGGCAGGGCGAACAGATAGATGTGGAACCGGGCGGCTGGATTTACCGCGACGAAAGCGTGCGCATGGAGCCGATGGTCTACGGCCTGAAGACTGGCATTTTCGGCGGCTCCGGCAACCTGATCTTCAACCGCTTCACCGGCCCCGGTCGTGTCGGCATCCAATCCATGTACGTACATCTGCCGACCGGAGAAGACGCGCAGGGCAACAATCCTAATGCCGGCTTCAACCTCGGCAGCATCTTTGGCAACTAGCCGTGTTGCTCCTGGTCGCTCGCGCCATGATAGCGGCCTGGAGATGATCTCATGTCAGGTGTTTTGCCGCTCTGGCAGCGCGCCGCCGGACGCCTGCGCGCGCCGCCAGGGCCATATGCCCTCGATCTCCACTTCCAGCGACCAACTCAGGAACGTCCGGACCAGCACAATCACCGCCAGCACGCCCACGCTCTGAAGCGTCGGCTCGACGGCAACCGTGCGGATGATGTCGGCGGCCACCAGGAACTCCAGACCAAGCAAAATGGCGCTGCCGAGGTTCTTGCGCAGGCCACTGTAGGCAACGGATGGGCTACCACGACGGACCAGGATGGATCCATAGCGAATCAGCGCAATCACAGCGCCAAGTACGAGCAAGGCGACGCCCACCAGCTCGAATCCGCCGCTGGCTAGCTCCGCAATCTGCTTCAGGTCCATCGTCTACGCTCCCCACCCAAACATACTCGCGCACCCTGACTGAGCAACATAGCGCATGCGCGGTGCCACGAAAGATGGCAGCCAGAGGATGACCAACTGGATATCATAGAACCATCCGGGGAAGGACAACAGAAGGGCAATTCGCGCCGGTTGGTCTCCTCGCCATGCCCCGGCAAGATACGTCGTTACGCGACTTGTTGCGCCACCAGAGCGGCGATACTATAGTTCATGGGTTAGATATCACCTATCCGGATAGTTGCTGAGATCACTCCTGTAGGTTCGTTGGATACTCCTGAGCTATAGAGGACGTGTCCGATGCCAGAGACGACGCTGCTCTGCCCTGTGATGATAGGCCGAAGTGAGCCACTGGCAACGCTGGATAGCCATCTCGACCTTTCTCGTGAAGGGAAAGGGCATACTCTGCTGATTGCTGGCGAAGCGGGCATCGGAAAATCGCGCTTTGTGGCAGAGGCGAAAGCGCGGGCAGTCGCGCTGGGCATGCGAACGCTTCAGGGCAATTGCTTCGAGCCTGATCGCGCCTTCCCCCATGCGCCGCTGATTGACCTGCTGCGCCACCTCTCCAGCGCCTATGCTGCCACAGATATCACCACGTGGATCGGGCCTGCTGCGACAGACCTCATCAAAATTGCACCGGAGATTGGCGCATGGTTCCCCGACGTGGCGCCAGCGCCAACGACAAGCCCAGAACAGGAGAAGCGACGCCTTTTTCATGCGCTGGCGCAGACCATCATGCGAGCGGCGCATGATCGGCCTATGCTGCTGGTGATTGAAGACCTGCATTGGTGCGATGACAGCAGTTTGGAGTTCCTGCTATCGTTTGCGCGTCAGACGACGGCGCATCCCATACTCATCCTGCTGACTTTCCGCAGCGACGAAACGCATGCTGGCCTCGGTCATTTTCTGGCGACGATGGCGCGGCTGCGGCTTGCCACAGAAATTGAACTCGAACGGCTGAATGCCAGCGAGATAGACGCCATGCTGCGCGCGATGTTTGCGCTCCGTGAGCCTGTGCAGGAAGAGTTCGTCCACCGCGTTTACGGTTTGAGTGATGGCAACCCGTTTTTTACCGAAGAGATCATCAATGCGCTGATGAGCGCCGGTGACATCTCGTTTTCCAATGGACGCTGGGACCGCAAGCCGGTACATGAGATACGCCTGCCGCGCACCGTGCGCGACGCAGTGTTACGGCGCAGTGAGCGACTGAGTTTAGAGGCGCGCGAACTGCTGACGCTGGCGGCGGTGGCTGGCCGGAGGTTTGATTTCACCTTATTGGCGGCGCTGACCGGCCACGACGAGCGGCAACTGATCCAGCTCATCAAAGAACTGATGGAGGCGCAATTGGTGGTTGAAGCGTCGGTTGACCAGTTCGCGTTCCGCCACGCGCTGACCCAGCAGGTGGTCTACAATGATTTGCTGACGCGCGAGCGGGCGGCGCTACATCGCGCCATTGCCTATCAAAGCGAGCAACTATTCGCAGAGGCGTTGGAGGGTCATTTGGCCGATCTGGCTCGCCATTTTTACGAAGCGGGAGAGTGGGCGAAGGCGCTGGAATACGCAAAGCAGGCAGGTGCAAGAGCGCAGGCGCTCTATGCGCCACGCGCCGCCGCCGAACAGTTCACGCGCGCCCTTTCGGCTGCGCAACATCTGCATCTACCTGCGCCGGAGGGGCTATTGCGCGCCCGTGGGCAGGCATACGAAATGCTTGGAGAGTTTACGCTTGCTCAGGCCGATTTCGAGCAGGCGCTTGACCAGGCCATCGTAGAACACGATCAGACGGCGGAGTGGCATGCGCTGGTGTGCCTGGGGATGCTCTGGGCAGGACGCGATTACCAGAAAACCGGCGAGTATTATCGCCGCGCCCTGGCGCTGGCCGAGGCGATGGGCGATCAGGCACTGCTGGCACGCAGCCTCAACCGCATGGGCAATTGGTATGTCAATCATGAAGAGCCGGTCGAGGCACAGCGGCAGCACCATGCGGCGCTTGCTATCATGGAGGCCAGCGGCGATATGGCTGGCATTGCCGAAACCTGTGACTTCCTGGAGATGGCGTATTTACTTGGGTCCGACCTCATCAAGTGCAACGAGTATGGCCAGCGGGCGATTGCGCTCTATCGCGCTGGCGATCAGCGGGCCGGGATGAGTTCCTGCCTGGCCACACTGAGTATCACGGCATTGGCATATCAATCTAATACCTTGACGCCAGCCAGATCGCTCTCTGCTGCACAAGGATATGGTGAAGAGGCGCTTCGCATTGCGCGTGCTATCGCCTACCGATCTGGCGAAGCCTTCGCCGCTTTTAGCCTGGGGTGTGTGCTTGGGCCACAAGGAAAATGGAGCGCAACACTCCAAACCATGCACAACAGCCTTGCCATTGCTGAGGAGATCGAGCATCGCCAGTGGACGTGCGCCGCGCTGACTGGTTTAAACTGCGTCTATGATGATCTGCTGGATCAGGATACCGCACGCCGCTACGGCGAACGGGCGCTGGAAATCGCCAGAACTATTGGTTCTGCGCACTGGATTCATTGCGCAGCCGGCCATCTTGCCTCTACCTGCATCCATCAACATGATCTGGCCCGCGCCGCAGTGATTTTGGATGAGGTAACTGCTACTATGCCGATAACATCGCTGGGCGAACATCTGGTAGCCTCTGCACGCATTGAACTGTTACTGGCGCAGGAGAGATTCGCGGAGACACTGGCTGCTGTAGATACGCTGATTGCCAACACGCCCAATGCAACCACGGAGTATCATGCGCCTTTGGTTGCCCTCTTGCGTGGCAAAGCATTGGCCGGAAATGGGCGCTTCGATGAGGCCGAGCGCTGTTTGCAGGCTGGCATCGCCGCTGCCCAACAGTGGGATGCGCATGCTGTCCTCTGGCGTCTCTATGCAACACTTGCCAACCTCTACCGGCGTGAACGGCGGCAGGATGCGCTGATGCAGGCGCTCCGCGAAGGTGAAGCGGTGATTGCGCGATTGGCGGAGGGTATCACCGAGCCAGCGATGCGCGAGACGTTTGCTGCCAGAGCAATGGCCGCGCTCCCCGCTACTCCCACGCGGAACGCGCGCCAGAGCGAGAAGCAGCAGCACGGCGGATTGACGGCACGCGAACGCGAGGTGGCGCGCTTCATCGCACAGGGCATGTCCAACAGAGCGATTGCGGAGGCGCTGGTCGTCAGCGAGCGCACAGTTGAAACTCATGCCAGCAACATTCTCGGCAAGCTAGGTTTCGCCACCCGCGCGCAGGTCGCCGCCTGGGCCGTCGAGCAAGGGCTAACGCATCCCCGTACAGAACCGACCGTCCATCTTGGCTGATATCCGTACTGCCGCAATCAAAAGCTCCGTGCTGCCACGGAAGGAATCTCGCCATTCTCCCTCTATACTTGCCTTCGTGTGAGTGACGTTTGAGTCACGTTGTTGCAGCGGCGCTCCGGCGTAGACAGCATGCACAAACGCACGCCGCGCGCATGAAACGCATGAAAGGGAAGGGGTTGCATGGTGAAGAACGTGGCAGAGACAGAGGTTATTGACCAGGAGAAGATGCAGGCGCTTCTCGGGCGCATCATCGGTGATTTCGGCGCGACGGCCAGCTCAGCATTGGTAGTGATTGGTGACCGGCTCGGACTCTACAAGGCGCTGGCGAGCGATGGTCCGCTGACCTCGGTGGAGCTGGCGAAACGCACCAATACCACTGAACGCTATGTACGTGAATGGCTCATCAATCAGGCGGCAAGCGGCTATATCGAGTACAATCCGGCGACCGGCGCGTATTCCTTGACGCCGGAGCAGCGGGCGGCATTGGCAGATGACGCGAATCCGTTGTTTGTCGCCGGTGGATTTGAACTCTTCATCTCGCTGGTCAAAGACGAAGAGCATGTGGCCGAGATGTTCCGCAGCGGCGAGGGCATGCGCTGGGGCGACCATCATGCCGGCCTGTTCCGGGGCACCGAGCGTTTCTTCCGCCCTGGCTATCTGGCCAACCTCACATCGAACTGGATTCCCGCGCTGGCTGGCGTGCGCGAGAAGTTGGAAGCAGGCGCAACCGTTGCCGATGTCGGCTGTGGACATGGCGCGTCAACGCAGATCATGGCAAACGCCTACCCGAAGTCACGCTTCTTCGGCTTCGACAATCACGCCGCGTCTATCGAGGCCGCTCGCCAGGAGGTTGCAGAGGCGGGGCTGGCTGATCGCGTGTCGTTCGAGGTGGCAGGCGCAACTGATTTCCCCGGCTCCGGCTATGAGTTGATCTGCTATTTCGATTGCCTGCACGACATGGGCGACCCAGTTGGCGCGCTACGGCATGCGCGCGAGGCGATTGCGGCGGATGGCACGATCTTGCTGGTCGAGCCAATGGCTGGCAACACCGTGGAAGAGAACTTCAATCCGGTCGGGCGCGTGTATTCTGCGGCATCCGTGCTGGTCTGCACGCCCAACGCCGTCGCCACCGGACCCGTGGCGCTGGGCACACTCGCCACCGAAGCCGCGCTCCGCGCCGTCGCTGAGGAGGCAGGTTTCACCCGCTTCCGCCGCGCGATGGACACACCATTCAACCGTCTGTTTGAAGTGCGTCCCTAGTAGTTTGGTAGCTTAGTAGTTCTGAAAAACCTGCCAGACTGGCAGATGAAGGGAGACATCTCAATGGCACGCAAAGTGGCGGATTGCCGGGACTTTCCAAATGAGGTCGGCTGCACGCTGACAATTTCGGGCGAAGAGAAAGAAGTGCTGGATGCGGCGGTAGCGCATGCGGTGGCAGTGCATGGGCATGAAAACACTCCTGAACTGCGCGAACAGCTTCGCATGATGCTCAAGAATGAGGAAGCGGGCACAACAGCCGCTAGATAGCCGTAAGGTTCATTGTCTCGCTTGAGACAACCACAAAGACTGCCAGAAGCCAACAAACTTCTGGCAGTCTTTATCTTTCTGCAAAACGGCTGGGCAGAGCGAAGAGCGCAGAGGTATGATGACGGTAGACATCACCGGGCAGGAAAGAGCGAACAACGACACCAACCGGATGTCCCGCTGTTGTTCGAGTCTGCCTGGCAAACGCACGCGAGGACATCAGGACATCATGCCAGTGGAACGTCAGCCTCACCAATCAAATCAAGCTCAGACAACTACTATCAAGCAGGTGGAATACACTGGCGAGCCGGCCTATGATGTGGTGGTCGTGGGCGCCGGCGCAGCGGGTCTGGCTGCCACCCGCCTGTTGACACAACATGGCCTCTCGGTGGCGCTGATCGAGGCGCGCGAGCGCATTGGCGGGCGGATTCGGACGATCCGGCCAGCGGAGAGCGCGATTCCCCTGGAACTCGGCGCGTCGTTCGTGCATGGCTGTCCGCCGGAGACGCTGCGCCTGGCGCACGAGGCAGGTGTGACGCTCTACGAACTGGATGGGCAACCCGTATCAATTGGGCGTTCACAGGGGCAACAGGACCAGCACGGCAATGACGAAGAGAGTGAGGACGAAGAGGGCGACGAGGAAAACCCGATTCTGGCATCGCTGGCGACATATAAGGGAGAGGATATGGCGCTCGACGCCTATATCGCTACCTACTTTAGCGCGCCACATTGGGAGGAGGCGCGTCGCTGGACAAGGCACTATGTGGCTGGCTTCGACGCGGCAGATCCGGCGACGGTGAGCGTGCGCTGGCTGGCGCAGAGCGAACTGGCATCTGAGCGCATCCGGGGTGATCGGCAATTCTTCGTGCTGGATGGCTATGATCGCCTGATGCAACACATTCTCAATCAGTGCGACTCCACACGCCTGACGCTGCATCTCCGCCGGATGGTCCAGCGGATCGCATGGACGCCAGGGCAGGTGCGCGTAGAGACCATTGCCGCGCCTGGGGAACAAGGGCAAGGTGACGGATTACCCGACCCCATGACGATTACCGCGCGGCGAGCTATCGTGACCATCCCGCTCAGCCTGTTGAAAGCGCCACAAGGGACGCCCGGCAGCATCGCGTTCGACCCTGCGCCGCCCGGTTTCACGCAAGCTCTGGCTGGTTTGGCGATGGGAGAGGTGGTGCGCGTGGTGCTGCGGCTGCGCGAACGCTTCTGGGACCGCGATGTGCTGGCTGTAGTTGCATCCGGCGCGTCTGTGATACGGCATGGTTCGTTGCACGAGCCGCATATGTCCTTCCTCTTCTCGGAACAGCAGATGATGCCGACCTGGTGGACCAATTATCCCCTGCTAGTGCCGCTGCTCACCGGCTGGGTGGGGGGACCACAGGCGGCGCTGCTGGCGAAACAGTCGGACGAAGAGATTACCCGCACGGCTATCACATCGCTGGCGGCCATCGCCGGGTGGTCGTTTGATGCGATGCAGGCGGAGGTTGTAGCGGTCTACCTGCACAATTGGAGCAAGGATATCTACACACGCGGAGCTTACAGCTATCTGACGGTCGGCGGCATGGAGGGAGTAGCGGCGCTGGCGCAGCCGTTTGCCGATACGCTCTACTTCGCTGGCGAAGCAACCAATACCGACGGCAATGCCGGAACGGTGCATGGGGCGCTGGCGACCGGCGAACGCGCGGCACAGCAAATCATAGAAGCTCTCAGTCCGCGCCTATGATAAATCCTCTGCTGTGGCTTCCGGTTCATCTTCCCAGACGATAACGAGTTCACGCAGGCGCGGTTCAACTTTTGCTGCCATCTTCTGCAACTCCGGCATATGGAGCGCCTCGCTCAGCAGACCCGCGATAGTGAATCTAAGCGCCCGCAGCAATTCATCGCGACCCAATGACCGCACCAGCGTCTCCTTGAACTTGTCGCGGACCTCAGCAGGTACGTCATCAAAGCCTCTGCCATTGTAGGCGGGAAGATTGTGCCGGAGGCAGGCGAGTTGAAGCGCGCAGTCACGGGCGTCGCTGAGCCAGTATTCGGCTTGCCAGAAGCGTCCGCGCGCGATACAAAAGCGTGCCCGCAGGACATGATGCACAGCGTAGCCGAAAACTTCATGCGGTGACGGTGGCGCGGTGTGCGGCTTCTCGACCGCGCTGCCGAACAGCAGCCGGAACTTGGGGCCAGTGGCGCCGAAGGCAGAAGTGGGCGTGAACGAAAGGTCAAACTGGAGACATCCCGGCAGCAGAAAAACGCGATAGAGGCTGTCTCCACTGGCGAGGTCGAAGAGTGAGATGGCATCGAACTCTGCACTGAGGATACGAGTCCAGTCGTCCAACACCCCCAACACTGGCACGTCATCTACAACCGCAAACGTCAGATCGAGATCAGACCAACGATCCCCAGCATGGAACGCCAGCGATCCCACGACGGCCCCAGCGACCACCCGCGCATCAGACGCTGCCAGTTCGAGTACCCGGTTATGGACACGGTTGCGATCTTCGACGCGAAACATAGCCGCTATCCTGCTACTAGCGATGCCCCTTACCCCAGGTGCCCATTACCTGCCGCTGAATGGCGAATTCCCCGATGTGATAGGCGTTGTGGTCGGCCACGACCAGCAGTTCGCGGAGAACCGTTTGCCCGCTGCCGTGGGGAATGCGCGCATACAGGTCGGTGTTTGGATTGGTGGCCAACGCCTGTAGCTCTTTGAGGTCAGCCTGGAACGCCGCGATGGTCTGCTGCCAGTCCTGCGCGGTCGCCTGTTGCCCCTCCGGCGGCCAGTAGTCGCGCGGCCATTCACGCTCCTGATAGTTGGGATTGCGGATGAAGTCCAGGATATCCCACTGCGTGAGCCGCAGATGTTCGAGCAGGTGCCAGGGTGTATACGTTCCTTTTGGATAGAGCGTGTTGATCTGCTCCATCGGGAAGTCGTCAATAGCTTCCTCAAGCGACATATGCGCATTGCCGCCGCTCAAGAGAAACTGTACTTCTTCGCGAACCACCTGATCGTTTGCACCCGATTGCTGCTGTTCTTGTTCCGTCTCTGGCACGTTCTATCTCCTCTCGCTCTCCGAAGAATCGCTCGCAAAAAGCCTACCCGTTTGGGACCTCATCGCCATCTGGCCGGGATACTGCCTGTGCGTGCTATAATCCTAGTTGGCTAGTCGGAATTAGATCATCCGGTTGCGCTCACTCATTCATCACACATACGCATAGCGCAGCATCAGCCATCTGCCCAGAACCACGCTGAAGTCACCGCTGAAGATTATAGAGATTATAGCGCAGCGGCTGGACGGCGGCGCGGTTCTCATGAGCGCCCATCTCTGCGGCGCGCTGATGTTGCCAGGAGGCACGCATGGCAGTTGAAATCACTGCGGATATGATTATCCACGACGTGGTAACGAAGTATCCGCAGACGGTCAAAGTCTTCCAGGGACATGGACTTCCCTGCACCGCCTGTGAGGTCGGCTCACGCGAGAGCGTTGCTGGCGGCGCGCGCACTCACCGTCTGGACGCCAACGCGCTCGTCGAGGACTTGAATCGCGTCGCCAATGGGCAGGAAGCGATTGGCATCAAACCGGCCACCAAAGCGCCGGTCGGGCGCGGCATCCCGCTGACGATGGCCGGCCCCGGCGCGGGCGGCAAGATTCGCCATATCGTCGCCATTATGAGCGGCAAGGGCGGCGTCGGCAAATCGCTGATAACCGGCCTGCTCGGTGTCTCATTGCAGCGGCAGGGTCTCAAGGTCGGCATTCTTGACGGCGACATCACCGGGCCAAGCATTGCGAAAGAGTTTGGCGTGCGTGGCACCCCTACGAAGGGCGCGGGCGGCATTGATCCGCTACGCTCGCAGGGCGGCGTGAAGGTGATGTCCATGAACATGTTCCTGCCGAACAGCACCGACCCGGTGGTCTGGCGCGGGCCGATGGTTTCCAGCGCCATCAAGCAGTTCTATAGCGATGTGGATTGGGGCCAACTGGACTTCCTGCTGGTGGACCTGCCCCCAGGCACATCTGACGCGCCGATGACGGTGATGCAGTCGCTGCCGCTGGATGGCGTGGTGATTGTCTCCTCGCCGCAAATGCTGGCGACCGAAATCGTCATCAAGTGCATCAAGATGGTGCAGACGCTCAAGGGTAAAGTGCTTGGCGTTGTCGAGAACATGGCTTATCTGACGATGCCAGACGGCAGCCGCAACGAACTCTTCGGCCCCAGCAACGGCGCAGAACTGGTTGCGCTGACCGGCGCGCCGCTGCTGGCGCAGATTCCGATTGACCGCGATATCGCCATGCTCTGCGATGCTGGCAAGATCGAGGACTATTACAGCGAGGAGTTCGATACGCTGGCGGCGAACTTCGTCAAGGCGCTCAAAATCGCCGGTGAGCGGCGCTAACACTTATGAGCCGAGGATAAAGAAGCGCCAGGTCCAGAGCAGTAGCAAGGCAAAGGTGCCACCGAGGGTGATGACCTGCACGACCAGCGCCTGATAGCTGGATTGCTGAGCGGGGCGGGCGCGCGCATCACCCTCGGCAGCCGTCAACGCCAGCCCGACGACCTCGCTATCCGGCGCATGCGCATTCCAGGCGGCAAAGCGGGCGCTGGCCTCGGTGCGCAGCGCCAGGAGGCGTGGGTCGTCGTTGAGCGTGATGAACGTCCCTGGCTGGGAGACGAACCAGAGGCAATATTCCGGCGCCAGTTGATAGGCGGACTCCAGCAACGTGCAGGCGCGCTCACGCTGCTGCGGCTGATCGCTCAGTGAGTCAGCTTCTTCCAGCAGCGCCATTGCCCGCAGCAGCGGCGTCCTACCGGCGGCTTTGCGCAAGTCCCGCAGATAGCCACCCTCCAACTTTTTCTGCTCTTCCACCGCCAGCGTCCCAGTCAGCGCCAATCGCTGGCCATTGCGGCGCGTCTTGTGAAAATATTCGCGTTGCGCGTCAGCAACGGGATGGCGCACCTGCTCGCGAATGGCGCGCGTCATCGCCGCGAGGCAGGTGGTGTAGCGTTCCAGCCGGGAGAAGGGATAGAGCGCGCGTGAGTCTTCCAGTCCCGCGCCGGCCATTGCTTCTGCCTCCGCAGGTTTGTGCTGCGCCAGCATCACCAGCGCCAGCACGCCATGACACAGCACCGAGCGTTCCCGCGTGAGCGCCAGCCCCAGGCGTCCCGCGACCACCGCTTCGTCATAGCGATTGAGCCGGAGCAGCGCCATCGCGCAGTTACCCAACGTTTCTGGGTCCGGGTTGATGCTCACTGCATCCATTGCCGCAACGAGCGCCTGATCTTCCTGGCCCAGCGCAATCAATGCCGTCGTGCGCCGGTTCAGCCAGACGAGCCGCCGCATACCCACCCAGGCGCCCTCGCCCTGCACCGCCAGCGCGCGGTCGCAAAGCGCCAGCGCCTCGGCATACTTGCCACGCCGCATAAGATGATCGGCCTGCGCTGCTGGCGAGATCCAGCGTGCGACCCGCAGCAAGACGAACCAGAGGACGACGCCTATCAGCGGCAGCCCCTTGCCGGGGAGGCCCAGCACCAGCGAGAGCAGAATCGGCAACGCGACGCCAGCAAACCAGGCGACCGTGAGCAGGATGGTGAACAGGTGGCTGCGGTCGCTCACCGGCCCAACACCGGCGGACCTCACGCTTACTGACTTCATCTCAGGCTATACCCCTATGATCTGGCTATCGCGCGCTGCTGATTCGGCATCGTTTCCGGCTTCTCCCGCAATTTGAGCCTCGCGTTCGTCTACGGTTGTCGTGCGCCGCGACGGTGGGCCGGAGGCGCTGCCAGGGAACTGAAACGGCGTCTTCTTGGGGCGGATGATAACACGCAATGTGGCGTAGAGCAACAACCCATTGCGCAGCGCCAGCACCGGCATGAATTGCCAGCTATACGTCACTGTCTGGATTGGGTGGTGCAACTGATAGATGATGGGGAAGTCGCACCATGTCAGGAAGCAAACCGCCAGCCAGAGCCAATCGAATCCCTCGACATACGCGACCACCGGAATGATCCAGATGAGATACTGCGGGCTGAAGATCTTGTTCGTCACCAGCACGATGCCCAGGCACGCCAGGAACGCCTGACCAACCGTGAGCTTGCCTCGCGCCTGCCGCCAGTAGACCCAGAGGCAGCCGGCCACCAGCGCCACCAGCGAGGCCGGTTTGAGGAGCGTATCCAGCGGGCCGACGAAATTGAGCGAGGTGTAGGAATAGTTCGGATACGCGGGGATGCCAAAGATCGAGCCAAGCCAGAGCAGCGAGGCCGGCGTAGATTCCACCTGAAGCGGGCGCGAACCAGCGTACTGGAAGCCAGAGAGCGTGCCGGCAGGATTGAGAACGAACGAGATGGCGAAGCAGCCCAGAATCAGTCCGAGGCAGAGCAGCAGCCCACGCAGGGTGCGCTGTGTTGCTGGCAGTCGCCAGAACTGCGCCGCCGCCCGAAACGGTCCGCCGCGCCACCAATTCGCCGCCCGTTCCGCCGTTTCGCGCCCCTCCACGATGGCAACCTGTGTGGCGGCACGCCAGTGTTCGATCAGCACGATAGGCAGGAGGAACGCCGGATAGAGCTTCAGCAGCACGCCAACGGCGATGAAGATATAGGCGTAGCCGAAGCGCCCGCGTTCAGCGAACCAGAGCGCCAGCAGCGCCACCAGCGCCGGCACGATGTCGAAGCGCGCCAGCAGCGTCGCCGACGTGCCGAGCAAGAGATAGACAGCGTACATTAGCGCGCGCGGGCGACCGGCCAGCCGCAGGAACGCGATATAGCCGCCCACCATTAGCGCGCCCATCCAGACGGCGAAGACGATGTGATAATAATTCGGCAGGTCAGGGATGATCGTCAGCGTAAACGGCACGATGGCGAGCGGCGGATATTCGACCGGCAGCGCATGAAAGAGCGGGCGTGTCTCCCAGAAGGCACGCGCATAGGCGTAATATTCATCCACATCACCGTTGGGCAGCCGCCAGAGGCTCGCGGAAAGAATCTGTGTGGCGGCCAGCGCGGCGATGAAGACGGCGATTTCGAGCGCGTAAAGCCAGTAGCGCGCCCGGCGTCGCGTTGGCTGCGTTGCAGTGGCGGTGGCGCGCATGGCAGACTCCACCGGCTGTTGCTCAGATTGCTCTGATTGCTCAGCCGGTGTGGTATGCGTCATACGCCAGGGCAACCGCACAGTTTTGCTCCTACTCCATTGCCAGCGCAGCCACACACCAGCCACAATACTGGCAAGGTCTTTGCGTTGTTTCCATATGCACAATATCGGCGCAGTTTCGCCTGTTATGATAACACGGCGACGGCGGTTTCACCGGAGATGGCATGACTAGCCACAATCGGACTCCAACCTACGTGTGATACCGTAGTACGATATGCAGAGAGATGAAAAATATATGGCAAAGGACGGGCAAGCATTGGCTATGACGCAACAAGCATCTGAATCGAGCAATTCCGAGGAGACAGCGCAGGAGAGCGACGACCCGCGACCGGCTTTCATCGCAATGTTTACGGCGGTGCGTCGCTATCTGCTTGGCGATGGGCTGGCGAGCGAGGCGCGGGAGCAGGTGGCGACCAACCCCAAAGGCGAGATGACGCGCGCCTTCGACGCCGAGGCAGAGCGTATCGCGCTGGCCGTCGCGGAGCGCGAACTCGGCGCGTTTCATGCGCTGAGCGAGGAAGCGGGCGAAATTACCGTCGGGCGGCAGCCACGCTGGACGCTGGTGCTGGACCCCTGCGACGGCAGCAACAATTTCCGGCGCGGCATCCGCTCAGTCGGGTTCGCGGTGGCGGCGCTGCCCTTCGGCGCAGCGCTCGATCCAGCACAGGTCACGTATGCGGTCTGTGGTGACATCTTTACTGGCACGCTCTATTCGGCGGCGCGTGGCCAGGGCGCAACCATAGATGGCAGGCCGTGCCACACCTCCGCAACTCGCGAACTGCGCCATGCGATGCTCGGCATCAACATCGGACGCGCCCGCTCGCCACTGGCTACGGCATTGGATGAGGCCGGCAGAGCGCACGTCGCGCAACGGCTGTGGGATATCATTGGCGGCGCCTCAACCATCCGGCGCACCGGCGCGACGGTCCTCGATCTCTGCTATGTCGCGCAAGGCGCTTATGATGGTTACGTTGATCTGCGCGAACGACTGACGCCAGAAAACTTCCTGGCGCCGTCGCTTATTCTCACGGAGGCGGGTGGCTTGTTCGTTGGGCCGGATGGGCAGCCAATTGGACCCGTCGCGTTCACCCATCCGTATAGTGTATTGGCGACGGCCAACGCGGCGCTGCTCGCTGAACTGCTCACCATATTAGGTCAGGCTTGACCTGAGCGAAACCAGGCGGGTATCTTTCACACATGCGTATATCATTCTCTACCGGCACCTTCTATCATCGCAGCCTGAGCTACAGCCTCACTCTGGCGCGTGAGATTGGCTATGATGGCGTCGAATTGGTGCTGGGGCTGGGCTACAGTATTGGCGGCGTCCGGTGGCTGCAACGCAGCGCCAGCGCCTATGATGTGCCGATTCTCAGCGTGCATCCGCCGTTCAGGATGTTGCCGGGATGGCCGCGCCACTCAGAGAAAAGCATCCCCCAACTGGCGGCGGTGACGCAGGCGCTTGGCGTGGATACCTGCGTGGTGCATGTCGCTGGCTTTTCGCGCCTCAGCAGTCCGCGCGCCCAACGCTTCAGCGCCGGATTGCGCGAGGCGCTGGCGCTGACCGGCGGCAAACTGCGCATCGGTTTGGAGAGCAACCAGTATATCCAGCGGCCACAACGCTATCTGCTGGACGACTTGCACGCGCTCGTAGACTTCGCCGGAGAGCATGGTTGCGGCGTCACGTTCGATACCTGCCATGCCGGCGCTAATGGTGAAGACATTCTCGCCTGCTATGATATCGTGCGGCCTGTCCTCTGCAATGTTCATCTGAACGATGTCATCTGGCACGACAGCGTTCCCCACACCCACAGACTGCCAGGCGCAGGGCAGTTGCCGCTTGATCGTTTCCTCGGCTTGCTGGCGCGTGACGGCTACACCGGGCTGGTGACGCTGGAGATTCACCCCACCCAGATTGGCCTCTTTGGTCGCGCCCGCCACGCGGAGCAACTACGCAACGCATTGGCTTATGTGCGCGCGGCTATCGCCCAGCCGATCACCCAATAGCGATCTCTCATATCCCACATACACGACAGTATCCCGCACAATAGCGGCTAAACCGGCAAAAACATGTTATAACAGTTGGCAACGGGAAAATCACCTACTATGAGCAGCGGCCAGGGTGATGTGCGAGGAGGATGGGCAGCATGGCAAACGCCAATAGAGCCGCCAACGGCGCAACACAACAGGCGACGCGCAACAACGATGATGAGCAGTGCGCGCAGATGCCAACAGCAAGAGATGGGCAGGCTGCCGTTGAGCAACATCTCTCCGCGCTGGCGGAGACGCTCTTTCCGGCGCGCAAAGAGTTGCCGCGCATCCCCCAGCAGGCGCGCAGCCGCGAGAAACGCGACGATCTGCTCAAGGCAACGGCCACGCTCTTCATGGAGCGCGGCTATGCGCAGACCACCTCAGACGACATCGCAGCGGCGGCGGGCGTCAGCGTGGGGACGTTCTACAATTACTTTCGCAACAAGCGGCAGGCGCTGATGACGCTGGCCATCGAACGACTCGATGAAATCTTTGGCAATATCCAGCTTGCCCAGATGGATTTTTCGCATGACAACCACCGCGAGACGATTCAGCAAGCCGTCACGGCGGTGTTGAGCGCCGGGCAGAGTGGGCTACGGCGAGTCTGGCAGGAAATCATGTCGCTCGAACCAGAGTTGGCGCCATATCAGCAGCATATTCGCCGCTATGTGCTGGCGCAGATCGAAGAGCGGCTGCGCCAGGCACGGCAACGCCGCATCACCTGGCCGGACCTGGATATCGAAGCGACCGCGCTCGCCATCCTGACGTTGATGGAGGCGGCCAACCTGCAAACGGCAACGCAGATCAGCGATGAGCGGCTCATCCAAACGCTGACGAATATGATTGATCGCAGCATCTTCCCGCCACAAACGCCGCAATCATCCGTGAACCGGTGAGGTAAGTGCCACAGGCGACGACAATAACGAGGCAGACCATGCAAAGCGCCATTCGCTCACAACTCGACCCCACGCGCCAGGTGACGGCCCCCATCCAGCGCTGGCACGGGATGGCGACCAGCGCCGCGCAGGATGAACTGGCGGTGGAGGAGCCGCTGGAGGTGCAGGTGGCGAGACCAGAGGGCGCGCCCACCTCGCTGGCGGCCATCATGCGCACGCCAGGCCACGACGAAGAACTGGCGGCGGGCTTCCTCTTCAGCGAGGGATTGCTGGCGCGGCGGGCTGAACTGGCGAGCATAACCACGGGAACTGACACCGATGGGTTGCCCACTGAAAACGTCATCGTCGTCACAGCGGCGGCGGGCGTTGATCTGGCGCAACGCGCCAGCGAGAGCGGCTATTCGCGGCTCTTCACCGTCAACGCCAGTTGTGGCATCTGTGGCAAGAACAGTGTTGCCGCCGCCTGCGCCACCCTGCCGCCGCTGCCTGTGGATGACTTCACGGTCCCTGCGGCGCTGCTCTACTCGCTGCCGGACCGCCTGCGCGCGCAGCAACAGGTCTTCACCTACACTGGCGGATTGCATGCGGCGGCGCTCTTTACCGCAGACGGCGCGCTGCTGGCGCTGCGCGAGGATATTGGCCGCCACAATGCCGTGGATAAGCTCATTGGGCGTGCGCTGCTCGATGATGCCCTTCCACTCGCCCGGCATGTCTTGCTCGTCAGTGGACGCCTCTCCTTCGAAATCGTGCTGAAGGCACTGGCGGCGGGCATCCCAATTATCGCGGCAGTCTCCGCGCCATCGAGCCTGGCGGTGGACCTTGCCAGCGCCTCCGGCATTACGCTGGCGGCGTTTCTGCGTGGCGAAAGCGTCAACATCTACACCAACCCGCAGCGCATCGTTTAAAAGAAATCGCGGCAGTGAAGTGCCGGCGCACGAACAACGGGCTGAGAGAGCCAGCAACGACCGATGGCTTTAGCCACTTCGCGCATGCTCCGGCTGTTTACAGCCGAGAGACTTTTGATCAGCTATCGAGGCCAAGCACATCGGCAGCGGTGGCATTCCAGGCATGTGACAGGGATTTCACCTCGATGGGCAATCCCGCCACCAGCAGCAGCACGGCGTCGGCCCGCGCAGCGATGCGCGCGTTGAGGCGGCCCAACAGATCGCGATAGAGCCGTCCCAACGGATACACCGGCACTATCCCCATTCCCACCTCATTCGAGACGATGATGAGCGAACGCGCGCCGCGTTCGTAGACAGCCAGCACATCATCAATAGCCCGTCCAGCGCGCTCCTCCACGGCTGCCGCCGCTGCGCTATCCAGCGTATCCCGGCTATTACCATCATCGGTGGCAAGCGATGGCAGAGCGCCAAGCAGCAGATTCGCAACGAGCAATGTCAGGCAGTCCAGCACCACCACTCCTGGTTCGCGCAATCGTTGCTCGGCGGCCAGCGCGCTGGCGGGATCGTCCGGCGCCTCGATGGTCAGCCAGCCAGCATCACTTGTATCCCGCAAGCGGCGATGCTCCGCAATTCGCGCGCGCATCTCCTCATCGCTTGGCGTAGCCGTGGCAACATAGATGGGGGGGTGTCCGCGCGCCATCCGTAGCGCCAGTTGCTCAGCATAGGCGCTTTTGCCGCTCCTTGCGCCGCCCAGAATCAGCACGAGACGCTTGTTGGTAGTGGGAGGGTGGTCAGACATGGCGACCCATCCAGGCAGTTTGCGCGGCTGGCGCGCGCAGAGCGCCCGCGAGCAGTGGCGTGATGGCGCTACGTAACGAGTCCACGCCGGTTTCGCCAATCCATACCTCGCGCACGGTACCGTTTCCGTCAACCAGAACAGTAGCAGGATAGGAAGCGATGCCATAGTTGGCGGCAACCCTACCGCTTTTATCCAGCAGCACCGGCGCGGTGATGCCCAGGCGCTGCGCATACGCTGCGATGATTCCAGAGGATTCTGCTGGGGAATTAATATAGAAAACGCCCAGGCCGTGGACCGTTTCTTGCGCTGCGAGCGTCTGCACCGCCGCTGCCTGATCCAGACAATGGGGGCAGAGCGAATAGAAGAAGAACAACACGACTGGATGTCCGCGCTCTGCGGCAAGCGAAATAGGCTGCGCGAGCAATTGCCCATTCTGTTCAGCAGGCAGCGCAAAATGGGGCGCTGGCGCACCGACGACTGCATGGCCGCCCGGCGTCACGCCATTTGCCGGCGTTGCCGCTCGTGTGGCAATCGCCAGCGTCACAGCCACAAGCGCCGCCAGCAACGTGCCGGTCCAGAGCCAGCGGGAAGCAGTCATCGGGAGGAGGGAAAAGCGTGATTTTACCATACCCTCACTCTAGCACGATGGGCACGCGCATGCCAGCGCGTGCCCGAACGTCTCACATGGCCAGCCGGTATGTCGCCATGCTTGCTCAAAGTAACAAGATGACACTTTGTTCATATATCCTTGCTGTGAACGAATGTTGGTTGATTTCTTGCTGGAACATAGGTATACTTGTCTTCGTGACGAGAGGATCAAAGTTCACTTCCTCGCAAGAAATGCCTTCGGGTAGTGTGGTGGTGGAGTGCGTACAGCGGAGTGCGTTCTCGTATGGCGAACGTGCGGGACATGACGTGGTGGGGTTGTCATGTAGACCGGGATGGCTCCTGGTAGAGCAATGGGATGCTGAAAAGCACAGAAAGATTAGCCTGGTTGAAAACAGATTGACCCCTTCATCAGACCAGTGGATTGTCGCATACCCGCAGATAGCCGGCAGATAAAAGAATGTCGTATGTGTCGTCATGACAGGAGATGCAGCAGGTGAAATCACGACATGTGACGGGGAAAACGTTTGTCATCCTGGCCGCAGTCGCGCTCGTTGTCAGCGCAGTTAGCGTCTCAATGGTGGCCGCCAGCCCTTTAACCCACCATTCGGCAACATCGGGGCCAAAGCTCAGCGCCAAGTCAATCGCAGGGCATCAGGTGATCGGGCAGACCTTGAATGTGTTCAATCTGCCCAAAGAAACCGCCAGCCAGGCATCTGCCCATCGCTCCATGCCGCTGCTGAGCGGGAGCAAACTCATACCAGCCAAAGCGGCGGCGGCACATAATACGCACGCGCCAAAAGCTTCGGGGCTGGCGCAGACGAGCGACAGCAAGAGCAGTGTCATCGGCTTCCAGGGCATGCAAGATTCAGCAACGATCTGCCCGTATTTTGGTGGCTGCCAGCCGCCAGATATGGCGCTGGCTTCCGGGCCGAGCTTTGTCTTGCAGGCGGTCAATACCTCGATTGAGATCTACAACACAAAGGGAGTGCCGGTCGTCGGTCCCGTCAACTCGCAGGTCTTCTTTGGCATCCCCAATCCCACCCCTGCGGGCTGTGATCCTGCTGGTCCCTTCACCAGCGATCCCCGCGCCTTCTACGATATGAACACCGGTCTCTTCTGGGTGGCGTTCCTTCAGGTCGAAGGTGCGCCAGGCTTTGGCATTGCGCCAAACTGCGACTTCGTGACGAAGTATTGGATCGCCAATCTCAGCATGAAGACGGGCATCGAGCATGTCTACAGCTTTGACATGTCGCTGGGCACAACCAACGCCGCTGACTACACGCAGTTCGGCTTCAACAAAGATGTCATCGCCTTCAGCGGCAACATGTTCGACTCGATTGCCGGAACGTACTCCTATGCTGAGTCCGGCTTTGCCAACAAGGCGGCCATGCAGAACGGCCTGCCGGTAACTGCCAACTTCGTTGCCGACTATACAGTGGGCGGCGTGGTCCTGGATACCGTGCAGCCGGTGGAGACGATCACGACGCCAGTGCTGGACCCAGGCGTGGAGTATCTGGTCAGCTCGTTCAACATCTTCGGCGATCCGTTCGGCGATGATTGCTTCTTCACGGCGTGTCATGGCTTCTCGATCTGGGCCTACAATCCTGCCACCAACACCATTAGCGGCGTCTTTGCGGACTCCAACCCCTACGTCACGCCGCCCAATGCTGACCAGCCCGGGTGCAGCCAGTGCGTCGAAACGATTGACACCCGCATCACTGGCACGCCGGTCTATAGCGTCGGGTCGGGCAACGGCTTGATCTCCTTCTCGCTGGATACCGCCATCCAGAACGGCGCGGCCAGCACGGTGCCGGGCATCTTCTGGGGTCAACTCCAGCCTGCGCTTACCGGTGGCTCGGTATTCGCGGCTGGCATCTACCAGAGCAGCTATCTCGCCTTTGCCGGCGATCAGGCAGCCTCCTTCGGCGCGATGATGCAGGACAAGAACGGGCGGCTCGTGATGGTCTTCGACACGATGAGCGCCAGCCTGAATCCAAGCATCATGTACACTGGGCGCGCGAAGGGTGATCCACTGGGTTCGCTGCGGTCTCCGCACTTCCTGATTAAGGGAACGGTGACGACCTTCGATTCGCGCTGGGGTGACTTTGAGGCGGCTTCCTACGATGGATTCAGCACGAACCACATCTGGGTCGCCTCGCAGTACTCCATCGGCGACTGGGCAACCTTTATCGCGCGTGTCTGATGACCTCACCCCGTAGCCCCCTCTCCCATGAGGAGAGGGGGAATCAGACGGGTTGCAGCGCGTTGATCTTGTTGATTCTCTAGTACGCTAATACGCTTCGGGCCAGGCAACGTATCGCTGCCTGGCCCACTCATTCCCTGCCAGCACCCCATCGCTTGACGTGGGCGGTGCCGGACGGCTATACTGCAACTGCTCACATGAGCAACATCGCCTTGCTTCAAAAGGCTTCACGCTGGCCGGCGTGGCGGAACGGTATACGCGGCAGTCTCAAAAACTGCTCCCGGCAACGGGTTGTGGGTTCGAATCCCACCGCCGGCACCAATCCTGGTAAATTCAGATTTGATTTGGCATATCAAAAGTCGTTATTCGACATAAAATCCCGCCATCGAATCCCGCCATGTATGGCGGGATTCGATGGCGGGATTTTGACCCAAAATTCGGGGGGATTCATGACCCTCTTAACAAGAGAGGTTTAGCCTCGGATTTGAGAAGTATTAGCACCTCAAAATTCACTTACAGACGTTTAGGGCAGATAGTAGCGTTGGCCTCGTGTCTTCCCCCGGACAACGAGCAGCTTTTTGGCAACCAGATCTTGCAAATCACGAAATGCTGTGCGCTCAGAAGCCCTCGTAACCAGAGAGTACTCTCCAGTGCTAATACTCCCTTTCTCCCGCACAATTTGTAACGCCACTTGTTGCCGCTCGTTCAGGCCAATTTGCTCCTCCACTACCTGCCCATTACGGAAGGTGACCACAAAGTCTTGATGTTCGGTGAACTCAGGATCAGGCAGCAGCATATTGCGCATCTCGCTCATCATAAAGCGAATGCCGGAGCCAAGACGTTCCATATAGCCAGGAATATCGCGCAAGAAGCCAGCCAGCACAGGATTGCGTGGAATCATCATTTCACAAAATGAGTCTCCCGCTGCGCTCAGGAGCATGAGCGCAGCGGGAGATCGTTGTTGAGCTATAGGCTGTTAAATCTGAGCGCGAATCAGCTATGATGCCAGGTGTCGCTGAAGCCGTCGCCGCTGCCGTTGAGCGCGGAGGGCTGCGCTTTCACCGTGCCGCCGCTGGTGGTCATTGTGATGTCCACCCAGACCGAGCTACCGTAGCTGCCGATGGTCGCGCCGTTGGCCGTGCAACTGGAGAAGTTCATCGTGCCGAAATTGGCCAGCGGAAGCACATGACAGGTGAACGAGCAGGACGATGGCGCTTCAGCAATCCACTCAGCGGACGAATTGTTGAAGCTGCCGCTCTGGGTTGTCGAGAAGTTCCAGCCACGCGAAGACGACATGGACAGCGTATAATTGCCGCCGCTGTAGCTGACCTCAGCCGTCAGTGTGTCGCCCGGCGATACCGGATACGACGAGGTGCTAAGCTGCACAGACGGGTTCGGATACATCTCCCACCAGCCGTAGTAGGTTGGCCGCCCGCGCGAGCAGTCTGAGTCGGTGCCAAGCTGCTCGACGCTGTTGGAGTTGTAGCCGTCCAGGCCAACCCAGAAGGACGAGTAGGCGGTTTGCCGGCTGCCGCAGGTCACGGATGGCTGGACCCACGAACCTTTGACATCGCTATAGGCCCCATTGGCGCCCGTAACGGCATAGCCAGACCAGTTGGTGCTGCTCGCCGTGCCGTGAACTTTGATGCGGGGCATGCCGTGATAGAGTGCAAGGGGAGAACTCGTCCTGGCCTGCGCGTGTGAAGCAGCTTGCGGGCTGAACAGGTAGATGCCTGCGAGGAGCATCGTTGCTACGCAAGGAAGTGCTACGAATAGGGCAATCTTACGCATGTGGTCTCCTGTGTGAACACTGTTCGACAACTCGTTGAGCCGTTGAAGACCGCGTGTAAAGGGAATAGAATCATCGTACCGGGATTGATCCTATCGTCCCTCTGCTCCAACACGCAGCAGCTTCCCCTACAAGGAAGTTGCTTCGCAAAGCATGCCAGAGATTGCTTGCCAAGTCAAGCGGGTATTGTAAAATGTCCATCGCTATACGAGATATATTCACCCATTTCATGTAACCGCTCCTCCGGTTTCGTGTGATGAGAGGCTTCTATCCGTCACCCCGTTGCAATTGGCGCAATTGGCGTAGAGGAGGTGAGGCGAGGCCACCCAGCCCCGCGAGGATACAGGCGACGCCGGAGATAGCGATCACCATTGGCGCCGAAAGATAATGCAGCAGCACGCCACCGAGCGCCGCTCCCAGCGGTGACGCCGCCGTCACCAATGAATGCCGCGCGCCAAACACCTGGCCGCGTATCTCGGCGGGGACGAGCCGTTGCAACAGGGTGGTCTCCATTGGCGTGTAGGGCGCCCAGGAGGCTCCTGCCAGGCCGAGGAACAGCATGGCGAGCGGAAGCTGATGGATGAAAAACAACGGGCACAGCAACGCGCCCCAGAACACCGCGATCAGCGGCAGAGCAACGCTCGGTCGCCAGCGGCGCGAGAGCCGGGTCAATGTCAGCACACCAGCGAAGGCGCCCACGCCGAAGCCCGTCCACAACAGCCCATAGCCACCGGCGTTCGCATGCAACGCCTGGCCGCTGTACACCGGCAGGGCCGCTTCCAGTGGGCCGTAGGAGAAGAAGAACACCAGCGACAATAGCGTGAGCGCGGGCACGTAGCGCACACGAAACAACGCGCCGAAGCCGAGCCAGCGACTCGCCAACTCCCGTTTGGTTACTGGTTTGGTTACTGGTGATGTGCTGTGTCGCGTACTGTGAGATGAATCTATCGTGTGTGCCGGGCGCGTGATCGCTGGCAGCGTCAACGCCAGCACGCCCATGAGCAAGAAGCTGGCGGCATCAACGAACAGCGCCCAGGGTCCACCCAGCCTGGCGACAACGAGGCCCGCCACCACTGGGCCAGCGAGATAGGAAAATTGCAAGCTGGCCGCAGTGAGCGCATTGGCGCGGTCGAGGTCACGATCATCCACCAGATGTGGAACAAACGCGCGCACTCCGGCGGTGGTTGCTGGCGAGAGAACTCCGGCCAGCAACGCCAGCACGAAGACGTGCCAGAGGTGCAGCAACCCTATGGCATAGAGCATGGGAATCGCCGCGATGAGCGCCGCGCGGGCGAGGTTGTCAAAGCTCATCACCAGACGCGGCTGGTAGCGATCCAGGAGGCGCCCGATGAGCGCCCCGGTGACGATGCCAGGAAGGTCGAAGCAGAGAATGACGAGGCCCACCGCTGTGCCAGAGCCAGTCACCTGCAATACGAACCAGAGCAAGGCGATGAGGGTGAACTGATCGCCAAGATACGAGATGCTCAGCCCCAGCCAGAGCCGCTGGAACGCAGGGTGGCGCAGTGGTGCGCCAGCAGCAGCGGATTGCGCCATGCGCCAATCGTCCCCCAGTCTATGCGCGTATGTACGTGTTCACAAGATACGATTAGGACTGCGCCACGGTCCAGGCGTTCCTATCGGGATCGCTAAAGGCAAACCACTTGACGCCAGAGCCGGGGCCATAGAGATCATCCTTCACGTCGCTGGCCTCGACACCCTTCGCTGTGAACTGGGGATATGCCGCTTCTATGTCTGACGTTGAGAGATAGAGTCTCATCGTACCCGGTTTCATATTGCCGTGCATGGTTGATAAGGTCAGCGTAGGACCGCCTCCTGGGAGTTCAAAGGAGACCCAGTGATGAGCGCCCTGTCCGTAGTCTGTAGAGACCTGAAAGCCCAATTGCTCTGCATAGAACGCTTTGGTCTTCGCCATGTCCGTAACTGCCATCTGCAACATCGAAATTTTTTCATCAGCCATTGCCATACCGTGCCTTTCATGTGTTCACCGCAACCGGCGCTTTGTGCGCCAGACCGCCAGTGGCGTTTTCTTTGCCACTCCTCTGACGAACCAATGCGCGGAAATGTGACCGATGGTTGCGCGCGTACAACACCATCATTCTGGAGGGTGTACGCGCAACCGGAAGATCGTTTGAACATCGTTTATGGAACAGCAATAGAACCTGGATAGAACCTGAATAGAACGCTAGATGTACAATCTGATAGGAATGGGCAGCGCAGAATACAACGTGAAACAGGTGAGGGATAGGCACAATGCAGGTCATACAGCGCGCGGGATTGATCGGACAACCACTCGCGCACTCGTGGTCACCCGCCATGCAGAATGCCGCCTTCGTCGCCGCTGGCATCAGCGCACAGTACACCCTCTGGGAGACAGAGCCAGCGCACCTGGCAGTGCGCATCGCCAGCCTCCGTGCACCGGACGTGCTGGGCGCAAACGTCACCATCCCCTATAAAGCTGCGGTGGTGCCGCTGCTCGATGCCATCACTACCGGGGCGCGGGAGACTGGCGGAGCAGTCAACACGATTGCGCGCGAGGAGACGGCGAGCGGCATACGGTTGATCGGCCATAACACCGATGTTCCGGCGTTGCAGCGCGTTCTGCGCGAGCAGCAGGCATGGTCCAGTGGCTCAGGCGAGAAGCGTCTTCTGGTGTTGGGCGCGGGCGGCGCAGCGCGGGCCGCAATCAGCGTTGCCTTGCGCGAGGGCGCAGACCCGTGGATTGCCGCGCGCAATCCCACTGTAGGACAGAGCGT
Organism: Chloroflexota bacterium; assembly: GCA_021323855.1. Lineage (GTDB taxonomy): Bacteria > Chloroflexota > Ktedonobacteria > Ktedonobacterales > JADMIN01 > JAJPKE01. The sequence goes on along the minus strand of JAJPKE010000045.1, from coordinate 428,936 downwards.
GCTGGCAACAGTCCAGCAACACCGCATGCCAGACAGCGCTCAGCGCCACAACAACGTGATTGATCTGCTGGACACAGAGGCGCTTGGTGTGGCGCTGGCAAAGACGCAGGTTCTGGTCAACGCGACGCCGATTGGCACGCGCGACCCAACCGCCGCGCCGATTCCACTGGCGTTGCTTGGGCAACTTCCGCAGGGCGCAGTCGTATGTGATATGGTATACAACCCACCGGAGACCGCGCTGGTGCGCGCCGCACGGGCATATGGGTTGCGCGCGTGTGGTGGCATGCTCATGCTGCTCTACCAGGGCGCAGAGGCATTCAGTTTGTGGACGGGCCGCCCGGCGCCACTGGCCGCGATGCGCGCCGCACTCGAACGGCAGGCGCAGGCGGCGGCAACTGGCGACGACATAAGGAAGCGGCGTGATAGCGACACAACAGACTGACAACAGACTGAACAAGAACAACAAAAAGAGAGCAGCGACGCGATAGAGACAGAGACAGTAGAAAGACAGGACAATTATGGCCGAACAACTGATTCGCAACGACGCGAACGTAGAGCACAATGGGCAAGATGGGCTGAATGGGGGCGATAACGGCGCTCACGATTTCCCTTCCGCAATTATTCGGCGTCCGCGCTGGCGCTCCTACACGGCGTTTGTGCTGTCTGGTGGTGGCGCGCGCGGCGCCTTGCAGGTGGGCGCGTTGCGGGCGCTGCTGGAACAGGGCGAATACCCCGATGTCGTTGTCGGCACCTCAATTGGCGCCTGGAATGGCGCATGCCTGGCGCTACGCCCAAGCATCGAAGGAGTCGAATGGCTTGCCGACGCCTGGATCAGCACGAACTCCACCAGGTTGCTGCTGGGCGTAGACCCTTTGCCCAATTCGCCGCAACAGGCCATCAACGTTGGCAAGGTGCTGGCGGCGTTGCGACGAATCGCCGCCGGCAACCCCTCACTCTATAGCGACTCTGGGCTACGCCAGTTCATCAATCGTTTCTTGAAGGATGTGACGTTTGAGGATATGGCGATCCCGCTGCGCATCATCGCCGCCGATATCACCAACAGCACCCGCGCGATCTTCTCGTCTGGCCCGGTGGTGCCTGCGGTGCTGGCCTCCGGCGCGATCCCTGGCGTCTTTCCGCCGGTGACGATTGGCGATCATGTCTATGTGGATGGTGGCGCGCTCGATAATGCTAGCATCGAAACCGCGTTGATGCTGGGCGCCCGGCGCATCTTCGTGCTGGATGTCGGCTACGACAATGCAAATGTCGTCGCGCCGCTGTTGCCCGCCGATTCGTCATCGCGCCACACCACTCCCCGTTCCGCACGCACCTCCTCAGTGCATACAATGGTTGCCGTGCTGGAACGCACTGCTAACGTGATGAGCCGCTATCAATTGACCCGCGCGCTGGAACGATTGCCACGCGGCATTGAGACGCATGTGCTGCGCCTGGGCGCGAATATCAGCGGCGGCACGCTGGATTTCGATAAAGCGGCGATGTGGATTGAGTTGGGTTATGCTGGCGCCTATGAGTACCTTCGGGAAGCGCAACGGTTGCCCCCGTCCGTATCAGCCCCATTGAATGTGGCGACAGTTGCAGACGCGCGCTGAACCTGATTTGTACGTCCGCTCGCAATATGCTATCCTTCGCGGCAAGAGTATGTGCTGTGAGCAAGTGTGGTGGGGTCAAGCGAACGGGTGTTCTGACACAGCGTGAGGACACCAGGAGGAGGCCAGCGCGATGGTTGCGAATTGGGTGCAACGGCGAAGTTCCGACAAAGATATCGAGCGGCGCACACGACAGCTCAAGGAGATCATGCGCCTGGGGAGTGAACTCCGCGCCGATGTGGAACTCGACCGCATTCTCACGCAGGTGGTCGAGGGCATCACGGGCACCCTGGGGTTTCGCGCCGCTGCACTCAACCTCATCCGCCCAGACCAGACGATGGAGGTCGCCGCGACTGCTGGCTTGAACGAAGCCGAGCGCCAGATTCTCGTGCAGTCGCCACCGCCGCTGCCACGTCTGCTGGCGGTGATGCGCCCGGAATTTTGTATCAGCCATTCCTATTTCATCAGCCATGAGTACAAGCACCTGCTCGAAGGAATCGAAACGGTCTCCATCTACACACCACTGTCGCCCAGCGCCCAGCGAGCGCCAGACGCCTGGCACCCGGATGATATGCTGCTGGTGCCGCTCATAAGCCCACGAGAGGATCGTTTGCTCGGCATCATCTCGCTCGATCAACCGGAGGACGGCAAAGTTCCCACGCTTGATACGATTGAATTGGTGGAGATGTTTGCCGGCCAGGCTGCGCTGGCTATCGAAACCTCGCATCTCTTCCAGGAACGGGAACTGGAACGCAAGGCCCTCGAAGCGCAGTTGTTTGACTTGCTCTATCAGCTCGAACAGGTGCGCCAGGGGAATCTTGGCATCCACATACAACTCAGCGGCACAACACTGACGCCAATGACCAACTCGCTCAATAGCGTGTTCCAGAGCCTACGCGGTCTGCTGGGCGACGCGCGACAGGCCAGCGAGGTCGTGAGTGTGAGCGCCAGCGAAAGCCGCGACGCCGCCGCGCAGTTGACCACCAGCGCCCAGCAACAGGCGCAGCAAATCATTGCTGTCTCTGGCGCCGTCGGCGAGATGGCAAAAAGCGTCAGCTCGATTGCAGATGTCGCGCATGACGCCAGCCAGGTGACGCAGGAGGGCATCCGGATTGCCAAAGATGGGCGCGAGGCCGCCGAACGCGCCGCCGAAGGGATGAGCGCCGTTCGTGAAATGGCGCTGCAATCCGTGAAGAAGATGAAGCGGCTGGGCGAAAGCAGCCAGGAGATTGGCGAGATTGTCCAGATGGTCTCAGATTTTGCCAGCCAGACGACGCTGCTGGCGCTCAACGCGGCCATCGAAGCGGCACGGGCCGGCGAAAATGGACGCGGTTTCGCCATCGTCGCTCAGGAGATTCGCAATCTTGCCACCAGCAGCGCCGAAGCGACAAAACATATTCAGACGCGCATCAAAAATATCCAAACGGAAACCAACAGCGTCGTCGTGACCATTGAACACAGCACACAGCAGGTCGTGCTGCAATCAGAGCTGGCGGCTCAGGCGGGCGCCGCGCTCCAGGCGGTGGACCAGGTGACTGAGCGCATTGCTGACGCAGTGAAAGAGATCAACGAGACGGCGACTCAGCAGGCGGCGGCAGCGGCGACTATCTCGCAATCTATGAAGACCATTGCCGATATCACTGCGCAGACGCAGGGCAGCATGGCGCAGACCCAAGCAACGATGGATCGGCTGGTGGAGGTGGCGCATTCACTCCTGCGTTCGATCAGCGCGTTTGACCTCGGCACCAACAACCACGGCCCTGTGCTGCTGCCAGCAGCCGATTTCACGCCTGACCTGGCTGCCGCCGACCTCGCCACGCAGCCGATGCCGGCGGTTGCTTCATCCACTGGCGCGCTGGATCCACGCCAGACGAAGCGACTACCGGCAATTACCAGGGGTGGGGAAACCGGCGCGCTCCCGCCGAGCAACGCGCCCTATCATCCGGCCACCTGGTTTGGCGACTATCAACCCATCACCCCTATGCAACCAGCCCAACCCATGCCGCAAACGCCCACTCCGTCCTGGCCGCCTGCCACACCACAGAACGTACCTGGGACGATGAGCCAGGGCATGAACAGCGGTCCGCTCACCATGCCCGCTCCGCCCGCTCCTCCTGCCATGCCTGTCACCAGCGGGCCACTTACCGCACCGCCCAATCGCTTCGTCGGCTCCGGACCGCTCGGTCTGCCTGCGGACCGCAACAGTTCCCAGGCACAGCAGCAAAACGGCAGCTTTACGACTAATGAGCCTCAACTGCTACGCGAGCAAGACCGCTGGCAATGATAGCACTGATTGCACTGCTGGCAAACAGAACGAAACCGTGACGTTCTATGAAGCGCCACGGTCTCGTTTTGCAAAGGCCAGGAGCAACTCTACCGCTTATGACGCACTGGCGGTCGGCGGCAACTGGTTGGGCCGTTGTTGCGACTGTTGAGACTGTTGCTGTTGTACCTGTTGCATTGGCGTCGTCGGTTGCTGCGCCTGCGACACTGGCGCAACAGGAGAGACAGGCTGTGGCATAGGAATGGGCCGGTTCGCGGGAGTTGCCGCTGGCGCGGGAATGCTGCCTGCTGGGGTTTGCTGGCGATTGGCGACGGAGGTATACCAGCGCGACACCATATTCTGCGCCGTCTCACGTCCACCCAGACCGAAGGCAAGCGCCCCCGCCAGCGCCAGACCAAAGACGAGCGCGGCAAAGAACGTCTCGATAATCGTAGAGCCGATGCCGATCTGCGTCAGTGCGATAATCAGCGCAAAGCCAATGATGGCGTACTGCGCAAGCGCGCCAAGCAACCGGCTGCCGCTGATATTGGCCGCCGCCAGCGAGGAGCGCACGAACTCGCCCACGAAGCGCCCCACCAGCATGCCAAAGACCAGCACGAGCAACGCCACAAACAGGTTCGGCAGGAAAAGCAGAATCGCGTTGACGATGCTGGTGATAGCGTCCAGATTGAGCGCCTTCGCCGCCGCCAACACAAACATCAGAAACACGAACCAGAACGCCAGCCCTGCGAGTATCCGCGCCGGGTCCGTTCTGACGCCCCCACGCGCCATTGCCTGCCCCACGCCGGAGCGGTCGAGCACCTGCTCGGCTGGCCGGGTATGCAACAGCCGCATCACCAGCATTTCGATAGCGCGTGCGATCAGCCAGCCGATGAGCAGGACGAGCAACGCCCCGATCAGTGTGGGAATGAAGCTGAACAGCACTGAGAATCCATTGCCGATGGCGGTGATGATTCCCGAACCCACATCACCCATGACGAGGCCGTTGATACTTCCGATAACTACCATTGACGCTTGCCACCTTTCTGTGCCGCGTCTCCGCTGAGCGGAGATGCGACGCAAGCAATCTCACCATCTACAAGGCATGTGCAAAACATCATGCTGCCATGCCTGCTGGAGAGGGTGGGCAAGTCCTGTGCCATTCGCAAGCCGGATTGGTATCATTGCGCCTGGGATTTCAAGGCAACACTAGCAAATACGGCAGGCTGGAGTTATTCCAGCCTGCCGTAGAGAGGTGCAACTGCTCTCCTGGTTAGCCATGCTGTCTGGTGGCGCAGGCAAGACACATCCCCTGATAGTAGGTTTTGCGTTTGGGGTCGCTGAGCAGGCGAATCATCGTTACGCCCTCGCCATCCAGGTCCATATGATCCGGGCAGAACCATTCACCGCAGCGGCGGCAGCGAACCATCGTATATTTGTCGCCTTCGACAGCGCAACTATGCTCATGGCAGACGAGGTGTGCCGGCGTAATGACCATTATATCGTTCATGGCGTTCATGGGTTGCTCCTTTCAGCTTGTCATGAAGCCTTACGCAACTGGCATGCCAAACGAGAACCTCACCCCGCCCTGCGGGCGCCCTTTCCCAGTGGAGGAGGTCTACAGAGTGACGGCGGCGACGCTATCGCTGTGGCAAGCCTCGCACTTCATTTGTGAGGTCATCTACTGTTATGGCTTGCGCGCACTGTTACACTAAAGTCCAACGAGGGTGATTCGCTCCAACAACCCCGCGCTACGACGCTACGCCATGAATCAACGTCACATCGTTCCTGGCAACCTTTCGTTTGAATTGTCAAGCTGTGAGTTGGAGCGTCACCTATGAGGGGGATATATGCAATCTGTGCAATCGGCTTCTCGTAGACAGGTCATTCAGGGTAATCAGATCAATCGCGCCAATCGCTCCCGGCATGTTCGGCGCTGGTGGCCAGCGCTGGCGCTGGCGCTGGTCGTGCTGCTCTTCGCCGGATGCAGCAGCACGGCTGGGTCCAACACCACTAATGGGACGGGCAACACGCCAGGCGGAAGCAGCACCGTGACGCCCAGCGGCACGCCAAATCCGTCCGACACCGGCTCATCCGGCTCCGGCACCACATCGTCGCCCACAGCGCCACAACACGCCTTCGCCTGGACCCAGTACGACAACGCCAGCACGCCGACACCGCAAATCTGGGCCAGCATCAACGGCGGCACGCCGCACCAGATCACCCATCTGCCACCGATCACCAATGGCTGCGATACGCAGATCGCCTGGGGATTGCCGGTGTTTTCGCCAGACCTCGCGCATATCGTCGCCTCGATTGGCAGCCCGCAATGTGGCGACGGCAATCTCGTCGGGCCGGTGGATATCATTGACGCCACCAGCGGCGCGATTACCACTGTTCCCGGCGGAGCCAATTCCTATGACGCTTCCAGCGTGCGCAGCGCAGGCTGGGTGAATGCCAACACGATCTTCTTCGTCAGCAGCACCAATGGCAGCATCTACACCTATACAATGGGCGGTAGCCCGGCCACGCTTCCTGGCATCAGCAACGCCTACGAGGCGGTGATACGCGGCTCGACACTCTTCTGGTCGCAGGCAACGTACTCCACCGGGACGAATAACTGGACTGTCTCCCTGCATCGCTATGACATGAACGCTCATAGCGCCATTGGCGGCAGCATCTCGCTGGGGCAGGTGCATCAAAACTGCCATTGCTCACCAGGGGACTATTACCTTCAAGGGTGGGATGCTTCACCCGATGGCTCACATGTGGTGTATCAGGTGACAACGCCGAACTCCGGCAGCACCAACGGTGAGCAGGGCATCGCCTCATCGCATATCTACTATGCGAACGCCGACGGCAGCGGCGCCAGCCAGATTGCCTCATATATGTCCACGAATCAGCCGATACGTATGAGCATTTCGCCCAACGGCCAGCTCGTCGCCTTCACTGATGCCTTCCCAACGCCGAGTGTCATCACCGCCAGCGTATCCTCTCCCGGGAACAATGGCGATCCCAACTTCCATGCCTATACGCCGGACGCGGGCGGGTATCCCGTCTGGAAATGGGATAGCTCATCCTTCTGGGCAGCCAACCGTGAGAACGGCGATTTCGAGTCACCCGGCACGAAGGCGATCTACTATCACGTCGTCGGCTCGACGAGCGCACTCATCGGCGTCAATGGCGGCTTCAATCCCTGGTACACCATCGCTTAGGGGAAAGCGCCCCCACCCCTAACCCCTCCCCCGTGCGCGGGAGAGGGGAACAAGAAAGCTCGCCCATTGGCAATGGGCGAGCTGCGTGCTATCTGCGCACAGGGCCGTTGATTTCTGTGGTTTCTTTACTATAATGGTGAGGTCACGATTTCTCGACGAAAGGCGCAGTGTGATGGATAGGCCACCCTGGTCGCAGGCTTCCAATGCAGGCAACACGCCCAATACGCCCAGTACACCGGGCGGAGCGGACCCGAATCAGCCGGTGAGACCAGCGCCAGCAACGCCGCCTGCCTATGAGAGTATGATCTGGGGGTCGTCACCCGCCAACAGTCCCTACAATCCTAACAATCCAGCAAATATGCCCGCTGCTGATGGCGATGCGCCAACGGAGTTCTGGCAATGGGAGCAGCCACCACAACAGGCGCAACCGCAGGTGCAGCATCCGTCGTGGCCTGGCGCGCCGCGCTGGACGACTGGGAACACCGGCGATGGCGCGGGCAAACCAGATCGGCGCAGTATGATCGGGCTGTTCGCCGCCATTGGCATCGTCGTGCTGCTGGCGAGCATCGTCGGCGTGATCGTGCTATCGCAGGCGCTCTCGCTCGCTGGTGGCGCCCCAACGCCCCAGGCGCAACAGCCTGCCACACTGCCCACTGCGACGCCCACCCCCATCCCAACAGCCACCGCGACAGCGACGCCCCAGCCAACCAATTCCGTCACGTTCGTCGCGCTAGACACTACCACACAGGGCAACTGGCAAAGCACCTATGGTAGCCAGGGGGCCATCGTGGTGGGAGATACACAAAATCTTCCGGGTGCGATCCAGGTGACGCCAGCAAATCAATCGGGCTATACCTGGGCCGGCTCAACCAGCGATCCGCGCGCCCTGCAAAAAGTCTCGAATTCCTCAGACCGCATAGCCGCCTGCTGGTACTCAAGCAGCGCCTTTACGATTGATATCAACATCACCGACGGCAACACCTACCGGCTCGCGCTCTATCTGCTGGACTGGGACCAGCAGAACCGGGTTGAAACGGTGAGCGTGGTAGACCCAACCAGCGGCAATGTCCTCGATACTCATCAGGTGCAGGACTTCGCCAACGGCCAGTATCTCCTCTGGGATGTGCGCGGGCACATCCAGCTTCAGATCACCAACGCCAGCGGCTCGATCAATGCCGTCGTCAGCGGCCTCTTCTTCTCCAATCCATAAGGTCTTTTATACGCACAGGCGGCACGCTTCTTGCGCCATTCCCTCACCTGATATGGGGAATCTCCCTTATCGTGTATGAGACGTTTAGGAGGATACAATGAACGAGCAACGTGCAACTGACAATCAGGAGCAGATGGACCATCGCAGCGCGGATGACCAGCAAAACATACTATCCAATCAGCCCAACCAAACCAACCAGGCCGAGTCACCTCAGTCAGATGCTATTCCCCGCGCGCCACTGGCGACCGACCAAGAAATGCCTGTGCAGCCGGGCAATCTTGCGGCGGCGAAGGATGCGCTGGCAGCGCAGCGGGCGGCGGAGCGGGCAGTTGCCGAACAGGGCGACGGCGCAGCGATCAATCCCGATGATTTTCGCAGCATTGCCTCGCCATTGCCACCCAGCGCTACCCCAGAACAACCAGCACAGGCTGAAGATGAGAAAGATGCGGGGCTGTAATCACTTGACGTTTGGCAGGGGTCATCACGGAGAGAAAGATGAAAGAGCAAGGCCTTTCCAGTCGCATCATAGAGACGCCAGGGCCAATCTCGCTCGCCGCGTATGACCCCGACGACACCGCAGGCATGAGCCACCAGGCGGCAGAGCAAGAGTTGGCGCGCTTGCAAGAACGGATGGGAACGCTGCAAGAATTGCTCTTCGGCGCGGGAGAACATAGCGTGCTGATCGTGCTACAGGGCATGGATACTTCCGGCAAAGATGGCGCTATCAAGCATGTCATGTCCGGTATCAATCCTTCCGGCTGTCGCGTCTGGACGTTCAAAGCGCCCACGGAGGAAGAGGCTGCGCACGACTTCCTCTGGCGCGTTCACATGAAAACGCCGCCCTATGGCATGGTCGCCATCCTCAACCGTTCGCACTATGAAGATGTGCTGGTCGCGCGGGTGCGCCGTCTCGTGCCGCGCACAGTCTGGGAGGCGCGCTACGATCAGATCAACGCCTTCGAGCGCATGCTCACAGAGAACAAGACGATCCTGCTCAAATTTTTCCTGCACATTTCCAAAGATGAGCAGAAGCAACGCCTGCTGGCACGCGAACAGGACCCCGCGAAGGGCTGGAAGCTCTCGGTAAGTGACTGGGAAGACCGCGAGTATTGGGACGCCTATCAGCAGGCATATGAGGATGTGTTGCGACGGTGTAGCACGCAGTGGGCGCCGTGGTATATCGTCCCCGCCAATAAAAAGTGGTATCGCAACTTCTTCGTTGCACGCGCTATCGTCGAGCGGCTCGAACAGTATGAACGCGACTGGACGAAAACGCTCGACAAACGCAGCAAGCAAGAGCGGGCCGCGTTGCGGGATTATCGCAAACAGATGGATGGGCAAACAACCACATCACAAAAATAGCCGCCCACCTACCCGGCGAGAAATTTCTCGATGGTGGAGAGGCTGAGGAAGTCACCGATATCGCGGGCATAGTGCGCTGTGTAGATGCGCAGGTCCGGGCCGATCAGGAACTCAGCGGGCAGGCGGGTGAGACTACCTTCAGCTTGCAAGATGCTTTGCAGCGTATTGCCGCCGATTCGCCGGCGTGCGGCTTCACGATAGAGCTTGCCCCGTATCAGCCGCCCGCGCAAAACACCGCGCAAAGAGGTTTCCAGGCCGTACTGTGAATAGACCACGCGCTCATAATCGGCAATGATGGGAACAGAGGAGTCATAGCGATCAAAATAGTGGTGGACACTCTCCGCCGAGCAATCAAAAAAGGCAACCTGATAGAGGCCCAGACGGCGATAGGCATCCTCTTGTTCCAACAGGTGCAGAAACCGCACGTTGCAGAGCGGGCAGACCGCCGCGCGGTAGAACGACAGCAAGACATTTTTGCCAGCATACGCTGTGAGTTCAACCGGGCGCTGGTATACATCGGTAAGCGCAAAATAGGGCGCCTGCTGCCCGGGGGAAAGACGCATATTGAGGACCTCGCCTTTCTCATTGCTCATTGCTCATGCTGCCATGCGGCTTGATGGCAACCATAGAAGAGGCAAACAACATACGAGACTACATGTAATAGGCAAGCGGGTTACAGGAACGGCAGCAGCGACGAACCGATGAAACAAGCCACAAAAAATATGGCGATGAAACCGATAGCAAAACACAGCATTGTGCATCTCTACAAGAGCTTACCAGTATTTACCGAGAGAAGCAAGGGTTAATCAAATTCTCATACAGGACAGAAAATGGCGCGCCTCCGAAGTGGAGGCGCGCCATGCGCTATCGTGGCCTGTTGTGATGGGCTACGAAGATAAGGATTACGCCGTCGGCGGAGTGGTTGGCGTTTCGGCGCCGCTCTGCTGCATTGCGGGCGCTGTGCTGCTTTGCATCGTGGACGTTGTGTCGCTGCCACTCAACGCGGCGCGCAGGCGCTCTTCGGCCTCCGGCGACAGGGACGTTTGCAAGACGTGTCCGCCGAATTTGCTGATTTCAGGAATCACTTTGTCCGGCGTGGAGCGGCGCACCACGGCAAAGATTGCCGATGTGTTGGGATGGAGATCCGCGCTGAGTTGCTTCACAAACTTATCATCAATGCCATAGTCGGAGAGTTTCCCCATCAGCCAGCCGGTGCCCGCACCGATAGCCATGCCAGCCAGCGGCATGAAGAAGAGCAGCCCAAAGAGCGCGCCCCACATCGCTCCGCCCGCTGCTCCGGCGGCTTCGAGATTATGTGCCTGGTGAAGCGACAATTTGCCTTTGTCGTCTTTGGTGACGTATACGGCGTCTTCCAGGTCAATCAGGTATTGTTTCTGCAATCGCCCCAGCGTTTCCATGACCTCCGCCGCGCGCTGCTCGTCGGGGTAGGTAATGGCGACAAACGTACTCATCCGGTCGTACTCCTCTGTGTGAAAGTGAGTGACATACATAGTCATGCGTGACATAAGGTGACACGCATCCGCGCTAGACCATTTGCAGGTTACGTGCCCCGGTCTTTTTGCCGCTGTAATTGGTCGCCACAATTGACGGAACGCCAATGAACGGGATACAATGGAGATGAGGTCGTGCTAGGTGGGGAGCTGGGGCTGCCCTGTACCCGAAACGCTCTTAGGCGGGGCTGAACTCCTGCCCGAGGTTTTGCGCTAGCCGGCTCCAAAGGACGCGAAGGTTATGAGGATTCGGTCCCCGCGCGGCAGGTGCCTGCGAACCCCGTCAGGTACGGAAGTAAGCAGCGGTAAGTGGGCCTCCCTGGGTGCCGCGGGATCGCCGGGTCTGAGCTGGAACGTTTTGCGGAACTGACAGTGCGGATCGAAGGTGGGTGCGCGACCATCTTCTTTTTTCCATACTCTTCATGCTGCTTGTAGTCGTTCGTAACCTCCTGTTTTCCCGCTGATTCCTGCGTTCCTGCTAATTCACACCCCATCCATCATGGATTGCCAGCGCCATTCGCCGGTCCTGCCTCGTCTCTAAAGAATGGGAAAATGGCGTAGAATATCATGGTTGATTTCCGGCATGGCATTTGTTTTACGTCAACGCGAAATTGCGCAGCACAGATAAAGTTTGTAGTAATCGTGAGCATCGAGGCGGGAGAGCGAGAAGAATGGCGTCACAATCTCTCTATCGAAAATGGCGGTCGCAGACCTTTTCTGACCTCATCGGCCAGGATGCAGTCTCGCAGACGCTGCTCAACGCCGTCCGCGAGGGGCGGCTGGCTCACGCTTATCTCTTCTGTGGCCCGCGTGGCACCGGCAAAACCAGCACCGCACGCCTGCTGGCGAAGGCGGTCAACTGCGCCAATCCGGTCAACGGCGAACCCTGCAACGAATGTCTCTCTTGCCGCGAAATCACCGCCGGACGCTCGCCCGATGTCATCGAAATAGACGCCGCCTCCAACACCGGCGTGGACAACATCCGCGACCTGCGCGAAAACGTCAATTTGATGGGCACCGGCGGACATTTTAAGCTCTACATCGTAGATGAATGCTTCAGCTACGGCGAACTTGTCACTCTTGCCGATGGCTCTAAGATGCCTATTGGTAAGCTAGTCGAATCGCAATGGCAAGGCGAAGTTCTTTCATACAATCCCGAAACAGGTATGACTGAGCCAAAGCCCATTGTGCGCCATATGCGAAAACAAAGCGTACTTCCAGCAGTGCGTGTCACTTTTGATAATAACCGTTCGGTTGTCTGTACTATCAATCACAAGTTCTACACGCCGCAAGGGCAAGTTTGCGCTGGTCATCTACAGCCGGGTCAGTTTGTTTACACAAACCGTGAGCGCATTACACGGCATCAGCGTGCCGTTCTCATTGGTGCAGCAATTGGAGATGGCCATATTGCATTGACAGGCAGCATCATGAGGGGCCGTCTTAGTCTAAGGCATAGAATAGATCAGAAAGACTATCTAGAATATAAAGTCCAGCTTTTGGGTGATCTTGTACGAAGTCCTATGAGATTCGAGGATGGAGCAGGAACGTATTCTAAAACCGGAACTTATTGCGCCGCAACATTGAGCCGTCCAGAAATTGCTCAGATTCACCGAGATCTGTATCGGATTGACGGACGTAAACAGATCACGCAAACATATCTTGACCAGGTTGATGAGTTAGGCCTTGCACTGTGGTACCTAGACGATGGCTCATTGGTAACCGCTAAATCAACATATGAACGCCGTACTGATGGTGGTATCTCTACCTATCTCAATCCGCGCTCTTTTCTTAGCATGTACGGATTTACCCCAGAAGAAGCTCAAATGGTTTGCGACTGGCATCAGGAACGTTGGGGAATTGAAAGCCGCGTGACCAAGACAGCGCGTGGACCTGTTATTTGGCTAACTTTAGCAGGAACTAGGCGTTTACATCAAATTATCGCTCCTTATGTGCCTCCAATTATGGAGTATAAATTGTTTCCTCAGTATCGAGGACAATTTCAATGCCCTGTTGATGACGGAGTACTCAGCGGTTTGGCCGTCAGTGTTGTCAAATCCATTGAACAGGTTCCAGCGCCTGAGTATGTCTACAATATCGAAGTTGCTGACAATCACAATTATTTTGTGCGTGACATACTGGTAGCTAACTGCCATATGCTTACAACCTCAGCCTTCAATGCGCTGTTAAAGACGCTGGAGGAGCCGCCGCCACATATCATCTTCGTGCTGGCGACCACCGAGGCGCATAAGGTGCTGCCGACGGTGGTGTCGCGCTGCCAGCGATTCGATTTCCGCCGCTTCGGCATGCGTGACCTCGTGCAGCGTCTCTATCATGTTGCGGAGGGCGAGGGATTAGAGATCGAGCCAGCGGCGGCAGAGTTGCTGGCGCGCGCGGCGCAGGGCGGCATGCGCGACGCGCTCAGCCTGCTGGATCAGGCGATGGCCTTCTGTGGCACGCAGATTGATCTGGAACGCACACGCGCGATGCTCGGCCTGGCCGACCCCGCCGCCATCCGCAACCTGATCGTCTTCGTCGCTGATGGCGACGCCGCCGGTGGATTGCATCTCATCAACGAGATGGTGGCAACTGGCGCAGATCTGCGCCAGCTCAACAGCCAGCTTGCCGAAGAGTGGCGCGCGCTGGTGCTGGCGCGGGCCGGAGCGAATGTCGCCGAGCTGATGGACCGCACCGACGACGATGCGCGCGCTATCACTGAACTGGCGCAACGCTTCTCACTGGAAGAATTGACCGGCTGTGCGCGTGTCTTCGCCCGCAACGAAACACCGGCGCGCGGCTTGCCCGTGCCACAACTGGCGCTGGAACTCTCCTTCCTCGATTGCCTGCACATCCGCACGCACGGCGCGCAATCTATGGCGACGCAACCGGCAGTAACGACAGCACGGCCAGCCGTTCCGCAGGCACCTGCGACGCAACCGGCGCGGCCAGCCATGCCAGCGCCAGCACCCACGACATCGGTTCCCCCAGCCAGGCCGACCGCGCGCAAGGTGGAGGAACTCGATCTGGACGCCATCGAACGCGACGATGCGCCGCCAGCGCCAGATATCTGGGGCGAGCCGGCGGACGGAAACACGTCAGAACAGGCTGCGCCAGTGGCGGCGGAAATTGACATCCTCGCCACGCTGCCAGATGAAGATGACCATCAAGTGGCGCCGTTCGCCGGTGCGCCCACCGATGAGCCATTGACATCGTTCGCACAGGATGACGAGGCAGGTGCGAATGACAACGCGAGTGATAGCTTCATGGAGACGCTCTTCCGCGCGCAGAATCAGTGGGACTTGGTGAAACAGGTCTGCAAGCAGAAGAGCCGGAGCGTCGCCGCACTGCTCCACTCCGCGCAGCCAATCCTCTTGGAGCAGGGAGAACTGCCGGTGCTGGTGATTCAGGCGGCCTATCAGTTCCACTTGGAAAAGCTGCGCGAACCAGCCAGCCGCACCGCCGTGGAATGGGCGCTGGAGCAAGTGCTGGAACAACCGGTGCGCATCAAGCTGACACTAGGCAATAGCGGTAATGGCGGTAATGGGAACGGTAACGGCCACGGTCCTGGCGGCAATGGCAGTGGCGGTGGGAACGGTGGCAACCGGCGTGGTTCCAGCAGTTCGCCATCTGTGCCCAACCTGGCAAATGGCGCAGGTGGCGGGCCGTCAAACGCAGCGAGGCCGGTAGCGAGTATGGCGAACGCCGTCCCTGCCGGCGACAATGTGCGCCCGTTCACTGCGCCCGCCGGCAGAGCACCGGCGTCGCCGGTACGCACCGCCGTGCGCGATGAAAGCGCCACCTATGGAACTAGAACGGATGAGGCGTATGAAGCGGATGTCATCATCTCCAACATCACGCCGATCCGTCGCAACACTCAATCCCAATCATCCGCCGCTGCGCCAGTTGGCAGGCCATCAGCCGATGCGCAGCCGCCACGCCCATCCATCAACCAAACGCAGCTAGAGGCGCAGGTGCGCGCCGATCCGGTCGTGCAGAGTTTGCTGCGCGTGCAGGGCATCGAGCTGGCTGATGTGCGTCCATTGGATGAAGACGAGCTATAAGCCATGACTCCCCAGCCGACGCCCGATGCGATACTCGCTACGCTGCGCCAGGGAGGCGAGCAGGCGGAGCAGATATCTACGCTGTTGGCGCTCGACACAACCATGCGCGCGGCGGTGGTCGCTGATCTGGCATCTTCCTTGCAACCGGCAGACCATGCGCTGGTGCGCCGGTTGCTCGAAATGGAAGTCACCGCGCATAAGCAGGCAGGACATGGCGCCAGCGAAACCCTTTACACACTGGTCGCTGCGCTGGCGCGCTATGCCGATCCCCAGGATGTTTTGTTGATCTGGCGCGCACACGAAGCCACGCCGGAAACGCGCGCAGGACTGGATGTGGAGCAGGCGATGCGCGCAGGCGTCGAGCCGGTGCGCCAGCGATTACGGGCGCTCATTGCAAGTGATGCCGGTGGCAGCGCAGAGGCGGCAGACGCGCTGGCCTGGCTGGAGGCTGGTATCGCAGCGGGCGCAGCCGATGATCTACCTGGCTATTTCACCTGGGCCGACGAACGCTTCGGCCTGCATGTCTCCGGTCCCACCTGACGCATCGCCGGACCTGCGTCGCGTGCCGATGCCTCATGTTCTATCTGAAGATTTCTCTCCATAATGCCACCTGTCTACCCGTCTACCTGTCCTCACGGCAAACATCCCTATTGACAATCGTATTGCAATTTGTTATAGTTGCGATACGTCGAGCGTCTTAAAGAAGCAGCGCAGTCTATCCGGTGAAAGGAGCGCAGTGCAATGGAACTGGGAGAAAAACTGGTACAGTTGCGCGCCCTGGCCGGAGAACAGCGCGGCCTGGGACGACCGATGACGCAGACGGAGGTGGCGCAGGCGGTGCGCGCGGAGCTTGGTGTCTCGCTAAGCCAGGCGTATCTCTCGCAGCTCGAACGCGGCAAGCGGGTGCATCTCTCAAACACCAGCCGCGCGACACTGGCGCGCTTCTTCCAGGTGCATCCGGGCTATCTGGTGAGCGATCTGCCGGACCACAGTGACACCGCTTGCGCAATTCCCGCCGCTCCACACAAGCAGCAATCCACCGCTGCTCAGGAAGAGGCGTTGCGGGAGGTACGCGGGCTGGCGCTGGCCCCTGATCTTGGCGCGCACATTGAGATGGCACGACAACATGGCGGCACAGCGTTTCCCGCGAGCGAGCGGCGCGATGTGCCGCTGAGGTCAACTGTACCACTGATCCCAACGCCGCACGCGCCCGCCTGGATTGGCGATCCTGTGCCCGGAAGCCTGCCTGTCATTCCCGGTTCTGCCAGCTATCCATCGCGTTTTGCTCATCAACCCGCATCGTCACAGCGACCGCCGATGCGCACCCATCCGTCGCAGGTGAACATAGATGCGCGCTTGCGTAACCTGCTTTCCCGCCTGCGTGACCATCCGCAGTCCGGGCGCGTCTTGGCCCTCGTAGAGCAGATAACGCTGCTCTCGCCGGAGGCGCTCGACGAGACGGAGGCGCTGGTGCTCAGGCTCTCACCGCGAGACGAATAAAGGTCAATATGGCTGGTGAGAGTGTACCTGGCACGAAACGTGAGGGCGGCAGAGGTGAACCTGCAGAGATATGCCAGACACGCCAAGACATGCCAAGACATGCAAGATCATGCAACGTGGCATAGCGCGTCAGCGTAGTCTCTGATGAGAGATGCAACCGCGAAGGTGAGGAGAGGGAACGATGGGCAGAATGAACAGCTTTTTCACGGGAGTGATCGTTGGTCTGGCCGCCGCCGCTGTTGGGCAGGAACTGGCGAAAGAGCCGGAGCAACGCACATGGAAGGGAAAAGTCGCGGGGATACCGTATAACTTCCACATTCCGGAGTGGGGCGAGGTCGCCAACGAATACTGGAATCCGGAGAGCAACCGTATTTTCACGCCACATGTAATTGGCATGGGTTGGGGCATCAACATTGCCGCCGTCGTCAATCGTCTGCGGCAGATGAGCCAGACGAATCCGCAGGAGACCGAGCCAACGCCGCTCCAACGGATTTCAGAGCCGGTTGAACGCTAGCGGCTGAGAACAGCCGATCAGCGCGCACGGCATTACTGGCAGGAGGCGCCGGGTATGGGTACACTGGACGCACTTTCCTATGTGTTCCTGGGGTGTTTCGTTTTCTCAGCGACCTTCCTCGTCATCACCACAGTGCTTGGCCTGGGGCACGGCCACACGCTCGGCGCCGGTGGACACACTGCGCATCTGCACGTGCCACATCTGGCGGGGCACCATATTGGTGGGCACGCCGCTGGCGGACATGTGGCGGGCCATGCCGCTGGTGGTCACGCAGCCAGCGGACACGCAACGGCTCATGCCAATGGCGCGCATACCGCAAACACGACGAACGCCGCCAATAGCGCGAACGGCACAGGCAGCGCCGCCGATGCCGGCGGATTCGCGCCACTCGATAGCCTCAAAGCGTTGTTCCTGGGCAGCCTCAATCTTTATGGCCTGCTCGTTCTCCTGTTGATCTTTGGCTTACTCGGCTTCTTGCTGCACAATGTCGCCAATGTCGGCCCGGAGCTTTCGTTCATCTTTGCGCTGGTCGTTGGGGCTGGTTGCGCCATGTTCGTCTCGGCGCTGCTGAGCCGGCTCTTCTTCGAGCGCATGGTCGGCGCGCTGGGCGCGGAGAGTTCGCAGCTCGAAGGGCGGCTGGGCAAAGTGAGCATGGGCGTGCGCCCTGGTGGCATCGGCGAGGTGATTTTCACCAACACCCAGGGTGGTCGCCAGAGCATGGGCGCGCGCAGTGCCGACGGCGAAGCGATTCCAGTGGATACCGAGGTGGTGATCCTCGGCTCGGAGAAGGGCATCGCCACCGTCCAGCCATGGGATCGCTTCATGGCAGACGTGCGCGCAGGCACAGCGGCGCAATTGCAGCCGATTGACCTAGGCTGATAGGTTGACGGGATAGAAAAGACCACAAACTCTCGTATTCCTCGCACGCGAGGCAGTTTCAGATGTGACGGGCGGGCTACATCCCAACATCCCAAACGAGGAAAGGGCGCGACAAAGATAGCATGCCGCGCAAAGAAAAGGTTCACCATGTCTGTATTGCTCATCGTTATCATCGCGGCGGTTGTCATAGCGTTGCTTCTCGTAGCGATCATCAGCAGCCTGAGCGCGCGCTATGTCAAGGTCGGCCCGAACCAGGCGTTGATCGTCTATGGCCGCACAAAGACACCCTACGTCATCACTGGCGGCGGCAAGTTTGTGCTGCCGATTATCGAACGTTCACAGGCGTTCTCGCTGGAACTGATGTCGTTCGATGTCGCGCCGCAGCAGAACCTCTATACCAATCAGGGCGTCTCGGTGCGCGTGGAGGCCGTCACGCAGCTCAAAGTGCGCAATGATCGTGACAGCATCCTCACGGCATCTGAACAATTCTTGAGCAAGACTTTCGATCAGCGGCAGGCGATGATCCGGCTAGTGATGGAGGGCCACCTACGCGGCATCGTCGGCCAGTTGACCGTCGAGCAAATTGTCAAAGAGCCGGAGATGGTCAGCGAGAAGATGCGCTCCACCAGTTCTGCCGACCTGGCGAAGATGGGGCTGGAAGTTGTCTCGTTCACCATCAAAGAGGTGCGCGACGAGAACAACTATATTGACAACATGGGCCGCCCGGAGATCGAGCGCATCCGCAAAGAGGCGAATATTGCCGCCGCGCTGGCCGCACGTGATACGCAGATTCAACAGGCGAACGCCTCACGCGAGGCTGCCATCGCCAAAGCGGCTGCCGATCAGGAGCGTGTGGCGGCGGAGACCGCTTCGCAGGCCAAACAGTCCGAATCGCAGCGCGACCTGGCGCTCAAACGCGCCGAGTATGACGCTGAGGTGAAGAAGCAGCAGGTGGTGGCGGATAAGGCCAGCGACCTGCAAGCGCAGATCGTACAGCAGCAGATCGTTGCCGAGGCTGCTCGCGCGCAAGAGATCGAGAAGACGGCACAGGTGAAGGTGCAGGAAGCTGAGGCGAACCGCCGCCAGATGGAACTGGAAGCGACGGTGGTGAAAGCGGCTGAGGCTGAGAAGCAGCGCATCGAGACGCAGGCCGCCGCCGAGCGCCAGCGCATCACCCTCGAAGCCGAAGGTCGCGCGGCAGCGTTGCGCGCCCAGGCACAGGCGGAAGCCGAGGCTGCCCGTATTCGCGGCGCAGCGGACGCAGAAGCGGCGCGATTGCGCGGTCTGGCAGAGGCCGAGGTCATTAAGGCGAAGGGCGAGGCGGAAGCCGAAGCCATGCGCACGAAGGCCGCCGCCTATCAGGAATACAACCAGGCTGCCGTGCTGGATAAGGTGATTACCAATCTGCCGGAGGTCGTCAAGGCGATTGCGGAGCCGCTGGCGAAGGTGGACAAGATCAGCATCGTCTCGACCGGCGGCGCCAACGGCAGCAGTCTTGGGGCCAGCCGTGTAACCGGCGACGTAGTAAATATGCTGGCCCAGGTGCCCGCCATTCTCGAAGCGCTGACCGGCACGAAGTTTTCGGACCTGATGGCGCGGGTGCCGGGCCTCACAACAGTGGACGGCACGGCTTCCGCATCCAGCGAAGCAAACGGGAATGGTATTAGTGAGAACGGTACGCAACCGAAGGCACAAAACACTCAACCGGCAAGCAATACAGAGAGTTCAGTAGCAGGCAAGGCAGAAGGGAGCGTAGGGAGCGATGAAAACCGCGACAGCACTACGAAGTCCCTTGCCGCTGCGATTGACAACGCAGGCAAAGCCGGAGCTGCGCCGGTTCCCAACCTCGCCAACAACGTCGCCCCCGGTGGTGGACGGGTCTCCGGTCCGCGCCGCCAGGTCTGCCGTTAAGCGCACGAGGACCAGGACACACCACCCTTCGTCACCGCTCGAAGTCTCGTTTTCAGTGAAAGGCCACCCGCCCTAACGCGGGTGGTTCTTTTTTTGCTACCGGCTGGTGCGGCGACCATAGACCCAAACAGACAATAGGATAAGGATGATTAGCAGCCCACCACACCAGACCAGCGCCTGCCAGAGCGCAGGCGTGTTCGGCTGATTGAGGAGCAGCCCGCGCACGGCATCCATCATCAGTGACACCGGCTGGTGGTCAGAGAAAGCGCGCAGCCAGCCAGGCATGGTGTCAACCGGCACAAAGGCGCTGCTGCCAAAGATGAACGGCAACAGCCAGACGATACCGGCCTGGGCAACCGCCTCCGGACTGGGGATGAGCAGACCCATCAGCGCCGAGAACCAGGAGAAGACAAAGCTCACCAGCAATACCAACGCCGACGCCGCAACCCAGGCTACAGGCGTGCCCGCTGGCCGGAAGCCCACCAGCAGCCCGATTCCCCACGTGACAAGGATGACAACCGTATTGCGAATCAGGTCGGCAAAGATGCGCCCAGTGAGGACCGCCGAGGGAGCCATCGGCAAGGAGCGAAACCGATCAACCAGTCCAAGTTTCAGGTCGTTTGCCACGCCAACGCCGGTATTGGCAGAGGCAAAGATGGCGGACTGCACAAACGCGCCCGCCATCAGGTAATTGATATAGCTGACGCCAGGGACATGAATCGCGCCACCAAAGAGATAGCGGAACAGTAGCACGATGATGACTGGCTGCACGATGGCGGTTATCAACTCATCGGGGACGCGCGGAATCTGGCGAATCTGGCGTTTCGCCACCACCACCGCGTCCGCCAGCGCCCAGTACAGCGCAGGACGTTTGAGCGGAATGAGCCGTTCCATAGGAACAGGCAGCGTGCGGTTCATGCGGGCCTCCTGGTAGCAAACTGGGGTTCTGCGGGTTTGTCAACTTCATTGGTTTCAGATTTGGTCTCCGTCGCCGTGTGCCCGGTGAGGGCAAGAAAAACATCATCGAGCGTGGGGCGACGCAAGGACAGATCGGCCAGGGCAATCTGGGCAGCGTCCAGATCACGCACCATCGCGGCGAGGCGCTGCGCTCCCTGGGTGACTGGCACCGCCACGCGGCGCTCGGCGGCGTCCACCTGCACCTCACCCGATTGATACGGGCGCAGCGCCTCCAACGCGCTATTGAGATCGCTGCCCGGTGCCAGTGTGAACTCCAGCCGCTCGCCACCGATTTGCGCCTTCAATTCATCGGCGCTGCCTTTAGCGATGACTCGTCCACGATCAATCACCGCAATCTGCCGGGCCAGTTGATCGGCCTCCTCCAGATATTGCGTTGTAAGAAAGATAGTCGTGCCGGTCCTGGCAAGCTCCTGGATGAGCGCCCACATCGCCAGCCGTCCGCGCGGGTCCAGGCCTGTCGTCGGCTCATCCAGAAAGAGAATTTGCGGGGCTAAAATCAGACTGGCCGCCAGGTCTAGCCGCCGTCGCATACCACCGGAGTACGTCTTGACCAGTCGCCCGGCTGCCTCCACGAGATCAAGGCGTTCGAGCAGGTCGTGCGCCCGGCGTTTTGCTATCGCGCCCGGCAAATGATACAACTGCCCAAACATGACCAGGTTTTCATACCCGGTAAGGGTTTCATCAACTGCGGCATATTGTCCGGCCAGACCAATGCGGGTGCGCACCTCTGCCGCCCGCCTGGTGACATCCAGCCCCGCCACTTCCACACGCCCACTGTCGGGCGCAAGCAGCGTTGTGAAGATACGCACGGCAGTGGACTTGCCAGCGCCATTGGGGCCGAGTACGCCAAGCACACTGCCCGCTTCTGCGACGAGATCAAGCCCGGCGAGGGCGCGCGTTTTGCCGTAGGATTTCTGCACCCCTTCAGCCAGAATTGCTGGGGGAATTGACATAGAACCCCTCCTTTGGAGGATAGACACTCCCGCGCATCTGCTGGGGTTTCAGCAAACACGAGGAGCGTCGGATAAGCACTCTTATAGCTCCGAGTGCTGGTTAGTCTGTGTATGTCTGCCGGTTTCCTGGCGGGCGATTCTGTTGCGAATATCCTTCTGCCAGCCTTTTAGGACGTGTGGTTGCCGCTGCATCTCTCGCTTGAGTTGCGCACGAAAACCGGGATTGTTCCGCTGAGCAAAGTGACGCCCATGCGCGGGAACCTTTGGGTGGGACCGAAGAACGGCAGACAGGGGAGCATGCGGCTCCGTGTGGTTGCGATCAGGCAGGCCAAAGACCCGATGCAAGAGGGTCCAGTGCCAGCGACGAAGAGCGTTGAACATGCGTAGCTAACCTCATTTCTCATGATGTGGCGCAACAAATTGGTTTCCACGGAAACTATTTTAGCAGGGTAAGCCACGCCATGTCAATATTGTTTCCAGGAAACTTCGCAACGCGGGAGATTGGTAGATGTGCTTGAAGGGAGAAATAGGGAGAGATTTCGAGGAAGATGCGCCGTATTTAGTTCGTCAGGCGCGCATTGCCAGAACACAAAGAGGCAGAGCCGCTGGTTACGCGGCTCTGCCTCTCTATGGTACCAGTGTCTTGGGGTATATCCTCAGCTTACCGCCTGCTTCACAAGTGCGGTGATCTGCGCCTCGTCCGCAGCGGTCAGCTCTTTCAGCGCATAGGCGACTGGCCAGAAGTTGCCGTCGTCGAGGTGCGCGCTGTCGTTGAAGCCGAACGTTGCGTACCGCGTCTTGAACTTCTCCGCTGGTTGGAAGAAGCAGACGATCTTGCCGTCCTGGTTGGCATAGGCGGGCATCCCGTACCACGTCTTCGGCGTGAGAGATGGCGCGTTGTCCTTGATGATGGCGTGCAGCCGCTCAGCCATTGCGCGATCAGACGGCTGCATCGCAGCAATCTTCTCGAGCAGGTCACGCTCCCCCTCCGCTCTGTCTGCGCTTGCCTTCTGCTCTTTGGCGCGCTGGCGCATCGCGGCTTTTTCCTCGGCTGAGAAGCCCTGGCTCGCCTTCGCGGGTTTCTTTGTTGCCTGCTGGTCAACTTCTCCCATATGAGAACCTCCTCTGTGGTATGTGCAGTGTTTGTCGTATGAACACCATCAGGGCGCAAAACGAAACGATGCAGCCCCATCATACAACCTATATCAGACCATTCTCACTGTAGGCGCTCTAGCCGGTAGCCACAACTGCATAACACATGAAAGACAGAAGCGTTCATCGCTGTCCCTGCTGTTTTCTGATCTCTATGGAAGTTGCGTTTTGGGCTGCGCGTCGCTCGGATACACGCCGGTTTCATAGCGGTGCATGATGACCGCCGCACGGAAGGCGTAGATGACGAAAGCGAAGTGAAGCGCGGGCAGAATCAGCGCGCCAAGCGGGTCTTTGGTAAACGACGTGTATAACGCCGCAAGTAGCCCCAGCGCACTGTAGGCGACACACATCCCCAGGACGATGCGCGAGTGACGTAACACGAATATCCCCAGCACAATCAAGATGAGCGCCAGCATCCCAGCCGCCGCCGCTAAAATAAGGAAAACACTGGTATCACTGACATTTGACTGACCGCTCACGGCTGCGTAGAGGATCAGGCAGGCAATGCTGCCCATGAGAGCGAAGCCAGCCTGGATAAAAATAAGCACAGCCAGAATAATGAGCGTATTGCGGGCAGTGCGGTATGCCTGAAACCGCATACACAGTGATTTCGGCACCTTGCGCGACTGTGCAGCAGCCCGCGCCACTGCAAATGGGTCAGGATTGGTCTCTAGCATACTATCCCCCAATGATGAATGGTTATGCCGTTTGTTCGCGGCATAAAGCCATGCTAACAATGCCGATAACGTCAACATTGAGCGTGCGCAGCTACAGGATACAGGAGCGCGCGCAGCCTGTCTAGATGGTTCATAGACGGCCATGAGAAGCGTATGCGCCGGACGATGGCACTCCTCCTGCAACATCCTGATGCTTCCGACATCCTGATGCTTCGCGGCGCGGGGTTCCTGCGCCTTTCAGTCTCTCCTGCCATACGGCGTTCGCTGTGACCTGCCGGTTGCGCCGGTCGTGCTATAGTTAAGATTGGCGCCAGTAGACTTGGCAGACATAGACAAGTAGCAGGTCTGGCAGGTTCAGAGAAGGGATAGCGTTTCGTGCCCAGCAGGAAGCCGCGCCGTAAAAGTGGCAGCGGGAACGCGCACGCCGGTACGCGCGCAACCGGTCGCCAACCATCCACATCGCCCGCGCAGACGGCGAAATCCCGCGCGTTGCCGGCAGCGCAGCCAACCCCGGCGCGAACGGCTCGCGCACCAATGAGTGGCGCGCAGCGGCAGGAAGAGACGCCAGCCAGGTCTTCGGTCGCCGTCACCACGGCGACACGTCCGGCAACCGCAAAACAAACCATACAAACGGCATTATCCATGTCCGTCAAGCCAGTAAAGCCAGTAAAGCTAGTAAAGCCAGTGCAGCCAATCCCGCCACCTACCCCAACAGCAGCATCCAGCGTTCGTGCCCAGCTACGCGAGTCGGTCACCATAGCTGCCGCTGAACTGGCGTTGCGACGTTTTGTGCGCAGCAGGTGGCTGCCGATTGATCTGGCGCTGCTGCTGGCGCTGTTTCTCGTCTGTTTTCGCTTCCCGTTCGGGGCCACTTACTTCTTTGACATCACCACCTTCGGCATCGGCGGCATCACCGTGGTGACGGCCTATGCGCTGGTACGCATCCTTGTGCCGCCCATCACCTACCTGCGTATGGGGCTGCGCAGTTCGCTCCGTGGCGTCCTTACGGGGTTGACGCTGGCGACGGCAGTTATCAGCACGTTCCTGATCTTGCTGCTGCTCTTCCTGGCGCTCATCACGCAACGATTTGCCGGAACGACCGCCGGGCTGCTGGTTGCTGGCGCTATCGGCCTGATAGCAAACTGCATCCTGTTGGGAACGCTGACGATTGTGCTTTCGACGCCGGCCACCAATACGCTGCTGCGGCTCGCGTTTCTCGTCTGGCTGGTGCTGGCATTCGCCTCCTACAATGCTGATGGCTTCCTGGCAGTGCTGCTCTTTCCGGCGCGGCTGTTGCTCTTGCCTTTCGCCGTCTGCTACAATTTCGGCGTCACTGGCGTCATTGGCTGGGGTGGTTTGCTGGCGCTGCTGGCCGAAGCTGCGTATGTCTTCGGACTCGTCTGGTTTGCGGACGTGATGCTCCGGCGCCGGTTGCGTCGCCATCCGCGCATCGCCCAGGAGTTATAGAGAAATGCTGACACCAGAGAGCGACCCTGAAGCGCCGGCAAGTGTCATCGAGTGCCGCAACCTCACGAAAGTCTATGGCGACCGCGCCACCGCACTCCGCAATGTGACGCTGGTGATTCCACGCGGCGCGAGCTTCGGCCTGTTGGGCGAGAACGGCGCTGGCAAATCTACACTGGTGCGGCTGCTGATGGGTTTCATCACGCCGACCACCGGCACGGTCTCGCTGCTGGGCGAGACGGAGGTGACACGCGCGCACCATCGCGTGGGTTATGTTCACGAGCGCCCGCTCTTCGAGCCGCGTTTCAGCGGACGCGAGCATCTGACGTACCTCGCCGCACTCTCTGGCCTCAATGGTCACTCCGCCGCTACACGTATTGACGAGGTGCTGGCGCTGGTGGAGTTGAGCGCTGTCGCGGGGCGTCATGTGGGCGCATACTCCAAAGGCATGCTGCAACGGCTGGCGATTGCGCAGGCGTTGCTCAGCGACCCCGAACTGCTGATTCTCGATGAGCCGACCAGCGGACTCGACCCGCTTGGCCAGTACGAGGTACGCCAGATCATCGCTGAACTCCACCGCCGGGGCAAAACGATTCTGCTCTGCTCGCACTATCTGGCTGAGGTCGAGGCGCTCTGCGATACCGTGGGCATTCTGCATCGCGGCCAGCTCGCGCGCTCCGGCGCGGTCGCTGAATTGCTGCGGCTGCGCGATAGCGTGGAGATCACGCTGGCAGGCGATGTCTCCGCCGCCGAAACCGTGACGCGGCTGGGCCTCGGCGCGCAGGTCAGCGAAACCGACGGCGCGCGGCTGCATCTTGCCGTCGCCGATCAACCGGCAGTCTTGAGCGCGTTGCTCGCCGCCGGTGTGGCAATTCACGCGCTGACGCCCATCGGCGAGACGCTCGAAGACCTCTATATCCGCATCACCTCAGCGCCGCCAGCGAGCGCAGCAACCGACGAAGCGCGGGTTTCCAGTGAAGCGGGCACACGAGGAGACGCGCAATGACAACAGCAGGCGCACAGGCGCAAACGGATACCACCCCTTCGTTTTTCAGCACGTTCTGGCGGCGGGCAGATTGCGTGGTGGCGCGGCGAACGCTCAGCAGCCACCTGCGGAGCGGCTGGCTCTGGGGAGAGGTCGCCATCGTCGTCATTCTCTATGCGGCGGTCTTCGATTACATCGGTGACAAAGCCGATCCCGGCTACTTCTACGGTTTCGCCGGGCGTAGCCTCGGTGGACTGGCGATCCTCGGTACGGCGATCATGGCGCATCGCGCCTTTCACGAGCGCGCCTACCTACCACTGGCGCGGCTCACCTCGCGCGCAGCCTATCTGCGCGGTGTGGCACTGGCTGCCGCTGTCTTGCGCATTGCGCTATTCTGCCTCTTGCTGGCGCTGTTCCTCTGGAATCATCACCTTTCACCTGATGGTATCGGCGCCATGCTGTCCGGCGGCATCGGCCTCTTGATGACCAATTTGGTGCTGGTGGCGTTGACGCTGCTGCTCTCGCCGCCGATTGCCGTGCGCTGGAATCAGATCGTCTTCCTGGCGTGGCTGGTGCTGGCCATCTTCTCATACAGCTACTACGGTCCGCTCGCGTCGCTGCTGGCAATCATCCACCTGCCGCTGCTGCCCATCGCCGTTAGCTCTGACTTGGGCACAACTGGTATCACCGGTCTCTCCGGCCTCTCTGCGCTGCTCTGCGAGGCTGCCTATTGCGTCGTGCTGCTCTGGACGGCACAATGGTTGCTCATGAAACGCGATTTACTGTTGCATTGATTTCTATCTCGATGGTCATTGTTGTTGGTAGTTTTTGTGGAGAATGCGAGGTGAAGTGAAGCTATGCCACGATTCAAGGTTGTTCGCTATCGCAAGCCATCGCTCAAAACGGCGCTCGGCGTCACCAAAGCAAAGCGGCGCATCAAGAAAGCGACAGGCTATTACGCCGTAACAAA
Organism: Chloroflexota bacterium; assembly: GCA_021323855.1. Classification (GTDB taxonomy): domain Bacteria; phylum Chloroflexota; class Ktedonobacteria; order Ktedonobacterales; family JADMIN01; genus JAJPKE01. Next base: position 401,727 of record JAJPKE010000045.1, on the reverse strand, counting down.
GCCTTTTCGCGCGCCGACTAATGCAAAACGCCGTTTGTTGCGTCGTGCTGGCTACTACAGCGGCCCCATGAAGTTTTTGCGCTTCCTCTTCCGCCGGTAAGATGGCCCTCCCTTCCTCTTGCCGCCGTATGGTATGCTGTCGCACAAGCTACCGCACAAGCTACCGCACAGCCGCTCCACGTAGCATGCAGGTGGTAGCCTCGCACAACAGGCACGGACACTCGGCAATTGTGTACGCCCTCGTGTCGCATCGCGGCTGCACGAGGAAGGGAGGCTTATCCGATGCCCAGACCCCACTCCGCTTCTCCTGGCAATTCCAGCGATGTTGGCAACGCAAACCATGCCAACGTAGCCCACAGACACCGGCAACGACCGCGCATCTCATCGCATGCACGGCGCCGCTGGCTGCTCATGTTCGCTGGCGCGCTGACGCTGGCAACGTTGCTGCTGGCAGGAGCCGACGCCGCGCTCGCCCATCCCGCGACGCCCGCCTCAACCGCAGCATCACACGCCACCGCCGCAACCTTCGCCACGGAGAACGCGCCGCCAGTTCGCAGCGACTTCGACGCCATTCTCCATGTGCCCGCAGACTACCAGACGATTCAGGCGGCGGTGAATGCCGCGAAGCCGAACGATCTCGTGCTGGTCTCGCCCGGCGTCTATCACGAGGCGGTGCATGTCACCTCGCCGGATATCACCATTCGCGGCGTAGACCGCAATGGGACGGTGCTGGACGGGCAATCACAACTGCCCAACGCCTTCACCGTCAATGCGAACGGCGTAGTGATCGAGAACATGACAGCGCATCACTATCTCGGCAACGGCTTCTTCTGGCAGTTCGTTTATGGCTATCGTGGCAGCTATCTGACGGCCTGGGACAACGGCGACTATGGCATCTATGCCTTCGGCTCCGTCTATGGCGAGTTTGACCATGACTATGCCTCCGGCAGCCCGGATTCCGGCTTTTATATCGGCCAGTGCTTCCCCTGCGATGCCATCATCACCAACGTGCATTCGGAGTGGAACGCGCTGGGCTATTCGGGCACCAACGCCGGTGGCAGCCTCGTGCTGCAAGATTCCGAATGGGACGAGAACGGCGCGGGCATCCTGCCGAATACGCTGGATACCGAGAAGCGTCCGCCGGAACACGGCGCCACCGTCATCAACAACTATGTGCATGACAACGGCAACGCCGACGCGCCCTCCTTCGCGCTGGAACGTCCGGCGCTGGGCGTGGGCATCGGCATGCCCGGCGGTGACCTGAATTATGTGGCGAACAATCGCGTCGAGAACAACTCCACCTATGGCATCCTCGTCTCGGCGACGATAGATGCGAATCTCTGGCTTGCCTCCGGCAACGTCATCGAGCATAACCAGGTGAAGGGGTCTGGCATTGCGGACCTGGCGCTTGGCGGGCCAAGTGGCGCCAATAACTGTTTCGCCGATAATCAGGCGGCAACGACGCTGCCCCCGCTGCTGGAAGTGACGCACGCCTGCGGCACGCCACTGCCGCTGAACGGCGGTGGCGACTTCAGCATCACGGAGACGCTGCTGACACGCTTCGTCTACGCCTCCGGCCCGAACTATCACCGCCGCGATTACCGCACGGTGCCTGCGCCGCCGCAACAACAAGCGATGCCGGATAGCAACGCGGGTCCGGCGCCAATTATTGATGTCCCCTTCACCTTCGACGATCAGATCAATGGTGGCCTGCCCGCCGCCGTTGGCAAGGGAGGAACTGGTATGCTCGCGCCCCTCGGCTTCACTGGCTACACCGTCGTGCAGGTGTTGCTCGGCCTCTATGGCAACTGGTCACTCTTCGCGCTCTATGCCGTCTGGCTGGCCGTTGCGCTCTATGAACTCTCACAGCAGAAAGAGCGCGCAGGCGGTGTGCGCCTGGGCTGGGGCGCGGTGGTGGTCGGCATTCCCATCATCGGCGCCATCGTCTATTACTTTGCCGGTGGCTCGCGGCTCAGCCGTGGCTTCCGGCTGGCGCTGGTGATTGGCGCGCCGCTGCTCTGCCTCGCCGTCACCATTCTGCTGATGGTCATTGCATCGTTTACGCTGTAGTCCCCCACCCCCAGCCCCTCCCCCGTGCGCGGGAGAGGGGAGCCGGAGGGGCGCGCAGGGTGCGCTGCCTCGCTGCCTCACGCCCTTCAATGACACCCTCCAGGGGTTTTCAGGGGCTACCAATCTACCAATGGCATTGCCACGCTCGCCGCGTGCGGTGATGCTTTTCGAGGCGGCCCTGTTGCTGGATGAGGCGTTGCGCGCTGCCCGCTATCAGGCGCAGCGCACGCTCATTTGCTACGGCGGTGAAATAGGCGAAGAGCGTCAGCCATTGCTCGATGGTGAGGAATGTTGGGGTTGCGTCGAGGTCAATGCCCAGTTCGCGCCGCACATGGTCGAGTTGGGGTCTGCTAAAAAGTCTTTTGAGGGTGCAGCCGAGCGATGGCTGCCGGTGGGTGAAGACATACACGGCGAAATCACGGAAGCAACGTTTATCCCTGTTGTGAATCAGCGGCGGCCCACGCTTGCGCAGCCGCAGCATCACCACATCAACACGCGGCGCGGGGAGAAAGTCTGTGCGCCGGAAACGATGGACAATCTCCATCTCGAACCACGGCTTGAGCAACACTGTGCGTAGCGATTCGCGCGGCAGCCCGATGAACATCTCAGCCGCCTCCTGCTGCATCGCCAGATATGCGTCGTCCGGCGGACGCTCAGCCGTGGTTAGGCTGGAGACGATGGCGGCAGTGATGTTGAATGGGATGTTCGCAAACACTTTGTATGGCGCGCATGGCAAAGGGTAGCGCAGGAAATCGCCCGGATGAATTGTCACGTTGGGCGTGTCCGCAAACTGCTGCGCGAGTAGCGCCGCCAACCGTGGGTCTTTCTCGACGGCAATCACCCGCTTGCAGCGTCGCGCCAGTTGCCCGGTGATGATGCCTTTGCCGGGACCAATCTCATAGACGATATCGTCGCGGCTGATACTGGATTTTTCGAGCAACGCGGCAACAAGACGTGGCTCCCGCAGAAAGTTCTGCGAGCAGCGGATATCTGGGCGGCAGGACGAGGTTGAGCGAGACGGGCGAGATGGCAACGATGACATGGTGCGGTCCTTTCAAGATGCGTGGCGAACGGTGGGCGCAAAAAAATCGCAGAGTCAACTTCACTGACTCATGCGATTCGATGCGAAGCCCGATCTTGAAAAGACGGTGGAGCAGGCAGCAGGCGACGTGGTATTTGCAACGTTACAACGATGCGGCAAACGAACACACGCACGCATACGCAGGCGGCAAATCCTCTTAAGAAGAGGCTTCGCTCAGATCTGCCTGATCCTGATGCACCCCATAACAGCGAGACCTCCACAACAACATCATCAACATAGCGGTTGATGTCTGCGCGTATTGTAGCGCGCGCAATCGGCGTTGTCCAGTCATTATTGCTCCACAGGGTGAGCGTGGAGCAATCAGTTGACGCCAAAGCGGCCTGGGGGTACAATCGTGCAGGCATCGTTCTCATTTATTCTGTGTCTTCTAGTTGCATTTGGTTGTGCCTGGTTGTATTTGGTTGCGTTAGGAGGCATCCATCATGGCGGTTCCAGAGGTTCTACCCGGCCTGTGTCCCAACTGCGCAGAGCGCGTAGCTGACACCACAGTTGATTATTATGAAGTAGTTGACCTTTCGATGAGCAAAAAGGGTGGAATTAGAAGCTGGCGCAAAACATGGACGAGCGGCAAAATACGGTTATGCCGTCAATGCGCCGATCAATACAATCGTTCTGTCGAACTTCGCAAAAGCGGGCGCCGCTTGATCAATTGGAGTTTTGGCCTTATCATCGGTGGCGCGCTGCTATTCCTCATTCTCTTCTCAGATGTTCCTGCGCTCAATCATGGCATCGGCGCGCTTATCGCCGCGCTTCCCGTCCTGCTCGGTTTCGTCATGCTGGTGGTGAGCATCGTACAACAGGTGATAGGCAATGCCTTGAGACGCAGCAGCACACGCTTTATTGCAAACCAACTCAAACGTCCATGATGCGGACGTTGTATATGTCTACCGAGATTCTGGAAACTTCGCCACCCTACCAGGAGTAGATAGCACGAGGCAAAGCCGAAGGGCTGACGGAAGGCAAAGCCGAGGGTTTGGTCGAAGGCAAAGCTGAGGCGGCGCTGACCGTGCTGCGTGTGCGGTTTGGCGCGCTGCCACCCGCAATGGAGGCAGCCATTCGCGCCGCCACGCCAGCAGCACTCGATGAGCTACTCACGCATGCGATCAGCGATTCTCTAGAGCAACTGGCCACTCGGCTGGGCGTATAGCCATTAGTTCACTCAGCCAGGAACACCGACACCGCGCGCTGGAACTCGTCTGAGAGGATGAGCGTGTAGTGGTTGGTGTTGGGAATCTCCACCAGCGTCGCTTCTTTCATCACATCGCGGATGCGTTCGGCCTCTTCGCGCGGCAGAATGAAGCCGCGATCTGGCGCAATCGTGCCAACCGTCGCGCGGACGATCAACGCGGGCGCACGCACGAAATCCGGCAGAATCTCTGTGCGGATGGTGGCGTTCGTCCCTACCTCCTCCGCCAGCGCATGTTGCGGCATCCGCGAGGTTACGGTGCCATCAGAATGCACCAGCGCATCGTAGCGATAATACTGCTCCCACAGATCGTTCCACTGGTAGACCGGCGATTGGCGCTGCTGATCCAGATATGCCTCCAGCGAGGGATAGGCCGTGCCGATGCGCTTGACCGACGCCGCCACCGATTGCAGCGCATCTTCCGGCACCTTGCCGCCCGCATCCACAAACGCCACGCGGCTCACACGGTCGGGATGCAGCGCCGCCATCCAGAGGGCGATCAACGCGCCCAGCGAGTGGCCGACCAGCGCCACCCGTGGCAGTTCCAGGGCATCAGCGAGCGCCAGCAGATCGTTGGCATGGAACGGGATGCCGTAGCCATGCGCCGGTTTCGCGCTCTGCCCGCGTCCACGCAGGTCCACTGCAATCGCATACCATCCCTGCGCCGCCAGCGCCGGCCCCAGCACTGCCCACGCCTTGCAATTCGAGGTGATGCCATGAATCAGGATAACGGCACGCTCAGGCGTGCTAAACGTTCCCCACGCCTCGTAATGGAGCGTGATGCCATTGACCTCTACGTCGAGTTCAGTTGCCGCATTGCTTGGATTCATGCTGCTGCTCCTAGTGGTGTTCTTTGCGCTTGCGATTAACGAACGGATAGTGGAAGGTATAGCCGACGAAGGCGGCGAGGGCGCCGATCAGCGCGGAGCCGATGGCAAACGCTGCGCCAGCGATCAGCACGATGAAGAGGCCAAGCAGCGAGCCAAACAGCCCGACGAGACCCACACCTGACGTGGTACTGTTGCTGTTGAGAGAGCCGCCAAGCGAGACGAGCGCAGCGACAAAGAGGACGGCGATCATCACCAGCAACGCCACGTTTGTCAGGAATTGCCACCAGAACGATTGGCGCGCGTGATGCGCGATATACGGCGCGCGGCCACGTAGCGCCAGCCAGAGGACGAGCGCATAGATCAGCCCCGGCAGGCTCAGCAAGATTCCCAGGTGCGCCGTCGCCGCGACGATGCGGTCTACCAGCGTCAATGGCCGCTCTTGCGCAAATCGCCTGCCCGTCCGCCTGCGTGTTGGCGCGACTTCCACCACCTGCGCGACGCCTGCCCCTGGCTCCTCTGCTGCCATCGCCTGTATGCTCCTCTCATTGGCTGGACGGCGGTTGAAACCGCGCCTGGATGGCTTTCAGCCGCGAAGTCCGCGCAGGCGGACTAGAGATAGACTGCCCGCTCCTGGCCTTGCGGTTTTCGGCTCCCCTCTCGCGCGCACGGGGGAGGGGCTGGGGGTGGGGGCTTTACGCCCGCCAACCACATCTGCGAGAGCAGCATACGCCGGACGCTCTCAGGCGTCAAGCGATTCTGCGGTATCAGCCATACGTAGCGCATCAGCGCACTGTCCATTGTCATCCTGGCCCGCATGTTGCGGCGCATGCTATAACGCTATCAAGACGAAAGTGTTGTGCCGCATGCTAACGCCGTCAGCGAGCAGCAAGACAGATAGAACAGATAGAGATTGGAATGATATGGAAACACGACAACTGGGAACGACCGATTTACATATCACGCCGATTGGCTTTGGCTCCTGGGCTGTTGGCGGACCCTGGGCCTGGGGTTGGGGACCGCAGGACGACAATCAATCCATCGCCGCCATACAGCATGCGCTTGATCTCGGCGTCAACTGGATAGATACCGCCGCCGTCTATGGGTTGGGCCACTCGGAAGAGGTGGTCGCGCGTGCGCTCAAAGGGCGCGCCAATCGTCCGTATGTCTTCACCAAATGTACGCAGGTCTGGAACGAACGTGGCGAGGTCAGCACCGTCCTCAAAGCTGATTCACTGCGGCGCGAACTGGAGGCGAGCCTGCGCCGCCTTCAGGTGGATGTGATTGACCTCTATCAGATTCACTGGCCCGACGACGCCAACACCGATATCGAAGAAGGCTGGACCGCGCTGGCGGAGTTTCAGCGCGAGGGCAAGGTGCGCTATATCGGCGTCTCTAACTTCGATGTCGCGCAAATCAAACGCGCGCAGGCTATCGCGCCGGTTGCCTCATTGCAGCCACCTTACTCGATCATAGATGCCGATGTGGAGGGCGAGATTCTGCCCTATTGCCTGGAACAGCAGATCGGCGTCATCGTCTATTCACCAATGGCCTCTGGGCTGCTCACCGGCGCCTTCACAGCGGAGCGCGTGGCAAACCTGCCCCCCGACGACTGGCGCAGGCGTGTCGAGTCGTTTCAGGAGCCGCAGCTTTCGCGTAACCTGCAACTGGTGGAACTCTTGCGCCAGATCGGGCAGCCGCATGGGCGCGCTCCCGGCGAGGTCGCCATCGCCTGGACGCTGCACAATCCCGCCGTCACCGGCGCCATCGTTGGCGGACGCAATCCGCAGCAGGTCGAGGGCATCATCGGCGCTGGCGATTTCCGCCTGAGCGATGAAGAATACACGCAAATCGCAACATTTATGCGCGAACACCCATAAGTGCGCCGGCTCCTAGTTCGCGCAGGCGGACGTAGCGGCCAGCGGCCATCCAGATGCAACTTCATTCGTTGGCAGTATCCTTCGCTAGTTGCGCCTCCGCGCCTGCGCATGCTACGCTGTGCGGTGGCGTAGCGTAGCATGCTCCAATGGCGGAGTGTGGCGAAGGAGACAGTTTCGATGAGCGACGAGGCAGAGCGGCAATTCAAAGCAGCGCAACCGGCGAAAGCGTCTGATACATCCGCGAAGAATCCACCGATCAGCGCCAGCGCAGAGCAGTGGCGCGAGACGACCTACCGGCAGGCGAAGGAGAAGGGCGGCGAGCGCGAACCAGCCTTCACCACCTACTCGGAGATTCCGGTGCAGCCGCTTTACACGGCTGAGGATCTGGCGGGGTGGGATGCAGCGGCGCAGTTGGGCTACCCCGGCGAATACCCCTATACGCGCGGTGTGCAGCCGACGATGTATCGCGGGCGCTTCTGGACGATGCGCCAGTACGCAGGATATGCCACCGCCGAGGAGTCTAACCAACGCTATCGCTATCTGCTGGCGCAGGGCACGATGGGCCTCTCGGTCGCCTTCGATCTGCCGACGCAGATGGGCTACGACGCCGATCATCCGCTGGCCGAGGGCGAGGTCGGCAAGGTGGGCGTCTCCATTAGCAGCCTGGAAGATATGCGCACGCTCTTCGATGGCATTCCGCTGGAACGCATTACCACCTCCATGACCATCAACGCCACCGCCGCCATCCTGCTGTCGCTCTATATCGCCGTCGCCAAAGAGCAGGGCGCGGATATCCACAAGCTCTCCGGTACGGTGCAGAATGACATCCTCAAGGAATACATTGCGCGCGGCACGTATATCTATCCGCCCAAGCCCTCGATGCGCATCATCACTGACCTCTTCCGCTACTGCGCCAGTGAGGTGCCGCGCTGGAACACCATCAGCATCAGCGGCTACCACATCCGCGAGGCAGGCTCAACGGCGGCGCAGGAGATCGGCTTTACCCTTGCCAACGGCATCGCCTATGTGCAGGCGGCGCTCGACGCCGGACTGGATGTAGACCGCTTTGCCGGTCAACTCTCCTTCTTCTTCAACGGGCACAACACCTTCTTCGAGGAGGTGGCTAAGTTTCGCGCGGCGCGGCGCATGTGGGCGCACATCATGCGCGACCGCTTCGGCGCGAAGGAGCCGCGTTCGTGGATGCTGCGCTTCCATACACAGACCGCCGGTTCCACACTGACGGCGCAGCAGCCGGATAACAACATCGTGCGCACGGCGTATCAGGCGATGGCGGCGGTGCTTGGCGGCACGCAATCGCTGCACACCAATTCGCGCGATGAGGCGCTCTCACTGCCAACCGAGGATTCGGTGCGTATCGCGCTGCGCACCCAGCAGATTCTGGCCTATGAGACGGGCGTGGCGGATACGATTGACCCACTGGCTGGCTCGTATTACGTGGAATCGCTGACCGATGAGCTGGAGCGGCAGGCGCAGGAGTATATCCGCAAGATTGATGAACTCGGCGGCAGCGTCCGCGCCATCGAGCAGGGCTACATCCAGCGCGAGATTGAAGAGGCTGCCTACACCTTCCAGAGCGACCTCGATGCCGGGCGGCGTATCGTTGTCGGCGTCAACAAATTTCAGATGGAGAACGAGAAACAGCCGCCCATCTTGAAGGTGGACCCGGAGGCCGGTAAGCGGCAGGCGGCGAAGGTAGCCGCGCTCCGCGAGCGCCGCGACAATGCCGCAACCAGCGCGGCGCTCTCTGCACTGGGCGAGGCAGCGCGCGGCACGGAGAACCTGATGCCACGCATCCTGGCCGCCGTCGAAGCCTACGCCACCCTGGGCGAAATCGCTGATACGCTGCGCGCCGTCTTTGGGGAGCAGCACGAGGAGCGCAGCCTGTGATATATAACAGGCCACACAATCGGCCAGAATGGAAGAAGCCCAATGGAACAGCCAAACATGTTAGAGTTTGGACAACAGTTCTTGCATCGTGTCTTGACGCAGAGGCTAGACCCTGAAATCCTGGAGCGATTGCATATTGACCTTGATGTAAATCGTTGTGTCAACTGTGGCATTGCTCCTGCAGGCCAGGATGCGCTATTTTGTAGCGAAACTTGTCGGCAGGAAGCAAGGTTCGTGCGATATGTGCGTGCGACGCTGGCCGATGGCCGCGCCATCCAACCAGATGTGCAGGAGGCAATTGGCACAAAACTCATATTTGCGCTTTCTGGCGGGTATCCTGCGCGTGAACGCTACATCCCTCCCACTGTTCGCGCACAGGTATGGGAACGCGATGGCAGGCGTTGTATTCTATGTGGCGAACCTGCCAGCGAGATAGATCACATCCAGGGGAACGCACATACATTAGATAATTTACGATGTGTTTGCCATAGATGTAATCTGCAAAGGATGGAGGCAGGCGTTACTAAGTTAACAGACTCTGACGAAATTGCAGGCTATCAGAAGCTCTACGATGAATTGGTTACACGCTGCCAGGCATCCCAGCCAACACGCCTATGTGATAATGAAGCCCAATGGAATAATGAGTGGCGTTCGTTGCAGAAGCAGCGTCGTGCAGCACAAAACTGATCTGAGAGGAGGCACCGGATGACTACGGCAACAGATATCAAACATATCGTGCGCGACCCCAACTTTTATGGTGGCAACCCCTGCATAGACAACTACAAAATTTCTGTGCATGACATAGCCGTCACCCATAATCAGGGGTATTCGCCGGAGGAGATTGCACGCGACCACTACCCAGTATTGACGCTGCCGCAGGTTTACGCGGCGCTGCTCTATTATTATGAACACAAAGAAGAGATTGACCGTGAGATAGCCGAAGAGGCAGCAGATATCAAGGCGCGGGCGGCGGCGGACATGTCACCACTGGCACAGAGAATACGTGCTGCCATCAAGCAGCGTAAGCAAGAACTAGGCATCGAATAAGACATTTTCTACAAGTGACCGGAGAATACGATGGAGCAAGAGGAGAGCGACCCTGGCGAGTTGACTATATTCACCGTAGGCCACTCCAATCACGATTTTGCGAAGTTCCTCGGCCTTTTGGAGCAGCATCAGATAGCGGTGCTGGTTGATGTGCGCTCGCAGCCGTTTTCACGCTACGTCACGCATTTCAATTATCCGGCAATTGAGGCGGCTATCGAACGGCATCACATCCAGTATCAGTTCATGGGCAGAGAGCTGGGTGGCCGGCCCGAAGGCGCTGACTACTACGACGCGGAGGGCTACGTCCTCTACGGTCAGGTTGCCGGAGCGGCTTTCTTTCGTAAGGGCATTGCGCGGCTTGAAGAGTTGGGAGCGATGCAGCGCGTGGCGATCATGTGCAGCGAGGAAGACCCGACCGGCTGCCACCGGCGCCTGCTCATCGGTCGCGTGCTGCGCGCGGATGGCGTCACCATTCGCCATATTCGTGGCGACGGCCAGTTGCAAACCGAGGACGATCTGACGCGCGCCGCCGCTCCCCCAGCGCCCGAACACTTTCAACAATCGCTCTGGGATACTACTGATGAGAACGCCGATGATACCGATGCTGGCTTACAGGAGGCTGCCGAATGGAAGTCTATACGGCCGGTTTTACGCAAAAAACCGCCCGTCAATTCTTCGAGTCCTTACGACGAGCAGGAATTCACCGACTAATTGATATTCGTCTCAATAATGTGTCGCAACTGGCAGGTTTCTCCAAGAAAGATGATCTGGCCTACTTTCTCGATGTTATCTGTCATGCGGAGTATCTGCATGAGCCACTGCTTGCGCCCACGCAAGAGTTGCTCGATGCCTACAAAAAGCGCAAGGGAAGCTGGGACGACTACGAACGCGCTTTTCTGGCGCTGATGGCCGAGCGCAAAATTGAAGAACGACTCGATCAACGGCTCTTCGCGGGGCCGACGGTTTTGCTATGCAGCGAGGCGACGGCGGAACACTGCCACCGGCGCCTGGTGCTGGACTATCTCAACGAAAAATGGGGCAACATCACACGCATTGATCTCTGATCGCTGTTTTCCATCTCTCATAGTTCAGGAACCTGGGAGATTTCAGGAGGCGAGTGTGAAGATCGTCGTCAATCATCTCACACGCATGCAGGCAGGATATATCTGTGTCGCGGGCATCAACCTCGCCAACGGCCAGCATGTGCGCCCCACGATGCCCGGCAGATTGCCCGTCTCGCTGCTGGCGCGCAACGGCGGTCCGTTCGATATGGCTGCCATCGTTGACCTGGGAACGGCGCTCTACGATGGCAGCAGGCCGGAGGTGGATGATTATCGCTTCGATCCGCTGCGCATACAGCAAGTGGAAACCGTCTCCGGCGACACATTCTGGCGCTATCTGCAAGCCGCCGCCCGGCCCAGGCTGTCACAGTTATTCGGCGCTGACCTGCGTGCACATGGACGCGGCTGTGTGGTTGCCGTCGGGCACGGCATCGCCTCGCTCGGCTGCCTGATTCCCCAAGAGCGCCCGCTCCTGGCGGTGGATGAACGCGGCAGTGTGCGCATGACGCTGACCGATGGCGTCTTCTCGCCCAACGTCTCCGTCACCGATATCCGGCTCTTCCAGGAGGACCATCAGACGCCCAACCTTACGCTGATCGAACAGGTCAACCAACGCATGCGCGACACGAGCGAGATCATCCTCAGCGTGGGATTGGGCCGCCAGTGGCAGAAGCCCGGCGACAGCGAAGCGCGCCACTGGCTCCAGGTGAACAACATCCACCTGCGCGATCAACCGATCTGGCAACTGGGATAATGGAATAGTGGGATAACCGCAAATAACCAGCGCCGCATCAAAGGGCCGGAGAGAAGTTAGGACTTCTGGGCGGTCTATGGCGGCGCACGTGTTACTATTCACCCCATTCGCGTCGCGCCAGCGCCCATCGGATGCGCTGCGCACCTGCTTTCTCCAGCGTTTCCCAAAAATTCCAGAGGAGCCAGACATGTCAAACCCACTCCACAGGTTCCACATCCCCGGCGTATCCCGCATCCCCAGGCGAGCAAGGTACCTCGCCATGCTCGCACAGGTGGCCATCGCTCTGACGCTGCTCGCGGCGTGTACGCCACCACAGCCATTACCACCAACAGGAAAGGGACCATCCCCAGAGGCAACGACAACCGGCACAGTCACGAGCCAGCCGAGCGCAACGGCCACTTCTTCTGCCTCGCCTACCTCCTCGCCTACCGCCACGGCTCAGGCGACGGCTACGACGCCCGCCTCTTCCGGCACGCTGCCGCCCGGCTCAGCCTTGCCAAGTGAGGCGACCTGCGCGGCGCGGGTGCAGCGTTCCGCCTGGGAGCCGCGCCCAGACAACACCGCCGCCAATAACCGCGTGCCAACGGCAGCGCAGATTGCAGGCATCGGTCCCTGGGGGCCGGCAACGGGCTTTGATCCGAAGGCCGATAGCCTGCGCAAGCAAATGACCGGCAACTTCACCGGCACTACCGACGAAATCTTGCAATGGGTCGCCTGCAAGTGGGGCATTGATCCCAATATCGTGCGCGCGGAGGCTGTCGTCGAATCGTACTGGCACCAGAGCCAGCTCGGCGACTGGACCAGCGACAAATCCTATTGTCCGCCGGGCACCTGGAACGGCTCCGGCTGCTATCAGAGCTACGGCATCCTGCAAATCAAGTGGTACTACTTCCAGGAAGCGTGGCCGATGAGCCGCGATGACACCGCCTTCAACGCCGAGTATGTCTATGGCGTGCTGCGCGCCTGCTACGAGGGCTGGGAAACTTACTTGAGCAGTGGCACCCCGCTCCCCGGCTATCCCCGCTATCACGCTGGCGACATCTGGGGCTGCATTGGCCGCTGGTATAGCGGCTGGTGGTATACGCAGGGCGCGGTGGACTACATCAATAAGGTGAAGGCGGCGCTAGCGCAGCAAACCTGGCGTACTCCTGGTTTTTGACCTCACCCCCTGACCCCCTCTCCCACAAAGAGAGGGGGAACCGCAGTTTCCACTTACTTCACGCTGGCTTCCACACGTGCGCGGGCGGCAATGAGTGCAGCTAGCAGAAACCCTAACGCGAGCAGCATAAACGCAGACAGTGGGTTGCCCATCCCGGCGAGCGCGCCGCCACCCAACGCCGCCAGACCGCGCACGAACGCGGCGTAGATGATGCGCGCGGCATTTACCCGACCACGTAGCCCCGGTGGCGTAATGAGCGTCGTCGCCGTCAGCACCAGCACGAAGCCCAGCGCCACCGACCCGTCCATCAGCGGATCGGCAACGATGGCGACAGCGAAGCCAGCGGCAGGATCAAGCATGCTCGCCCAGGCCAGACCGAGGCAGCCGAACGCGGCCACCACCAGCACACAGGCCAGCCCACGCCGCCAGCCCCATGCGTAGAGGCGTGGCGCGAGCGCGCTGCCGATCAACCCGCCAACGCCCATCGCGCCAAAGACGATTCCCGCCTGCCATGCCGTGAGGTGCAGGCGCAGTTGCGTCAGCGTTGCCAGCAATACCGTCACGGAGCCGACGTTCAGGTAAATTGCCGTGCTGACGCCCAGCAGCAGCCGCTGCGCCGGGTCAGTCAGCATCAGGTGGATGCCGTCGCCGGCCTCAGCGAGCAGCACGCGGAACCGCCGGCGTGCGCCCTGTTGCGCCACTGTGGATGTAGGGGCAGCAGAGCGAACACGACTGAGGGTGAGGACGGAGACGATATAGGAGCAGGCGTCGGCGCCAAGCGCAAGCGTTGGACCAAGCGCCGCAATGAGAACACCCGCCAGCGGAAAGCCCGCCAGTACGCTAGCCGCATCGGTGGCCTCGAACGCAGCATTGGCCTGGCTCAATTGCGCCTCGCCGGTGACATCCGGCAGCCACGCATCGTAGGCCACCTGGAAGAGCAACTGCCCGCTGCCCAGCGCCAGCACCACGATGATGAGCGACCAGAGCGGCGGCGACGGCTCCCAGATGCCCAGCAACGCAATGCCACCCAGCGCCAGCGCCCGCCCAATGTCGCTGGCGATCATCAAGGCGCGGCGGTCAATCGCATCGGCAGCGACACCGGCAAAGAGGCCAAGCGTGACCAGCGGCAGGTAGCGCGCGGCGGCAACCACTCCCGCCGCCAGCGCCGAATGCGTCTGAAGCAGAATCAGCCAGGGCAGCGCCAGCGCCGTCACCTGATCGCCAAAGAGCGAGACCGTCTGCCCGGCCCAGATCAAGCGAAAGGCGCGGTTTCGCCACAGCGGTATATCCCCCGCATCGCGCCCGGTCCGCGACATGATGGCTCCCTCTCCAGAGACGAGAATACGCAACGTCATGGCTGGATGGTAGCACATGCCGGCGGAGGAGCAGCGCACCGATTGCGCTACAGTGCTTGCTGAGCCTGAACAGGCAGGTCAATATCCATTGCGCCACGCTCCTGCATGGATGGCTGGGATGACGTGGACGTAGGGAGTTGTCTGAGGAACACCAGCGCCACCAGTCCCGCCAGCACGTAGAGGCCGCCAGCAATGACCAGTATCGGGCCGATGCCAATGCGGTCGCCGCCGAAGCTGGCGAACAGCATACCGGGCAGCACCATCAGCGCATTGAGCGCGTAATAACTGCCGAAGATGCGCCCGCGATAGTGGTCAGACACGCCGCTTTGGAGCAGCGCAGAGATACCCACGTAGAAGCCGATGACCGGAATGCCTGCCACCGCAATCAATACGATGGTCGCGGGAACGCTGGAAAGCCAGACGATGCAGGCGATGAGCAGCCCATCTATCAGCGCGCTCAACCCAATGAGGTACCTGGGCCGCGCCACTTTGTTGGCCTGCCCAATGAGCAGCCCACCCATCAATCCGCCGAGGCCACGCGCCGTGAGAACCCACCCAAAGATGGCGGCGTTGGCATGGAGCGTCTTGCCAACGAACGGCGCGAGCAGCACGGTAATCATGCCGTCGCCAAGCACGGCGATAGCCACAACGACAAATAGCACGCTGATCCAGCGTTCGCGCCGCACCAACCGTAGCCCCGCCGTCCACTCATTCCAGATGCGCCGCAATCCCGTTGCTGTTGCAAGTGAGTGTTCGGTGTTCTGTGCTTCCGCATTGGGCGCAGCAGACACAGCAGGCGCAAGAACCAGGAATGACAGCAATATCCCTGAGCCGAGAAACGAGGCGGCGTCCAGCAACACGACGCCCGGCAGATCGAACACCACCAGCGCGATGCCACCCAGCGCCGGGCCGACGAGCCGCGCCAGATTGTTGTTGACGCTCAGCAGACCGTTCGCCGTTACCAATTGCTCCTCACCGGTAATCTGCGGCAGGACGGCGCTGGACGCGGGATTGGCAAACTGCGCGACGATGGACTGCACAAAGGCAACAACGTAAATCACCCAGAACCAGCGTGGCGACTGGACAAAGAGCAGCAGCGCCGTAAGCAAGCATTGCAAGAGATCGCTCGTGACGAGGATATGCTTGCGATTCCAGCGGTCCACGAACACCCCAGCTACGGAGCCGAGCGCAATCATTGGCAATGTCTCGACGATGAACATGCCGCCGGTGGCGAGCGCCGAGCCGGTGCGCGCGTAGATGTAAAACGGCAGCGCCGCGATAAGCACCCAGTCGCCAATCTGGGAGACCAGTGAAGCCGCCCAGAGAAAGAGAAAGTTGCGGCGACGAAACAATTGCAGGGTTGAGCGCATAAGAATGCCTCCCGCTTGGAATGAGCAGTGATTCAGCGTATGTGGAAGGGATGAGGCGATGAAATATGCTGATAGCTACGCGGTAAACGTGTCCAGCACCTCAAAGCTGTCGCGCGCGAGGATCAGCACCAGCGATGCGCACGACGTAACGCTCTCATAGGTGATGCGGAGCGCAGGCCGTCCGGCGTAATCCATCTCATGCGTGGACTGGATGCGGATGCGCGCCTGGTCGCGCCAAAATCGCCGGCCCACTGGATGGCAGAGCGCAAGGCCCGGCGCAAACTCCATTGGCCTATCACCGTTACATCGCTGGCACTTGGCCGAAATTGTGTAGTCATCCCAATGGCCATCGGGTCGCTCGCATGGCTCATCAATGCGCACAGGTGTGGGAGCGCCGCATTTCGGGCAGAACACCTGGCGCGAGGCGTAGCTGGGCACATAGAACCCATGCACCCAGGTCATCAGCCGCGAACAGGCTGACTTGAATCCCTTGACCTCGCTCATGAGTGTGGCGAGCGGTGGCAGATCAGCGATATGCGCGTTGGCGCTGCTGCGCCCACACTGCGGACACAGCAGAAACAGCCCTGCCCCGTCGTGTGGCGGCAGGACGAAACGACCGCGCAGCCTGCCAGCGCCACAATAGGGGCACCAGATGCGCGTCTCCTGCCAGGTTGCCAGTTCTGCTGGCTCGTCGTCCGGCGCCCAACCCAGCGCCAGCGCCTCGGCTCGCAGTTCGCCGGAGAGAACGTCGCGTAACTGCTTGCGGGCACGATGCAGCCGCACCTCCAGCGCGTTGATTGTCATACCCAGGCGTCGCGCGGCGTCCTGTTGTGGCAGGCTGGCGAGATAATAGAGTTCGACGGCCTCGCGGCTGGCGGATGGCAAATACCCAAGCGCCTGATCGAGCAACGCTTCCAGGTCGGCGCGGTCCAGTTCCGCCAGTGGGTCTGGCGTCTGCGCATCGGCAACATCGAAGTCATTGCGTAGCAACTGGTCGAGCGAATCGGCCTCCCTGCCCGCGCGCTTCGCTGCCCAACGCCGGCAGAGGTTGCGGCAGATGCCATCGAGCCAGGCGTCCAGCCGCTCCGGCGTGCGCAGCATATCGAGCGAGCGCCAGGCGGTGTAAAATGTCTCCTGCACGAGATCATCGGCGGCTTCCGCGCAGGCACCACGCATGCGTGCGATGCGGCGCAATCGCGGCTGTGCGGCAGCAAACGCGCGCTCTATATCAGCGGTGAGGATGTTATGTACAGGAAAACGTTCAATCCCAGCATCACTGGCAGTCTCAGTTCTGGACGTAGTAGACATCTCTTCAGCGTCCTCCCTTCTACTTACCAGTCCTGCCAGCGTATCTATACCTTACACCAAAATTTTTTCCGGGCGTAGAGAGTGTATACCTCTATACTCAATGGTGTATCATAAAGAGGAAACGCGGCGCGATGATGCGCATGCGTGGCGAAAGACAGGTGATCCTCATATGGTAACGGAAATCAGTAATAGGTTGGATAGGAGAGCCGCCATTTTGCAGGCAGCGCGCGAAGTGCTGGCCGAGAAAGGGCTGGATGCTGCGCGTGTCTCAGAGATCGTTGCCAGGGCTGGCGTCGCGCAGGGAACGTTTTATCTCTATTTTCCCTCGAAACCGGCGCTGGTCATGGCGCTGGGCGAAGAAATGAACACTGAGATGCTGGCGGCGGTGCAACAGGCGGTGTCGCAGGCCGATTCATTTACCGGCGCTATCAACGAGGGCGTTGCAGCCACCTTTGAGGTGATGGGTCGCTATCGTGATGTGCTGAACGTGATCCACTCGCGCCTGAATCTGGCGGAGATGCGCGCGCTCTGCGAAGAGATGTATCAGCCTTTCTATGGCTTCATCAGCGGCCTGATTCGCCAGGCGCAGAGCGCAGGCATGGCGTCTGCCGATGTCAACCCGGAACTTTCGGCGCGGCTGATCGTCGGCCTCTGCCAGTATGCGGGCGACGAGTGTTTCGTGACGCATGCGCAAACCCCCAGCGAAGCCTATATCGCTGAAGTCGCGCGTTTCATTCGCAGCGCGCTTGGTCTCCACTGACGGCTCTTCTAGCAATTTTTTCTTCCTCTTGCGCGAACGAGAAATAATTGTTAGAATCGTGAATGACTGATTATCAGTCACAAGGCGAGCGGCAATTGTTCGCCTTTCATTTTGCAGGCTACTGACTGATTATCAGTCATTTTCAGACAGCTATCTGCTCATTGTGGTGAGCAGGGCCGGGTGGCAAGCAAATCTTCGCACATCTTTTGGAGTGATGAGAGAGGTATGCGCCCAAGTTTGGCGCAATTGAAGGCAACGCTGAACAGGGTCAGCAACGCCAGCGTAGTGCAACGAGTCTCACGACAGATTGGATATGTGTCCCTATGCAAACACAGATACCCACTCCGCAACCATCCCAACCATCGCAACCGGCAGACACGGCTTCTTCATCGGTAGAACGACAGAACAAACGCAACGGCGGCGCAGCCCACGGCGCATACCGGCTGGGGTTAGCCTATGGACGGCTAGTACATCGCTTCCGCTGGGTGGTTCTTGCGCTCTGGCTGATCGGCCTGGCAGCGAGCGTTCCCTTCGCCGCGCGGCTCTCCACCGTGCTTCAGAGCGGCGGTTACTCCTATGATAGCAGCGAGGCCGCTCACGCCAACAACACCCTCAGCAATGCGCTGCACCAGCCGCCTTCGGAGGCGCTAGTCGTCTTCCAATCCAACACGACGCCGGTGAGTGACCCCGCCTTCCAGCAGGAAGTCAACGATTTCATGAGCCAGGCGCGCACCTTTGCCCATGTCACCGGCGTAGCGAGTGGCGGCGTGGGACGCGACGGCAAGACAACCTATGTTATGGTGGGCTTCGACCAGGATTCCAGCACCATGCAGCAGTCCATGACCAGCTTCCGTAAGCTGCTGCCCACAACTGGCCCCGCCCGCGCCTATGTCACCGGCGATCCTGAGACCTTCCTGGAATACAACCAGCTTACGCAGCAGGACATCGAGCATGCCGAAAGCGTGACGCTGCCGATTGCGCTGGTGATTCTGCTGATCGTCTTCGGCACGCTGGTGGCCGCACTAATGCCGCTGCTGCTGGCGCTGGTGGCCGTGCCGGTGGCGCTGGCGCTGCTCTACATCGTGGCCGCGCATACCTGGACGAGCATCTTCGTCCTCAACGTCGCCACCGTCATCGGCCTGGGCATCTCGATTGACTATAGCCTCTTCATGGTGCGCCGCTTCCGCGAGGAACTGGCAAAAGGCGCGAACGTGCGCGACGCAATCTCCTGGTCGGTCGCCACCACCGGCGAGGCGATTCTCTTCAGCGGCCTGACGGTGATGATCGGCTTCTGCGGTCTCTTCCTGATCGGCATTCCCTTCATGGCTTCGTTCGGCGTTGGCGGCGCGCTGACCGTCGCGGCGGCTGTGCTGGCGGCGCTCACGCTGATGCCAGCCATCCTCGCCATCCTCGGCCCCCGCGTCAATGCGCTGCGTATCCCGCTGCTGGGCCGGTTTATGATGCCCAAAGCGACAGATGCCACGGCAGATAACGACGAGCAACGCGGCTTCTGGCATACCTGGGCGCTGGGGGTGATGCGGCGCCCGGTGCTGGTGTTGCTGGCCTGCGTGGCGCTGCTGGCGCTGCTGGGCTGGCCAATCTTCTCGATGCAGTTGGGCACGTATGGCGCCGTCAGCCTGCCAAATAATAGTGAGGCGCAGAAAGCGTATACCATCCTCGGCCAGCAGTTTCCGAGCGTCACCGCCAGCCCCATCTATGTCGTCGTGCAGACGCGCGATGGCTCCAGCATGCTGACTGCCGATCACCTGGCGCAGGTGAATCAACTCACCGAGTGGCTGGCGGGTCAGGAGCATATCACCAGCGTCGTCAGCCTGACGCATCCACCGGCAGTGCCGGGCGGCCAAACGCTGAGCGAGGCGCAACTGGCGGCACTCTATAGCTCCGGCGCGTATGGGCAGTCTCCTGAGCTGGCGCAACTGGTGAAGGCGACTACCAACGGCGGCACGACGGTCATCACGCTCACCAGCGACACAAAGATGGATAGCACGCAGGGTACGGCGCTGATTGACGCGATCCGCGCGGGCGATCAGGCGCAGGCTCCTGGGCTGAAGGTGCAGGTCGGCGGGACGCAGGCGCTCAGTCTGGACTTCACCCGCTATCTCTATAGCAACTTCCCCAAAGCGGTACTGTTTATCCTGGCGGCCACCTATCTCTTGCTGCTCATCATGTTCCGCTCGGTGCTGCTGCCGCTCAAAGCCGTGATCGTGAATATCCTCTCGCTCGCCGCATCGTATGGTGTGTTGGTCTTCGTTTTCCAGTGGGGTCACTTCTCCAACGTGCTGAACTTCACCAGCAGCGGCTTCCTGGATAGCACGATGCCAATTCTGATCTTCTGCATCCTCTTCGGCCTCTCGATGGACTACGAGGTGTTCTTGCTCTCGCGCATTCGTGAGGAGTGGCTGCGCACGCACAACAACCGCTATGCGGTGGCGCGCGGCCTGGAAAAGACTGGCGGCGTGATTACCAACGCGGCGCTGCTCTTCGCCATCGTCACCGGCGCGTTCGCCTTCACG
Source organism: Chloroflexota bacterium (assembly GCA_021323855.1). GTDB lineage: Bacteria > Chloroflexota > Ktedonobacteria > Ktedonobacterales > JADMIN01 > JAJPKE01. The sequence goes on along the minus strand of JAJPKE010000045.1, from coordinate 381,406 downwards.
TCGCTGGTTTCGATGCAGGAGCTTGGCCTGGGCATGACGGTGGCCGTGCTGGTGGATGCGACGATCATCCGCACGCTGCTGGTGCCCGCGACGATGCGCCTGCTGGGTCGCTGGAACTGGTGGCTACCAGGGCGTCCATTACCGGCGGAGCAACGATAAACAGCGGTTTGCCAATGTACAGGCAAGCCTGCCCGGAGTCGCTATTGGTTGATTCCGGGCAGGCGTCATATCACGAATCAAGACTTCACCGCAGAGATCACCACATAGCCTGGCACATGCCAATAGCGTTCGGCGTGATGCTCCCGCGCGACGCTTTCCTCTAATTGTGGCTCAATGATGCGTTGGATCTGGCAACCCGCTTGTATGATGCTATTGAGATAGGCGCTCAGTGGCCGGTGAATGAAATAGCCATAGGTTTGCGCAACCGGGCGCTCCTGAAAATACTCACGTACTTCGACATAGCCCTTTTCCTTCCACGCTGCACCCGGCTCCTCGAAGCAGGGATGCAGGAGCGAGACAATCAACTCGCCTCCGCGTTTGAGCGAAGCGACGCAGGTATGCAGCGCCGGTAGATAGTCGGGAATATCCATCAGCACCATGTTGGCAATCACAGAGTCAAACATCTCAGGGAGACCGGGCCAGGTGGAGAGATCCGCCTGAAGGTAGTGAATCCCCAGCGGCTCCGCCTGTTCGCGTTGCGCTGCATACGCATACCAGGCGTCCGCAAACTCGACACCAGTAACGGCTGCACCCCGTTTTGCCAGCATCCGGCAGAGATAGCCCTGCCCGCATCCCGCATCGAGGACGGCTTTCCCCGCCACGTCGCCCAGCAGCGCGAACAGCGCCGGATTCAAGAGATACCGGCGGGTGAAGTCACCCTCATCACCAAAGTTTGCCACCATTTCTGGCGAAACCTGAGACCAGGCGCTAATCGCCTCGGTATTAGTCAGCTTTGGAGGTTCGTTCATGACATCCTCGCTATCTTTCTGGTTGGTAGAATGACGCTCCTGGGCAGGTTGCCAAGTTGCCGCCCAGGAGCGTAATACGCTAGCCGTTACAGTTCATTCGCGGGTGAGCGTGCCATCTGCGAGCCGCCAGACCTCACCACCGAAGCGTCGCGCAAACCAGCGGTCATGCGAGACGGCAATCACCGGACCGGGAAACTCCAGCGCTGCTTTCTCGAAGACTTCCAGCACATCCAGGCTGAGATAGTTTGTCGGCTCATCCAGCACCAGCGCGTTTGGACGCAGCGCCACTAACCGTGTGATTTCCAGCTTGCGCCGCTGCCCCAGGCTGAGCTGGCCCACACGCTTGGGCAGGTCTTCCAGCCGGAAGAGTCCGTTGCCGAGCAGCCCCGCCACCAGTGTCCCCTCATAGCCGACCAGTCCCTCACGATACGCATCCAGAATCGTGCGGTCGGGATCGCCGGTTACGGGGTCCTGTGGCAAATAGCCCACGCGCAGCCCTGGCGCGCGGCGTATCTCGCCTTCATCCGGTTCTTCCAGCCCCAGCAGCAGGCGCAGCAACGTCGTCTTGCCCGCGCCGTTCGGCCCCGTCAGCAGGATACGTGCGCCCGGCCCGACGAGGAAGTCCACCGCATCCAGAATGAGCCGCCCGCCAAAGCGTTTGGTGACGCCGGTCGCACCCAGGATGGTCCGCGATTGCAGGCGCTCACCCTGAAACTGCGGCGCGAAACGCATCGGTGGTGGCGGCTTCTCGATGGGATTGGCCTCGATGCGCGCCAGCCGCACCTCGGCGTCGCGCACATTCCGCGAGACTGTCTGCGCGACCCGCTCGCCAAAGAAGTTATAGGCTGTCTTGTCGTTATCGGTCGGCTGGCGATTATGCGCCACCTGCCGCCCGGACACCTTCATGCGCTTCTGTAGCTCTTTGATCTCCTCCTGTTGCCGTTCATACTCCTCCTCCCACTTTGCGCGCTGGGCAGCTTTGGCTGCTGCATAGGCGTCGTAATCGCCTTCATAGCGGCGCAACTGATGGGTTGTGTCATCCACCTCAAAGATGCGGTTGACCGTGCGATTGAGAAACTGGCGGTCGTGCGAGACCATCAGCACGGCGCCAGAGTAGCGAGCGAGGTAGCCTTCCAGCCATTCGAGCGTTGCGACATCGAGATGATTGGTTGGCTCGTCCAGCAGCAGCAGATCAGGCGAACGCAGCAGCAGCGCAGCGATGCCAACGCGCGCCTTCTCGCCGCCGGAGAGCTTGCTGATTTCCTGGTCACGCGGCAGATAGTCCAGCCGCATACCGCTTAGCACCTCTTCGATGCGATGGTCCAGATCGTAGCCGCCACGCTCCTGAAAGCGCGTCGTCAGTTGGCCATATTCCTCCAGTAGAGGCGCTAACTCCGGCTCAGCAGTGGCGCTTGCCATTGCGGCCTCCAGTTCGCGCATGCGCGCTTCGATGAGCCGCAGGTCGCCGGTGGCCGCGCGCACCATGCGTTCGATGGTCTGCGTCGTGTCATCCGGCGCGGACTGCGACAGATAGCCGAGCGCGGTGTCTGGCGCAAAGCGTATGGAGCCGCTATCGGGCGTCTCTTCGCCGGTGAGCAGGCGCAGCAGCGTGGTCTTGCCCGCGCCGTTTGCGCCGACTACGCCGATGCGTTCTTCGCGGTCTATAGCAAAGGTAATATCGTCCAGCACCGTCGCAGCGCCAAACGTTTTCGTTAGATGCTTGACTTGTAACAACATGTATGGATATCCTCCCTGGCATATATGGCCGGGAGCAGCGGAAAAGGCGGCAGAGGTGGAACTGGCGGGCGAATCATGTCGCCATGCGCAGCACGATAGGCGCGATGAGCGCGAAAGGAAAGTGGCCTATCGAGAAGGCAGAAATCGCCAGCACTGCCAGCCACAGTCCGCAATCCCGGCGGACGGGCGAGCAGGTGCAACCGGAGGAGATTCCCATATCTTACAAAAGAGCAATAGATGTGACCTGACACACTTCGCCACTATTGCCCTGTCTTACGTGAGAAAGGCAATAATTGTCTGGCGCGCTCATGATTACGCAGTTGGTGTCATTGGGGTCAGCGAATCTCTCGTGCCGGTTGCTCAGGCGAGTTCCATTGTGTTCCTGTGGCTAGATCGCCGGGGACGCAGCGGCTTGTGGAGACCGGGCGTTTTTGCTCGCGGCTGGCAATGGTGTTGCCTATCAGGCGAGTCCGGCGATGAGTTATCATCTTGTCGTATCCATCATATCACCTGCGTCTAGCAGCATGCCAGCGGGCAATGCCCTTATTTTTTCATCCGCGCGTCATGAATGATTTGCTCAGCCTCTTCATCTGTTGGTGGTATTTGCCCTGGACGCAGCAATAAACCAGCCGCTTCGCGCCAATTACGCTTCTGTGGCTGGTGCTTCTCCTCTTCTTGCTCCTCAAGCAATTCATGGATAAGTTCAGTCACTTCGCCCTGATGCTCCGGCGACAGTTGCTGGAAAGCGTTCATGACCTCTTCGATGGTTGCCATAAATAAGTACACCCCATTTTTCAATGACACAGACGAACGACTCGCTAGAGATACTATACTGCACAGAACTGCACAGAAATAACGCGAACCTGTCACCAGCCAGCGAGGGGAGTTTCGTTGAGAGCTTCATCATCTCCTGCTTCATCCGATAGTATATCAGCCAGCCTCACGCCAGACGACATCACAGCGGACGCCTGGCGCATCCTCGCCTCGCGTGGGCTGCGGCAGTTCGCTTATGGGCTGCTGGCGGTGGTGCTGGCCGTCTCACTGCTGCACGATCACGTGACTACCGTGCAAATCGGCGTTCTCATCAGCGTATCGCTGGCTGGCGATTTCTGCGGCACCTATGTCATCGGCATCTTCGCAGACCGCTGGGGACGCAGGCGCACGCTGACCGCTCTGGCACTGCTGATGGCGGCTACCGGCATAACCTTTGGTCTTTCGCGCTTCTTCCCGCTGCTGCTCGTCGCCGCATTTTTTGGCACGCTCGGCGCCTCAGCTTCTGAAACCGCACCATTCCTACCCATCGAGCAGGCGATGCTGCCACAAACCTGTCCACCGGACCGGCGCACCGATCTCTTTGCCCGCTACAATCTCGTCGCGTCTTTCTCCGGCGCGCTGGGGGCGCTGACCGCCGGTCTGCCCGATCTGTTGTCACATGTTGGTGTGCCCATCGGCTTCGGCCTGCGGCTGATGTTCGGCGTCTATACGGTGGCGGCGCTGGCGGTGGCGCTGCTGGTGCGGCGGTTGTCGCCAGCAGTAGAAAAGCGGGGACCAACACCACGAGGGCCAATCAACTACTGGCGGCGTCTCGTGCCACCGCTGGGCAGTTCTCGCAACGTTGTGTTACGGCTCGCTGCGCTCTTCAGCCTGGATGCGTTTGCCGGTGGATTGGTAGTGCAAAGCCTGATGGTGCTGTACTTCCACCTGCGTTTCGGCGTGCCGCTGGCCACGCTGGCGGCGCTGTTCTTCGTCGCCAATCTGTTTGTCGCGTTTTCATTCCTGGCAGTGGGGCCAATTGCACGGCGCATCGGCCTGCTCAACACGATGGTCTTCACACACCTGCCATCCAACGTGCTACTGGCGCTAGTTCCGCTGATGCCAACGTTTCCACTGGCGGCAGGTGTATTGCTGATGCGCATGCTCATCTCACAGATGGACGTGCCAACGCGCCAGGCGTATACGATGGCGGTCGTCGCGCCGGAGGAACGCACCAGCGCCGCCGCCGTCACCTCGCTCGCGCGGAGCGCCGGCTCCAGCACCAGCCCCGTCTTTGCTGGTCTGCTCTTGCAAGGGCCGTTTCTAGGGCTGCCGTTTCTGATTGCTGGCGCGCTCAAAGTCGTGCAAGATATCGGTCTCTGGCTCACCTTCCACAACGTCCAGCTAAAACGCGACGAGTGACGATTTACGCCGCCTGGCGCGCTTCCCATTCCTCACGCAGAATGCCCATCAGCACCGTATCCACATACTGGCCGTTGCAATAGTCGTCCTGGCGCATGCGACCCTCCTCCACGAAGCCACAGGCGCGATAACAGCGGATGGCGCGCTCGTTGATGGACATGGTAAACAGGTAGATGCGACGGTAATTCATGATGCGAAACGCCCAGCGCAGCAGCACGTTGATGGCGTCGCGCCCGTAGCCATGTCCCACATAGTCCGGGTCGAGGATTTCGACGCCCAACGTTGCGCAGCCCGCGCGCCGGTTGGGATGATCGTGCAGGCCGATGTCACCAATGATCCGGCCATCCACCTCGATGATGAATTCTGCCGGATGTTCGTTGCCCAGATGCTTCTCCATCTCCTTCTCAAAAGACGCCAGCGGATACGGCTCCCACGCGCTACCACCCATCAGCACGAGGTCCACATTGCGGTGTAACTCGTGATACAGCTTCATATCTTCTTTCTCGAAGGGGCGCAAGGTCACTTTCTCGCCACGTAGCATCGCCATACTCTCCAATCTCGGCTTTGAAAAGCCGGGGCACACAACGGGCCGGCTGAAGCCGGATACCTTACTCTTGGACTTCAGCCCGCTTCTCGTGCGCCGGCAATTTATTGCCGCGAACTAGCAGGTTGCCATTCGTCGCTGAGCAACCCGAAATACTCTTCATCCCAGAAGCGTTCGCGGAAGAAGAAACGCTGGCGCAACGTGCCCTCGTGCGTAAAGCCGAGTTTGAGCAATAGCCCTTTAGAGCGCCCGTTTGCGTCGTCAATCACTGCTTCGACCCGGTGCAGGCCCAGTGTGCCGAAGGCGAAGGTGAGCATGCTGGTGAGCGCCTCCGTCATGATGCCTTGCCGCCAGTAGGCGCGTCGCAATTCATAGCCGGTCTCGGCATAATGTCCGCCTTCATCGAACTTGAAGAGGCCGCAGGAGCCGATGACTTCATTCGTTGCGTCGCCCTTGCGAGTAATGCCCCAGCGGATAGCCTGGTGGCGCGCGTACCACTCCTGCTGCTTGCGGATTAGCTCGCGCGATTCTTCTATTGTGCGATGTGGCAATTGATCGTAGAATTGCATCGTTTCTGCATCGGAGAAGGTAGCAAAAAGCGCCTCAGCGTCGCGCGGCTCGATCTGCCGCAGGATCAGATGGGGTGTCTCAAGGTGTGGGAAATGCTCGAACATTTCATCAATCGCCGTCATGCTACTTTCCCCTCGCTTACGCTTCTTTTCGCGCTTCTTTCTGGTGCGCTTCCCACTCGTCGCGCAGAATGCCCATCACCAGCACATCGGCGTAGTCGCCATTGTAATAGTCGTGCTGGCGCAGCAGGCCTTCCTCCACGAAACCGCAGGCTTTGTAGCAACGCACGGCACGTTCGTTGGCGGCCAGCGTTTCCAGGTGAATCTTGCGATAGTTCATGATGCGGAAGGCCCAATCCAGGAAGAGTCCGATGGCTTCGCGTCCATAGCCCTTGCTAAGATAGTTGGGGTCGTAGATGCCGACGCCAAAGGCCGCCGCACCTGCGCGCCGGTTGCGCCATTCGTGCAGGCCAATCTCCCCGATAATGTTGCCATCCACTTCGATCACGAAGTCGCCTTTTTCCTGGCTTTCGAGATGCTTCTCGAACTCTTTTTCAGAGGATGCCAGCGACCACGGCTCCCATGAGGCGTTCCCCAGCATGACGAGTTCGACATTACTCTGAAGCTCATGCAACTTCTTCAGGTCCTCTTTTTCGATGGGACGTAAGACGACGCGCTCTCCGCGTAACATTGGATTATCCTCCTGAGTCTGGTCAGTTGATACGATGGCGACATCATGAGGCCATCACTGCATTGTATGCACCAATGGTTGCAATTGACTGTCAGTTTTCTGCGGGAGATATTCAAGCAGCGCCAAGATATTGTGCGAAGAAGGCCAGCACGCGCTGCTCATATTCGGCGGTGTGGGCAGCCAGCGCGCCGGTGTGGCCACCGCTCGGCGCAATCCACTGCTGTTTGGGCGCTCCAGCGGCGGCGTAGAGTTGCGCCTCGCCGGAGAGTGGCGTTGTCGCGTTCTTGTCATCGGCGGAGTGGATGAGAAAGACGGCGCGTGGAGCAATCTGGCCGATCACCGCCAGCGGGCGCGTATCTTCCAGCCGCGCGCCGATCAGCCAGTCTACTAACGCTGGCTCATACGGCAACACCGGCAGCGCAAAGCGACCGGCAGGCACACTGCCCATGCGGTCGAGTTGCGCATGTTCGTCGGTCCAGGCGCTATCAGCCACCACGGCAGCCAGCGCCGGTTCGCGCGCCGCCGCCAGCAAGACAATGCCTGCACCCAGCGAGATACCTAGCGCACCGAAACGCTTTTTGGTGAGATCTTTGCGCCCTTGTAGATAGCGCACGGCGCCAATCACGTCGTCTTGTTCGCGTGCGCCCAGCGCAATCCCCCAGCCGTCGCTCTGGCCGCAGCCGCGATCATCGAAGAGCAGCACATTGTACCCGGCGGCATAGAGGAAACGCGCCCACGGCAGCATATCCACCCGCGACCCCTTAAAGCCATGCACGAGGATAATCGTCGGCGCACGAGGCGAGGCAATGGCGAGCCAGCCCGCCAGCCGCACGCCATCACTGGCGGCGAAAGAGACGTTCTGCACGGGAATGCCAGCTTGTGCGGGATTGGGCGCGGCCTGCGAGCGATTGTTGCGCACGAGTGTATAGGCGCGCACTGCTGGCAGCAGGCTCCACGCTAGCAACACGAGCAACGCCGGTATGGTTGCCGCCAGCGCCAGTTTGCGGCGGCGCGACTGCCTGGCCCACCACTGTTTCAGCATGTTCCATAGCTTGCGTTGCCTTGTCGCCTGTACGGCCATTTCCACACCTCTTTTGCTCGATAGATGATGAGCAACTACTAGCCAGGAAGCCGTCTGAGTATATCGGAGTACTTCCATGCCCGCCATCTTCAAACACGCTTTTGAACCATTGACGTTCGCAGAGTGCAGAGAAACGGCGATGGTGAGGCAAGTACCAACAGACCGCAATTCTAACTCAGCGGTTAAGGTATGGGTCGCTATAGTGTAGCTCACCTAATAGATCGGCCACCGCGCCTGCCGCATCCAGCGCCGCCGGTAAGAGACGCGGGATACTGTTGAGCAGAGAATCCTGCTGCGCCACGCGCAACAGGTCGGCATCGAAGTCCGCGACGGCTTTGCCTTGGCCCGGCAAGCCACGCAGCACCGCGCCGTTGGTCTCGTGATCCGCCTCGAACATCACACGCAGGAACTCGCGGGCGACATAGGCATAGCCCGTGTTCGTCAGGTGGATGGCGTCCAGCCCGACCACGCCGCCCTGCATGATCGCGCCGTTATCGCCTGCCGCCAGATATTCGCCGGTCAGCCGGTACGTCTTGCCGGAGGCGAGCCTCACGATGAAGGCGTCCACATTGGGGTCGCTGGGCAACTTGCTAAGCTGGCGATGCGCCAGGTATGCGCCCGACTGGTCCGGCGTCAGAGTCGCTGGCGTGGTGAAGGAACGCTCACCCAGCCGCGCGTTGACCTCCTGGATGTGGCGCAGCGTGGCGAGGTTGCCGCCGCGCGCCGCATCCAGCACGTCGCCTGCGTTCTGGCGCGAGAGCAGACCGGCGCGCACGGCATGGCGAATCACGCTGCGCGTCGTTTCTGCGTCATCGCGGGTGGCGCGCTGCATGCGCTCTTGCAGTGTATGAATATCCACTAACCAGACACGCCCGCTGTATTTCTGCGCTAACTCGCGTAGGATGGCGTTGTAATCGCTGATGATGCCTTCCAGTTCGAGCAGTTGGTCATCCACCAAAAAAGCGGCTGAGGGCAGCATAGACTTCCAGTGGCCGAGACGGTTACGTACCAGATTGGGGCTGGCCGTTGGGCTGGGCAGCGTCGCCAGGAAGAGATACGGGCGCGAATCGAAGGCCAGCAGTTGCTCCACCAGCGCGGTGATGCGGTCGGCAAAGACCTCCGCCGGTGTGTAGAGCGGCGTCGCGCCGTCCCAGATGCGCGCATCGCACATCGTCGTCAGCACATCGCTATTGCCGATCCAGAGCGTGATAAAACGTGGCTGCTGGGCGCGCGCCGCTTCCAGCGCCGTTCTGCTGCCCCAGCCCAGCACATAGCCCACGCTCTCCGCCGCGATGCGCGCGCCGAAGTCATGCTGCGCAAAGGTGAGCAGCCCAGCGGTCAGCGATTGCAAGAGGCTGGGATGCGCATTCGTCACTGATTCCACCAAATCAGAGACACCTTCAATGGCCTGCCGCGCAATCCGCGCGACATTGCCGCGAAACGAGAGCCGCAGACCGCCGCTACGCTGGGCATAGTTGGCGCTGGAGATATCGAGCGTGGTAAAGCCAAAGACGCCAAGATTCTGATAAAAGCCGTTGCGTGGCGCTGGCGCGGCCAGCAGGCTTGCCGGTTCGGCATCCTCGATAGTGCGCAAGTAGTCGGTGAGCGCTTCGCGTAGCACGGCGGAGACGGCGCCCGCCTCATCGTGGAGTTCGCGCCAGACCGTCGGGCTGGGTGGCCTGACATTTGGCTGCCCCGCCAGCAACGCCTCTGCCCGCCGCAGCACCAGTTCCAGGTTGGGCGGATTGCCAACCCCAGTGAAGGTCGCCGCCGTACTCTGCCCCTTCTGCTCCGACGCAGGCCAAGAGCCGCGAATGACCGGCTGCGCAAACGTCGTGATACCCAGGAAATCGGCGATTTGCTTGGGGTAAGAATAATTCTGTGAGATGGCGGCCACGCCCATAGATTGAAAGCCCTGGGTCAGACTGTCGCCAAGCGCGATATAGGGGACGCTGGAGATAACGGGAGCGGTTTTGGTCATCGGCGCTGTCGGCATCGTATGGAATCACACCTTCCTTCGATCTTGCTTCAATCCACGCGCAGCAAGATGGTCGTACAGTATTCCATACGATATGCAGCAGCCAACGGTCAGCTAGCTTCTCCTGATAGCCCGTCGCTCCCATCGGCACAATTTGACGCTGTGAGACGCTGCGCTCTTGGCCTGCCACTCATGGTCGAGGATCGCGTAGAGCAAGCTATCACGCCAGGTTCCATCGCTATTGAGAAAGTTTTCGCGCAGCCGTCCTTCATACTGCATGCCAATCTTTTCCATCACCCGCCTTGAGCCAACATTATCGGGATGGCACAGCGCGGCAATACGATGCAGCCGCAATTCGGTAAAGCCAAACGCGAGCATGGCGCTAGAAGCCTCGGTGGTATATCCCTGCCGCCCAAACGTTCGGCTGAGGCGATACCAGAGTTCAGCCTGGCCCGCATCGCGCTCAGTGATCGTTAGCCCAACAACGCCAACCATCTTGTCTTGCTCTTTTATCATCACGGCAAGCGCATAAATAGGGCGCGGCTCACTCTGTAACCACTGTTGAGTTCTTTGGATGAAAGCGCGAGTATCTTCTTCGGTAATCTGCCCTCCGCCACGATAGCGCGTCAGTTCAGGGTCAGCATCGAAGGCGTGAACGGCTTGCGCATCGTGTGGCGTGAAATCGCGGAGCAAGAGACGTGGTGTGATAATCTCCATATGTTCCTCCGCAAACACGACAATTTGGGTGAGCGGCTAGCCGCTCACCCAAATTCCCATTTCACCGATGTTTAGTTGGTGAAGATGCGGAAGATGTTGCGGCCCTTGCCGTCGTCGTCCGCCTGGGATTGGCCAGGGGCGACAGCGGGACGCGGGCCGGTATTGCCCTGCCCGTAGTAGTTGCTGTCGTTCCAGCGCGGCGCCACGCTGGGCACCGGCGCGGTCGGACCCTCTTCGGTGCGCCCAGCGGCGTTGCGGTTGCCCAGCCATTCCGGCACAGCGCCACCTGAAGACGAGGGCGACGAAGACGGCGCTGCCGAGGTCGGGCGTGGCGCAGTCGTGCCAGACGCGACCGCTGCGGCTGCGCCCAGGCGCTCATGGTCAATCCAGTCATAAGCGCCGCTCAGCGCGTGTTCGCACCACGTCGAGTAATCTTTCGGCGCGAGGCCGGTGCGCTCGAAGTGATCGAGACGGCGCATCGTCACGGTCAGCCAGTCTTCGCCTTGCTCCACCATGCGGTCGAGCAGGTCCATGCCGGTGACACCGCTACGCTTGAGTCGCTCAATGGCCTCTTGCTCATGCGGCGTCGGGCAGTACGACGCTTCTTTGGCGTCGTTCTCGCGCAGTTCAGCGCGCAGCCCGGCCATTACCTCGTCGAGTTGCCGGGTTACCCGGTCTACATACCACGAGAGGTAGCTGTCGGAGACCTGTTGCATGGCCTCCAACGGTATCTGTTCGTACAGTTTGGTAACTGCGGTTGGATCGGAAGCCATCTGCTTCGCACCCTTCCCCGTTCTTGGAAACTTGATTGCGCGGAATACGCTGCTACCGCGTGTCGCGTTTATCGTCGTTGGTCCGCGTCGCCGGCCCGATAGCCCAATGGCCCGATAACACTGCCATCAGGCGCCGGATGAATCCGCCTGTGTGAAATGTACGCAATCTAGCCATTCTAGCGATACATACACTTGGTGCGGGGGACGGCCAATAGCTGCCAATGGCCATGCGATTGCGCTACGCCGCACGCCGCCCTCAGCGCGGATTACTCGGTTTGATCCCTGGTCTGCGACAGTTGACGCATCTGATCCAGCGGATCGGCTGGCATCTGTTCCGCCCGCGCCAGTAAGCTAGCGACCACTCCAGCGTCGCCGGGCTTTGGCCCAGCTACCGGTGGCGCTGCGTTACCCGCGGGCCGACGTTGGTCCGGGTTTGATGGCCCCATTGTCGGGATCGCCGCCTTGATGACGTCAATGTTGCTCAGTTTGTTACCGGCGCGCGTATAGCTCAGCAACGCCGCAACGAGCGGATTCTCCAATTCGGGCAGCGTCGTCGGATGGCTCGGCGCCATCTTCTGCACCCGCGCGCGCTCCTGTTCGAGCGTGTTGATCTGGTCGCGCAGGCGCCGCCCGATTTCCTGGTGATGCAACCACTGTTTGTACTTACCCATGAATTAACATCCCCGCATGTATTCGGGGCGCGAGTCTCACGACTCACTCCCGGTCGCCGGCTCGGGCACATCAACTACCCGCGCCACCACCGCCCGGCCAGCATGCCCCGGTATTGCCTAGCCTGACCGCGCCAGTATAACATAGCTCCCCAAGTGGTACAACAAATAGCGGGTATAGTCGCCCCAATGGGCTATTCCGTTACCTCAGCCTCATCGTTTTCGGTGGTCTGCGTCTCGGATGAAAGACCAAACGCCGCCGCCTCCAACGGGCCATAGGTCGTCAGCACATGCCGGTCAGTATACGGAAAACGATCCAGCACTCGCCGGATATCCTGCACTGTCACACGCTCAATCTCCGCCATCTCTTCTTCGATGGTGCGCAGGCGCCGCTCCGCCACCCAGGTATAGGCGAGGTCTTGCATGCGGCTGAAAGCAGATTCGCCGTCAAGCACCGTGCGACTGACCAGCTTATCTTTGGCGCGGCGCAGTTCATCTTCCTGTACGCCGTCCTCCTGCATATTCTTGAGTTCGGCGCGCACCAATTCCAGCACCCCTGGCGCGTGGTCCGGCGTTGTGCTGATGAAAGCGACCATCATGCCAGTGTTGTCGAAGGGCGAGAGCGAGGCCACCGCCGTCTCCGCCAACCCTTTCTGGAAGATGTTCCAGAAGAGCCGCGAGCCGGTGCCGTCGCCCAGTATCATCGCTGCCAGCTCCGCCGCGTAGAGGTCCTTATCCTGAAAACTGATAGAGGGCCAGGCGAGCAGGGCGATCTGTTGCTTCTGCTTCGGCTTGACAATCACCTTCTCCATCGAGTGCGCTGGCGCGATTTCTGGTGCGTCGCGTCCTTCCTCGCCGGTAGCCCATGCGCCGCACTTCTCCTCCGCCAGCGCCAGCAATTGCTGCCAGTCGAAGTTGCCGGCGATTGCCAGAATCATATTATTGGGCGAGTAGCGCCGCGCATGATAGGCGCGCATCTGCTCCACCTGTAAGTCACGAATGCTTTCCCGCGTGCCCAACACCTCATGGCCGAGCGAATAGCCCTCGAAATACGTCTGTAGCAGTTTGCGATACGCCTGGCTGGTCGGCACATCCTCCGAACGGGCGATTTCCTCGAGAATGACGTTGCGCTCCATGTTGAAGTCTTGCTCGTCCAGGCGCGGGCGCATCATATCGCTGAGCAGGTCCACGGCGCGCGGCAGATACTCGCCCAGCACCCGCGCATAGTACACCGTCTGTTCGATAGAGGTAAAGGCGTTGAACTCCGCACCCATCGTGTTGAAGTCCAGTGTGATGTCTTCGGCGCTGCGGCGGGCGGTCCCTTTGAACACCATATGTTCGAGGAAGTGCGACACGCCGAAAAGCGCCGGATCATGCTCGTCACGCGCGCCAGTGCGCACATGGAAACAGACTGAAATAGACTCGAGATCCGGCATCTGCTGGCCCAGAATCTGGAGGCCGTTGGGAAGGGTATGGTGGAGCAGCTTCGTTGGCGTAGCGCCATTGTTGCCGTTCTGCGTAAGCGTCTCTGAGATATTTGTGGTGTCTGACATAACCAGCCTCTATTCTGGGATAACCTGCATCCTCGCTCTGTGTACGCCGTTTGCCTTGTTTGCGCTGCCCGCTCCTGTCAACGTCCGCCTGCGTATGAATCGCATAAACAAGGAGCCGCCAGGAAACAACGGGAGCGCGCATCAGCACGATAGCCGGATGATAGCCCGCGCCAACGGCTTCTGTCAACGCGAATGACGCAGCACTGGCAAGGCAATGGCAACGCAATAGTGAGACGACAACTAGACGATAAGTGCCGCCGTTCTATTGCCAGCAAGGGTATCGTGTGGTATCCTGTGCGACGTAAATAGCGTTGAATCTGGCGCGGAGAGTGGCATTGTGTGTGGCGCTTCTTGCTTGACGCAAGGAGTGACGGCAGTGCCGCCTGCTAAGCTCTAGATCGAGGAAGCGATTTGGAAACATCCGCGCCATGAATTTCTCATACCTCTCGCGTTTGCCTGGCAATTGGCGCAAAACGCGGAAAATGCGGAAACCGATCCAGTCAGCGAGGAACGAGTTCATGCCGTCTATGACGCCACCACAGCCGCCAGCGTGGGGAGAGGCCGGGCACGTGCCGATGAGCGCGCCCGGCGCCGCACCTGCTGCGCGCCAGCGGACGCCATCACGCCCGTTGCCGGCGGCTGGGGCTGGCGGTGAGGGCGAGGCATCCAGCGAGCGTAGCGTCGCTGATTTCTTTGGCGACGCGCTCGACGGCGCAATGACGCTGGTGCATGCCGACGGCGGCGATATCGCCACTCTCGATGCAGATCGGCAGGTATTAGTACTGCGGGCGCGTCGTACCCAACCACGTCTGGATGCTCCCAGCCCGCTAGCTGGCGCGTCGCGTGGCTCACAGCCCTCGTTCCCCAGCATAACCGCCACAGCATCGGGGCCGGCGGGTTCGATAGCGCATATGGGGCGCATGCCACTTGCTTCCCCAACGGGCATCAGCGGTCTCGCGGATGAAACCGACCTTGCGGATGAAATTGACGAGCAATCTACACAACTCCTTCCCGCCGCCCTTACCACACGTGTCTATCACAAAGGCGAACACCTGATCGGCCTGTGCTGGCAACGCGGCGAGCCGGTGGTCATGACCCAGGAAGAGTGCCGCAAGCTACCGGGCGGCAGCACACTCGCAGAGCATGAAGCGCCGTGGCACCTGGCGGTGCCGATCTTCCGCCCGACCTCGCTGGCCTCACTGCGCACAGGTAAAGAGATCATCGGCGTCATCTCCGTCTATATCCGCGACCCGCTCTGGTCGTTCACTGCGCGTGACGTTGAATTGCTGCAATTGCATGCCGACCGCGTAGCATACGCCATGCGCAGCGAAGAACTTGCGCGCCAAAACCAGAGCCAGACCGAACTGTTGAATCTGCTCGACCTGGAAGAAGAACATCGCACGGGGTCGCATGCCATCTTCACCCGGCTGCTCGGCGTTGTGCGTCGGATGATCGAAGCACCTGCCTTCGCCATCCTCCTCTATCACAGAGAAAGCAACCAGGTGATCTTCGAGCTGGCGGAGCGCGATGAGGAGCCGATCAACCTGGTGCGCTTGCCGACCTCACGCATGCCGGCATGGTGGGGGCCGGTCGCCAGGGGACAGACCGTGTGCGTCTCTGCGCCGGAAGACCGCGCGCTCCACCCGGAATACTGTCATCTCGGCTGGGAGGAAGATCCGCCGGTCCTTTCGATTCTGGCTGCGCCGCTGATCTTCCAGAACACGTTCCTGGGGGCCATCGTCGCGGGCAGCCCACGGTCAGATGTCTACGCGCCGGAACACGCGCAACTCTTCACCGCCATCAGCCGTTCGGCGGCGGTGGTTGTACAGAACGCCCTGCTGGCCGATAAGAGCCAGCACTTCATCGAGAAGACGCATAAGAAAGAGCAACAACTCGCCGTCCTCAACAACGCAGTGCTGACGCTCAATGCCTCGCTCGACCCCGAAGCGACCGTCCAGGCTATTGCTTCGCAGGCCGCCGCGCTTACCGACGCGCTGATGTGCGTGGTGCTGCTCAAAGATGAGACGGGCAAGTATCTGGTAGGTCGCGCTGCTAATCGGCGCCCACCGGATCCGTTCACTGCGCGCGGCCACCTGCGCATCCCGCTGGATTGGCGGCATATGGCCAATGTGCTAAACGACGGCCAGTTTGTGCTGCTGGATAACTTAGATGCCGATTGGTCGGACGACAGCGATATCGGGCAAACGCTGGCTGAGCAGCAGATTCTCTCGTGTCTGGTGCTGCCGCTGATCCACAAAGAAAAACAATTGGGTGTGCTGGCCGCCTATACGCCGGGCATGCGGCATCACTTCACCTCTGAAGAGATTGGCCTGTTGCAGGGTGTGGCGAGCCAGGGCGCAGTCGCCATCTATAACGCGCTCCTCTACCGCGAATTGCAGGAGGCGTATGACAAACAGAAGGAACTGGACCGGCTGAAAGATGAGTTCATTCTGACGGTCTCGCACGAATTCCGCACGCCTGTAACCGCCATCGAAGGCTATGTGACGCTCATCAGCCGCCACGGCCACAAGCTGGAACAGGCCAAGCTCGACCAGTTTGCCCATGAGATCCACCAGGCAACCAACCAGCTCATGGGGATGATCAATATGCTCCACGATGCCAACAGCCTGAGCGATAAGCCACTGGAACTGACGCCGTATCCGGTGAACGTGCGCGCCGCTGCGGAGAAGGCGATCAATGTACAGCCACCAGAGGCAACGGCGCGCCTGGCGTTGGAAATGGACCGCGACTACTGGGTGCTGGCGGATGGCGAACGGCTCGTGCATGTCTTTTCCAATCTGCTGAGCAACGCCATCAAATATTCGCCAGGGGAAGCGCCGTGCCAGATCACCACCCGCATCGAAACGCGCGAGAGGCTGGCGCAACAGGGGCGACCGCACGCGCAGGCGCAGAACGCGCCGGAACGCTGGGTGGTCATCGGCGTGCGCGACCAGGGTGAGGGTATTGCGCCAGAAGATCAACCAAAACTCTTTCAGAAGTTTGTGCGGTTGCCCCGATCATTGACTACCTCCGTGCGCGGCACCGGGCTGGGCCTGTGGATTTGCAAACAGTATCTCAACGCAATGGGGGGTGATATCTGGGTTGAGAGCGAATACGGAGACGGCGCGTATTTTCAGTTTAGCCTGCCACTGGCAGAGCCGCCCAACAATGGGTAATGGGCAATAGGCAATAGATACATATCTGGTATCCTTTGCTGTATCAGAAGCCGTGCGGTTGGCCGCGCGGCCTCTAGGTCTGTAAGGCTTGTAGGTCTGTAGAGATGCTTTCGTCTAGAGGACGAAATAGACGGTGGCGCTGCCGGTGAGACTGGCACTGCGCAAGAGGAGAATGAGGCATGGCCCATCCGCCGACCATTCTGATCGTTGATGATGATCCTTCCATTCGGAAGATGCTCCAAGAGGTGCTTGCGCTGGAGGGCTATCCGACGGAGACGGCAACCAATGGGCGGGAGGCGCTGGAAATCCTGGAGAAGAGCGGCCCCCGCGTTGTATTGCTTGATCTCCTGATGCCGGAAATTGACGGGCGCGGCGTCATCGAGGCGCTGCGCATGCAGCCGGGAGAGCGGGCAAAACATCGGGTCATCCTTGTTTCCGCCTGGGCCAATCTCGAAGCCTCGCGTGACCTGGAAGCCGATGGCACGCTGACCAAACCATTCAATGTGACGCAATTGTTGAACGTTCTGACGTCCGCCGCAGGCGCATCGGCATAACATCATACGAGCAACCACTCTTCACTTTTCTGGCACTCATACTGGCAATCGGGCGTGATGCTACGCGATTCGTCCGGTTGCCTCTCGTCGTTGCCTTCATGGTTGCTTTCATCTTCGCAGAAGCAATGCCCAGGCCAGTTCTCAACGAGCACTGCGGCCAGCAATGAATTGAAATTATGGTATCCGGGGATGGTCCCTGATGCGCTGCGGACGCGATGGGCCAGGTGGTTCTATCGCCTGATCCACCACGTCGAGCGGCACGCGAATCAAGCGCATACCATCACCATCGGCATCCTGGGCTGCAACGTCAATTGAGCTAGCAACAGCGGGAACGTCAGGGTGGTCAGTTTTGAAGTGGATAACAGTCCATAACGCATCACCGGCTGCATCGAGGCCAAGCCGTGCGATGGGAAACTGCGACCCTGTGGGATAGCGCCGCAGCAGGCGACCATCCTCAGCAGCGAAGAAGAGCAGGTCTCCATTGTCAGAACCCATGATAAGCCGTTTGCTATCAGGAGTAAAGCATATCTCTGAGCACCAGTATTCCCAGCGCCAACTGTACACCAAGCGTATCTGCGAACCATCTTCAAGCGTATCATTCTCGTACAGCGACCACTTGAGACGCTGGCTCTCCGTATCATATACCAGCAGACGGATATACTCCTCATTATTGTTGGCAGAGACCGCAAGGATACGGCTATCAGGACTGAAGGTGATCTCGAACGAGGTGTTTGACAGATCAACGTCAGCGCCATAATCTTCGACCACCTGATGCAGCGCACCACCTTCCAGGCGATACAACGTCAGATAGCCACCGCCAAGTCCGGATCGCCCGGCGGCCAGATAGGTAGAGGTGGGATCAAAGGCCAACGCACTGATGTCAGTGCTACCGACGTAGGTATCGTCGAGTGTCGTATCCTGCATGAAACTGATCTGGTTGGATTGACAGTCAATCACATAGAGTGTGCCCCATCCATCAGCGGCAGCGAGCCAGTGACCGTCCGGCGAGAAGCACATGGCGGGAACGCTGACACCGCTATCGGGCAATGGAATGGTCCGGGCGAGCGAAAGATCATGCCAGTGACGAATCTCGATGTCACAGGGTACGCACGTATCGGTATGATCAAAACCCGGGCCGCTTGCGAAAACCGCGTGGTAGGCGTTGCCGGTTGAAGTAGTAACAGGTTTCGGCGAGGCAACGGCAAAATAATCGCCATGAGGAGCGATGGCAAGAGAACAGATGAAGGGAAATGGCCCATCTTCCACTTGTGAGAGGAGAGTGGCGGAACCGTCGTGCAAGGACCAGCGCGTAAGCGTTCTGCCCTGTGCGGTGAGAGCTTCTGCGCGTGCAGGATGGAGCTTCATGAACATGCGATGCCCCTTTCCACTTATCGCCGTCTGCACCGGCTGCCGGACATTCAGTCAATCTCGCTACTACGTGAAGATGCGTCTGCTTCTGCCTCCACGTCTGTTTCTGCTGGCCGTCTGATTGGCGAGACAGCAGCGCCAGGCTGGGAAATTGATGAGGAAGAATCAATTGCTGTAGATGTCTCAGACGCCGCCCGACCGGCTGTTGGTGAGGGTAGAGCAGGGGTGATAATGCGGTCGAGCAGCGTGCGTGCAGCAGGCGCGCGGCTGCCCAGCCCGCCCAGGCCCGCCCCCACGATGACGATGAGCGCACCCCAGATCAGGCGCTCGGTGATTTGCGAAGGATCGGCGGCAGAACTGGCCGTCTGCGGGAGCAGGCGGAAGAGATAACCCGTCAACGAGGTGGCGAACCACCAGCAGAAAGCGACGAGCAGCCCCGCGATCAGCGAGCCAAGGCGATCACCTGGATTGCTCGCCGGATAAGGATCACTGGCTATCGTGGCTGCTGGCGCCGCTGCCGCTAGCGGGTCCAGCGGTTCAGGTTGCTCCGCCACCTGCTCCGCCAGCGAAGCGTCAGCGAGGTCGCGCTGCCGTTCGCGCTCGACGCGCAACCCCGCGTAATACGCCAGCCCGAGCGTCACGCCGAGCGCCAGCAATGCCAGGACGCCACGCACCAGAATCGCCACGGCCACCGCTTCCGCAGTGGTAGACGGTGGGATGGGGAAAATAAACGCGCCGATCAGCAAAGCGACGACTCCCAGCGCCGCGCCGGCCAGCCCAAGACCCAGGCCCCAGCGCAGCGTTGCAGTTTGCATGGCGTCTCTCGCAATCGTCACGGAATAGAAGTATTCGCTAGCGGTCGGCGTCTACGATCATCGGATTACGGATAATCGGCGCTTTGACCGACCGCTGCGAAATCTGTGGTCGCGACTCGATGCCACCCATGCGCGGCGCATTGTCTTCCTCGCCGGTCAGCCGCATCAAGCTCTGGCGCAGCGCATCCAGATCGTGCAAGAAACAGGCGACCGAGCTGGCTGCCGAGCCTTTGGTCTGCGAATTCTCGAAGCGGCGAGCTACGGTATCATTCGCCGCCTGATAGCCGCCGTCATCCAGGCTGAAAGAATCGCGGTAGATCTCTTCCCAGCCGTTCCAGCGGCCACGCAACGGTTTCCAGCCAAGCTGGCTATCGCTGACCGCGCGCCACTTCTCCTCGGTGAAGCCCATCCAGTCATCAATCAGTTTCGAGTAGGAGGAGAGCAATTCCTGTATCTCCGCCGATTGCTCTTGCAGGCGCATACTCGCCGGACTCTGGCGGTCATAGCCCTGGCCCTGATAGTCGCCGTATCCTTCATCGTAGGGCTGGCCGTCCTGCCCATAGCCATACGCCGGACCGCTGAGCGCGCCACCATATTGCATGGCAGCGTAGGCGCCCATCATACCTGGCATGACGCCCATCTGCCCCTCGTGTAGTGAGCCATCTTCGGTGGTGAACATATCAGGCTGCAAACCACCGATGATGATCTCTTCGGTGCCGAGCGCGTCGAGCAGACGCCAGGCCAGCCGGGGATTGCGGATCACCCAGCCGCTCTTGCGCAGCAGATAGATGAAGGAGAAGAGAAAGTTGACGAGCAACCAGATGATGGCTTTGACGGCAATCCAGAAGCCAATGCCAAAGGCCACCCAGTAAATCGGCGAGGAGTGCGCGCCACTAACATAGATCACCGTCAAGACAATGGCGATCAAGAGGCTAGGATCGCGGATGGGATTGATCAGCCCAAAAATACGCGAGCCGATGCTCTTCCGCGAACGGTTCGCCTGTGCCATATAAATCCTCCGCTTCCCCCGGCGCATCTGCTGTGGCGGCATTCACTCTGCCCAACAGATGCAGCGATGACCTGACTGGTTGATTCGTTGATGATTCGTTGGTGATGCTTGCTGGTGACATCCATCACCTGCGTGCTTCCAGGGCTGGATTGTAACACGTCCCGGTGGTTGAAGCAACCGGCATAGTATTCCTGGCGGTAATGGCGTCATTGCCCATACATTGCGGACTCGCGGGCGCAGGCAGCCCATTTGGATGTTAGGAAGAAAGTACCTGAGCGCGGTGAGGAAGGCATGTTGTACGTTTGTGGCTGCTTCGTTTGACTCGCGCGGCTAGCCGATACTTGTGGCTATGGCTTGCGGTGTCTGCGCCGGAATATACTACGCAATAGGCCGTATAGGCGCCATATTACTATAGAGACTATGGGCGGTAGCTCGCTAGCGCAGGAAGGATGGGGATCGGCATGGCACAACATGAGGCGTCGCAGATGGTGGGAAGTCGCGCGGAAGGATGGGTCGAAGCCACTATCGAGATTCCACGCGGCAGCCGCAACAAATATGAATACGACCATGAGCGCGGCGTCTACCGGCTAGACCGCGTTCTCTACTCCTCGATGCACTATCCAATGGATTATGGCTTCATCGAGGGAACGCTCGGCGGTGACGGCGACCCGCTCGATGTGCTGGTGGCAGTTGAGGAGCCAACCTTCCCCGGTTGCCATATGCGTGTCCGGCCCATCGCCGCGCTCTGGATGTCCGACAAGAAGGGCACCGACGAGAAGATTCTGGCGGTGCCGGTGGATGATCCGCGCTTCAAAGATATCACTGACCTGACGCACCTACCGGAACACTGGCCGCTGGAAATCGCCGCCTTCTTCCGCACCTATAAAGAACTCCAGGGCGAGCAGACCGACGTGCGTGATTGGATGGGCGTGGACGAGGCATGGCGCGTCATCGAAGAGGCCGGCGACCGATTTAGACAACAGCGTGACGTGGCGAATCCGGCGAGTATAGAGAGCGACACAACGAGGTGATGTCATGGAACCGATCAATGTGCTTGAGTACGAAACGCTGGCGCAGGCGCGCATGGATCCCATGGCATGGGACTACTATCGCAGCGGCGGCAACGATGAGGTGACGCTCCGCGCCAACTGCACGGCCTATGAACGTATCCGCCTGCG
The DNA here is from genome assembly GCA_021323855.1 of Chloroflexota bacterium. Lineage (GTDB taxonomy): Bacteria > Chloroflexota > Ktedonobacteria > Ktedonobacterales > JADMIN01 > JAJPKE01. Next base: position 359,852 of record JAJPKE010000045.1, on the reverse strand, counting down.
CCCGCGCATGCTGGTGGATGTCAGCCACTGCGACTTGAGTACGACAGTGCTGGGAACGCCTGTGAGCATGCCAATCATGGTCGCGCCGACGGCCTATCACTGCCTCGCCTGCCCGGAGGGTGAATGTGAGACGGCGCGCGCCGCAGGAGAGGTGCAGACGCTGATGGTCGCCAGCACCCTGGCGACGCGCCCGCTCGAAGACATCGCCAAAGCGGCGAGCGGCCCGCTCTGGTTCCAGTTGTACGTCTACCGCGACCGCAGCGTCTCCGAATCGCTGGTGCGGAGGGCAGAAGCGGCGGGCTATCGTGCGCTGGTGCTGACGGTGGATACACCACGCCTGGGGCGCCGCGAACGCGACATCCGCAACGGCTTTGGCCTGCCGCCACACCTGCGCATGGCAAATTTCGTGGAGGAAGCCTATGCCGATGTCTCGGAACGCGAGCCGGGAGCCTCGGCGCTGGCGGTGCATGCGGAGGCAATGTTCGACACCGCCCTCACCTGGGAAGGGCTGACCTGGCTGCGTGGTATCACGCCGTTGCCGGTGCTGGTAAAAGGCATCTTGACGGCGGAAGATGCGGAGCTGGCCGTGGAGCATGGCGCCGACGGCATCATCGTCTCCAATCATGGTGGGCGGCAGCTCGACGGCGTTCCCGCCACCATCGAGGCGCTGCCTGAAGTGGTGGATGCGGTTCGTGGGCGCTGCGAGGTCTATCTGGATGGCGGCATCCGCCGGGGCACTGACGTGCTGAAGGCGCTGGGATTCGGCGCGCGAGGTGTCTTTGTTGGCCGCCCGATCCTCTGGGGGCTGGCGGTGAATGGCGCGGCGGGGGCGCGGCACGTCTTGGAGTTGCTGCGCGCGGAACTGGAACTGGCAATGATGCTGGCGGGTCGCCCTACCGTCGCGAGCATTGATCGCACGCTGGTGCGCTGGGGCGCTGCGTACAACCAATAACAATCGGTGGGACTACGAAGGGGAGCGTGCTAATTGCCCAGCAGCGCATTCACCTTCGTAAGAAATTCGTCCATGTCAAAGGGCTTTGGTAGCACGTCGCGCACGACGGAGGCATGTTCCTGCGCCAGCGCCTCGGCGACACCAGCATTGGTGGAGGCCAGCATAACCGGTATCTTGCTCAAGCCTTCATCCTGGCTGATGCGTTCCAGCAGTTGCGGCGCCAGGTCTTTGCGCGGCACGACATCGAGAATCAGCATGTCGGGCTGCGCAGAACGCAGATTGTCGAGTGTCACCTCGATGTTCGGGCGCATCTGTTCGAGCAGCACATGCACGCGCTCATCCGCCAGGAGGTCGGCTACCATCTCCAGAAACGCAGGATCAGTATTAATGACGTAGACCGTCGGCACGCCATCGAGTGTTTTCACTGGTGGGAGTGGCAACACTGCCTCTGACGTTTGTTTGTCTGCTGATTTGTCAGGCATGGTCTCTCCTTCTCCCCACCCACCTCACATCACGATAGATATTTCCTGAGATGTCCACGTGCAGAGGTTTCAGCAGAGTGTACCACATGCGGTTATGTCCTGCACGAATATGGGAAGAACCCATAGCCGAATAGGAAAATATCACCAACTTTTCGCCGCTCTATACGTACAGGACTATCGAGATACCAGACGCACACTTGCTGGTTGGTTGAGTGGCGACGCTGGATGACCAGGGGAAGCGCGCCAGGATTTCCAGATTTTCGGAGGATAGGGGACGCACATGACACTCGCTTCATTGCTGGCGCATCTCGCCACGCCTGATGCGCTGAGTACGCAAGCTGTTCTGGCGCTGCTGACGGCGCTGGGCCTCAGTTCCACCGCAGGATTCCGCGCATACCTTCCCTTGCTGGCAGTGGCCATTGGCAGCAACGTTGATAGCACCGCACTGCCGCTCCAGCCAAATTTCCAGCAGCTCAAATCGCCGCAACTGATGGTGATTCTCGGCGTGCTGGTGGTGCTCGAATTCATCGTTGACAAAGTGCCGGTGCTGGATCATCTCAGCGATGTCGTGCATACCGTCATTCGTCCACTCTCCGGCGCGATCATTATGGCAGCCACACAAAACACCATCAGCGACATCAATCCGTGGCTGGCGGCGGCGGTGGGCGCAATCCTCGCGCTGCTCTTCCACGGCGCGAAGGCGACCACACGGCCTGCGGTCAGCGTCACCACGGCGGGCGCGGGCAATCCGGTGGTGAGTACTATCGAAGACATTCTGGTGATCGTCGCGTCCGTTCTATTGATTGCCGTCCCAATCATCGGTATCATTCTGGTGGCGGTGCTGGCGCTGATTCTTCTGCGTCTGGCGCTGGCGGTGGTACGACGGGTGCGCGGGCGAGGGCGTGGCGCGTCTGGCCGGAAGGGGCGTGGCACGGTGATCGTGCCAACCGGCACCGGTGCGACGAGCGGCGCTACGGCGCAGCCACCCTATGTCGCTACTGCAACCGGGCAAAATTCGTCACCGGGGGCGGCATCGCCCATGCGCACGACGGTTCCGGCGACGTATCAGCCGCCAACCGGAGCGACTCCGCCGGTGTATCCCACTCCCGTGTTGCAGATGCCAGCAGTGCAGCCGCAAGGGCCGACGCAGCCGTATGTGCCACCGGGCGCGTATCCAGGCGACGCGACGACATTGCCCGGCAAGCTGCACTGACATGCTCGCGCTGCGCGTTTGCCCACTTGGGGCAATGTGGCCACTTGGGGCAATAGGGGCATGCGCGAGATCAAGAGCATAGAGAGAGGCGTTCGAGTGTCTTTGATTGGTCGTCAGCGTACATGGTTCTGGGCACTCGGCTCGATGCTGGTGGTTGTTCTGGTGGTGGGGAGCGCCTACGTCGCCCACCACGCGGTCGTCAATGCGCGCAGCGCGACGCCAGTGGTGTCTCTCGCCCATCCGCCGCTGCAAGTGATCTCCGTTACCGCACCCGGCCCTAGCTACGAACTGCTGGCACAAGACGCCGCCGCTGGCCATGTCGTTGCGCTGGCCAGCCCCTCTCAACCAATCTGCCCGCCATTCGGCCACTGTCCACCAGCGCCGCCGCTGGACCGCTTCGTCGTTTTCGATGCCGCAACCGGCGCACTCCTTCACCAGACGCCGCTCACTGGCAACGCTGCGACGGCTGCTGCCAGCCTTATGCTCTTCACCGACGAGCAGACGCACACCGCCTATGCCGTCACACCAACGAACGTCACGCGCTTCTCGACGATCACTGGCGCTTACCTCGGCGGCTATGCGCTACCTGCCGCGATTACCTGGCAGAGCGAGTCCGGTGGCGCCTATGATGCGCAGAGCCAGACGCTCATTCTGGTGGGTGACGGTCAGCTAGTCGCGCTGGACGCCACGACTGGCCACTTGCACGCACAGCAAACGCTGCCGGTTGCTACCGGCACGCTGGTGGATGGCCCGGTGCTCAATAGCGCGCAGAACGTGCTGTATCTCCTGGCGCCTGCTACGCCGGTCAGCCAGCCGGCGCTGCTGGCCTATGATGAGACGACGCTCGATCTTCTGGCGCAGTCGTCCGCGCCGGATGTCGTAAAGTTGGGACCGCTCACCGCAGATGGGCGCGCGCTGGCGCTCTACGAGCAGAACGGCGTGGTGTTATATCAGCCGGCGCTACGCCATGTGATGTCGGCGGCGGCGCACACCATCCCTGCGCTGGCGGGCGCGAAAGCGCTGGGCTGGAATACCGCCAACGGCCATCTCTATGTGGCGACGGCGGCGGGACTCGATGTGCGCGACACGCATGGACGCACACTGGCGACGCTGCCGATGCGGATTGCATGGAGCGGCTCCGTGCCGCTGCTGGTGGATGCGCGCGACGGGCTGCTCTTTCTCCCTGGCGCGCATGGACAGGTGATCGTCGCCCGTGATACCAGCGGCCTGCGCAACACACCGCCGCTCAACGCCGATACAGCGGTAGTGCTGGCACACGCGGCCATCGCCAATTTTCTGCCATTCACCAACCAGGATCCACCCTTTGTCACTCCAGAAAACTTCCTGATGAGCGGGACGGTGCAGGGCCAGACACTCCCCATGACCTACTGGATTCACTATAGTGACTTCCTCTGGACCAAAGGCCCCTATCCGGGAACAACCGAAGCGCTGGTGACGCCCGATAGCGCGCATCCTGGCAGCTACCTCGTCACCTTCACGATCACCTGGAATGAGACATTCCTGCGCACCCATTCCTGGGTCTCTGCGGTAGCGCCTGACGGCTCCATCACGCTACGATCTGATACAGGCGACATCGTACCCTAACCTTGACGGCGAAGGGAGAGAAGCAAACATGATAGACCATCTGACGGAAAGCCTGAAGCGGGTCGTAGAGCAAGCCGCAGAACTGTCGCCCGATTATCAGGATATCGTGGCGAAACAATTTGATTCCATCTTGCAGTTGATTGAGGAGATAGATGACAATATCTGGCATGCGCAGTTCCGCAGTCCTGAACATCTGGAAGTCATTCGCAGAATGGCCCAAGAGGCTCGTAATGCACCTAAACTGCCTTTCCCTCCTGTCGAGGAGCAAGGGAAATTATAATGACACGAATAGATAAACGCGCGGACAATGAGTTGCGTCCGGTGCGGATGACGGTGGACTACCTGCGCCACGCCGAGGGATCGGTGCTGATCGAGTTTGGTGATACGCGCGTCCTCTGTGTCGCCAGCATCGAGGATCGCGTGCCAGCCTTCCTGGAAGGACGCGGCCAGGGCTGGCTGACGGCAGAGTATGCGATGCTGCCACGCTCCGGCAAGAGCCGCTCCGCACGCGAATCCGTCACCGGCAAGGTTGGTGGCCGCACGCATGAAATCCAGCGATTGATTGGGCGCTCGCTGCGCGCGTGCCTGGATATGCGCACGATTGGCGAGCGCACGATCATTCTCGATTGCGATGTCATTCAGGCGGATGGCGGCACACGCACGGCGGCAATCACCGGCGCGTGGGTGGCGCTGAAGCGCGCTTGTGCCGTGCTACGCGGGCGTGGTGTGCTGGCGCACGATCCAGTGCAGCGGCAGGTGGCGGCGATCAGCGTGGGCATTGTGGACGGCGCGGCGCTGCTGGACCTGAATTACGCCGAAGACTCGCACGCCGAGGTGGACGCGAATGTGGTGATGACCGACGCTGGCGAGTTCATCGAGGTGCAGGGAACGGCGGAGGGCAAGCCGTTCTCGCGCGCCCGCCTCGATCAACTGCTCGCGCTGGCCGAGGGCGGCATCCAGGAGTTGATGGCGCTGCAACGCGAACATGTAGCGAAGTAGACAGCAATGAACCGCCTGGCGCTGCTCGATGAACTGGCCGCGCGCATCGCTAACCTTCCGCACACGCATCCATTGCGCGTGGCGGTGGATGGCGTAGACGCCTCCGGCAAGACGACGCTGGCCGATGAACTGGCGCACGCGCTCACAGCATATGGACGCCCGGTCATTCGCGCCTCGATAGATGGCTTTCACCGGCCACGCGCGGACCGCTACCGGCATGGCGCCGATTCTCCCGATAGCTACTATCTGGATGCCTTCGATTATCCGGCGGTGCGCACGGCGCTGCTCCTGCCATTGGGACCGGGAGGCACCCGGCGCTATCGCCGCGCAATCTTCGACTATCGCAGAGATACGCCGCTGGCGAGTGATGAGGAGCTAGCGCCCGCAGATGCAATTCTTGTCATGGATGGCGTCTTCCTCCTGCGGCCAGAACTCAGCGACTGCTGGGACTATCGCATCTTCGTTGATGCGCCATTTGAGGTGACGCTGGCGCGAGCGGTGCAGCGCGATGTGGCGCTCTTTGGCTCGCCCGCCGCCGTTGAAGCGCGCTACCAGCAACGCTACATTCCGGCACAACGCCGCTACCTGCAAGAAGTCCATCCCCGCGAACGCGCCAATGCTGTTGTGCTGAACACGGAACCGTCAAATTCAGAGATGTTCATTCAACACGTCCATTTGCCATAGCGTCGGAGAGCAGCGTAAGATTGGTATGGTAGGTGCCATGCACTTCCCATCCCTGCTGTGCGGCAAGAACGACAAGGTTGCGGCCAAGTGTCCCGCTCGCTCCCGTGATGAATAGTCGTCGCATCTTGACCCTCCCAGAAAATGGCACAATGTTTGAGGAGGTCATCGTACTACATCATGCAATCTACCTGTCTTGTGATAGCCGCGCATCCCGACGACATCGAGAGCTGGTGCGCAGGGACTGTGGCGGTGCTGGTACGTCAGGGGTGGCGCGCGGCCTACGTCCTCTGTACCTCCGGCGAGAAGGGCACGAGCAATCCCAACGAAGCGCCGGAGGACGTGGCGGCGCGACGCGAAGCCGAACAGCGCGAAGCCTGCCATTGCGTCAGCGCGGAGGAGCCGATCTTCCTGCGGCTGCCCGATGGCGCATTGGAAGACACCAGCGAATTGCGCGGACTGCTGGTGCGCGAGATACGCCGATGGCAGCCCGCTCTGCTCATCACGCATGATCCGGTGCATCCCTGGCCGCCCTATACCACGCACCGCGACCACCGCATTGCCGGACGTGTCGCGCTGGATGCCACCTATCCCTACGCCCGCGACCCACTGCACTTCCCCGAGCAGGTGCGCGACGAAGGATTGCAGCCGCATGCCGTGCCGGAGGTCTGGCTCTTCTCCTCAGATCAGCCAGACCATTATGTGGACATCAGCAGTGGACTGGAAGCGAAGATCGTCGCGCGCCTCGCACACGCCAGCCAGACCAGCGACCCCGACGCGCTGGCAGCCTCCTGGCGACGCCGCGCCGAGGAGACAGGTCACGCCGCCGGATTGCCGCTGGCCGAGGCTTTCAAGCGACTGACGCTCTAGGCACTCATGCCAAAGCTGCGGCGTTTCCACCGCTCCGCCCAGCGATGGATGCGAGCGAGGTCCTGCGAGCTGACTTTCTGCGCCAGATCACGCTCCAAAACCACGCCAGCCCAGGCACAGAACGGCGCGAGGTCCGCTAATCGCCCACCCACCTGCCGGTAGCCGCTACGCCAGCCAGCCATGAAACGGCGCATGACACTGCTGGCCGGGAGATTCGGGAGACCCGAACCCGCCACCAACAGCAGAATCGAGAACGTGCGAGCAAAGTCGGCGCGTGCATCTCCGGCGTGGGCGTTGGTCCAGTCGAGGACCGCCGTGATGCGTTCGCCATCGGTCATGACGTTATAGGGGTGGTAGTCCAGATGCAACAATCGCTCGTCCTGGGACGCAAGCGCGCGCAGATGTTCGCGGAGCGGGCGCTCGTCCGCTTCATCCTCGCTATACCAGTCAATCCATGAGCGGTCGGATTGTTGCAGGATGGGTGGCGCTGGCACGCGGTGAATGGCCGCCTGTGTTGCGCCAAAGAGCCTACCAAGCTGCTCTGCCCGTTGTGGATGAGCAACGAGCGTCTGTATCAGCGGCTCGCCAGCGCCCCATTCCAAGAGCATCGCCGCACGTCCATTCCAAACGCCGGTGGCATACACCTCCGGCACGGGGACGCCAGCGGCGCGTGCCACCTCCATCACCGCGACCTCGCGCTGGCAGCCGGCCTCTCGCCCAGCGCCAAAGAGCCGCAGCGCATAGCGTCTGTCGCCAGCCGTCACCTGCCAGATGCTTGTGTCGGTACCGCCAGAGATTGGCGTTGCCGCCGCCTCGCCGGTGATGCCGACAGTCGCCAGCACCGCCCGCAGGTCCACCTCCTGCTCGCCCCGCCTGTTATTCATCGTGTGTACCGTACACTGTTCTACTTCGCCCCTGCTGTCCCCGCTGCCCCTGCTGTCCCTGCTCTGCGCCCGCTGTGCCTAGCGCACCGCCCTCGCTGGCGCGACGCAACGCCGCGACCTCCTGCGGGGTCAACTGGCGATAGTCGCCAACGCGCAGCAGCCCCAGGCGCACTGGTCCCACGCGCACGCGCCGCAGCAGCAACGCTGGATATTCCACCACATCCAGCATGCGCCGCACCTGACGGTTGCGCCCCTCGTGCAGCTCCACGCCGATCCAGGTGGCGTCTCCCTGGCGCCGCTCAACCCAGACCCGCGCCGGAGCCGTGCGGCGGTTCTCGCCGGGAAGCTGGATGCCTTGCGCCAGCCGCTCCAATACCGCCGCTGGCGGATCACCCATGACAAGCGCGTGGTATTCTTTGGGCAGGGCATAACGCGGATGCGTCAGATGCAGCGCCAGATCGCCGTCGTTGGTCAGCAGCAGCAGACCCTCGGTATCCCAATCGAGCCGGCCCACCGGATAGATGCGCTGGCGACGCCACTCCTCCGGCAAGAGATCGAGGACGGTGCGGCGTCCCTCCGGATCGCTCACGGTGGACATCGTATCGCGCGGCTTGTTGAGCAGCACATACAGGAACTCGGTCGCTGGCTGCACCCGCTTGCCATGCACGCGCACCTCATCACGAGCAGGGTCCACGCGCGTGCCCAATTCGCGGATGACCCGCCCGTTGACCGTCACCGCGCCCGCCTGAATCAGCTCCTCGGCATGGCGGCGCGAGGCCACCCCTGCGTGCGCCAGATATTTTTGTAGCCGCTCGCCCTGCGGTGCCTCGTTCGCCGGATCCGTCGTGTTCGCAGCGGCTGGCGCGTTCTCTGGCGCTCGTCGCTGTTGCGTATGCTCGCTACGACGGGAAGTGCCACTATGTTCTGTATGTTTTCGCTCGAATCGTGTACTCATAGCCGATAGTATACGCCACGTGGCTATATGGCGGTCTTCAGCGCGTCAATCTTCCAGCGCACAAGCCCATACCTTTGGATGGGAGAATAGCGCCATCTGGAACAGATGTGCTACAATCCAGCGGTACGGCCCAAGCGGGCATCTATACGGCTTGGGCCGGGGAGCCAGTCAGGCGCTACAGTCGTCGGTTGGGGCAGGCGTCGCCTGGGCATCACTCCTGGGGAGTGGCAATAGGAGGAGCATGATGAAGTATCTTCTCACTTCCGCCGGCATCAAGAACGCGAGCATCCACAGCGCGCTGGTCGAGCTGCTGGGCAAACCAATCGCCGAGTGCGATGCCCTCTGCATTCCCACGGCTGGGTACGGGCACCCGATGGCCGGTCCTCGCAATGCGTGGCGGTTCATCAGTGGACAAGAACCGCGCTGCCCTATGGTCGGGCTGGGATGGAAGTCTGTAGGCGTGCTAGAGCTTACTGCGCTGCCCAGCCTCGACGCGGAGCGCTGGGTTCCACTGGTCCGCGCAACGGATGTATTGCTTGTTGATGGCGGCGATGCCGCATACTTATGCCACTGGATGCGAGCGTCCGGCCTCGCTGACCTCCTGCCCTCGCTGGAAAAAACGGTTTGGGTGGGCTTAAGCGCTGGGAGCATGGTGATGACCCCTCGGATCGGAGAGGACTTCGTTACCTGGCATTCCCCAGCCGGAGACAAGACGCTGGGGGTGGTTGACTTCTCGATCTTCCCGCACCTCGGAAACCCGGATCTGCCGGAGAACACGATGGCCGCCGCAGAAAAATGGGCAGCCGATATCGCAGGCCCGGCATATGCAATTGACGACGAGACCGCCATCAAAGTGGTTGACGGCGCCGTCGAAGTCGTTTCCGAGGGGTACTGGAAGTTGTTTCGCCCCTAAAGAAGAAGAAGCATAAAACGCTGGAGCATAAAACGCTGGCGCGGCCATGAGTCGTTCGCGCTGGCGGCGGAAGGAGGGCTGGATGAACGCCCATTCTTGCTCAGTCAACATGATCTTGCTCATGTGAGCAAGCCAGTTCATCAGGCTACTGTGTGGAATTGCCGCTAGTCATGTATAGTCAAGAGGGAGAAACCATGAGTTTGCACGCAACCGGAACGTTTGAGATAGATACGTGGGAGGCGACGCCCTACGACGAGCGTGACGGCACCACCCTGACACGCACCCACTTCACCAAAACGTTTCACGGCGAGATCGAAGGCACCAGCACGGCGGAACTGCTGATGGCCTCCGCGCCGGAAGGCTCCGCCGCCTATGTCGGCTTTGAGCGCATCACCTGCCGTATCCATGACCGCGAGGGCAGCTTCATCCTCCATCACAATGCCACCCAATCGCACGGCGCGCAATCGGCCACCTGGTCAGTCATGCCAAACTCTGGAACCGGCGACCTGCGCGACCTGCGTGGTGAGGGGCAGATCACCATTGATGCTGACGGCAAACACACCTTCACGCTCGACTATGACTTTGATTGAGCGCGATTGACGACATCCTCAATCCAGCCTACCACCTGATTTTGCTACCGTTTTGTGACCAACCGCCCATTGACAGATGCCAGGGCGGTTGTGTACAGTTGCTCATAACATCCTGGCAGGCGTGCCAACGTATCCGCCAAATCCACGATGTCGCTCTTGTGAACGTTGTCGTCGTTGTGGTCAAAGGTGCTATCTCACCTCATCGAGGAGGCTGGTATGCCTGGCAGACGATTTCGCTTTCTGGCGCGGCATGGGCGCGCTTTGTTCGTCTGGGTGGTCATCATCGTCGCGGGCATCCAACTCTGGCTCGTGCCGTTCGGCGCCGGCGCTAGCTCTGCCACCTCCAACCATATAGTTCAGCAGGGCGCAGCACAACATGCAGTATCATCCGCTATGGGCACCCGCTGGACGCCGGAGATGACCGCCGCTCTCCATACGCATCTGCATCTCACGCAGCATAAGCAACCATAGCCACTCCGGCCAATTGCGGTGAGGCGCGTGGCTGGTGCGCGCCTCGAAGCGTCTGAAACGAAGGAATCGAGAGCCAGCCACGGCTATAACAGCCGGAGGATGGACTAGCCCGGCGGATGGTCTTGCTTGACACCCATCTGCCGGAATGTTATGCTTTTTAGGCTGTATTTCTTAACCTAGCTATTTTGCGCCTGACACATTGCTGGTTGACGCGCGCAGCGGTCCGCACGGAAAATCCCCCGACCATACAGGGTTGTGAGGGGCTGGCGGAACGCGCGAAGCGAAGCGAAAAGAAGCGAAGAACGGGCGCGTACAGGAGTGACGCACACCATGTATGCAGTGATCGAGACGGGGGGCAAACAGTATCGTGTCAGCCCCGGCCAGACCGTCGAGGTGGAGTTGCTGCCCGCCGAGCCGGGATCATCGGTCGAACTGGATCGGGTACTGCTCGTCTCCGCTGACGGTGACACGTTCGTAGGCAAGCCGGTGGTTGATGGCGCGAAGGTCGTTGGGACGGTGGCGCGCGAGGGGCGCGGCAAGAAGGTTTTCGTCTTCAAGTTCAAGTCCAAGAAACGCTATCGCCGCGCAATGGGCCATCGCCAGGACTATACCTACCTGCTGATTACCGATATCCAGGCCAATGGCAAGAGCCTCGTCTCCGACGACGAGCGCGCCCGCTACGAGCGCCAGGCGTCGCGGATGGCGGAACGCTATCAGGCGAAAGTCGCGGCGATGCTCGGTCTGACGCCAGATGTGGACCTGGAAGCAGAGGCAGTAGCAGCCGAATAGGCGGGCTGTAAGCAGGCGCACGGCAATGGCTGTGCCGCCGCATGATGACAACGACGACGATTGGCTGCTATCAATCAGTCAATCCGTCAGTCTGAAGGATGGGTTTTAGATGGCACATAAAAAGGGCGTTGGCAGTTCGCGTAATGGCCGCGACAGCAAGCCCAAGATGCTCGGCGTGAAACGCTACGACGGCCAGTTCGTGCGCTCCGGCACCATCATCGTGCGCCAGCGCGGCACCCGCATCAACCCGGGCACCAATGTCGGTTGTGGCCGCGATTTTACGCTCTTCGCCACCACCGACGGCACCGTCAAGTTCGAGTGGGAGAGCCGCAACAAGAAGCGCGTGAGTGTGCGCCCGCTGCCAGTTGCCCGGAAGACAGCCGAGCCGGTGGCGGCTAGCGCGTAAGTATTGGGGCATCGCGTATCAAGGCATCACAAGGCGTCAGGGCAAGATATCCAAGATATCCAAGATATCAGGGCATCAAACGCAGAAAGAAACAGGCGGAGGCAATAAGGCTTCTGCCTGTTTGCCGTTTTCACCAGGTGTGATGTTCGTCACTCTATCGAGCCGCTATCCTTCCGTGTCACAACCCCATGACGGCGGCTGACGTACATGCCACTAGCGCAAGATATCGTGGGTTTTACATGTGTGAGCAACCTGGCGCGTGGCGCAGGAGAGCGGCCTATCAGGTTGCGAGCCATCAGGTACGGTGATATAGTGCCCAGCAAAGCGCCTTGTCGCAACCGAGAAACGGCAGGGCGGTAACTCATCTATCACTCATAACAACACGTCATAACGGAATCCAGCGCGGCGGTTGCCGGCCACTCGCCAGGCAGCAGAAGAGCAAAAGATCACGCTGGATAACCGGTTTTCTAGAGGAGGGAGGCGCGGCATGCCGCTGCACCTCATGGCTGCATCCAAAAGCGATGTTGGACGGCAGCGCGAGCAGAACGAAGATGCGTGCTATATGCACATCGTTGTCAACGATCAAAAGAGTTCCGGCATCTTTATCGTTGCCGATGGCATGGGCGGCTATCATGCCGGGGAAATCGCCAGCCAGATTGCCGTGAATACGATCAGTTCTGCCCTGCAAAACATCCTCGGCCCCACCAGCTCGCAGCCAACCATCCGGCTCAAAGGCAAACGCCAGCGTGGGCGCGGCAATCAGGCGAATACCGATCCCGCCAAGACCCGTCCACTCTCTACCGAACTGGCATCTGAGGAGAACGATGCCAACGCGACGCTGCAACTTGGTGAGTCATTCATCCTCGAACATTACTCCGAACGACTGCGCCAGGCCATCGAAGAGGCCAGCGAAGCCATCGTCAAATACGGCGAAGATCATCGCGAGGCAAAGGGCCTCGGCTCAACGGTGACTGCCGCGCTCGTCATCGGCGATCAGGCGTTCATCGCCAACGTCGGTGATAGCCGCACCTATCTCTTGCGCGACGGCAAACTCACGCGCGTGACCACCGATCATTCCCTGGTGGAACGGCTGGTGGAGGCCGGGCAGATTGATCGTGAAGAGGTCTACGATCACCCCAGCCGCAACCTGATCTACCGTTCGCTCGGCGCAGGGAAATCTGAAGTGGAGGTGGATATCTTCACCGAGAAATTGCGCGCCGGCGATGCGCTGCTGCTCTGCTGCGATGGGCTGTGGGAGATGGTGAAAGACGCGCAGATGGAGAGCATTATCAACGAAGTGCAGGACCCGGTGGAGGCCTGCGATCTGCTCATTCAGCGCGCCAATGAGAACGGCGGCGAAGACAATATCACCGTTGTGCTGCTGCGCTGCGTTGAAGGGTAGGAGCGATACCGTATGGCCTTGCAGATAGGCGATATGCTCAATGGCCGGTACGGGCGCTACCGCATCGTGCGCCGCCTGGGCGAAGGAGGCATGGGGAGCGTCTATCAGGCGGAAGACCTTGCGCACCCCGGTGTGTATTGGGCGGTCAAGGAATTGCTGGACGATAGCACCGCCTCGCCTGAAGATGTGGAATGGGCCAGGGACCGCTTTGAGGCCGAAATCAAGCTGATGCGCGACGAAGGGTTGCATCACCCGCGCATGCCAGCCTATCGTGATGACTTCGTGCAGGGTCAGCATCGCTTCCTGGTGATGGAATATATCCCTGGCACCAACCTGGAAGAACGCCAGGAACGCCTGCACGGTCCGCTGCCGGAGCGCGAGGTGCTACGCTGGATGATTGATATCTGCGACGTGCTGGACTATCTGCACCGCCAGAAACCGCCGATCATCGTACGCGACCTCAAGCCGGCGAATATCATGATTACGCCCGACGATGAGGCGCGGCTGATTGACTTTGGCATCGCGCGGCGCTATAAGCCGGGGCAGCGCACCAACACCGAAAACCTCGGCACGATGACCTACGCTTCGCCGGAACATCTTGGCCGCACGCAGACCGACCAACGCTCGGATATCTATAGCCTCGGCGCAACGATGTATCACCTGCTCACTAACCACGAGCCAACACCGCTGGAGACACCCTTCACCGGCAAAATGCGCCAGTATCAGTCTATGCTCAGCGCCAACACCGAAGCGGCGGTCATCCAGGCGATGCAGATTGACCCAGCGCGCCGCTTCCAATCGGCGGCGCAGATGCGCGACGCGCTACGCCAATGCCTGCAACTCCTCGACCGACCTGCCCAGCCATCGAAAGCCGCGCCCAAAGCGGCGACAACGCGCGGCAACGGAAACGCCGCGCCGGTGGTATTACCGCGTGGCGCCGCCGCCACCGTCGTGACGCCCGCCGTGCGTCCGGCCAAGCCCGCCAGCGCCGCACCAGCGCCAGCCGCATCATCCATGCCCCAGATGGACACGATTTGCCCGCATTGCGGCTTTGTCAATCGCCAGGGCGCTCGCTTCTGCGCACAAGACGGCACGCCACTGCGTCCCGGTCTTGTCCCAGCAACGCCAGCATCAGCGCCAGGAGTTGGTGCGCGCAGTTACACTGGCTATGGGGCAGGCACGACACCAGCAGCCCGCGCAGCGTACCCCATGCAGGCGGCCACTGCGACGTCGCCCTCACTGGCGGGGGCCGTGACAACGGCGGAACTCAGCATCCAGAAGGCGAACGAGGCATTTTTGGCGCGGCAGTATCAGCGCGTCGTCCATGAATGTGAGGTCGCTATCAGCCAGGGACGGCAAACCTATGATGTGTATCTCTTGCTGGGGCGCGCACTGAGCGAACAGGGACGCCAGCAGGAGGCCGCCGCAGCGTTCGCTGAAGCGGTTCGCCTGCGTCCCACGCTCGAAGCGGTGAAGCTCGAAGGGGCCGCGTGGCAGAACTCCGGCCAGCTCAACCAGGCGCAGATCGCTTATACGCGCGCTCGCCAGCTTGATCCACAGGACGCTGAGGTCAGCTACCACCTGGGACAGGTATGCTACGATCTCCGGCAATTCGCCCAGGCGGAGGGTGAGTTTGAGGCGGCGCTCAAGCTGCGCCCAAACTACGCCGACGCGCAGATCGCATTGGGGCGGGTACAGGCGGCGCGTGGGCATTGGGATGCGGCGGCGGAAGCCTACCAACGCGCCATCTCGATGGACCCAAAGAGCGGGACCGCCTATCTCGAACTGGGCAACGCGCAGCTTGCGCTCCAGCGTCCGCGCGACGCAGTGCGCAGCTTCGAGCAGGCGGCAAAACTGACTCCTGATTCGGATGTAATACAGGTGGCGCTCGGTATGGGCTGGCACGCCATCGGCAACCGCAAAAAAGCCAAATTGGCGTTGCAGCGCGCCCAGGAAATCAACCCCGGCAATGCCGAGGCGAAGCGGCTCTTGAAGCAACTCTGAGTGCCGCGTAGCAAGACGAGATAATGAGCAGGAGGACTCTTATGATTTGCGTTTCATGCGGAGCGCAACTGCGCCCCAATGCGCGTTTCTGCAATCAATGCGGCGCGCTGCAACCAACACAGCAGCAAACGGTGGACGAGTCTCCTGCGCCTGTTGATGAAAACGATGTTGTCTCCAGCGGTGGCGCCACGAGCGAGACGGCAGCGACCGAACCAAAAGAAACCGGCGCGCTCACGTTCGAGGACGGCGATAGCGACACCTCTTCCGGGCGGCTGAAACGGCCACCGCGTGTCCTGCGCTCCCAGGATGAGGCTGATGACAACCCAGCCACAGTGAGCGATATGGCGACTGCCAGCGCAGGCACAGGACAGCAAGAATCAGAGGCGTTGCCGTTCGTTGTTAGCCAGGAACAGGAATCCACCAGTGCGCCAGCAGAGGCAGCCAACCAGGAACCGGCGCAGGCGGCTGCTACAATGGATGATCTGATAGACGGCGAGGAGACGAAACCAACGCCAGTGGTGCGTCCGGGTGGGCAGACCGCGCCCGCCACCAGCGCCACCAACGAGGACGACGAGGACGACGACTCAACCGCCTGGGCAGACGCCGAAACACTGGTGGAAACACGCGCCGTCTCCGGGCAACTTGGGCAGCCAGCACAATCAACGCAATCTGTGCAGACGGCGACGATGGATGCCGCTACCAATGAGAGCGCCGCTGACTCTGCATTATCGTTTCAGGAGCCGCCCGAAACGGCGACGAGCGCCTCAACGCCGCATGGGCTGCCCTGGCCACTACCTGTTAGCCTCATCATCGGCGGACGTTACCGTGTCGAATCGTTGGTGAGCGCGGCGCCCGAAGATTCGGATGAGGAGAATATCTATCGCGTCAGCGACCTGAAGGGCTACGAGCGGTGCTGGTCCTGTGGGCAGGAATATGGCGACGAGGGAGCTGAAGCGTCAGACCGGTTCTGCCGCGAGTGCGGCGCAGATATGCTTGCACGCGAATATCTGCTCTATGAGCGACGGCTGGCGCCGGATGGCTCAGCCCTTGCCATAGATGAGGCCAATACCGCGCCGGAGCATCCGGCAGTGACGGGGGAGATGGCGGCGAACGAAGAACGCACCTTCACCCAGGGCGACCGTTCGTATCGCGTAGTGCCACGAGTCACCGAGCCGACGCCATTCCCACATGGCGCGCGCATCCTGATCGGCGCAGCAACCGATGTCGGCCTCACACGGGCAGGCGAACGCAATGAAGATAGTCTGGGCGCGCTGGTTCTCAATCTGGCGCACGACTCGCATATGCAGCCACTGGCGCTGGGCATCGTGGCGGATGGTCTTGGCGGGCATGTCAACGGGCAAGACGCCAGCCGCCTCGCCGCGCGTATGGTGACGGAGCAGGTGTTGCGCAAAATCGCGCTGCCACTCGTTGGCCTGCCGGTGGATGGTGTGGCCATCGAGGAGGGGCTGAAAGATATCCTGCTGGAAGGCGCGCAGGCGGCCAACCTGGCGCTCTGCAACGCCAACGACGAAACCGGCGCGGATATGGGTTCGACGCTGGTGGCGGCGCTGCTCTTCGGCAGTTCAGCCTATATCATCAACGTCGGTGACAGTCGTGGCTATCTCTTCGCGGATGGCGAGCTGCGCCGCATCACAACGGACCACTCGTTTGTGGAGCAACTGATCGCCAGCGGTTTCGTCAAGCCGGAGGACCGCTATACGCATCCGCAACGTAACCAGATTTTGCGCAGCCTGGGCGACGATCCCGATCTGGACATTGATCTGTTCGAGCAGAAGCTCAAGCCCGGCATGCGGCTGATGCTCTGCTCAGACGGTCTCTGGGAGATGGTGCGCGACGACGAAAGCGCGCGCATTCTAGCGGAAGCGGCAAACCCACAGGAAGCCTGTGACCGGCTGATCGCCAGCGCCAACGCCAATGGCGGCGAAGATAACATCAGCGTCGTCGTCATCGAGGTCCGCGACTGAACAGATGGGTTCGCGGCTTTGAAAAGCCGGCGCACGGTAGATGTTCGCGGCAATCAATTGCCGGCGCACGAAGAGGATGGGCTGAAGCCCAAAATGACGCGGGTGCCCCGGCTTCAGCCGCTTGCGTTCGTGCCCCGGCTTTTCAAAGCCGGGAGTAGTGAGAACACGTCTCGTCGCAACACAAATGCCCGTCGTTTCGTAGAGGCCATAGAGAACACATCACCCGTCACGAGTGGTGACAACAATAACAACAATACACGAACAAGACAGAGAGGGAGAGGACTTCTGCTCGACACGCGAACCGCTCAACGAATTCATGAATGAATTCTGCAGAAAACCTTGAGCAGAAGGACTCGGAGAGGAGTCACTGGCTATGCCCGGAGAAGTATCACTGAATTGCCAGGTTGGCCGCGAGCGTATGAGTATCACAGGGGGCAGCCAGGTAGCCTATGTGCTGGTGGAGGCGCGGCCCAGCGCAGCGGTGACACAGACCCGTATGCCGCTCAACTTTGCCCTGGTGCTGGACCATTCCGGCTCGATGAAGGGCGCGAAGCTCCAGTCCGTCAAAGAGGCGGTGAAGCTGGTCATCAATCACATGGCGCCCAATGACATCGTTTCCGTCATCATCTTCGATGACAACGTGCGCGTGATCGTCCCTGCGCAGCCCGCCAGCGACAAGATGGGGCTGGGTGGCGCGGTGGATAGCATCCGCGAGGGCGGCGGCACGGCGATGTCGCTGGGCATGAGCGTCGGCCTGACGGAGCTGCGCAAGCACGCCTCACCGACGATGGTCAACCGCATGATCCTGCTCACCGATGGCGTCACCTATGGCGACGCTGACCGCTGCCGCCGCATCGCAGACGACGCGGGCGCCTCCGGCATCGGCATCTATCCGCTAGGCATCGGCGCGGACTGGGATGAAGACCTGCTCGACAACATCGGCCAGCGCAGCAGCGGCATGCCAGCGGAGTTCATTAAACGCCCAGAGGATGCGCTCGGCCTGTTCCAGCGCCAGCTTCAGAGCGCCGAAGCCGTTACCGTGCGCAATGCGCAGTTGACGATTCGCCTGCCCGCTGGTGTCACGCCGAAGAAATCGGTGAAGGTGCTGCCGATCATCACTGAGCAATCGCAGAACACACTTTCCGACCGGCAGGTGATGGTTTCCCTCGGTGATCTGGAGCGCGACACCCCGCAGGCGGCGCTGCTGGAATTGCTGGTTGAGGCGAAACCTGCTGGCACGTTCCGCATTGCGCAGGCGGAATTGAGCTATGATGTGCCGGGGCGCGGCGAAGAGAAAGTGCGCTCAGATGCCGTCGTGACATTCACCAATGAGACAGTGCCGCCGGAAGAGGCCAACCCCGTCGTCCTCAACTTCGTCGAGAAAGCCAATGCGCACCGATTGGTCACGAAAGTGCTGGACGAATACAAGAAGACCGGCAAAGTGACGACGCGGCTGAATCCCAACGTGACACGCATCCTCGATCCAGAGACGCAACGGTTGCTGGATCAGGTATCTGCGGGCGGCACAATTTCGGCGGAGGATGTCAAATCCATCGGCAACAAGACCCGCAAACTCACGCAACGCTTCGATGACTGATGTGAGCGATGCGCACGAGGAGCGCGAAGCCGATACCCAATGTATGCGCTATCCGGCAACCAGGGTTGTGTATAGCGCATAATGTACGATAGACCAACCATACATCCTCAATAGTCTGTGAGGAGGAAAACGCAATGGCAGTTATTTGTTCACAGGGCCACAGCAATCCTGATGGCTCAGCTTTCTGCGATGAGTGTGGCGAACGGCTCGATCAGGCCAGCGCCGTAGCGACCAGCGCACCGGCAGCCGCGCCTGCTCCGTCGGCTCCCGCGCCAGCGCCGTCTGCGCCAGCCACAACAGCATCACCCCGGCTCATCATTCAGTCCGACAACGCCGTCTTCGATCTGACGGGCAAGAGCGAAGCGTTGATCGGGCGCGAAGACCCGGTGAGCAATGTCTACCCGGATGTAGACATGACACCGCACAACGGCGAAGAAGGCGGCGTCTCGCGCATTCACGCCAAGATTCTCATCAACGGCAACCAGTATCTGCTTGAAGATGAGAACAGCACCAACAGCACGTTCATCAACCGGCAGAAGCTCGCGCCGAAGACGCCCACGCCCATCAAAGATGGTGACGAACTGCGCTTTGGCCGCGTCGTCACCATCTTCCGCACGAGCTAACACGATTCCGTTGTCTGTCTCGTGCAGAGAAGGGCCACCATCCAATAGGGGTGGTGGCCCTTGCTCGTTGCTCGTATACCCACGACCCACGGGGCCAATCCAAATACAGCGTTGGGTTGTCGCTTGCTGCTATAATGTAGCCAACAATTCCTTTTCACGCCTTCCATCGGCGTCCGCGCCGCAAAGAATCTATAGATATAGACGTCTGGATGCACAGCCGGTTCACAGCGGTTCAGAGATGGTTTTCGCGCATGTTTCCGATTTGACATAGGTGAATCGGAAAGAGCGAGTGAAACACACTCAACCTTCTGTTGGCAAGGGCTACGCAGCGGTCTATTCAGCAGATACGACGGCGCAGACAACACCAGCAGGGAGAATATCCTTTTTATGGACGAGTCTAGCAAGTCCAATGAGTCCAAGCGGGCGAACGCCGCAAAACGCGGCCAGCAGCCACGGCCCAGCGACCAGCGAGCCGATCTGCCGGACGTGACCAGGCGCGCAGCCTCGCCAACCGAAGCACAGCGTGTGGACGGTGAAAGCATGGCGCTGGCATCGCAAGAGCCGGTTGAATTGCTCGACCCGCGCAACCCAGAGACGCTGGCGCTGCTGAAGCAGCGAACGCCAGCTGGCGGCTATGTCGTTCCGGAGGCGCAACTGGTACGCATCATTCGCGCCTGGGGCGCAAACGGCAACGCGAATGCGAGCCGCGTGGTCGTCCAGCAGTTGTGTGGGCTGCTCATCGAGCGGTGCATGCCAGAGTTTCAGCGCCGCTCCTGGGGGCTGCGCCACCGCCCGCAATTGATGGAAGATGCCATCATGGGCATGATCGAGCAGGTCTTGCGCGAGGCGCAGGACCCAACGGAAACCTTTATGACGCTGAACTTCATCCACTATCTGCGCTGCTGCGCCGCCGACAACTTCGGGCGCGTTCTCCGGCAGGAGGGCCTGAGTTACCGGCGCGACGAGCAAGGGAGGCCGGTTGGCCGCCCGCAGCACGTGCCGCAGGCGTTGGTAGACCGCATTGATGTCGCGGCGGAAGACCAGGAAGACGCCACCAGCCAGCCTGGGGTGGTCGCTGATCCGCACGACGCGCTGGATGACCGGCTGGCGGCGGTGGAGGCGCAGCGCATCCTGGGGTATCTCGACGATCCGATGGACCGGCAAATCATGATTCTGCGCGCGCTCGATCATATGCGTTGGGACGACATCGCCAAAGTCTGTGGGAAGACTGAACGAACGATGCGGCTGCGCTATGAAAAGGCGCTGGTGAAGTTGCGGCAAAGCATCGAAGCGGAAACCGCAACGGTTGCGCACTAACTGGTGAGGAGTATGACAATGACACAGGGATCTAAATATCGGGGGCATGGCTCCCAGGGCGCAACCAGCCGCAATGAGTTGATGCAGGCCAAGCTGACGTTGGTGGCGGCGCGGGAGCGCGGAGACATTGGTGCCTTTACGACGTTGCTCGGTGTGTATCCGGCACATGCGTCCGAACTGACGGAGTTCAATGCGTCGCTGATTGCCACCAGCGGCTACGAACACGAGACGCCGACGTCGGAGACCGAGGCGATTGCCGCGCGTGCGCTGGCCCGCGCGATGGCAACGGTGTTCCCCGATCAGGCATCGTTGTTGGCGCCGGCAGCCGCCCTTCGCGGCGCCTTCGCTTCGCTGCGCGAACTACGCAAGTCGCGTGGCCTCAGCCAGCCAGCGCTGGCTGACCGGCTCAACCTCGGCGTGGATGTGTTGAGTACGCTTGAAGCCGGCATGATAAAAGTCGCTTCGATTCCAGACCGGCTGATTCGCGCGCTGGGCGACGCATTGAGCGCCTCGCTCGATCAGATCACCGACCTCCTCGACTCGCAGGTGACGATGGAGCCTGCCTGGAAGCGCAGCACCGAGGGCAACAGCAAAGACGTGGCGGGGGCGCAGGAACAAGACTTCCTGGAACTGGTGCGCACCAGCCCCAATATGTCCGCCGAACAGAAAGCGCAGTGGCTGGACGAATAGCCACTGCGCAGTGAACTCCTCATACCCTCACCTCGTCCTCCGGCGCTATTTGTTGCCGGAGGACGCACTTTTGCTCAGATACGGACGGACACGAGCCGCCGCGAAACCTCTCAGGATGTGGCTTCTTTCTTGCGTTTATTTTACATATAGCGGCGTCGTTGCCCGCCCCACTGCGCAATTTGTATGGTACTCTCAGCGTTATGAACGTGACAGAACTGAGGGGTGAGCGTACAATACAATGAAAGTATCTATGCGGCTATATGCGATGGTACGCGCACGGATCGGCACATTGGCGACCGGGCGGGTCAGGATGAGTCTGCGCAGAGAGCCATGCCGATAGCGGAGAGACGTGTGAAATCACTGATTGTCATTCCAACCTACAACGAACGCGAAAACATCGCCGGACTGATTGACGATGTTTTGACTATGGTGCCAACCACCGACCTGCTGATTATTGACGACAATTCGCCGGATGGGACCGGGGAACTCGTAGATGCGATCAGCGCCCAGGACACGCGCGTTCATGTGGTTCATCGCCCAGGCAAGCTCGGATTGGGCACGGCATATGTCCTGGGCTTCCAATATGCGATTGATAACGGCTACGATCTCGTCTTTGAGATGGACGCCGACTACTCGCATGATCCCAAATATTTGCCGGATATCTTTGCGGCGGCGGGCGACGCGGATCTGGTGATCGGCTCACGCTATGTCAAGGGCGGTGACACGCCGAACTGGTCCGCGCTACGCAAGTTCATCAGCGGCGGCGGCAATACCTTCGCCCGCATGGTGCTCTTTATCCCATTCCACGATTGCACCGGTGGCTATCGCTGCTATCGCACCAATGCGCTACGCCAGTTGAACCTGAGCCTGATCTCCACGCAGGGCTATGCGTTTCAGGTGGAGATGGCGTATGTCTTCTGGAAGCGCGGGTTCCGCGTGCGCGAGGTGCCCATCGTCTTCATGGACCGCCGGGTGGGGAAATCCAAGATGTCGCGCAAGATTTTCCTCGAAGCCTTCCTCTGGGTGGTGCGCACCCGCTTCCAGGGCGATCCAGTCGTCAAGGCGCCGCCGCCTGTGCAGCCGCTGCCGATGTATCCCGCCCACAAGTAGATCGTCAAACCATCCATCCTATTCGAGGCAAAAATTGACGCCAGCCAGACTCTTTTACCAGGTCCGGCTGGCGTCAACGCTATCAACCACTGTTCCACCGCTCAGGATTCGGGCAACGGCCTCCCCTGCATCCACTCGCCGGGGTCAGCGAAGCTGAGCCGCGCATAGGGGAGTGTACGCTGGGCCAGCACATCTGCAATGACATGCGCCACGCTATCCATCTCCGCGCGTGATGGTGTACGCGCTCCCACGCCCACCGCGAAGCGCGCCGCCAGCACCAGCCGGTCGCCACGCATCCAACCGCGCACCTCACGTACCTGCTGGAATTGCTGCACCGCCTGGCGAAAATGGATCGCCACATCACGCGCAAAGTCGCGGTGATAGTCCGTCGCCAGTTGATTATCCAGCAGCGGCGGCAGTTCTACCTCGATGCACGGCAACACCGAAATCTCTGGCCCGTCCAGCGTCGAACGCGGAACCTCACCGGTCCACTGGCTCGCCTGGCTATTGCTATACCCTGGCGGCGTATTGTAATGAGGTGGCGACATTGGCGACATTGGCGATACCGGAGACACTGGTGATATGCGTGACGCCTGCGAATAGGGGGCTGATGGATTCGATTCATAGCCCAGCGGCACGGCATCGCTATAGCCGGAATAACCGGGACCGGAACCATTTCGGAACTGCCAGGGATTTGCCGCGTCTTCGGGTGGGCGAGAACCACCCCCCGGCATCGAGACATCTGGCTGATATGATGACTGCTGCGAAACCGGCGGGCGTGAGCGGTGCTGCGCCCGATACTGCTTGAGTTGCTGCACCCACTGCGAGGCTTTTGCTGGCTCAACTGCCAGCGGCAGCCAGGGCGCATCTGCGCCAGCCGCACTCGGATGCGCTGATGGGAAATGCAGGGCGAGTTGCACCCAGACCCCGCTTTCCACATCATTGGCAGCGCCGCCCGGCTGGCGAAATGCGTCGAGCATTCCCCCCGTTTGCCCCTGCCAGCGCACATGCGTCAGCGTCAGCGGATTATCCGCCCAGCGACGCGCGCCGTAGAGCATGCCCCCCTGCGACACGAACGCCAGGAGCACCTCGAGTATTCCCGTATCTGCTTCAGCAGAGCTTCCCTGCCCCCAGCCGC
This sequence comes from Chloroflexota bacterium, assembly GCA_021323855.1. GTDB lineage: Bacteria > Chloroflexota > Ktedonobacteria > Ktedonobacterales > JADMIN01 > JAJPKE01. The sequence goes on along the minus strand of JAJPKE010000045.1, from coordinate 336,176 downwards.
TGTTCGCCATAATGGCACCTCCACGAGACCATATGCCGTTTGCCGTCTCTGCCATCCGCTGGCATCAACGGCACACGTTGTAACCCCCCTCGCAGGAACGTAAGGTTGCCGGCTACGTTCCGCACGATGTTTTTGGCCTCGCACTTTTCATAAAATGAGCAATAAAGACACTACGCAAGCGAGGATAGGCGATATGGCAACCAGTCGCGAACGAGCAGCCAGTGCGTATCCAGGAGATCGCACGTTCGCAAAGCATGATACACGCCGTATGAGCCGGAGTATAGCACGCGAACTGAACCGCGACAATCAGGGCAGTTCTTCCAGGCTATCGGCGCTATGGGACAATCTATAACGCTATCGGCACAGGTAGAATCGCCTAGGATTGCGCCGTCGTCGGCTTGCTCTCCTCCTGCGGCGCCACCACCACACGCATGCCTGGTTTGGCGTGTTCGGGCACATCTTCCAGCATACGCACGACAATCGCGCTAATATTGTCTTCGCCGCCGTTCGCGTTTGCCTCGCGCACCAATAGCTCTACCGCGCGCTGTGGGTCCGCCGTGCCACGCAAGATATGCTCGATCTGTGGGTCTCGCACCATCTCCCAGAGGCCGTCTGAACAGAGCAACAGCTTATCACCCGCCTGGAGCGGCGCCTCGAAGGTGTCAACCTCAACGCTCTCCTGTTCCCCGCCCAGGCTGCGGTAGATCTGGTTGCGGCGCGGGTGCGTATAGATATCCTCCGGGCGAATGACACCAGCACTGACCAGGCTCGCGACCACCGAATGATCGGTGGTGATCTGGCGCATCCCCACGTCTGGACTCATGATGTAGGTGCGGCTGTCCCCAACGTTGATGACATACGCCATGTCGTCCACCACTAGCGCCGCCGTCAGCGTCGTGCCCATGTCGAGATGTTCGCGGATGTTGCGGTCATGCAGTTCCGCGCTGGCGCGTTGTACGCTCTCCGCCAGTAGCGAGAGCAGCATCGCGTCGTCGAGCGGCTGCGCGCTGTTCATCGTTTGTAGGATATGCGTGGCCATTATCTGGATGGTCAGCCGGCTGGCCTCCTGGCCGTTGAGATGCCCGCCCATGCCATCCGCCACGATGAAGAGACCATACGGCTGTGTGCGTCCGTTGACGAGGCGTATCCCCTGCAACGCAAAGATATTGTCCTGGTTCGGGTCAGCCGCGCGCTTGATGCCTGGATGCGTCAGGCCGGCGGGATGCGGCATCAGTGCGCTTCCCTGGCGCGCGCGGCTCGGCTGTTGCGGCGGCACCGGCAGCTTGAAGGTTGGTTGCTCATCCACCAGAACCGTGCCGCCGTTGTTGCTGGTGCGGTTGTTGCCCATGTTGCCTATGTTGCCGCTGTTGTTGTTACCCCGCATGCTGGCCAATGGTACCGTCGGCTGCTCGTCAACCATCATCTGCCGGTAGTTATCCAGTTCTTCCAGCGGCATATTGGGCGGCAGCAGATCGAGATCTGCCTCGTCTTCCGGCACGACATAGCGCCTTCGCGCCTGTTGGCGTCGCTGGCGGCGCATCAGAAAGAGCAGCGCCACAAGTACGAGCAAGATGACCAGCAATCCCAGGACAATCAACGCCAGCAGCGTCTTCTTGCCGATGCCGCCGCCTGGCGGGGCTGACCCCAAGATGGTCGGCTGCCCTTTGGTGAGTGAGGGAATCGTTGTAGATTGTTGTTTTGCGGCGGTCAGGAACGGCTCCGCGCCGCCAAAATCGGGATAGGCGCTGAGCAAGGCCTGGAATGTGCTGCTCGCCTGGCTGAACTGCGGGGGATTGGCGTAATAGCTGGCTAACCCCTGCTGCCACTGCGTCATCAGCGGACCCGGTTTGCTCGTCACCGGGCCGATTGCCGTAACGACCGATTGGAGCGACGAGAGGACATGATTGCCATGCGCGTCAGCGACCACCATGCCGATCAGGCGGCCATTCGAGTCAATTTCTGGCGCGCCCAGGCTAACCTGCGCGCTGAGTGGCAGCGGCGTGGTGGCCGGGGCCGGTGGTACGGTGTTCGTCGCCTGCACAGTGCCGCCCGTTACCGTCTGTTGGGGTGGTGTGGCTGTCGGTGGTTTGGTTGCCGTCGGCTGCGGCGCCGCATTGATCTGGCTGGCTGGCACCGAAATGGGGTAAACGTCAGTTGGCACCTCGCCATAGGTTTCGGAGTCTCGCCCAAGTGGCTGGCCATAGATATTGGTCAGGTCCAGCACCGTCGCCGCCGCCGGATCGGCTGGCGCATCAGAGGGCTGTGGCGGCGCAAGAACCGGCAGATCATGCGAGGGTGAGCCGGATGGAATGGTCAGCGGCAACGCCAGCAGCGGCGGCGCGCTCTGCCCCGCGTTAGACGTGACCAGCGCCGGATAAATCGTATAGCGGATGGACCCCAACTGCTGATCGCCAACGCCGGTATACGAGGCGTTGAGCAACACATCAATATGATCAATGCTCCACCCGGACGCACTGCCGTTGAGTTGCTGAAAGGCGGCCTGCGTGCCCTGGCACGGCTTCACCGGATTGACGGCGGCGGTTGCCGTGAGGATGTAATCAAATGAATTGAGGTTGTTGCCAGTGGTGCCAACGAGAACGCCATCCGAGGCGCAAGGATCGAGGACCGGAATCGGGGCGGGATCATTATTGAGCATGCCATCGTAATACGTCAGCACGCGCACGACAGCGATACGCGCATAGGCGACGGCCTGCGATGGCCGGGAATCGAGCGACCTGCCAGCGCGGTGTGCAGTGAGCGGCGCGGCCTGGAGCGCCTGTATCTGGCTGGCACTCGCAAGCAGCGTTACACCGCTGAGCAACAGACACAGCAGAACCAGCGTGAACGCTCGTCGCCGGTCACCATTCCTCGAAGTCATCTCGTCCGTCCTCCACCACCATGCCGCTGGCGTCTGGCAATATGCGCATTGATCGTGCAAAGATTGTGCGTCAAGCGTCTCTCTAGCTCGCTGGCTCTCTAAGCGCGTCAACTCGCTAGCGCGCCCAGCTCGCGATTGTCATCTGTTGCTGCTACTGTTGTTATTGCTGCTGTTATTCTCGCTTGTGCGGGCCGCAAGGCGCAACCCAACCCGTACCTGTTGGAGCCACACGTCGTATCCACAACAACACAACGCGCCAGGTTCGCCTGGTATGACATTCTCCAGCATCTATTGATAGACTCATCATTCCTTTTAACGCGCAATCCATGCCAGAGGTAGGATGTCTGGACTGAATGAGATGCTCGTGTGGTCAAGCAAGCGTCAGGCGATGCCTGGTGAGACTTGACGCCCCGTTCTCGCCACGACTACACTTCACATTGTGAACTATAGACGGCGCCAAACGCCCAATGTAGAGACAGACAATGGGGTCAATAGTGCAGATCAGGTGGCATCACTGGCGCTGCTCATTGCAGGTATTCCAATCATTGCGGTCATTGCAGTCATTGCAGGCAGAGCGGACATTTTCCTATGGCACAAACCATTCTCCCAAACGAGCGGACGCAGGAAGAACGACATCAGGAGCTACGGCCCCCACTCGCCTTCCCGCGCAAACGCACCCGCTGGCCGGATGCGATAGATGTGATCTTCGAGAAAGACCCCGCCGCGTGCAATATCCTGGAAGTACTGACCTACCAGGGATTGCATGCCGTTCTCTGGCACCGGCTGGCGCATGCGCTCTATGAGGCCCATATTCCTGTCCTGCCGCGCCTGATCTCACAGATTGCGCGGCTCCTCACCGGCGGCATCGAGATTCACCCCGGCGCGCGCATCGGCAAGCGGTTCTTCATAGATCACGGCACTGGCGTGGTGATTGGTGAAACTGCTGAGATTGGCGATAACGTCATGTTGTACCATCAAGTGACCCTGGGCGCGACCGGCTGGTGGAAACATCGCGGTGATGGGCGGGTCAAGCGTCACCCCACCATCGAAGACAATGTAACCATCGGCGTCGGCGCATCGGTGCTTGGCCCCATCACCATCGGGCATGACTCGAAGATTGGCGCGATGGCGCTCGTGTTGGAGTCCATCCCGCCACACTCTGTGGTCGTGGCGCAGCCCGCGCAACTGCACACACACGGCGAGCCGGTCAAAGAGATGGAGCGCCTGAGCGACGAGGAGTACGACGACTATATCATTTAAGGGATTGCTCCATGACGACAGCGGAACAGCATCCATCATCACCATCATCAGGCGCTCCACCGCGCTTTCGGGTTGGCATCTTTGCCATCATCGAGCGGGAAGGGCGCTATTTATTGGCTCATCGCACGGAGATTGATTGGTGGAATCTGGTTGGCGGCGGCCTGGAATATGACGAAACCGTCGAACAGGGCCTGGCGCGCGAGGTCCGCGAGGAGGTGGGCGCAGAGATCGAGATTGTGCGGTTGGTCGGTGTGTATTCCAAGCCGCGCAAACGTGAAGTGGTGCTGACATTCCTCTGCCGTCTCGCGGAGAGCAGCCCGGAGCCAGCCACCAGTGACGAAGTAAATCAAGTCGGCTGGTTCGCGCCAGATGCGCTGCCGGAGAACTTTCTCCCGAAGCATCGCCAGCGACTGGAAGATGCGCTGCTGGGACAACGGGAGGCCGTCATTCGCGCGCAACTCACCTCCACTGAAGAAGACCAGCGCCTTCCGTCGGAAGAATGAACTGCCCTCAATTGCCTGGGAATTCAAGAGAACTACATGACAATCACCCTAGCCCGGTCGTCCCCCCAGACACATGGTATGGACAGAGCGCAGCGCGACCATATATCATGACCATAACTATAGCTTCGTAGATACAGTGACTTACATCCATTTGGCACGCTGCACAGGGCACTGCTGGATGGTCAACGGGGGAGAACGCAATGGATGTCGTAGCTTTCGATCCAGCGTTCGAGGCGCCGCCCGCTACCATCCTCGTCGTGGAAGATGACCCCCAGCTTGGCCGCCTGCTGCGCGAGACGCTGGAAATAGAAGGATACGCGGTGAAAGTGGCGCCGAGCGGCGAGGAAGGGTTGAGCTACGCGCTACGCGAGGTGCCGCAACTGCTGCTGCTCGACATCATGCTGCCGGGGATAGATGGCTTCGAGGTGGTCGAGCAGTTGCGCCGCAACGCCAAAACCGCGCACATTCCCGTCGTCATGCTCACCGCGCGCCAGGATACCGCCGATATTGTGCGTGCCTTCGATTCAGAAGTGGACGATTACCTGACCAAGCCCTTCAAGACTGATGAGCTAATCGTTCGCATCCGCACGCAACTACGCCATGTGCGCGAGAGCCTGCTCTCGCCGCTCACCGGCCTGCCTTCCGGGCTGCGGGTTGAGCGCGCCATCGAGCATCAGTTGCAATTGGCGGCCACCTGGTCCATCCTCTACCTCGATATTGATAACTTCAAGGCGTACAACGATGTCTATGGCTTTCTGCGCGGCAACGACCTGATTCGTCTGCTGGCGCATGTCGTCAGCGAAGTGGTGCGGGATGAAGGCAACATCAACGACTTCACCGGCCATATCGGCGGCGACGACTTCGTTGTCATCACCACTCCTGACCGCGTGGAGCGCATCTGTCGCGCGCTCATCCAACGCTGGAAGAATGAAAGCCGCGCCTACTATACGGCGGAAGATGCGCAGCGCGGCACGCTGCTGGCGGTGGACCGCCAGGGGCAGCGGCAGGCGTATCCCCTCTGCGGCATCTCCATCGGCGTCGTCACCAATCAGCACCGTCCCATCATCAGCATGGAAGAAGTCAGCCGCATCGCCGCGGAAGTCAAAGCCAAAGCCAAGTCCACCTCTGGCAGCCACTATTATATAGACCAGCGCACCAGTGACGGGTAAACCACGAGCGCAATTCCCCTTTCATACAAGGCCTGATTTGCGGTAGACTATGGCTGGTGAGTTAGACAGGCATCATACACAGGTGCGGCGGCAGATAGCCGGTAATCGGCTGGCAGCACATCTTTCGATACTCATTCAGTAGGATAGGTTTCATGGCAGACGAGATCAACGAGATCAACAAGATCAACAGGACTGAAGAGAGTGCATCTTACGAAGAACAGCCGGTGAGCGAGGAGCAGCGCCGGGCAGTTCGTGAGAATGCCAAGCGCGTGATTCGTGAAAGCGGCATTGGTGAGATGTTGCAGACGTTGAACCGGCAGGCGCTTCAGGGGCGCGGCTGGTTTGAGGAATACGATTCCGGGGTTCTCTTCAAGTGGGGCACCGGCTACACCCGCCGCCATATCTGGATTGACATCCACGGTGATACGCTGCGTTTCCGGCTGCGCCCGCACCTGAAATGCCGCGCGCCGGTGCCCATCTGTGACGGCGAATATCACACGCTGACGTCTGCTATGTGGCGTATACGCGGCACGGTGCTGCATGAACTGAACCGCAACTATGAACGTCCTGTCGCTGAAACTTCGGAGGATTGACTGCCATGACTGCCATGACAACCACGCCACGACCGATCACGTCTGAAGACCTCTACGCCATCGAGCTGGCCGAAGACCCGCGCATCTCACCGGATGGGACGCAGGTGGCCTATGTGCTGATGACAATGGACCGCGACGCCTATGAGTATCGCCGCTCGATCTGGCTGGCGTCTGCGGATGGCGGCGAGCCGCGCCGGTTCACCAGCGGCCCCAACGACACTGCGCCGCGCTGGTCGCCGGATGGGCGCTCCCTGGCGTTTGTGCGCGCGCCCGCCAGCGGCACGAAACCCAAGAGCGCGGAGGAGCGCGACCGTGGTGTTGGTCAGCCACAGATCTGGGTCATTCCAACAGGTGGCGGCGAGGCGCATCAGGTGACGTTCATGCGCCACGGCGCAGGCGCTCCCGTCTGGTCGCCGGATGGCAAGACGCTGCTCTTCGCCGCTGAGACTGGCACGCCGGACGACCAGGAGGTGGACGACGCCGCGCTCGACGGCAAATCCATCCCCCGCGTGCGCACGATTACCCAGATGTGGCACCGGCTCGACGGCCACGGCTTCATGTATGACCTGCGTTCCCACCTCTTCACCATTCCCGCCGCCGGTGGCGAGCCGCAGCAACTCACAGACGGCGATTGGAACGACGGCAGCCCAGAATGGTCACCTGATGGCAGCCGCATCGTCTTCACCTCCGACCGCAGCGCAGAGCGCTGGCAATGGCCAGCCGATAGCGTCTGGACGCTGGATGTTGCCAGTGGCGCGTGTGAGCGGCTGACTGATGAGGCGCTGGGCTGCGGTGCGCCATCCTGGTCGCCCAATGGCGAGACGATTGCCTTCCTGGCGTCGCCACGCCGCTATAGCAGCGGGCATACCGATCTCTACACCGTTCCCGCGCATGCCGGTGGCGAGGCGCGTCTGCTGAGTGGCGATTGGGCCGCCAACTGCGCCGACACCTGTATCAGTGATATGCGCGCCGGGCATGGTGGCGCACACCTGTACTGGGGACCGGACGGCTATCATGGCTACCGACTCTACTTGCAGGCGTCGCTACGCGGTTCCACGCAGGTCTATAGCGTCAGTCCCGAAGCCGACCTCTCGCCGCAGCCGCTCACCGATGGCGCGCAGCATGTCTATGGCTTCTCGATGACCCCAGATTGCTCGGCAATGGCGCTGGCAATTACGTCGCCGGTCGCGCCGGGCGATGTCTATCTCCAACGGCTTCCCGCCGAGAACGCCAGCAATACGCAGCAGAAATTGACAAACCTCAACGCGAAATTGCTCTCAGAGGTGGCGCTTGCCACGCCCGAAGAGTTCAGCTTTCGCGGCGCTGACGACTGGGAGTTGCAGGGCTGGGTGATGCGCCCACCGCAGGCGCAGCCAGGCGAGTTGGTGCCGACGATCCTGGAAATTCATGGCGGACCGGCGGCGATGTACGGCGCGAGCTTCTTCCATGAGTTTCAACTGCTGGCGGCGCAGGGCTACGCAGTGGTCTATTGCAATCCACGCGGTAGCACCGGCTACGGACGCGACTTCGCCAATGCCGTGCATTTCGATTGGGGCGGCAAAGATTACGAAGATATCATGGCCGGGCTGGATGCCGCCATTGCGCGTGGCGGGCTGGACGCGAACCGGCTGGGCGTGGCTGGCGGCAGCTACGGCGGCTACATGACGAACTGGGTGGTCGGCCACTCGGACCGCTTCAAGGCGGCGGTGACGATGCGCTGCGTTGCCAACGCCGCCTCGTTCTTCGGCACCAGCGACATCGGTTGGTGGCTGGCGGTGGATGAGATGGGCGCGACGCCGTGGGAAAACCTGGCGCAACTCATGCAGCATTCACCCATCACCTATGTCGCCGATATCCATACGCCGCTGTTGATTCTGCATAGCGACAACGATCTGCGCTGCCCAATCAGCGAGGGTGAGCAACTTTTCATTTCGCTGAAATACCTGGGCCGCGAGACCAAACTCGTGCGCTTCGAGGGCCAGTCGCACGACCTTTCACGTAACGGCCATCCGCGCTCGCGAGTCATTCGCCTGAACGAAATCACCGGTTGGTTTGCGCGCTATCTGCCGACGCACTAAACCGTTTGGCGGTTCATCTTGTCTCTCGCCCGGCGATTTGCTATCCTTCGCATGAGATATCCGCGATAACCGAGGTATCTGCGAATGGAAGCAGGTAGCCGGGGAGGGGACCAGCATGCGTGAGACGCCGGATACATCGCCCGATGACGAGCAATTCACGCTGCTGGGTCCATCGCCTATCGCACATGCCTCCGATACTGCTGGCACCACCGGTACCACTACCACCACGAACCCTGCAGACGCCTGGGAAAGCGCCCCAGGAACGGTGGACGCCGAAACACTGGTGAGCCGCCGCTCCTCGCCGCGCAAACGCGCCGTGCAGGTGGGGCTGGTGGCGATCTGCGCGCTGGTTGTCTTTGGGTTGCTCCGCTCGACCGCCTCGCTGCTGCCTCATCCACAGGCGACGGCCACCCCAGCCGCAACGGACGCCTCACAGCAATTGATTGGCATTATCGCGAACGTCTCCTATGGCGCCGTGACCGTTGACGGCAAGAAGCTCTCTGGCAGCCCGCCGTTTGCCTTTCGTCCAAAGCCGGAGGGCGACACGGTGACGTTCAGCGCGCCGCCGTTTGCGACGCATACCTGTAGTGTCCAGCTTTCCGCTGATGGCAGTTTGAATACAGCTAGCGCCTCCGATAATAATTGCGCGTATGGAAGTAGCAGCGGCGTGCCAGTGACATCTGGTGGCCGGACTGTTTTTGTTGACAACTATATCGAGTTCGACTTCGGTGTGGATGATCTACCCGATGACCTCAAAGCGAGCGCACTGGCGCTTGTTCAGCAGTCCATCAAGCCGGTTTCTGTGACCACAACCGTTCCGGCAGGGCAGTATTACGCAAGCGGGCGAAATACGCTAGGAATGATTCAGAGCCGGTTGGCTACGTCGCCATTGACTGCGAAGGTGACACTGGCGATTCCCAGTGCGCAACAAATGACCGGGCCAAATAATTTCTGCACGGAAATCATTTGTTCCGGAGGGGGGCCATTTGTAGATCAGTATGGGCAGGTGCAGCCGCTCCCGCAGGGCAAGTACTGGAACGTATACATTCCCCTTGCGATTAGCTGGTTGTTTCTCACAGCGGATGGGCGGGTAGTCGGCTCGGAGAATGATGGCGAATCCGGCGGCGGCGAAGGTGGAGTTCTGCAATTGGATGACAGTGAACACTGGCATTTCATGCCATCATTACAGTCCTCCATTGGGGTTGAGGATGACCTACGCCAGCAGCTTCCGGAGGATATCTGTAACTCGGAGACAAGTGAACTCTACAATGCGCTCCAGAACGAGCAGGTGGGCAACTCGAATATGTCACCTGATGACCCGAATAATACGAATGGACTTGTTGGGTGCCTCATACACATCACCGAAAGCGACGGCACAACCGTGCTGGGGACGGTGATCTGGCGCTTTGGCGTCTTGCTGGCCGCCGATGCCAAGACGCACAAGGCGTATCCGTGGTTGCCGCTCGCGCCCAAAGCCGAGGTGGATGCCGTGACCGCTGCCAATTGATGGCTTGACAACGGCGCCACTTTCTTCTATGCTGCTCGTTGCGCTGTCCGCGTGTAAGGCAGCAGACGACAGAGAGAGGAAACGGCGATTCATGATTATCTGGGGATATCGCTCGCGCAACAAGGTGATGGGACAGGTCCCCTATACTTGCAAGCAGTGCGGCAAAAACGCTTTTCATGGGGTCGTGCGCACGACGCGCTACTTCACGCTCTTCTTCATTCCCCTGTTTCCCATCGGCAAAAAGACGACCTCGCGCTGCCAATTGTGCGGCTACCAGGAAGTCGTTGACAACAAGCAGGCGGATGCACTCTTCGCCAACCAGACGAATCAGCCACAGAAGGTGTAGCCCCCGCCCCTAACCCCTCCCGCGTGCGCGGGAGAGGGGAATCCGCAGCGCGTGTGGTCTCAGCTACCAGCCGAGCGCGAAGATGAGATGCTCATCTTCATCCAGGTCTGGACGGCGCAACAGGCCGGAGCGTTCGGCAGTGCGCAGTGAGGGAATATTTGCAGCGCGGATGCGGGCGACCACCGGCAGATGCGATAGATGCGCGCGGGCAAACTGCACAGCGGCCTGCGCTACTTCAGCGGCGTAGCCATTGCCCCAGACGGCGGGGGTGAGCCGGTAATAGAGATTCGCTATGTCGCGCTCACGCCAGACGAAGCGCCGCACGCCGCCAAAGCCGATAACCTCATCCTGGGTCTGTTGCAGCGCAACCGCCCAGTAGCCATAGCCTTCCTCATCCCATTGGTCGAGCCAGCGCCGCAACGTGGCCTCGCTGGTGGCAAGGTCCGGGTCGGGGTCAACCGGCGTGTAACGATAGGTTTCTGGGTCGCCATGCACCCTGAACATCGCCGAGCCATCGGTGGCGCGCGGACGCCGCAGGATCAGCCGTTCCGTCTGTACACGCGCGAAAATGCGCACCAGTTCGGATGGGGTGAGGCGCTTGTCCATCGTCATAGTGAGTCATCATCTTCGTTATCATCGCCGGCCTGGATAGCGGCTTGCAGGGTGCGCACCACGTCGAAAGGATCGCTGGCAATGACGCTGCTGCCGTAAAGTTCCAGCGCGGCGATATCCGAGGTCGGCGCCAGCGGATTGCCGCGATCTACGAAACGCGCGACCAGCGGGAAGCCGCGCCAGTCGTCGTCTGCGTTGTTCGCGCTGCTAGTTGCGAGGGGCGGACCGTAGACGCTGGCGTTGAAGGCAAAGACGCCCATCTGCTCCTGAGCGACGCGCAGCGTTTCCGCCAGTGGCTCCGCCAGCGTGCCCAACTCCGCAGGCTCCAATATGCCATCCTGATACGTCGGCGCAAACAGCACGATCTCACGCTCCTTCACTGGCGTGAGCGAGGCGAACCACTCGACCTTACCGTCGCCAACCGCCAGCCCTAGCGCCGTATGCACCGCCGCCAGGTCGGCAAAATAGTCGCCGCCGGTCTCCTGGCTGTAACGCTGCGCCGCCGCGCGTAGCAATTCCACTCGCGCGTGCGCCATCGAGTGGCTGAGCGTCATCTGGATATGCCCATGCACCAATGACGCGCCAGCCCGCCAGAGACAGTTCCAGAGCAGGAAGAAATAGCGCGCATCTGCGTCGCTGGCGTGGGCGCGGCTGGCCCACTCGCCGCCGGTCGCCAGGATATCAGCCACCAGGTCGTCGTCTATCGCCAGCGGATCGTGCCGGTCGAAGACGCCCACGCTGTGCCAGCCATCCGCTTTGGCGACATTCGCGGCGGTGATGACATGTCGCCCGCTGATGCGCCCGAAGGTATCCGCTGGCGTGCGATGCTCGGGATCACAGAAATCATCGCCGCTGCTGCGTTCGATGCGTTCGCGCAGTTCCGCCGGTGGCGTGGCTGGCGCAGCCTGCGTCGTGCCGCTGCCGGGGCGGCGGCTGCGCAGTGGATTGAAGGTCGCGCCCTCGAAGGTCCAGCGATTGGTGACACGCACGATACGCTGGCGCAGCGTTGCCTCCACCGAGCCAAAGGTGCGCTCTAGCCAGGGCGCCATCTCCGGCGGCGGCACAATCGCGCCTTCCGTGACCACCACGCGAAAGAGCCGGTCGGCCAGCGCGCGCTCCTCAGCGGGCAACGCGGCGATGGCATCGGGAAGCTGGTCTATCTGCATCTTTCCTCATCATTTCTAATTCGGTTGTCATAATTGGAACTATCACAGGCGCCGGTCTCCGGTTCCTCCTCTCCCGCAGGCGGGGGAGGGGTCAGGGCTGGGGCCATACTCTCACCGTTCGGCGTAACCACGCGCCGCGCCGATGCGCTGCAATTCCTGCGCCCGCCGGTAGAGAGCGACATATTGCTCAGCAGAGGCGTCCCAGGAATAATCGGCCAGCATCGCCCGCTGCATCAGATTGCGCCAGGCATCGGCAAACTGATAGACTTCCAGCGCGCGCACGATGGATGCAAAGAGATGGAACGGATTATAGCGGGTGAAGTTGAAGCCGTTGCCGCTATCGGTGGCGGGATCAAAGTTCTGCACGGTATCAGCCAACCCGCCGGTGCGATGAACCACTGGAATGCTGCCATAGCGCATCGCCAGCATTTGCGTGCTGCCGCATGGCTCGAAGCGTGACGGCATCAGCAGCAGATCGGAACCGGAATAAATCTGCTGGCTCAACTCCTGGTTGAAGGTCAGGTGAATGGAGACTTGCTGCGCATAGCGCGAAGCGAGGCGCTGAAACATCGAATGGTAGTGCTGGTCGCCGGTGCCGGAGACAACCCACTGCACGCCCTGTTCCAATAATGGGATGGCAATTTCGTCGAGCAGATCAAAGCCCTTCTGGTCAGTGAGGCGCGAGATGACGCCGATCAGCGGGACGTGCGGGTCCACCGGCAATTTCAGGCGTTCCTGGAGCGCGCGTTTATTGGCGGCACGCTGATCGAGCGAGAAGGCGTCGTAATGGGAGGCGATGTGGGCGTCGGTGGCAGGATTGTATTCAGCGATATCTATGCCGTTGAGGATGCCATAGAGCCGGTCTTTGCGCTCGCGCAGCAACGGGTCCAGCCGCTCACCAAACTCCGGCGTGAGAATCTCGCGCGCGTAACGCGGACTCACAGTGCTGACCACATCAGCGTAGAGGATGCCGCGTCCCATCAGGTCTACCACATTTGCCAGCTCCGGCACTTCGGGGTAGATGAAGCCTTCCTCCGCGATGCCCGCCACCTCCAGGATGCGGTAGCCGAAGATGCCCTGGTAGGCAAGGTTATGGATAGTGTAGACCGTGGCGGTGGAGGCGAAGAAGGGATCATCCTTGTAAATGGTCTTGGTCCAGTTGGGAATGATAGCGGTATGCCAGTCGTGGCAATGAATAATGTCCGGCTGCCAGCCGATGGAACGCACGAACTCCAGCGCCGCGCGGCAGAAGAGAATGAAGCGGTCGCCATCGTCATTGTAGCCGTAGAGTTTCTCGCGCTGGAAGTAGTGTTCCGCCTCGATGAAATAGAACGGCACACCAGCGCCTTCAGGCGTCTGGAGGATGCGCACCGTCTCCGTGGTGCGGTCAATGGGCACGGCGAGATCAGTCTTGATGGGATGCAGGTGCCAGCGTTCGGGGTCTATGCTGTTGTAGCGCGGCAAAATGACCCGCACATCGTGGCCGAGCCTGCGAAGCGCCTGCGGCAGCGCGCCGATGACATCCGCCGGGCCGCCAGTTTTGACGTATGGCACGCCCTCCGAGGCGACCACCAGCACACGCAATGGCTCTCCACGCAGCGCCTCCTCAACATCCAGCGTATTTGCTGGCAAGTCATCGGCTTCCTGCTCTACCGGCGGGTTGGGCGCATTGAGCGGCAATGACGAGGCTTTAGAATAACTGGTGGCTAGCGACATCGTAGACATGGCGATAGGCGACGAGGCAGTGAATGGGTGAGTGTGCGACATGACAGCCCTCTTTGCTCAGGTTGGGTCGTAAATCAAACGGTTTTCCCCAACGAAAACATGCGAGCGCGCCAGCGCGGCGCGACAGTAGCAGGCAGCATTGCCGCCGGCCTCCTACATCCTTGGCGTGACCGTATGCGTTCCTCTTCTCGCACTTTTTGCTGCGCCGGAGCCGGTGACGCGGTGCCGGTGTGTGGCGCAGATGCGGTGAGGTGCGAGGGCAGTATATCAGCAACAGGGGCCGGTGCGCCAGCGCCAACCATTTTATCTCGTCACAGCTACTCGAAAATGCTGAGAAATCCAATCAAACGAGGTCCGTAGCATGAATGAGCTACGGACCTCAGTGCAATTCTGAGATTGCTGGTTGTTAGCGCGTGGCGAAAGACGCTTCGATTTCTTCGTCTGTCTCCGGCGGGAACTCGTCGGGACCGGCGGCGGTGTAGGCGAGCGCACCGGCCATCGCCAACATGAAGGCGAAGGCGACCAGTTCAGGGTAGGGCTGTTGGAAGTTGTAGACGACCACGCCCAGCGCCACGCCGATCAGCGCCATCACGATAATCGCAATCGTCCAGAATGAGAAGATGCCGCGCGCGCGCCATGCGCCATAGAGCGCCACCAGCACGCCAACGATCTCGAAGCAGATGCCCGTCAGGAAGATGGCGGAACTACCCTCAAGCGCGTTGACGCCGCCTTGCAGCACGTCGCGGTTGATGCCCTGAATTGCGCCGATCATCATCAGCAGTACCGCCACCAGCATCACCCACATGGCAAATTTGCGCAAGTTACTCATCTTGCGCCGCTGCACCAGGAAGATGAATTGCAGCGCCGCCAGCCCGCCCATCAGCAGCAACGCCCAGAAAGCGTCGTGCAGGCCACCGCGACCAGCCTGATAGAAGAGCGCCAGCGCCTCCGTCTCGAAGAAGGCGGGCATCGAGAAGAGCGCGAAGCCAAAGAGATAGACCAGCAGCAGCGTGCCCAACACCATCCATTGCCCCACACAACCGAGTGGCTGCGCCTGCGTGGTGGAGAACTCGCGTTGCGTGCCCCAGACCCAGGCGAAGGCGAGAACGGCGATGCTGATGGCGATGATGAGGCCCATTGGCACCTGATTGGGATCGTCCACATGGATGATCGTCGCGGCGATAGCCATGAAGACCAGGCCCATCGTGCCGCCCAGCACCACCATATCGCGGCGGGTGGACCAGAAGTAGAGGCCAGCCATCAACAGGCCGAAGGTCAGGCTAAAGACGATGGCGCAGAGGATATAGCCGGTGAACGGCGTAAATGTACAACTGCTGGGGACGGCGTTCTTTAGCGCGCACTGCACCCAGACCTGATCTGGATCTGCGCCGTGAATCAGGTTGACGACGGGATAGGTGATTACCCAGATGACCAGCAGCGGGATGCCGATGTTGCCGAGCAGCCCGACCACTCCATGCAGGTAAACCGCAGGCATAAACCGCTGGCGATTGGCAACCATCACAGGGAGCAGCCAGAGGATGAGTGCGAACATCGCCAGACAGAGCGCAAGGAAGAGCAGCACGTTGCTGGCGGCGCTCGGCACGATGCCTGCGTGCGTCTGCAACACTTTCTGCCCGTTCACCGTCACCGGTGCGGTTATTGCCGCCCCCTGTGGCGCAAAGAACGGGTTGCCACGCACGGGGCCGGCGAACGTTTGCACCGTCAGATAGAGGGCGGCAATGACAATCGAAAGACCCAGGCTGAAGCGCACCAGCAGGCTGTGTAACGGTCCAGCCAGCCGGCCACGCAGCGCGAAGGGATTGAGCAGCGCAACAACCAGCATGCCCAGGCCAACCAGCAGAGCGATCATGCCGATGGAGGAAAGGTCAATGCTGCCGATCTGGAACCAGGCAGGATGGAAGAGATACGACTGATTGGGATTTGGCCAGTAGCCGGGATTACCAGGCCCCGGCGGCGTCACTAAGAATTCGCCCCAACCGGCCTGGCCGGTCAGCGGATTGAAATTGCCAATGCCGACCCAGACCTGCCAGACCATATAGAAGCCAACCACCGAGAAGGCGGCGCCCACAGCAGCGAAGAGCGGCCAGGGAATCAGCGGCTTCGGGTCATAGAGGAAGGCTATCTCAAACGCAATCAGGCCAAAACCGACCGCCAGCAGGCCAAGATCGAGGCAGCCCTGCTGAAAGCGCGCCAGCGTCGAAAGCGTCGAGATGGTGAAGAAGTAGGCAGGAATCTGTCCGGTGAGAATGGCGGTGAGGAAGAAGAAGCCCACGGCGATGAGAACGGCCCGCGCCCAGGACATGGGCCGTTCATGCTCGCGCAGTGGCGTCGCTGCCGTAACTTGCATGGATCATGATCCCTTTCAGACAATGATTTCCGCTTGCCGTGGCCACGGCGCCAACGCCAGGCGCGACAGGTCAGCGTAGGTGCCGGTGGCAGCGTCAACGCGCTGAACCGGCGGATAAACGACAGGCATCTGCGTGGCTGCGCCAGAGAAACGCAGCCACGCAGCGATGATGTTACGCGACAACAGTGATCCAGCCAACCATCGCCGGGTGAATCGCACAGAAGTACGGATAATCACCAGGCTTCGTAAAGGTGTACGTGTAATCGCTACTAGCCACGTTCGGCGAGATGATGCCCGAATTCGGGAATGCCGTGGTGATGTTGCTCGGCCCCGTCCCCGAATAGACATTGTGGACTGTAGCAGACGAGTTGCTCCAGGTGACGGTCGTGCCTACCTTGATGGTGATATCCGCCGTCTGCGTGCCAACAGCCTGCCAGCCATACGGGAAGCCACTCGTCGAGTTGATAGCATCAATCGTGACCTTCGTGTCTTTGGTCAGGTCAGCAAAGTTGCTGGCCGGTGGCTTGCTGCCGCCCTTCAACTGCTGATTGTATTCGGCAATCTGCGTCGGGTCGGTCAATGACTGCAACACGTAGCTGAAGCCGTTCACATTTGGCAGATGGTTGAGCTTGGTATAGGCGGGATTCGACGACTGGATCAGCGCCACGAGGTAGCTGATATCGTCGTCTGTCAGCGAACCACCATAGGCATTCGACCAGGCTGGCATCGCCAATTGTGTCGGGTTCGCGGGGTCGCCAGGGATACCGGCGGAGATGATGCGCGTCAGGTCGGCGGTGGTGAACTTGTTGACCGTTGGGTTATTGTTGAGCTGTGGCCCAACAAGGCCCTGCCCCTGGAAGCCGTGGCAGGAGGCGCAATACTGGCCGAAGAGCGCCGCACCGTTCTGGAGCGTCTGCGTGTATTGATTGGCTGTGGCGCTCGCCTGTTGTTGCTGCTGCGTAATCGTCAGCGCCGGAATGATAAGGGCAACCGCTACGATGAAAACGAGTGCGCCGTAGCCACTCTTCTCGACGTTGTTGGCGCGCGCATAGAAGATAAAAATCAGCGTCGCCACCGCCAGCGCCACTGCTGCCAGCTTATACCCCAGGCCGTCGGTCAGCACGTTCGTCGCGCTCAACAGCACGAGCAGCACGGCAATAGCAATGCCCGCCGTCACGGCCAGCATGCCTGGATTGCTCGTTCTTCCCATAAAACTCTATCCTCGTAACAACTGCTTGGCCGGTATTACTGCGCAGCGCACTGGATGCCCGGTGGCTGAAGGATGCGCGTCTGCGCGTCAGGGCGCTCGACATGCTGGTTCAGCTTACCGGTGTTCACCGAGACGTTGCCGCCCTGGAACGACATCTCAAAGCGGTCGGTGCTGCGCGGCGCCGGACCGTCCAGGTATTCGCCGTCCACGTTATAGTGGGAGCCGTGACAAGGGCACTTGAAGCTCTTGCAGTCGTCACGGAAGGGATATTTGCAGCCCAGGTGGACACACACTTGATAGAGCGCAATCCAGTAGGTGCCGTCGCTGTCTTTGACCCAGTTCTCGGCGGCCTGCTGGTCCGTCAACTTGGAACCACTCAGCAAGAACACGGTCCCAGGGCCAGGGGCGAGGTGAATAATGTAGCTCTTCGCCGCCTGCTCGTAGAAGACGCCCTTCTGTCCGAGGGCAAACTCGTTCTGCTGGCCGGCGGGATACTTGCTCTTATCCTGGAGGGTAATCACCGAGCCGAACTGTCCGGCGAGGTTGGGATAGAGCATGGTCAGCGCGCCGTATGTGGCCTCCGCGCCGACCAGCGCCAGCCCCGCGCCGACCGCCAGCCGCAGCACACGCCGCCGGCTCAGGCCGCGTTTCGCCATCTCGGCAGATTCCGCGCCACCGCCCGTCAGCACTTCGTACTCTTGCGGCGTACGAGAATTGATACTCATGACAACATCCTCAAGATTGCAAGAACTGCAAGAATTGCGCTTCGTCCCGCGCCTGCCCGGCAGCGAGATGGGCGCGCTCATTCCTCACGAAGAGAGGTCTGCGCGCCCCATCCAGAAGCATGCTCGATAAGACCTGAAAAGACCTGTTTGGTATTACACCTTACAGGTCGAAATAAATGTGCTGCCAGGGCCAGATCCACTGCCAGCCGGAACCCCGGAAGAAGCTGCCCGCGAGAACCGTTACCGCAAAATAGAGCGCGATGGCTGTAAAGACGGTAATCGAAATCTTGCGGTCCTCAAAGGCGCGGCTGGGGTTGCGGTCCACATACGGCAGGATCGCCAGCCCAACCAACGTGAATCCCGGCAGCAGCACGCCAGCGATGGTCGGCGCGAAATAGTGCAACTGCTCTTGCAGGCCGAGGAAGTACCAGGGCGCTTTGGCGGGGTTCGGCGTCAGGTTGGGGTTGGAATGGCCGCGCAACGGCGCGTCTACCACGAGGCTCACCACCGTCAGCACCACCGTCATCAGCAATGCCGCCATGAACTCGCGGACCAGCAAATGCGGCCAGACGAACACCGAGTCTTCGAGCTGTTTCTCGACGCGCGTGATGGCCTCTTGTTTGACGACGGCCAATGTGCGGTAGCGTTTTTGTGTCGCCGCTGTACGTGGCTCTGTTGTCGCCATAGGACTGCTCCTTTGGTCAATCTGTGTAGTGGCGCGCTACCCAATCATCACTTAATCACTTAATCGGATGGGCGCCACCCCATACAACAACGTACTTAGTTCAGCGAAGCGACGGAGGTTTCCTGTCGCGCGCGTGCCTGCTCCAGTTCACGGCGGGAAGGCGGCGGCGGGCCAGCCTCACCACCATCCTTACGGATGCGCCAGAAGTGGACGGCCATGAAGATTGCACCCACCAATGGCAGACCGATCACATGCAGGGTATAGAAACGAATCAGCGTAGACTGGCCGACACCCACCGGGCTGCCGGTCAGGATACTGTGCGCCTGCGTGCCGAGCAGCGGCGTGTAACTTGCCATCTGTGAGCCGACGGTGATAGCCCAATAGCCAATCTGGTCCCAGGGCAACAGATAACCGGTGAAGCTCAACAGCAAGGTGGTAAAGAAGAGCACCACGCCAACCACCCAGTTGAATTCGCGCGGCGGCTTGTATGCGCCGTGATAGAAGACGCGAATCATATGCAAGGTGACGGTGACGACCATCAAGTGCGCCGCCCAGCGGTGCATGTTGCGCACTAAATTGCCGAAGGCCACCGCGCTGGTGATTTGCTGGATGTTTGCGTAGGCAACGCGCTGCTCCGGCACGAAGTAGAACATGAGGAAGACGCCGGTAATCGTCAGCACCAGGAAGAGGAAGAAGGACAAACCGCCCAGGCACCAGGTATAGGTGATCTTCATCGCCTTGCGGCTGACTTTGACGGGATGCAAGTGAAGAAACACGTTGCCCATCATCACCAGTGACTGGTTGAGGGGCGTGTCAGGATAGCCATGCCGGAAGATGGACCGCCAGGCCTGGCTTTCGGTCATCTTGGCCGTGGCCTTATCCAGCAGCCCTCGATTCGTTGTACCCACGCTGCCTCCTGATGTACGGGTGGATCGCTCGCGCAACCGGGCTGCGCGGCTTTGGGTATCTCAATCTCAAGGCCAGATCAGACTAGACAAGGCTAAACAAGAATGGATCGAGATAGATGCTGATACTGTTGTGACGCATCAGCATGCGTCTTGGTCGCGGGCATAGCTTACGGATTATAGCAGACTCCAGCGGATGACGCAATCACCCAGTCGTCCCAAAAGGCGACGCAAATGCCGTTCCTGCCTGCTCTCGACCGCCTTGTGGATGAGATACTATGACGAAAGCTGTGCGGAGGATACCGGCGTACCGGCATATCAGCAATGCCGGCACAATGGGTAGCATGTCACCTACTTAACCTACTTACGCTACAGTGTAACCGATACGTGAAACTGCTCAAATCAGGTGTATACCTGATTTTTGCAACAATTTTGCGCGCACGTCATGGGTGTTATGTTGACTATTGCGTACTTTTGCCTCTCGTGCGTCTTGACGCCTTTCCCCACTACATGCTAGAGTAGCGCCGGATTGGTTCATCGCTTGTACCATCTACGACATCTACAACAGCCGGAGTTGCTGGAAGGATGGTCTGGTCGCTATGCGTCAGTTACCTGAGTTACCTGTACTTGCCTGTCCCGTTTGTGGCCGGCGCGCGGCCCAATCCGCAGCGTCCCCAGCCTCCCAGGGCGTGGGCAGCGTTTCCGTGTGCCCCAGTTGTGGCGCCGCCATGACCACCCTGGCGGCGCCAGACCCACTCGACGCCAGCACCGTCATGCTGAGGGAAAATCCCGGCATGGCAGGCGGACTAGATGGCGCGGCGGTCACTGACGCTACGACGCAACGCATCCAACCGGATGCTGCCGATCACCGTAACGAATCCATCAGCGCGCTCCCCACCAGCCCTGTCACGCCCTTCACACCAATTACTGAGGCTCCGACCGCAATTTTGACGCCATCAGGTCCCGCAGGTGCCGCTGGCCCCGCATCTTCCGCATCTTCCGCATCTGCTCTGCCCGGCGATGGCGAGGTAGACCGCTATCAGACCAGCGTTGCCAATGAGCAACTACCGACCGCACCGCTGGCTATGCAAGCAACTGATCCCAGCACTATGCGCACACAGCCAGTCAATGTGCAATTGCCGCCGACGCAGGATTTGCCCGCGCCGGCCCGCCCTGCCGCGCCAGGAACCACACGAACCAGCGGTAGCGCGGGCGGATGGCGCAATCCCTGGCTGGTGATCCTCATCGTCCTGGTGCTGCTGGGTCTCTTCGGCGCGGGACTCCTGCTCTCGCATGCGGCAGGCAAATCTCCGACGCACCACCACGAGACGCCGACCGCGCAAGCGACCGCGACGACGGCAGCGCCACCACCGGGCTACACGCTGGTAAAAGACACCATCGGTGGCTACAGCTTTACTGTGCCCCAGGATTGGACCAAAGGAACAGTTACGAACGCAGCGCCAGGCACGCACTACACGATTTATACCAATCCAGAAGGGGATGCGACGTTTGAGGTGGAATCTTTCCCCGCGAGCGGGCAGCAGGACGGTGCAACGCTCGACATGGCAATCCTGAAGCAGATGGGTACCCTCTCTCATCAAACACAGCCGGAGAGTACGCCACAGGCAGGGGTCAACTGGATACAGGAGACGGCGGATGCGACAGCTACAGTGAACGGCACACCGCAAACGCTCCATTTGGTAGTGCAGACGACAACCTATAACGGCAGCGTCTACATCATCTTCACGAGCGTCGCCGCTGACTCCAACCAGGTGGCTAACGGTCAGGCCATCTCGCTGATGTCCGGTAGCTTCACATTCCTATCATGAAACGATCATGACACGCTGTCGCAGCCTGGCAGCAGATAGCGAAAAAGCAGTGGATTCAGAACCCACCGCTTTTTCTTGTCAATCACTTGTCAATCATGGCTACGCAGCATCGTAGACGAAGAGATCGTCCGTGGCATTATTCGCCCAGACAATCGTCGAGCCGTCGGCGCTGGCGAAGGTGGCTGATTGCACCTGCGCATCGGCGGCCAGCGGTCCCTTGCCGCTCAGATTATAGGTGTGCATCCGTGTGCCGCTATGCCAGAGCAGCAGCTTATTGCCCACCGAGACGCTCGGCACGTCGGCGCTGGCGCTGACCATCCACTGCTGGCCGTTCTCCAGATTGCGCGCGTTGAGGGTGCCGCTCAGCGAATAGAGCATCTGGACATCGCTATCGGGCGTTGCGCCGCTGGTGGTGGCAGACATCTGTTGGAGGTCAGCCGCCGAGACATCCACCCAGACAAGCGTGTCATGTGCCACCTGCGGATGGAACGCCGCCTCATCGGCGGAAATTTCCTGGCTGGCGCCTGCGCCCTTGCTCTCCCAGATGGCGCTGTGCAGGCCGGTGGCGCTATCGAACCAGACATCCGCCCAATAATAGGCGCCGTTGTCATACGAGGGATCCGTCAGCACATCGCCGGTAGTCTGCCCATGTGCGATAATCGTCGTCACCGGCGCGCCGGAGGAGAGATCAATCTTGAGCAATTCGCCGCTGCCAGACTGCGCGGCATCGGCCACCAGCACCGTATTACCGCTGGCCCAGACGCCACCAAGCGTGGCCGGTGTGTCCGGCGTGCTGGCAGTCGTATCTACCAGCGTGATGGGTTGCGTGGGGCCGTTCGCGGTCAGCGCGGCGGCATAGAGTTGCCAGGGCGCGCTCGCTGTGCCGTCGCCCGCGCTCCAGACCACCCAGCGGTCCGTCAGCGCGCGCACTTGCAGCGTAGCAGTAGAGGGTGCAGACAGCAGCGGCGTCACCTGTCGCGTGCGGCGATTTTCCAGGAAGAGCATCGAGTTGTGCGCCGCGTCGGTGGCCGTATAAACGAGCCAGGCGCTACTGGCCAGCGCGCTGGTTGGCAACACATAGCGCGCGCCGAGCGGGTAGCGCGCAACCTTTGGTTGCAGCGCATTCCCCAGGCTGGCCGCAGAACCGCCCAGCGCCGATGAGCCGATCAACGAGACCAACCGCACACCGATCAGGCTAACCAACAGCACCGCCGCCGCAGCCACCAGTGAGACCTTCAGGTTGACACGCCGCAGGTCGAACCGCTTGAACTGTCTGAAGCGTTCGAGGCTGACCGGCGCAGACCCCGCCTGCGCCACTGGACGGCGCACCACCGGCAGTTCGGGATTGGTCGCCGCCCGGCTGATTTGCGCGACGCTCGGCGCCTGGCGCAAGGCTTCGCTGCGAATGGCGGCGAAGACCGACTCGCGGAAAGCAGGCGGCGGCAGGATCATGGGTAACTGTGCTATAGCATCACCGCTCTGCCGGAAGGCCGCCAAAGCCTCCCGGCAATCGGGGCAGGTGGAGAGATGTTCAGTAATGGCCGGCAAAGCGGCGCTATCCAGGTCATCTGGCCGGTACGCCGCAAGCTGCTGGCGCACCCAGCGACAGGTTGAGGTGGTTACGCCCCGGTTTCCTGTTTGTAGAGGGCGATGAACCGTTCGCGCGCCCGCATCAGGCGCATTTTGACGGCTGATGGGCTGACGTTGAGAACTTCGGCGATCTCCGCGCATGAGAACCCTTCATGTTCGTAGAGCAGCAGGCAGGTTGCATACTTGGGAGGGAGCCGTTGCAAAATGCTCTGGACAATCTCCCGGTCCGCCACACGCTGCTCGAACCGGCCACCATCGTACCCGCTAGCGAAGGCAGTCGCCGAACTGGGGAGATTCTCCTCAGTCGAGGTCTGCTGTTGGGGAGTATTCGTATCGGCGCCAGGCATCCCGGCTCCTACTCCCCGATCTTCGTTGAACAGCGATAATGGTAGCCACGAGATCAGGCGCCGCCGCCGCAGCGCATCGGTCGCCGTATTGGAGGCGATGCGATACAACCACGACGAAAGCGCGGCAGCTTGAATGGTCGTGCCGGATGACAACGCGCGGTACGCCTTGACAAAGACATCCTGGGTCAAGTCATAGGCTTGCTCGCGGTTGCCCACCAGCCGGTAGACGAAGTTCGTGAGCGGGGTCTGAAAACGCGAGAAAATGTCCTCGAAATCTTCAATCCCCACCACTGGCTCGCCGTCAGCCGCCGCCCCTGGCAACGTCTCCGTCGCTTCTTGGGCCGCCGCCAGCGTATCCGTTGTTGCCGGAGCCTGCGTACGCTCCGCCAGCTCCTCTACGGGCTGAGGCGCTGGCTCCAACTGGCCGCTGGCTGGCGACGCATCGAGCGCCGCAGACGCCTTCTTTGCCGTTCGCCTGGTGACTGGCGTCGCCTTCGACGCGCCAGTCACCTTATCCGCTTTGGCAGCTCTGGCAGCTTTGGCTGGCCTGGCTGGTTTCTCCGCTTTGGCTGGCCGCGCAGCCCTGGTCGCGGGCGTCGTCTCGCTTGCGCCGGTTGCCGGCTCGTCGAGGCGAAACGCAGCGGCTTCAGGCTGCTTCGCCGGGCGGGCTGCACGTTTGCGCGGCTCACCCTGACCATTCGGAGTGTAGAGACGAACAGGTGGTTCCATCGGTTACACCGTCGTATCTTGTGGGGGAGAGACGGTACTCTCTCCCATCAAGCCAAATAGGAGATATGCCCCCCTGCGGCTCGACGCAGACCACATATCTTCAGTATCACCTTCAGTGTCATAATCCACCCGCCAGTATACGGAAGGGTCCGTCCAACCGCTGTGAGGCGCGTCACCATTGCTCAACCTCATCCTCATTTCGTTGGAGGAGAGGGAGCGTGCTACTCTTTCCATACCCGGTACCTTCATGCTATACTTTCTGTAGTGTGAACTGTTCTTGAAGTAGATGCCTCTAAGGAGGGCAACCCATTCATGTCCACCTCTACAATGGACCAGCAGGCCGGCTCTGAGCGGCATGGACAGGAAATCCTCATGTACACGACCACCTGGTGTAGTGACTGCCGGCGTGCGAAAAAGGTATTCGCTGCGCGTGGCGTCCCCTATACGGAGATCAATATCGAGGAAGAGCCGGAAGCGGCGGAGCAGGTGAAGCGTCTCAACAATGGAATGCAGAGTGTGCCTACAATCGTCTTCGCGGATGGCAGCATATTGGTCGAGCCGTCGAATCCGGTACTCGAAGCCAAGCTGGCCTCCCTGGCGGCACGCTAGTATCCTCTGTTGCTGAACGGCTGTTTGCTGGGCGCTCGACGGATAATGAGACCCGGAGCGCCCGCAGATCCTTTGCTCCTCGCCACGACATTTCCACATCCGGATGAGGAAATCCGGTGCTTGCCTGGATTGTCTTGAATCGTGTTAGGACTCGTTAGCCAGGCGCCTGCCACAATACAAGACGCACGTTCATTGTGTACATGTACGCACAGACCCTTTTGGGTCATGGTGGCAACCAAAAACGAGCGATTTGTTGTTGCTCACCCGTTTGCATCGCGCCCACGACTCATCACACCGCCTGCCCTCACCAATAGCTAGCATACACGACAGGAGAACACACAAGACACCCCCTAGTACTATCGTATACGCCTTGCTTCTGGCATAGCAAACAGCAGGATGCGTTATGATGAGTGGAGAGTGAGTGAGGAGTGAGTGGGGCACCGATGGGACTGCAACCCCGCCCAACGGTAGGGCGTAGTTCTCTCTGAGAGAGCGGCACGATTCACGCGATTCATGCGATTCATGCTGGTGAAACCAGCGGAAAATTGCCGCGTGTATCCATCCGGCGCGACACAGAGATTATCTTTTTACGGGAGACGGCAATGCGTACCTGCCAGTACTGTCACACGGAGAACCGTGCCGACGCGATGTACTGCAACCATTGCGGCGCCGCGCTCCTGGCCGGCGCTCCCTCCGCAGCCGCCTCTTCCACCACCGCAGCCGCTCCTCCGCCGCCCAGACCGCCAAACGCCACCGGACGCCTGCCGATGCAGTCGCAGTTGCGTGGCCGCTATCTGATCCTGCAACTGGTAGGGCAGGGTGGTATGGCCGCCGTCTATAAGGCGACGAATCTGCGCACCAAAGCGGTCGTTGCCATCAAAGAGATGAGCCAGGACGGCCTCTCAGCGACCGAACTTCGCGAGGCGCTCGACAGTTTTCGCTTCGAGGCGGTCACGCTGCAACGGTTGCGCCACGCCAATTTGCCCCGCGTCTACGAGTCATTTTCGGAGCATACGCGGCACTATCTGGTGATGGACTACATTGACGGCAAGACGCTGGAACAATATCAGCAGGACGCAGGCAATGGGCCGCTCCCCGAAGCTGACGTTTTGCGCTGGGCAAAGCAGATTGCCTCGGTGCTGAGCTACCTGCACAGCCAGCATCCGCCGATCATCTTCCGTGACCTCAAACCGTCAAACATCATGCTGACGACCGATGGCCAGATCAAGTTGATTGATTTCGGCATTGCGCGTGTCTTTGCGCCGGGGCGCTCGCGCGATACGCAGGTGCTTGGCACGCCGGGCTTTGCGCCGCCGGAGCAGTATGGCAAGGCACAGACCGACGCTCGCGCCGATGTCTACGCCTTCGGCTGCACCCTCTACCAATTGCTCACCGGCTACGACCCCGGAACCACGCCGTTCAACCTGCCGCCGATGCAGTCGCGCAACCCCAACGTGTCGTCGCATGTGCAACAGGCCATCGAGCGGGCGACGAAGCTGGACCGCGACCAACGCTATCCGAACGTCGAAGCGTTTGCGCGTGAGCTGCTCTATGGCGGCTCCGGCCAGACGACACAGCAGGCGGCGCCAAAGACCTCAACTGGCACGAATGCACGGCGAGGCGCAGGAGTGGGTGCGGCGGCGCGTGTCGCCCAACAAACGATGGCGGCGATTGTCGTCGTGCAGCCACATACGATTGACTTCGGCCAGTTGGTTGCGGGGCAGCGTGGCACGCAGTCGTTTACGATCAGCGGGCAGAACAACGTGCCGGTTCATGGACAGATCAAGACGCTCTCCCCCTGGCTCACATTGGACCGCACACAATTCGACGGCCCCAGCACGCTGGTGCAGTTGACCGCGGAGACCAGCAAGCTCGCCAAAACGGGCAAGCAGGTCAGCACGCTTCAAATTGATTGTGACCGCCAGCATCTCTACGTGCCGGTGACGGTGGATGTCTCGCCAGCGCCAGCGCCCATCACCAAAGTTGTTCCGGCAATCGGGCAGGCGACAAAGACGAAGGGCGCGAAAGCTGCAACCAAAGGGAATATCCCGCGCAAGTACACGACGAGAACGCCGCGACGCAACGGCTTTGTGCGGCTGGCGACGTCGGCGGCGCTGGCGCTGGGCGTCACGTGGGGATTCCTGACGTTTGCGCAGCAGATGATGACGCACAACCAGTTGCCGTTTCCGCTGACGTTGCCGGTGGCGCTGGGCATGCTGCTGCTCTGCATTCTCCTGGGGTCCGTCGCCGCCATCGCCGGTTCCGGTGGCAGAAGCTGGGCTGGTCGCTGGCAGACGACGTTCTTCGGCGCGCTGGTGGGGGCGGCGCTGCTGGTCATTACCAACGGACCCTACACCTGGGCGGGCTTTCCCGTCATCTTTCACGATCCTGTCAAGCTCGCGCCGTCGCTGGTGCTGGTGACGCCGCTGCTGGTCGGCCTGGGGGCGACCATCGGCGCAGACCCGAACTTCAGCCGCTGGATGCTGGCGATTGCCAACTTCATCGGGCGTTTCCCACGTCCCTTTACTGGCTTATTGGGCGCAGTGGCCGCGGGCTATGCCTGCCACGCGCTGGCCTGGCAGGGCACGGCCAGCTATATTGTCGGCTGCACGACGGTGGTTGGCGCGCTCATTGGCTTCGTGCTGGCCTATAACCTGGGCGGAGCCATGCGCCGCGCCGCTCGCGTGCGTCCGTAAGCTAACCCCGGCAAACGGCTTAGTAGTCCTAGTAATCCTGGCGCATCTTCGCTGCGGTCTGCTCCTTCGCCCGCCGCAGATTCTCCGGTATCTCGCGTTTAGACTCCACAACGGCAGTTTTCACAACGCGCATAAAGAACGAGAGCGCCAGCGTCACCAGGAAAATCACGCCGACGATGATGGCGAACGTCACCGTGAAGAAGTTTTCGGGATAGGTGTAAGCGGGCCTGACCGTCACATTCGCGGGTACAGAGGTCTGGAGATTGAAGTTATAGATCCAGACGCCGACGCCAATCGCCGCCAGCACCAGCGCGGAGACGGCACAGACGATGGTCAACACCGCCTGATTTGGCGAAGTCATGTCTGCGCGGTTCTGCTCGGGTGTCTGGCGCCATGTGCGCATCTTGCGCAGGCTCGAACGAATAACGAGGAATGAGACAATTAGAACTACCAATCCTCCGCCAATGCTGACAACACTGCCAAGAATGAATCCATAGCCAGGATTCGCTGTCCACATCGCCATTGCTTGCCGCACCTTTCTACTTTCCCACACTGGGCAACAAAGACAATCAGCCACAAAGATGTGCGCATACTGTTATAACATGGGAGCGCGTCGCATGCAACCGGCTAAGCCAACGCTACTGAAATAGACTATGATAGAACTGCCAATGGCAAGCCTATGGATGATATAAGCGAGATGGAGACAACGAAGATACCGCTGCTGGCGCTGGTGGGGCCGACGGCGGCGGGCAAGACGGCGCTGGCGGTGGCGCTGGCGGAGCGGTTGCGCGCGGAACTCAGCGGCTGGACGCTGGAGGCCGTCTCGGCGGATTCGCGCCAGATTTATCGCCTGATGAATATTGCCACCGCCAAGCCAACTGCCGCAGAGCAAGCGCAACTCCCGCATCATCTGCTGGATGCGGTCTGGCCGGATGAAAGCTACACACTGGCGCAGTATCAGGCGGATGCCAACGCTGCCATCGCCGCGATCTGGGCGCGGCATCATCTGCCGCTGCTCATCGGCGGCACTGGACTCTATGTGCGCGCGGTGGTGGATGGGCTGGCGATTCCCCAGGTCGCGCCGGACCCGGCGTTGCGCGCAGAATTGGAGGCGATGGCCGCTACGCAGGGAGTCACGGCGCTGCATGCGCGGCTGGCGGAACTCGATCCCGTGGCTGCCGCGCAGATTGACGCCAGCAATCCGCGCCGGCTGGTCCGCGCGCTTGAGGTCTGCCTGGTGAGCGGGCGACCCATCTCCGAACAGCAGGGCGCGCGCCCCACGCCCTACCGCCCGCTGCTGCTGGGGCTGACGATGGAGCGGTCGGCGCTCTACGCGCGCGCCGACGCCCGGATAGATGCGATGCTGGCGGCGGGGCTGGTGGAAGAGACACGCCAATTGGTCTCCACGCATGGCTACGATTGGCACTTGCCCTCGATGTCGAGCCTGGGCTATCGTGAAATTGGCGCGTATCTGCGCGGTGAGGTGTCATTGGAGGCCGCCGTCGAGCGTTTCAAGTTCGATACGCATAGCTACATCCGCCGCCAGCTCACCTGGTTTCGTCCAGACGCCCGTATCACCTGGCTGGACGCCACATTGCCAATAGATCAACTGGTCGAACAGGCGATGGCGCGCATCCACCCGTGGCTCGCGGAATGGCGAGCAGCAGGCAAGTAAACGCCCGCCCGGACTCCCCTCTCCTTGCGGGAGAGGAGCCGGGGGTGAGGTCTCTTATAGAAAGACGTGATTCATGCGCATCGCAGTGATATCTGATATTCATGGCAACGCCGCCGCCCTGGAAGCTGTGCTGGCGGACCTCGAACGCCATCCCGCCGATCAGGTGGTGTGTCTGGGCGATGCCATTCAGGGCGGCGCACAGCCCGCCAAAGTCGTCGCCCATCTGCGCACGCTCGGTTGCCCGGTAGTGATGGGTAATGCCGATGCCTGGCTACTGACCGGCAAAGATAGCGTTGAGGCGACGACAGAAGCGCAGGAAACCATGCGCCAGTGGAGTCTGGCGCATCTCTCCGACGCCGACCGCGAGTATGTCGCCAACTTCGCGCCGACTGTGACAATCTCACTGCCCGGCGGCAAATCCTTACTGGCGTTTCACGGCTCGCCCACGTCGTATGATGATATCCTGCTACCGGAGACGCCGTATGAGGACTTTGTGCGGCTCTATGGCCCTTTTGCGCCGGCCATCCTGACGGGCGGCCATACCCATCTACAACACGTCAGACGGCTCAGCGACACCTTTTACTTCAATCCTGGCAGCGTTGGCGTCGCGTATGACCATCAGCAGCCGGAGTCACCGAAAACGACGCTCCACCTGGACCCTTACGCCGAATATGCCGTGTTGGATGTCAGCGAAGATCGCGTGGCGCTGGAGTTCCGGCGCGTGCCCTTCGATGTTGATGCGCTCATTCAGGCGGCGCGGGAAGGCGATTGCCCCAACAGGGACCTCCTGGCCCGCGAGTATGGCCGTTCCTGAACACCCAACAACAGCCAACATTACGTGAACAGAGCGTAGCCTTGACGAGAGAAGAGAGAAGCCCATGCTACAGCGTTGGATGCGCCGTATCGGCATTCCGCTCTCGATCTTGCTCTATCTCGGCTTCTGGGGGGTGATGAGCCTGCAAATCACCGACCCCACCGACTTCGATGTCTTTTTCCTCCCCTCGGCCAAGATTGCGCTCGCCGGTCATCCGCTCGACATCTATCAGGTGCGCTACGACGGCAATTATCCCAACGCCAACGGTCCGCTGAGCATGCTTCCGCTGACGCTGCTGGCGGCGGTGGCGCAACGCTTTGGCTTCATCAACAATTTCACCGGATGCCGCATGTTCGTGGCGATAGGTTTCGCCATCTTCTCGCTGCTGCTCAGCCGCGAGGCGGTGCTGACACTCGATCTGTTGCTCCCCAAGCCGTTGCATGGCATACGCCGCTTCCTGGCATACTGCGTCTTTGCGCTCTCGCCGGAACTCTGGCATAGCGTGCTGGGCTATGGGCACATCGAACATCCGCTGATGCTCTGGATGCTGCTGGCTGGCGTTCGCTCGTTGATGTTGCGCCGTCCCACACGCGCCGGGCTGTTCCTGGGGCTGGCGCTGCTCACCCGTAGCTCGGCCATTCTCTATCTGCTGCCGCTGACGTTGCTATTGCTGCGCGGACGCGACTGGAGCGGCGCGTTGCGCTTCGTTGGCTGCGCCGCGCTGACGTTGGGGCTGGGGCTGCTGCCTTTTGCATTGGCGGACCGCGCAGACCTGATCTATTCGCTCGTCTCGTTCCACGCTGGGCTGCCGGTTGGCGGCGGCTCGCTCTGGGGCGCGTTGGGAGATTCGCCGCTGGTCGCCATAGGGGATCACTATGATAGCGAGATCGTGCTGGGCGCGGCGCTGCTGTTCACGCTGCTGGTGCTGGCGTTCCGCCGCGATCTGCGCCTCGGAAAAGAGCCATTGGAGCCAGGCGCAGGAGCAATATACGCGCTGCTGGCGATTGCCGGGCTGTGTTTTCCGCTCTTCCTGAAGACACTCTGGCCCTATTACTACCTGGACACCTACATGCTGCTGGCGCTTTGGTGGCTGAGCATGGCGCGCAACCTGAACAGTTGGGGCGCGCGCATCCGCTGGTGCGCGGGCGCGGTGTTGCCGCTGTCGGCGGTCTTTGCCGGTCAACTTGCCGAAACCGGGCTAACCGCCGAGGGCACGAATAGCTGGACCCAGCAGTGGAGCCTCATCATGACCATTGTCACCGCTTCCATGATCGCAGTGATATTGCTGTTGCTCTGGTATGGCAGCCA
Source organism: Chloroflexota bacterium (assembly GCA_021323855.1). GTDB lineage: Bacteria > Chloroflexota > Ktedonobacteria > Ktedonobacterales > JADMIN01 > JAJPKE01. The sequence continues at coordinate 304,849 of JAJPKE010000045.1, read as the reverse complement.
TAGCAGCACTCGCCGGATGCGAGGCGGTGAAGCGACTGAAGTGAACGACGGCTATCCCGATATCGCCATGCCAGCGAACGTCTCGGTGTGATCCGCAAACAACAAACAATAGCTGGAAAAGATATAATGAATACTGATGCGTTGCGCCATGAAGGGAATATGTGCCCGGCTATGCTAGCAGCGCGAACCAGTTCTCTTTGCGAGCAAGCTATGCGACCATTATCTTTGCCGAATGATCTGGCGCCTACCTCCTATCTGATGGATGAGGAGAACCGCCAGTTGTTTATTAGCTGGTCCGACGGCCATGAGAGCGTCCACCCATACGAAGCGCTACGCCGAGACTGCCCTTGCGCCTGGTGCGCCGGTGAGGGCGGCCAGAAGGGCAGCGTGGATGAGCAGACCGTCTTTACGCCGGAACAGACCACGCTCTACGAGTTGCAACTCGTCGGGCGCTACGGCGTCACGCCGGTCTGGGGCGACGGCCACCACACCGGCATCTATACCTTCGAGCGTCTGCGCGCCACCTGCGCCTGCGCGGAGTGCCGCGCCGCGCGTGGGAAATAAACCGACCTAAAATATTCGCGGCAGTAAACTGCCGGCGCACGGAACTGGCGACCTGAAGGTCATCGCGCCATTCATGGCTGGCAGTCCTTGCTCCGGCTTTTCAAAGCCGAGAGCGGAGTAGACTTTCCGATGACCAACGAGACGCCGACCCATACCACCCCTACCGCTGAGACGCAGCCGCTGTGGCTGGCGCGCATCCGCGTGACGCTCAAGCCCGTCGTGCTGGACCCGCAGGGCGACGCCGTGCTGACGGGATTGCATCAGCTTGGCTTCACAGATGTCACCACGGTGCGCGCTGGCAAGTATCTGGAAGTCTCGCTGCATGCCGCAACGGAAGATGCCGCCGCCACCGCTGTGCGCCAGATGTGCGAGAAGCTCTTGGCAAACCCCGTGATCGAGCGGTATGATTTTACCGTTGAGGCCGGAGACGCTATCGGGCAGTGAAAGACTGTCCCCGCACCGGCCATAATGATGTGTTGACCTTCGGGGCAGGGTGTAATTCCCGACCGGCGGTATGGCGTGTAAGACGCCAAGCCCGCGAGCCGCGCGCAGACAGGTAAGCTGTTCCGCGCAACGCAGACCCGGTGAGAAGCCGGGGCCGACGGTAAGAGTCCGGATGGAAGAAGGTCGAATCGCCAATGCGCGCGCCTGCGTGGCCGAGAATAGCTCTCGGCTCTTCGCTGGGCGAGCGATGGTGTGTTCGCCTGCGTGCCGCCCCAGGTCGGAATGCTCCGGTTGGGGCGGTTTTTGTTGGCCTGAGATATCCCTGTCTTCTGCGATATCTCCGCCGGCAAGCCATCCCTCAGCCGGATATTCTGAGGAGGCTTGCAGAAGGCTATGACTATTCACCCAGTTGCTCCGCCTGGCAGGATGGAAGAGGACGTAGCGCCGCTCTCCCCACCAGGAACAGACCCCGGCGCGCAGGCCGCAACCGAGACATCAGGCGGGTTGCCGGTCATCCCTGCATCTGCATCTGCCGCGCCATCGTCGCCCACGCGCCGCCTGCGGAATGCGCTGCTACATGCGCTGCCCGCCATCATTGTTGGGCTGGCGCTGCTCGCGCTCTGGCAAATCCTCACGCAAGCGGGCGCGGTGCCGGCGCTCTTTCTGCCGCCGCCGGCTGATGTCGCGCGCTCGTTCTGGTTCTCGCTTACCAGCCCAACCGACAGCCTGCTCGGTTATGCCGCCAATACACTCATCGAGAGCCTGCTCGGCTGTCTCTTCGGCGCGCTGGTAGCGATTCCGCTGGGCTATGGCATCGCACGCAGCCGCATCATCGCCAGCACAACCCAACCATATATCGCCGCCAGCCAGGCGCTGCCGCTCATCGCCATCGCGCCGCTGATCGTTCTCTGGCTGGGCTACGGCCTGACGCCGGTGGTCGCGCTCTGTGCGCTGATCGTCTTCTTTCCGCTGGTCATCACCACCGTCCTGGGGATGCGACTGCTCGATAAAGACATCCTGGAGGCGGCGCGGGTGGACGGCGCGAATCGCTGGGCGCTACTGCGCCACATCGAACTGCCGCTGGCGCTGCCGAGCATCCTGGCGGGGCTGCGCACCAGTCTGACACTTTCGATCACCGGCGCGATTGTCGGTGAGTTTGTCGTCGGCGGCAAAGGGCTTGGCGAGTTGCTGCTGGTGGACCAGCAAAGCCTGGACTCAGCGGGCGTCTTCGCGGTGTTGCTCACGCTGGCCTTCCTGGCCGCGCTCTTCTATGGCGCAATGCGCCTGATCGAACGACGTTTTTCTTTCGTGGAGGCTCCTGCCCACTCATGATACAGTCACTTTTTCGCCGGCTGGGTCCTCGCTTAGCCGCATTTGTCATGCTCGCCGCGCTCTCGCTCACCTCGCTGGTGGCGCTCTCCGGCTGCGCTTCCAACAGCGATAGCGGTCCATTGCATCACCTGACCGTCGGGCTGACGTATATCCCCAACATCCAGTTCGCGCCGTTTTATGTCGCGGAGGCGCTGGGCTACTACAAATCCGCCGGACTCGATGTGACATTACGCCACCACGGCTTCACCGAAGGCGAATTCGACGCCATCTCCACCGGACGCGAAAACGCAATCTTCGCTGGTGGCGACGAGATTCTTCAGGCGCGCAGCAAAGGCATCACGCTGAAGTATGTCGCGGAGGTCTACACGCAGTATCCGGTGGCGCTGATCGTTCCGGCGAACTCGCCTATCCAATCGGCGGCGGACCTGCGCGGGCATAGCATCGGCATCCCCGGCGCTTATGGCACCAGCTACATCGCGCTGCTGGCGTTGCTTCAGAGCGCAGGGCTGAGCAAGTCTGACGTGAATATTCAGACGATTGGCTTTACGCAGCCAGCGGCGCTGCTCGGCCACAAGGTAGACGCAGTGATTGACTATGTAAACGACGGCGTGACGCTCTTCCAGAAGGCTAACTTCCCGGTGCGCACGATTCCGCTGCAACAGCCACTCGTCTCCAATGGCATCGCCGCGCTGGATAGCGAGCTGAGCGCACACGCCAGCGACATCAAGGCGCTGGTGAAAGCGACGCTCGAAGGGGTGCAGTATACCATCGCGCACCCACAGAAAGCGGTTCAACTCAGCGAGCAGTTCGTGCCAGGGCTGAACGACCCAGCGAAGGCAGCGGATGCGCTGGCGGTGCTTCAGGCGACGATTCCGCTCTGGCAGCGTAGCGACGGCAAACCGCTCGGCTACACAGACCCATCGCTCTGGCAGCAGATGAACAGCTTCTTGCAAGCGCAGGGGCAACTCGCCAAGCCGATGAATGTCACCCAGGTCTACAGCAACGCCTATCTGCCATCGTAATTGCCTGCGGATGCTGGCGGATGCCTGCGGACGTGCGAAGATGTGGAGTATCCGCAAATCCGCAGGCTAGACGCCAATGACGCCCTCGCTCCCGGCTGGACGCCTGCGCCCGCGCTCCCCGCTCCCGCGAGGAGGGAGCGGGAGGTGAGGTCTCCTGGTCAGTTGGTGATATCCTCAATATCAATATTGGAGAAAACCGATTCCGCGCCGCCAGTGGAGACCAGTCCCACCCAGCCGGGCGTATAAGCGGTATCATTCGCCTGCCCAAGCAGCGTATTGTTGGCGTAGAACGCGAAATGCGTCCCACGCACCTCAACTTCGAGGGTATTGACTGTGTTGAGTCCAGTTTGAAGCGCCGAACTTGTCGAAAGGGGTATGAGATTCGAGCAACTGTCTCCTGGACATTTGCTCACAGACCACTCACCACCGATTCCTATCAAAAAATAGTAGTCAGTCTTATCGCTGCTGCCATGCCGAAAATTGATCCCAAAAGGGTCTCCTGCTGTGCCTTTGATGGCTTTGACCTGTATGGTGAGCGTGTAGTTATCTGAAACACTGGTCGGCACGTAGCATTGCCAGCCTCCCTGGACATGATAGCCATCAGCGCGGAAAAAGCAGTGCTGGCCGTTGTACCATCCATCCGCTGAGGACTTGAGTGTGTTTTTATAGATCGTGATGGTCTGCGGCGTCGCCGTAGCCGTCGGCATGTTGGTAGGTGAAGCGGCGGGTGGAACGATGCCAATGGTATTCGGGCGGTTGCTCACAGCCAGCGCCAGCCCAGCAACGACCATCGCCAGGATGACGACGCCCGCCAGCGCCACGCTCAGCCATACCCACACGCCTTTCTTCGCAGGCTTTGCGGCAGGAGAGAGCGGCGCTGATGGCATTGCATACCCATAGGGGTAGGGATAGACCGGATATCCCGGCATGGATGGAGGGGCCGGATAAGCACCACCTGGATAGCCCGCAGGATAGGCGGGATAGCTCGGCGGCATTCCTTCCTGTGCCGCTGGATAGCTGGGATATCCCTGCGTAGGATACGGCTGATATCCTGGATAGGGTGCATACGGGCCGTATGGCGGATACCCCGGATACCCTGGATAGCCAGGATAGAGCTGCGCAGGAGCCGATGGAGGAGCGGCGGCAGCAGCCCCTTCCGGCGGCGCTGGCTGTCCCTCCGGCACTACTGGTGTTGCTAGCATTGCTTCTGCTGGCTGTGCTGGCTCCAGCGCGACCAACGGCTGGCCACAACTGGGACAGGTCGCTGACAGAGCAGACGTCTCACGTCCGCAGATGGGGCATCGCCGCATGGTCGCGTACCTCCGTCTAGGTTGTGCTGGCTAGTGGAGAATCTGGTTGATGGTGATGTTGGTATAAACGACTTCGAGGTTGCTGCCGCCAGACAGCCCGGCTCCCCCTGAAGAATACGTCGAGTCGTTGATCTGGCCGATCTTCTTGCTATTGGCAAAGAAATCGAAGTGTGAACCATCCCCATCTACTTCAAGCGTGTTCTCTTTGTTGAGACCCGCTTGAATGGCGCCGCCACTACTGGACCAATCCGCCAGCGCAGAGCAGGAGTTGTTGACACACTTGTCTATTCGCCAGTGACCATTGCCATCTATGGCAAAGAAATACTCGTTTCCAGCGCTGGCTCGACGGAAGCTGATGCCATACCCGTAATTCGTCGGGCCATTGATCTGTTTGACCGTTACCTGAAGCGTGAAATTATTGGGCACATCAGTCGGAACGAAGCAGTCGTATCCATCCTTGACATGATAGCCGTCCGAGCCGAAGAAGCAATGCTGGTCGTCAGCCCATCCATTGGAATTGCTGGTGAGTGGATCGGTGAATACCACCGCTTTGCCGCTGGATGTGGCGGTTGGGTTCGCGCCGCCGGTCGTCTGGCCGTTATTGTTGTCGGCGGTGGTGCTGCCCTGTGAGTGCGAGAGCGTCAACAAGCCTGCTGTCAGCAGTCCGGCGACGACGACCACTGCCAGGATGACGCTGATAATGACGCCAGCGGGATTGCGTTTCTTCGCGGGCGCAGCAGGTATCGCTTGCCGGTAGAACCCTTGCGACGGCGCGCCTGGCTGCCCATACGCTGGCGGATAGCCATAGGGATACCCTGGCATACCCTGCGATGGTGCTCCGGGTTGCCCATACGCGGCTGGATAGCCCTGTGAAGGAGCGCCCGGCTGCCCATATGTGGGTGGAAAGCCCTGAGATGGCATTCCTGGTTGCCCGTAGCCGGGCGGCAAACCCTGCGAGGTTGGCGCGGGATAGCCTGCCGGATAGGCGGGGTACGCGGGATAGGCTGGTTGGCCTTCTGCCGCGGCGGGTGCGCCGGTGGTCGCGCCGGGGTCCTGCGCCAGTGGATAGGTTGGCGGTACGCCAGACATCGGCGCATATCCGCCGGAGCCTCCGGATGCACCATACGGCGTGGCAGGCTGAGCAGGAGCGCCTGGCCCTGCGGGAAATGGCGCTGGTGTTGGCGCGGCAAGACTTCTGCCGCAGTTCGGGCAGGTGGTCGCCTGGCTATCGGCGATACTGTACCCGCAGGATGGACACTGCATCGTTCTTCTCATCCTTCGCTCGCAGAGATACCAAGAGATATCACATGATATCCACAGAAACGGGCACTTATCGGGCATCTCCATCAACCACCACTGGCCCCATGGAAACGGCCTCTTCAATGAAGTGCAGGAGCAGTATAACGCATACATGGCCGCCTGTATAGATGGTTGCGGCGCAGGCGGCTTATCTTCAGGAATTGCGCATCCGGCACTGACCTGTCCTCTTGTGCAGTACGCGGATGAGCGGCGGGCGCTACAATACGACCGAAGTCGTGGAAATGCCAGGAGGATACGTGAGCGATGGTAACGAATGTCCAAGCTGAAACGGAACAAGAGCAACAAGAGAAGCTACGGCAGCAGCGGCAGGAGCGCGAAGCGGTTTTCGCGCAATGCGACCGCTTCTTGAGCGGCCACGGGCGTATGCGCCTGCGCGAGACGTTGCTGGCAATGGCGGATGAGGTTGGTGACGACGAAACGCTGGATATCTATGGCACCGGCAAGCTGATCGAGGAGTTCGAGCATGAGATAGCCGGTCTGCTTGGCAAAGAAGCCGCCGTCTTCCTGCCTACCGGCACAATGGCGCAGCAGATCGCGCTGCGCATCTGGAGCGAGCGCGCACACTGCACGACTGTCGCCTTCCATCCCACCTGTCACCTGCAACTACACGAGCAGATGGGCTACGAGCGGCTGCATGGGCTGCATGGCCGGCTCGCTGGCGACCGCCATCGCCTACTGACGCTGGCCGACCTCGAAGCCGTGGCGGAACCGCTGGCGGCGCTGCTGATCGAACTGCCACAGCGCGAAATCGGCGGCCAGCTCCCTGAATGGGATGACCTCCAGGCGCAGGTCGCCTGGGCGCGCCAGCGTGGCATCGCCACGCATATGGACGGCGCGCGTCTCTGGGAGGCCGCGCCTTATTACGGGCGCTCTTACGCCGAGGTGGCGGCGCTCTTCGATAGCGTCTATGTCTCGTTCTACAAGGGCATTGGCGGCATCACCGGTGCAGCGCTGACCGGCACGCGCGACTTCATCGCGGAGGCGCGCATCTGGCAGGTGCGGCACGGCGGGCGGCCTCGCTCGCTCTTTCCCTATGTGCTCTCGGCGCGGGCGGGGCTACGCCAGCGAATCGCGCGCTTCCCGCACTACCATGCGCGGGCGCTGGCAATTGCCGAGGCGTTCCACACCATTCCGGGCATCCAGATACTGCCGGAACGACCACAGACGCATATGATGCACGTCTATCTGCGCGGCGAACCCGAAGCATTGCTTGCTGCCAGCGTTGCCGTCGCCCGCGAATCACATGTGTTGCTCTCGGCATGGTTCGCGCCAACGGAACTGCCAGGCTACAGCAAGTTTGAACTGACCGTCGGTGACGCAACCGACGCGCTCAGCGACGATGAAATCGCCAGCCTCTTCCGCGAGTTGCTGCGGATTGCCAGCGAATGAGAAACGGCGGACATCTCGTGGAAAATGTGCGAGATGTCCGCCGCAACGGGTTTGCCTGGCTACTCCGCCATCAGGAATTGGGAACGGTGATGATGAAGTTGGTGAAGACCGCTTCAACCGATCCGCCAGCAAAGAGGCCGCAATGGGTGGCGGTCAAGCTGGAATCATTCACCTGTCCAACCTGTGTGCCATTGATGAGGAACACGAAGTGTGAGCCGGTAGCCTGCACCTCGATAGTGTTCTTCTGATTCAATCCCTGATGGATCGCGCTGCTGGCGCGCGACGACACGATTGGGTTACAACTGCTGAGGCTTGTGCATTTGAGTACGGTCCAATCGCCATCGCCATAAATGACGAAGTCATACTCGACGCCCTGTTCATCCGCATGCCAGAGCATGCCACTCGGATCAGTGTTGTTGCCCGCAGCCTGGCTGACCGTCACCTTCATATCAAAGTTGGCCGGGGTTTGGACCGGCGCGAAACACTCATAGTTGTCTTTGATATGATAGCCGTCTGGCTTGATGGTGCAATGTGAGTCATTGGCCCATTGCCCCGTATCCGAGGTAAGCGGATCGTTGATGAGGACCTGCGCGCTCGACGTGGCGGTGGGTGCTGGCCCGGTTGTACCTGTCGTCGCCGTCGGATTGCTATTGTTCTGCGCGGTTCCGTTCCCCTTGCCTATGGCATAGAGCGCGCCGCCAGCGATAATGGCAAGCAGGATGATTCCGCCAAGAATCCCCAGAATCAGCGGCAGCGGACTCTTCTTCGGCGGCGTCGTGAAAGGCGAGCCACCCGGCCCGCCATAGGTTGGCGCTCCCGGTTGCCCGTAGGCCGGCGGATAGCCCTGTGAGGGTGCGCCAGGCTGCCCATAGGCGGGTGGGAAGCCCTGCGACGGCGCTCCTGGTTGGCCGTAGGTTGGCGCGCCGGGGGTCGTCTGGCCATACATGGGGACGCTGGGTTGCGCCGGTTGGCCATACGGGTTGGCGGGCTGGCCATAGCTTGGCGGCTGGCCGTAGGGAGATTGCGATGGAGCCGCCGGTTGCCCATAGGGGCCGTACTGCCCATATTGCCCATAGCTTTCCTGCGCCGTGGGCGCGCTACCATACGGCGCGTTGCCATATGGATTGTACTGATTCGGTGGCTGTGCGGTTGGCAGCGGCTGACCGCAACGCGGGCACACGGTGGTGTTCGCGTCTTGAATGTCCAGCCCACAGGTCGGACAGCGTTGCATGTTAAGCGTACCTCCTGCCAGGATGTCAGCATCCACATGCGCATCCTGGCCATCCAATCCTGAGAAGGCGCGTCGTTGCGTTTTTCTGGTTTGCTTGTCTTCCGGCTTTTCTGATGGGCTGCTCGTCAACGAAGAGATAACGTGTGCCCCCCCAGAAGCATAACGCAGCCAGACGCCCTCCGTCACTCAGAGATATGGCGCAAACGCCCTACATAGGACAAATGTCTGGGACGCAGCGTGCCAATCAGCCCGGTAGTTGGGTGATGGTAATATTGGTATACGCTACCTCGATACCATTGCCACTGGTAAGGCCGATCAACCCGCTGGCATAGGTTGCATCGTCGCTCTGGCCAATGCTCGTGCCGTTGACGAAGAACTGGAAATGCGAGCCGATACCTTTCACTTCCATGACGTTCGTTTGCTTGAGGTTGCTCTTGATGGCGCTATTCCCCGCTGGATGAACGAGGAAACTGCTGGTGTTATTGCTCAACCTGGCAAATGTCCATTTGCCGTTGCCATCTATGCCAAAAAAGTAGTAATTGCCGTTGCCGGACTGGCGCAGCACGATGCCATAGAACAGATTCAGCGGTCCGCTCAACTGTTTCACTGTGACGGTGATATCTACATTTGCCTGCGCCCCCACCGGCGCATAACAGAGCGACGCGCCGGTGATGTGGTAGCCATCGGCTTTGGCTGCGCAATGCGCGTCGGTGATCCACCCATTTGCCACTCCCAGCAGCGCGCTTTGGTAGAGCGTATTGGGCAGGACGCTGGTAGCAACACTGGTACGCACGCTTGAAGCGGTCGGCGGCGTCTGCGCCGTTGCCGCACGATGCCCCAGCAGCACCGCACCCACCCCAAAGAGCAACGCCACGACGATCACCGCCGAGAGCACGCCCATAATGAGCGGCGCGCGCCGTTTCTCCTGCTGCGGCGAAAGCACTGGATATGGCGGCGCTTTGCCCAGGCCATATCGCTTGTAGCGTCCGGTCGCCGTGCGTGACTCCGCCGGTGCAATCATCGTATCAACGTCGCCTGTATCGCTGGCGCTGTCCAGGCTATCTACCGCATCCCACTGGCTCATACTGGATGGCTGGGCCGGACGATTGGGGCGGCGATTGCTCGGCAGCGTGAGGTGTGGCTTGCCCGGCGAGACTGGCCTTCTCGCCGCCGGCCTTACCGCTGTTGGCCGCTGTTCGAGTGGAGGATTTGGTGGACCCGGCGGACGCATGGACTGCTGCGCGGGATATCTGGATGCACCAGGAGACGTAGGAGACGTAGGTGGCACCTGGGGCGGAGGCACGCGCTGCCGTCCGGTGGTGCCGGTGGAAAGCAGCGGCGCGCCACAACGCGGGCAGGTGGTGCGGTTGGTATTGCCAATCTCCAAGCCACAAGCGGAGCATCGCACGAGATACATGAATCGCCTCTCCCCAGAGTACATGTCCGCCCGCTCGTTGCTCTCAAGATCAGGCGCCAGGCATCTTGTTGATACGCAGGTTAGTATAGACTACCTCGACACCGTCCTCCCCCGAAAGGCCAATCAAGCCGGAGGTGTAGTGTCCATCCGTGATCTCGCCCACCTGTGTGCCATTGACGAAGAAGTCGAAGCGCGACCCCTTCATCTTCACCTCTAACGTGTTCGTCTGGTGTAGCCCGCCGTGGATGGCGGCATCGAGCGTCGGCTGCACCAGGTAGACCGGCTGCGCGCTGTTGTTGGCGATATTCACAAATGCCCACTCGCCATTGCCATCCAAACCGAAGAGATAGTAATGCTGCCCAGGAGTGCTGCGCAGGATGATGCCATAAAAGAGGTCGCCTGAACCGCCCGGCTGTGTCACCGTCACGCTCACGTCGGCATCCGCCTGGCTATCCACCGGCGCATAGCAGATAGAGCTAGCGGTGATGTGATAGCCGTCCTGCTTCTGGGCACAGTTGTGATCGTTTTGCCAGCCATCCAGGCTGCCCTTGAGCGAACTCTGATAGATCGTTGGATTCTGGCTGATGATGCGATAGCCAGCAATACCACCGGCGATGATGGCGAGCAAGACCAGGATGAGAACCGTCTGCCAGAGCCGCCGCCGCTTGCCGGTCGCGGGTTTCTGTGGTTTCTCTGGTTGCTGTGGTTGGGGTGATGGCGGCGCAGGCGAGACTTGCGCAGGCGGCGATGGGATAACCGCCGTTGCTTCCTCTTCAATTGGAGGGGCATAGACCGGCGCGGGCGCGGGAACTGGTAGAGGCGCGGGCGCAGGCGCCGGAACAACAGAAGCAGCAACGGGGGACGATGCGGGAGCGGTTTCTGCTGGCGCCGTGGCAACAGCAGGCGCAACGGGTGCGGCTGGTGCGACCGGCGTGGGAAGGGTTGGAGCTTCAGTGAGAATAGGAATGAACGGCAGCAGCGGCGCGCCTCCGGACGGGGCAGTCGCCACCGGCGCGGTCTCCGCATCCTCCAACGCTGGCCTCTGTGCGTCCGGCATGCCCTGCGTCTCCTGTGCAGACGCAAGTGTCGCCGCTGATTCCATCATGTTTCTCTGCCCGGTTTGTGGTGGTGCCGCCTGTCCCGGCAGCGGTGGCAACGGATGCGCCGGGAGCTTCGCAGCGGGAGCCGCCGCAACCTCGCTCAGCGGCAGCGTCGGCGGGTCGGCATCTGCCAGAGTGCCAGCCGGCGGTCGCTCTGGTAGCGGCTGGTGGCAGTGCGGGCATAGGGTGCTGCTGCCTTCACCTCCCATTGCCCCTTGCTCTTGTAGGTCTTGCCGTATTTCTTGTCCACAGTTCGGACACACCATCGTCGTCACTCTTGCCCCTCGTCCATCACCAGTATCCAGTACAATGCGATTACCTCTAGCAGTATACAAGCACAAAGACGCGCCACCACGACGATGTGTGCGCAATAGGGCCAATGTTCCCACAGATTATACAGATTATAACGATTGGCGAATTGGCTGGGGTTGGCACGGCTGCCAGTTAGAGGAAATTCGCAGGCACGACAAACAACCGCCAGAGGAGGCGGCGCAAAAAATCAAATACCCTGCTCATCGCGCAAGCAGGCGAATATGTAAATAGAAAGCGACGCAACCGCAGCAGAGACGAACGGATGAAGTGGGATTGAGGAGTTCGCCTCCGCCGCGATTGCGCGTCTTCAGGAGAATAACGGCTACGAAACAAACCCTACGAAACGCCCTACAGAGGAAGCACTACAAGACAGGCGCTACAACTACAATCCTGAGAAGAACGCCAGCCAGTAGCCTCTGCTATCAGGTGGGGGCCTGCAACAAGGCTACACCGGCTCGCCTGTAGGTTGAAACGCTTCTTTCCAGACCCAGTAACCCGCATAAAATGCGTATTGCCCAGGCAGGACCTACAGCCTAGCTCGTTAGTATTATATCCGTCTAACCATCTTTTTGCATCTAACCAGGCATATTTGCGTAGACATCCGCCTACCCACCCAGCGGCTATGCGGATCGGGTTGGCGCGGCGCTGGCCGGTGGCAGCAAGCTCAATAGGCTGTGGAGCATGCGCCCAGTCGCGCCCCAGATAAGGTAGGGGCCGAAATCGAAGAAATGCACGACATGCGCGCCGCCGAAGCGATGCCAGATCTCTGTGTGGTAGATCGCCGGGTCCGCCAGCGCGGCGAGCGGCGCCAGGATCACCTCCGCCACCTCCGCCGGATTGGTGGTCAGCGCCGGCAGCCCTTCGCCCAGCCAGCCGACCTGCGGTGTAATAAAGAAATTGCTGACGGCGGCAAACACCGGCGGCAACGCGCCCAGCAGTTCCACTTGCGCCGGATCGAGGCCAATCTCCTCCTGCGCCTCGCGTAGCGCCGTCTGCGCCAGACTGATATCCGCAGGCTCACGCGCGCCACCGGGGAACGAAATCTCGCCTTTGTGCTTGGGCAGGTCTGCGGAGCGGCGGGTGAAGATCAGGTGCGGCTCACCACCAACCGCATAGAGTGGCGCCAGGACGCCAGCCGCGCGCGCGGCGCGTTCCGGTTCGCTGAGCGTGCGCGCCGGCGTCTCCGCGAGACGCTCGCGCAGAAATGCGACGAGCGCATCGGCATCGTGAAGCAGCGTTTCCCGCTGCACCGGCGGCATCTTCCGCATCCTTTGCTGCTCCAATTCTAGCCGGCTATTCTAGGCGCTTCTATTCTCACGCGATCAATTGCAGGGACCACGCGGATGAATAATCTGACAGTATGTTCATGAATCGCGTAATTTCAGCAGTTGCGTTGTTTCCGTCTTGCGCTACAACATCCCCTCTGGTATAATAGCCGGGAGAAGTGGGGGCATGCAACGCGGCTCGTGGTGGTACGCAGGCATCAGAATCCAGAAACATCGCCGGAAACGAGTGCGTCTTCGGCGTTGCAGTGTTCTGAAAAACCCGGCGGATACACGACAATCTTACCATGACAATTGCAGGTCACGTAGTCAGACATCGTAGACGTTCGTAGGCAAGTTTTACCGCCAGCGTATCGTATGTTGTGCGTAGCGGCCAAATGCGCTTTCCCTCAAGTGGCGCATACCTCGACGTTGTTCGTCACCCCTGACCCGCGTGGTCTCTCCCCTCTTCCTCTGTTTGCCGGCCTATCGGCTGAATGGCTCAACAAACACCGTCGAACTCCCTGGCGTGGCGCATTGTTTGGCTTGTGACATGCCCACTTCCTTGATCTTCGGCGCTGTGAGTTGTTCCATGAAGTGTTTGGTAGGCGATGATATACGGCGGACACATGATTTCTTCAGGTCCTCGGGTTGCCGGTTGGTTTGGCCGGGCGGCCACGCGCCTGAGAGATGTGTTCCGGCGTGGTCTGCGATAGCGCAAGCGCTTGCTCGTCCAATCTGCGCGTTCGCCTTCTTGGTCTCGTGTCGCACTGCTCTGTGGCGAAGGGACAATGGGGGCGGAGGGCGGCGGAGGCGGCGAAGATTGGCGCGAGGCGCCAACCAGGCTACCGAGCGAGGTTACGGATTACTGGCGGGGCGCCGATAGCGGAACACGGCTCCAGTTCCCGGCGTCCTTGCGGATGGTTCAACAGGGATTGCGGTTGAGCCTCTTCCGCAGGTACAGGATCCCCATAACCGTAACACGGTCCGGCAAATCATTCGTTCCGCTGCGGTGGAACGTCTCCACACGTCCTTTTCTTGATGAAAGGCGCGTTGGAGAGCCAGGGTAGACGTTTCAGAGAGAATGTCTGCCCGCACTAACGAATACCAAACACGAAAGGGGATCGGCGCACCTTCCACTCATATGCGCCCAGAGAAGACGCAATGAAGTGGCATCAGCGCCGAACGTAGGACGATGAGTGTAGACGACAATCGCACGACCGCGCAAAACCAGGGGCAGAACGGGTACCATCCAGATTTTGACCAGGATGACCTGCCGGACATGAGTGAAATGCAGCGCTTGCTGGACGAGCAGGACGCTCAATTCAAGAGCATCAAGCGCGGCGATGTCGTTGAGGGGCAGATAGTCCGCATTGACCAGGACGAAATCCTGGTGGACATCGGCCTCAAGAGCGAAGGGGTCCTCTCCACCAAAGAACTCCCCGCGCAGGGCTATGGCTCGCTGGCGGAGTTGAGCGTGGGCGACGACGTGCTGGTCTATGTGATGCAGCCGGAGACCAACGAGGGCCATGCTATCGTGTCCATCAAACGCGCCCGCCTGGAGCGGCAGTGGCGCATCGCCCAGGAGCAATATGAGCGTGGCGACCTGCTCGAAGCCGAGGTGATTGACCACAACAAAGGCGGCCTGATCGTCAACCTCGAAGGCATTCGCGGCTTCGTGCCGATCAGCCAGATCCTCAACCTCAAGCGCGAAGACACCGCCGACAATGCCGAGACGCAGGCCAAGCTGCAGAGCATGGTCGGGCGCAAGCTGCAACTCAAGATCATCGAGATCAACCGCAACCGCAACCGCCTGATTCTCTCCGAACGGCTGGCAGTGCAGGAGTGGCGCGCCAAGCGGCGTGAAGAGCTGCTCAATGAGTTGCAGGTGGGCGAAGTGCGCAAGGGCGTGGTCAGCAACCTCTCCAATTTTGGCGCCTTTGTGGACCTGGGCGGCGCCGATGGGCTGGTGCATATCAGCCAGCTCGCCTGGAGTCGGGTCAACCATCCCAGCGAAGTGCTGCATGTGGGCCAAGAGGTCGAGGTGCAGGTGCTCTCGGTGGATAAGGACAAGAAGAAGATTGCCCTCTCCATCAAACGCGCCGAGGTGGACCCCTGGACGACGGTGGAGCAACGCTATCAGGTGGGCCAGCTCGTCAAGGGCACCATCACCAAGATTGCGCCGTTTGGGGCCTTCGCGCGCATCGAAGACGGGGTAGAGGGGCTGATTCACCTCTCGGAACTGCCGACCGGCCAGCAAGACCCCAAGTCGGTGCTGAAGGAGGGGCAGGAGGTGCAGGTGCGCATCCTGCGCATTGACGCCGACCGCCGCCGCCTCGGTCTCTCCATCCGCCAGGCCGATGAGCGCGCACCGGTAGAAGCCGGCGGAGTGGCGGGCGCCGATCACCTGACCGATGAAGCAGGTGGAGCGGCGACCGCACAGGGCGATGCAAGCGAGGGAACGGCTGCGCCAGCCGCCACTGGCAGCGCGCCAGCGGAAGCCGCGAATACTGCGGCTCCAGCCACCCAGCCCACCCCACCAGCGCGCCAGCGTCCGGTGGAGGAAGCGCCCACCACCGCAATGGCGGCGGCCTTCCAGGCGGCGCAGGCGGCGATGAACCAGCAGAACCAGCAGCGCGAGCAACCGGAGCAGCCAGAAGCCAGCGCAGCGAGCCAGCCAGCAACGGCAACACAGCCCGAAGCCACTGCGCCTGCTGAAGCTACCGCACGCGCTGAGGCGACGGAGGCGCCCACAGCCGACGTGACCGAAGCGGCAGCAACCGATCAGGTGGTATCCGCCAACGGCGCGACCGCTGCGGATGTCGCGGATGCCACAGACGCTACGGATGCCACGGATGCTACGGACGCCGCAAAGGCCGAAGAGACATCCGCCAGCGAAGTTACCGCTGAAACTGCTGAGCCGGTTCCTGCAGAAGCCAAGAGTGCTGAAGAGCCGCAAGCCTAACCAGACTCACAGCTTCGCCAGTACGACACGGGCCACGCTCACAAAATTGAGCGTGGCCCGTGTGTTATTGGTGCCTGTCCTACCGATTCCCTTTCCAGGTTGGCGCTAGTGGACGCTGGCGGGAACTGGCTGGCGCACGGTAGCCAGTTGTTCACGCACAGGAACGCCGCCTTTGAGGATCAGCGCCAGGCGATTCGCATCCTCTATGACGTGGATGTCTGCCAGCGGGTCGCCATCCACCAGCAGCAGGTCCGCCAGTTTGCCAGCGGTAAGCGTGCCAAGCTGGTGATCGAGATGCAAGAGTTCGGCGGCGCTGCGCGTGCTGGCGACAATCGCCTCCATCGCTGACATGCCGCCATGTTCTACCATCAGCCCCAGTTCGCGCGCATTGCCGCCATGCGGTCCCACGCCGGAGTCTGTCCCCATCGCTACCTTGACGCCCGCCTCCACAGCGCGGCGGAAGCTCTCGCGGTGCGTCGCCATCACCTGCCGGGACTTCTCGACGGCGTAGGCCGGCAATTTGCCAGGGTTCGCCTCCGCCAGCTCGATGACATCCTGCGGCGCAACGAGCGTTGGCACGAGATAGACGCCGCGATCCAGCATCATCTGAATGGCCTCGTCGTCCAGGTAAATGCCGTGTTCGATGCTGGCAATGCCAGCTTCTAGCGCGTTCTTGATGCCGCGCGTACTCTGCGCGTGCGCCATGCAACGTTTCTCTTGCGTTGCCGCCTCGTAGACCGCGACGGCAATCTCCTCGACGGTGAACTGGGCGGACTGCGGCGAATCGGCTGGCGAGAGGACGCCGCCGCTGGTGCAGAGCTTGATCCAATCGGCTCCGGCGCGCAATATCTCGCGGACCTTGTGGCGCATCTGGTCAAGCCCATCCACCACGCCATACGGCACATCGGCGGGCAACGGCTGGCCGAGGTCCACACAGCAGGGCATCATCGAGTCGCCATGTCCGCCGGTCTGCGAGAGGAACGACACAGCGACGAGCATGCGCGGGCCGGGGAAGAGGCCGCGCTCGACGGCCAGCTTGACGCCGGCGGGCGTGCCACCAGCGTCGCGCACGGTGGTGATGCCAGCTTCGAGGGTGGCGCGGGCGTTGGGCACGGCGTAGAGCAGCGAGAGCGAGGGCGGTGTCATCAGGCCGCGCAAGAGATCGTAACCCCACTGGCCTGAGAGATGGACATGGCAGTCTATCAGCCCTGGCAGCATGGTCAAGCCGTCCGCCTCGATGACGGTTGCGCCGCGCGGGGCAACGACATCTTTGCGCCGTCCCACTTTGGTGATGCGCCCACCTTTAATGACGATACCCGCGTTCTCCAGCGGATCGGCGCCGCTGCCATCAATCAGCCGCGCGCCCAGGATGGCAAGCACGCCGTCGCTGCCCTCACCAGCGTTTGGCGCCCGCGACGCCACGGCAGCGGTGAGCAACGGCGCGTGGCCGTTGCTAGTCGCTTTGACTAACTTATCGTTTCTCTCAGCTTTGGCATTCTTGCCACTTTTCTTCTCTTTCGCGTCTTTTCCGTCTTTCGCGCGCTTATCGGGTTTCTCTTGTTTGCCAGCCATCATTTCCCCTGCCTCTCTCGTCTCTCTGTCGTATATTCTTGAAGTCGCGTTATGTCATACTACATCAGACGAGAGAAGGGGTCGCAGAGACAACTCTATTCTCTAACTCACTTTGCGGGCAGTTTCGCGTTTGAAGACGCGCACGACGTTGGTGAGGCCATCGAAGGCGTCGTGAATGCGGACCAGCGTGCGCTGGCGCATGGGACGCGGCAACGTTTCGCGGCCAAAGAAGCCGATCTCGGCGATTTCGTTGTTGGGCTGCCACGCATCGCGCCCGACGATATGGCAGGCGAAGGAGATGACGACATCATCTTTGTAGGGCGTGGAATAGACGCCGATCAGGTGGTCAATTTCGACACGATAGCCGGTCTCTTCCTTCACTTCACGCAGGCATGCCTCAAACGGCGATTCGCGGGCTTCCATCTTGCCGCCGGGCAGCGTCCACTTGCGCGGGCTGTAGTTCTGGCGCACACAGAGGATGCGTCCCTGCTCATCGAAAATCGCTGCGAAGACTCCAACAGACGGCATACTACTCGTTTCTCCTCAGCAGTGATGTGAGCGTCCTTCAGCCGGTCGAATTCACAACATCCGCACGTATCACGCCACATTCGCGCTGCCACCAGGAGGTAGCAGCTCTCAAGAAGTGTACCCCATGTTCGAGGATATCGAGCGCCACGCTATTCGACGTTTGCGCCGGGTAGTATGCCAGCAACGCCGCATAGAAGGCGCGAATCGCCTGCCCCTCCGCCGTTTGCGGATCGGTGAGCGCAATGGCTTCTTGTTTGGGCAGCCGCCAGATGCGCAGAGCGTCGCGCTGCTGAACTGAGAGCAGGTGATAGAGCATCGGCCAGACATCGGTGCAGAGCCAGCGCACGTTGCGCTCCAGACGGCTGGGACTCCAGGTGAGCAGCCCGTCGCGCAGATGCGGTGGTAGCGGGTCGCTGGTGGACAGCGCCGTGCGCGCCTGCGCTTGTAGTTGCGTCTCCGTCGCCTCAGCAACCGGCAGCCGGCCAGCCAGCAGCGCATGAGTTCCAGGAATCAGCAATTGCTGGTGCTGCGACACGATGGAATGAGCATAGCACTGGATATAGGCGAATGGCGCCGGGTCAACTGGAGCGAGGTCGCGCGCAATCGCCAGTGAGATAGCGAATGGCAGGTAGCCTTCTGCGGTGAAGGCATCTGGTTCGAGATAGAGCTTCAGGTCAATGTCGCTACAGCCAGGGATGAAGCCGCCCTTGACCGCTGAGCCATGCGCCAGTATGCCAACGAACCACCGGCGCGTATGCGCGATATAGACATTGGCGGCGCGCTCCACAGCGGGCCGCGCCTCCGGCATCACGCCTGAGAGATCGAGTTCCACTGTCGTCACGCTCTTTCATCATCTGGCATCAGACGAGCATCAACACCATCAACTCTTCATCCAGATAGGTGTCACCGAGTTTGAGGGCGCGACGCTCCACCCCGAACACCTCGAAGCCAAGCGCCAGATAGAGGTTACGCGCAGCGGCATTCGTCGTGACGACGGCGAGGTTGATCTGCTCCAGGCCGGGCAGCGCGCGGGCACGCGCGATCAATTCGCTCACCAGCGCGCGAGCGATTCCCTGGCCGCGCGCCTCCGGAGCAACATACATCTGCGTAATCATCCCCTTGTGACGCACCTTCGCGTAGGGTTCGCGGCTAAAGGCGATCATGCCCACCAAACCGGCATCACTGGCATCAGTAAACGCGCCGAGCCAGAAGTGTTCGGGTGAGCTATCGCGTAGACGTTGCTGCGCGTCGCTCAGCGGACGGTTCACCGCTTCCGCGTAGTCCGCACCGAACGCCTGCGGCTCCTCACGTAGCGCGCGCAGCCGCAGCGCCCAATATACTTCGGCATCGTCTTCGGTCAGTTGTCGTATCTGCATTGAAATAGTTCCTATCGTTTTCTGTATTATGCCAGTTCCAGCGCCAGAAGGACACCGCCGTCTCGTCGCTCACGAATGGTGAAGCCGCAACGCTGATACAGTCCTATCGCGTCATCCCAGTCGGCGTTCGTTTCCACGATGACGCGCTCGATGCCATGTTCGCGCGCCGCCTGCACCAGTTGCGCCACCAACGCGCGCCCGACGCCCATGCGCCGCGCCTCCGCCGCCACGGAGACGCGCACCATCTGGCCGCGCCGCCCCACCCGCACATCATCTGCCAGTACGAGCGCCGCCGTGCCCATCAGCGTTCCCGCGCGCTCGGCAACCAGAAAGAGATGCCCTGCGCCGGTATAGGTCGCTGCGATGTCATCGAGGTCCGGGTTGCATGTCTCGTCAATCCAGCCGAAATGCTCGCCCAGCCCACGTAGGATCAACACGCGGGCCGCCTGCTGGTCGGGCGGCACGAATGGTCGAATCACGGTATCGTACATCTCTTCACCTGTTTTCGCTATCAGTTATTGAGGCTCACTGATGCCGTAAAATTCGTAGAAAGATTGGATAGACGCTTCGGTGAGCAGGGACTGATAAGGGAAACAATTGGCGTATGCTTGGGGGTCGCGAAGTTCGCTAAGCCGCGCAAGAAAACGTGCAGTGATCTCCTCGTTCATGGAATTATCATGTCGCAGAAACTGTCCCCAAAGTCCACGCGCGATCAGGTGTGGATGATCTACGCGCGCAGATTCACCATACACTGGCGGAAAGAGACGCCGGTACTCCGCGCGATTGTAGAGCCACGTCCCACCCAAGACACGCTCTGCATCAGCATGTTCAACTTTGACATGCGAGAAGAGCGACCGCAACTCAGCAATGCGGTATTCTTTGCGTTGATGGCTCAACGGACCATAGCCAGAGGTATCCAGGTTTGCAAAATGGAGGCGGATTGCTTTTGCGTCGGGATGATATTCATATGCAAAACAGCCCCAATGAGGCCTGCTCGTATCATAGTCCGGCACGAGACCCTTTGTATAGCGGTCACGATAGATGCCATACGCCGCATCGCTCTCTGAGTCGCTATCCTGTAGCGCATTGATGAACTGTTGCCATACAGGATTGAGTGGGTCCAGGCTCCAATCCAACCCCAAAATGCGGTAGAGAGCAGTGTTACGCAAGACCGATTCCTGGTATGGCGTGCCGGTAAGTTCAGCCATTTTCCGGGCAAATGTCAATTGAATTTCGAGGAATGCTTGCGGATACGGCATCATATTTCTCCCATCAACCAGGTACAAGCATAGACCAAACGTTCATGTACAGTCAAGTAGAAATGGCTCCGCTCACTGGTTGTGAACGGAGCCTGATCTTTGAAAGTCGCTATTCCCACTTGAAGAGACGCGCCGAGAGCGCCGTGCAGACGACGATCCAGCCGACCAGCACCAGCACGTCGGTCAACAGCGAGAACTGCGGCACACTGCCGACGGCGACCTGCTGGAAAGCGTCTGCCAGGTAGGTGAGCGGCAGCGCGCGCACGATGGGCGTCAGGAAGGCGGGCAGGAACGCCAGCGGGAAGAAGATGCCAGACAGAAACATCATCGGGAAGTTGAGCGCCGTGGCAATGCCGTTCGCCGCCTCCACGGTGCGTGCGAGGGAGGCGATCAGATAGCCCAGCGAGATGAACATCACCGCCCCCAGCAGAATTAGGCCAAGCAGCAGCAACGGACTTCCGACGATATTCACATGGAAGAAGGTGGTGCTGACCCAGAGAATCAGGCCGCACTGAAGCAGGCCGATGGTCAGACGGAAGAGAATCTGGCTCGCCAGCAATTGCCAGCGCGGCAGCGGCGTCGCGCCCAGCCGGCGCAATACCTGCTCCTGGCGCAGCGTCACCAGCGGCGCAACCGTGGCAAAGAGGCCGAGTTGCATCAACGCCATTGCCATGATGCCCGGCGTCAGATAGTCCACGGTACTCAGGTTCTTCGCGCTGATCGTCTGGATGTTCAGTGCCACCGGCGGCGTATACGGCGCGATGCTCTGGTTGAAGCCAGTCAGCACCTCCTGGACAATCTGGCGTTCGACCTGCGCGTTGGTCTGGTTGCCGGAGCCGTCATAGAACATCTGCACCTGCGCGGGATTGGCCGGATTCTTGGCGTTAATCTGCGCGCTGAAGCCCGCTGGAATGACGATCAGCATGTCCAGTTGACCGTTTTTCAGGTCGCTGTTGGCCTGGCTCTGCGACTCATTCTTGATCTTGAACGCCGATACCTTATTGAAGACACCAACGAGTTGCTTGCTGATAGCGGTGTTGTCATGATCTATGACCACGACGTTATAGGAAACTGAGTTGGTGCCTCCGTAAATCAGGCCGAAGAGGACGATGAAGACGATAGGAAAGGCGAATGTCCAGAAGAGCGCCGCGCGGTCGCGGATGAACTCTTTGACATTGGCCCGGTAGAGACTGATGATGGTGGACATTGGATTGTATTCCTCGTTCTATGTTACTGGCTGGGTGGCCCATTGGCCAGCGGTTGAAACCGCGCCTGGATGGCGTGCCGCCGCGACGTCCGCCTGCGCGGACTAGAGACAGACATCTGCGCGCCTGCACCCCCCTCTCCTCGCGGGAGAGGGGCCGGGGGTGAGGTCTAATCCCGCAACGCGCGCCCGGTAAGCTTCAGGAAAACGTCTTCGAGTGTCGCGGTACGCACGTTGAGGTCGCGCAGCGCGTTGCTGCCGGATTCACGTTCGAGCAGCGCGGCCATCGTGCGGGGAACGTCTGAGCTATAGAGCAGAACGCGTCCATCTTCACCGCTGACGCTGCTGACACCGGCAAGCTGGCGATAGGCGTCCAGACCGGCATGCTGGCTATCCTGGAACTCAATGGCCGTATCGCTGAAATAGCGGTGAATCAACTCATTGGGCGAGCCGGTTTCGATGATATGGCCGTGGTCCACAATGGCAACACGGTCGCAGAGCTTCTCCGCCTCTTCCATATAGTGTGTCGTCAGCAAAATCGTCTTGCCCTGGCTCTTCAAGTCCAGCACGACATCCCAGAGCTGGCGCCGCGCCTGCGGGTCCATGCCGGTGGTCGGCTCATCCAGGAAAACGATATCGGGATCGTTGACCAACGCCAGCGCCACACTCAGGCGTTGCTTCTGGCCGCCGGAGAGGTCTTTGCTGCGTGTATTGCGTTTCTCATCCAGGTCCACGATTCTGATGAGATCCTCGGTCGTGAGCATCTTGCGGTTCTTATAGAACTTGTGGAAGAGGTCGAGAATCTCGGTGACGGTGAGCTTCGGATACAGCGAGGTCGTCTGAAGCTGGATGCCGATGCGCTGCTTGATGGCAGTGGCGTCGCGTGGCTGCGCCAGCCCTAACACGACGATATGCCCCGAATCAGGCGCGCGCAACCCCTCGATCATCTCAATCGTGGTGGACTTGCCCGCGCCGTTGGGGCCAAGCATGCCAAAGATTTCGCCGTGGCGCACCTCCAGGCTGATGCCGTCCACGGCTTTGGTGCTGCCGTAGGTCTTGCGCAAATTCTCAGCGACAATTGCGCTGGATGTGCCCGACGCGCTGGATATATTGGATGCTGCTGATTTTGTCGCCATTCCTGCCCTATCTCCCCTGACGTAGCTGTGAATTCGTGAATACACCTGTGGAGGAGTATCCGGCGCGAAGGTGCTTTCTCCACAGCCCCACGCCGGACACATCTCCCGATGCAGTACGCCAGAAGCATAGCACCGGGGATGGGCAACAGTTCAGTATCGTTGGTCACGATATGAGTCATCATGCGTCATGATTGAGGCATGAGCGCATCATGACGAAAGTCACTCACCGGAACTCACCAGATACCGCCTTCGTCCCACTTGCCAGATCGGGCGCAGGTCGTTCGATAGGCAGCGGGCGCCCCGGCAGCCACCAATTCCAGCGACCCAAGAGGCGCATCGTCGCGGGCACCAACAATGAGCGAATGATCGTTGCATCCACCAGCACCGCTACTGTCATGCCGATACCCATCTCTTTGGCGGTGATGATGGTCGTGAAGCTGATGGCTGCGGTGACGATGGTGAAGATAATCGCTGCGTTGGTAATCACGCCGCCGGTCTTTTCCAATCCCTGCGCGACTGCATAGCGATTGTTATGCGTGCGCAACCACTCTTCACGAATGCGCGAGAGCAGGAACACTTCATAATCCATCGAGAGACCGAAAAGGATGCAGAACAGCAGGATCGGCACGGTGGACTCGATGAATCCTTCGGGCGTGAAGCCTAGCAAGCCGGAGAGATGCCCCCATTGAAAGACGATCACCAATACGCCATATGCCGCGCTGATCGAGAGAATGTTCATCAGCACAGCCTTGAGCGGCAACAGCAGCGAACGGAACATGAGCAACAGCAGCAGGAAGGTGGCAATCAGAATGAAGGCGATTGCCTTGGGGAAGTTGCCATAGAGATAGCGGTTGAAATCCAGGCTGACGGCCTGAAATCCACCGACCAACATCGTCATTCCCTGCGCCTGCGCGGGGCCAGCACCGCGAATGTGGTCAATCAGCGCTTTTCCAGCGTCGCTATCCAACTTCGTATTGGCGGTTGCCGTTATCAGCGTCGTATCACCGGCGGCATTGGCGGCGACAAACTGCGCCAGCGCCGGATGTTGTTGGTAGGCGCCGCTGGTGTAGAGCGCAATCAGTTGCGCCGCCGTGGGCACCGGCGCGCCGGGCTGCGCGGGTGGCTGCGTCAGGCTGCTCACGCTGGTGATGTGCGGCTGCGCATCCAGCCAGTTCGTCAACTGTGCGATCTGCGCGAGATGCTGCGCCGACATCAGGCTCGAATGGTCATCCGTCTGTACGACGATGTAGATAGGATCGTTCGCGGCAGAGGGAAACTGCTCTTGCAAGAGCTTCAATCCTTGGCTGGCCTGCGTGTTCGACGGCAAGACTGAGGCGGACGGTGTGCCAATAGTCATTTGCAGCACCGGCCAGCCCAGCCCCAGCAACAGCGCCGCCACCAACACAATAATCAGGAGAGGGCGCCGCATCACCCCCATTGCCCAGGCATGCCAGAATCCACGCTGATCGCCCTGTTCCTCCTGTTCCTCTCGTTCCTCTCCATCTCCCCCCGCACGCTTGTCTGCGCCTACCTGCGCAAGACGGCCAACTAGAGGCACGCGCAACGCATTGATGCGTGGTCCCAGCACGCTCAGCAGCGCGGGCAACAGCGTCAGCGCCGCCAGGACTGCTGCCACGACAACAAAGATGCCGCCCAATCCGAACGAGGTCATCACCTGGACACCAATCAGGAGCATGCCACAGAAGCCAACGATCACCGTCAGGCCGCTGAAGAGAATTGCTTCGCCTGCGGTTGCGACGGTCCAGGCGACCGCTTCGCGGACCTCGCGTCCGTGCGCCAGTTCTTCGCGGAAGCGGCGAATCAGAAACAGGCTGTAGTCTATTGAAAGGCCGAGACCAATGATCGAAGCAATGCTCAGGACGGAGACGTTGGTCGTCATATGCTGCGCAACCAGATAGACCAGCGCCAGCGAAACTGGCACGGCCACCAGCGCCAGCGCCAGCGGCATTACAGCGGCCACCAACGTCCCGAACACGATCAGTAACACGAGCAAGGCAATGGGCAACGCCGAAGCATCAGCTTTCTCCGTGTCCTGCTGCACCACCTGCGTCAGCTCATCATAGACGGCGACATCGCCCGTCAGATAGACACTGGCAGGGCTGGCGGCGTTGCCGGTGGGCAAGAGCTTGCGGATATCCGGCAACTGCCTCGTCACGGCGTCTGCGTCCTCGTTGAAATTGACCAGCAGCAAGACTGTTTTACCGTCCTTGCCGGCGCCGCCAGGGATGACGCCAGTGACGTGGGGAAGCGTCCTGACCTTCGCTATGACGGCGGCAATCTCTTGCTGATACACGGGATCGGTAGCAGGGGTATCCGCCGAATGGAAAACGAGGAACACCTGCTCCTGGGGATAATGCAGTTTATCCACCAGGATATTGGCGGCTTTGATAGAATCGCTGTTTTCAAACGAATAGCCGCCGCCACTCAAAACGCTAGGAAGCTTGCTGGCAAGTGGAATGCTTGCGAGCAGAAGGACAACCCAGGCCGCAATGACCGGCCAGCGGAACCGGTACACCGCGCGTCCGTAACTCACCCCAAGGCGATACAAACCGTGTTCTTCGAGGGATGGAGCAGATGCGCCACGCGACTTCATGCGGGCGCCAGAGGAAGTTTTCCCCTGTTGGAGAGCCATACTGAAACCTGCCTTTTTGCAGCGATACACCTTGCCAAACAGTGTGCAAGGAGGGTTGTACCGGCGGACGGCGGGCCGCTGAACGCATGAGCGCGCAGTGAAGCGCCGTCTGCGATGACAGTTCCTTGATGAGCATAGCAAAATGATGCGGAAAGCGTCATCCTCGAAATGCGCGTTTGGCCAGAGTAAAGCTCATGAGGCCAATGGGCAATTGCGAAGCATAATAACTGCCCATTGCTCTTATTGGCCGGTCGTGGTAGGCTGATAGCAGCGAATCGCCTGTGTATGTAGTGCGTGCGCAAAGTGGGAGAGCAGGGACCGGAATTGCACGCAGGCAAACAAGATCAATACGCCATCCACGACGGCTCTGGGGGTGTCACTCGCAATCTCCAGCCGGGCCAGCGTGACGAGCTTCCTCACCAGACGCCTGGCGATGGCGCAGTTTCACCCCTGGCAAGCGCACGCCAGCGCCGCCCTATCACGCCACCAACCTGGCGAACGCCATGCAATATCCTCTTCATGGAGACACGACCCGGACAGATGGCGGCGCTGATTGGGGCAGCGCCGCTCGATGCGAGAATACGCAGTGTTTCGTCGCAAGACGACGCCCTTGCGCAGTTTATCCGGCGGCCAGCGGACCCCTATCGCCTGGCGGAGACTCCCGATGTCCTGGTGATGGACCATGATCTCTCCGACTCCCTCCAGGAGAGCGACCAGAAGCCATTTCTTGCGCGCCTCCAGGAGTTACACATCACGCAACAGGCGCTGGTGATGATCGTCACGCCATCCATCACGATGACGCAGAAAATCCGCGCGTTCCAGTTGGGCGCAAGTCATGTGCTGGTTGAGCCGCTGTCTCCCCAGAGCTTCTGGCTGACCCTGCGCCTGCTACTGCGCTTCCGCGAGCTGGCCCCACTCATCTCCTGGCGCGCGGTAGCGACCGACGGACATGGCCATTAGCAAGCGCCATTGAGCGATACTGCATGAGAGAATGAGAGAAGGAGCAGGAACGTATGGCCCAAGAGCCGCCCATCGTTGAGCCGCAAGCCCCCACTGCGCCTGCACTGTCCTCTGCTTCATCCCGGCAGCGCGTGTTTACCAGACATCGCGGCCAGCCGCAACCACTGCGCACGCTCAACCGCTTCTTTCGCATATTGGGGCCTGGGCTGATTACCGGCGCCGCCGACGATGACCCCTCCGGCATCGGCACCTATTCACAGTCTGGCGCAGCCTATGGACCCAGCCAGCTCTGGCTGGCGCTCTACATGTTGCCGCTGATGATCGCCGTTCAGGAGATGTGTGGGCGCATCGGGCTGGTAACGGGGCAGGGAATTGCTGGCATCGTGCGCAAGCACTATAGCCGCCGCATCCTCTTCGCTACGGTGGGCCTGTTGGTGGTGGCAAACACGATTAACGTCGGCGCGGACCTGGGCGCGATGGTGGCCGCTACGCAGTTGCTCATCCCGCTGCCGTTCGTGCCGCTGCTGCTCGCCTTTACGCTGGGGATGCTGGCGCTGGAAATCTTCGTGCCCTATCGCTACTACGCACGCATCCTCAAGGTGCTGACCTTCTCGCTCTTCGCCTATATCATCACCGGCATCATCATCCAGCCTGATTGGGGATCGCTGCTCCTCAAAACAGTTGTGCCGACCATCCGGTTTACGCCAGCTTTCCTGGCGTTGGTGGTGGGCCTGCTGGGCACGACGATCTCGCCCTACCTCTTTTTCTGGCAGGCGTCTGAGGAGGTCGAGGAGGCGGAACTGCACCACCGCAACCAGCACAACGGAGACGCCGCCCGCGAGAAACAGGCGCTTGGCTTGCAGGTGCGCAGGCTCCGGTTGGATACCTTCCTGGGCATGCTGGCGTCCGAGGTTACAACCTGGTTCATCATCATGGCAACCGGCAGCACACTGTATACGCACGGCATAACGTCCATCCAGACGGCGGACCAGGCGGCGCAGGCGTTGACGCCACTCGTCCACAGCTTTCCGCATGCCGGGCAGTTCGCTGAATTGATCTTCGCCCTCGGCATCGTCGGCACCGGCCTGCTGGCGATTCCAGTGCTGGCCGGCTCAGCGGCGTATGGCGTGGCCGAAGCGTTCGGCTGGCATGAAGGACTTGCCAGAACGGTTACGCAGGCGCGCGGCTTCTATGGAGTCATTGCGCTGGCGACTATCGTTGGCTTGCTGCTCAATCTGCTGGGCATCAATCCCATCGCCGCGCTGGTCTACACTGCTGTCATCAACGGCATCGTCGCGGTGCCACTGCTGGCGCTGATCCTGCTGGTCGCCAACAACCACGCCATTATGGGCGAACACACCAACGGTCCGCTGGGGAATATCGTCGGCTGGCTGGCGACTGGACTGATGGGCATTGCCGCCATCGTCACGGTCGTCGCGCTCTTCATTGGGCAATGAGTAGGGAGACCTCACCCCCTGACCCCCTCTCCCGCGAGGAGAGGGGAACTAACTGGTTGTTACTTCTACAGCCGTCTTGCTTCTTCGGCGTAGATGACCGCTTCTTCCAGCATCGTCGCCAGGAAGGTGTCAGCGCCATCGTAGCCGAAGTGGAGCGGCGTGGGGGCCAGCCCGCGCAGTGTCAGGTCGCCGTCCAACTCATCGTCATCGCCGCCATCACCATTGTCGTCTCCGTCACCACCATGGTGACCGCCGTGATGATCGCCCGGCTCTTCGATCCACTGCCGGAGT
Source organism: Chloroflexota bacterium (assembly GCA_021323855.1). Classification (GTDB taxonomy): domain Bacteria; phylum Chloroflexota; class Ktedonobacteria; order Ktedonobacterales; family JADMIN01; genus JAJPKE01. The sequence goes on along the minus strand of JAJPKE010000045.1, from coordinate 276,745 downwards.
TGCGTGCAGAGGCGCTGCCACTTGCCCGCCGGTTTCACCTGTGCCGTCTCTATTTCAACACTAGGAGCCACCTGAGTTGCCTGAACTACCTCGATCTGTTCCTCGTTCTCAATAGTTGCAATCGCTTCTGTGGTTGCTATCGCGTGCATTGTTCGTTCCCCCGTTTGTTATGGACAGCGGCTTCGTTTTCGCATGGCCGCTGGATGTCGTGTCGTTGTTGTCATCGCCAACATCCATAGCGTACACGCCAGCAGCGAAATCCAGAACCGTCTCTGAGGGGATTCCAGCTCAGTCTCCAGGCGGATGCCGCGCTTGGTCGAGAGACCGAGAGGATTTTTATTTTGCCAGCGGCAGCGTGAAGCTGAACTCCGCGCCACCGTCTGGCGCCTCGCCCGCCTGAATCGTGCCGCCATGCGCCTCCACCAGCGCGCGCACGATGGCCAGCCCCAGCCCGCTGCCGCCGGTCTCCGCGCTCCGCGAAGCGTCCAGCCGGTAGAAGCGGTCGAAGATGTGTTCGCGTTCCTCCGGTGCGATGCCTTCGCCGGTATCAGCGATGGAGACACGCACGAACGCTCTATCCGGCTGGGCGCTGACGCTGATGCGCCCGCCCTCCGGTGTGTGGCGGAGCGCATTGTCGAAGAGGTTGAGCAAAATCTCGATCAGGCGGTCACTATCGGCGTTGACGGCTGGCAGATGCTCCGGCACGCTATTCTCGATGGCGACCTGTTTGCGTTCCAGGGCCGGCGCCAGCACCTCCAGCGTATCGGCGATCACCGGTGGCAACGCCAGCGGCGCGCAGTCCAGCCGTTCCGCGCCTGCCTCGAAGAGCGCCACCTGCCGCAACTGGTCCACCAGCCGCCGCAGTCGCGCCGCCTCACGCGCGATCATCCGGGTGGACTCCTCGCGTCCGGCGGGGTCATGGATGACGCCATCGGCCAGCGCCTCCGTATAGCCCTGAATCGCCGTCAGCGGCGTCGCCAGTTCATGCGAGACATTCGCCACCAGTTCGCGGCGCAGTTGTTCCAGCCGGTGCAGTTCGCTGACATCGCGTTCCAGCGTCGCCGCCATCTCATTGAAGGTGTTGGCGAGCCTGCGCAACTCATCTGGCGCAGAAACGTCCACTCGCACGCTATAATCGCCGCTGGTCATGCGCGCCGTCGCCGCCGTCAGATGGTCCAGCGGTCTGATGAGCCGCCGCGCAAAGAACATCGCGCCCAGCGCCGCCAGCAGCGCCGCCAGCAGGCCGGAGAAGAGAATCGCCGTGCTGGTTCCGGAGACGAACACCACACCCAGGTCTGCGCGTGGCAACGATGAGAGGGCGACCGCGCCGATGATCGGCGCATTCGCCGCTGATCCGAGCCGCACCGGAGCGGTGGCATAGTAGCGTTGCGAGAGCCAGGGAACCGCGCTGTGGGAGAGCGCGCCGTCATTCGATTGCCCTTGTAGGGCGGTGCGCAGCGCCGATATGATTTCTGTGGCATCCGAAGGTGACACCTCACCGCTCTGCGTGCCAGTGCGCGGCGCCATGAGCAGCGCGCCTGTGGCATCCATCGCCCACAAATTTTCCTGCTGAAAGCGCCCGCTTTTTGCTGGAGGAATCAACTGGAGGGTACCTTTTGGGCCATCACTGAGGCTGGTCGCGCCGCTGGGAAGGAGTTCGCTGGCGCGCTGCTCGATGAGGCTGGCAAGCTGATGCACCTCGTTGACGAGTTGGGTGCGCCGGTAATGCTCGAATGAGATGCCAATGCTCAGCGACGCCGCCAGCGACACCACCAGCACGGCAGCCAGCGCAATCAGCGCCGAGCCAACAGCCATCTGCACCCAGAGGCTGCTCGTGGAGAGTGGGAACCTGCGCGGGCGTTTCTGCTCTTGCTTTGTATCGTTCATGTCGCTCATAGTGTTCACGCCATTCACGTCGCGCGTATCTCATCCAACTCGTAGGTATTATGCGTCGCCTCCACCATTTTGCGCAGCAGTCGGATCGAAAAGATAGCCGACCCGATACAACGTTTTGATGAAGCGCGGCTGGGCTGGATTCTGCTCGATTTTCTTGCGCAACGTACCGATATGCACATCCACCGTCCGGCTGTCGCCAAGATAGTCGTAGCCCCAGATGCGGCTGAGCAACTCCTCGCGTGTGAACACTGTATTTGGCGTGCGCGCAAAGAGCAGCAGCAGATCAAACTCCTTCGCCGTCAGTGTCACCGGCTGGCCCTGCGCCTCCACGCGCCGCGCGGCGGGATAGATGCTCAGCCCCGGATACTGCAGCACCGCGTTCGGCTCTTCAGTGGTGGCAGGGGTTGCTCGCCGCAGGATCGCGCGCACCCGGCTGACCAGTTCGCGCGGGCTGAATGGCTTCGTCACGTAATCGTCGGCGCCCAGGTCCAGCCCTTGAATGCGGTCTTCCTCGGTCTGCCGCGCCGTCAGCATCAACACCGGTGTGTTCCCCTGCTGGCGGATACGGCGACAAACCTCCCAGCCATCCAGCCCCGGCAGCATCAGATCGAGGATCACCAGCGCCGGTTGCTCGCGCGTGTGCAGCCCCAGGCCACTCGGACCATCCGCCGCTGAAACCACGCGGAAGCCCGCCTGTTCCAGATAGAGCCGCACCAGTTGGGAGATACTCTTCTCATCTTCGATGACGAGAATGGTCTGCTGAGGCTGCTCTGCCTCCTCATGGATGACATCCACATCTGCCATAATGCTCACATCTCCCTCTGGATGGGCCGGCTACCCCTCACTCTGTCCGCAGCGCAACAATTGGATCGAGCTGCGAGGCGCGCACCGCCGGATAGAAGCCAAAACAGACACCAATGATCGCCGCCACGCCGAACGCCAGCAGAATCGAGAGCGGATTAACGGCGAACGGTAGCTGCACCACTCGTGTCATGATAAATCCGCCGATCAGGCCCAGCAGCACGCCGATCAAGCCGCCGGCGGCGCTGAGCGTCAGCGATTCGATCAAGAACTGGTTGCGGATATCGCCGCGCCGCGCGCCGACCGCCATACGGATACCAATTTCGCGCGTGCGTTCCGTTACCGATACCAACATGATATTCATGATACCGATGCCACCAACCAGCAGCGAAATGGCCGCGATCCCCACCAACAGGAACGTCAGCGTCTGCGAGAACGACTGCGCCGTCTGCACCAGTTGATTCGAGCTACGAATCAGGAAGTCATCGGGTCCGCCCGGCGGCAGATGATGTTGCTGTTCAAGCAACGTCGTAATATCAGCCTGTGCCTGCGCTACGTCGTTGGCGTTATCCACCTGCACCTGGATCTGATCCACATAGGGCGTGTTCTTCAGGCGCGTTGCGGCGGCGCTGAACGGCACGAACACCACGTCATCCTGGTTGAGCGCAGCGGCGGCGCCCTTCGCCTGAAGCACGCCGACCACGCGAAACGGCTGATTGTTGATCAAAATCGTCTGGCCGATGGGATCGGCGGCGACGCCGGTGAAGAGATTTTGCTCCGTCGTCTGCCCCAACACCGCGAGCGGCGTTCCCGCTGCCTCATCGGCATCGGAGAACCAGCTCCCCTCCGCCATCTGCCAGTTGCCGATGGATTGGAAGTTCGGGTAGACGCCCTGGACGCGCGTGTTCCAGTTTTGCCCGCTGTAGATGAGTTGCGCCGTCACGCTCTTGATTGGCGAGACGTTGACCACATGCGCCACCGAGGCTATCGCTGTGGCATCGCTCTGCGTCAGCGATTGCTGCGAGCCGATGCCGCCAGATGCGCCACCCGTCACCGCCGCGCCGGAATTGATGATGAGCGTGTTCGTACCCAGCCCGGCGACGCGCGCATTGATGGAATTGCTGGTGCCCTGGGTAATAGTGACAGCCACGATCACCGCCGCGACGCCGACGATCACGCCGAGGATCGTCAGCAGCGAGCGCAGCCGGTTGCCCCAGAGCGCCTCCCATGCGCTGCTGAAGCTGGCATTGAGCGCCAAGCCGCGCTTGCGGGAACGCTTCTTGCGCGTTATGGCGCGCTTCGGCTTCGTTGAGGTTGCCGTTGTCGCTGATGAGGCAGTTGATGCCGTCACTGGCCGGTTGGAGGTGAGGGTGGTATCCGGCGTCTGTTCTTCGCTGCTCATAGCCGTTCCTCCCGTATCTCGATGGTGCTGCCGCCTGCCGGTGGGGCGGCAACCGCTTCCACTTCCAGTTCCGCCCGCGCCCGCCGTGGCTGCGCGAGCATTTCATCGCTGATGATACGGCCATCGCGAAAGTGAATCTGGCGGTTGGTATAGGCGGCGATATCCGGCTCATGCGTCACCAGCACAATCGTCAGGCCATACTGGTTCAGCGCCTGCAACACCGCCATGATTTCGACGCTGGTGCGGCTATCCAGGTTGCCGGTCGGCTCGTCCGCCAGCAGCAGCGCCGGACTATTGACCAGCGCGCGTGCAATCGCCACGCGCTGCTGCTGGCCGCCGGAAAGCTGCGATGGCTTGTGATGAGCGCGGCTGCCCAGGCCGACCAGTTGGAGGACACGTCGGGCGCGGCGCTGCTGCTCTTCTTTGGGAAGGCCCGCGTAGAGCATCGGCAGCGCCGTGTTGTCGAGCGCAGACGAGCGGCTGAGCAGGTTGAATCCCTGAAAGACGAAGCCAATCTTGCGATTGCGCACGTCCGCCAGTTGGTCCGGAGACATCTTGCTGACGGCGGTGCCCATCAACCAGTATTCGCCGCTGGTGGGGCGATCCAGACAACCAAGCAAGTTCATAAAGGTGGACTTGCCGGAGCCGGACGGTCCCATAATGGCAACGAACTCGCCAGGGTAGATGTCCAGCGAGACGCCGCGCAACGCCCGGACACGTGTCTGGCCGAGAAGATACGTCTTCGTCAGGCTGCGCACGGAGATGACCGGCAGGCGCCGCTTTTGAACGGAATTCTCTGGTGCGCCATCCTCGCCCTGCTGTACATCGGTAGAGAGGGCGGCATCCGGCGTCTGCCCATCGTTCCTACCGGTACCATTCTGTTTATTTGCCATAGCGGTTGTCGTTGTATCTGTGCCGGTCGTGCCGGTTGTATTGGTTGTATCTGGCGGATGTGGTGGAATGCTGGCCACGGCTGTTCTCCTGATATCTTCGTGATAAGAATCCTCACCCCCGGCCCCTCTCCTTGCGAGGAGAGGGGTGCCCGCAGGGCGGGGTGAGGTCTTCTGGTTCCCCTCTCCTGCGCACGGGGGAGGGGTTAGGGGTGGGGGGAATCCGCTAGCCACCAAAGCCACCCTTGCCACCATTACCGCCATTACCACCGCCACGGCCTCCACCGAAGCCACCAAAGCCACCGCCGCCGGTGCCACTGCCAGCCGCCGGGGTCGGCAGCGAGCCACCCGTCTCACCGATGACAACCTGATCGCCCTGGTTCAGCCCCGCCAGCACTTCGTAGCGCGCGCCGTCCGTCAGACCCAGCACAACGGGTGTAGCCTGCCATTTGCCGTTGACCCGTTCGAGGACGATAGTGGCCGTCGGCTTATCCTGCGCAATCTGCGGATTGCTGGTGAGCAAATTGTTGAGCATCTGGCGCGCCTGTACCAGCGCCGTGCGGTCCTGGCTGAGTGTCAGGATGCCGTTCGACGGCAGCGCCGCCGTCCGCGCGAAGGTCAGCGCGGTGGCCGGCAGCAGCAAGACACCACTGCGCTGCGCCGTGATGATCGTCACGCTGGCCGTCATCCCCGGCAGCAGCAGATAGCTGCCCGCCGCGCCGGTGCTGGCGCTGCCGCTGCCGTTGTTGGTGGCGGAGTTCGCGCCGGTGGTGTTGGTCAGGTTGATCGTCACCGGATAGGTCACGACATTCGAGGAACTCTGCCCAATCGGCGAAATGGAGGCGACGGTGCCCCGGAAAATATGATTGCTATAGGCGCTGACCGTGCACGTCACTGGCTCATTGACGGCGACACTGCCAATATCCGCCTCGTTGACATCCGCGACCACCTGAAGCGACGAGAGATCGGCAATCTGGATGAACGTGCCGCCGCCACTGGAACTGGAAGACGACGACGAACTACTGCCACTGCTGGTGCTCGTGCCAGGCGTGCCACCGACCGCGCCGTTGATCTGCGTGACCGTGCCAGCATGCGGCGCTTTCAGTGTCGCGTTCGCCAGGTTGTCCTGCGCCGTTTGGAGCGCAGCCAGCGCCGCCGCATATTGGTTCTCTGCTAGTTGCACACAGTCTGGTGGGGGATTCTTTTCATTGTCACATTGGGAAATAGCGTTTTGTTCCTGGTCGTAGGCTTCATCAGCCTGAATTTGCGCCTGATTGAGTGCATCCTGGAGCGAGGTGGGGTCCAGCTTCGCCAGCACCTGTCCGGCTTTCACCTGCTGACCAACGGTGACATCTATCTCAGCGATTTTGCCGCTGCCACTGAAGTTGACATCGTAAAGCGCGCTCTGCACCGGCCCGGTGGCGCTGATCGTAGTAATCAGGCTGCCGGTCGTCACCGTCGCATATTGATAGGTGATCGGCTTGGGTCGTGTGCGCAGGAAGGCGAAACCGCCAATGAGCAACACCACAATCAGGATGCCAGAGAGAATAGCAATCCCTTTGGGGCGACGCCACCACGGGCGCGCCGGCTCCACATTCTCGTCGTCAAAGTCTTCATCGTCGTGAAAGTTCGGCAGATCGAGGAGATTACCCTCGGTGCGCCGTCCTGGCTCAAGCATGTAATTTCCCTTTCCTCCCCAACCACCAACAGCGTAGGGGTGTGTGTCACTAACCAAGTACTCATACAGTCACACTAGTGCGCGGTACATCATCCTGTTTCCAGCAATTTTGCGGGCCGGCGATGGCGGCGCATCGCAAAACGCTTTCCGCATTTCCCCTCATGTTAGTATGCGTATGAGTGCGGAATTTGTCTCGCCTGCGCAGTAAAAATCTTGCAAAATCACCTCTGCCGTTTTGGATGGCATGGGCAAGGTATTATTCACGGATCTAGAGAGACCAGCGGCAGTTGATTGGTAGCCAGCGAATGAATTCGCGACTGGATGGCTTTCAGCCGCAAAACCTGCCTCCGCAGGTTAGAGACATGAACGCACCTGCTCCTAGTCCGCGCAGGCGGACTTGGCGGCCAACGGCCATCTAGGCGCGGTTTCAACAGCCAGCACTCTGCGTTCCCCTCTCCCGCGCATGGGGGAGGGGCCGGGGGTGGGGGCTACGATTGCGCATTCTGGTTGTTGCGGCGGCCAAGCTGGAACGGCCAGAGACGGCGACCATGCTGCTGTGACTCCTGCTCGGAAGCGGGCTGGGGCGGCTGTGCAGGCTGCGCGGACGGCGAGGGCTGCGGCGCAGGTGGTGTAGATAATTGCGATGGTTGGGGGATGAGCGTACCAGCGGGCGGCGCGGCCAGTGGCCCCTGCAACGGCACGGTCGGGCGACCTGCATCCGGGTGAATGGCTGGCAGCGGGCGCGTAATGAGTTCCAGCCCACTCTCCAACGGATGCGTCGGCGCGGCGCCGGATTCGAGCGGGCGCGTTGGCGCTGCGGCGGCTGGTTCAAGCGGATGCGTGACGCCTGGAACAACCGGCATGGCAGCGGAGGCGGCTACGGCTGGCGCAAGCGTATGCGGTGTCGTGGGCGCGCCTGTAACGCTGGCAACGCTGGCGGCGGCAATAGCTGGCCTGGGCTGCGTGATCTCCTCTTCGCCGCTGGCAATCATATTGAGCCGCGCCACCGCCTCACGCGCGGAGCGAGCGGCATCGGCGGCGGCCTGGCGGCTGGCGGTGGTCGCCAAGAAGCGATAGTTGTCAAGTTCCACCAGGAAGCCCGGACCTCGCAGCGTCGCCCGCGCCGACATACCCGCTCCCGGCGGCTGAATACGCAGCCCCAGGCGGCGCAATGGCGCGCTATCGCGTGGTAGCCAGAGAAACGAAGCCAACAAGCGCAACTCATCGAAAGATTCGAGATGACCGAGCGCCGCCGCCGAACCGGCGGCAATCAGCCGCTCCACTAGATAGGCGCGCGCCTCTTCCATTTCGCGGACACGCGGGTCCTCGCCGGGGTCCCAATCGTCCGGCAGTTCCAGCGAGGAGGGCGGTGGTGGCGGCGCAGGCCGGTGACGCGGACGCAGCGACTTCTGCCAAATATCTTCATCCACCAGCGGCAACGGCGACCCGCCGCGCTGCGCCAGCCAGCGGTCCAGCCGCACCTGATCGTCGCTCGTCGGATGCGCCTGCACCCAGATTGCTGCGTGCATCGAGCCAGAGGCGTCCCAGAGATAGCGGCGTGCCCGTTGTGTCGCCTCGTCGCCGCCCTCCGCCAGATCATGCGCGCGCCGCAGCAGCGCCGTGATCGCCTGCGTCTGTTGGAGCCGCAGCGAAATCGCTGAGTGGATGCGTTCAGTGAGGTCTACCAGCGCCAGGCTGATCGCCTTCGCGCCCTCGCGCCAGGAACCGGGACCACTCTCCGCCATCAGCCGCTCGAAGATCACCAGTTCGCGCAGCACCTCGTGTTCCACAGCTTCCAGGCGTTCGCGCTGCTCATCTTCGGTTTCGCCCAGGCCCACGCTCCAATCTTCCTCGCGGATGCGCAGGGCTTCTTGCAGGCGGCGCACGTTTTCGCCCTCGTGGCGTTCATCACGCAACCGCTCTAAGCGTTCGCGGACCTTTGCCGCACCCTCAGCGGCGACACGAAAAAACTTCTCATGCAGGATGCCCAGCCGGTCGGCAATATCCGCCAGCACTTCTGGGCGGTTGCCATCCACCTGGAGCGAGCGCAGTTCACGGGCGAAATCGCGCGATTCGGTGATGATGCCGTGGAGCGCCTGCCGCAGCGATTGCCAGGCGGTATGGCAGCGCAACGGGTCGGTATCTTCGTATTGCAGCTCTTCGAGCAGCGTATCGAGCGCAGCGATGGCCTGTGCAAAATAATTGGCGCTGAGACTCACATAGCGGCGGCGCAATGCGCGCTGAATCTCATCCCAGTGTGGCAGGAAGACACGCAGCGAACGCGCCAGCGCATAGTCGCGCTCGACACGGCGGCGCAACCCGTCACGTTCGGCGCGGTCCGGCGCCAGACCGCCATCCACCGCCTGCCAACCTTCGAGCTGGCGCAGCACTTCCACTACTTCACCACGCAGATCGCTAAGCGCTTCCTGCCCGCGAAAACGCAGCACTGCTTCGAGGTCGGCGGCCAGTTCATCCACAGAGACGCCGACGCGCCCCTCGGCCTCCTGCTCGCGCAGCGACGCGACGACGACGGCGCGACGTTGCTGGCGCGCGCCACCCTCCTCACCGACGAACGCGCGCAGATACTCCGGCGGCCCGGCGATCAACGCCTCAGCCGCCCGCGAAAGGTCCGCGATTCGCTGCTCCTCGGTGTTCAACATGGGAATTCTCCGCGCCGCTTCGCCCTGGTCTGCTCTCGTCTGCTCTGATTGGATCATTCGACCAATTTTGCATAACAGACATGCCTGCCTCGTATCAGGAGTATAGCATGAGGCGACTGAGCGCCCTTGAACGCCGTGCCCAAAGGTACCAGCACGCCGCCGAATGGGGGATGGTGGTTTTCGCTGGCAGATAGGAATGTTCGCCTACCAGAGAGGCAGGATGCTCAATGAGCAAGATGCTGACGGACATGCGCAAGGAGATCGTCCATCTCAAAAGGCTTGGCAATGAAATCGTTCGCGCCTGCGGCCTGCGCCTCCTGCGCGGCGGAGGGATGCGCGGAAAGCATGACAATTGGGATATGCCGGGTGGACGGCTGGCCCTTCCAGCGTCGGGCCAGTTCACGCCCATCCTGCCCTGAAAGCAGCATATCCAGAAGAATCAGGTCTGGCAGGGAGGTTGTATCGTTGACGTTGACCGGCAGCGGGTCGCCTGTGCCGTCCATCGTCACCACGACATACCCTGCGTCCTCCAAAATCGAGGAGAGCGCAAGCGAAATATCAGGATCATCTTCCACAATGAGGATTTTTTGAGGGGATTTCGGCGCATCGTTGCTCATCATTCATCTGCTCGATTTTCTCTCTTCATCTTCTCTCTGCGGGTCGCATTGTGGCTTTCTCGTTGCTCGCATGAACTGGAAGCAACTGATCCGTTCTTCAGCAGTGGCAGCGTGCAATAGAAGGTACTGCCTGCGCCTTTCTCGCTCTCCACCCAGAGGCGCCCACCATGCCGCTCGATGATCGTATGTGCAATATAGAGGCCAATGCCCAGCCCTGGATAGGTATGCACGGGATCGGCCACCTGGTAGAACTGCTCGAAAATGCGCTCGCACTGCTCACGATCAATGCCAATGCCAAAGTCCTGTACCGACACCTCCGCCTGCCCATCATAGCTGCGCAGGCGCACAATCACCGTCTCCGCTCTGGGTGAATACTTGATGGCATTGGTGAGCAAATTGATGAGAACCTGCCCCAGCCGGTCGCGGTCTCCGGCAATCTGCGCCTGCGTTTCTCCGCGTAGACGAATGTGATGCGTCGTGATGGCCGCCTGCACATTCTCCACGGTTTCACGCACCAGTTCATCGAGATCAAAGATCGTCTCCCGGAACGCCAGCATGCCCGTCTGCATTTTTGAGATGTCGAGCAGATCACTGATGAGGTTGGTCAACTTTTTGAGTTGCACATCCATGCGATCAAGGAACAGCAGCGTTTGCGGGTCTGCCTGGGTTTGCAGGCGTTGGCGTAACACCTGGGTAAACCCTTTGAGGCTGGTGATCGGCGTTTTCAGCTCATGGCTGGCCATACTGATGAAAGCGTTCTTGCGCTCTTCCAGTTGTCGCTGCGCCGCAAGCGCAACGCGCAACTGATCTTCCACCGCCTTCCGTTCAGCAACCTCTTTTTCGAGCGAACTGGCCTTTTGTTGCAGCAACGTGACGGCGCGCTGGCGCTCCTCCTCGCTGCCGAGCGTCGTATAGTTTTCATCCGGGATGACGCTGGAATGTTGCCGGCAAATCTCAGCGAAAGCCGCACTATACTTGTTGCCAACAAAACCACCCATCGCATAGGCGCAGAAGAGCGCGAAGGGATACGGGTTATCGCGTAGGTCGTTCCAGAGGCGCTCCAATTCAATTGCTGCCGCCTGGTTGCCGTCCATCCAGAGCAGCGCAACCATCTCGCCAAAGACACGCACCGGATGCCCGCGCGCTGCCGCCCGCTCGATAATGTCGCCGATGATGCTGGTAAAGCGCGCCGGATCGGGCGATCCCGCCACCATAAACGCCGATAGCGTTTCCTCGGCATCGAGCGCGAGATAGGCGCCCTGTTTGCTGGCAGGATGCAGATCCACTCCCTGCGCCAGTAGATACGTTTCGACACGCTGATGATGCGCGCCGGTGGCGACGACAATGCAGGACTCGCCGGTCTCCAGCCCCTCCCGGATAAACCGGCCCAGCGAGCGCACCAGAAACTCGTCGGTCTCGTAGAATTGAACGGTATGTTCCGAGCGATGGGGTCTGTGCGCTCCTTCTTGGTGGTACTCGTGTTCTCGATGCGAAAAAGCACGAACCCGGTTGGGTGTTATAGTCATGAGTTCAAGTCCTTATAGACCAAGCAGATTGCTGGCTGTTGCATGTTGCCGGCGCCTGCCTGGGATGAAACGTCTGGACGGTGGGGGAAGCTGCTGATAATCGGCATTCTGACTGGCCCCACCGCTGTCTTTGTAGCGATCTTGCAGCCAGAATCATGCCATATTTGCAAGTTGTCGGGTGGACCAGGAAGAGGAGGTTACGCGTGAACTATCAGAAGAGTGCTATGGGAATAGAGCAGGTAGAAGCCAGAAGCCGGAATCGCTGTCGTTTGCTGCGGCAGCAATTCCGGCTCATCAAGCAGTAGTAGTGAGACAAAGCGATGCTTACCGGCAGGTCGCTTGCGCTGCCACAGGCAGGCGTTGCGCTTTGGCCGGCTGATCTTCAATCAGGCATGACATGACCACTTGCCAGAGCAGGTCTTCGATGGCATCCTCTGGTGATTCGCCGATGCCCGTAATCGAGAGGCCGGAGCGCAGGCGCACACCGGCGTAATACACCTGGCATGCCTGGCCGTCCGGCAGGAGGCAGCCTCCGGTTGAACTGATTGGCTCGACATGACCAGTGGCAAGCGTCGCCACTGCGACACGACTCCACTCACGAATGGCGTCCGCGCCGGAATGTGCGAGAATGGCGGCCCGCGCTTCGTTGAGGCTCATGCGGAGTCCGCCGAAGAGTTCGATCTCATGGCTCCCCATGTGATCTGTATGATCGAAGTGATCGAGGTGATCCAGATGATCTGGATGCTTCATCGTATCTATCGTATTCATGCTGATATGATCCAATCTCGTGTATTGTGGTGATATGTCTACGCGGGGCATCCCGGCCATTACCAACCGGAGAAGAACCTGCGGTAGAGGGAAAAGTCACTTTTGGGGCCACCGGCACCCACCATTGGCTTCGTTATGGTGGCGTTCGTCCCTGCCACTGGTGCGGAGTAGCCAGGATTACAGCAGCCCCAAAAGGTGAGCATAACACAAGGACGCTACTGGAGGGTCAATTTTTTCATGAGTGGGATAGGAAATTGCGGCCAAAACCATAATCACATCCAGAACAAGAGCCGCAAGTGATGAAAAGGGATAGCTTCTCACTACTTGCGGCCTGGGGGGATCTGCGACGCGCTGCGCTGGGCTACATCGAGAGGTCAACCTCCATGTCGAAGTCATGGCCCATCTTGATGACCTCGTTGCGCTGCGCTTTCACCAGTTCGATATCGCGCGAACGGAGCGAGGCGCTGGCCCAGGCGCGTTCACGCGGGCGCCACATCAGATGTTGCACGAAGAGCGGCCACATCTCTTTGGAGACCCGCTCGATGGCGCGTTTAGTCTTGGGGGTGGCGCGCTCTAGCAGTAGCCGCTCATAGCAGACGCCAGAGCCGTGGTGAATACCATCGTCAACGGTCAGCCGGTTACAGATTTCCGCGAGGATCGTGTTGGGCGCGGCCTTCGCTATCTGGCGGAAACGCGGGATAACCAATCCCTCGAACGCGACCTGGAAGAGCCAGATTTTCTCTTCGAGCGTATCCACATTCATGGTGAGGATGCCCAGTTTTTCGAGGTAGGGGTCTGGCTCACAGGTGCCGCCCACCGCCTCGGAGAGGCGCATCCAGGATTCCAGGTGGCGGGCCTCGTCCTGTGTCATTGTCGTATAGTAGAGCCGCGCTTCTGTGTCGGGCGCCGCAGTCAGCAATTGTACCGAACATTGGGCGGCGATCATATCTGCCTGAAGCTGCTGGGTGACGACCGAGCGCCACATCGTATGGCGGCGGGCACGTTTCTCGGCGGAGCCGATGCCCTCCGGCACAGGCGCAATCGCTCCCCAGGAGAGATCTTCAATCTTCCATGCCTGGCGTTTCGCCAGATGGTAGTAGCGATTCATGCCTTCGGCGGCGGCATGCGCCAGCCCATAATTCGCGGCATCGGCGGCTTCACGGGCCGGCTCATCGGCAATAGACTCTTCTACGCTCTTCTCTAACGCATCAATCTCAATGGACACACCGGCCCCCTTCTCCGTCTAACCTGCTATGGGTACTGTTTGCACTGGTTGTACTGGTTGTACTGTTGTGCTATGGATACGCTGCAATGCTTGGTCCGCTTGGTCGTGCTGTCATGCGTCGCACCATTGGTTGCTGGGGCCGCACGGCATCGTGCCGGCATCACCAACTGACGACACTGATATCAGGCGGGCTTCTCAGGCGCGACAAGTGCGCCGGTCGCGGCTATGATACCATCTATCTCACTAATTGTCACGATAGCGTGCTAACCAAGATCACCCAATAGAGAGACTGTGATGAGATTGTGATACTCAAGTCTGTGCTAGTTCGCGCAGTGGCAAACCGGTCCGCACGAAGATGAGGTGCGTGAGACTATCAGACGCCTGCAATTCTGCATCGGGTGAGCCGTACTTCACGTACCAGGCGAGTGTGAAATCGCCACCATCCACTACAAAAATATGCTGCGTGAAGTCAAATTTCTGTTTGGATATCCGCGCCATGCCGGTGCGCAGAGTCGCGAATGAACGGATGTCGCTCCAGCGCAACAGAACACCGGATTTTGGCAGGCCGAAGCGCGTCCAGCGCAACCCATCTTCGTCGGCGGTGACAATAGTTGGGCGGCTCACACGTCGCTGGCGCACAATCGCCCAGACGCCAGGGATAACCAGAAGTACGAAGGACAGGCCAGCAACCACAAGCCAAAAACCACCTACCTGGCGAGCATCGTCAACATTGTTATAGAACATAAAAAAACACATAGTGGATATTCCAGCGCCCATGACAAGGCAGATAAGGCTCAGTTCGAAATAGAACTCGATTTGGTTCCAGTTGGGTCGCCTGAATGGGCCTAGCGCGCCGGGAGCATGGGCAACGGCTCATCCAATACGGCGCTGAGTTGATCTTTGGCAAGCGGGGCAATGCGTTCATCACCCAGGGCTGCGCCTGCGCGCATCGCCAGAATCGTGGCACATTGCCGCCTGAAACGTCGCCAGTCGCGTAGGAAGAGGGATGCCCTCATGATAGCAAGCGCCGCGATGAAAAGCGGTACATAGTAGGTGAAGGAATCAGGTTGAGGATAATAACTTGGCTGAGCGGTCGAGGGTGGTCGTAGCGTCACGACAATGGCAAAAAGTACGATAGATAGCACTACGCCCCCGCCAATAATCATCCACGTATTCGCACTACGCTCTCGTCGCTGAATTTCCCAGGGTGAGAAATCCAATAACTCGAACGCAATCTCTTGAGTTGCCATTGCTACTGCCTTTTGCGCTCCTTCTCTCCCTGGCTCGTACTAGCATGCACGACAGACTATGACAAACTTGCCGCATATTGTCAACGGCTGAGCATATGCGAAACGTGTTATACTGGCAGGCGCGCAGGCTACAACGACAGCAGAGAGCGTATAGGTTGCGTTTGAGCCGTAAAATACGCGATGTGAAGAGAACAATTGGAGGCACAGAACAATGAGTGCAGCGGCAGGGATAGGAACAGGAATTGCGGCGACATGGCCGGCGGATATCATCCACGTCAATGAGGATGGCTGGGTGCTCATCAATCGCGGCAGCCAGCACGGTGTGCAGCCGGGGCTGCGGCTGCTGGTGGTAGGGCAAGGCATTCGCGAATTGCGCGACCTCTTCGCGCCGGGGAGCGAGAACGCCGCAGCCGGGAGCTTGCCGTTGGCGCTACGCATCCGCCGCACCTATGAGCAGCTCGAAGTCATCTACGCCGAGGCCACCTGCGCCATTGCCATCGCCACTCGCACGCCACCACAGCGCCGCCCCACCGTCTACAGCGGACCGGATGGCGAACTGCTCGTCTGGGTGCCGCTACCGGAAGGCTGGACGTGGCCACATCCCGGCGAAGAGGAGGATCAGCCGGACGATGACGACCAGCATGAAGAGCCGCAGGATCAAGGGGATCAGCAGGATACTGATGGAGACGCCGAGGCAGCAAGCGATGACACGTCTGCGCCGGTGACGGATGAGCCGCCGGAGCATGGCGAGCAGGAGGACGAACGCTGGGAAGAGGCGCTGCCGCTGAACGGCGTGAGCGTGGGCGATATTGTCGTGCCAGCGCTGCCCGCTGCTGGTAGCGCAGCCGTCACCAGCGCAACCACCTCGACAACCACCACCGCAAGCGGCGGCGCACCCAGCGCCTCATCCTTTGAGCAGGGGCGCAGCTACGATTGGATGCAGTCCAGCCAATCAGGGCAGTGATAGCCTCACCGTTAGCAAAAACTCGCTGATCTGGCGTCTGGCGCATATCCAGCGAAATGGCCACGCATCCCATGCGCGCGCTGCGGCCATGTTACAATGTGCGCAGTGCGCAACATGGCGTATCGGCGTGGCGTAGCAGATGGTAGCAAACGGTAACGGGCGCTGGTGATGGATAGACGCAATGAGGAGCGAGCGATGGCGACGACCCAGGGCCAGCCGGACGACGGCGCGACGCTGCTGCTCTCGATCATCATTCCCGCCTATAACGAGGCGTCGCGCCTGCCAAAGAGCCTGCGTGAGTTGCGCGCGTTCCTCGACCGCCAGCCCTACGCCGCTGAGGTGATCGTCGTGGATGACGGCAGCAGCGACGCCACCGCCGATCTCGTGCGTGAAGCAGCCCAGCGCTGGCCGGCGCTGCGACTGCTGCAAACGCCGCAGTCCGGCAAGGGCCACGCCGTGCGCCAGGGATTGCTGGCGGCGCGTGGCGTCTATAGCTTTTTCTGCGACGCTGATTTCTCGATGCCAGTCAGCCAGATTCCCAAGTTTCTGCCGCCGCAACTGACCAATGTGGACATTGCGATTGCGACGCGCGAAGGACCAGGAGCGCGGCGGTTTGGTGAGCCACTCCGCCGGCATATCATGGGGCGCATCTACAATGCGCTCGTTCGCGCGCTGGCGCTCCCCGGCATCCAGGATTCACAATGCGGCTTCAAATGTCTGCGGGCAGATATTGGGCGACAACTGGCGGCGGTGCAGACCATCAACGACTTCGGATTTGATGTTGAGTTGCTCTATGTCGCGCGCCAGTGGGGCTATCGCATCGTTGAGATTCCGGTGGACTGGTATTACTCGCCAAGCCCCAACATTCATGCGCTACGCGACTCCTGGCGCATGACCCGCGATCTGCTGACGGTACGCCGCCTTGCGCGCGCCGGACACTACCATGCGGCTCCCTCCGCCGTATCAGCCCCCACCTCAACCGTTCACGTCTGAGGCCAGTTCCTGGCAGCTATCACCTCCGGTGCGCAGTCACTTACGCGCTTACTTGAGCGCGGGAATCGTGACGGCTCCGGGAAGCGTAACGGTCGGGCTATAAGTGATATCCGCCGTTTCCAGCGTGATACCGGCGAAGGTCGGGCGGCTCACCAGCATCGTCTGTTGGGTGATCCAAACGCGCCAACTGGCTACGGTCTTTTTGCCGCTGATCTGCGGCAGGTCCAGCCAGGTATACACGTCATCGTTCGCGCCCCAGAACAGCACCGTGCAGTTGGAGACGGCGGGCGCGCCGAGCGGGTGGCCTGCGCTATCCAGCGGTTGCGCCATGAACAGGTAGTTCGCTGGTGGCACGTTATCCGCCTGTGGCTGCGCGCCATACCAATACGCGAGCGCGTTTTGTGGCGTGCCAACGGCGGGCGGTGCGCCGGACCAGTGCAGCACGAGTTGCGACGCGCCATCCGCGCGGCGGGCACTGGCATAGGCGACGAGATGCGTCTGCTTTGCCGCCTTCGCGCTCACCGGCACCGCTATTTCATTCGAGAGATGCGAGCCAGCGGGAACCGAATA
Source organism: Chloroflexota bacterium (assembly GCA_021323855.1). Taxonomy (GTDB): domain Bacteria; phylum Chloroflexota; class Ktedonobacteria; order Ktedonobacterales; family JADMIN01; genus JAJPKE01. The sequence continues at coordinate 259,505 of JAJPKE010000045.1, read as the reverse complement.
GAGCGTGAGCGCCGGGCTGTCGGGCACTTCCTGGAGATTCTGCGGCGGCGGATTGCCGATGGTCCGCAGCACCGTCACCCCTGGCATCGTCGCCAGGCTGTTGGTTGATTCCAGCGGCGAGGTTGCCAGGACAACGGCTGGCGCGCTCCCGGCGGAGGGCAGTGTCAGGCAGCTTCCGGCGTCATACACGTTTGCCTGCATATTGGCCGCCGCCGCCAGATAGCCAAGCGACGGCTGCTGCCAGAACGTCGTGGCCACATAGAGATGCGCCTGGTTGATCTGCGCCGTGGTATAGGCGGTTGCCAGCGCATCCTGCTGCACCTCCAACGGGAAGCCATAATGGGTGTAGGTGAAGCGTAACGGCCCGGTAAAGGCGCTGTCGTTGAGCGTCAGGATCATCGAGACGCTGCTAAATGTCTGGGCAGCCGTCAATACCGCCAGGATTACCAAGAACGCCTTGCCAATCTCCGAAAGGGGGATGAAGCTGCGCGACATATCGGTCGCGTGGCGCAGCCGTCGCGCGCTCCAGGCAATAGCCCGCCGCAGCGAATACTCTTCCAGCCAGGCGAGGAACAGCGCGATCATCAGGTATAGCGCCGGCAAGAGGACCAGCAGGTAATGCTCCTGAATCGGCTTGGGATGCTTGAGCATGCTCACTACCGGCGCAAGCTGCCAGAGCGCCAGAATAATCAGGAAACGTCCATCAACCTTGATGATGCGCGTATGCCCCAGGTTTGGCGCGGTGGTCGGTTCCACACCGGCGCTGGCGGGCGCCTGCGCCTCTGGTGTTTCGCCAGCAACAGCCGCCGCTTTCTCAGCCTTTTCCGCCTTTTCCGCCTTCTCTCGCAAGCGTGTGGTGCGGAAAGAACGCCAGGCTTTGCCAGGGGCGCGTAATGCCTCAGTCAATTGCATTCCAGTGCTACGCAAGAGCAGACGCCGCGCATATTGCAGCAGCGCAATCTCCAACCAGATGATGCTGGCGCAATATAGCGCGACCAATATCCAGGTGAGCCAGGCGAGCGCCGGATAGAAGCGGTAATAGAGGGTTGCCTCACCGAAATAGCGCAGGCGTGGCAGCGTCAGCACCGCGAAGACATTCCGCACGACCTCCAGATCATAGTGGCCGGATTGGCGGAAGAATGTCAGATAGGCGCTGACATCGGAACCATTGCTTGCCATCTCCCAGAGCAGCACTGGCACGAACATCACAGCCAACGCCAGCGCTGAATACAAAAGGTCTCGCCAGCGCAGGCGCCGCCAGGAAAGCAACAGGCCAAACGCGATAACGACGATCAGTGGCGCCGCGCTGGGGTGGAGCTGAAGCGCAATGCCCCAGAAGAGCAGGCTCCATCCAAGCCAGCCGCGCTTGCCCTCCAACGCCCCCCGGCAGACCATCCAAATGAGCAGCAACACCACTGGCGCCAGCAGATTCTGCTGCCAGATGAAGCGTGAAAAGAAGACGGCCCAGGGCGCAGTTGCATAGAGCATGCCGGCAATCAGCGCGGCGCGACGACCGACATAACGGTTGGTGAGCGCATAGAGCAGCATAACGGCGATGATATTCACCAGCGCCGTAAACAGCGTCGCCCAGAAGGGGTCGTTCAGTACGATGAAAGGCAGCAGCAGATAGACGGAGGCTGGCATGTTTAGCGTGCCGATGGAGGAGCGAATCCCCGTGACCGGCAAGGCATGATGCAGCAGAGAGGATTGCCCCAGCGCGAACAGCGCCGCCTGGTCGCCCAGGAAGGTTGTCTCGTGCAGCGAGTTCAGCCGCAGGACGGCAGCCAGCGCGACCAGCAAAAGCACATCTGGTCGCGCCACCCAGAAAAGTAGCGGTCGCCAGCTTCGTTGCCGGAGGCGGGCGAATCTTCCTGTTGCTTTGGAGGGCTGATCTTCATCAGCCGCCGGTTGTGGTGCAACTCGCAAGCTCACTGATCCGCGCCTTGTCACTATCTCTATGCCGTTATGTCGCTATGGGTCCGACGTTCCAGTTCTTAGTATAGAACGTAGAGTATCCTGTGCAGGAACTACCGGGTACCTGATAGTTCGGGAATGGTTGAGCGTAGGAAACGCTACGCTGGCCCTTCACCCGTCTCTTTCCTGTTCCTTCACACCAATGTGAACGAAACCACTCGCCAGTGCTGGCAGCGGATGTTACAATTAAGCCGTTGAGATGGTGGAGGAGGTGCGCGCGATGAGTTCGACCGAGCAAGGCCAGGAACAACAACCGCTGGCCAATCAGGGCTTCTTTGATGCTGCGGGCAAGCTCGATGTGCCTGAGCAGGGCGCCACGCCGGAACCTCCGGCGACCGAGGCGCTGCCACCCGGCTTTATCATGCCCAGCCGTCCCGGTGGCGCGGGCGGCATTCCTGGGAGCAAGCCCGGCGCAGGCGACAGCGGCGCGCAGCAGCGCAACCGCCTCCTGATTATCGTGAGTACCGTCGTGCTGGTGGCACTGGTTGCGTCGGGGATTTACTTCGCCTTCCGCACGCCGGGCGGCGCCACCAGCACGCTGGGAAACTGCTCTACTGCCAACACCCCCTGTCAGGCGACCATCGCCTATCTGGTGGCATATACCGGCGGCAAATATCAGGACCTCTATGCGCTCACCTCCAACGCCAGCCATCAACGGTTCAGTAATCCTGTCATCCTCAATCATGAATACAAGAACGCCGAAGACTACATCGTCAACCGGACCAAAGCCATTCTCAATGAAGCGCAGATTTACAGCATCAGCGATACCATTGATACGGCCATCCAGACAAGCGGCACGACAGCCAATGTGCCAGCGCGTATCGTCATGCAGAGCGCGCGTGCCGGGCAGATCGTGCAAGACATCTCTATCCCGCTGGTCAAGGAAAATGGCAAATGGCTGGTAGATTGGAGTCCCGGCCTGATTTTCAGCAAGCTGGACGACCCCATTGGCGACCCCTACTACCACCGGGTTGTGCGGCTGACGGTGATGAGTGGTCCGCGCGGCACCATCTACGACAGCCAGGGCAATGTGCTGGCGGAGGACGAAACCGTCTATCAGGTGGGTGTCGTCCAGAGCCAGGTCCAGAACATGACGACGCTGCTCAACGTCCTCAGCGCGCAACTTGACTATACGCCATCGCAGATACAGGCGCTCCTTTCCGGACAACCGGCTGATGCGTTCGTGGCGATTCGCACCATCACGCCGATGCTCTATCAGAAAGTGAGCAGCGCCATCACTGCGGTGCCCGGCGTGCAGGTGCATCAGACCACCGGGCGTGTCTACCCCTATGGCAACGCAACGGCAGCGATTACAGGCTATGTAGCGCCGATCACGCAAGATCAACTCAATGCCGATACATCGCATTACTATGACCAGAGCGATGTGGTGGGGGACGCTGGCGTCGAGGCCTGGGGCGAACAATATCTGCGCCCGATCAAAGGCGGCGAACTCGATATCAGAGAGGTCAATGCCGATGGCACCGCCGGCCAGGTCGTCTATGCGATTGCCACGCAGCCCGGCGCTCCCGGCGGCGACATCCACACGACGATCTCGCTCAGCGAACAACTGGCGACGATGAGTGCGCTGGTTCAACATGCCGCCGGGCATGGTGGCTCGGCGGTCGCGCTCGACCCGCAGACGGGCGACGTGTTGGCGATGGCCAGCACGCCGATCTACGATCCCAACGACTTTTCGCTGGGATTCACGCCCAACGAGCAGGCGCGTTTCGACGCGATGGACCATCCCTATCTGAATCGCGTCATCCAGGGCGCGTATCCCATCGGCTCGGTCTTCAAGATGGTCACGCTCTCCGCCGCGCTCTCCAACGGCGTCAAGCCAACGGACATTTTCACCTGCCAGGGATCGTATCAGGTGCCGGGGGAAAGCATCACGCGCATTGACGACAAGCCGACGGGACATGGCAGCCTGACGGTGGCACAGGCGCTCGCGCCGTCCTGCGATGTCATTTTCTGGATGGTCGCCGTCAAATTGAATCAGAAAGACCCGAACATCCTGCCCAACACGGCGAAAGCGTTCGGCTATGGCGCGAAGACCGGCATCATTGGCCTGCCCGGCGGCGACGAAAGCGCAGGCTTCGTGCCTACGCCGCAGTCCGTGCAGCAGCAGGGGCTGCAATGGACCGCCAGCAACGCCGCCGACCTCGGTATCGGCCAGGGGTCGTTCCAGGCGACACCGCTGCAAGTGGCAGCCGTCAGCGCAGCGATTGCCAACGGCGGCAAGCGCATGCAGCCGATGCTCGTTTCCTCGGTGACGCCCTCCGGCGGTGGCGCGCCCATCCAGTACGCGCCGAAGCAAGTGGGAACGCTGCCGCTCTCCGCCGATAACCTGGCTATCGTGCAGACGGCGATGGTGGCGACCACAGAGACGCCGCAGGGCACCTCCTATAATATCTTCGGCAAGTTCTCGGTACGGGTTGGCGGCAAGACGGGCACAGCGCAATCCAATGAATCGAGTCCGCATGCGCTCTTCACCAGCTACGCGCCGGCCTCACCGCTCGCCGGCCCGCCGGTGCCGGCGCAGATTGCCACCGCTGTTATCATCGAATATAGCGGCGCGGGCGATTCATTTGCGGCGCCGATCACGCTGGACATGCTGAAATCCTTCTTCAACGTGAAATCATGACCCAATCATCCAGCGGCAGCTCGCAACGGGGAAAGCGGCAACCAGTATGCCAGGTGACATGACAACCATAACTCGTGTTGGCATGGGCTATGACGTGCATGCCTTCGCGCCAGCGGAGGCACAGCGTCCGCTCATCATCGGCGGCGTCACCATCCCGCACGATCGGGGGCTGGCCGGCCATTCAGACGCCGACGTATTGCTGCATGCGGTGGTAGATGCGTTACTGGGGGCGGCGGCGCTCGGTGACATCGGCGCCTACTTCCCGTCGAGCGATGCGCGCTGGCAGAACGCGCCCAGCAGCGACTTCCTCACCTCTACCGTCAATCTGCTCAAGACGCAGGGCTGGCAGATTGGCAACGTAGATGCCACCATCGTCGCGGAGCGCCCGCGCCTCTCGCCGCATGTGCAGGCGATGCGCGAGCAACTCGCAGCAACGCTGGGCATCGCGCTGGAATGTGTCAGCGTCAAATCGAAGACAACCGACGGGCTGGGCTTCGCGGGCCGCCAGGAAGGTATCGCCTGCTATGCCGTCGCGCTGATTGCGCGAGAACACTCTGTATAGCAAAACGCCCCAGCCCACTTATTGTATGGGCTGGGGCGTTATACTCACACGGCTTAATCGGATTCGCAGCAGAGCCAGCGTTTGCCATAGCCGCGCATCGCCTCGATGACCTCGACGAGCGCCTGCCCCTTCTCCGTCAGCGAATATTCCACCTTCGGGGGAACTTCCGCGTAGGCGCGGCGCTCCAGCACACCGTCATTTTCCAGCGAGGTGAGACGCTCGGAAAGCGTCTTCGGGCTGATGCCGACGAGCGAACGCTCCAACTCGCTGAAGCGCTTCGTGCCCGTCGTCAGATCACGGATAATCAACAGCGTCCATTTGCCACTGATGATCTCGGCTGTCTTGGCGACCGGGCAGACAATCTGCTCTGGCGTCGCTGTTCGTATGTCATTGAGTACTGCTGTTGATTTCTGTGCCATTGTGCCCCGCTCCTCCCCGCAACCTCGCGCGCGATGGGAAGTGCTAACAAATCATCTGCTTGTGGTACATAAAACTTTCCATACTACAGTATAGCGCGCATAACTACAATCGTAAAGAGTGGGGCTGCGAACTGTGCCTTTTTACCTTTTTGCGCGCTGTTGCCACCTGGAGCGCCCGCAATGCGTTGCCAGCCCATCACTACCATGTTACAATGCCGCCAACGACGGCAAGATTTCTGGTCGTCGCACCGCTATTCCTTGCCTGATTCCAGCTTGATTCCTGGCTCGATTCTGCCTTATCCATCATCACATCAGTAACAACAAGGAGCCGCTACTCATGAGCGACGCCACCCTTCCACAAGCAGACCAGGCCGGCGCGCCCACGCCAGGTCCCGTCTCCGGCGCGATGAAACGTGCCGGTCGCTACGCCGCCTATGTGTTCTGGCTCATGTTCATCATCAACTTCTTGAATTATCTCGACCGCTGGATTTTCACCGGACTCAGCCTGAATATCCAGCGTGATCTGCACTTCAATGATTTCCAGATAGGCTCGCTCACCACCGGCTTTCTGCTCGTCTATACGGTGCTGGCGATGCCGCTGGGCTTTCTGGCGGACCGCCGCAGCCGCAAGGGCATCGTCGGGCTGGGCGTCGCCATCTGGAGCCTGGCGACAGCCTTCACTGGCCTGATGAGTAGCTTCTGGGGTATGCTGGGCATCCGCGCGCTGCTTGGCGTGGGCGAGGGCAGCTATTATCCCGCCGGCACGCCGATGCTCGCCGCGTATTATTCGCCGGCGAAACGCGCCAGCATCCTCTCGCGCTGGAGCGTTGGCGCGTTGATCGGCGCGGCCATCGGTTTCCTGCTCGCCGGATTCTTCTCCGCTCCCGGTGCGTGGCGGCTGGCATTTTTCTTCACCGGCATCCCCGGCCTGATCTTCGCCTTTCTCATCTGGCGCACCCGCGAGAAGATTCGTCACGAGGATGACCCACCCATCCGGCAGGCCGTGGGAGATGCCCCGTCGTTCTGGGCGCGCATACGCAGGTATCTCAGCATCCCCACCGTCCGCGTGATCCTGGGGACGCATGCCTTTGGCTTCTTCGCGCTGACCGGCGCCACCTCGTTTCTGCCGATTTATCTGGGCAATACCTACGGCAAGCAGGTCAACCATTACGCGAATGGGATACTGGTCGGTACAACTCCCGGCGCATTCCCACATGCTGGCATCAGTCTTACGTTGGTGCCGATTCTCGGCGGCGGAGTTGTGTTGATCGGTGGTATTCTTGGCAATCTTGGCGGCGGCATCATCTCAGATCGCCTTGGCAAGACGCATGCTGGCGCGCGCGTGCTGACCGGCGGCCTGGGCTTCCTGCTCGCCATGCCCTGCATTCTGGGCACGGTCGGTGCGCCGTATGTCCTGCAACGGATTCCGGCGTATACCGGGGCCAGCGAAGGCACACGGGTTCTCATTGGCGTTGCCATCTTCGTCATCTTCGGCCTGCTCAGCGCCTTCTTCCTCAACCTCTACAACGGCCCGATGAGCGCGGCGCTGCTGGATGTCGTCCCGGCGGATGAGCGCGGCGCGGTCGGCGGCATGGAGTTGACGCTGGCGCACCTGCTTGGCGATGTCTACGCCGCCGCGCTGATCGGTCTGATCGCCACCTGGCTCACCAGCGCGCTAGGCGGCGAGCAGATCGGCCTGGCGCTGCTGCTGACCTGCCCGCTGGTGCTACTGATATCCGGTATCATCGGCATTCGTGGCAGCCGCCACTATGCCAAAGATGTCGCAGCGGTCAGCGCAACGGCGGATGCGTCGCTAGCATCATAAGCCTCATAGAAAACGAGAGAAAACGAGAGAACACGTTGAAATCACCCCTCCGCTCAGCCAGCCGGTAAAATCTGCCGCTGTGTGCTACAATGGGAAGATATATGGGCGAGAGGACCGGAGAGACGGATATAACGGAGGGGCTTGACGGGATAGGATGAGTGAACGGCAACGACCATTGCGCCGACCCAGGCAGACGGAGGAGACGTCAGATCAGCGCGCGCAACCACGCGCCGCAGAGCCGAACAAGCCGACGAAATCAAGCAAAGCAACTAAAACTGCAAAAACAGCGAAAACGTCCTATCCAGCAGTTGAGCAGGCACATAGACGTGAGCGTCCCGCTCCGCACCGGAGCGAGCCGGTGACATTCAGCGCGGAGGCACAGGCGCTTGTCGCGCAGTTCGCCGCCAGCCAGCCGTTTCCGCTTGACCCATTTCAGGTTGAATCCGCCCATCATCTTGCCGAGGGGCGTTCTGTGCTGGTGGCCGCGCCAACCGGCACTGGCAAAACGGTGGTCGCGGAGTTTGGCATCTGGCAGGCGCGGCGCGCAGGCCTGCGCGCCATCTACACTGCCCCGCTCAAGGCGCTCTCCAACCAGAAGTTCCGCGACCTGCGCCGCCGCTATGGCGACCGCGATGTCGGCCTGCTAACCGGCGATATCGTCGAGAACGCCCGCGCCCCCATCGTCGTCATGACCACCGAAATCTACCGCAATATGCTGCTCGAAGGGTTACGCGCCGCCAGCCTCACGCCCGCACAGGAGGCCGACGAATTGCTCTCTGGCATCAGCCATCGCGTCGCGCGGGCGATAGCCACAGACGGTGCTGGTGAAGATGGGCATGAGAGCGTGAGGAGCGTCGTCGCCGCTGATGATGTCGTGGAACTGGCGCGGCGCGCGGCGCTGGATGAGGAGCTTTCGACCGTTGGCTGCGTGATCTTCGATGAATTGCACTATCTAGGCGACCCAGGACGCGGACCCGTCTGGGAAGAGGCGATCATCCACTCGCCGGAACGCATCACGCTGATTGGTCTCTCCGCCACGGTAAGCAACGCCGGTCAGTTGCGCCGCTGGATCGAGCATGTGCATGGGCCGACGGCGCTGGTCTTTCACTCTGAACGCGCCGTGCCGCTGGAGCATTACTTCTTCCTGGATGGCGCGCTGCACCTCGTCCAGAACGCCGCCGGTGAGCGCGTTGAGCGATTCCCCGGCATTGGCGGCGAGGCCAAGCTGGCGCGCATGCGCAATCGCTACCGCCGCTACACCAGCTATTATGAAGACGATGAGGATGAGGACGACGAGGAGGAATGGCCGCCGCGCACGACCAGAAAGCAGCGCGCAAACGCAGGCGCAGAGGCAGGACCACAGGCAGAACAGGCGGAACAAGTACCGCAGGCGGGGCAAACAGAGCCAGAGAAGCAAGAGAAGCAGGAAGAGGAGAAGCCCAAAGAACGATCTGCGCCGGAGGCTGGCGAGACGCTGACGGCGCTTCGCGAGGCGGGATTGTTGCCATGCATTTACTTCCTGCCGGGGCGGCGCGCCGTCGAGGTGGCTGCCGAAAGCGCCAAAAGCCACCTGCTCGTCAGTCCGGAGGACCGCGCGCGGCTGCATGCCGAGGTGCAGGAATGGGTAGAGCGCCTACCTGCCGAAGATCAGAAGTTGGAACAGGTGCAACGGCTGGCGGCGCTGCTGCCGCGCGGTCTCGCCTTCCATCACGCCGGTCTGCTGCCGGGGCTGAAGATGATGGTGGAGACGCTGTTTCAGCGCGGCGACCTGCGCGCCGTCTTCGCCACCGATACGCTGGCGCTGGGCGTGAACATGCCAGCGCGTAGCGTTGTCCTCGGCAGCCTGAGCAAATTCGATGGCACGCAGATGCGCCTGCTGACGCCCAACGAATACCAGCAGTTGACGGGACGCGCAGGCCGGCGCGGGATGGATGCCAAAGGCGCGGCCATCATCCCCTATTCACCGTGGGACGCCTTTGAGCCAGCATTCGCTGCGCTGACAGCGCCGCTGCTGCCCGTCACCAGCGCCTTCACCGTGCGCTACAACACCGTCCTCAACCTCTGGCGCGCGGGCGATTCTAGCCGCCTGCGGACAGCGCTGGCCGCAAGCCTGCGAGAGTTTCAGCGGCGTGGCGGCCCCGACCGTTCCGCTGGACGCGCCGACATCGAGTATGATATCGAGCCGGCGCGCGGCCAACAACGTTCACGCAAGGCCGGGGCGCACCGCCACGAGTATGCGCTCAGCCGCGCCGCCGCCGCCGAACTGGAAGGCACGATTTCGGTGCTGCGGACGCTACGCTATATTGGCGAAGACGACGAACTGACAATCAAAGGTAGACTCCTACGCGCGCTCTTCCATCCCGCTGGCATGGTTCTCACCGAACTGATGGTCAACGGCGCGCTGGACGGGCTGACAGCGCCTGAACTGGCCGAGGCGGTAAGCTGGTTCACGTTTGATGACGACCGCTCGATGCGCAACACCAACTATCTCTCGCAGCGGTTGATGCAACTGCGCCGCGAAATCATGACGGCGCGGCGGCGTGTCGCCACATTGGAATATGAGGAAGGGCTGGCGCTCTCGCCGGGCATTGTCGAGAACTTCCACGGCGTTGCGCTGAACTGGCATCGCGGCTTCTCGCTTGGCGGTCTGCTGCGGCGCATTGACCTTGCCGAAGGCGATCTGCTGGTGACGCTGAACCAGACGATAGACCTGCTTCAGCAGCTCCAGGGCGCCGTGGGACAGACGTTGGATGCGCGCGATATCTGGCAGTACGCGAACGAAACGACGCGCTATGGCCGCTATCTCATCGAGGTGCGCGCCCGCCTGGGTCGCCTGCGCCCGGCGCTGGATATCGGCTGGCGTGGCATGCTGCGCGGCAGCGTGGCACAGAGCCGCGCCGTTCCCTCGATGTCCACGCCCACACTTCCCCCCGGCCAGCCGGAAGCTGCGCCAGCAGAGACACTAGCTACACCAACCGCGCCCGCCGATCTCATTCCGCCGCTGCCGATGGCCGAGGATGAAGACCCCGATCTTGCCCGCCAGGATCGCGTCGAAGAAGCGTAATACTCGCCTGCCGGTGGGGCAGACATTCCTGTCTGCCAACCTACGCCGATGCCAGCGCCCGGATACGCGCTGCCGCCTGATCGCGGGTCATGCGTCCCGCCAGCAGATCATCGAGAACGCCTTCAATGGTGATAGCCGGAGATGCGGAGAGGGAAGCCCCGGCAGCGGACGGCGCAGGGATTGCACCAGGAAGTGTTACGGCGTCCAGGTCAACAACCGGCGTCATCGCTGGCGCAACTGCTGGGCTATGTGCTGGCTGCGAGGCCCCGGATGACACGGACTGACGGCGCTGTTCGGCCAGGAGACGCCAGCCATAGATTGCCGCAATCAGCGCGCCAACGATGAGCGCATCGCCAGCGGTCCGCGCCGTCTGTTGCCACTCCCCGGTCGGATTACCCAGCGCCGCCGTCAGCAGCGCATAGAGCAGCACGATCAGCGAAATGACGGCATCCAGCACACCCAACGCCAGCAATGCGAACATGAAGGCGCGGCGTGGCGCTGCCGAAGCGTCCGCTCGCCGGGTACTCGCGCTCAGCCAGAGTTCCAGCGGAATGTAGACAACTCCGGTGAGCATCAGCGCGAGATTGGAGATGAACATAGAAGGCGAGGAGGATGAACCAGTGGATACCAGTTGCCCGGTGAGGTCATCCAGCAGCGCCATACATCCCATCCAGAACGGAATCGCCGCCAGCCCTGCCGCTATCGCCAGCGCAATCAATCGGGTCAGGTGCAGCGGTTGGCGCGCACGCATCGCATCGCTACGCAGCCAGAGCGCATAGACACCAGCCACCAGCAGCCCAATCAGCAGCGGCGTGACGAAATTATAGCTGAGGGCGAAGTCCAGGCCGGTCGTCTGCACACCGCCTACGAGACGCACCACCAGTTCAAGTGCGCGGTTGAGCGCCACTAGCAGCACGATTACGCCGGTGGCAAAGCCCAGGAATCGGAACGTCTCAATGAGTTTCGAGTGGTTTTCTTCTCGCGCGAGCAACCAATAGCCCAGCCAGGCCAGCAGCACCAGTCCCACCAGCAGCCAGGCCGGAACAAACTGATTGCTGGTGGTGGATGCTGTTTGGCTCTCGTTGCAATAGCCTACACCAATGAAATTGTAATAGCAGGTTTCGTTCAGGATGCCGAGGTTATTCAGCACAGCGTAGAACGATTGTGTGAGGACATCGAAGAGCGCGGGCAGCACAAAGAAGAGCAGGAAGATCAATTGCAACAGGGCGAAGTGCAACCGCTGGAAAACCAGCGCAGCGCCGCTCACCGCCGATCGTCGCCTGCGCTCACCCTCAAACAGCACAAACAGCGCAGCGAATACGAACAGCGTGGCAAAGGCGGTTGATGCGCTCGATCCGTTGCTGACGATGGTCAGGGCGACCACACCGCCGATCAACGCCGTAAGCGCGGCAATCCCTTCGCCCAGATTCACCAGGAACGCGCGCACAGTGCCATTTGCCGCCGCTGGATCGGCTATTTCATCGCGGCGCAGCAGCCAGTAATGGAATCCGCCGACGCCGAGCGTGATGATCCAGGCGATGATCGTAAACACCGCCGATTGCACAATGGCGCTGGATGCCGGCTCGCTCTCGATGGCGCCGTTGAGTGGCGTCATTCCCAGCAGCGTCGCCAGGAACGCGGTGGTGGAGATGGCGGTGAAATAGAGCAGCAGGATGATGATGCCGTAGAGGTACACGCGATACAGGGAGCGCAGCATACAGCGCCTCTCATTCTTCGATCTTCGACAAATTCGCTGGTTGGTGGTATGGTGTCCAGCCGCATAGCACAATCACATGCTCTCAGTCTGCCTGAAGCGCGAGGGCAGCGCCAGGGAGAAGTCGCAGTATCAGCCGCAGAGTTGGACGCAGAATAGCGTGGAATGTTCCAGAGCCAAGAGGACGGTCTACCTAAATTTTCTCATCAGCAGGACTCCTCTCCTAGAGGAAGCGTCTGTTGCCTACCGTCTGGTGTACAGTTGCAACAGAGAGATGTCAGTACCGTCCGATAGGAAAGGACCTCGCTCATGCAACGGCGCACTCGCCCGAACAACGTCCGCCGCGATACGATCACCGGCCTGCCGATCATCGCAACCGAGCGCAAGGCCGGCCCAAGCTGGCTGCCTTCGCCGCTGCGCACCGCCATCGAGCCGCTCATGAAGCGTGGCAGCCGCGAACAGTTGACGGCGATCATCGGCGTCGCGGTGTTGCTGGTGACGAGTACGGCGTTCGCCATTACGCGCGTGCCGCAGAACACCGCCAGCGCCGCCACTGCCCATAATGCCGTCATTCAGGGACAGGCGACCTCTCTTACACCGCTGGCTACCGGCACTCCGCTGCCCACCGGCTACGGTCCCGCGCTCTCGGATGGCTCTACCCCGGTCGTGGTTGCGCCGGGGGCAGATGTCACCGGCGAGTTTTGCAAGCAAAGCTATATGTTCGTTCCCAATATCACCCAGTGGACCGTACCGCCCGGCTGCTACGCCGATATCTACACGCCGAACCCCGCCAACTTCCCCGTGCGTCCAGGGTTTGGTTACTGCAACTGGTGGGTGAACGAGCAACACCTCAACTATCCAGACATCACGGCGGCCAACCTGCCGCGCAGTTCGATCCCCAAAGCTGGCGAGGCCGTCTGGTTCGACCCCAACGTGCAGGGCGCAAGCTCCGCCGGTCACTGGGCGCAACTGGTCGGCATCAGCCCCGGCGGCTACTGGCTGCTCATCAGCGAGATGAACTTTAGCTGGCGTGGCGCTGGCTTCGGCAGGGTGGATTATCGTTACATCCATACCGGCCCTGGCATCCTATTCGTCGAAGGTTGACTTTCTGGCGCCTCCGTCTCACACGAAAGTGGATGTAGACAAGCCGCGCCAACCTGCTATACTAGCTGCGAACTCATCAGCCGTACAGGTTTGCGTGGTAGACACCTTCACCGTAGACGGAGGCGCGCATGTCACACGAACACCCACCTGCGTTCCGGGTGCTGGTCATCCAATATGACGATGCCTTGCGCGAGACGCTGCGGGAAGTCCTCGAAGACACCGGCTATGAGGTGATCGAGGCGCGGGAAGGCGAAGAGGCGCTGCGCATCCTTCGTTCGGCAGAGAGCGGCAAGATGGTGGTGGTGCTCGATCAATTCATGCCGCGCTTCGATGGCGTCGAATTGCTGCGCGATATTGCGCAGGACCGCAAACTTTCCAAACGCTATAGCTTCATTCTGCTCAGCGCCGCGCGCCTCTCGATGCGTCTGGCGCTCATTCGTCTTCTGACCAAGCTCGCCGTGCAGGTCGTTGCCAAACCCTTCGATGTTGATGATTTCCTCCACGCCGTGACCATCGCCGGTCAGCGCCTCACCAACCAGGGTCGCTGAAGTCCGTTGGATTGCCGCATGTTTGCGGTCCAGAGTAAACCAGTTCGGCCTCGCAAACGTAATACAGATGTAAGTGGATTGCGATAGGATAGAATGCAATGGAGGCATCTTCCATACAAACTTCAAGCCGGACCAGACTCCGGCGTTCGTGAGATTTCGAGGATTCAGATATGAGCATGGAACATCAAACTGTGGAAAAGGCGACCTTCGGCGCTGGCTGTTTCTGGGGCGTGGAGGCGGACTTCCGCCAGGTGCCCGGCGTTGTCGCGACGACGGTTGGCTATGCTGGCGGCACAACGGAAAACCCGACCTATCGTGACGTTTGCTCGCATACCACCGGCCACGCCGAGGTGGTGCAGGTCGAGTACGACCCCAGCCGCGTCTCGTATGACGCCCTGCTGAAAGTCTTCTGGGAAAATCACGATCCGACGCAACTCAACCGGCAGGGACCGGACATTGGCGATCAGTATCGCTCGGTGATCTTCTTCCATACGCTGGAACAGGAAGCAGCGGCTATCGCCTCAAAGGAGGCGCTGGAACGCTCTGGCGCGTATAAGAAGCCCATTGTCACGCAGATTCTGCCCGCGCCCGCCTTCTACCGCGCCGAAGACTATCACCAGCAATACCTGGAGAAGCGCGGCTTGAGCCAGTGCCATATCTAGCCGCACGCACATACGCTGTTAGCACTATGCCGCCGCTTTGGGTGTTTTGAGCAAAGCGGCGGCATCTTTTCTGCCCTATTTGGGCTTACCTTTGTGCCACATCATGTGCTTTACTGGCGTAGGTGGCAGCTTGACACGGCTGCTATCTTTAGGAAGTAACAGTTATCGGACAACCTCGCTCTTGCGTTTGCATTGTGCTTTTGTAGGAGAGTGGAGCGATTCAACATATGGCTTGGTTCCGGAGACGCCGCGCGGTCGTGGTGGACGACCCGCGCGAGCATCGCTTCTTCTTGTTTGGTGGTCGTCGTCATCTGCAATCCGCCACCTATCCCTTGCCCAAAGATATGGCGGAGGTCAACCGGCTGGATTTCCAGCATTATCTGCTCCGCACTGGCTTCCGGGGCAACTATGCCTCGCCATTACAAAACCCCACCAGCATTCTGGATGTCGGCTCCGGCTCCGGGCGCTGGGGGATGGAGATGGCGGCGCTCTTTCCGCTGGCGCAGGTGACGGGAGTGGATCTCGTTCCGCCGGCGGTGGACGAGGCGACCACGCTGGGGCATGGGTTGACAGCTCGCCCAGCCAACTATTCATTCACGCAGGGCAACGTATTGGAGCGGCTGCCTTTCCCTGACCGCAGCTTCGATTTCGTGCATCAGCGGCTGCTCATCACGGCGATTCCCAGCGCGCGCTGGCCGGATGTCATTCAGGAGTTGACGCGGGTGACGAAGCCGGGCGGCTGGATCGAGCTGGCGGAATGTGGCGTGCCCCAGGACGGCGGGCCAGGCTTGACCGGACTCTGGAACACCTGGATTGCCCTCTGCGCCAAGCGTGGCGTTGATTTTACAATGGGCCACACGCTGGGCGACCTCTTGCGCCACGGCGGGCTGGGCAACGTCACCCAGCATCACCTGCTCTTCCCGATGGGCGCCTGGGGCGGGCACATCGGCGTCATGAGCGCAACCGACTGCATGGCCGTCGCCCAGGCGTTGCGCGCCGGGGTCATCGCTGCGAACATTGCCAGCGAACAGCAGTACGATCACCTGATGGCGCTGGCAAAAGACGAGTTTGCGCGCCCCAAAGGCAAAGGCGTCCTGCCGTTCTATCTCGCCTACGGGCAGCGCCAGCAGGCGTGAGACCATCAACAAAGAGCGGGACGGATAGACGTTTGCTATCCGTCCCGCTCTCTCTTTTTCGCGGCTAGTTGGTGTTATCCATGCCCTGCACGATCTCATACAGGAACCACTTGCGCCGTTCCGTCTCGTCGAGTATCTCTTGCAATAGGTTGCTCGTCACGGTATCGCGGTTCTTGTCGCAGACCTCGATGGCGGCGCGCTGCGCCTCCGCCATATGGGCGTTGTCGCGTAGCAGGCGTTGCATCATTTCGCCGGCTGGCACGTAGTCGTCGTTGTCATCCTGGATGGTCTGCAACTGCTCGATATGCGAGAGGCTACGGATAGTGGTGCCGCCAATGCGCCGCATCCGCTCCGCCAGCGTATCAATGGATGCGAAGAGGCCCTCCGCATGCTCATCTAACAGGAGATGATAGTCGCGGAAATGCGAGCCGGAGAGGTGCCAGTGAAAGTTCTTGGTCTTGACGTAGAGCGCGAAGGTATCGGCAATCAACGGATTGACCGCCTGAACGATGGCCCCTACCTCTTTCTCGGTCAGATCGGTCGGCGTCGCCAGTTGCTTTGGCGCGGGATACGATGACACCTGTTTGCGGTGTCCATTGGTCGTGTGCTCGGCATGGGTCGGCGTTTTCATTGATGTGCCAGCCATTGTTGATGTTGCTCCTTTAAGCAGCCATACGCTTGTGTTGTTTCTACTCTAGGGCATGGGTACCGCATGGACAGTGCCAAAGGGAGCGACGTAGCGGCGCGCTCTCTTCCGATTGGCGGCTCATTTCGGTGGGGTAGGCACGTGATGCTCGTTCTGGTGGGGGCAGACATTCCTGTCTGCCAATCCTTGCGCCGGGCAGCGAAAGCGCCTTCCCCCATTTGAGAAAGGCGCTTTCGCACGCATGTCGTGCTAGATGTTGTCGTGTCTGGTGGTTGTTTGTTAGCCGTTGAGTTCGATCATCTTGGCGATCTGCTGCAAGGCGACCTTTTCTTTGTCGCTGGTCTGCGGGCCGCCTTTGGTTTCGGCGACGGCAGAGGCGGTATGCGTGGCAACGTCGTAGACATACTTGCGGTAGGCGGTCGCTTCATCCGGCGTGGCCTTCATCTTGACGATGCTGTTGGCCCGTTGCAGGTATGACGTGACCTTCTCAGCGGTGGCGCCTTCGATCATCGGACGCCAGGACGTCTCCTCCAGGAGAGAGCTTGCCGCCTCTTTCACCAGTCCAACGCCCGTATCAGCGGCATTCTGGACGGCGGCGCGGGCATCTTTGGTCTCCTGGACGATGGCGAATTGCCCCATGATCCCGCCGCTCTTATCGGAGTTGACCACCAGCATCGAGGCCTGCGCTGGGGCATGGACGATGACATTCCACTCGTCGGGAGTGTAATCAGCCTGGGTTGACATACGTTTTCGTCGCTCCTGTCTCTTGGCTTGTTCGGATGCCGCTCCGTAGCATATGCGCGGGCTGTGGCATCACTATGCACGTTGTGAACACATCGAGGGCCGAAGCAGGCTGGCCCTCTCCCCAAAAACCTGCTCCCTGGCATTTCCTGCCAGGGGCAGATTCGACGCCAACGCTATTCTGCAAGAACAGGACCGCTGCATAGAGATTGTGGCATGGTTTGCATGTTCAATGAGAGGAACCGCTTTTCAACGCGCGGAGGGCTAGCGGTAGCTCCGGCAAGAGGTCGGCGGCGAGCAGGCCAGCGTCACCGAGCCGCGCGGAGACGTGGAAACCAGCGCGGCTGTGCAGATAGACGCCTGCGCTGGCAGCGTCGAGCGGCGCGAGTCCCTGCGCCAGCAGGCCGCCTATCGTTCCAGCCAGCACATCGCCGGTGCCAGCGGTCGCCAGCGCAGGATTGCCCGGCGCATTGATGCGCAGCGCACCATCCGCTCCGGCGATCAGCGTGTTAGCCCCTTTGAGGACGATGGTGAGCTGCCAGTCGCGCGCCACCTCGCGGATCACCTCCAGCCGGTCGGGTCCGCCGCCGGAGACCTTTGCGCCGCCTCGCAGCCGCGCCATCTCGCCAGGGTGGGGAGTAATCACCGTCTCCGCTGGCAACTGCTCCCACCAGCGTTCGACATGCGAGAGGTTGTTCAGCCCATCGGCGTCCACCAGCAGGCGCGGGCGTTCATCCTCCGGCAAGGCGCGGATGCCCGCGAAGAGACGCAGCAACAGGGCGCGGGTTTCGTCGCTCTGGCCCAGCCCCGGCCCTACTACCAGCGCGCGATAGCCCTTGAGCGTCTTGAGCGCGTCGAGCAGCGACCCGGCGCGCTCCTCTGGCGTGGCGCTATTGGGTGGCATGAGGTGAAAGGTCGCCTCAGAGAGCTTTTCCGCGTAGATCAGCGCAAGCTCCGGCGAGACGGCCAGCGTCACCAGTCCCGCGCCGATGCGCCCCGCCGCTGTCGCCGCCAGGTACGCAGAGCCGGGATACGGCAGCGAACCCGCCAGCACCATTACCTTGCCAAAGGTGCCCTTGTTGCTGTCGAGCGGGCGCTTGGGCAGCAGCGGACGCAGCATCGCCGCGTCCAGCAGTTCCAATCCAGCGGTGATAGGCATGTCATCGGGCAGACCAATCCCGCCGATCTTGAGGTCGCCAATGTAGTTTGCGCCGGGGAAGAAAAAGAGGCCCAGCTTGGGGAAAGCCAGCGTCACCGTCAGATCGGCGGCCAGCGTGCCCTCATCCACTGCGCCGGTGTCGGCGTTGAGTCCGGTCGGCAGGTCCACCGCCAGGATGAGCAGTTGGGAGCGGCGCTGCTTCTCTTCCGCGACACAGGCGAGAAGCTGGCGCATGCTCGGCGTCAGCGGGCGTGCAGTGCCGGTGCCCAGCAGCGCATCCACCACGACGGCGCTCTGTGTGATGGTTTCACGCACCGCCGCGAGATCATCGTTAACGGAGATAGTGCGCGCGCCTATTTCCAGACGCTGCTCTTTCCAGGCATAATACGTGATGTTCGCGCCCCACTCTGTGAGGTAGCGACCCATGACACGCCCATCGCCGCCGTTGTTGCCCGGTCCCACCAGGACCAGGATGTCGCGCCCGGCAACATCGCCGCCCAGCCGTTCGCGCAGGAAGGTGGCGACGCTGTGGCCAGCGTGATCCATCAGGATGGCCCCTGTGAGTCCATAGTCACGGTCGGCTCGCTGTTCGATATCGCGCATTTCGGCAACGCTGACCACTCGCATGGATGACGCCTCCTTCAGACCCCACCCCTAACCCCTCCCCCGTGCGCGGGAGAGGGGAGCGCAGAGTGGAGAGACCCCACCCCCGGCCCCTCTCCCACGAGGAGAGGGGAGCGCAGAGCACCGCTGGGGTAAGGGTAAGGACTACCGATGGCTGCTGAGGACTGTCGCGTGGCGCTCGTCGGCCATTGTGCCGGAGAGGTCATTGAAGAGCCGCAGATAATGGCGCAGGTTGGAGGTGGAGAGGAACTTCTGGCGAACCTCCTCACGACCATAGACACCCATCTGGTGCGCAAGCTGCGGATCGTGCATCAGTTGCAATGCGCGATCAGTACACTCTTCGATGCTGTTCACCAGAAAGCCAGACTTGCCATCCTCGATCTGAAGTGGGATGCCACCGACGTTGCCGCCGATGACCGGCTTGTGCTTCCACAGACCCTCCGCCACCGTCAGGCCGAAGCCCTCACGCAGCGACTTCTGTAGCACAACGGTTGCCACACTCTGAAAAGCGTTGACCTCGACATTGCCGATGCCATCGAGATTGGAGAGCAGGTGAATATTGGGGTCGTTCTCCGCATAATCTTTGGTGCGCTGGTAATATTCCATGCCTTCCGGGTCGTCATGCGCCATCGAGCCGATCATCACCAGTTGCACGTCCGGCACCTCGCGCTTGACGCCGCGATAGACATCAATCACGCCGAGTGGGTCTTTCCAGGGGTCGAAGCGCGACACCTGCACCAGCAACGGCTGCTCCGGGTTCACGCCATAGAGCTGGACAATGCGGCGCGTATCGGCGACGCTCATCGGCGCATTCTTGGGGCTGAGTGGGTCAATCGCCGGTGGAACGATGGCCACTTTGCCAATTTTCAGGTCCTTCTTGACGTATGAGGGCATGGTAAAGATCGCGGCGTCATACATCTGGACGAATGGCCGCAGAAAAGCCCAATAGGCGGGGTTGGCCGCCGTCAGGTCAATATGGCAGCGCCAGATCCAATGTCCGCTGTCGCCGGCGCGCAGCATACGCAGCGGCGCGGGCTGCGGGTCATGTACGATTACATAGTCAAAGCCATCCTCGAAATAGACGGCATTGTCTACATTGGCATGCAGATAGGTTGCGCGCATCGCTGGTGTCAGTTCCAGCGCCATGCCCTGCAAGGCATTGTGCATGCTCTTGGTAACGGAAAAAAATTCGTCATAGCCGGAGATGACACGCCATTCTGCGTCGAGTCCGGCGCTACGCATCAATGGGATAAGGGTATGCAGCATCTCAGCGACGCCGCCACCATAGGCTGTAGACGAAATGTGGATGACACGTGCCCCCTGGAGCGGTCGGGCAAGCTGCTCGATTTCGGCAATTACATCATCACCGACCACCGGCGCGTAGTCGGCCAGCGATTTGCTGGCGAGTACGACATTCTGCATGCCAGGCGTGTGCATCTCCTGCATGAGACGGAACTCCTTCAACAACGGTTCTTTACGGGTGTTTGGACTGGACAAAAATAATGCAGATCATGGGCCACCAACGAGGCGGATTCCCCCTCTCCACTGTTAGCGTATCACGTAGCACAAGACATATGATAACAAGCATAGAACAGACGGGGGAATGCTGCCACTCTCTTCTATGCCTACTTGCGCGAAACGGCTGAGCATCAGGCTTTACGGGCGCAGGAAACGATGATATTGTCGTCAACGTTCGTCGTGCCGCGAATGTCAAGATGCCGTTCCAATCGCCGCAACTGATCGCCAAGATAGGGCGAGCGCCAGAGATTGATCGCAGCGACGCCATCAGGCGTCAACACGCGGTGCAGATCGCGTAGGAACGCCGCGCCCAGCACGCCATGTGACATCTTACCAGCGACATACAGGTCCACACAGACGGCATCGAAGCGTTCTTCGCAGCGCCGCAGATAGGCGAAAGCGTCTTCTACGACGATGCGCACGTTTGGCAGCGCGGCGAGACCGAACTCGTGCTGCGCCAGCCACGCAACCGCCGGATCGAACTCGACGCCGACAATCGGCACCGGACCATAGCGTTGCGTCAGGAGCGTAGCAATGGTGCCGCCGCCCAGCCCAAGAATCAGGGCGTTGGCCGGCGGATGCGTCGTATCCTGGGGCAGCATGGCATCCCAGACATCCCGCGTATACGATTCATCCACCGCAACCGACTGAATGACCCCGCCGACACGCAAGACTTTCGTGCCAGCCTCCACCTGAACGATGGGCCGGGTCGCCGCCGTTCCCACTACCAGATTATTCCGCCCCATAGCGCCGCATATCACCTGCTATATCAATGCAAACGAAAAACACGAGAAACGTGAGGGTACGTGTGCGCATAGTCCTGTCGGGCGCACACAATAGCTCAGTTTATAGTATAGCGCGGCTGAGGGGCCGGTTGCCAGAGGGATGCGTATGTGATAGGACTATGCGTGCAATATGCGGTCAATCAACGGGAAGCATGGCGACTGATATCGTCCCTTGCATCGAACCGAAAGACCAGATTTGCCCAGTAGCCGCAACGGCGCTCAAAGGGGCAGGCGCCGGACCAAGATTACTCCACTGTGTGGCCCCTGGCATCAAGCGATACACCGTGAGTACGGCATCACTCGGACCATCGCTGTCGAACGGACAGGCGGCGATCAATGCCCCATCTGCTGCGATAGCGTTGGGATAACAGGGGTTTGTGTTGCTCGTGGGCGTGCCGTTCTCGCCACATTTTGCGCAAGAGAATGTGGACCCGAATTTGGGTTGTGGAATCCACGTTTTGCCAAGATCTGTGCTACATCTCACTTGAGTATCCCAGCCGCAGAACAGCCAACGGTGTTGCTGTGGAAGCCACGCGCCAAGCTCGGTCTGTGTACTTGGTGTACTGACTCGTGACCAGCTTACGCCACTATCCTGGCTGTGCCAAAGCGTATTCCGGTAGGTCGCCGTGAATACGTCGTCAGAAGTAGGATTGAGCCAGAAGGAAACGATGCTATCATTCGCTGCCAAACCTGCTAGCCGTATCACCCGCCAGCTCCGCAGGCCGTCTGTGCTAACAACCAATTCAGCATGTTCTTGCAGAAAATTAGAAGTATCATTGAGGATTGCATAGGTAGTACCGCCCGAAGTGTCCACTTCCATTGTCTGAACCTCACCCGCTAATCGCTGCCAGTGGATGCCGCCATCGCTGGAGAGGTAGCTCATGGAGCGAAGCGTGCCGTCTGCGCCAGCGCCCCAACTGAAGACGGCGGCGAGGGTATGCGGATCATGCGTGCTGGCGACAAGCGCGCACCAACGGGCAGTTTCAGCCGTGGCGGGAGAAAATGCAGCGATTCGCTGCCAGGTCGCCGCCATATCTTGCGAGGCCCAAATAGTTGCATGGCCACCGGCGGTAAGCGCGCAAAGCCAGAGGTCACGCCCATTGGCCGGAGAGACGGCGATGCTTCCATTGCTCAAATCAATGCCTGCTGGTAACGCTACTTGTTGCCAGGCGAGTGTGGTTACTGGTGTTGCGGGTGTTGCTGGTGCTGTTCTGGTTGCGGTCATGAGAGGTTTGGAGCCACCCACGCCACAGCCGGCCAACAACACAGCGGATGCCAGTAGCATGCCGAATAGGTAGGCCAGCCTATGGCGCATGTCATCTTCCTCCCCTGCCATCTCTATACCTGAGTTATGAGAGTATAAACGGTTGACAGTGCTACCGTGTGACGACAAAGGGAAGCTGAAGGTTGGGGCGCACGTCCAGATCGAATCCGCTACGCTCGCCCAGGCGCAGGTGAAAGTACCCAGTGGCGGCGATCATCGCGGCGTTGTCCGTGCAGAAGGCGACCGGCGGACAGCGTAGCGCGATGTCGTGCGGAGCCAGCGCCGCCGTCAGCCGCTCGCGCAGCGCCAGATTCGCCGCGACGCCGCCGGCCAGCAACACCTGTCGCACGCCCAGTTCACGCGCCGCCCGCAGCGTCTTGGTCGCCAGCACATCCACCACCGCCTCCTGAAACGCCGCCGCAATGTGAGGCACCGAGAGACTGCCACCCTCCGCCACCTCCGCGCCCTTGCGCGCGTAGCGGCTGGCGCCGCGCTCTCCGCCACCGTTTGCGTCTGCCTGCGCACCCTCGATCAGTTGCAGCACCGCCGTCTTGAGACCGCTGAAGCTGAAGTCATACGTGTCACGTATCCAGGCTCGCGGCAAGCGGTACGGATTCTTGCCGTCGCCAGCCTCACGCGCCGCCCGTTCGATGGCTGGTCCGCCGGGATAGCCAAGCCCCAGTAGACGTGACACCTTATCGAACGCCTCACCGGCGGCGTCGTCGCGCGTCTGCCCCAGCAGTTCATAGCGGCCATGCTGCGGGATGTAGACCAGCTCGCTGTGTGCGCCGGAGATCACCAGCGCCAGCAGCGGAAAGCGCGGATCACCCGGCCAATCCTCACTCGATTCATCCGCTGGTCGCGCCGCTGCATTGTCGGCCTCGGTGCGCAGCCAGTTGGCGTAGATGTGCGCTTCCAGGTGGTTCACGCCGAGCAGCGGCAGGCCGCGAGCCAGCGCCAGCGCCTTCGCAGCCGTCAGCCCCACGAGCAGCGATCCCGCCAAACCGGGGCCGTAGGTCACGGCGATGGCGTCGAGATCGTCCCAGCGCGTCCCCGCCTGTTCCAGCGCCGTTTCCAGCACAGGGATGATGGCGCTGAGTTGATGGCGCGACGCTACCTCTGGCACGACCCCGCCATAGCGTTCGTGGATGCTCGCCTGCGAGGCGACAACATTCGCGCGGATGATACGTCCGTCCTCGACAATGGCCGCGCCGGTTTCATCACAGGAACTTTCGATGCCAAGAATACGCATAGATGTCGCTGCTGCCATAAAGTTTAATTTTCGCTTCCCGGCGGCGCAGCGGGGGAGGCTTCGCGCTCATCCTCCGCCAGCCGCTCCATCAGTTGTGTGCGCAGGCGCGTGTAGAGATCACGATAACTGCTGGTGTTGATAATTTCAGTGGTCATGATATATGCGTCTTCATTGTTGTCGCTGTAATAGCGTTTGCGCGTGCCAACGACCATAAAGCCATATTTGCGATAGAGATTCTGCGCTACACTATTCGAGACGCGCACTTCCAGCGTCACCCGCTGCGCACCGATATCATAGGCAATGCCGATCAGCGTACTGAGTTGTAGTTCACCAAGACCGCGACCGCGATAGTCCGGGTGCATGGCAATAGTGGTGATGTGCGCCTCGTCCAGCATCAGCCACAATCCGGCGAAGCCGATGATCGAGGCCAGCCGTGGATTATGCTGGTGTGGCGCGCGCCCCGGCAGCAGCGAGAGCGGGAAGGGACGCCGCTGCTGTGGCGATTGCGCCACCGTCTCAGCAGGCGGCTCAACCTTGATGGCCGTATCACGAACGACAATGTAATACGCATGCTGGTTCTCTTCGAGTTCCTTGCGATAGGCGCTCGGCGGCCAGGGCGTCGTATAGGCCAGCCGCTCCACCTCGACGATGCGCGGGATATCGGCCATTGTCATCCGTTCAACGATGTAGCGCATCCGCTGTCTCCTCTCCTCCCGGCGCGCTCTCGTTGTCTCCGGCGCGGTCGCTATCTTGTGATATTTGGGACACTTGAGATGGTAACGCAAATTTCGTGCTTTTGGTAATAGCCGGTCGGCGCAGATAGAGCGGCTCCAGTGACAGGGCATCGCTCACCTCGCCGCGCTGCGCCTGTTGCAACGCCAGTTCCGCCAGCCAGCTCGCGCGCCGTCCGCCCACTGCTGCTGCGAAGCGCGCCCGCGTACCCAATCCAGCGGCCAACGCCGCCTGAGTCGCAGGCGACCACTCACCACAGAAAAACACCGGTTGCTCTTGCTGCTCTGACTGACCCACCAGGGATTCAGCCGCGATACGCTGCGCCAGTTCGCCGGGCGTCAGCACATCATAGCCACTCAGTGGTTTCCACGGCTCAGCCGTTTGTCTTTCGCGGTCGCTTCGGTAGCGCGCCGTATAAACCTGGCCGCGCCCGGCTTCCAGCAACGCATAGAGCGTACCCGTTGCTCCGGCAGAGGCGGCACCCCAGGCGATGATATCGAGCGTCGGGCTGGCATAGAGCGGCAGGCTCAGCGCAAAGCTCAGCGATTTGGCGGTAGCGAGGGCAACGCGCACACCATTGAACGAGCCGGGGCCGGTGGCGACTGCAATAGCCGTCAGATCAACGGGTGTGAGATGATGCGCCGCCAGCAGCCAGTTCAGGCGCTCAAACAGGTCATTGGAGTGGCGCTGACCCGCCTGCCAGGTAAGTTCGGCGACGAGTTCGCGCTCCCGCACGAGCGCAACGCTGGCGTACCTGGTGGAGGTATCGAGCGCAAGCATCACCATCTACGCCACCCCGTTCAGCGCCGCTGCCGCCGCCTGGGCGAAGGCTGCGAGCAGCGCATTGCCGCGTTCGCCACGCGCCGTGCAGGTGAGACTACGCTCGTCATCGGAGATACGTTGCAACTGGATGCGCAGATAATTCGCTGGCCACGGATCAAACGCCGCCGCATCTGATTCTTCCATTGTTTCAGCGCGCTCCGCCCACTCCACCACGCAAACGCCCGCGCCGCCAAAATACTCATCGAAACCGAGGGATGGCAATTCGTCCGGGTCTTCGATGCGGTAGAGATCGAAGTGATAGAGCGGCAGGCGGCCCTCATATTCCTTGAGGATGGTGAAGGTTGGGCTGTTGATGGTGCCCTGCACGCCCAGGCCGCGCCCGATGCCCTGTGTGAGCGCCGTCTTGCCCGCGCCGAGGTCGCCCTGCAAGAGAATCAGGTCTCCGGGCGCCAGCAAACCGCCGAGCAATTCACCCAACCGTTGCGTCTCCTCCAGGCGTGCGCTACGCAACACCACCTCCTGTGAACGTGCGGACCCTGCACTATCGGTCTGTGATCTGTCATCCGGCGATGCGCTCATCCAACAATTGATCCTTTTTGAGTCTCTGCGTCGTGTATTCTTGCCGTCTCCATTGGAGCCAGTTGCATCTCATAAGAAGACACATGAATTATACAACCTGCACCGCCTGGCATGGGTTCCCCCTCTCCTCGCGGGAGAGGGGTCAGGGGGTGAGGTCTACTTCAGGCGCGCGCCGCAGTTGGAGCAGAACGACGCATTTTTGCGGGTTGGCTTGCCGCAGGTGGGGCAGGTAGTGTTGTCGTCGCCAACGCGCGTGACGCTGATTGAGACGGTGCCCGGCTGGAACGTCTCATTGCGGATGGCTTTCACCTCATCTTGCCCGCGTTTCACCTCATCGTCGAGCGTGCGCAGGCGTTGCGCCAGCATCTTCAGCGGCTCCTGTGTGATCTGTCCACGCTTATCCAGGTCCAGCAGTGTCGTCGCAATCTGGTCGGTCAGCGTGGCGCGCTCGCGCTGCGAAAGTTCGATCTCACGCTGGCGGGCCGTCGCGCGGCGCAACTTGTCGGCCTCCCAGGCGGCGCGCTCGACAGCGGTATTGGCAACGCGCTTGGCGTTCTCAAAGATGTCCTGCATGGTGGTTCACCCCTTCAATTCAATCAAGTTCAATTTGCTTCGGCCTGCTGCAACTCGCTGCAATTCGCTGCAATCTGCATTTATGCTGATTCGACACACCCCGGATAGTGCTGTATCGTCAACAGCCGGCCAGCGGGCGAAACCGCAACCGCTATCACGTCTATGCGATATGGGCGCTGTTCTTCGCCACGCTCCGCCAGGAACGATTGCGCTGATAGGATCAGACGGCGCTGCTTGGCGGGCGTTACCGCCTCTTCCGGCGTGCCCATCGCGTTGCCGCGCCGCGCCTTCACCTCCACGAAGATCAGCTCATCGCCATACTCTGCCACGATATCCAGTTCACCATAGGCGCAGTGCCAGTTGCGCGCGATGATACGATAGCCGTGCTGCTCCAACCAGTGCGCTGCCAGCCGTTCGCCGCTCGCGCCGAAATGTTGGCGTGCGCTCTTTCTGTCCCCGGCTGGCTCTGGCGGCTTGCTGGTCATGACTATCTCCTGGAAGGATTTATGATGACGCCGAACGGTTCGCGCTGGATACTCCGGTCATACTCGCTGCATATACGAGCGAACCTGCTTTTGGGTGAGAAGCTTGCTCGCTCATGGCTCAGTTGATAGAACACCACTCATCGGTCAGCGAATAGTTGTACCATAAAGACCTCACCCCCGACCCCCTCTCCCATAAGGAGAGGGGAACCATGCGGACCACTTGCTATATTGCAAGGGATTTCCCTGTGAGGCGTGGGAGAACCGGCACGAAGCGCAGGTGATGGCTTGTAATACAATTGCTAATCTATCAGCATTGGAGCAGTGACGCAATGAATGAGCAGCAGAGCGGGCATAGTATCGTCTTCATTCACGGCAGCGGCGATAGCGCGCAGACCTGGCGACCCCTGATGCAGCGATTGCCGGATGAACGGTGCATCGCATTGGATCTGCCTGGACATGGCACAGAGATAGCCAACCCTGGCCCGGAGCGTATGGGCATCGCGGACTATGCGGAGGCAGTGCGCGGCGAACTCGAACGGCGTGGGCTACACGATGTATATCTGGTGGGTCACTCGCTTGGCAGTGCGATTGCGCTGCATATGGCGCTGACGTTGCCGGCGTTGGTGCGTGGCATCGTGCTGGTGGGCAGTGGCGCGCGGCTGCGGGTGGCGCCGCAACTCTTGGAGGTGGCGCGCACAAACCCGGCTGACGCCTCCACCATGCTGGCGGACTGGGCCTTCGCGCCAGGACACGAAGCGATGGCGCGTGCCTATTACGCGGCGCAGGAGCCGACCGCGCCAGGGATGCTCTACCGCGACCTCGCAGCCTGCGATACATTCGATATGATGGCAGATCTCGGCAGCATCACGCAGCCAGCGCTGATCGTCACCGGCGAAGCCGACCGGCTGACGCCACCCAAATATGCCACATTCCTCAAAGAGCATCTTCCCCACGCCACGCTCGCCATGATTCCAGATGCTGGCCACTATGTCGCCATCGAGCAGCCGGATGCTGTGGCAGCAGCCATACGCGATTGGCTGGCTGCGTTGCCGTGAATAAGTGAGTGCGATTTGATATACTCTCGGCTTTGAAACGAGTGCGCGATTTGATATACTCTCGGCTTTGAAAAGCCGGAGCAGGCGCGAGAAAGGCTAAAGCCACGATAACCTGCGAACCAGTGTGTGACTTCAGTCCAGTTCACATGCGCCGGTAGTTTACTGCCGCGAATTTGCAATATCAGCGGCCAGGAGATACATCCGCCTGCACGATCTGCGGCGTGTCATCTGTGGCCGCCAGAGATGGCGCATCCACCATCTCGCGGTTTTCATGATAGGCGCGATTGGGTGGCGGAGCCGGGTCGAAGACTTCATCGAATTCACCGGCGGCGGCGCGCTCTGCGAGGTCTTGCTGATTGACCCAGCGGAAGAAGAGGATGCTGATGGTGATGAGCAGCGGGATATCCATCGGCAGCCACATCGTCAGCCCGGCGAACTGCTGGTCACCCAGGCGTGTAAAGCCCCAGAGCAGCGGCGCGCCTGCATAGCGCGTATAGAGCGGGTCCGAGGCAAAGGTGAGCAGCGCGCCAATCACCATCATCGGCATTGCGCTCATGAACATATAGAGCATGCCAAAGAGCGGTGAGATACGCGGCACCGAACGCACCGGACTGAGAATCGGCCACCAGTAGATGATCGCCGTGCCAATGAACATCGCATCCATCAGCAGGTGCAGCGGATTGTGTGGCTCGAAGTTCGCACCCCAGGTCGGCAGATTCAGCGCACCAACAGCCGCCAGCACGATAATCGCCACGACAGCGAGCGCGCTCAGCCCTGCAACGAGCGATGAACGTGCGCTACCAGTCGTATCCGCACGCCCAGCCAGCGCATTCCTGAGCAGTCCGGGGAGGAAGAGCGCAGCAAAGATCAATGCGCCGATGACACAGAGGCTTTCGAGAATCTGAATGCCGATGACGGCTACAGGCGGCGCGGAGGCATCGAAGAGCGCGGGCAGATGCCAGACCCACATGTTGAGGTTATAGAGGCCGAACGCCACGGCGGGGTGTGTGATGGCACGCGCCGCCCGCTGCACGCGCGGGCCACGAAAGAGCGGCTCTAGCATCCACTCAGGAATGCCGAGCAGGAGGAGCGGCGGGCAGACGACCGAGAAGAGCATGTGTTGGAGCATGTGGGCGGTGAGCAGATACTCCATGCCGACGATATCCAGCGGTGAGAGCAGCGCCAGCGCCAGCAGCGCCCAGCCCGCGACGAAGAACGCCACCTTGCCCTTATCAATCGTCTCGTCGGGATGATATTTGCGCCGCCAGGGACCAAGCCCATAGCAATACGCGCCAAGCACAGCGGCCAGCGCCAGCACGGTAATCGGCTCGAAGTTCCAGCGCAGCCAGAGCGAAGTTGAAGAAATCGAAGCGAAGGTCATGATCGGTTGCCGCCCATATGGATAGGATTCCAGTTGCTCTCTGTCCCGGCGGAGACTGCGCCCCGCCATCTCCTGATTATAGCAAAGATGTGGGGCCAGCATACCAATGGAGAGTGGCCATTCCGCTTTTCTGCGGTTCGAGCGGAACAGGCAAAAGATCCGTTCACCTGACGGATCGTTCATTCTCTCACAAGGAGCCTGACAATCATGACTGAAAACGCGCTGCCTCTCGAAGTTGTCTACGCTGGCTGGGACAATTTCCAAAAACGCCTGGTCCAGGTCACATCCGGGTTCTCAGCCGAAGAGTTGGCCCTGCCCGTGTCGCCCAACCACTGGCCTATTGGCATGCTCATCCAGCACATCATCAGCGACCGTATCTGGTGGTTCCATCTGTGGATGAATGAGGGTGGCCCTGAGATATCTTCTTTCATGCACTGGGAGGAGGAAGAGGAAGGGAAATCCGTCCACCCGGCTGAGGAACTGGTGGCCGGGCTTCAGGCCTCGTGGGAGATGATCGCGGCAACCCTATCTCGCTACACCGTCGCTGACCTGGGACAGATATTTCCTCCTCCGCCCAGCCTGAGCGAACGCGAGCGCCAGCTATTTGGCGAGAATACCCGCCAGGAAATCATCTTCCATGTACTCCGGCATGATCTCCATCACGGCGGTGAACTTGCCGTCGGCATGGGAACACACGGCATGCCGATCTTCTGGGGCTAAGAGACGCACGAACTCACTGCACTCTGCCTGTTTTGCGCGCCCTGGTGATCCAGTCCTGCGCGAAGTCTACGGCGGGGCGCTGGCGGAAAAGACGCACCTCTGCCGAGCCGACCCTGCCGACCGTCACCGCGCCCGTCGCCTCGAACGCCGCGCCGATCTCTGCGAAAGGGTCGGCGTCCCAATCCACCTCACTGTAGGTTTTCCAGACACGCTGGCCATCTTCCATCATGGCAGCGCCCTGCGTCATGCGCGGCGCATCCGGCGCGCGATATTCGCCCAGGTGAAATGAGGTGTTGTTGGCGAAACCCACGCCAAGCAGTAGCACATGCCCATCCAGGTCATAGACGCGGGCAAGCGGCGACTCATCGCCCATGCCATCTGCGAGCGCATGGTGTGCCGTCACCCTTTCGGCGTGGCGTCCCCAGGCGGCGAACGAGAGTTGTGGATGCGCACTGCGCAGCGTTCCCGGCCAGGTGCGGAAGACCTCGACGATGCGGCCCATCTGCCGGGTTGGCGTCGTCTGCGGCTCGAAGGCGGGCATTGTCTCGCGAATGGTCTGCCACCACGCTTCCGGCACCGGCGGATGCTGCCAGTAGGAGGGTTCACTGTTGTCAGGCGTATGTGTTGGCATTACCAGCGTGCCCTCCAGCGTCAACACGTCGGTCAGCGCCTGTACGACAGCGACCGGCCCGCCGCAGACCCAGCCAAGCGCGCTCAGCGAGGAATGGACGATCAGTGCCATCCCCGGCGCGATGCCCAGCGCCCGCAGGTCCGCCGCCAGCGAGGCGCGCGTGCGGGGCGTTGGCGTCTGCTGAACCTGCGTACCTTCCTTCGCTTCACTCATCTATAAACTCGTTTCTCGGTATGGTTCATCAATCCAACATGCCCTGATAGAATAGCTCATACGCATCGAGCATGGTATCGAGGCTGAAACGCTCACTCACCCAGAGACGGCAGGCTGCACGATCCAGCGCAGCTATGTTGCCAAGCGCGGTGACGGCGGCATCCTGATCATCCGGCGGGACGAGCCAGCCGGTGACGCCATCCGCCACCACTTCGCGCAGACCACCACGCGCATAAGCGACCACAGGCGTACCGGCAGCTTGCGCTTCACAGGCCACCAGTCCAAACGGCTCATCCCAGTGGCTCGGCACGAGCAACGCCTCCGCTCCCGCCATCAGCCGCCACAACTCCTCATGCGGAATTGCGCCTAGATACTGCGCCTCATCGGGATGTGCCTGCAAGAGCGGCTCGATGTGTTGCGCAAAATAGTGTTGATCGTAGACGCCGCCCGCCAATAGAAGCCGCTTGCCAGTGCGTCGCGCAATCTCCAGCGCATCCTCCACTCCTTTCTCCGGCGTGATGCGCCCGGCGTAGAGCAGGTATGGCTCCTGAGCAGGCTGCGCGCCGAAGGGAATTTGCTCAACACGAATGCCATTGTAGATGACCGCATCTATGCGGCAAAACGGCGCGTAGAGCGCGGCGCACGCCTGCGAAACTGTCACCAGGCGCGTTGGCATGGAGGAATGCGGCGGCGCAAGGGTTGCCAGCGCATCCCGCACGCCAGCATCGAGCGGCGGCAGGTGCAGCGTATGAACAACCGGCAACCCCGTGATAGAAGCATACGAGAACGCTGGCACGTCGTAGGCATGGGCATGCACGAGATCATAGTCGCGCGCATGGTCAGCGATGGCGCGATAGGCGCGCAGGAAAGCGTAATCACTCAGATACGCCGCGTGGTCCACCGGCACCAATCCACCGGATTCGTCGTCATCCTCGTCCTCATCATCCGCCTGCTGGTTGTCCTGCCCACTGAAGTTGGCTGGCGTCAATTGTGTGGAGTCTATGCCGAGCGAGGGTATCTGCACGCCGGGCGCCTGTGAGCCATCGGCGGCATAAAGCGTCACCTGGTGTCCCCGCGCGGCGAGGCCGGAGGCGAGATCGGCAAGCAACGCCTGCGCGCCGCCCAGAAACGGCGGCGCGATGGGCGCGACAAGCGGCGCGAGTAGAGCGATGCGCATAATGGTGCTACTCAATCCCAGGAGGGCTGGCCGTAGTTGCCGATGACCGAGCCACGGAGCTTCCAGTTGAGCAACTGTGATCCTTGAAGGGTCAGCTCCAGCACATTGCCGTGGCTCTCCTCGTAGCCGGGCATCTCATCGAAGACGAAGTTGCCCAGGCTATAGACAACCGGTTTGCCGCGATAGATTTCCGAGGGCTGGCGCACATGCGGATGCGCGCCGACCACGAAGTCCGCACCGGCGTCTATCGCGGCGTGCGCCATCGCCTGCTGGTCGCCGTCCTCCACCGTCACATACTCGATGCCCCAATGGGTGAAGACGATGATATAGTCTACCTTTGGCCGCAACGCCTGGATGTCGGCGCGCATTAGCGTGGGATCGAGCCAGGCGTGGCCGGGCGTTGTGCTGGTGGCGGCAAACGTATCGGGGCCGATCTCGCAATACGCCAGGAAGCCGACCGTCGTGGTGCGCACCGTCTTAATGACGGGCGTATGCGCCGCTGCCAGGTTTGCGCCGCCCCCAAGCGTGGTGATGCCGTAGTTTGGCAGATGGTTCAGCATATCCATGAAGGCGTCTTTGCCATAGTCGCCGCTGTGATTGTTGGCAACCGACATCACATCGAAGCCGGCGGCCTGTAAGCGTCCGAAGCCAATGGGATTGGCCTCAAAGGTGAAGTCTTTGCCGGGGATGGGCGAGCCGAGCGTCGAGACGACACATTCGAGGTTGCCAACGGTCAGGTCGAAGCCGCGCAGATAATCGGCGGTATTGTTGAAGGGAAAGCGGTCGTTGGTGGCGCGCATCTGCGTATTCACCGAACGCGCCAGCATCACGTCGCCGGTTATCACAATGGTGATGGGGCGCGTATCCGGCGTAGCCGTCGGCGCGGGCTGCGTCGCCGTGGCGGTGGGGATGACACGCGCCGCCGGATTAGCCTCACCACAGGCGGCGAGCCATGCGGCCAGCGGCACACCCGCCGCCAGCCCCAGCCCCGCGCGTACCAGCGTGCGCCGTGATGTTCGTGACATGCGTAATGTCCCGGCTGGCGGTATTTGCTGCTGTCTGTCCGCGCGGTGCTGGCTGTCTCGTTCGTTCATCTCTGCCACCTGTCCCATCATCCCCTCATCTCTCACCAATGCTGCCCACTATTCTAGCAGAAAACCGCCCCCAGGCAAACGGGGAATGCGGCAGAGGCTCGGCGCAATGCAATGAACCTCATACGCGCGACGCTGTTTTTATCATTCTTCCTCTATCAAGGAGCTATCTCTGGTAGACTCGAATTGCCCGGTCGCTTACACAAAGAAGCGAAACACACCTCAAACACATCAGTAGGTTCTATTAAAATAGTATACTTGCCTGGTGTTTTGGTAAGTTCCCGTTGCACTACTGCCGCTATCCGCGCCGCCTGAAGACGTAACTGCTCGACCGTAGACAACCCTATCCTCTCGATAACCCGGTCTAAGTCGTGAGAACTCAGGATGGGATACAATGGGAACTTCAACGAGTGTTGAAGGCGCCGCACCGTTTCTGGATGCAGCAAGCGCCCTCCATATTCATCGCGCAAATTGTCTAGTTGCCCCAACCGCAGCCCATGGGCTTGCAGTATATCTGCCAATTCACGCGCGAAAATATTCCCGCGCATCTCTGATCTTGTAGCTGGCTTAGCGCCCTGCACCTCTTGCATAAGCATAAATAGGCTCACCTTCCGTCTGGCAACTGGTCTGCCCCCAAGTACACCAGAATGGTGCACTGTGTCGTTCGCTTCGACATGAGTGAGTTTATGTGGCCTCTTACTGAAATTGGGTCAAAGTTGCAAGGTTGCAACTTCAGAGGAACCGGCAATAATTGATGTACGTACTATGGTGAAAAGTATTGCTGTTGATGAATCCGATGAACGAAAAGGGACTAAGACAATGACGATGCAGAAGAAGTGGAGAAGGTATGACGGCTATAATTGGGAGGATTTTGGATTATGGATTCGTAATTTGCGCACCGCTCTTGGGTGGACGTTGGAGCAGTTAGGGCGCAAAATTGGTGTCGGCAATAAGGGTACGATGTCTAGGATTGAGAAGGGAAGACAAGGGCTTTCTTCGGAACAGCGTCAACAGTTGGTGAATCTCCTCGCTGAAGAAACACAGAAGCACCCTTCTTTATCAAGCCGCCGTGAATTCATCAAAGCTACTGGCCTCAAGCTGGCAGGTATAGGACTCATCCAAACGATAACACCGGCAGAGTTATCACTTATAACGGCTCCAATGGTATCAACAAGGGAGCGGGGTGAACACGAGGCACTTGTTGAGCATATTTATGACCTGGGTGTCGGCCTCACCGAAACATGGGATGCCTGCCTTTTCCAGGGTCAGGCGAAACTTGTCTATCAGCAGGCGCTACATCGCTACCAATTTTTCACGGCATCTCCGTATCTTGGTGATAGTGATTGCGCGCTTACCGCTATGCGGATAGGGATTCGGCTGGCACGCGCCCAAGATGTTCTACTGGACTGGTTCAAGCGAAAAGACACCGTGATAGAGCGATATAACGATATTGAAGAACGCATCATTCGCCGATTTGCTGACCGATTGAAACGGAAACGAGAGATAATCCACGAATATGCTCAATTGCTTGCTCTCCGAGGGTCTCTCAAGAGGGAGATTGGCATGTATCGTGGTTCTTCGCTTGATCTGAACAAGAGTATAGAGTTGGCTCAGAAATTAGGTGACCATCTACTACAAGTTGATGTCATCTGTGAATTGGCTCACCTTTGGCTTGCAATTGGAAAACAGGAGCAGTGGCAAGAAACATTAGAGCGAGCGCGTGAGGTCGCCAGATCTGCTCCGATTGAGAAAAGGGAAGGATTATTTGCGCTTGTTACTTACTACGTAGGCGCGGGGCAGAGGCGCCTAGCATTTGACGCGGAATTTACTCTTGCAGAAAAGGATAAAATCCAGGTGGCAAATAGTGCGATAGAGCATATGCAGATATCACGGCAAAAATTAGGAGATGAGTGGACAAGATATGTGCTACAAGGGAGCCTTGCAGGTCATCCACTGATTACTCGCGTTTCTGAAGTACAATGTCGCATTTGGACAGAGCCAGAGAGCATGGAACAAGAGCTTGAGCAGCTAAAACCTTTAGTTGCCTCTGAGTTCCCAGGTCTCACGGAGAAGATTGTCCTAACCGAGCCGTGGTCGCAGGTCCGGCGGCAATGGTCCGCTCATAATGGGATTCCCTTCTTCGATCTGAGCGGAAAACGAGACTTTGAGGGACGGCCAAAACGATTCCCCAAATAGTAGTAGCGTTGGCAAATGCCAGATGAGGCTGTTTTATTCTAAACGCATTTGCTATCAGCCGTTAGAGAAGATTTCGAGGTTGGTGCCGCCGAGCGGGCGGGCATCGGGACCGGCGAGGAAGAGCAGGATGCGCGCCAACTCATCGGGCGTCATATCGGCTTTGAGGTGAGGCGCGGCTTCGCGCAGCATCTCGGTATCCACCGCGCCGGGGCTGACGGCGATCACGCGGATGTTGTGCGGGCGCCCCTCCACGGCCAGTATCTCGCTGAGGCCAGCGACGCCGAACTTCGAGGTATTGTACGCGCTCAGGCCGGGAAACTTCTCAACGCCACGCACGCCGGAGAGCGAGGAGAGATTGATAATGACGCCGCCGCCATGCGGGATCATCGCGCGAAACGCCTCGCGGCAACACAAAAACGTGCCACGCAGATTCACGCCCAGCACAGTATCCCAGGTGGCCGTCGCCATCTCCGCGAACGGTACCCTGGCGACGGCGCCCGCCGAGTTCACCAGGATATCCACCGGCCCGAATGCCTCAGCCGTCTGTGTGAAAAGCGCCTGTACGCTCACTTCGTCGGCCACATCGGTTACGATAGCCAGCGTGCGACCACCCTGCGCCTCGATCTCATGTACATGTGAAGCCAGCGCGTCACCATTGCGCGAGGCCAGCACGACGGCGGCGCCCTCCCGCGCGAAGAGGTGCGCCGTGGCGCGCCCAATGCCACGGCTTGCGCCAGTCACGATGGCGACTTTCCCTGCCAGCGCGCCGTTCTGATTAGCACGCTTATCATGCCGCTGATTTGTGCTATCGCTGGGGGTAGACAAACTAGACATAGGGAATCCAGGCTTGCGTATCCTCGCTGTCGGTCACTTCTTCGTCCGCCTGTTCTTCCGGCCCATGCAGGCGCGTCAGCCGCTCCACCTCCTCGCGGCGATACAGACGCATGCGTTTGATGCCCTGGCGATAGCTCCTGAGCAGGCCACGGCTGACATAGGCGTACAACGTTGCAGGTTTGACGCTCAAGATTGCACAGGCTTCCTGAGCGGTCAGGAACTCCTCGCCATCCATCACGATCATCGCGGACTCCAGCGGCGCGTCTCACGTGCGCCTGATACGGTTTCTTTCGTAAACTGCTACCCGCCAGTATATGCCTTTCTGGCGCATCCGTCAATAATCCATCATTGTCATCAATCAATATATCCGATGCAGTCGCCTCTAGACAAATCAATATTAATCAAGTATAGTATTCGCAATGGCGGGAGCGCATCCCGAAGGGGCATACGTGTCTGTCGTGTGGTGTTGCTGTGGCTCAGGCTGTTTCATAGCCGCGTACTTATCGCTATGTTCGCGCTCTGCCAAGAGTACCGGATACCGGGCGAGACGTGTGAGACGTTCTTTTCGGTTCTGACAAGGAGCAATTCGATGTCTTCAGCAAAGGGGCTGGACGGCGTGGTGGTCTCCGCCACGAACATTAGCCATGTCTTCGGTGAAGAAGGCCGCCTCGTCTATCGCGGCTATGAGATCAATCAGCTCGCCGCCAAGGCGACCTTCGAGGAAGTCTGCTTCCTCCTCTGGAATGGGCACCTGCCCAAACGCGACGAACTTGACACGCTCAACGCTGCCCTACGGTCGCGTCGCACGCTGCCACCCGCAGCGGAACTGGCGCTACGGGCGATGCCAAAAGAAGCCGACCCGATGGATGCGCTGCGCACCGTCGCCTCCGCAGTTGGCGCAGCCCTGCCGATCAGCGGCAAGCCAAGCTATGACCAGGCAATCACACTGGCGGCAATCTTCCCCACCATCGTCGCCGGTTTCAATCGCCTGCGCAGCGGACGCGACCTGGTTGCGCCGGATGCCAGCCTCGGCCACGCTGCCAACTATCTATATATGTTGACCGGCGAGAAGCCACCGGAAAACCATGTCAAGAGCCTCGACACGTATCTGGTATTGCTGGCGGACCACGGCATGAACGCCTCCACCTTTACGGCGCGCGTCATCGCCTCCACGGAGTCTGACCTGGCCTCCTGCGTCGTCGGCGGCATCGGCGCTCTCAAGGGTCCGCTGCATGGTGGCGCGCCCGCCCTGGTGATGGATATGCTGGACCAGATTGGCACGGCGGACAACATCAAGCCCTGGATTGACCAGACACTCAATTCCGGCGGCAAACTGATGGGCTTCGGCCACCGCGTCTATCGCACCACCGACCCGCGCGCAGAGATTCTACGCGATATGGC
The DNA here is from genome assembly GCA_021323855.1 of Chloroflexota bacterium. GTDB lineage: Bacteria > Chloroflexota > Ktedonobacteria > Ktedonobacterales > JADMIN01 > JAJPKE01. The sequence continues at coordinate 222,013 of JAJPKE010000045.1, read as the reverse complement.
GCGACAAGCCTCCACACCGGAGTTCTTTGCGCTGGCCAGAGGCACCGAAGAGTACGCCATCGAAGAGTTGAACAAACGCAAGCCGGAGCGCCGCCTCTATACCAACGTCGAGTTCTATTCGGCCTCCGTGCTGAACTCGGTTGGCCTGCCACGTGACCTCTTCCCCTCCACCTTCGCCGTCAGCCGCGTCGCCGGCTGGACCGCGCATGTGTTGGAGCAGATGGTTGGCAACCGGCTGATTCGCCCGCAATCTGAATACACCGGCCCGCAGGGTCTCACGTTCGTGCCGGTGGATCAACGGTAGCCCCCACCCCAGCCCCTCCCCCGTGCGCGGGAGAGGGGAGGGCAGAAGCGGCCTCACCCCCAGCCTCTCCCGCGAGGATAGGGGAGATAAGATGCCTCCTCTCCGGCCAGAGGAGGCATTTTTGTCGTAGCTCTTATCTTCATTGAATCAATACAGATATACTTATATCAACACGAATCAACATATTTTCCACCTGTGATGTGTATTCACTGCTGAGCGTTGAGTCGTGATTTCCCCCATTGATTTGTCTGCTGGCTCACAGTGTGCAGACCTCACAGTCATTCATCCATAGTACCTGCTATCCTCTTTCTATCCTCATGTCTGGTATTCATCGGCGTATCGCCGATCAGGCAACAGATCGGGAATACAGCGTATTCTCCGACACTTTGCGCGGATTCCTAGACCGGTCGCCTGCTCATTGATTGTTGGTTGTTTTCGGAGGTCCATCAAGCCTATGATTCTCACAGCACGGCGTTGCTATGGGGCGGTTGCGGCCTGTCTCATCATGGCGGCCATGTTGCTCGCCGGTTGCAGCAGCACAGCATCCACCAGCGCCTCATCCGGCAATTCGGGCAATTCTTCGGGCACGGCTACGACCCAGCCCACAGCGACACCAGTTCAGCCTTGCACACAGTTCGTCTCTGGCGCCACGCCGTTTACCAGCATCAGTGGCGTTCCAGGGCTGCAATTGCCAGCGGGGAGCTACATCAGCGCGGGCACAACGAGCGGCGGCGGCAGCGGGCAGTACACCATTACCACCTATACCGCGTGCTTCCAGGGTAGCGAATCTGCCATTGATGGCGGCGGCTCCTCAACCTTCTCCCACCTCGCCAGTAGCGGCTGGAAGCAGAACAATCTCTTCCCGGACCCATCAAACTTTTCGTACATAGACTATTGCAGCAACTCGCATGAGTGTTTCAACAGCAGCGGGTCATCGAATCCGTTTACGTTCGTAGGCTTCCAACAGTACGCCAGCCAGAGCGGGGGCTACACGACGTTCCAGTTGCAGGTTGCCACCATCGCTGCTCCGTCCTGCCTGAACGACCCCAACTATTATTCGGGCACCCCTCAGTACACGATCTATTACGACGGCAACAGCGCGAGCAACGGCAGCAATCCCAACAACCACTTCCTGATGCCGCCGGGAACGCGCGTCAGCACCTACAAGGGTGGCGGCACGGCTGGCTCAACCTATGTCTATTTTTGCAGCGCAGGGAGCCAGTCCACCGTCGTCAACTTCTTGAAGCAGGCGATGCAGAACATCGGCTGGGCCATCAGCGACGCCTCCGCCAGCGGTTTCAACGCCACGGTTGGCAGCAACCCAACCTATCAAATCACGGTCTACGTGCAGAATCCCAATAACTATTACCTGCGCGTCTTCGCGCCGATGTAGTGGGCTGGCGAATGAATTCGCGCCTAGATGGCTTTCAGCCGCAAAACCTGCCTGCGCAGGTTCGGAGCAGGCGGACCTATTCCTGTTTCTAGTCCGCGTCGGCAGACTTCGCGGCCACCGGCCATCCAGGCGCGAATTCATTCGCTGGCTATTCCTGGCTATCCTTCGCCGACCTGGTGCAACTTGATGAAGTTGGTGCGGGCGCGTCCGGCTATCGGCATGCCACCGATGACGACAATTTCATCGCCCTTGCCGGCCAGTTGTCCCTCTTGCAACTGGTCATCTACCCAGGCGATCAGTTCTTCGGTGCTGCCGATCAGTTCGCTGCGGCGCGGCATCACCCCCCACCAGAGCGCCAGCCGTCGGTAGACCGTCTCAAACGGCGTATAGGCGACAATAGTGGCATGCGGGCGCTCTTTAGAAATCAGTTGCGCCGACGCGCCAGTGCGCGTGAAAACGGCGATCAGCTTTGCGTGCGCTTCGTTCGCCAGCGTATGCGCCGCCGCGCTCACCGCCAGCGAAAGCGTCATGCGCGTATGCGGCACAGTGAGCTGGCAGTGATCTTCGGTGGCAAGCGCAATGCGCGCCATCACGCGCACCGCCTCTTCGGGATAATCGCCCACCGCCGTTTCACCACTCAGCATCACGGCGTCTGTGCCGTCGAGGATGGCATTGGCGACATCGCTGGCCTCGGCGCGTGTGGGGCGCGGACTGTGAATCATAGATTCGAGCATCTGCGTGGCCGTGATGACCGGCAGGCCAAGCGCGTTTGCCCGCTGGATGATGCGCTTCTGCACCATTGGCACGTCTTCCAGCGGCATCTCCACGCCCAGATCGCCGCGCGCCACCATCACACCGTCCGCGACCTCCAGAATGGCATCGAGATGTTCGATGGCTTCGGGTTTCTCCAGCTTGGCGATCACCGGGATGGTATTTTCGGCGGCGTAGGCGCTGGGATGCAACCCTTCAGGGCTGGGTTCCGGCGGCTCCGGCGCCTGTTCCATCGCGCTGGCGATCAGGTGCTTGGCCTCGCGCACGTCGTTTGGCTGGCGCACAAAGCTGAGCGCGATATAGTCTACCCGCTGCTGCACGCCAAAGAGCAGGTCGGCGCGGTCCTTTTCGGTGAGCGCGGGGGCGCTGACAGCAACGCCCGGCAGATTGATGCCCTGATGCTCCGCCAGCGTGCCGCCGTGAACGACCTCGCATACTACCTCGGTCGCGCTCGTTTCGCGCACGCGCAGCTCCATAGCGCCGTCCGAGAGCAGCACACGGTCGCCCGGCTTCACATCCTGCGGCAGCGGCGTATAGGTAGTGGAAACACGCTCTGTCGTGCCAGCGATGGGCTGCGTGGTGAGGGTGAATTGCTGGCCATCGCGCAGTTGCACCGGCGTGCCGCCAGCCAGCGCGCCGGTGCGAATCTTCGGCCCCTGCAAGTCCTGCAAAATGGCAACTGGCTGCCCCAGACGCTCCGCTACGGCGCGGACGCGGGCAATGGTGGCGGCATGTTCGGGCTGCGTGCCATGCGAAAAATTGATGCGCGCGACGTTCATGCCAGCGCGGATCAATGCCTCGATGCGTTCTTCGCTCACTGTCGCTGGACCAAGCGTACAAACAATCTTGGTGCGGCGCTGGGTCGTGCTGCTCATGCAGGCTCCTCCGCCTTCTTGATGCTGGCAATGAAGCGCCCCCAGGCGGCGACCACCTGCGCGCGCAAGTGATCCAGATCGCCGCTGTTGTCAATGATTTCGGTCGCCAGCGCGCGCTTCTCGTCCAGGCTGGGCTGCGCCGCCAACCGCAGCCGTGCATCTGCCTCGCTCATACCGCGTAGCGTCATCAACCGTTGCAGTTGTACCTCCGGCGCGCAGGTGACGAGCCAGAGCGCATGGCCGAGTTGCGCATAGCCGGACTCCACAAGTTTTATTGCGTCCAGAACGCCGATGGCGTCTGGCCCTATCGTAGAGAGTTCGCGCATCTTGTTAATCAGCGCTGTCTGCACGGCGGGATGGACAATGGATTCGAGCAGGCGCAGCTTTCCGGCGTCGCCGAAGACGATTTGGCCCAGTATTTTGCGGTCTACGCCGCCAGCATCATCGAGGATTTCAGGGCCGAACGCTTTGCTCAGTTCGGCCACCAGCGGTTGCCCCGGCAGATAGAGTTCGTGGACCACTTGATCGGCGTCCACATAGAGTTGCGCACCGAGTTCCAGCAGCATCAGGCCAATCGTCGTTTTGCCGCTGGCGATATTGCCCGTCAGACCGAGAATATAGGGCATCGCATTCTCCCATTTGTTAAAGTGAGTAGACCTCACCCCCTAACCCCCTCTCCCGCGAGGAGAGGGGGAACCAGGCAGTTCAGGCTCCAAGCCGAAAAGGGCAACCGGCTCAGGTCGCCAGATGTATTATAAATCCATCAGCCAGCGAGCATTTGCCATTCTTCGTAGAGCGGTTCCAATTGCGCCTTCGCCTGTTCGTATTCCTCTGCCAGCTCGTTGATGCGCTCAACGTTCGCCGCCGCGCTGGCCTCCGCAAGCGCGCTCTCCAGCTCACTGATGCGCGTCTCCAGCCGGTTGATTTCCCCCTCTACTTGCGCCGCCGTGCGCTGCGCCTGGCTTGCCTGCGCCCCTCGTTGCCCATTGGCGGCCTCCGCTCGCGCAGCGGCGGATTGGCGTGCGGCCTGAGCAGCTTGAGTCTGGGCGGCGGACTCAGCCTGCGCGCGCCGCAGACGATAGCGTGTATAGTTGCCGTCGAAGACGCTGATCTCGCCATCTTCCAGCACCCAGAGCTTCGTCGCCAGCGCATCCATGAAATAGCGATCATGTGAAACGAAGATCATTGTGCCGTCGTATTCACTGAGGATTTCTTCGAGGACCTGCCGTGCTGGGAGATCGAGGTGATTGGTCGGCTCGTCCAGCACCAGGAAGTTCGCGCCTTGTAGTGTCAGCTTCGCCAGCGCCACACGGCTGCGCTCGCCGCCGCTCAACGTGCCCACGCGCTTGAAGACATCATCGCCACTGAAGAGGAAGCGACCAAGATAGCTGCGTGCGCCCTCCTCGCTGAGGTGGCTGACGTGACGAATCTCATCTACCAGCGTCGCCTGCATGTTCAGCCCTTCATGCGTTTGCGCATAGTAGCCAATCTGCACGTTGTGTCCCTGGCGCGCGTAGCCTTCCAGCGCCGGAATCTGCCCAACAATCGTGCGCAACAGCGTCGTTTTGCCCGCGCCGTTCGGCCCCAGCAGTCCCACGCGGTCGCCACGCTGAATGGTCGTATCAGCCACGCGCACGCGGAGACCGGCGCTCTGCTCGGCGCTGTCGCCCTGGCGCGGCGCGCGCTCATAGCCAACCACCAGTTTCTCGGTCGTCAGCACCGTCTGGCCGGATTCGATCTGCGCGCCAATCTTGAACTTGAGCGTATGGTCAACGGGTGGCCGTTCGATACGCTCCATGCGGTCCAGCAATGTCTGGCGACCACGCGCCTCTTTGCTGCGCTGGCCAGCTTTATAGCGGCGAATGAACTCCTCGGTGCGAGCAATGTATTCCTGCTGCTCCTCATACTCCTTCGCCCAGCGCGCCAGCCGTTCCGCGCGCAACTGTACATACTTCGTGTAGTTGCCGGGATACACCTCCGCGCGCTGGTTGGCTATCTCGATGGTGCGCGTGGTCACACGGTCCAGGAAATAGCGGTCATGCGAGACGACAATCACCGAGCCATGCCACGAGGTGAGATAGCCTTCCAGCCATTCCAGCGCCGCGAGGTCCAGGTGGTTGGTCGGCTCATCCAGCAGCAGCAAATCCGGCTCCTGCAAGAGCAACTTGCCCAGCGCGGCGCGGGTCTGTTGGCCGCCGCTGAGGTGCGTGGCAGGCGCGGCCTGCTGCTCGCGCGTGAAGCCCAGGCCATCCAGCACACGGCGCACGCTCGGCTCGATGGTATAGCCGCCTGCGTGTTCCAGCTTCGTCTGAAGCTCAGCGTAGCGTTCCAGCACGGCGTTGTAGGCGTCCGGCTGTTCCAGTAGCGCGGGATCGCTCATCTGCGTGGCGAGCGCCGCCAGTTCATCCTCCCAGGCGTGGACCTGCGCGAAGACGGTGAGCATCTCCTCATAGAGCGTGCGCGAGGGATGAAAATCGGCAATTTGCGGCAGATAGCCGGTGGAGATGCCCCGCTCATAGGAGACGCTGCCCTCGTCGGGCTGGAGCTTGCCAGCGAGCAGGTTGAGCAGCGTGGTTTTGCCCGCGCCGTTCGGGCCAACCAGCCCGATACGGTCGTGCGCCTCCACGCGAAACGAGACGCCGCTGAAGATCAGTTCGGCGCCGAAGAATTTGCTGAGATGTTCGATGACGGCGATAGACATAGCATCTTCAGTGTACGCGACCACTGGGCATGCTGCAAGCGGGGAAATCTGCATGGATTGGCGCGGAAATTCACGCCACATTGCCCTTGACAGAATGTTATTGACTTATGTAACCTTGCTAGCAGAGCACAGCGCAGTGCTGCGCTTCCCCCCTCATGAAAGGAGATACGATCATGGAGAACGGTTCGGTTGAACGCCACGGCGCCAGAAGACTCTGGTATCTGTTGCTGCTCGTGCCGTTCATCGCAACCCTCTGGGTGCCCTTCTATGCGGGACCTGATCCCAAGCTGGGAGGTATTCCCTTCTTCTACTGGTATCAGTTCCTCTGGGTCATCCTGAGCGCCGTCCTCACGGCAGTGGTCTATTTCGCCACGAAATAGCGCCACAAAATAGCGCCAGCGGTCTGGCGCACCATCACGCTGGCCGCGAGCGAGGCCAGCCGCGCATCCATCACGACATGTCGTTCGCCTCATGCACATTCACGGAAAGAAAGGCAGCGGCTCATGCTCAACTCAACGGCATTGATCGTCTTCATCGTCCTCTTCGCGTTCGTTACCGTCCTCGGATTCATCGCCGCACACTGGCGGCGGGGCGACCTGAACCTGCTCCACGAGTGGGGGCTGGGCGGTCGTCGTTTCGGCACTATCGTCACCTGGTTCTTGCTTGGCGGCGACCTCTACACCGCCTACACGTTCATCGCCGTGCCGGCGCTGGTCTTTGGCGCGGGAGCCATCGGCTTCTTTGCGATGCCCTATACTATCGTCGTCTACCCGCTGGTGTTTCTCTTTATGCCGCGCCTCTGGGCCGTCTGCCGCAAGCACGGCTATGTCACGCCGTCCGACTTCGTGCGCGGGCGCTATGACAGCCATCTGCTGGCGCTGCTGGTTGCGCTCACGGGCATCCTGGCGACGATGCCGTACATTGCGCTGCAACTGGTGGGCATCGAGGTGGTGCTGGCGGCAATGGGCATCACCGGCGACTGGCCACTGATTATTGCCTTCGTGATTCTTGCGGCGTACACCTATTTCAGTGGGCTGCGCGCGCCAGCCCTGATTGCGCTGGTGAAGGACGCGCTGATCTACATCACCGTCATCGTAGCGATCATCGCCGTCCCCATCTACATCAGCAGCCACACCGGCGGCAGCGGCAACGTGCTGGATGGCTATAAGGTCATCTTCTCGAAGGTGCCCCCAGCCAAGCTGTTCCTCTCGTCGTCGTCTTCATCGGCGGTCGGCTATCTGGCGTTCTCCACGCTGGCGCTGGGGTCGGCGCTGGCGCTCTTCATGTATCCGCACTCGATCACCGGCGTGCTGGCCTCGAACAGTGGGAGGGTCATCAGGCGCAACGCCGCACTGCTGCCAGCCTATTCATTTATCCTCGGCCTGATTGCGCTCTTCGGCTTCATGGCGCTGGTGGCTGGCGTCAAACCGAACAAGGCGTTTGGCGCGCAGTGGGCGGTGCCAGGCCTCTTTGTCCAGGTATTCCCGAGCTGGTTCCAGGGCTTCGGTTTCGCGGCCATCGCCATCGGTGCGCTGGTGCCAGCCTCGATCATGTCCATTGCAGCGGCCAATCTCTTCACGCGCAACATCTACAAAGAGTATTTCCGCCCCAACGCCTCTGACCGCGAGGAAGCCACAACCTCCAAGCTGGTCTCGCTGCTCGTGAAGGCGGGCGCGCTGCTCTTCATCATTCTGCTGCCAGCCACGTATGCCATCAACTTCCAGTTGCTCGGTGGCGTCTGGATTCTCCAGACGTTCCCTGCCATCGTCTTTGGCCTCTACACCCGCTGGTTCCATCGCTGGGCGCTGATTATCGGCTGGCTCGTCGGCATGGCATCTGGAACGTGGATGGCGTATGTCACACCGCAGAAGGGGGTGCCAAACTCACACTTCGGCTCGTCCACCTATATGCTGCATCTCTTCGGGCATGTGTTCGCTGGCTATGCCGCGCTCTATGCGTTCATCCTGAACGTGGCGCTGGCGATTGTGCTGTCGCTGGTCTTCAACCTGGTCCATCTGCCAGCGGGCAAAGATCAGACGGCGGACGCCGATTTCACCGATGAGGCGCCGGTGCCCGTGGTTGCGGAAGCCGCTAGCTAGGAGGACCTCACCCCCTGACCCCCTCTCCCGCGAGGAGAGGGGGAACATGCACAATCACGTAGAGCCTTTGCATAGCCCGAATATGCCATGCGCCGGTGTTGATTGGTTGACCAAAGGCCAGCGCATGGCATATCATATGCTTAGGTAGATTGCAGGGTGACGCCTTTATGGTTTTACGATGTATCGTTTTACGATGCCCTGCACCCTATCGTGATCGCCCGCTCGTTAGGCGAGGCGTCTGCGGAGAACAAAGGCCACGGACCGGAAACGTCGAGAGACGCCGACGGTCAGGACAGATATCGCCGGCATAAGGCGTTATCCCCAGTGGCTGAGGACAACAAGAACGATCTCTACGTCCCGCAGTGCCAAAGCTCGACCAGGGAGGGGCTTTCGACGTATTAGCTCGCGCAGTTGATGGCGGTCTTTCACACGAAACCGGCGCGGGCGCTACGTCTGCTGCCTATGCCCTCTCCCAGATTGGTCGGGAGAGGGCTTTTTGTTTTTTCACGCCGATGCGCCCAGGAAGGCAGCGGCCCGGCGTGGCACAGAAGGGAGGCGACGTATGGACGCTGGTCCGAGTACCAGTTCCAAACGTTCGCAACACGTGTTTGGTTGTTTTGCCTGTCGCAGACCGGCGCATCCCACCCGTGTACCTTCCCGCCAGGCGCTACTAGAATAAAAGCGAGACCTGCCGGGGTGTACTCCTCAACCGGGTAATGGGGTTGGCGCTGTTCTGCGCCAGCACCTATATCCCATATCCCATATATCCCAGGATTGAGGAGACGCCATTGGAGCAGAAACTCATCGCACCCATTGCACCAAATGTTGCACCTACTATAGATGCGCCCGATTCCAGCGTGGCACGGAGCCTGATGATGGCCCGCCATGTCATTTCGCCTGTCTTCAGCCGGCCAGCCGACCGGCTGCGCCAGATTCGCATCTGGCAGCGCAGTTGGCTCACCAGGCCGCTGGCGTGGCTGAGCATCTTCGGCCCCGGATTGATCGCCGCCAACGCCGGCAACGACGCCGGAGGCATCGCCACCTATGCCTCGGTCGGCGCGCAGTATGGCTATGGCCTGCTCTGGATGCTTGTTATCATCACCGTCAGCATGGGCGTCGTGCAGGAAATGTGCGCGCGCATGGGCGCCGCCGCTGGCAAAGGACTCTCAGACCTCATCCGCGAACATTTCGGCGTGCGTGGCGCGGCTTTTGCCATGCTGACGCTGCTGATCGCCAACTCGCTGATTACCATTTCGGAGTTTGCCGGCATCGCCGCCGCCTCTGAACTTTTCGGCATCTCCAAATATCTGACGGTGCCTATCGCGGCGGTTTGCGTCTGGCTGCTCGTTACCAAAGGCTCCTACCAGCGGGTTGAAAAGGTCTTCCTGGCGATGACCTTCGCCTTCTTCGCCTATCCTATCGCCGCCATCCTGGCCAAGCCAGACTGGGGCATGGTCGTGCGCCAGACGATTATCCCGACCATTCCACAGAACCATATCAGCACGTACCTGCTGCTCTTCGTCGGCACAGTCGGCACGACGATCACGCCGTATATGCAGCTCTATATTCAGTCGGCAGTGGCGGAGAAGGGCATTGACATGGCCCACTACCACCGCGAGCGCGCGGACGCCTACTTTGGCGCGCTCTTTGGTGATCTCATCTCGGCGTTCATCATCATCGCCACCGGCGCGACAGTCTTCATTGCCAGCCGTGGCGCAGGCGTGACGATCAGCGACGCGAGCCAGGCTGCGAAGGCGCTGGTGCCCTTCCTGGGCAAATACGCGGAGATCATCTTCGCCATCGGCCTGCTGGGGGCGTCGCTGTTGGCCGCCGCTGTGCTGCCGCTGACCACCTCATACAACATCTGTGAATCGTTCGGCTTCGAGCGCGGCGTCTCGCACTCATTCAAAGAAGCGCCGATTTTTCACGGCATCTTCACCAGCATGCTGGCGTTCGGCGCACTGGTGGCGCTGATCCCGAATCTGCCACTGATTCAACTGATGGTGATTGTGCAGGTCATCAACGGCATTTTGTTGCCGATCATTCTGGTCTTCATTTTGCGACTGGTGAACAATCCTGACATCATGGGCAAGTATGTCAACCGGCCCATCGAGAACGTGGTGGCCTGGGGCACGACGATTCTGCTCACGGCGCTCTCGGCAGTGCTGATTCTCACAACGGTCCTGGGCATCTTCGGCGTCTCGTCGCTGTTTGGCATCCCGCTTTCGTGAGTCTTATAGGGGTAGGGTTCTCGCTGATCTCATCAGTTTATCAGTCTCGCAGGTCTCAGAAAGCGCAAACTATTGGCGCGACTGTCAGGAAGTTATTTTGGAATGGTATGGAGGTGGCGCATGACATCGCTCACCGATCTGCTCAACAAACCGATTCGTGATCCCAGCGGCGATGAAGTGGCAAAGCTGGACGATCTGGTGGTACGTATTCCACAGAGCGGGCAAAACGGGCATGACAGAACCAATGGGTCCAATGGCTCCAGGAGTGCAACGACAGGGCCATTGGAGGTCTATCCGCCGGTGATTGGGCTGGTGGCGCAGGTGAAGGGGCCGCGCAGCAGCCGCAATGTCTTCATCCCGTGGGATAAAGTGCAGCGGCTCGACGAATCTGGCGCGCAACTGAAGACGCCAGCCGTCAACTTGCAGCGATTTGCCAGGCGCGAGGGCGAGATCGTGCTGCGGCGTGGCCTCTTCGACCGGCAGGTGGTAGATGTGGAGGGACGCCGCATCGTGCGCATCAACGATCTCGACCTGGCGGAGCGCAACGGCGAATGGCGGCTGATGGCGGTGGATGTCAGCTTCGGCGCGATGCTGCGCCAGTTGCCCGCCGGCAAGCTACTCCAGCAACGGCTCGCCTCGCTATTGAAGCGCGAGCCAGGGGCAAAGGCCCCACTGATTGATTGGGCGATGGTGGTACCGGTGACGGAGGCCGGTGTGGATACGGCGCTTCAGTTGCGCGTGCCCCGTGAACGCCTCAATATGCTGCATCCCGCCGATCTGGCTGAACTGATGGATGAGTTGACACCGCAACAAAGCGCCGATCTTCTGGAAAACATGGACGAGGAACTGGCCGCCGATACCCTGGAAGAGATGGAGGACGACCGCCAGGCGCAGATTCTGCGTGCGATGGACCCGGAACGCGCCGCCGACGTGCTGGAGGAGATGGAGCCAGACGAGGCGACAGACGCCTTGCAGGGCGTTTCCAAAGCCGAGGCCGCCGATCTGCTGGGGCGTATGGACCGCGACGACGCAGAGGAGGTACAGGAGTTGCTAGGGTATCCAGAAGATAGTGCTGGTGGCATCATGACCACCGACTATCTTTCGGTTCCCGCCTGGGCGACGGTGGGCGAAATCATCGAGGCGATGCGCGCCCGCAAGAAGGCCGCCGCCGCCGATGAGGAAGACCCGCTGCCCAATGCGCTACCGGAGATTTACGTTGTCGAAGCGGAGAGCAAGCCACCGCGCCGCCCAATGGTTCGCAAGAACGGGGCGAGGCCGCGTGGTAAGCCGGGGCCACGCGCCGCCGCTGCGCTCGTCACCACCGAACATGGTCCGCTGCCGTTGGAGGCGGAGGGCAAGTTGCTTGGGGTGGTGGAGCTGCGGCAGCTCTTGCTGGCCGAACCGGACGCCGCGATCAGTGATGTGATGCGCCCGCCTGCGTGTGTGGCGCATCCATACGACAATGAGCGCGAAGTTGCGCGCCTCATTGCCGACGAAGACCTGGTGGCGCTGCCCATCGTGGACGACGCGGGCGCAATGCTCGGCATCGTCACGGTGGACGACGCGATAGATGTCATCTTGCCGACCGCCTGGAAGAAGCGCATCCCGCGCCGCTTCCGCTGACGGACGCGCCGGTCAACCATCCGGGTTAACCGGCGCCACCAAGCGTTTATCGCGCAAACAGCTATGGCTTGCTCACCGCCTTCCGCTCGCAGGAGCGGAGGGAGGCGTCTTGTTACCATTGCTGTCAGAGCTACCGTATCTGTTGGCGCTCGCCTGGTTTGCCGTCTGGCTGGTCGCCGGTCTGCTGGCGTTGATTAGCGCATTGCTGCGCATGGGGCTGAGCCTCATTCGCCCATCGGGCATTCCCTCGCGCCGGAGAATCGAGGGTCTGCTGGCCTTCGTGGTTATCTGGTCCATCGTGATCCTCAGCGGCATGAACGTCGTGTTGTCCTTCGCCAAAGCGCCCAGCCTCTTCACAGGCGTGCTACTGGTCTGCATCGCGCTCATCGGCATCGGCACACTGCGTAGCCTGCGCTAGCAGCCGATAGAGTGTGTGATACGATAGAGGCATGCAGTTTATCATCAAAGCGTTCGTGACGATGTTCACCGTAATAGACCCAGTTGGGCTGGTGCCGGTGGTGCTGGCGCTGACGGCGGGGCTGGCGCCACAGGAACGCACTACCGTCATCACGCGCGCCATCGTCATCGCCTCTATCGTCATCCTGGTCTTTGGGCTGGCGGGGCAGGCGATCTTCACCGCGCTCGGCGTCACAGCGGAAGCCTTCAGCATCGCGGGCGGCGTGCTGCTCTTTTTGGTGGCGATTGATATGCTCTTTGGCCGCCAGTCTGGCACGCGCGAGACGCCGCGCGAGGCCCGCGAAGCGCGCACACGCGATGATGTCAGCGTATTCCCGCTTGCTATACCCATGATAGCGGGGCCAGGCACGATTACCAGCGTCATCCTGCTGGTTGGCTCAACCCAGGGCAATCCGCCGCAACTGGTCGCCATTGCGGTGGCCACCGCCGTCACGCTCGTCGCCGCCTGGTTTGCCATGCGCGTCAGCCTGCAAATTCAGAAGCGCGTCGGCACCACTGGCATCCTCGTCCTCTCGCGCGTGCTGGGCATGCTGCTGGCGGCGGTGGCCGCGCAGTTCATCCTGAATGGCATCGGAGCGTTTATCCACCAGGCGGCAGGCCATTAGTGCCCCATAGCACCCTGCAAATCTCTCCATTGCCAGGTTGAGAGCAATTTCGTGAATATCCGGGTGAAAAAAACCTGTATTCAGGCAGCGATCAGGTTGCTCTTTAAACATATTCAATAAAATATGAAACACTGCGCCTACAGAGCGTGGGGGCAGAGAAACCGCAGAAATGCCCAAATAATCGAATGTGGTATCCATCTGCTGGCACTTAGATTAGAATATTTCGTAACTCCAACATCTTGTCGAGGGCTTGACAAAGGTTTTAGATTCTTATTAGAATGACCTTCAATGCGGTTCAAACGTAAGTATAGATGTACGCGGATAGCCGCTATGCGGCCTGGGAGATTGGGCAAATTTGCCCGATTTCGAGCGGTTTCATTGGAGGACTGCATCACCATAGCTGCGCGACGCAACAGCAGAAAATAAAGTAAAGCAGGGTTGTGTATAGTGGCCACCGCCAGGGTGAGCTTGAGAGAATAGAGGGGACGTGGCCTGCATGCAAACACGTGAACTTACCCTACCCCAGCAGAACAGGGCCGCACGGACAGCGTTTCCCGAAACATTGCGAAGACTGCGCGATAACAAAGAAATGTCACAAAAGGACCTGGCCGACAGAATAGGAAGATCAATCAGTTTAATCAGTTTGCTCGAGAGCGGACGTCGTATACCAACCATCACGCTGATCGGTATCCTCAGCAATGCCCTGGGATTGAACGCAGAAGAAGAACAACTGCTTCTGGAGAGCGCCGGCTACAAGACGGACCCTCTCAACGCGGCTGTGTCTTCTTTGATAAGTCATCTTGAATCAACTTACCAACTTAGCCCTAATGATAGAGAGATTGTTGCGCAGGATATTGGAGCCGTTGTGACATCGTGGGATCAGTTTTTCCAAAGCCGCAGATACCTGTTTGCCGGCCAGTTTGAGGCTGCCCGTGATGCCTTCGATGAGATAAAAAAGCATAACGAATATACGCCTACGCTGCGAACGTTTGCCCGGAAGTATCTTGCTGATGCCTGGCTCGAACTTGGGGAATTTGGAAAAGCCAGGCAATATATAAATAAGGCCCTCGTTGCCATTACTCGTCTTCCCAAAGATTGGGCACGAGGGCTACAGGCAGAAGTGTATGCCACCAAAGGTATTATGGCGCTGCGTGCCGGACGCTATCTCGATGCGGAAGAGTACATCAAGAAGAGCATAGCAATCTATAACGAATACTTGCGCATGCCAGGGGCCAGCGAAGCACTTATCCATGAGGGTCTGGGGCGTTCGTATAAACGTCTCGCTCAAGTCGCCATGTTTGCTGGAGAACCAATGCCAGCGCTGTCACACTGCCTTGAAGCGGAGACACATCTCTTAGCGACGCCTCCCACCCCTGCTCGCGCGACTTTTCTGCGCCGTATTAAAGAGCTTCGGGCATGGGCCTACTCCAAGAACGGGGAATTCTCGCGCGCTGTTGCCCTCTATGAAGAAGCTCTTCGTGAATGTGAGCGAGTGCAAGAAACGGCTGGTGTTACCAAGAATCAACTGTATCTTGGTGATGCGTACCGGCGTGAGATCCAGGATCTGCTTATTACTCATGGCTGGCATAAGGCGCTGGAGCCTGGGGAGCGCCGAAAGATTATCCAGAACGTATTTCAGAACCCGGCCAATATTGAACTGCTCAGAAAAGCCGAAGAGTATTATAGAGCCGCCCTCGACGGTTTGCGGGGGGAACGAAGCCGGCTGCTTCTGGGCCGCTGTCTCCTGTGTTTAGGGATTCTCCTCCGCATCCGTGGTTCGCTTGCAGCGCAACCAGATCAGGAGAAATACCGCGAAGCGCAAACGCTTCTCAATGAAGCATTGCAGCTAGAGCATCTGATTGGGTCGGGTCGCCGTCTTCCCAACGTGTATGAAGCCCTGGCTGAATTGACATGGGAATGGGAGCAAGACGGCTGGCGTGAATTAACACTGCGGTACTATAGAGATGCGCTTGAAGGGCTGACAACTCCGCTCATTACCACAAAAGACCCTTCTGCCCAGCGATTGCGCAAACGTGTACAGATGGCGCTAGACCTGCTACAGACCTATAAACCCAGCGGGGAAACACCGCAGGTGCTGATGAACATAAGCGAAGTCACATCAGCGTTACCAAGCAGCTTCTCTACTGAAACCGCATGGCGCGATCTCTGCGCAGAACTCATCACCAGGGTCTACAAGTTCATTGTCATTGATCATATTGATCACCAGATACGTCCCACCGAAACGACGCCCTATAGTGAGCGGTGGGCCGAAATCATGGCGCATTTCGAGCAGAAGCCGGGGCCGCGCTTCATGGCCCAAAATGAATTGTCATCATCGCTCTCGCTGAATTTGCCTCCTGGCTATCCGGCTACTGCCGCCAGGTACCATATAGACCGCTACTATGCGTTTCGACAGAATCTGCAATCGCCACTTGCCGCTAACGGAACGCTGGCAGCCACTCCTGTGAGGGTAAAGAGCCGTGATCTTTGTTGCCGGAAGACGCTGGCAGAGGGTCTGCACACCAAAGACGCGGACAGGCGCATTCTGAATCAGATGGAAGAGGCGCTCGGCCTTCTCGATAGCTGGCCTGCTGCCTATGAGCTTGAAGCGGGAATATATGAGATTCCGTTGAGCTTCGAGATCAAGGGGCTTGAGGCATTGCTGGAGATCCCCTATCCCCTGGCAGATCGTTTTACTCTGGACCATCGAAACGGGGTTATGCAAACAGCGATCTGCTATCAGATAGATGACTCTATCGAAGGAGGAGCCACCTTCGTGCGAGACCTCGCAGGTCTGTTTGAACAGCTCTTGCGAGAGGCGCAACGTATTATAGGGGTCCAAGAAAGATTATCAACGAAAGACTGGCTGAGGGAAGAGATATTGCAAAAAATGGTAGCCGGGACCGCTGGAACTGGCTCACGGTTCTAGCAGTCTGGCTTGCTGAGCCAACAGCGGTAAAGAGACCATCTCGACGGCACGCCACCTATGTTCTGAGACGTTGGTGAGAGGAATAATACGAGCGCCGAAGCCACATAAGTAGTCGCATCCTCATTTCTCTACTTGAATATCTCTAGTAGAGTGGTTTATACTTGTCCCCAAAGTTGAGGCAGTGTAGGTCATTCCTTTTGAGTAGAGATTAGAGATAGGACACGATATCGTTATGATCTTCAATAAGCATCAGCGCGAACTTCGTGAAGCCTATCGTCAGGGGTTTCTAAGAGCAGCCGAAAAGATTCATGAGCGTGCGATAGATTTGGCGAAGGAGAGAGCCAAAAAAGAGGCAAAGGCCAAAGGCCAGGAGATCACATCGCTTCCAGAGACTCTCTGTGAACCGAATGGTTCAGACTTTGAGCGGGCCTGCGATGAGATATATAGACATCATGATGAAATCCTCGAGCCGTGGTGCCAGGACCTTAATCAACCTGACACGCCCCCACAACTTCCAGATGTGGACCCGCTGCACGATTTCCCCTCCTCCGATGTAGTCCCAATAATACACACGCCTCAAAGGCGCACTCCATAGAGAACCGCCAAGAGAACCCCTAAACTTACCCCGGCCTATTGCTCAGAAGCTCTCGCTAGCGTCTGCGCACCTGATGCTACATTGGCCATCGCTGTCATTTGAACCACATTCAACTCGCTGACCCATGCCCTATTACAGCATGGTAATAGCAGGGTGATACCAAAACATCCAAAATTTCTTTTCAAATTGGCCGGCTATGGCATGAGAAAATGAGAACAAAGATGACATTTCCTCTTTTCTCTCTTGACATTTGATTTGAATTGCATTATTATCATATTCAAATATCTTGTGCGAAAGACAAAGTTGTCGCGGAAGTTGGCGTCTCGCTCCGAATTTCAGCGCGGAAAGGGCAATGGTGCATCTATGAGCAAACGTTCTTATCACTCCAGCCAGAAACCATACCGTAAACCAGGCGTAGCGCACATCATCTGGTATCTGGTGCTGTATCTGGCGCTCATCCCCGGATTGACCATCCTTACGGTTATCTTGTTCCTATCCACTGCTGCCCAATGGCAGTTCAGCCATCGCCTGGATGTCCCTTCCGTCATCGCCTTCGCCGCCGCTGCGCTTACTCTGGCGATTATCGGCCTCACCACTCTCGTGCGGCTTCTTCGCTGGATGTTGCGCTCGGCAACGGGAGGAGTGCGGTTCTGGTTGAACGTCTGTATATTCCCGTTCAAACTGCTGGCGGTGATTCTCAAATGGGTGTTCCATCGTTCTCCCAAAACGCCCAAAATGCCAAAGTCTGGCGGACCGTACCTGCCGAATCCTGACGAAGAAGACCATCCAACCGACTATGGGTATGCGTAACGGCTCGTCTTTCCCGCTGCTGACATCATCCGTCAGCGTGCTTCCTGGGAGCTCCAGTACAAATGCACAGCCCTTATAGGGGCTGTTGCGAGCCAGAAAGGGGATGCGGTTCATGGCACAACCGTTGGGTCCATAACACCCCATGTGGGGCGCGCCACACAAAGAAAAGAGCCAGGCATTGGCCAAGCTCCACCTTGCCCAAAGCAGGCTCTTCTCTGAAAAGTATCCGCCCTCTCAGTGCTCCGTGCTTGAGACATCCAGATGGACTTTGACAAGTCCATGCGCACACGACAGGGAGAACCTTCTATGTTTACTGTACTGTATAGGCTCGATGACGTCCAGTGGCGGCGTATCCTCTTGATCGCCATCTTGAGTCTCTCTTTGGTGATGGCCGTCGCTATCACTATGTCGCTGCCCGGCACGCTATCTCATCTGGCAGGCCAGGTGCTGCCCTCCCATCACCTGCATCTGCTCACCGCTCCTCATCCGCTCGGTGATGGTGGCCCATCCAGCACGTGCGGCGGCGGTGTGGGAACTCACTGCTAGCACGCTGCATTCCGCGCCTGGCGTCCCGACCTCTCCATAGAATCGGGACGCCTTTTCGCTACATGATTCTCACCGCAAGGAGCGCGTGGTGTGCCAGCCAGATATGGCTTGCTATACTGGCTTGATATAATAGTGATGAATTTCATCCATCGGGGGAAATCCGACCACAAACAGCGTTGTTGGGTCATGTGAGGCATACGAAGCCAGTAAGGCTTCCTCTTCCGGAGACTGATATGCGCAATTCCCGGCTGGATACACCAAATCTGCCATCAGAGCATCACGAACATGCCCATTCTCCTACCTTCGCCGCTGTCCTTTCTTCGGCCTATGTCCACCTTGCGGAAGGCTTGTTTGAAGAGGCTGAACGCCTCGTCGTGCCCTATCGCGCGTGGCCCATGTCGCTCACCCAGCGATTGCGGCAACTCTATATCCTGGCGGCCTCCGCGCAGAGTCGCCACGACTATACGCAGGCAATCGCGCTTTATGAAGAGGCTTTCTCGCTCTGTTCAGTATTAGAAGCCCGCGCAGAATTCGCTCAATTGTCTCTGCTCTGTGCTGAGGCGTACCACAATCTTCAGCAATTCGCTCATGCCGCCTTTGTAGCCAGCCAGGGGCTAAGCGCCTGGCTTGATCTCGCGCCAGATGGCGATCCGAGAGGAGCCGCGCTGGAGATCGACCTGCGTGATCGCTATAGCGTCGAACTGTTCCTCCTGGGCCGTTATCAAGAGTCGCTGAAGCAATGCTACCGCGCTCATACCCTCGCTTCTGCTTTGCCAGCGGCCAAAAGCACGGCACTACGGGTTGCAGGCCTTGATTGGACTATCGCCATGCTCCATCGCTGGCGTGGCAACACGAAACTGGCGCTGCAACACATCCTCGCTGCATCGGCCATCTATGAGAAATTCGGCTCCGCAGATGAATTTGCCCGCCTGCGTATCGTGATTGCTGATATTGCGCTCGATACCCTGGCACCACCAGGAACCGGACTGGTGCATCACTACCGGGAAGATATCGTCCAGTTAGCGCGCGATCACATCAACCAGGCATTAGGGGCTATTACCCATGATCCTGCTGCTCAATGTATGGCGTTGCTGGCGCAGACACGCCTCCACCGGATGCTCTCACTGATGAACCAGAATCGCATAACGCACCTGGAGTCCATCGGCCAGATAGCGGAGCAGCTTCATGATCTTCCCCTGCTCGCGCAGGTTTATACTGCGCTTGGTGACGAGTTTGGCGCAATGGGGCGGGCGGAGATTGAGTCGCAACTCAACTGCTATCGCCGGGCTATCGGTGTCGTCGAAGCCAGCCAGGCTCCTGCCTACAGCGTTTGGCCGCGCCGTGGCTTGCTGCGCTACCAGGAATTCCAGATGGATGCTGAAGAAGCCCTATGAAAGCATGAGAGCACTCACGGCGCAAGCTCCAGCACATCCACGGCGGATTTCGCCTCGGCCAGCGCTGAGTAGTCCATGTGCTGATAGCGGTTCTGATCCCAGAGTGGTATCAGGTCGCTATAGTGCGGCGAGAACGGTTCGCCGGATTCGCCGGTGGTCGTCACCCAGAGCGAATTATCAAAGTTGCTCAGGTCAATAATCTCGCGCATCGAGGAGACCGTGCCCTGCGCATAGGCGGGCGGGTCCAGCGAGAAGTCGCCGTCGCCGCCGACATTCACCGTCACGTCGTCGCCGGGGCGTTGCACCGGAGTGGTGCCGAAGATCAGGTTCAATGGCGTCACCGTGGCTAGCGGATGCTCGAACGACGCCTGATGCAGCTTGCCCCACTGCCACTGCGAAGTATCTGAGCCGAACTGGTTGCGCAGCGCCTTCATCGTATCGTTCAGCGCGCGCACGATTACGGCATTGCGCGCGCTGGTGCCCTGGTCCAGCGTCTGCGCGCCAAAGAACGGCGCGGCGGGCGCCTGCAAGAGATTGATGAGAACCGCATAGAGGGCGCTCGACGAATAGTTGGCGCAATACATCTGATAGAGTTTCTTGCCCAGCAGCGGCTCCAGCGTCTCGCGCAGCAGATAACCAGCCGCCACCTCATAGACGCTGGCGGCAACACTGGCGCGCGTCATGTTGTAGTCCCAGCCGTTGAGCAGGTGCGCGGCCTGGGCGGCGTCCCCGCCGGCGGCGCTGCCCACCGACTCCAGAATCGGCGCGATGGTGGCGGCGGGAATCTCATACACATCCGCCTGGATGCGCTGATAGTCCGCGACGGAGAGCTTGGGCGTTGCCAGCAGCAGATCGAGGATACGCCGCGCGCGATAGCCATAGTCCCAGTACGTCGTCACGTAGTTGGGATAATCCGTTGGCACGATCTGGTTGTTCGCCGTGACGATCACATGCGTCGGCGGATCGAAGAGGCGCGGCATCTGATTCGCAGGCACGTAGCCCTGCCACTCATGCGCGGAGGTGCTGCCGTCCACCGGCAACATATCATTGTCAGCGGAGCGAATGGGCAACAAGCCGGACATCAGATAGCCGATGTTGCCTGCAGTATCGGCGTAGACGAAGTTCTGGCTGATCGAGATATTGGCAATTGCCGCCTGGAAATCCTGCCAGTCGAGTGCGAAATCAAGCTGGAAGAAGCCTGCGAAGCTATAGCCCGGCTGAAGCGCCGTCCACTTGAGCGCCACCGGCGGATAGTGTTTCAGGTCCGTTTGCACCGGGTTCAGCAGCGGGCCGTGCTGGGTCGCCGTCACGGTGATCGTTACACTCGCACCGCCACGCACATTGATGACCTCTGTATGCGTCAGCAACGGCAGCCATTGCCCATTGTACTCATACATCCCCGGATGGTTGGCCGGGTCGAGCTTTTCGAGGTAGAGGTCGGTATCGTCGGCGCCAACGTTGGTGACGCCCCAGGCGATCATATTGTTGTGGCCGATGACTACCCCTGGCACGCCGGGGAACGAGAAACCAATCACATCCAGCCCGCCGCCACGCAGCGCCACCTCATACCAGATTGCCGGCATGTTGATGCCCAGGTGTGGATCGTTGGCCAGCAGCGGCTTGCCGGTGGTCGTTCTGCTGCCATCCATCACCCAATCGTTGCTGCCGAGCGAGTCACCGATATTGCCGAGCAACGAATGGACGACATCTGCGCCGCGCAGCAGGTCCACCGAAAGCTGTGGGAAGACGCTCCGCTGCGTGTTGGTTAGCGCAGCGGGCGATTGTGCGGTCTGCGCTATTGGTGTTTGGGTGGCGGCCTGAACACCGGCGGGGACGTTGACCAGCGGCGCGGCAGTTCCATCTGCGGCGAAGAGCGTGGGATTGGAACGCGGATAAGCCGGGAATAGCTCCTGTGTGATGGCTGGCCCCATTTTCGCCTCGACCATCGCCTGCGTGTATTTGGTGTACCAAGTGTTATCGAGGGAGAGCGCGACGACACGGCCATAGGCCAGGCTATCCACCGGCGTCCAGGGTTCGGGTGTAATGCCGAGAATCGTAAACTCCAGCGGCAGTGAGTTTTTATGCGAGGCGAGGAAGGCGTTGACGCCATCCGCATACGCCTGTAGCTCCTCATAGGTGCGCGAATCGAGGCTGTTGATCTCCGTCTGCGCCGTGCCGTAGAGATTGAGGGTGCGCAAGAAGGCGTCGGCGTCCACCAGGCTATGGTTGTCGCCTGCGCCGAACATTTCGGCAAGACGGCCAAGCGCCACGCGGCGGTTGAACTCCATCTGAAAGAGGCGGTCCTGCGCGGTGACGTAGCCCTGGGCGAACAGCACATCATGCAGGTTCTCGCCGGTGATATGCGGCACACCCCACTGGTCGCGCAGCACATACGTCTTCTGTTGCAGCCCAGAGATAGTGAGTTCGCCGCGTGTCTGCGGCAGCGTCCGCTGCACGAAGATGACCCCAGCGCCGCCCGTCAGCGCCAGCAGCAAGACGACGACAATCAGCGAGACCAACAGGATTCGCCCAATCACTGCGCGAACGCTTCGCTTACGCATGCGCTCCCTCGATCATCTTCAATTTTATGCGCCCTGCGCGGCCACAGCGCCGCCCGCGCGCCGATATTTCGCCGATATTTCTCAGCAGTGCAGCTACTATATCAGGATAGCGCGGCGCAGGCAAGGGGAGCGTCGCCGCAACAACCGATCAGGCGTTACGACGGCATGACTTTCGTCACAGGCGAAACTGGCGAAAAGCGCGGAAATACCTATCTTTTGGGGGATGTGAACCGTACACGGACGCGCTACACTTAGAGCAACGAGTGAGACATCAGCGAGATGGAATCTAAGAGAATCCAATGCGAATGGCTCACTGCACGTGGGACACCGGTGCGGGCGTCCCGCCAGACAAAGAGGCGTACAAACATGGCTACCAACTCATCTACAAACACAAACCCAGACGACGCCCACGAAGACCTGCTGGCAACGCTGGCCGCCGCGCGCGAGCTGGACCCCGAGATGGATAAGGCGCTGGCCGATCAATATCTTTCGCGCCGGCAAGAGGAACAGAAGAAGCAACAACAACAGCAGAATACACAGGCGGTGGTGCCGCAGCAGCAACCTGGCACACCTGCCGGTTGGTGGGGTTATCCCGTCTTTCCGATTTTCGGCGCAGTCTTCCTGGCGGGGCTGCTGGTCGCCGCGATTGTCACCGGCCATGCCGGTCTCTTCTGGGGATTCTTCTGGATTCCGCTGATTTTCGGTGGTTGGCGCTGGTGGGGCATGGGCTACCGCAGCATGCGCGGCTATGACTATCGCTATCAACGCTACATCGAGCGCGACCGCTTCCGCCAGGCCCGCTGGGAGGCGCGCCACGGCTACCTGCCGCCGGACGACCGCGATGGAGACTATGGGCAGTACGGGCAGCAGCCGCAGTTGCCTCAGCAATCACAACAGCCGCAGCAGCCGACGCCCTCCGCGCCAGCGAATCCACCAGCAACACCACCACAGCGGCCAACCGCGAATGGCACCTTCACCGGCGGCACGCCACCCGTCAACCCAGCGGGCTAAGGGTTAGCTTTTAGATATATCAACAGCACCCTGGGGCAGTATCGCTCCAGGGTGCTGTCATTGTTTTTTGCTCACTTGCTCATTTGAGCGCGGCGCGGATGGCAGCGTCGAGCGAGGACGTGGTGATGGGACCGTTGATCTGCTGCACGAGGATGCCCTGCGCATTGATCGCCACGGTGACGGGGATGCCCGTCAAGCCGTAGGCCACCGCGACGCTATCGGGCGCGGGACCGCAGGGATAGGGAATGCCATACTGGCGGACGAATTGCTGGCCGTCGGCAGGCTGCGTCTCCAACGCCACCCCCACGAAAACCACGCCCTGCGCGGCATAGGTCTTGGCGGCGTGCGCCAGAATCGGCGCCTCACCCTGGCAGGGTTCGCACCAGGAGGCCCAGAAGTTGATGACCACCGGCTTGCCGTGTAGCGCCGCCAGATGAACCGTCTCGCCGCCATTGCCCGCCGCGCCGTTCCAGACCGTGATCGTGAAGTCCGGCGCAGGATGGCCCACCAGCCGCCCGATCAAGCTCTGGTGCGTATGCTGAAGCTGCTGCTGCGTCGCCACGACGGTGCGCGTCGCGCCCAGCACCCGCGAGAGCAGCAACACCAGCAGCGCCAGCGCAATCACGCCAGTGACAGCGATACGCACGACGGCGGCGCGTGAGAACCCCGAAGGATGCCACGCGCCAACTCGTGAACGCACCTGCTGCGGCAGCGACGAGAGCGATGACCGCAAGGACGGCAACGATGGCAACGACGACATAACCCGGACTGCCTCTTCTTGTGATTCGCCTGATTTCCCCTCTCCTCGCGGCAGAGGGGGTCAGGGGGTGAGGTCTCTCTTACCTCAGCACGCGATCAACCACCATCAACGCAAAAATCAGCGCCAGATAGTAGTTCGAGAACCAGAAGACCGTGCGCGCATTTTTGAGCGTGCGCGTCATCGCCAGCCAGATCGAAAGACCCAGCAATCCACCGCCCAGCGCCAGCGCGCCAACGAGATAGAGCAGGCCCATTGCGTGCATGACAAAGAGCGTCAGCGACGCCGCCACCAGCAGCACGGTATAGAGAATGATCTGCTTATACGTCTCATTCTCGCCACGCACCACCGGCAACATCGGCACATTCGCCCGCGCATAGTCTTTCTTCAGCACCAGCGAGAGCGCCCAGAAGTGTGGTGGTGTCCAGAGGAAGATAATCATGAACATCCATACCGCCGGCCAGCCAATCGTGTGCGTCACCGCCGCCCAGCCGATGAGGACGGGCACCGCGCCCGCCGCGCCGCCGATGACGATGTTCTGCGTGGTTGTGCGCTTGAGCCACATCGTGTAGATGAGGACGTAGAAGAGAATGGCAGAAAGCGCCAGCGACGCGCTGAGCAGATTGACGAAGACGGCGAAGATGGTGAACGAGATGACGCCGAGGCTTACGCCGAAGATCAGCGCATGCGTCTCCGGCACGCGACCAGCCGGCAGCGTGCGCGACTTGGTGCGCGTCATAAGCTGGTCTATGTCGCGGTCCCAATAGCAGTTGATCGCATTGGCGCTGCCCGCCGCCAACGCTCCACCGATCAGCGTCGCCAGTGTCAGGCCCAGCCCAGGCATACCGTCGGTGGCAACCGCCATCGCCGCCAGCGTGACCCCAAGCAGCAGCACTGTCACGTGCGGCTTCATCAGATTGATATAGGCGGCAATCGTCGCCTTGCGCGAAGAAACGGCGACAGTGCTGACATCTTGCATGGGAAATGCTCCCTAATTTCCCGGCGCCTAGTCTCATGTCTCAGGATAGACGCAGGGCGTTGATGGCATATGATAAGTGATTTATGGCTTGCCCGTCTGGCCTGCCGCCGAAGCTGCCGGCTGCTCCACCTTTTCATCTTCGCTGAGCCAGAACCAGAGGAAAACTGACAGCGCGAAGAAGAAAAGAATGGTCCCCGGCACATCCATCGCCGTCCCCGCCAGATGTTGGTCTACCAGCGCGCCAGCGATATCGCCGTGGCGCTGGGCGACATAATAGGTGTAGAACGGTCCGGTCGAGAAGACCAGCAGCGAGCCAAGCAGGTTTGAGTGCATGCCAATCGCGCAGAGATAGATGATACGCTGGTATGAAGTCACCCGCGCTGGCGCTCCGGGGCGCAACGGAATCACCTGCGCCCAGAGCAGCAGCGCCGTCCCCAGAAACATCGCCAGTTCGAGCGCGTTGAGCGACGCATGTTGCAGCGCCGCCGTATAGAGCGCCGTGATGTGCCAGAGGGAGAACGACGCCACGAAGAGCGCCCAGATGACCCACGGTCCCAACACCCAGCGACCAATGTGCTGCCAGAGACGGCGCGGCCACGCCTGCCGCAGACCCCAGCGCAGAATGGCTCCGCGCGTCGCCTGCGGCGCCACATGCCAGACGGCCCAGAGTGGCATGCCGATGAGCAACAGCGGCGCAATGACGACCGCCAGCGACTCATTCTGGATCATGCGCGCCCAGAACCACTGATGTCCCAGGTCATTCAGTGTGGGACTCAGGACAATGAGCAGTCCAACCAACCCAGCGGCGAATGAAACGTAGTTCCACCAGCGCAGGCGCCGGTCATAGTCATAACGTAACGTCCCGGCAGCGCCGATCCCGTAGAGCAACACCACGAGGATAACGCCAAAGACAATCAGTACGAATGACCACGAAACGGTCGCGGTGATAGCGGCGAAAACGCCGGGTATGGCTGAGTGAAACATGAGCAACCTGCGCCTATCTCAACACTTGCAGGGATGTTGGGATACACCTCGTTCCCCTGACCCCGTTGGGGGTGAGGCCAGGGGGCGAGGCGTACACGCTTACAGCCTTTACAGCTTGGGCGGCAATGCCGTCATCAGGATGAAGATCAGAATCGGCGTCAATGCGGCCCAATACCAGAAATAGCCAATGGTGACGACACCAAGATGCTTCTCTTTGGTATAGCGGCCACGGAACGCGCGATGCGTCACGCCCAAGCCCAGGAACGTCGCCCACAGCAGGTGATAAATGTGGTAGCCGGAGAAGAGCAACCACGTATCTGCGAAGGTGCCATCTCCCGTGCTGAACTGCTGTGACCCCATAAAACGAATCTGGCCGACCAGGGCAATCAGCATCAGCACCAACGAAATCAACATGCCGATGCGCAGTATCCACTGGTTTCCGGCGCGGATGCCCATGTAGCCGATGAAGTAGAACACCGCGCTGACCACCATCAAGAGCAGCAGCGTAACCGTCGTGCCCTGGTCTGGCAGGCGCATATGCTGGAATGGGAACCACCCCTGGTCGGTATTGTACGAGCGTAGCCAGGGATAGGCGACCAGCATGAAAATGACGAAGGTGACATCAGTCAAGACATAGAAGAGCATGCCCAGGCGTACTTTACGCTCTTCATCAATATGCGACGCAGCGGCATGTTCGCCATGACCGCTCGCCGGAACGGCAGTATCCATGTTTCCCCAAACCTCTCACTTCGCGGAGGGATTCGCCGTGAGGATGGCGCCATAACGGATGTGTATGCCGTCATCCTCACGCCCACAAGGGCCGCGTCTTAGCCCGCCGCCTGCCCGGCAGCAGGCTCAGCAGCGGCTTCAGCCTCAACAGTTTCCTGCGTGTACTGGAACGGGGCGCTGGTGACAACGGGGATTTCCTCAAAGTTTTCCAGCGGCACCGGCGTGGGGGTCTGCCACTCCAGCGAGAGTGCGCCCCAGGGGTTCGCCACAGCCTTCTTGCCTGCCACCCACGAGATGACAATGTTGTAGAAGTAGAGCGCAACCGACGCGATCAGCAGGAATGCGAAGATGCTGGTAATGAAATTGGCGGTCGCAAAAGCCGGATCGTAGTCAGCGACACGTCGCGGCATCCCCTGAAGCCCAGCAATGAACATGGAGAGGAAGGCAACGTTGAAGCCGATCTGGATGCCCCAGAAGGCGATCCAGCCGAGTTTTTCATCCAGCATGCGCCCGGTCATCTTCGGGAACCAGTAGGCGACAGCGGCGAAGAAGCACATGAGCGCGCCACCAACAATCGTGTAGTGGAAGTGCGCCGTGACGAACATGCCACCGTGCAACTGCACGTCAAGCGGCACATCCGAGAGGAAGACGCCGCTGAGTCCGCCGATCACGAAGTTCCAGAGGAAGGAGAGCGCGAACATCATCGGCAGCGTCATCCAGATGCGCCCGCGCCAGAGGGTGCCTAGCAACACCAGGAAGACGAAGCCAGTCGGCACTGAGATCAGTTCGGTGGTGGCCATGTACCAGAAGCGTAACTCCGGCGCCCAGCCAGAAACGAACTCATGGTGCTGCCAGACGAGGAAGCTGACGACACAGACCCCCATGATGCCGAGCACGCCCATTTTATAGCTAAAGATGGGTTTGCGCGAGAACACCGCGACGACATCGCAGACAATGCCGAACGCCGGCAGCACGATCAGATACACTTCCGGGTGGCCGAAGAACCAGAAGAGGTTCTGCGAGAGCCAGGCGTTGCCACCGCCAGCGCCAACGGCATTGCCGCCGGTGGAGGCCGCGAAGAAGCTCGTCTTGTAGATGCGGTCCAACAGAATCAGCAGCAGATCAACGGCGAAGGACGAGGTGCCGAGGGCCGCCAACAAGGCGGCGCCGAAGATGCCCCAAACCGTCATCGGCATCCGGGTCCAGCGCATGCCAGGCGCGCGCATGGTGATGATCGTCGTGATGACGTTGACAGCGCCGAGGATGGAGGAGAAGCCAGCCAGGATCACCGCCGTGGCGAGGGCCGTCATGCCCATGCCGGTCTGTGTGGCAATCGGGCCGTACACTGTCCAGCCGGTCTGCACGCCACCGCCGTAGCCGTTCGCCTGACCGTAGCCCCAGAACGGAATCGAGAGGAAGATGACAATGGCGGGCACCAGAATGGCGAAGCTCAGCGCATTCAGACGCGGGAACGCCATATCGCGCGCGCCAATCATGATCGGTACGATAAAGTTGCCGAACGGGCCAATGAAGAACGTGATCGTCGCCAGGATCATCAGCATGCCGTGCATGGTGACGATGGTGTTATACGTCTCTGTTGGGAAGAGCAACGCCCCCGGACGCATCAGTTCGGAGCGGATGAGCAGCGCGCCCAGGCCGCCGAAGCCCAGCATAATCAGCACCAGCACGAGATACTGAATGCCGACAACCTTATGATCTGTGGTGAACTTGAAATAGCGGATGATGCCAGCATCTTTGCCGGCGAGACGCATCTCTTCCTCATGATCGGGGTCTTTGAGCGCCAGCAGCCAAGTGAACGGATACTTGAGCGCGCCAATACCGATCAGCCATCCAATGAAGAAGAGAGCGAAACCGACGACCATGCCCTGCTCGGTGAAGTTTGGTCCAGCGGGCTGGTTGTCGCTACCGATGCGGTGATAGACGAACTGCGAGCCGGCGATATACCCGATGATGGCCAGGATTGCGCCGGTCAAATAACTGGGAAAGAGTTTTCTCATTGCGCCGCTACCCTTCTGCCACGCTAGAGGTGCGCCAACTGGCTCTGTTCGCTGCTTCCGCAGGCAACACATTTGGCTGGATGAAGCTGGACGACGAGGAGGTAGGCACCGGCGTTACCTGCGCATGCACCCAGGTATCGAAGTCCCCCGCGCTGACCACATACACCGGCGTCTCCATATAGGCATGGTACAAGCCGCAGAGTTCCGCGCAGCGGACGACATACGTGCCTATCGTTTCCGGTGTGGCGGAGATCGTCGTCGTCTCGCCGGGAACAGCATCTTGCTTGATGCCGAACGCCGGAATCCAGAACGAATGTTGCACGTCTACCGACTGAATATGGAAGATGACCGGGCGATTTACCGGCAATTCGAGGGCGGTAGACTGGGCATTTCCATATTGCGGATAAGAGAAGTTCCAGAGCCATTGCTCGCCGGTCACGTTGACGACCAATGGGTTGTTTCCCTCCTGCGCGTTCACCTGGTTGAGGAAGGAGAGGCCATAGACATACAGGAACGTCACCAGCACGAAGGAGATGATGATCCAGACAACTGGCAAACGTCGGGATGGCAGGAAGGTTCCACCTGCTCGCCCCCGACGGCGATTGAAGGCAAAGGCCGCATAACCGCCAAAGACCACCACCATGAAGAACACAGGGATACTCAGCAGCGTGAATATCCACATGACGGTGTTGATTTCGTCAGAGCGATTCGAGGCAGCGGCAGGCAAAATACCCCACTCAACGACATGTGGCGCAACGAGCAAGAACACCACAATGGCGATGGCGGTGCAGACGGCCCAAATGATGGCCGCACGCGCGATATGATTCGTCGAGGCTGGCGTCGCTGCTCGCGCCGGCGGCCCCGGAGGAGTCGGCGGCGTTGGTGGGGATACAGAAGCGTCATCCATTTGCGATTCCACCTGATCTTTATCACTACACTACTGTTCTACTCGACAGACCTCGCAACAGCGGCCAACCAACAAGCCGGCAACTGGTTGCGGATGAGGTCAATCCGACAGCCAACAGGACGCACCTGCTATTCAACCGTCAGCGTGCCGGACATATACCCTTTAGTAGACATCGGGCCACCGAAACCGTTGTAGTTGCTGCCGCAGGGATCGAAGCACTGCCAGATGTAATGCCCGGGCCGGCTTGGCGTCATGAAGGAGAACGTCGTCACCACCGGCGTCAAGGCCATACCTGCCGAGTCGACCTTAGTGCTGTTATCCGCCGTAATCGGGACGCTCACGAAGAGCCAGTCCTGGCCAGCTTGAGGAATCGAGTGGATGGTAAATGTGTGTGACACATTGGTTGGATCAACGTTCGCCGTGGGCTGACCATCCACCAACATCGGACCGTCGAGGCCGTAAGGCACACTGTAATAGGGATTCAGCAATGGGGTCGCGCTGTCGTAGTTCTCGATGTTGATCGTCACCAGCGTATTACGCGGGACGATCAGATCGGTTGTCGGCTCATACTTCACCCATGCCTGATTATCCCCAGGGCCTGGCCAGGGGATCCCGTGGTCGGTCTTCCCAGTGATGTGGGACGCGACGAAATCCGGATCAGTATACGGATCAAACGGGAAGGTCTGGAGTGTAATGGTGGCCACTCCCGTCTGCGCCGCCGCGTGCGCGGTTGCGGGGGGGCGCATGTTGGCAAGATTCCCCAGCAACGCAATGATTACTATTGCCACCGCCGCAGCGGCGACAAGCGAGATGAAAGCGCCAAGATACTTAGCCATTCTGTCTGTCTCGCTCCCTCTCAAAATGGCGTTCTCTCACACAACCGAGAAACGCCGAAATACGATAAGCAGGCAGGGTAAGGCCGGACAGATTGCTGCTACCGTCTGCTTACAGATGTGGTTTAGCACACGCTCACCCGCATCACATGGTGCGAATGAACCATTTATCCAAGAGTGATACGCACTTTTGCGTATCATTTTGTGGGATTGCTGTGGAAATGAAAGTAATGCTTTATGGCTGGGAAAACTGCACATTATAGCTGGCGCTATTTCGAGGAGTCCGGTATCCCGGAAAGCGGAAGGGGAGCAGAGAAACGGGCAAAATGATCGTATGGATGTTTGCATAATCGCAGAGCGGTTTGTTCTGACGAAGGGCGCTTGTTAAGGAGAAATATGCTTTAGATGAGTCCAAAACGCGAGGCGACGACGACCGCCTGCAAGCGTGTCTTGACCTCCAGCTTCTCGATCACCCTGGTGACATGGTTGCGCGCAGTAATCGGGCTAATGCTGAGCGCCGTGGCAATTTCGCTCGTCGTCTGCCCAATTGCCAGCAGCCGCAAGACCTCGTATTCGCGGCGGGTGAGCGTCAGCGGTGGTCTGCGCTCTTCCGTCCTGGTCGCGCTGGCGCTTACCATCCGGCGCGGTTGGCGGTCTCCGGCCTGCTGCGCTGTTTGGGCGGCCTGCCGCTGCTCGGTGATGTCACGGAAGAGATGAACGATACGCGCTTCGCCAGCGGGAGTATGCGCCGTCATTGTGCTGAGGCTGAGCCAGCGGATATCGCCGGTTTTGGTGCGCGCCGTCACCTCAACGCATGGCGTCAGGCGGCCACGGATGATGTTTGTTATGGCGTTGCAGCCGGGTGATGTACAATCTGCCCCATGATTGCCACACATGCCAAGTACGGCGCCGCATTGCTTGCCCAACACCTCCTGTTCACGATATCCCAGCAGCGCCTCAGCCGCCGCATTCCAGGAGAGGATACGTTGCCGCAGATCTACAACGAAGGCGCCATCAGCAGTATACGTGACATCAATCAGCAGGTCACGCGAGGGTCTTGCTAGCGAGTGACTCATAGGCCAGTACCCCATTGTTAAGCCCGACGCGATTGGCGGGATCAGCGCAGTCTACTCTCCCCAATGGCAAAAGAGCTGGGTCGGTCGTTGACGCCAGCCCCAATACAAGCAACCATTCTTCAGAGTACAAACTGCTACGGCCATCGTGTTCTACAGCGCCTGCACACGGGGATACCTCGATTCCGTGAGGGGTGTACTGGCGCGCAAAACTTAGATGGCCCGAACACTCGCCATCAGCCCTTCGGTGTTGCAAACAGTGGCTTGGTTCTTGCTGCGCAATTGCGCCGAAGGACATGTAGTACACACAGTGTAACATATCGGCGTATTGACTAATATACGCCCTTCGTACAGATATCTTCACAGAAAATTGTCCTGATTGGCGTCGCGCGGCGGCGATCAGGAAGTGTTTCGGCCCTGTATAAGGAGCCTATGAGTGCCAGCAGATTCTCTTACCCGCATGCCACTGGTGCGCATCCAGCTCGTTACCCCCATGCCCTGTGGAATCTATTCGTGCCGCCAGCTCGCTCAGATGGCGCTCGCTGAACCGGACCCTGCCTATCCTGGACTCTGGAGCATACTGCCGCTCTGCCCGAAGTGCCTGGCGCGCGAAGCCGGCGACCGGCTTGTAGCGGACGCCGATGAGATTGCCGATACCTGCGCGGCGCAGCGAGAGCAGATAGAAAAGGTCACGCCTTTTGTGCCAGGCAGCCGCAAAAGCCGGCGCATGGCAAGCGCGGGGCAGGCTAAAACACGGTAGCGGGATTCACCAGGTTCCTGTGCCGTCGCTCGTGTCGCTCGTGTCGTTGGCGTCGCTGGTAATGCGCAGCCAGTCCAGTTCCAGCCATTCGGCGGCGCTGGCAACCGTGCCGAAGCGTAGCGCGCCACGCGGGGTGACAATGGCGTACTGATTATCTATCCACGCGACGAAGCCGAGCGGACCGCGCGGCGGATTCGTCGTCTGCAATACCTCATGCCCATCCACAAAGAAGCGCGCGCGCTCCCTGCGCCATTCTAACGTGTACTCATGCCACTCGCTCGCGTCCACCGTCAGATGCGCCTCGCAGGCGCCGGTGAACCGCTGCACCCAGCGGCCCGCCGCCAGCTCGCGCCCGCTGAGCCGCGCCCAGCCGACCGAGGCCGCCGTCGGCACGCTCAGCGCAACCGCGCCCCAGCGATGCGCATGCACCACCTGCGCCTTCCAGCCCCAACCAGCAATCCCCGGCACCAGTGCCATATTCGAGGGCGGCGACGCGGCGAAGAACCAGACGGCCTCCGGCAGACGCGGCACGCCACCACCCAGCGTCAGCAACGTATTCCAGAAGCCAAACCCCATCGTGCCACGCAGATAGTGTTGTGTGCCGCCATCCGCCTCACCCGCTCCATCCGTTATCGCAGGCGGATGTACCGGATGCGAAGCGCGCGCTCGCACCTCCATACGCAGCGGCGGGCGCCAGTGGAAATGCGATGTCAGTGGCCTGCCATAGTCATCTATCTGGGCATTGCTATAGCGTCCCTGCCGCGCCCCAGGCAACGCCAGCCGCAACCGCGAATCCGCCACCTCCAGCGTTGCGCCGCCCGGAAGCAGCCGGTGCCAGTAGTCCGCGAGCGCGCTCTCGAAGTCTTCGCTTACCTGTAGCTGCGGCATGTATACGCTCCTACACGCCCCCGTTTTGTAACAAGGGGAACACTACCCCTTGCCAAGTGTATTACATTTCTCATTTTCCCATGCTCATGCAGTCCGATTGAGACGGAGAGGCTTCCGAATGGTCCTGGAGCGTCTCCGTAGGAATGAGACAGGTGAGACCTACCTCACAGCAAGGACAGACACTTTCTGCTATCCTCTCATAACGCAGAAGATGCCCTCAACACGGCACCTGTCAAAGAGCGCACAAGCACACAAGCGCAGAAAGTGAAACGACCCATGAATGAGCTAGAGTATTTCCGGCGTGTGGATCAACTCGTCACTAAGGTGAACCGGCTGGAAACCCTGATGCAACAGTTGCTCATCCGCCTGAGCATTGATCCGGCAGAACTGCTGCCGCCCGAACCAGCAGAGGTCAGAGCCATCCGCGAAGCATTGCTGTCAGGCAACAAAATGAAAGCCATCCAGCTCTACCGCAGTCTCTATGGCGTTGGCGTGCAAGAGGCCCAAGACGCGCTCGACGCTATGCAGGGCAAGTAGAGACAGAGGAAAATCACCGAGGCGAAATGAGCCACTGGGTCGAGATTTTCGACCCAGTGGCTCATTTCTTAACTTTCTGCTACTCGATCTCCACGCACGGCAAAACTGCTATAGCCGTTCTCTAAAACCGCCCATAAAAACCTATCTAGCATTGCCATCAAGTTGCGGCGTTCACAGAACGAAGTGTACAATATGCTGGCTTACGCAAGACATTTTGCGCCACTATTTCCGATAAAACCGCGCATGAGCGATCTGCCAGCCTTCAGCCGCCGGCCCGCGCGCCTGTGCGCCACGCTCGAAGAGGAGCCATTGCGACGTGTCCGAGTTTTCCGATTATATGACGCGCGACCTGCCCACCGGCCTGCGCCTGATCGAAGGCGGGGTGACGGCGGCGCGCGGATTCCGCGCCGGCACCATCTCCTGCGGCATCAAAGCTGAGGCCGGCACGCCGGATATGGCGCTGCTGGTGGCCGACGCCCCCTGCGCCACCGCAGCTACCTTCACCACCAGCAAAACCGCCGCCCATACGGTGCGCGTCTGTAAAGAGCATCTCGCCGCCGGTGGCTATCGCACGCAGGCGGTGATCGTGAACAGCGGCAATGCCAACTGTTCCAACGGCGAGCGCGGCTACCGCGACGCGCAACGTATGACGGAGTTGACTGCCACCAAGCTGGGTATCAGCGACCCGAATCTGGTGATGGTCTCCTCCACCGGCATCATCGGGCGCCCGTTGCCAATGGATAGAGTGGAGCAGGGCATCGCGGAGATTCAGGTCAGCGCCAGCGGCGGCCCGGATTTTGCGCGCGGTATCATGACGACCGACACGCGCCCGAAAACCGTTGCCGTGGAGTTCGAGGTCGGCGACAAGACGGTGCGGTTGGGTGGCTCGACCAAAGGCGTCGGCATGATCTATCCCAATATGGCGACGATGCTCTGCTACCTGACCACCGACGCTGCCGTCGAACCGGCCTTCCTGCAAGACGCCATGCGCCGCGCCGTCAACGATTCCTTCAATATGGTTTGCGTAGATGGCGACATGTCTACCAATGACTCAGCGTTCGTCTTTGCCAGCGGACTCGCGGGTAATGAGCCATTGCGCGAGGGCGTGGCGGGGGCTGATACCTTTGTGACAGCACTCCGCTATGTCACCCGCTATCTGGCGCGCGAGATGGCGCGCGACGGCGAAGGCGCAACCAAGCTGATGATCGTCAACATCCACAACGCCGCCAGCGACGCCGACGCCCGCACCGCCGCCCGCGATATCACGAGATACATCATCTGGCAGTGCGCTGTGGCGGGCGGCGACCCCAATTGGGGCCGGCTGATCGCCGCGCTTGGTGCCAGTAAGGCCGCCATCGAACACGACAAGCTGGATATCCGTCTGGGCGATGTGCTGATCGTCGAACATGGCGTGGCGGCGGACTATGACCAGGCCGCCGCGAAACAGGCGATGGTTGGCCCGGATGTCTATGTAGATATTGACCTGCACCTCGGCGATTTTGCCGCGACCGCCTGGGGCTGCGATTTAACGCACGGCTATATTGATGAGAACGCGACGTACACCCGGTAGGAGAACTCGGAGAATTCAATGACGACCACCACCCCCACAACCAACCAGTCCATTTCATCGTCCGAAAAACGCGACTGGGCCGCACTGGAGCGGAAATATTACCAGCATACCTTCAACCGCAGCCTTGTAATGGAGCGCGGCGAGGGTGTGCGCGTCTGGGACGCCAACGGCACGGTCTACCTCGATCTGGTCGCGGGCATCGCCACCAATGTCCTCGGCCATGCCCATCCCGCCGTGGTGCGCGCCATCCAGCAGCAGGCAACGCAACTCATCCATGTCTCGAACCTCTATGTCAATGAGCGACAGGTGGAGTTGGCCGAGCAACTCTATAATGTCAGCGGCGGCATGCGCTCGTTCTTCTCCAATAGCGGCGCAGAGGCCAATGAGGGCGCAATCAAACTGGCGCGCAAGTATGGCCGGCTGAACCGCAATGGCGCCTATGAGATCATCAGCATGGACCGCTCCTTCCACGGGCGCACGCTGGCGACGACGGCGGCCACCGGCCAGAAGAAGTATCAGGATACCTGGCGCCCGCTGCCAGATGGCTTCAAGCAGGTGCCATTTGCTGATTTCGACGCGCTCAAAGCCGCCGTCAGCAACAAGACCATCGGCATCCTGATCGAAGCAGTGCAGGGCGAGGGCGGCATTTATCCTGCCTCCACCGAATACATGCAGCAGGTGCGCGCCTTCTGCGACGAGCAGAACCTGATCTTGATCTGCGATGAGGTGCAGGCGGGCATGGGCCGCACCGGCAAGTTCTTTAGCTGGGAACACATGGGCATCCGCCCGGACATTACGACGATGGCGAAAGGGTTGGCCGGTGGCGTGCCGATTGGCGCGATGCTGGCGGGCGACCGCGCCGACATCTTCGAGCCGGGCGACCACGGCACCACCTTTGGCGGCAATCCGATTGCCTGCGCCGCTGGTGTGGCGACGGTGCGCACGATTATCGAGCAAGACTTGCTGACTCATGCGACCGAGATGGGCAATTACCTGGGCGGCAAGATTGATGAACTGGCGAAGAAGCACAGCATCATCACCGGCACACGTGGCCTGGGTCTAATGCGCGCCTTCGATCTTGCCGAGCCACGCGCGCAGGACATCATGGACCGGGCGCTGGAACGCGGTCTGCTCATCACCAACGCTGGCCCTTCGACGATTCGCATGGTGCCGCCGCTGATCCTGCGCGGCAGCGATGTAGACGAAGCCATCGAAAAACTCGATGAGGCGCTGGCGGCGCTCTAAGGCATACAATGGAGACCTCAACCCCCGCCCCTCCGCTGCGCTCCGTCGCCTCCTCCGCTTGGCTAGGCCAAGCTTCCACGCTTCGCGTGGCGGAGGCTCTCTCCCGCGAGGAGAGGGGAGTCCGGGCGCTGCTAGGCAAGCGGGCGCAGGTGTGGGGATACCAGAGGCTCCTGCCATCGTTGTTCTGGTTCCCCTCTCCCGCGCACGGGGGAGGGGTTAGGGGTGGGGGCCATCCCGCCGACATATTTTTCTTTATTCCGCAAAGGGAGACACACGAGCGATGTCACAGGACGCAAACTCATCAGAGAACCTGAGCATGGATGGACGTTCCGCAAACGGCGCTCACGCCTCCAGCGGAAACGCAACCGTCAGAGCGCTCATGGAGCAGGGCCGTGTGGCGGCTGCCGCAGGCGATTACGAAGCCGCCGAAGACGCTTTCGAGCAGGCGGTTGCCGCCGACCCACGCGACGCCCGCGCTCGCTATAATCTTGCGCTGGCGAAGCAAAATCTCAACGACCCGGAAGGCGCGATTGTCTCGTACATGCGCGCGATCCAGCTCGATGAGACGATGATCGAAGCCTATATCAACCTCGGCAATCTCTATGGCGAGCTTGGCTTCGAGGAGGACGCGCTGGACGCCTTCCAGCGGGCGCTGGAACAGGACAACGGCAACGACGAACTGTTTATCAACGTTGGCGACGCCTATCGCAGCCTGGGTTTCTTTGAGGATGCGATTCTGGCCTATCGCCAGGCGCAGATCCTCAATCCCGACAATACGCTAGCCGCCGATAATTTGCGTGACGTGCGCGAGCGGCTCAACGAGCAGGCCGAATACGTTGCCGATTTGGAAAAGCGGCTGGATGAAGACCCACGCGACCTCAGCCGCTACTCTGATCTGGTAGAGGGCTATCTGGAAGCGCACCGCGAGAAAGACGCCGTGAACATCGTCAACCAGATGATCGCGCTGGACCCAGAGAATCCCACCACTTATGAGACGCAGGCGACCGTCTATGAGGCGCTGAATGATCCAGAACAGGCGGCGGCGGCGTGGGAGCATGTGGTGCAGCTTTCGCCGGACGATGCGGAGGCCTGGGAACACCTGGGCACCTGGCGCGAAGAACTGGGCAGATTAGACGAGTCGGTGGAGGCATATCGCCGCGCCGCCGACCTTCAGCCGGATTCGCCGAGCGCATTTTTTAGCCTGGGCGAAGTGCTGCGCGACGCCGAACGTTATGATGAGGCCATTGCCGTCTTCAGCCAGTTGGTGAACGACTACTCCGACCCGCATACCGAACAGGACGAAGAGACACTGCTGGATGCCTATGCGCGGCTGGCAGAGTGCCAGAATCTGGCGGCGAAGAATGAGGACGCGCTCAAGACGGTGAGCGCGTTCCTCGAACGCTTCCCCGATCAGCCGGAGGCGCTCTATGAGCAGGCGTCCGCCTATGATGCGCTTGGCCGCCACGAAGAAGCTATCGTCTCCTATGAGAAGGCGCTGGCGGGCAATCCGCTCGACGCTGGCATCGCCAACGATCTTGCCGATACCTACCTGGAAGTGGGGCGTGTGGAGGACGCCGTAGAGATGGCGCAGAACGCGGTGGCGCTCGATCCCGTGCTGGCCATTGGCTATGAGACGCTGGCGCAGGCGCTCGAACGCGCCGGACGCAAAGAAGAGGCAGAAGAGGCGTTGGAACGGGCGACACAGATACGTCTTGCCGAGGCAATGGAGGAAGGCGAAGAAGATCACTAGAAGATCAATCGTCTCTCCGACGGTTTTCGCTGTCATCTCGCTGCGAGCATCATGCGTTTTAGAACGTAGTGGTATGTAGCCCGTTGCGCAAAGGGTAAGCAGGCAGCAAAGGTGGATGAGAGGAGACACGGTTATGTTCTGCCTGGAATGTGGCGCGGAGACGCCAGCGCGTGCAGTCGTATGCCCCGTCTGCGGGCATGATCTGGGCAGAACAGGGGCTGACCTGCGCTCCGCCGCAACGCCGGCACAAACGACGCTGGAGCGGAGCGCAGGTGGCGGTAACAGCGCCTCGCCACGCACGATGACTGCTGCTCAGACCGCAACCTCATCTGCGGCGCTGCCGGGCATCCGGGCAGGCGATCTGGATCAGCCGGGGCTACCACAGGATGCGCTAGGGCGCGCGCTGCTGATTGTCGCCATCGCGTTGCTGGCCGATTTGTTTGTGCCCTGGCGCTATGTCTATGGACAGCATGAAACGCTGCCCGTTGCCGGTGGCGTCGCCCTCGCGGCGCTGATCGCCGTGGCGGCTGCGCCCTCGTTGCACCCCAAACTGCGCCGGCATCCCATCGCCACTGCGCTGCCGATGCTCACCGGCGCCCTCAACCTGGGACTCGGCGCTGCCTTCTGGGTCTATCTGGCGCACTCCAACGACGTGGCAAACACCATCGTTACAGACATCCCTCCGACTCAATCTGTGCCCGCTTCCACTTCTGCATCATCAGTGGTGGTTGGGCCGGATTTCGGGCTGTTCTGTTTCCTGGTCGGCTCGGCGGTGTTGATTGTCATCGGCTATTATCTCTTCCTTGCCGCCGCTCGCGCCTTTGCTCAATCTGCCGTTCAGGTGACGCCTGCCACTACGCCAGCGGGCGCTCCGCCTCCTGCCAGCGGGCGGGTGGAATCAGCGGCGGCACTGCCCACGCCACCAGCGCCACCAACCGTCATCGCTCATGGCGCTTCAAACGCCACTGGCACGGCTGCTGCATCGAACGCAAACAACAGCCGGGCAACGCCTACGCCACTACCCATCGCGCTGCCCGGCAGTGAAGCGTGGAATCGCGCCACGGAGCCGCCAGCCATCATACGCCCTAAAGCTGGCGGCATCCGCCGCTCCGGCTCACATCGGTAGCTCGGTAGCATCGGTAGCAGAGCCGGCGGATAAAACGCTCAACTTGCCAGCAACGCCGGACCCGCACATGGCTCCGCAAGATGGGGCGCTGGCATAGTTGGCAGCGCCAGCGTCGCCACCAGGGCAAAGACCTGTTCTAGATCGAACGGCTTGCGCAAGAGCGCCCGCGCAGGCGTGGGAACTGGCGCTGCCTCATCTGCTTGAAACACCGCCGTCATCAGCACCAGCGCAAGATGCTCGCAGAGGGCTGGATGCTCTGCCAGTTGGCGACAGACCTCCCAGCCATCCATACGCGGCATCATCACATCCATCAGAACAACGCAAGGTTCCTGCGCCTGCGCCGGAAGCGCCGGATCAGCATGCCTGCCACTATCAGTCAGATATGTCAACAATTCCGCGCCGTCACGAAACACCGTGACTTCGTGCCCTTCGCACTCCAGTGCAAACCGCAATAATTCCCGAATAGTTCGCTCATCGTCCACGACCAGAACGCGCGCCATAGCCGTGCCCCTTTCGCCCGCTGTGATGCAAGACAGACACCCCCGCTGCCGTCTCACACGGTCTCGCACAATCGTCGCCTCATCACTTGTTTTACTAGAACTAATGTTCTAATAGAACAAGCATACCATGCCCCAGTGCGGTTTGCAAGGGGGTAGACGGGGAAAACGCTAGGCCGTTTGGGCTATTCTCGCAGATTCGTCGAGGGGAATGGTGGTCTGGCTGGGCGATTCCAGCAGGCTCGCATCACAGCGCAGCTCAATGGCGCCCACGCGCAGAATGTCGCCGGGGGAAAGCAACGACGGCGCGATCAGCAAATCCCCGTTGAGGAATGTGCCGTTGCTGCTATGCAAATCTGAGACGAAATAGCCCACCTGCTGCCGCACGATCTGCGCATGGAGCCGCGAAACCGATTCATCGGGGATACAAATGGGACGTTCACGGTCGCGTCCAATCGTCATGATCGGCTGATCCACTATCCAGGTGAGGCCGGCGACGCCGACGCTCAGGCCGGTCAACACGAGGGGCACTGGCACATTAGGCCGCGCAGTATTCGTTCCCGGCACTTTGCGTGTTTCGATTTCCGGCTGCGACTGTTCCAGTGGGTCAAGCGGCTCTGGCGGCAATTCATGTCCGGCGTTGGCGGCGGGCACAAACTCGAAGCGATAGCGTTGCGCGCCCAGTTCGAGAATATCGCCATCCACCAGCGGGGTTGGCCCCCGCACCGTCTGCCGGTTGACCAGCGTGCTATTCATGCTGCCACGGTCCACCACTTGCGCGCGGCCATGATCCCAGTGAATCTCCGCATGATGGCGCGAGGTACGCTGGTCGTCAATGACGATATCGCAGTCTATTTCACGCCCCAGCAGCGTCATCTGGCGGGTCAGCGGCAGTGGACGCCCTTCCTGGCTCTCGTGGCCAGCACTGAGATCGTCACCAGCATCTACGCCAAACAGCGGGACGAGGCGACCCCAGGCAATCCCCGCGCCCAACGGTTCACGGAAACGCGCGGGATCGTCGAGCGCCGTCAGCGTCTGCGGGAAGCGCGACGAAGCCTGCGCCTGCGCAGCAGGTTGTGGTTCTGCAAGCAGCAGATAGCCAAGCAGCATGCCCAGCGGAATGAGCCAGCCAGCACAGACCGTCCAGCAGAGCCAGAAGAGGATTTCATGCTCCGCGAGCGATGGACCGTATAATTCCAACCGGTTCTGGTTCCACCAGACCGACGCGAGCATAAACGCGCCGGCGAACAGACACACGAGAACAGCGCGCGCAAGCTGGCGCGGCGAACCGCGCCGCCGCAGCAACGCATACGCAGCGATTCCCCCCGCTGCCAGCATTGTGCAGGCTAGCCCACCATAGCTCCCCACACCAAACCAGGTGGGAAAATCACTCATCCCCATGCGTCTCTCGCCGGATAACCCTCACTACACTACCTGTCGGAGCGCGATCTATTCAATTGGTATGATACCCTGTTCGCGCTCGAACTGCACATCCACCACTTCGACGATCTGCCCCTTGCTGAAGGCCTGGGCATATTCTGCCTTGCCATCAATATTCGCTTGATCGCCATGAACTGCCGTGCCATTCAGATCAGACGTTTCCCAATAGTCAATGGGAGATGCGGGGTCTGCGCCGAGCGCGACGCCGAGAAACGCATGCCCTGGTATGATGATGAAATATGGGCGCATCCCCAATGCCTCGACTGCCGAAGCCATGATCGCCGTCGTTTCCACACACATGCCGGTGGGATAACTGCTGCTCAAGATATCCTGCGGCAACTGAATAATCTGCTCGGAATCTGTGCTGAAAGGAATGTTATCGTTGGCGTAGGTGACATGATAGACATTTTGCAGCGTATCAAAGATAGCGTCCACTTGCTCACGCACTTGATCGGGAGTCGCCTGCCCAAGATTGTAACCAAAGAGCGACGACACGTGCGGATACACGCCTGGATGCGCTTGCAGCCAGTGCGAGGTGCGCCCGATAAGGGTATGGATCGCCTCGGTATCCGGCGTCACCC
Source organism: Chloroflexota bacterium (assembly GCA_021323855.1). GTDB lineage: Bacteria > Chloroflexota > Ktedonobacteria > Ktedonobacterales > JADMIN01 > JAJPKE01. The sequence continues at coordinate 180,414 of JAJPKE010000045.1, read as the reverse complement.
AGCCCGCGAGATACGGCGTGTTGTCTATTCCCAGCGTGGGATCATGCCAGCGCATCCACTGGCGCGATTTCAGCAGGAGGGGAGCAGTCGTATTGCAGATGAGATCACCGCTGGCCGTTTGGACCTGTAGCTGGATCTGCGCCCGACGCTCACCAGGGCCGACCAGCGCATCTAACACACTATCACTGAGCAGCGGTGGCTTGAAGGTCTGATTCTGAAACGCGGGCGCCGCCTGGAGTTCGAGGCTCTGTGGCATTGTGAATTGCGGAATACTGACCGTAATACGCAAGGTTTGCGGTTGCGGGCTGCGATAGCGCAGCGTCAGGAGTCCTGGCTGGTTGACATAGAGGCCAGTGAAGAGGACGCCCGGCGGACTCCACGTAATGAACGTGCCACAGGGCAGATTGTAATTGGTGAACTCCGCGTGATATTGGTGATACAGTTGCATGCCCCTGGCGACGTAGCCAGTAGACCCCAATACTAGCAGGACGGCGGCAATGCCCAGCGCGGCGTATCGCTTCCGCATCCACCACCTCCCCAGCGCTTGCGACGCTCTCCACTCGCTCCAGGGGATGAAAGCCGCCACCTTTCATACACGCCTGAACCGGCGCTCCAGCGACGCACCCCTGATATCACCTGTATGCGTAGCCTAGCACCTGACAGTGAGCAGCGGCAACCCGAACAGGACCGCGAAACACAAGATTGCTCGTGCCCTGCTCCAAGAATTGTTGGCACAGAGTTGGCAGTCACAAGCGCGATAGGGCTGATCTTTCCTCTCCATTGCCGTCCTGTATGTATCGTTCTGTGTCGTCCTATGTCGTCCTGTATCGCCCTATCTCGTTCTGTATCGTCCTGTATCGTTCATGCTCTACCAGACCACGAGGCGTTGTATGCTGACTCCCGCATCGTTCGCCAACCTGGAAATCATCGGCGTGATCGCCTTTGTTGTGCCGCTGCTCATGGATGTGCTGCACATTCGTCTGTTGCCGCTGGTCGTCGTTGAGATTCTCGTCGGCGTCCTCGTCGGCCCTTCCGTGCTGCATTTCGTGCGGGCAGATATGGTGGTCCAGATATTTTCTTCGCTGGGACTGGCGTTTCTGCTGTTCCTGGCTGGCATGGAAGTAAACATCAAGCAGTTGCGCGGCCCGTTGCTGGCGCTGGCTGGCGTCTCCTTCCTGCTGACATTCTTCTTCTCGCTGCTGGTGGCGATTCTCTTGCACCAGATCGGGCTGGTAATCAACCCGCTCTTCATCGCCATCGTGCTGACTTCGAGCGCCGTCGGCGTCATCATGCCAGCCATCAAAGCGACTGGACTGGCGAATACCCCATACGGTCAGGTTGTCATCATGGGCGCCACGCTCGGCGAATTCGGTTCCATCCTGCTCTTCTCCGCGTTCTTTACTACCATACAGATCAGCCAACTCTGGCATCTGGTTCTGCTGGTCATTTTCGCTGTCGCGGCAATCACACTCTACGCGGTGGTCCTGCACGCCGAACGTTCGCGGCGCATCACGGCGCTGCTCGTGCGCCTGCAAGATTCGACGGCGCAGGTGCGTATTCGCGGAGCCTGGGTCTTTCTGGCGGCGTTCGTTGTGCTGGCGCAGGCGCTGGGGCAGACGATGATTCTTGGCGCGTTCGTCGCTGGCATGCTGCTGCGCATCATAGACCCGGATGAAAGCACGCGCCACGCGGAGTTCCGCACGAAACTGGATGCCGTCGGCTATGGCGTATTCATTCCCATCTTCTTTATTGCCACCGGCGTCCAGCTCAATCTTGCTGCGCTGGTTGCCAGCAGCAGAGCGCTTCTCCTGGTGCCAGTCATCTTGCTGGCGCTGCTGGCAATACATGTGCTGGCAATGCTGCTTTCGACCGGCCTAACGCAGCGCACCGGGTCTGCGCCATCAGCGCAAGCCACCCATAGCAGACGGCAGGCGCGGCAACCATTGACGCTACGCAGCACGCTCTCAGCCGGAATATTCCAGGCAACCTCGCTGACCTTCATTCTGGCGGTCGCACAGATTGGCGTGGCGGAGGGCATTGTGCTGCCTGCAACCAGCGCAGCATTGACGACAGTGGGCATGCTTACTGTATTATGCTTCCCAGTATTGGCGCTGCTGCTCGTTCAGTATGAGCGGCAGCCGGTGGGTACTGGCAGCGTCCTGGCAAACGTAGAACCGGTGGCGGTGGCGGAGGTTGAAGCGACGCTCGGCCCGGAGACGCCGACACCGGCCACACTGACGGCGCCTGCCACAGAAACGCCGCCAACGTCCGATATACCAGCAGCAACTTGACCGGTTTCGGCGGCCAAACGTATTTCACGTATCGCAATCACTCGTAACATGTCGCAATCACTCGCGCCCATTCAGAGAGAGAATCGAGGCGGACCATGACCACCGCGCAGAAAAACCCATCGAAATCATCGGGCGGAGCAACCTTCCAGGCGGTTGGCGACGATATCTATGAAGCGACCCTTCCCGTCTCGGAGCCGGAGACCATGTTGGAGCATGGCAAGCGCCTGCTGCTGGGGTTGCCGATTCCCGAAGCACTGGCCAGCCGCGAACGCCTCAATCGCGCCCGCGCGCTGGCAACCCTCTCCTCTGATGCGCTCTCTTCGGTAGCCTATGGCACCGAGGCATCGCTGGCAGTGCTGCTGGTCGCTGGCATCGCCGCGCTGAGCCTCAATCTGGTCCTCGGCCTCGTGACCGCGTTGCTCATGATTATTGTGGGCTATTCGTATCGCCAGACGATTCATGCCTATCCCAGCGGTGGCGGCAGCTATCTCGTCGCGCGTGAGAACCTCGGCGTGATCGCTGGACTGATTGCGGCGGCGGCGCTGCTCATAGACTATCTGCTAACCGTCTCGGTGAGCGTCTCATCCGGCATTGATGCGATAGCCTCGGCGTTTCCCGTCATCTCTCCGGCGAAACTCGTGATCGAGGTGGGCGCAATTGTCCTGATTACGCTCATCAACCTACGCGGCATGCGCGCCTCCGGCTCGATCTTCGCCATCCCCACCTATTTCTTCCTGGTCAGCTACGGTCTGACGCTGCTCGTTGGTTTGGTACAAGCGGTGATACACGGCGGCCTGCTCACGCCCGCGCCGCCGCCCCAGGCTGCCACGGCCAGTGCGCCACTCTCCCTGCTGCTCGTGCTGACGGCGTTTGCCTCCGGCTGTTCAGCCATGACCGGCGTGGAAGCCATCTCCAACGGCGTGCCTGCGTTTGAGGGCGATACGCCCGAACGCCAATCACGCCATGCCGCACAAACATTGGTCGTGATGATTGCGCTGCTGGTGACGCTCTTCCTGGGCACGACCTACCTTGCCTGGCGGGTCGGCGCCATCGCCTATCCCTCCGGCGACCCCACGGTGACGGCGCAAATCGCCCATTTCGCCTTCACTGGCGCGTTTGGCTGGTTCTTTTATGTGGTGCAAACGGCAACCCTGCTGATTCTGGTCTTCGCCGCCAATACCTCCTTTGCCGATTTTCCGCGCCTCTGTGCGCTGCTGGCCCGCGATTCCTTTCTGCCTGCGCTGTTTGCCTATCGCGGCGAACGCATCGCCTTCACGGTAGGTATCAGCGCGTTGGGCCTATTGAGCGCCATCGTGCTGCTGATTTTTCATGGCAACGTCGTCGGCCTCATCAATCTCTATGCGCTTGGCGTCTTTGTGGCGTTCACCCTGTCACAGTCCGGCATGGTGATCCACTGGCTGCGCCGCCGCAACCAACGCGGCTGGCAGGGGCGGCTGCTCGCTAATGGACTCGGCGCAGGCGCAACGGGAATCGTGATGCTGGTCATCATGATTGCCAAGTTTGATCGCGGCGCCTGGGTGGTGGTGATCTTGATTCCGCTGCTCGTGGTAGGATTCCTTGCCATCCGCAGCTATTACCGCCAGCCGCGAAAGGTGCAGCTAGACGTTGAAGCAGCCATCACACCGGCAACGGCGGATATCGTCTACGTGCCCATCTTTTCGCATCATGAAGTATCTACTGCACCGGCAACTCCGGCCTCCGGCGAAGAGTTCTCCGCCAGCAGACGCACAAGCTGGCCGCAGGTGCTGGCGATGGAGCTAGGGTACGCAGCCCGCATCGCGCCCGATATCCGCATCATCAAAGTGGTCAACGACCCCCAGGAGGCCAATCACTTCACGACATCCTGGACCGCTTATCTGCAAGCCAGCACTCTCCCATTCCGTAACCGCATTCACCTCGAAGCCTTGATTTCGCCTTATCGGACGATAGTGTTGCCGCTGACGCATTTTCTGCTCTGGCGCGAACAACACGACTTCGCTGGCAAGCGCGTGGCAGTACTGCTACCGCATGAAGTGAATCGCGCCTGGTGGGAGTGGCCGTTGAAACGCTGGGTGGCGCTGCGGGTGCGCCAGCGATTGCGCCGCATGCAGGGGCCGCTGCTCGTCATTGATCTCCCCTATACTGAGGGGGCGCAACCAGCATAATCATCACAGCCAAAACAGACGCCTCCGTCGCAACACGCTTGAACACCGCTGAAGTCACGAGTACATGCAGACGCCTCAACGCACGACAAACTGTACGTTGAGGCGTCTGCGTTTCACAAAACTATCGCTAGCTTGCGGCAATGATTAGCTCTGCGGTGCGTTCTCGTTATGGTGATGCCCCGGAATATGCGAGGCGAGACCCTCAGCGCCATGCTCGACGCCGCCAACCACGCCACCGACGGCGCCGCTGACGAGATGCCCCAGCGCGCCAGCGTCGCTGAGCGCCGAATGGCCAACCGCGCCGGCGTCACGAGCGGCGGTATGTCCGAGCCTGACGGCTTCTTCCTCCGCTTTGCGGCTGAGGACGCCAATCTCTTCAACTGCCTTCTTTTCGGCTTTCTCCGCCTCTTCGATCAGCAGTTCGATCACTTTGATAGATGCGATGAAGATTTCACCAATGGCGACGGTGACAGCCGCCGCCCAGCCGAACGCGATGGCCAGCGCCGCCGCCGCCAGGTGTGTCGCTCCGGTAGGCGGGAACGATTTCGTCAGATAGGCTCCCACCACTTCGGTGATGATGACCACCACCACGGCCACGACGATACCCGTCACAACGATGGTTCGCAATCCGCGCAAGGCGCTCACCAGGATATGCTTGGCTGCGGTGCCAACTACTGTAACCAGTCTTCTTTCCCACATAGAATGAACCGCTCCTCTTGCCCCCTACGATCACAACACGACGGATCTCTGCTGGATGATGTCTCGATATCTGCGATATCTGAATCTGAGATATCTGCAATGCCTGGATGCGGAATGATAGTCCGCTCCGATGCTTGCCCTACTATGCCAGATTTCACGCTACCTGGCAAGTGCCATTTCTGTGATATTGGCCACAGTTCACAGTTCTCAGCGCTTGTAGGTTTTAACGAACGAGACGCAACACTGGCATCTGTCATGCGCTTTCGTCGGCTATTTTATGTACGGTCATCAGGCAACTCGTGTTGTCTCTCTTGTTTGTTTTCCGTGATAGGTATTCTTCCCTTCGATCTCAGGCGGAGAAAGCCCGCATTTGCCATAACGCAATGATATCTCCCTGGCAAACGGCGTATGAACATGATGTAGGTATTGTTGCTTATTCTCACTTCTTAGGCGTCAGAGTATCAGAGTATATGATCTGTGAGTGAGGCTCAGCATGGGCATCTTTCCCTTTATGTTGATGATCTGGGTGTATACGGCAGTGCTCGTGCTATTCGCTGTATGCAGTCTCGTTGGCGTTTTCAAGGCTACTCACCCCTGGGCGAAAGGAATATGGGGAGCTTTTTGTATCCTTGCTATCCTCGTGCTTGCCGGCACATATCTCACTGGATTTACGTTCCACCTCAATGCGTCCGCCCCAGTATCCAGTGATCGCCTGGTGTATCTTATTCCGTCGTGCCTGTGCGCACCCGACTCCAATGTACAAAATGGGCTGGTTGCCGTCCGGGTGAGAGATGGGCAGGTGCAATGGCGTCATGTAACGCAGGGCATAAACGTAATCGCGTTCGCCAGCGATGACCAACGGGTCTATGTACTGGAGAAGCGGCTGAACACGAACGATCAGGGATATATCCTCACAGCGTTGGACGCGCACTCAGGGCATCAGACCTGGCAAGTGACAAGCGAGATCGGAGGGAGACTGTTAGGTGTATCAGATGGACGACTCACTCTAGCGAACTCGCAAACCACGTTCATTCTCGATGCCAACACCGGCAAAGAGCTTTTGAGAGTCCCAGTGGCAGACGCCTATTTTGAGCAAGGTGGGATTCTTTATGCCTGTGCTGGCTTCAATAGTGACTTGATGATTACGGCAACTGATGAGATAACTGGTCGCACCCTCTGGACCTCACCCCCGGTCTTCGGCTGTGGGCTTGCTCTCACGTCCACAGTGCTGATTGCGCAGGGAAATGGCATGCTTACGGCGATACGCATCAAGGATGGGTCGCTGCTGTGGCAAGTGAACGAAGGAGGGCCATCGTCAGACCTGTGCATTGATGGCGCAACCCTGTTCACAACGGTCCACAAAATCCCCTATAGGAACGGAAATGGCCTGGTGACCGCGCGATCTATCAGCGGCGGATCGTTGCTCTGGAGAAAAACTCTCGGCAACTATCCTTCTCTGGGCGGCTTCATGGACAATAGTGTGCTGGTAACAGACACCGCCAGTACCATCCCGTTGGTTGCCCTGCGGGGAAGCGATGGTAAGCAGTTATGGTCTTTTCCGCAGGCGTATGGTTCACCCTATGTCGAAACCATCGTAGATGGCGTGGTCATTCTCAGTTGGTCAACCTCACGACAGATCATGGCAATAGATCTCCATACAGGGTCGTTTTACTGGCAGACAACGCTCTGAGTGAACATCATACTCTCAAGCGGAAACAACGGAGCGAGCGGGAAATTTCCCACTCGCTCTAAGTCTGTGTCGGCGGACATTGCGGCGCCATGCCATCCAGACACGATTTTCAGTCGCTGGCCTCTCGCGCGCCTACTGTTCTAACAGTTGCCGGAGCGCAGCGAAACGGTCATCTTCGGTATCGGGCACGCAATCGCACGGCCCGTCGTTGAGGTCTTTGCCGCATTGCGGGCAGAGGCCAGCGCAATCCTCTTTGCAGAGCGTCTTGATCGGCAGCGCCAACAATAGATTCTGGCGAATGGCCTCGCGCAGATCGAGCGTGTGGTTCTGGTCAATCGGATACGAGAGGTCATCGTCCTCCGGCGCGGCCACTGGCAACCCCGTCTCCACATCAATGACCGGGTAGAACAATTCGCGGATCGGCAACTCGAACTTCTGCGTAAACGTCTTCAGACAGCGGGTACATTCCAGCTCAACAGGCACCTCCGCCACACCATCCACGAAAATCCCCCGGTTGGTGCGATGGAGCCGCACCTGGCCAGTGATCGGACCCGCCAGCCGTGCCTCGTTCTCCTCGAGGTCCAGGTGGTCGTCGTTATCCAGTTCAACCCGTTGGGAGGTGCCAACCGGCGCTTTCAAGAGTTGGGCAACATTGTAGATCATGGTCATATCCTTCTGGCGTCTCCGTCACTATTGCCATCATACGCGCGGAGGCGCATCCTCTAGTATCGCTTTTGCAGGCTGCCGATGTCAAGCGGGCGGCGGCGTGGCCCGATTCGTGATATATGGGTCAGTAGACAATAGCGCATCATTGCATCGAGACAACAAAGCGCAGTACGTACTACATTGTCGCCGTTCGCAGTGATTTGCTACTGTTCGGTACAGTACGTGCAACTAGCGGAATAGCGGCTGGCGAGGATGACCAGCAAGAGACCAGTGGAATGGAGCCACCAACTGTGAACTCGTTGAATCACCCGGACGATTTTCATGCTATGAACCCGAACCCACACGAGCAACCAGAACAGCAAGAACAGGCAGCACCCCTGGCGAGCGGAGACGGCTGGGAGACCTGGGACGACGAAAGCGAAGAATATGAGCCGGAAACGATTGACGCCGAAGACCTGATTCAACGGCGCGCTTCGCCCCGCAAACGCGCCATCCAGATCGGCACCGCGCTGGCGCTGGCGCTGGTGATCGTGCTGGTGCTGCACAGCGCCATTCCCCAGGTAAACCGGCCAACGGTGGCGGCGCCCGCGCCTACGGCGCTCAATAGCCCGCGCATGGTGGCCATTCTCTCGAACGTCACCTATGGCACGGTGACAATCAACGGCAAGCGGCAATCTGGGCATATGCCATTCGTCTTTACCCCCGGCGCCACGCCAGTCCTGGTGACGTTCGATGCGCCGCCGTTCGCTCCACAGACATGCCGGGTATCCTGGCGCTACGATCAGGTGATTTCCTGGGAAGAGACACAAAATATCACTAACAACGGCACCTGTGCCTCCGGCTGGGGGGATAACGGCATCGCCGTTTCCTCACATGGCAAAACGGTGATGGTGAACGATTTCCTGGCGTTCGTCTTCGGCCCGGATGACCTTCCGACAGATTCCAGGGCAAGAGCGGAGGCGCTCATCGAGCAGAGCCTTGCGCCAGTTTCACAGACCCTCACCGTCCCCGCAGGCGAGTATTACGCCACCGGACGCGACGCGCAGGGCAACATCGAGAGCGCAAGGGCCACCGCCCCGCTGACGGCGAAGGTATCGGTGGCGCTGCCCGAACCCGGCCAGTTTTCCCCGGCAAGCTTCTGTCAGGAATTGCTCTGCGCGGGCGCGCCGTTCGGCAGCCCTGGTGAAGGTACGATGCCCACCGGCAACGCCTGGAATGTGCAGATTCCATTGGTGTTGCGCTGGCAATTCCTGAACGCCGCCGGCCAGATCATAGGGTCGGAGACCGACACGCAGCTTCTCGCCACGCTCTCGCCGGTATTGCGGCTGGCGAGTGATGGAAGCTGGCAACTCGTCGCGCCGCTTTCGCCGTTCGCCTCCCTGCGCCAGACAATGCAGGATGAATTGATTGGCAGCGTCTGCGAAACCGGCATCAACGAACTTCAGAGCATGTTCCAGATGATTCAGGAGAGCGGCCAGAGCGTCACGCCTGCAAACGACAAGGGACTGGCGGGCTGTGAATTGCAAACCATATCCGACAACGGCTCTGTGCTGGGGCATATCATCTGGCGCTTCGGCGTGCTGCTGGCCGCCGACACCAACACGCAGCGGCTCTATCCGCAACTGCCGCTCGCGCCCGCACCAGAGGTAAGCGCCATCGCGGACGCATAACTCCGATTATCCCAAATGGCTCAAGGTTGGGTCGGATCCTGTAATGGGTTGGCGTGCGGATGGGAATCCCATCATAGCGCCCCAGCGTTAAGAGGTCCTGGTCACCACTAATGATCACATTCGCACTGCCACTGACCGCCAACTCAAGGATAAAGTTGTCCTTGGGATCACGAACTACCAGCAACTGAACCGAGATGGTCGTCAAGGTGCCTTCTAACGCCAGTTTGCCCAAAAACTGTGTGCGTTCGGCTGCTGTAATGTACGGCGCCAACTTAGGATAGTTCAGCACGCGATCTAGCTCCTGCAGAAGCACTACCGAGGTGAGAACCCTCCCGTGGTCAAAGGCATAATCGAGCGCCCGACGTGGAATTGACGTTGGAAGCAATAAAGCGCTGACGAGGGTATTGGTGTCGAAGACAAAGCGGTGGACAGGAGCAGAGAGTATGCTCAAGGTACACGCTCACCTGTGCCGCTGGTGTCACCTTCAGCAAGGATCGCTTGGAGGCGTTCCTCGGTGAGGCCGCGCTGCTGAGCTTGCTGACCGATGGCGTCCATCACCTCACGCAGCGACGAGGTGGAGCGCACCGCCTCAAGGAGCTGCAAACTGACGAGGGCCGCAAGTTTGCGTTGTTCGTCAGGGGAAGCATTTTCAAAGATGCGTGCGGCCTCCTCATCCACCTCGATGGTAATTGCTGTGGTCGCCATATCTGTTCATCCTTCCTTCTATCTCTAGTTGCCCACAAAGTAGTGTCTCGCTGCCATCCGTGTTGACGATACCACACGCTGATACGAGGATACCACAGGCGGCAGAATTGTGCTGATGTCACGCCCTAGATTGCCAGATTGTTAGACTGGCAATGGCTCCATGCCCTGTAATCGGCCCACAGCATCACCCACGGTTGCGACCGCGCCGCACCTGGCCGAAGCTGCTCTTGTCAATGTCCCAGGTGGAGAGAAAGTTGCCTTGCAGGTCGTTGTCCTCGAAGACACCACCGGCCCCAGCATCAACGCGAATGGCGTGCTGCGAGTTGCGCGTGATGGTGTTGCGATACGCCTGCACGTAGCCATCACGCATCACCGTCAGTCCGCTGTAGGTATGCCCCGATATGTGATTGTCTTCCAGCGTGACGATGCCGCGCCCGCCAACGAAGACGCCCCAGCCGTCGCCATCATGGATGCTGTTCTTGCGTAGCAACGTCTCCTCATCGCTGGTGATGTTCACACAGGCGCCACCCATCTGTGAGCTGATGTCGCAATCCACCAGCGCGACGCGACCGGCGGCCAGCGCCACGCAATCCAGAATCTTGCCGCTGATTTGCCGCAGCGTCAGATGCTCGACGGTGGTGATGGCGTCGCCATGCGCCGCGATGCGCAGCGCGCTGGCCTGGCTGCCTTCGATGATGATAGTCTCACGTTTGCCCTCGCCACGTAGCGTGATCTGCCGCTCGATCACCAGCGATTCGGCGTAGCGACCCGGACGCACGACAATGGTATCGCCGGCCTGCGCTGCTTGTAGCGCGGCGCTGATCGTCGTGAAGTTGCCACGTCCACTCGCGTCTACGATGCGCGTTACCGGCCCCTCCGGCCCACTGGACGGCGAAGCATTGGGCATTGCGCTAACCGCAGGTGTGGCGACGCCCAGCGCGCGGCGCAGTTCATCGAGCCAGGTGCGCTGCGGCTTGCTGGTGGCGTCTATGAAGACATGAGCGTAGTCGAAAGGTTCCGGCTCATAGGCGGCGTCCAGAATCAGGTTGATGAAGGTGAGGGTGGGAGCGCCGCCCGCGCGGTGCTGCTTCGCCTGGAGGCCGCGAAATGCGCCGGTCTCCATCTGCACCCAGTAGGAACGCTGGGCGGCTGGCGTGCAGATGCGCAGGAAAATATCACGGTCGGCAATGGCACGCTGAATGGTCAACGAGAGGTTATCACCGGCGCCCATCTGCTGCGTATCGAACCAGTAGTCCACGCCCCAGGCGTCCAGCGCGGCCAGCAGCGGCGCGCACCGCTCGTTGTCGTCATGCGCGTGGCTAATGAACACCTTCCCGTTGCCGCGCATCCTGTCCTCTCCTGATTATGCGTGACTATGCGTGCTTATGCGTGAATTGCTGTGCAGATTGCCGGTTCGCCCGCCGGTTCAGCATAGCTCATGCGCCGCCACGTTGCAAGACTGATGAGATGAGATGAGATGAGATTAAAGGAGAAGATGGAGGTGCGAAAGAACAGCGGACGGAAGAAACACGAGAAGGGCTGGGGGATGCTCCCTCAGCCCATTCGGTGCGATTGCTGCACGGTGATGCACGGGTAATGCGCAGGCAAATAGCGGGCTAGCTCGCTAGCGCGCCTTCTTCACCTTCACCATGTTGCGCAGGCAGCGCGTGCAAATGTAGACATTGCGCGCATGCCCATCAATCACCACACGGCGATGCTGCACATTCACCTTGAAACGGCGATTGGTGCGCCGGGTGGAGTGGCTCACATTGTGCCCATATTGCGGCTTGCGCAGGCAGACATCACAACGAGCGCCCATAACTACTGTATCCCTTCTCGAACATCCCCACTCCCGCTCGTTGGCTCATTGACGGCGGTGTTGCTGGTAGGTTTTCGTACTTCTTCTGACATGTCCTGACATATAGCCAGCTAACGCAAAAATGCCTATACCGGGTTGACCGTTGGGGCCAGCGGTGTTACCATCACCACGCACGCAGCGCCAACCATATCCAACCCAGGTACCTGCACATACGCAGCCGACCAGAGAACCGGCGATGCGGTATATTCCCTGCCGCATCTCACGCCGTCTCATGCCAGACGCCAGCAGATGACCAGTACATGCTTCGTCTACGTGAAGCGGTCATCCGCGCGTTATCTGCTCGAAGGCACCAAAAAAGTATAACATGGCGACGGCGCAGGCGCAAGCGCCGATAGCTGAAAATGGCCGTTCGTGCTAGAATAGGCTGCAAAAGTGGCAGCGAACTGAACGCCGCAAGGCGAGGTAGGTGTGATATGCCGGAAGTCGGACGAAAAGCGGCAGCGACGGACACATCGGCGCACCAGACACAGCATGTCCAGCCTACACAGCACACAGAGCAGGCGCGCCAGCGAGCGCCGGTACGCGGCAAAATCGAAGTTGCGCCGCGTGCGATTGCCACCATCGCCGGGCGCGCGGTGGCGGAGACCTACGGCGTGGTGGGCGTGGCAGCGAAACACTCGCGGGTCGTCGGGGTGGAGCTGCTCTCACCGGAACACTATGGGCGTGGAATTGAGGTACACTTTAACGACGATCACGTCACTATTGATCTGTATCTGGTACTCGAACATGGCCTCCGCATCACCGAAATCGCGCATAACGTCATGTCGAGCGTCAAGTTCGCGGTGGAGCAGGCGCTTGGCCTGCGCGTGGTGCAGATCAACGTCAACGTGCAGGCATTGCGTGTGCAACGTGACTCCTAACATTCCACGCGCGTAGCCCATGTGCGGGTGTGCGGAGTCCATCAACCCATACAACCCATACAACTCATACCATGACGCATCGCTCACGAGCGAGAGAGATCGGTCGCTATATCAACAAAATGGAGGGCGAAGGAGGCGGCGACGCCTCCGCAACACGTATGGCAAATCTCTTTTCGCGTTTGACACGCCAGCGTCCCAAACATACCAGCGTGTTCAACGGCCAGGACCTGAAAAAAGCGATTCTAGCGGGTCACGCCTGGCTGGAACAGCACCGCGAAGCAATCAACGCCCTCAATGTTTTCCCTGTTCCTGATGGCGACACCGGCACGAATATGACCCTCACGATGCGCGCCGCCACCAAAGACATCGCCAATCTCGAAGATACCAGCGCCAGCCTCATCATCGAGAAATGTTCGCGTGGCGCGCTGATGGGCGCGCGTGGCAATTCCGGCGTCATCCTCTCGCAGATTCTACGCGGCCTGAGCCAGGGACTCTCTGGCAAGACGACTTTCAACGCCAAAGAGTTCGCCGCCGCCTACCAGGAAGCCGCCAGGCTGGCCTATCGCGCCGTCATCAAGCCAGTCGAGGGGACGATCTTGACGGTGGTGCGCGAAAGCGCCGAAGCGGCCCAAGCCAGCGCCGCACGCGGCGCGGATATCACCACACTGCTCGGCGATATCGTGCTGGCAGCCAAAGCCTCAGTCACCCGCACGCCGGACCTGCTTCCCATCCTGAAACAAGCGGGCGTGGTGGACGCAGGCGGCCAGGGGCTGACGACCATCCTCGAAGGCATGTGGCGCTATACGCGCGGCGAGCCGGTACAACTCTCACAGCGCGAACTCCGCGAAGAGCAGACCGATATCCGCAAGGGCAATATCACCTCCATCGAAGAGGAATTCGGCTACGAAGTGGTGTTCTTGCTGCATGGCGAGAACCTCGACATGGAAGCGATCCGCGATACGATCACTGGCATGGGCGGCGTCTCCACCGTCGTCGCTGGTGACTCCAAGCTCCTCAAGGTGCATACGCACACGCTCAAGCCCGGCCAGGTGCTCGATTACGGCGTCAGCCTGGGCAGCCTGCAAGATATCAACATCGAAAACCTGCAAGAGCAGAGCCTACGCTATGCCGCCGAAAGCGCCCGCGAGCATGGGCTGGTCGCGAGCAGAAACGGCGCGGTGGCAGAAGCCACCACCGCTGTCGGTGGCGTGACGACGGCGACCGCTGCGCCACCGCAAGTGACGATCAACGAGGCGGCGCAGACTGGTGAGACGGCTATCGTCGCGGTGGCGGCGGGCGATGGCTGGACGAAAGTGTACAAAAGTCTGGGCGTCGCGGTGGTCGTCCCCGGCGGCCAGACGATGAATCCCAGCACGCAAGACCTGTTGCAGGCGGTCGAAGCCTGCGCCGCCGAGAAGGTCTTTCTGCTGCCGAACAACGGCAACATCATCATGAGCGCCCGGCAGGTGGCGGACTTGACAAAGAAGCAGGTGTGCGTAATTCCCACGGATTCGCTGCCACAAGGCATCGGCGCGTTGCTGGCCTTCAACCAGGAAGCCAGCTTCGAGGCCAACGGTGAGGCGATGGAGAACGCCGGCAAGCAGGTACAGACGGCAGAGATCACGCGCGCGGTGCGCACGGTGCAGTTTGATGGAGTCAACGTCAACGAAGGCGATGTCATCGGTCTGGTCAACAACCGGCTCGTAACCTCCGGCGCCGACCTGGACAGCATTGTCCTCGATACACTCGCACGGATGAAAGCAGGCGACTATGAGATCATCACCGTGTATTACGGCGCAGACGTAACCGGCGAACAAGCGGAACAGATGGCGCAGCGCATCAAAGAGCAATTCCCGGCGCAAGAGATCGAAGTCGTCGAGGGTGGGCAACCATTCTACGCCTATATCATCTCGGCGGAATAATCGGTTTCCTCACCCCCATCCCCTCTCCCTGCGGGGAGAGGGGTGCCCGAAGGGCGGGGTGAGGATTGTTAAGGTAGGTGACATCGTGGCGATACACGTTCTGGTTGATAGCACGGCGGATATTCCACCGGACCGCGCGCGCGAACTGGGTATCACCGTCGTTCCGCTGACGGTGATCTTTGGCGATGAAACCTTTCTCGATGGCGTAGATTTGGATGGCGCCGCGTTCTATCGCAAGCTCGTCGAAAGTCCACAGATGCCCACCACGTCCACGCCGTCGCCTGGACTCTTTGAAGAAGCCTATCGCAAGCTGGTCGCCGATGGCGCTACCGGCATTCTCGCGCTGCATATCGGTTCCGGTCTCAGCGGCACCTTCTCGGCCTCGCGTGCGGCGGCGGAAATCGTCACCGCCGATACTGGCGTGCCCATCGAGGTGGTAGATTCGCAGTCGGTCAGCGGCGGCTTCGGCTTGCCAACAGAAATCCTGGCTGCCGAAGCCCGCCAGGGAGCCTCACTGGAGCAGTTGAAAGCGCATGCCGAGAGTCTGATTGCGCGGGTGCATCTCATCGCTGTCCTCGATACGCTCGAATACCTCAAACGCGGCGGGCGCATTGGCGGCGCGCAGGCGATGCTGGGCACACTGCTCAATGTCAAGCCGCTGCTGGAAGTGCGCAATTCAGAGGTGGTGCCACTGGAGCGGGTGCGCACGCGCTCAAAGGCGCAAGACCGCATTGGCCAGCTCATTGCACAGGTGGGCGAACTCGAAGCGGTCGGCATCGCCAAGAGCGACGACAAAATCGGTGAGGAGTTGCTGGCGGTGGCGCGCACCTTCTGGAACGGTCCGGTGGAGATGTTTGCCCTCGGCCCGGTGGTGGGCACGCACGCTGGCCCCGGCGCTGGCGCCATTATCGCCATCGCCCGCGAACAAGCGGCGCAAGCGACGGAAGCGTAACACCATGGCAACACTCTTCACCCGCGAAGAAGCCGAGGCGTTGCTGCCGCGCATCGAGCCGCTGCTGGTGGCGATCCGGCGGCTGGCGCGGGACATTGCCGAGCAAGAAGCGCGTCTGCATGTGGAGGAGGACAAGCTCATGGGCAACGGCCACAAACCACCGGCAGATAGCGATGTCATTCGTGACATTATCCGCTCACTCAACCGGCAGGTCCGCAACCATGTTGACACAATTCTCGCAATGGGCGTGATCGTGAAAGACCTTGCCGAAGGGTTGGTAGACTTCCCTTCGTTGCGCAATGGTCGTGAGGTGTATCTCTGCTGGAAGCTCGGTGAAGATGGCATCCACTGGTGGCATGAAATCGAGGCAGGTTTCGCCGGTCGCCAGCCGCTCGACGACTAAAGAGTGACGCGACCCTTGCCAGCGGGCATGGTGAAGCGCATGAAGCCGCCGTTCGCCAGCCGCGTGCAGATCACCGCAATCGTGAAATAGATCAGCAGCAGCGCGAACGTCACCAACTGGCCGAGGATGAAGCTCAGTGGTGAGAGCGCGGCGTTGCCATGCGCGGCGAAACGTGCGATATCTGGTCCACTGGTAGGCCCGAACAGGCCAGATTCACCGACGAAGAGCGCCACCGCCGCGCTCACCAGCGTGCAGTAGAACGCCAACGTTGGCCCTAGCCGCCAGAAGCGTTTGCTCATCTTCTCGCGTTTCGTGGAAACGACGCGCATCGCCGCCCAGACCGGCGGGAAAAATGTCAACACCAGGCGTAAAATCCACGTGACCGGCAGCACGATGGCATCAAAGAGCGGCGGCCAGATGTTGGGTGGAATCATAGCGATCAACTGGCCGATAGCGAACAGGCAGACGGCATCGATGATGGCGCGGCGCATAGTGGTCTTGCGGAACAGGCGTCCTTTGGTGTTTGCAGGCATCTCAGGTATCTATATCTCGCTATCATCAATTCTCAAAGGTGAACGACGCCAGCAACGGCTGATAGACAAGATTGTTGATCTGCGTGTAGCTGGCGATGGGGCTGGTGAACGTGATGGTGTAGATCAGCCCATCATGAACTGTAACGAATAACACGATTTGATGCACGGCCCCATCCGTCGGATCGGTCACCTGCCCGGCGCGCTGCTCCCAGGTTTCGCCGCCAAACTCTTGCTGGGGCGCGGGACCAATACCCAACTGCGTCGCTTGTTGATTGGCGTAGCTCATGGCGGTCTGCGCCGGATCTGCCGGCTGCAACGCCGCGATCACGATGGTATTGGAGCCGTCGCTGTCACTGAGTTGCACGCCATTCGCCGTCGTCACTGCGCTCCAGAGCGTTGGCCGTGTGAAACTGAAACGGTGCTGCGGGTCCTGATAGGTCGTCTGGCTGGCGACTGGCGGCGCGGCGGTCAACCCGCGCACCAGATAGAAGCCACCGCCCGCTGCAATAATCACCAGCACGACGATAGCGAGCGCCAGCCAGAGGCGTTTGCGGCGCTTCGGCTGCGGCGGCGCTTCGGCGGTCGCCACGCTGGTCGCGCTGGTCGCGCTGCTTGTGCTGGGGCGTAGCGGACGCGAGGCGGATTTCTTCTTTTTCTCCGCTTCAATGGGCTGGCTCTCCACCGTGACACGCGGCATCTTGACAGTGCGGACCGGCTGGGTCGGCGTTTTCGTTTCGCCAATCGGCGCACCGCATGAGTAGCAGACGGTATCGTCGGCGTCATACGGCGCGCCGCAGCGCAGACAGGTTCCCGCACTCATATCCTCAGCCAGCCTCCGTCAAATCGCCAGTGTATGCTCGTTGCCCCCACCCCCAGCCCCTCCCCCGTGCGCGGGGGAGGGGAGTGCAGAGGAGGCGGGATGAAAGCCGCATCTCAATAGGTGCAGCCCTTATGATACATCCACAAGGCCAGCGTCCGCGATAGACCGGGTGAATCTGCGGAGCAGCCGCGATTGAGGTGATACCGTCAACTGACGCCATGCTCACTGAGATACACCTCAAACGAAAGCGGCGCAAAGCCAAAGTTCTTCTCCACCGAATCCAGCGCGGTGACGTTATCGAAGGCGAAGAGGCCGACTGCCGCGCGCGTCAGTGGTGGCCTCTTGAGGACAAGTTCCATCATCGCCGCGCCGATCCGCACCAGTGGCACCGGACCCGGCGCTTTGGGCTTCTTCTTGCCCATGCGCGCCATCAGCAGATCGAGAATTTGCGCATACGTATAGATGTTCGGCCCACCGACCTCGATATAGCGCCCATCGTAGCGCGCCGCCGTCTCGCCACGCGCCATCATACTGACGCAGCGGGCGACATCTTCCACCCAGATCGGCTGGAAGCGACGCTTGCCATCTCCAACCATCGGCACAACGGGCGCGCTACGAATCAAATCTGCCAGACCGCCGAAGAAGGGACTATGTTCGCCAAACTGTACCGATGGCCCGATGACGGACCACGCCAGACCGCTGTTCTTCACTGCTTCGTCCGCCTCGTAACGCCCCTGAAGGTAGCTATCGGTAGAAGACGGTTTGGTGCCGAGGCCGCCTAGCACACAGATGCGTTTCACGCCCGCACGCTTCGCCGCTTCGATCAAATGCTTCGTGCCCACCACGTTCGTCTGATAGTAGTTTGTGCTGGGCGTCTGTTTGCGGTTGGCGGTGATGAAGGCGCCATGAATGACGGTATCCACGCCGGCCAGCGCCGCATCCAGCGTATCGGGTTTGGTGGTGTCGCCCTGCACGATCTCCACGCCGCTTGTGGGTAGCGCCCCACGCGCTCGCTCAATATCGCGCACCAGAGCACGCGGCGACTCGCCATCCTGCACCAGCCGCGCGATGACATGCCGCCCAACGAAACCATCAGCGCCAGTTACCAGGATCATGCCAGCCCTCCTCTGGAACTCAACCGGATTTGACAGGACATACGTGCCGCTCCGCACTATTCCCCTCGCCTCGCGGGAGGGGGCGCCAGGGGGTGAGGTTCACTCGTTTATGCCGGAATGCTGGCAATCGCCTCGATTTCGAGCAAGAAGTCGTCCTGCGCCAGATTGCGCACCTCCACCAGCGTGCTGGCTGGCGGCGCATCGAGATTAATATAGCGGTCGCGCACCTCGCGCAGCACTGGCAAATTCGAGCGATCAAGCACATACATATTCAGCTTGACGACATGGCTGAAATCGGCTCCCACCGCCGCAAGCGCCGCGTTGATATTGGCAAACACCTGCTCTGCCTGCGCGCGGAAATCGCCACGCCCGACGACGTTCCGCGCCGCATCGAGCGCCACCTGACCGGCGAGATAGATCGTTTGCCCGCCCGTCACGCGGACCACCTGCGAATAGCCCGGCGTGGAGGCCAGCGTCTCCGGCATGATGAACTCAATATGTTCTGGATGACCAGCCATATGTCAGTTGTCCTTTCTCCTCATAGAAAGCGATGATGCGCCGCTCAGAATGGTAGCGCAAAGTTCTTGTATGCCGCCAACGTGCCGCCCCCTCCCCCAGCCCCTCCCCCGTGCGCGGGAGAGGGGAGCGCAGATGTCCGTTCCGAGTCCGCGCAGGTGGACTTCGCTGCGGTACGCCATCCAGGCGCGAATGTATTCGCCAGCTATCAAATCAGGGCCAAATGCGTCCACATACGCTTCTATACTTTCTTTTGCCAGCATCTGCTTGTTGGCGATATGGCGTGTAGTGCGGCGCGCTTCTCATGTTGAGAGCGTGCCAGATATCTTCGAGAAAAGAGAGTATCACTGTGACCGAACAACAGGCGGAAGACGTAGCGACTCGTGACGGGCAGGGCGATTTCGATTTCTTTATGGGCGCGTGGAATTCGCATCACCGCAGGCTGCGCGAGCGATTGCGCGGCTCAACCGAATGGGATGAGTTCGATAGCACCATTACTGCGCGCAAAATACTCGGCGGACACGGCAACATGGATGAGGGTGTCATGGAGCGACCCGGCGGACCTGTCTATGGCATGACGATTCGCCTCTACAATCCAGAGACGCGCTTGCGGAGCCTCTACTGGCTGGATAGCAACAGCGGAACGGTCCAGCCGCCGCAGATTGGGCGCTTCGACGGGCACGGACGCGGTGAGTTCTATGACCGCGAAGTCATCGGCGATAAGGTCATCATCAGCCGCTTCATCTGGACAGTCGTGTCAGAGAACGCCTGCCACTGGGAACAGGCATTTTCGGCGGACGGCGGCAAGACCTGGGAAACCAACTGGATCATTGACCACACTAGGGTGCAATAAGACCTAGAGCCATTGCGGGCTGCAATCCGCGAGTAGTACCCCCTCTCCTACATGGAGAGGGGGCAGGGGTGAGGTCTATCTGGTTATGCCACGATGTTGACGAGGCGACCGGGGACGTAGACCACCTTCTTGGGGTCGCGTCCGCCGGTGGCCGCCTGCACCTTCGCGCTCGCCAGCGCCAGCCGCTCGACCTCCGCCGCGTTGATCTCCGGGGCGACCTCCAGCTTGTCGCGCACCTTGCCATTGACCTGCACGACGATAGTGATAACGGCGTCCAGCGTCAGCGCAGGATCATACGCCGGCCAGGGCTGCGCGTGGACGCTCTCCTCATGGCCGAACATGTGCCAGAGTTCTTCGGCGATGTGGGGGGCCATCGGCGCCAGCAACACCAGCAGCGTCTCCATTGCGGCGGCGAAGCGCGGGTCGCGCAGCACCTCCGGCGACTCCTCGCGCGCCTTGTTCAGCCCGTTGACGTATTCCATCAGCGCGGCCAGCGCCGTATTGAAGCGCAAATTGGCGTAGTCCTCACCAATGCGCGCAATCATCTTATGGCGCAGCCGCTCGACATCCTCGCCCGCGCTGACCTCCACGTTGCCGTCGCCGCGCTGCTCCAGATAATCCATCGCCAGCGACCAGACGCGATACATATAGCGCGAGACGCCTTCGATGCTCTGGTGATTCCAGGGTCCGCCCTGATCGAACGGTCCCATGAACATCAGGTAGCAGCGCACGGTATCGGCGCCGTAGCGGCCCACGACATCATCGGGCGCAATCACATTGCCGCGTGACTTGGACATCTTCACGCCGTCCGGCCCCAACACGATGCCCTGATGGTAGAGTCGAGTGAATGGCTCATCGAAACTGAGCAGCCCCATATCGCGCAGCGCCTTGACGAAGTAGCGCGCGTAGAGCAGGTGCATGGTGGCATGCTCAGCGCCGCCGATGTACATGTCCACCGGCAGCCACTGGTTGATGACCTGCTGATTCCAGGCAGCCTCCGCATCCTGTGGATCGGCGTAGCGCAGGAAATACCACGAAGAGCAGATGAAGGTGTCCATCGTGTCGGTTTCGCGCGTCGCCGCCTCGCCGCAGATCGGACAGGTGGTGTTCAGGAATTCCGGCACATAGCGCAGCGGCGATTCGCCGGTCGGTTTGAATTGCACTTCATCGGGCAGCAATACCGGCAACTGATCTTCTGGCACCGGCACTGCGCCATGCGTTGGGCAGTGGATGACGGGAATCGGCGCGCCCCAATAACGCTGGCGGCTGATGAGCCAGTCGCGCAGGCGATAGGTGACGCTGCCCTTGCCAACGCCATGCTCCTCGCACCAGGCAATCACCCGCTGGATAGCCCGATCGCCAGGTGTGTCGTCAAATTCGCCGCTATTGACCATTGCGCCCTTCGCCGTCTTCGCCGCTGCCCACGTCGCGGGGTCGGTCGCCTCTTCATCCTGCGGGCGAATCACCTCGACGATAGGCAGATTGAAGGCGCGGGCAAACTCGAAGTCACGCTGGTCGTGCGCGGGCACGCCCATCACCGCGCCGGTGCCATAGCCCATCAGCACATAGTCGGCGATCCAGACGGGCACCTGCTGGCCGCTCACCGGATTGGTGACGGTGGTTCCCAGTGGTACGCCGGTCTTCTTGCGGTCCTTCTCCGTGCTGAGGCGTTCGATCTCCGTCTCGCGCCGCACCGCCTCGATATACTGCTGCACAGCCTCGCGCTGCTCCGGCGCGGTCAGCCGCTCCACCAGCGGATGCTCCGGCGCCAGCACAAAGAACGTGACGCCGTAGATGGTATCCGGGCGTGTGGTGAAAACTGGTATCTCGACGGTCTCGGTGGATTTCAACTGCTGGCCGTTCTTGCCAATCTTCGGCGCTTTCGCTCGGAAGCGGATTTCCGCGCCTTCGCTGCGGCCAATCCAGTTGGTCTGCATCAGCCGGGTCTTCTCCGGCCAGTCCAACCCATCGAAGCGCAGCAGTTCGTCGGCGTAGTCGGTGATGCGCAGCAACCACTGGTCAATCTCGCGCCGTTCGACTGGCGTGCCACAGCGTTCGCAGGCGCCGCCGACCACCTGCTCATTGGCGAGCGAGGTGTTGCAGGTGGGGCACCAGTTGGCTGGCGCTTTTGTGCGATAGGCCAGGCCGCGTTTATAGAATTGCAGAAAGACCCACTGCGTCCACTTGTAATAGTCCGGCAGGCAGGTGACGACCTCACGGGTCCAGTCCCAGCCAGCGCCCATCTTCGCCAGTTGTTTGCGCATATTGGCGATGTTGTCGAGCGTCCAGTTGCGCGGTTGGATGTTACGCTTGATGGCGGCGTTCTCGGCGGGCAGGCCAAAAGCGTCGAAGCCGATGGGCTGCATGACGTTATAGCCGCGCATGCGCTGATAGCGCCCATAGATATCCGCGCCGGTGTAGTTATACCAGTGGCCGATATGCAGATCGCCGGAAGGATACGGCAACATGACGAGGTTATAGTATTTCGGACGTGGGTCGTCGTCATGCGCGGTATAGCGGTCGTCGGCGGCCCAGCGTTCCTGCCACTTCGCCTCGATCTCCGCCGGCTGATATTTGGTGCGAGTAATCACGAAAAAGCCCCTCCAAAGAGCATAATGTATCCAGGTGATGAGTTCCCTTCATCATACCGCAAAGTGGGCGCGCGCTGCGTGATATCTCCTTGCCATACGCCATTGTTGACCGGATGGTGGGCATCTGCTACGATGTGCCATCAGCGCTTTGCGGATTGTGCTACAGAAAGACGGTGCAGGCTGGCATGGAACTCGCAACACAACACGAAACATCGCATACCATCTAGCGGACGCCGGAGAGACACAGTATGGCACAGTCCATCGCCGATGCGCCAGAGACGGCGACCAACCATAAGCGACTGGGGAATATCCAGGCGTTGTTGGGAGGGGTACATCTGCGGCGCATCAGGAAGCCTGCGCTGATTACCCTCGGTCTGCTGCTTGGCTTCGTGGCGGTGTTTTTCGTCTATCTCTCCGTCAGCCACATCATCGGCAGCAACTCAGACAACGCCAGCATCATCCTCGAAGGGCAGGCAATGCTGCACGGCAACCTGCTGCTGCATGGCTGGTATCTGCCACCCGATAGCTTCATCACCACGGAGATGGCGCTGGATGCGCTAGGCAGCGTCTTCTTCAGTGGCGAACAACTGCTCAAAATCACGCCTGCTTTCCTCTTCACCGCAACGGTATTTGGCGCGGCGTATCTCGCCAGCCGCAACGCCGCTGGTCCGGCCAGGAGGCGCTGGCTCGCCGTCGGCGCCTGCGTTGCGATCATCGCCTTCCCGGTCGGCCCCCAGTTCTACTTCGCCATGCAGGGGCCGATGCACTTCGGCACCATCGTTGCAAGCCTGCTCGCCTGGCTGGCATACGATCATTTCACCAGGCACCAGCAATCCTGGGGCGCATGGGGACTCTTCGTGCTGGTGACAACACTTGCCATCATCGGCGATCCGATGGCTGAATTGCTGATCGTCCCGCCGGTCGGCGTCGTCTGCGCGCTGGTGCTGTGGCAAACGCGCTTCCGCGACAGGGCGGCGCGCGTGATGCTGGGCGGCGCGGCGTTGGCGCTGGCGCTGGGTATCGGCGCGCGGCAGTTGCTCATCATCGGCGGCACGCACATTCAAACCGCAACCGCCACGCCTGCGCTCGTTTCCGTTAGCCATCTCTGGCCGCATCTTCAGTGGATGTTGCTGAGTATCGCGCAATTCTTTCACATTGATCTGCGCCTGGTCCTCGGCTTCAACCAATGGCTGCTGTTTCTGCTATTGAATGGCGCTTTTCTCCTCGTCGGCGTCGTGGGATTCGCACGCCTGTTCCGCCACACGCTTATTCCCAAAGACCTGCGCGACAGCCTCAGCAGCGTCCTGGCCTGGGCGATCATCGGCACCATCATGGCGTTCCTGTTTACCGATTTCGCCACCAATTTCCTGACCATACGCTATCTGCTGCCAGCAGGAGTGTACGCTGGCATTCTCTGTTACGACGCCTTCGCCCGCGTCGTCGCAGAACGCTACCTGATGCGCTTCGTGCTGGCATTTTTGGTGGTGAGCAGCCTGACGTTTGGCATCATGCTGGCAAATGCCCAGCGCGCGGCTGTGCCCCAGCAGCAGTTGATCGCGTTCCTGGAAAGCCATCACCTGAGTACAGGGTTCGGCTCCTATTGGGCCGCCAACATCACCACCCTGCTCAGCGATGGGCAGGTTCATGTGCTGCCGGTGATGGATACGCCGGTCAGCGGGCACATCCATGTCTATCGCTGGCACGCCAGTGCTGATTGGTTTCAGGGCGCGCAGTTCAACAGCGCCAGGTTTGTCGTGGTGGATGGTAGCGTGAAGCTGGCGCCGTTCCAGACGGCGGTGAACACCACCTTTGGTCCACCCGATCAGATCTATCACCTCAGCGGTTCCCCTGGCTATACCATCTTCGTCTGGAATCATCCGATCCCCACCGCTGCCATCGGCCTGACATGAACGTGCTGCCACCTGCCATCAACAAATCCCACTAAATTGGGTGTCCATTTCGCGTGCCCTCGTGCGCTGTACAGGGATGAAGGGAGAACGTGGATGGCA
Source organism: Chloroflexota bacterium (assembly GCA_021323855.1). Lineage (GTDB taxonomy): Bacteria > Chloroflexota > Ktedonobacteria > Ktedonobacterales > JADMIN01 > JAJPKE01. Next base: position 156,075 of record JAJPKE010000045.1, on the reverse strand, counting down.
GTGAGAGCAGCGCGGGGACGATATGCAGGCGGATAGGGTGTCTATGCCCGATACTCCCGGCTCCGCCGATAGCGCGGCTATCCCGGCGGACTTCACGGCGATTGTCCGCGAGTACGAACGTTCGCTCGGCGTCTTCCTCACGGAGATGCTGGATGATGCCGAACGGGCGCGCGAGGTGCTGCAAGACACCTTCTGCGACGCCTGGAAAGCCTTCCAGCGTGGCGTCGCGCCGTTCATTGCAAGCAACAACAATGCAGGCAATGCAGGCAATGCAGGCAATGCAGGCAATGCAGGCGCTACAGATGGCGTGCGGCGCTGGCTGTTTCATGTCGCCTATCATCGCGCCATCTCCGCGTTGCGCCGCAAGCGATTGATCCGCTGGGAATCGCTGGAACGCGACCACGCGCCTGATCTCTTCGCGCTGCCGGATACGTGGTCCTTCGAGGATGCGCTGGCCGAACACGATCTGCTTAACGATGCGCTGGCGCACCTCTCGCCGGAGGATGTCGCGTGCCTGCTGCTGACCATCGTGCAGGGATTCACGGCGGCGGAGACGGCGCAGATCATGAAAGCGTCGCCGCAGGCAGTTGCCAAGCGCATCTCGCGCGCCCGTCGCCGTCTAATGAACGCCTATCTCAACGAATACGCCCGCATGCAGGAGGATGAACGCTCGTGACGCAACAACGGGGCCGTATGAGCATGCCTGCGCCACGGCCAGGACCGCACTGCAAACGCTTCGGGCCGCTGCTGCCGCTCGCCTTCCAAGAGAGTCTGCTCGACGACGAAGCGCCGGAGACCGAGGCGCTGCGCGAACATCTGGCTGACTGCGCGTATTGCCGGGCAATGCTCGCGCTCTATGACACACAGGAACAGGCATTATGGCGCAACTTCGCGGAGCGCGTGATTGCCGCTCCCAGCTACACCAGTGCGATTATCGCCCGTATCGAGGAGGAACCCATTGTGTCCCAATTGCCAGAGCAGCCGACGCCGGAGCAGACCACCGATACCCTGCATACGCATAATCTCGACACCAGCAATATCGCCCAGCAGCGCCTCGAAGCCGCTCGGTTCGCCCTGCGGCCACCAAAGCGCCGCATCCATCCGCTCGTCGCGTGGCTGGCGCCGCTGGCCGCTGTGCTGCTGATTGCGCTACTGGCAAAAGTAGTATTCACTGCTCAGCGCGCCGGTCCTGCTGCACCTTCACCATTGCAACTTGCTCCCAATGTGCGCATCACGATCTTCGCTATCAGTATGGTGTCTTCAGATGAGGGCTGGGCGATTGCTCAGCGCACAGTGGACAATACGGCGCCCGATGCGACAGGTGCGAATGCTCCTCTCACCTATCTCCTATTGCACGATCACAATGGAATCTGGACAGCGATAACGTCGCCTTTCTCCGCAAGACCCGAAGCGATTTCAATGGTTTCATCAAGCGATGGCTGGCTTGTTGGCAACGATGGGTTGATCGCCCACTATGATGGACATAGTTGGAGTAAAGTGCAGAGTCCAACCGCGCAACCGCTCTCCAGCATCAAGATGGTTTCAGCGACGGATGGCTGGGCAAGTGGAGTGACCGAATCCCCAAACGATCCAGCGCTTATTCTGCATTATAATGGCAACTCATGGCAACTCCAATCAAACCTGATCCTTCCGCAAATTTCCTATACGTCTGATCTTCAGCCTCAGCCGGATGGCGAAGTCTGGGCGCTCGCTGAAATGTCATCCGACATCAACCCTCCTGTGGCTGATTCAGGTACAGCAGCGCCAATTGATGCTTCGGCATTGCTCTATTATGACGGCCATCAATGGCACGAACAAGACACAGTACCAAATGTCAGTTTCCATGACCTTGAGATGATCTCATCACAGGAAGGCTGGATGCTCGGTGATGGCACAACGGCGAATGGGGTCGGAGGGTCGTCGTTCCTGTTCCATTACACGCATGGTCACTTGATGAGCCAGCCAGTGCAACAGTTAATTCAACAAATAGCAGGTATTCCAGCCGATAGCACCGATATTCTGACCTCGCTAGCAATGGCTTCGCCTAGCGATGGCTGGATCATCGGCTATGCAAACTACTTTGATCTGGCGGCCAGTGGTGAACGCAGCCAGATGATTGTCTTGCGCTATTCCAGCGGGCGTTGGATACCAACCACTTTGCCGATACCGCCAAACCCTCATGGCTGGATTATTGAGAAGATTTCCATTCAGCCGGATGGCAGCATATGGGCAGTTGGCGAGATCAGCAAGACGATCACCCAGCAAGGGAAAACGCCCTTCATTGCCTGGGGACCACTAGCGCTGAGCTATTCCGGTGGCGCGTGGAGCGTCGTGTTGAATTAGAGGTATCAGCGCTGGCAAGTGATGACGACCGCGCTCATGTCATCGGGTTTGGCGCGCATTGCCTCGTCGGAGTCGTGGCGCGAACGTTCGACGGCGGCGCGGATGATCTGCCGCGCAACGGTGGTGCGGGCGCCACGCCGCACCAACTCCTCCAGTTCTCTATCGGTCAGGTTGTCGTGGATGCCATCGGTGCAGAGCAGCAGGCGGTCGCCCGGCTTGATGGTCGTCTGGCCGAGGTGGATATCCGGCGCATCTCGATCACCAAGCGCCTGCGTGATACCATTGCGCTTCTCGAAATAAAAGCGCTCGATTTTCGTGAGATGCCAGGGCTGCGACGCCTGATCTATGCGAAGCGCGTCCTTTTCCGGCAGCAGGCGGCTGTTGACCAGTTCGGTCAGCAGGCCGTCGTCGCTGGTCAGTCGCAGCAGTGGTTGCCCGGCGCGCAAGAGATAGATGCGGCTGTCACCCACCCAGGCGTAGACCAGCGTATAGCCACGCGTGCGTGGCGTGCGGCAGAGCGCCGCCAGCGCGACCGTCGTTTTTGGGGTCGCGCCATCTATCTGCCTGCCATAGATCTCTTTCGCACGCCGCGTCCCTTCGCTGCGCACGGCACGATGTGTCTCCTCAATGAGACAGCGCAGTTCCGCAGGCAGATCGAGCCGGGTGCAGTCCAGCAGCGCCGTCTGTTTGTGGCTGCGTGCGCCGCTGCGCCGCTCTTGCTGTTGCCCTTGTACCAGCTTCTTCCAGGCGCGTTGAATCGTGCGCGCGGCGACACGCGAGGCGATTTCGCCGCCGATGATGCCGCCAACGCCATCGAAGACCGCCGCCAGCCCTCTGGACGCATCAGCGACCACATAATCCTCGTTGCGTTCGGGATGCTCCTCATGGGCGACGCTCCCCCGCGCAAAGGTCAACGGCTGCTCCAGACCGGCTCGTCGCTTCCTGCTCGCCGGGCCACGCGTAGCGGCTGGCGCGGCGTCCGGCGCTGCACTGGTTGCGGCTGCTGACCGCTCTTCGCTCTGCTGCATACTACCTTTTCCTCGATAAATGACGATGTTCCTATCTGAACCTGCACTGTTTGGAAAACTATGAAGTTTTTACCCGTTATCTTGATAGTAGTTTCAATCCATTATAATCCCTCGGTAAAGTCCCATTGCTCCACGCAGCCCGATACATCCCATCTGCTCACTGACGCCCTTGCCTGGCGTCGCCCATCGTAAAGAACTGGATGAGCGATACGTCTCAAGGACGACACTCGAATAGTACTCCAACGGCACTCACTGGCGTGGTAGTTGCGCTCATGCTCATTGAGAAAAGGTTGGCAGACATGCCGGAGCAGCATGAATTGGATGCGGCGAACAGCGAAGAACAGCGCCGCCAGCGTATCGCCGCACTTGCCCGCCTGGCGGAGCAGCAGCTCTATCATGATGTCGCGTCGCCACAGCCCGGCACACCTGCATCCCTGCCCGATATGGAGCCGTCGCCCGCGCACAGGCGCTCACGTGGCGCGCTGCTGCTTGGCGGTGTGGCGTTGGCGCTGATCGTTGTTGTGTTGATCGCTGGCACGCTGGCGGCGCGCGGTGTGTTGCCGCTGGCGCAGTCCACACGTGCGGTGCTGCCCGCAACGGCGACGCCCATCCCCATGCCCTGCGCCAACCAGAATGTGCGCGTCAGCAATGATTTCTTCCTGGCGCATAGCGAGCCGATGATCGCGGAGAATCCCCATAATCCGCTGAACCTCGTCGGCGCATCGAAGTTCTTCACCAACCCTGCACACTACAAGTTCCAAATCGGCACCTATACCAGCACCGATGGCGGCTGCACCTGGACTGACAACGGCTTGCTGCCAGGATTCCCCGCCAATTTCACCATCTCCGACGTGACGATTGCCTTTGGCCTGCACAACGAGGTCTACGTCGCGGTTCTCTATACCGACAACAACCTGGATAGCGGCGTCGCGGTCGTCGCCTCACGCGATGGCGGCCTGACCTTCGGCAATCCGGTGCATGTCTTCGACGATCCCAGCGGGCGCGTCTTCAGCGATAAGCCCTGGATTGCGGTGGACCAGACGAACGGGCGCACACGCGGCGATATCTATGTCGCGTGGTCCTACGACTATGGCACCGCCTGTGGCGCTGGCAACTACTGTCACCAGGAGGTCGCGTTCGCGCGTTCCACCGATGGCGCGGCCTCCTTTGCGCCAATGCAATTGATCGAGGGACACGCTTCGTATTGCACGAATCCCGCGCCCACCCGCGACCCCACTTCGACGCTTTGCGATGGCGCGCTTGGCGCAACGCCGGTGGTTGAGCCGGACGGCACGATAGCGGTTGCCTACGCCTATGAGGATTTGGTTGGCGATACGATTCCCACGCGCCTGCTGGTCGTCACCTCACATGACGACGGCCTCACCTGGTCCGCACCCTCGCTGGTGGCGACGATCAGCGATGTCTACGGCTATTTCCCTCCCTCGCGCTATCGCAATGTCACGCTACCAGCTTTTGCCTGCGATCCCGCCACCGGCCAGCTCTATATCGCCTGGGGCAGCCGGACCGCCCACGGCGCCGATGTCCTCTTTGCCACCTCACGCGATGGCGGGGCCATCTGGAGCGCGCCGCTGCGCGTCAACGACGATGCGCCGGGCGACGGCGCGTACCACTTTCAGCCGCAGATCGCCGTCGCGCCGGATGGCGTAGTCTCGATCTCCTTCTTCGATACGCGGCTGGACCCCAAACATGTGCTGATAGACGTGTATCTCGCGCAGTCGGTAGATCACGGCGCATCCTTCCTGCCAAACATACGTGTGACGAGCCAGAGCTGGGACCCGGCGGTGGATGCTCCGCTGGACTATAGCGGCGCACAATTCATCGGCGATTATCAGGGGCTGGCCGCCGACAACAACTACGTTCATCCCTTCTGGAACGACACGCGCACCGGCTCCCAGGAGATATTTACGGACTCCGTGCCCAGCGCCAGGCCAAAGAAGTAAGAGCGCATCACCACATCACTCGGTTTCATCGAGATGGGTCGCGTAGTACGAGAGCGGGCGCTTGTAATACTGAATCTTCTCGTCGGTGGTAGTTTCCAGTAGATTGGCCAGCACGAGTTCCATCGCTTCTTTGTGCTGCTGCCGGTTGTAGAGCGTTATGGCGAGGAAAATCTGGAGCGCGCGGTTCTGTGGAAATGCGCTTACGCCGCGCCGCAGCGTCTCCTCCGCCTGCTGATACTCGCCCAGGCTGCGATAGGTGCTGCCCAGGCCAAGATAGGCGCGTTCGAGATCAGGTCCGGTGAGACCCAGCGCCAGTGCCTTCGTATAGAAGGGCACCGCTTCCCGTTCCAGCCCCAAATTGTCATGAACGATTGCGGTCTGATAGATGATTTCGGCGTCATCCGGGTAGGCGGCGGCCAGGTCCAGGAGCAGCGTGCGGGCTTCTTCCAGCATCGTCATATCCTGCCGCGCCCGGCCTTCTTCCCGTAGTTGAATCGCTTCGGCTAATCGTTCGCGTGTCATGGTTTCCTCCACATCCTTTCTCGCTTTGCACAATCTCCATAGTCTATCACGGAATCATCGCATGGGACTTTTCGGGCATAAATCATTGGGTTATCTCTCCTCGTGCAACTTTTCGCGCATAGTGGGCTTGTACTTGTTGGAAGCGTAAATATGCGAGGTGCGAATGCCCGGCTGTTCACAGCCGGGGCACGCGCGATCCGGCTGAAGCCGCGACTACTCGCTCGTCCACCCCGCTGGGCTTTAGCCTATTACCGCCGTGCGCCGGCACTTTAGTGCCGCGATAGCGGAACATCTGTACGGAAAGAGCCACCTGTCAGTAACCCCATCGCTACAGCGAGGGGCTTGCCCGCAACGCCCCTGTAGACGAATCTGCAGAGGAGTCCGGGCTTCGGGGCACACTGACAGGGTGCCCACCGTCCCGAAAGACGGTATAGCGGTCTCTGACGTTTACCGCCGCGTTGATGTCAGCATGCGCCGTATGCCCACAATGCGGACAGACAAACACATGCCGCTTGCGTATTCCAAGCAAGCCACACCGCGCACACAGTTGGCTGGTATAGGCGGGATTAACTTCCGCCACGACCATGCCGCGTTCTTGCGCTTTGCTCTCCACCGCTTGCCGGATGAGGTGGCGTTGCCACTGACTCAGGCGGCGGCGGGTGGCTTTGCCTTTGACTACTCCCTTGCGCGGTTGGGGAACAGAGAGTGCCTCAAACACCAGCACGGCGTTCGCGGGTGCCCAGTCCACCAACTGTTTGGCAGCCGTCTTGGCGAAAGTGCGGGTACGATTGGCTTGCTTGCGGCCCAGCCGTTTGAGGACACGCCGAACACTTCTCGTGTCTTGGTGTGTGCCCTCTGCCTTCTTAGCCGCCAGCTTTTTCTGCACTCGTTTCTTGGTTTTGTAGGTGCGTTTGTTGCGGACTTTTACCTTCTTGCCACTCACGAAGAACACCCGATCATCGGCGTCTACCGCAACGAGCGCGTTGGTTTCGTTGAGGTCAATGCCCACGGGCAGCACTCCATTGGGTTCTGGCGCCTCCAGCGTCAGGGTCACTCGGCCCAGCAGTGTGCCGTTGCGTTCGATGACGGTCAGGCTGTCAATTTCCTTCGCCTGCGTGAAAGTGTCCTGAAAGGCGGTGGGCACACGATAGGCGAGGCGCTTGCGGCCAGCGGTGGTCCAAATCGAAAGGGTGCCATCAGGGCGGAAATCGGCGTCTCTGCCGCGCTTGCCCACCAGGAACAACGCCCGCGCGCGATGAAAGCCAAACGGTTTGGTGATCGCATGTCCGTTGCTCTTGGCGCTGGCATAGGCGCCAGCCGTCAGGCGGATCGCCGAACAGGTCATCTGACTGTTGAGCGCCCCCACCACCTGCAAGTAGCAGGCGTGATGCAGCGCCAGCGCCCGCAACGGCTCGCCATTGTTGAAACAGACCGGCGACAACTGTTGCTGCACCTGCTGGAACGCCAGCATAGTAGCGCGCAGATCGTCGTCATTTGGCAATAAGATCGTAATCGTCCGTTTGATGTCCACGCGAAGAGGATACCACTACGCATAGTTGGTTGTCAACGCTAGTGGTATAAACGGTAGTGGTATCAGAGATAGCGTTTTATGAAAGGGGGAGCGGCGTTTCCTCCCCATGCCTGAAGGCTGGGGTTCCCACGCCGCAAATTTTATGGAGTGCGACGCCAAAGACCTGCCATCCTTGCTGGCAGCCGACGTGCGCCGTCATTTCCCACAACTCGTCACCAGCTATCAGCGCCGGTTGTATACCTTCGCCTACCGGCTGACGGGGAGCCAGCAGACCGCCGAAGACCTCACGCAAGAGGCCTTCGTGCGCGCCTATGTCGCCCTGCTCACCTATCCTGCCGCGCGGATACAAACACTCAAATTGCAGGCATGGCTCTACAAGATTACGCTCAACGAGTTTCACCATCATGTGCGCGGCGCGCGGCTGCATGTCGTGCCGCTGGACCTCGCGGACGATAGTTCCGCGTATGAGATCGAGGCGTCCGCCGACGAGCGCCCGGACCTGGTGATCGAGAGCCGCGAGCAACTGGCGGAGCTAGAAGCGGCGGTGGCAGCGCTGCCCGAACGCTACCGCGTGCCGGTGCTGTGCTGCTATTTCGAGCAACTCAGCTATCAGGACATCGCGGACCTGCTGGATCAGCCACTTGGCACTGTCAAGTCCGCCATCTTCCGTGGCGTGCGGCTGTTACGCACGCTGTTGGATGAACGGCAACGCGACAAACAAGGCGACGAACAAGACAAAAACAGCGGAAAGGAGGGCGAGCAGTGGAATCGCACGATGCGCGGCAACCGCAAAGCATAGAAGGCGAAGAGCATCCTCTGGCGTTCGACCTGCCGGGCTACGATGCGCCGGAGACGCTGCTGGCTGGCGTGCTGGCGCGGGTCGGCCAGCTTGACGCCTACCTTGCGTCTGATATGCCCGCCGCCGAATTGAACGATGCGACCCATAACGCCAGTTGGGAGGTGCGCGCCGTTGCCGTCCACGCCCTCGGCCAGCGAGAAGAGAAGCCCGCCGAAACACTCAACGCAGCCTTGCGTGATGATGACGCGCTGGTGCGCATGGCGGCGCTGCGGGCGCTGGGGCAATTGGGTGAACATGCGCCGCTCGACCAAGTGGTGCTGGCGCTGCGCGACCGTGATATGGCAGTGCGCGAGACGGCGGTGGAGGTGCTGCGCACGCTGCCGGGGCAGGCGGTCAGGCCGCTGCTGGTGGCGGCGACGCAGGATGAGAGCGCGACGGTGCGCGTGGCGGCGCTGGATGCGCTGGCCTATCACAATATCGCCTTCGCTGCGCACCCGGTTGTTCATCGGCGTATCGAAGCCATGGGGGCAATCAGCGCAGCATATAGCAAAACGCGCCAATGGGCGCAGCCGTTTACGCAGGCGTTCGGCCATGCCTGGCACATCTTCTTGCGGCAACCGGCAGTGCTTCAACACAACTGGTTCGCACCGGTGCTAACGCTGCTGCTGGCGGATATCGCGGTGATACTGGCAGCTATGCAGATGACGACGAACCTCCATGATATCTCGCTGCTGCTTGGCGTGGTGACGACGCTCTCCGCCGCCATCGGCATCGCCTTCGCCGCCAATCTATCGCACGACGCCGGTTCGGAAATCACGCTGGCCACGGCTACCTCGGTGCGGATGATTCTCTTCTGCCGCCTGCTGGTGGTCATCGCCTCAACCTGCCTGATCTCCGGCGGCGCATCGGTTGCCGTTGCGCTGGCCTACGGGCAGGGGCCGTGGGGCGTCATTCAACTCTGGCTGGGACCGCTGCTGCTCATCTCATCGCTCACCCTGGCGCTGGTGCTGCTGCTGGGATCGTGGGTTGCGTTCATCGCTGCCTGCGTCCTCGAAGCTGTTCAGACGCTGCGTATCAATGCTGGCGGCCAACTGCTGCCGCTGCAACACCCGGCGCTGTGGCAGAGCAATCCGCTAATTTTTGCGCTGGCGCTGCTCTTCCTGCTGGCCGCATTTCTCTACGCGCCCCGGCAATCGCGCTTCTACAAAGGCGCTGGCGATCTGTAATACGAGAGTGCCCAGCGAACAAATCTGTCGCCTCTCACCATCCCCGTTTACCCTTCGGTTCTCCCCTCTCCTTGTGGGAGAGGGGCCGGGGGTGAGGTCTCGTCTGGCTCCCCTCTCCTATGGGAGAGGGGCAGGGGGTGAGGTCTCTCTGCACTCCCCTCTCCCGCGCACGGGGGAGGGGTTGGGGGTGGGGGCTTCTACCATACGCCATTCCTGGGGGAACTATGCCGTTCGTTTCGTTCGTCTCGTTAGACCGGCTGCGCTACGAGGTCAAGCTGGCCTGGAAACCACTGGTGCTGATGCCATTGCTGTTGACTGCGCCGATAACGTTGCTGGTCATCATTGAGCATTTCACGCGGGAGAGTCCGGCGCACGTGCTGCTGGGAGCCATCGAAATGTTGCTGCCGATAGCAGGCGGTGTGCTGGTCGCCACCACCATCGCGCAGGACGCCATGCTGGAACTACACCTGAGCTTTCCCAGAACGTACCAGCGCACCGGCATGTTGCGCCTGCTGATGATTCTCATCTGGATTGCGTTGCTCTCATGGCTTGCCATCAGCGGCGATGCGCTCTTCGGGCAGCTTGCGCTTCCGACCTTCGCCGACACGATTTCGCCTATCGTCCGATTCCTGCTGATTCAACTCATCTGGCTCGCGCCGCTGATGTGGCTCGGCTCAGTTGGCTTCTGCGTGGCGCTGCTGGTGAAGAGCCGCTCGGCTGGCGGCGCGCTGCTCGGTGGCGTCTGGCTGTTGGATATTCTCTTCGTGGGGAACATCGCTGGGACTACCTGGCTGCGACCGCTCTTGCTCTTTCCCACGACGCTGCTGATCTTTCCTGCGAATCTGGTGTCGCGTTCGTATTTTGAAACGTATTGGCTCACTACTCGTTTCGAGCTGCTCGCTATGGCGCTCGTGTTCTTTATAATTGGCCGGCTGCTCCTCCAGAACACGGAGAGCCTTCTCAAAGGAGCGACTGAAGAATGACGCTGCAATTACCCGCGCTCTGGGGCGCGTTACGCTACGAGTTCCGCATGCAAATCCGCCGCCCTACTGTTTGGATTACATTTGCGCTCTTCACCCTTTTGATGATTGCGCTCTTTCAGCACCCGGCGACGACCTTTGAGGAGACATATACCCGGCTGCTCAAACAGGAGTCATTGCAGAAAGTTCTCGCAGATTGGGCGTTCAATATCAACAACTACCTGCCGATCTGTGTCGGCGCGCTGCTCGCCGGGCGGCTCCCACGCGACCGGCGCACCCGCGTGGATGAACTCTTCACCACGATGCCCACCACACGCGGCACGCGCCTCTGGGGCAAGCTCTTTGGCGCGATGCTTGCGACGACCGTGCCGATGTTCCTGATCTATCTGGGCGGCGTCTGCTTCATCGCCTCGTATGCGCACAATCTGCTGGCGATTCCGCTGGCATTCCCGACGTTCATCGTCGTCGCGCTGCCCGGCCTGATCTTTATCAGCGCGTTCTCACTCGCCTGCACTGCTTTCCTCTGGTCGCCGCTCTACCAGTTCTTGTTCATCTGTTACTGGTATTGGAACACGCTTTGGTTCCATACCGATTTGGTTAGTCTCAGCCGCACGCTGCTCTCCCCGATAGGTCTCTACACTGTCATGGGCATCTATGGGCTGAATGAGTCGAGCAGCGGTCAGCATCCCATTCACATCACCGGCACGCCGTTGCAGGCCATCGCCAGCATCCTCTTGCTCATCGCCACGGCAGTCGTCGCCATGCTCGCGCTTGACGGCTATCTCAACTGGCGGCAGGCGCAACAATAGAGACCTCACCTCAACAACAGGAGAAACACAACCATGCAGGTCACCATTCGTGATCTTACCAAAGTCTACCGGGGCGGAGTGCGCGCCGCGAACGGCATCAACCTGACTATCCCCACCGGCATGTTTGGGCTGCTTGGCCCCAACGGCGCGGGCAAGACGACGCTGATGCGTATGCTGGCGGGCATCCTGCGCCCCACCAGCGGCTCCATCCAGGTTGGCGGCTACGACGGCACAACCGAGGCCGGGCGCAGGCAAATCAAGAAGACGCTGGGCTATCTGCCCCAAGAACTTGGCATGTATCCCGATCTCTCAGCGCGCGAGTTCCTCGATTACGTCGGCATCCTCAAAGGGATGGACGACCGCAAGCAGCGGCAACAGCGTGTGGAGGAACTGTTGCGAATGGTTGCACTCAGCGAAGTCGCTGGCCGCAAGCTCAAGACGTATTCCGGCGGCATGAAGCGGCGCGTCGGCATCGCGCAGGCGCTCTTGAACGACCCCAAACTGCTGATTGTGGACGAGCCGACGGCAGGGTTGGACCCCGAAGAACGTATCAGGTTCCGCAATCTGCTCTCGGAGTTGGGTGGCGACCGTATCGTGCTGCTCTCCACCCATATCGTTGAGGATATCGCGCAGACCTGCCAGAACCTTGCCGTGATGAAGGCGGGCCGCGTTATCTTCCAGGGAACCGTCACGGAGATGCTGCAAGAGACACGCGGCAAGGTCTGGACGCTGGCGGTTCCCGGCGGCGCGAAGCCGGAGGGCAACTTCACCGTCGTCTCGATGCTGAATATGGGCGCGTCAGTTCAGTATCGCGTCGTTGGCGAGCCGCTACCCGGCCAGCAGGCGACGCCAGCCGAGCCAAGCCTGGAAGACGGCTACGTCTGGCTGATGCGTGAACAGGGACCCAATTCCGCGCACGTGCTCGCCTCGTAAGCCGTCGCAGGTCAGCGAACGTGCGTTATCTAGCAGCGCAGACGGAGCCGCCGGGCCTCATTGGGCGTTGTGAAGCGCTATGAGGCCTGCGGCTCTTTCGCGCGTGGCCGCCGCACCAGTTCGCCACCGCAATTGGGGCAGACGGCGTTCATCGCCTGGGTGCAGGCGGGGCAGAAGGTACACTCGTAGGTGCAGATTTACGCCTCATCGGTCTTGCCGAGCGCGGCGCCGCACTTCTCGCAGGTGGTTCGCATCTCCAATGCCATAGAGTGGTTTCTCCTGAGCAGTTGCTATCGGCGTGGTGGTTGCGGTTGATCCATCGAGGCATACGGCAGTGGCAGCGATGTTTCCTCAGATGGCGTCAGTTGCGTCGGTGTGTCGCCGGTCGCCATGCGCGTCGGCGGATCATTGCTAGGCGGCGAATAGTAGCCTGATTGCGCCGGCTGTCCCTGCGCTCCAAACTGCCACTGCCCATTTTGCCCATACTGGCTGTAGGGGCTACTCTGGCCGGATGGCTCATAGGGCGTAAACTGCCAGCCGTTGGGCGTTGGCGTTGGCGGCAGCGCCGTGAATCCGCCCGGCGTTGCCATGCGGGTCGCCGCGTTCGTGGCGGGCACGTATACCGGATTCATCTGGAACGATTGGGATGGCTGAGCAGGAGCAGGATTGCGGCGGCGGCCCACGAGCGCGCCCAGCACCGCGACCGCCAGGCAGAGCAACAGGCTCACCAGCAGATCGAAGACCGACCGCCCAATCGCCTGGCGCGCCGCTGCCTGCAACGCGGGCCGGTCCAGCCGCGCCAGGACGTTATGCCAGTTGGCCCAGACCTCGAAGAGTCCCAAGAGACCGGGGAGCAGCCGCGCCAGCACGCCGGCAAAGAGGCCCGGCCAGAGTCTGCCGCTAGCGCGAGCCGCCAGCAGCGCCGCAAAGAAGCTGCACACGAGACCGAGGGCGCCGAGGATCAGCAGCAACACGCTGGCTCTGGCGTCGCGCGCGCCGAGCGCAGCGTACAATCGCGGGAAAACGAGCGGAATCAGTTGCAGGATGAAGAGCGGCAGCGCGAAGACAATACCCCAGAGCAGCGCCGGACCGACGGCAGAGCGACGTTGCGGTTGTGCTGGCGCACCCCATGATTGCTGTGATTGCTGCAACTGCTGCAACTGCTGTGATTGTTGAAATGGTGGTAATGATGGCGATTGTTGCATCTGCATCACATATCCTCTCGATAGATCGCCGGTCCCCCCTGCTACTCTGCCAGTATACGCCCCAACGAAGAGCGAACGCTCGCCAGTAACCCATCCTGGCAATGTCGTCATTATGGCAGAGCTTGTCGCGTGTGCTATATCTATAAATACCCCTACCGGGTGGGTATGGGTATTGAGGTAAAGGCAACGATTACAAGACAGGTCTGCACAGGACTTGCTGATGTTGTGCTGGTTAGAGGGGGAGATAGATCACATGGCGATCATCGAAGCAATTGGCATGGCGCTCAAAACGGCTTTCGATATGTTCTGGGATGTTCTCTGGCCGCTGATCCTGGGCTTTGGGCTTTCGGCCATCGTGCAGGCGCTGGTCTCGCACCGCACGCTCTCGCGGCTCCTGGGCAGCGACTCGCCGCGCAGCCTCTCGCTGGCGACGCTTTTTGGCATAGCCTCCAGTTCTTGCTCGTATGCTGCTGTGGCGCTGGCGCGCTCGCTCTTTCGCAAGGGCGCAAGCTTTACCGCTGCGATGGCGTTTCAACTGGCCTCGACTAATCTGGTGATCGAGTTGGGCATCATCCTGATTGTGCTGCTGGGCTGGCCCTTCGCCGCCGCCGAATTCACCGGCGGCATCCTGATGGTAATCTTGACCGCGCTGATCTTCCGCCTGACGCTGACGCCACGGCTGGTGCGACTGGCGCAGGTACATGCCGAGAAGGGCGCTGTGGGTCGCATGGAGGGCCACGCGGCGATGGATATGAGCGTGGAGGGCGGCGGTTCGTTCTTCGCGCGTCTCTTCAGCGGACGCGGATTCACAGCGGTCAGCCACCTGTTCGTGATGGATTGGGCTTCGGTCTGGGTGGATATCCTGGTGGGCTTTCTGATTGCCGGCGCGCTGGCAGCCTGGGTGCCCAATAGCTTCTGGCAGGCGTTCTTCCTCACCAGCGATCCAACGCTCGCCAAGATCGAGGGGCCGCTGGTTGGTCCGCTGGTGGCCATCATCAGTTTCGTCTGTTCGGTCGGCAATGTGCCGCTGGCGGCGGTTCTCTGGCGCGGCGGCATCAGCTTTGGCGGGGTTGTCTCGTTCATCTTTGCCGACCTGATCGTGCTGCCCATCCTGGATATCTATCGCCGCTACTATAGCTGGCGGGTCATGCTCTATATCCTGGTGACGTACTACATCACGATGGCCGCCGCTGGCTACGTCGTCGAGCTGGTCTTCGGCGCGCTGGGCATCATCCCGACCGACCGCACCGTCGCGGCGATTGCCGAAGGTCCCAGCCTGAACTATACCAGCGTTCTCAACATCATCTTCCTAGCTATTGCGGCGGCGCTGACCATCCGTTTCCTGCGCACTGGCGGGCGGGCGATGCTGCGCATGATGTACAAACCAACAGAACAGATGGACCATGAGATGCACGAATCACATGAAACGATGGACCACGCGCAGGGAGCGATATGAGCGTATAAGAGCCGAAATTGCGCCGCGCGTGGTACACTGCTCCCTGGGTGCTGGTAAAGCGGGTGTCACTCAACTACAAACAGGCACACAAATTAGACGAGATTGAGAGGGGTTGTCGTGGCAATTGACCGATTGCGATCCAGTGTTCAGCAGCTTGTCCAAGGATTTACCATGCAGCGAACCTTAGATGGAGAGGGGAAGTCCGTCGAGTTTACGGTACGCTTCCGTGTCCATCCTCCATCGAAGGTAGTGTTCATAGCCGACGACGCTAACCACTCCACACAGCAGTCGGTGCCAGCGAGTGCTACGGCGGGCAGTAATGCAGCTACAGTCATCCAGGCGCTGATTGATCGAGCATTAACCGAGTAAATGGTTCACCTCGTCATAGCATCGGTAGGCTTGTACCGTCGCCCGGTGGCAATTGCCAGGTATCCGCAGATGCGCCTGGCGCGACGGTCGGCAAGGGAACGATGTGAGCGAGTGAGGTTGGAAAAAGCGTCGCGTGTGGGGCGTCATATCAAGAGAGTTCAGTCTGAATTGACAGCGCCAACTGCCTGGGGCGTATCTCCAGGGGGTGTTCTATGGCTCTGCGACGCGCAGCGACATCCAGGTTATCCAATTCATCCAAACCAGCCAGCGCATCGGTTTCATTCAGCGGGCGGGCGCTCTGCCTGGCGCTGCTGCTCTGCTTCGCGTTAGCGGGATGCGCCGCCAGCGTTGACCACGCGGCCAGCGCCACCCATACTTCCGCTACCAGCACGGCAACGCTCGCGCCACCAGCGCCCGACCCACGCGATCACCTGGTGGCGACAACCGGCTGCGGCAAACCCGCGCCGGTGTCGCCAGGAACGACGGGCCAGCGCACGATTGCCGCTGACCCTGCTATCTCGGAGGGCGCAACGACGCGCAGCTATCTGGTGCATGTGCCAGAGTCTTATCAGCCAGCGAAAGCGCTGCCCGTGGTGCTGGCGTTTCATGGGCATGGTGGCGACGCAGCGGGCATGGAACGCGGCAGCGGCTTCTCGGTGCTGGCGGAGCAGCAGGGATTCCTGGCGGTCTATCCTCAGGGATTGATGGACGGCACGAGCGGCCAGCCATTCTGGGCCAGCGCCGGACCCGTGGACTATGGCGTAGACGACATCGCCTATGTGACGAACTTGCTGAACGATCTGCAAAGCGCGTTCTGTGTGGATGCGCACCGCATCTATGTCACCGGCTTCTCGAACGGCGGCGGCATGGTGGGCTATCTGGCCTGCCGCCTCGCTAGCCGTATCGCCGCTTTTGCGCCAGCCTCCGGCAACTTCTACGATATCCCAGGCCACTGCCATCCCAGCCGGCCCGCGCCCATTCTGGACTTCCACGGCACGGCAGATCAGGTCGTCGCCTACGCCGGTATCCCGGCTAGCCAGTCACCGGATTGGCCGCTACCCTCGATTCCCGCGTGGCTGGCGGCCTGGGCAGCGCGCGACGGCTGCGCCAGCGGTCCTACGGTGTTCCTGCGCGCGGCGGGCGTCACCGGCGAGCAGTGGAGCGGCTGCCAGGGCAATAGCGCCGTCGTCCATTATCGGCTGGACGGCGTGGGGCATAGCCTGCCGCCAATTATCAACGGAACAGCGACGCCACTCATCATGTGGAGCTTCTTCCAGGCGCATCCGTTGCCCTGAGATATCGTAAAGGGTGGGCAAACGGGAGGCCAGCGATGCCAGACCAGCAGCAACACCAACCATCAGAGCCATCCGAGCAAGAACAACTCGCAATCGAGCGCCAGCGCCCGACCGAGGCGCTTGGCAGGCTGGCGCGGCGGCAACTTGGCGAGCCTGACGTGCCAGATACAGCGCCGGAACCTATACCAACCATGCAATCGCGACGCATGGGGAGACTGGGACGGCTGCGCTGGTTGGCGCTGGCGGCGCTGGCGGTGTGCGTGGTGATTGCGGGCAGTGTGGCGCTCTATGCGCATAACGCACAGCAGGGCGCCGGACGGGCACCGGTAACCACGGAAACGGGCCGTATCCACGAGTTTCGTTTGCCGGAGACAGGGAGCCGCCCGGTGAGCATCGTCCAGGGGCCGGACGGCAATCTCTGGTTCACTGAATTCGACGGCAACCGCATCGGGCGCATCACGCCGACCGGCGCCATCAGCGAATATCCGTTGCCAACGCCGGATAGCCAGCCGTATATGCTCACCGCCGGACCGGACAGCAATCTCTGGTTCACCGAATATAACGCGCCACGCATCGGGCGCATCACTCCTGACGGCACGATCACCGAGTATCCGCTGCCCAGTGGCGCAGTCGTCGCCTTCTGGATCACCACCGGCGCAGATGGCGCGCTCTGGTTCAGCGAATATGACGACAAGATTGGGCGCATCACGACGGCTGGCGCAATGACCGAATATCCATTGCCCGCCAGGAGCAACGCCTTCACGATCATCAGCGGGCCGGACGGCGCTCTCTGGTTCGACGAATACGGCAACAAGATCGGTAAAATGACGACCGGCGGCGCGCTCACCGAGTATCTGCTGCCGACGATCAACACCAACATTGATGGCATCACCGCCGGGCCGGACGGCAACGTCTGGTTCAGCGATTACGCCTCCAATACCATTGGGCGCATCACCCCATCCGGCGCGGTCAGCGAGTTTCCCGCGCCATCCACCTACAACGAACTGAACGACCTCACCGCCGGACCCGATCATGCGCTCTGGTTCACGGAAGAAGACGGCCACCTGGGGCGTATCACAACGAACGGCGTCATCACGCAACTTACGCTCCCCGACCCCAACAGCCAGCCCATCGGCCTGACCGCCGGCCCCAATCACACGCTCTGGTTCACGGAGGCCGGCGCCAACGCGATAGGCATGCTGACGCTGGCATGAGCCATGAGTTGACATGTCTCGCGGAGTTCGCATATGATAGAAGCTATGCAGACGATCAAAACTGGCCGCAGCGCACGCACGATGATTGTGGCGCTGAAGGCCCACCGCAACCCCTTCTCGGACCACGAGACAAGCACCTTCGCCGCCTGAGTACCGGCGCTTTCGCTCAGGCGGCGAAGAAGGTGAAAGCGTCGCACACCCCAAACGCTGCTGATATCTTCTCATCGAGCGTGTGGTTGGTGTAGTTGCGCAGCGCGTTCTTCTCCTCCGTTGCCATCCGTGGTGATCCCGCATTGCATTTTGTTTTGCGCGTATGTATCCCTCCTGATTCGCCGGTGTACTCTCCTCACGATTCCCAATCATTGTTTTACCATTTGCCTGCGTAGGCTCTCCATGAGCCACGAATCCCAGGCATCAGACCCAGAAAACGCCGGTTCTGCCATGAATCCAATCAATCAGACAAATACTATAGACACAACAGATACTCTGGACATCTCAGAGTTCCAGCCAACCCTGGTCGCGCTTCCCCAAGCGTTGCCCGTCGCACAGGAAACCGCGTCCACGCTTCCGCCGTTGAGCGCGCGGGCACAGCGACGCTATGCGCTGGCCTACGCTGGCTATACGCTCGCCAGCAGTTCGCGCTTCACCGCCGCCATCTGGGCAATCTATCTGGTGGCGCACGGCTACAATCCGCTGGCTGTGGGACTCTTCGAGATGTGCTTCCATCTGGCGAAGTTCGTCGCAGAAGTGCCGACTGGCATCTTTGCCGATCTGGTGGGGCGACGCGCCAGCCTGATCGTCTCCTGCGCGCTGGGCATCGTCGCGGAATTGTTCTTCCTGGCGCCTGCTCCGCCACTGATTGCGCTGAGCCTTGCGCTTTCGGGGCTGGCGTTCGCCTTTCGCGGCGGGGCCGATGCGGCGCTGCTCTGGCATCTCTCCGAACGTTCGGGGGCGAGCGATGTCGCCGCGCGCTATAGCAGGCTCTTCAGTCGCATGTTCCTGGTGATGATCCTGGCGGAGACGGCGGCAACCGCTTCCGGCGGCGCGCTGAGCAGCATTGCGGGCAGCCTGCCGTTTATTGCGCAGGCGTTGGCCTCCGGCGCGGCTATCCTCCCGCTGCTCCTGCTGCCGGAGGTGCGGGCGGCCAGCGTACACCAACGGCGTCCACTAGCGCACTTCGGCGCGGGCGTGCGCGCCGTCCAGCGCGATCCGCTGCTGCTGGGGCTGCTGCTGATTTCCGGGCTGACGGCGGCGGTCTTCACCACCACCAGCATCTACGCGCAGCTCTTCTTCAGCAGCATGGGCTTCTCGGTGGCGCTGGTCGGCCTTATCATCGCGGTGGCCGTGGTGCCGGATAGCATCTGGGTGGCGCTGGCGCCGCGTGTCATTGCGCGCCTTTCGCCACGCAAGCTGCTGGCGCTCTTCATTGTAATGGAAGGCGTGGGCATCCTGCTGATGAGCGTTGGCGTACCGGCGCTGGGCATCGTGGGCTTCCTGCTGTTCTTCCACGGCGCGGATTCTGTGCTGACTCCGGCCATCAGCCGCTACCTGAATGTGCGCGCGCCGGAGACGCAGCGGGCGACGGTGCTGTCGCTTGATACGGG
This sequence comes from Chloroflexota bacterium, assembly GCA_021323855.1. GTDB lineage: Bacteria > Chloroflexota > Ktedonobacteria > Ktedonobacterales > JADMIN01 > JAJPKE01. The sequence goes on along the minus strand of JAJPKE010000045.1, from coordinate 136,800 downwards.
ACTCTTCAGCGCGACGATGATTGTGCTGTTCCCGCTCTTTGGCCTGGGACTGACGCATGTGCCCTTCAGCGCCGCCTATTTCTGGACGGCTGTGGCGCTCTTCGCCGGCTCCGCGCTGATTGCTACGGTCATTCGCCTGCTCATGACGCGACGGAAATCATAGCGGGAAATGAAACGTTTACCAGAGTTCGACATCTATGCCAGCGGTTCGTGTAAGATCGCTGTCAACTGTGGCGACAGTGAGGTGATATTGGCGTGCTAATGCAGCAATCCACACATCGTTTTGCTGGATTGGCACGCCCTTTGATCTCAGTTCAGCATAGATTGCACCATAAATCTGCGCTGTTTCAATGTCGCAGAACAAAATCGTGGGGCCGATACCATGCACAAATTGATCGCACATATCGAGAAATTTAGTGCTGTTATGGATGTAGGCGTACCAATAAGCACCATAGTAGAGTTCGCCAAGCACGATATCGGTAACATAGTATTGCTCAGCAAAAGAGAGTTTCACCAAAGCCTTTGGATGACGTAACGCCACGAGATTGGCTGCTACGGTATCCAGAAGATACGAAATGCTCACACCTATAACCTATTCATGGCTCAATATGTTAATCAAGTTCTTGATAGATACGCGTTATCTCGTCAGCCTCTTCTTGCGTGAAAGAAAACCCGCTGAAAAAGTCAAGCAGTTCTTGTCCAGTAATTCCTTCCGGCTTGCGTGTCAACGCATGTATGAGCGAGAGAACACGCGCCTGATCTTGCTCAGATAGGGTATCTAATGCGGCAATGATTTGTTGTTTCGTTGTTGGGAGCGTCTTCATAGCACATTCGCCTCCCCGTAGAATCTCTCAAAAAGAGTATATCAAAGTATACCACAGCAAAAGAGCAAACTCTGCGCACCAGCAGCCCTTCATCATTCGTCCTAGAATAAGATATTGGGCGGTATCGTATATCACCCGGAAGGTGCGAAAGTCTGGTACAGCTTTTGCGCACGAGGAAACGACAGCGCGAACAAGATGTTGCAATAAAGAGCCGTGCGTTGTGTGGTGGCAGTGACGCTATCGGAAGACGACGCAGGCGATAGAGGAGGAGACGAACACTATGGGTATGCTACGAACGCTACGGCGCGGCGCAATCCTGGCTGGGCTGGGCATGGCGGGCGGCGCAGCAGTGATAACGGTGCGCCATCTGCTCGACACGCCACAGCCATTGAATAGCGGGTTGCCCGGCGAGGCGCGCATAGATCGCCGGCACGGGGGAGACCTCTATTACACGATTGCCGGCCCCGCCGATGCGCAGCCGATGCTGCTGTTGCATGACTTTTATCCCGGCGCCTCCAACTTCGAGTATCGCACCGTCTTCTCCGCACTGGCGGACCGCTATCGTGTCTATGCGCCGGACTGGCTGGGCTTCGGTATGTCCGAACATCCCAATATCGCCTACACCGGCGAGTTCTATGCCCATGTCCTGACCGGCTTTGTGCGCGATGTCGTGGCGCGTCCCGTCATCGTCGTCGCCCACGGACTTGCCGCCAATATCGCCGTGCGCGCCGCCTCCGACACGCCCGCGCTCTTCGAGCGGCTGATTCTCGTTTCTCCTGACGATATGGCCGGTATGCGCCAGGGGCCGACCGCCGGGCAGACGGTGGTGCGCGCAACGCAGCGGGCGATGCTGGGACTCGTGCCCTATGCGTTGCTCTCCACCAAGACGGCGCTGCGCTTGTTCTCACGCGGCGGCTCGCGGCTGGATGTGGAAGCGGCGAGCGAAGACCTGCATCATCGTTATGCCAGCGCCCATCAGTTCGGCGGTCATCATGCAGCATTGGCGCTGCTCACCGGCGAACTCGATCTGCCGATTCGCCATGTGTTCCCACTCCTGGAACAGCCCTCGCTCATCATCAGCGGCGAGGACGACCCGCGCCATCTGCCAGAGGAAATGGAGGACCTGGCGGTCCTCAATCCGCGCGCCGACCTGGATATCTTGCCAGGCATTGGCGCCGCCATCCTTGAAGAGCGACCCAATGAGTTCCTGCACTTCGTGGATCGCTGGCTCTCGACGCCCATTACCAGCCCGCATGGGCGTGGCGAACCGGCGCTGGTAGGCGCAGCGACGCCCACCACTGCTGCAACCGAACGGGCCGATAGCCAGGCAATTGCAGAAGATGTGACGCCGGAGGCGGAAACCAGCTATCATCTGGGCGAGAACGAGAACGCCGCAGCCAGCGACACCTGGCCGGAGGTGCCGATGGACGCCGCCGCGCTTGGCAACCTGGGCAAAGCGGCGAGCGACCCACAGATGGAGTCGCTTGCTGAGGAGAGCGTTCAGGCGGAGGCAGGCACAGCCACAGATGAGGCGGCAACGGCGACAAGCAATGTAGAAACGCCGGAGAATGTTGCCACACCTGATGAAGCGGTAGCAACCACTGATACTGTCATAACGCCAACCGATGAGGCCGAGGTCGCAACGCCTGAAGAGGCTGCACCTCCTGCCGATACCTCTGCCGATGAGGCGGATGCGATTGAGGCCATACAGCAACAGGAATCGTCAACGGCAGAGCAACCAGAGCCGCAAGAAGAATCGGTGCGCCCGCCAACCAGCCGCGCCGCCCGCCGCCAGGACGGCACAGCTTCCACCCGTGTGCCACTCGCGCAGCGTTCCGGCAGCACGGCGCGCTCGCGTAGCACGACTCGCCGCACTGGTAGCTCCAGTGGCTCAGGTAGCACAACGGGCAAACGTTCGTCGTCATCGAAGGGCAAGAGCGGCGGCAATACGCGCAATGGCGGCAACGGCGGTAAGTAGCGTGTCGCTTAGCTCTCCTGGCTCGCTTAGCTCGCGCGCTCGATAGGTGTATCCTGGGTTTCGCTCGTGTCGTTCGCGTCATTCTGTTGCGCCGCGCGGAAGAACGGCGTAATCCAGGCGACGGCATCGCGCATCTGCTGCTCACCGACGACATGCGTATGGTCATAGAGCTTCAGCGCCAGCCTTTCGGGATGCTGTGCATAGAACGGCTTGGCCGCCTCGTAGAGCCGCTCCGAACCGGCCACCGGCACCATATCATCGCGGCGCCCATGCGAGAGCAGCAGTGGCTTCGGCGCGAACCGCCCGATATGGTCAGCGGCAGCGGCATCGTGCGCAAAGGCATAGGCGCGTGACTCCTCGCCCGCCAGCTTCGAGCCATAAATCGAGACGCCCAGCAGGTCCGGCAGCGGCGCGCCAGCCAGCGAGACGACGCCACTCACCCGCTCATCCTCAGTGCCTACCAGCAGCGCGACGATAGCGCCCATCGAAAAGCCACCGACGACTATCTGATCGGTCTGCACCTCCGGGCGCTCCAACAGCAGGCTCAAGCCGTTGCGCACGTCATCGGCGGTGTTGCGTGTGACCTCGAAGAAATAATCGGCGCTGAGTTCCGTCATCCAGGTGGGGCCGGAGGTGGGGAAACGCTCGCCGTGCCCCCAGGCATCCGCCAGTAGCACGACGAAGCCGCGCGCCGCGAGGTCCTGCGCGAACGGCAGCAGGTCTTCCTTCTTGGAGCCGTAGCCATGCTGCAACACCACGCCTGGGTGCCGCTCTGGAGAATCTGGCCGCATCAACAGCGCCGGTGTCTCATTCGCTCCCAACCGCAGATATTCTATGCCGCAGACCCGATGCAGCATCTCCTCTTCTTCTGCCACAGTAACGCCCTTTCATGCCAATTGGTAGTGTGTCTTGCGCCGTCCGCAGCATGGATACGTCTCCTGGGATGCCGTGCGCACCCCACAGAGAACATCCCATGCTCTGACAACAACGTGTACGCATGGGATATGCCCAAAGGTGTACGTTTTCCTCTTATGTCTCATGAGAATGTGAGGCGAAGATGAGATTTTCCGCACATGAGGCTGAGCGATGTACCTATTTCATAGAGCGTACAAAGAATGGCTATATGCTGTTCTGTGGGCCGCGATCAGATGTACTATGATATATGGCTATCGGCTGGCGATTCGATTGCACGCCGAAGCATCCGAAATATGCGAAACGAGGCGGTTATCGTGCTGTTCCCCACTGAAACGTTGACTATCGCTGACCACTTCACTCCGGAAGCTGATGCCGTCCTCTTTCAGGGAGACCGGCTGGATTTGCTCTCGACGCTGCCACCGAATAGCCAGAAATTGATTGTCACCTCACCACCCTACAACATTGGCAAGACATACGAAAAGCATCAGAAGCTCACACTCGACGATTATCTGGAAGAACAGCGGCGCACAATCGCAGCCTGTGTCGCTGCGCTACACGATGAGGGAAGCATTTGCTGGGAAGTAGGCAACCACATCAACGGCGGGCAGGAAGTGTATCCGCTCGACATTCTGCTCTATCCCATCTTCAAGTCGTTCGGCCTGCAACTACGGAACCGCATCATCTGGCATTTTGAGCATGGGCTGCACTGTTCGCGCCGGTTCAGCGGACGCTATGAAACGATTCTCTGGTTCACCAAGAGCGAACGCTACACCTTCAATCTGGATGCTGTGCGCGTGCCACAGAAATACCCTGGCAAAAAGTATTACAAGGGTCCGAAAGCCGGACAGTATTCCGCCAATCCGCTGGGCAAGAATCCTGGTGATCTCTGGATTATTCCCAACGTCAAACACAACCATCCTGAAAAGACTATCCATCCCTGCCAGTTTCCAGTGGAATTGATCGAGCGGCTGGTGCTGGCGCTGACGAATCGCGGTGATTGGGTCTGTGACCCGTACATGGGCGTGGGAACGACGCCAATTGCCGCTATCCGCCAGGGACGCAAAGGCGTGGGTAGCGAGATTGTGCCGGAATATGTCGCGCTGGCGCGTGAGCGTGTCACGCTGGCCGCACAGGGATTGCTGCGCACGCGCCCAATAGAGCGCCCGGTCTACGAGCCGCCAACGAACTCCACACTGACACGCCCGCCTGCGCTCTGGTCTGAGCAAGAGACTGGCGCTGCTAGCTAAAACTCATTCTAAGGACGCACGTTCTACGCTTCTCATTTTCTATACTGCCCCGTGCAATAGCTGGGCAATCAGCAAAATGAGGAGTAGCGTGAGTATGAAGATTGTCGCGGCATTTTCCTTCAACAACGGGCAAGAGACAGTCGAAAAGCAGTTTCCAAACGAACTGGACGAGATCAAAGCAGCTATCATGTCAGTGGATGCTGCGATAGCGCATGTCAAGCAGAGCCGCGAAATCACAATGGCAGGGCGCATGCTCTATTCGCCCAAAGCACTCAACAAGGCTCTCCTCGATGACCAACTCTATCAACGAGGTTGGAGCAAGCCCAAAGTCCTCTATACGACTTCTGTATCTGAGACTGGAGAGCAGTATAGTGGTTTCATCGAAGGCGATGGCGTCAAGAATGGACTTGGGCTGGAAGTTCAGTTTGGCAAATACGCCTTTCTGGGCTGGGATATTCTCGGCAAAATGCCCATCTATGCCAGACACGGCATTTTCACGGCAGGTGTAGAGGTTGTGCCAATGGCGAGCTTCCGTCGTGGGCAAATGTCTACAGGCATCGGTTGTTTCGAGCAGATCAAGGGCATACTCGAACAGCGCGGTGTGAGCAACCTTGATATTCCGGTAGCAGTGCTTGGCACCGCTCCTGATGTAGGTGGCATAGAAGAGCCGGAGCTTGCAGAGGAAGACCTTCCGCCCGATATGCAATAGTTGATTACCAGCGCGGGCGACGTTGGTTGCCGGGGCGGCGTGGATAGCGTGCGGACGGCTGATCGTCGCCCTCGTCATCGTAAGCGTCCATCTCCACGCTGGGGCTGTAACCCGTCTGATAGCCGGTGCCGTAGCCAGTGTTGCCATACTGGTCGTATTGCGCGGAGGCGGCAAAGTCATCCTGTCCGTCACCCCAGCCGTCGTCCTCGGCGTTGTCGCCCCACTCATCGTCTGCGCCAGCGGCAGCGCCAAAGGCCGTGTGATAACTGCTGCCCAACTCCTCGTCGCTAGCGCCACGTTTGCCCAGCTTTCCCTGCTGGCCTTTCTTGCCAGCATTTGCTTGTTGTTTGCCAATTATCGAGAGCGCAATGAGGATGACCGCACCCACAATCAGCGCCAGACCCAGCAGCATCAGCAATTGCCCGGCGGGCCAGCCGTGCGACGCCAGTTTTGCCGAGAGTTGGGGCGCGTTGGGTGAAGCTGCCGGTTCGCTCAGGAAGAGCGCCACCAGCAGCACGCCAATCACATTGCCCAGCGCCGCCGCCCAGTTCTCCGCCGCCGTAATGGACCGCTGCTCGACGGGATCGAAGCCCGCGTAGAGCGCCCGCCGCGCCCCCGAAATCGCCAGCGTCGTCATGAAGCCGATGCCCAGCATGATGAGCAGCGCAAAAAGGATCTGCGGCATCACCACCAGCGCTACCAATCCCACGCCGGTGCCGAGCAGGCCGATCATCAGCCAGAACTTCGCGCCCCGCGCCACCTCCGGCGTAATTGCCAGGAAGAGGCCAAGCGCCATGCCAGCGGCCTCCGCCGCCAGCAACGGACCGAGGTAGAACGGCGACAATCCCAGCACGTCAGTGACATAGAACACCGCCAGCGCCGAGAACGCGCCGCTGACCACCGCCAGCGCGCTGATCGCCCAGAGCGCCGCCGCCGCCGGTGAGACGGTGCCCGCCAGTCCCAGGCCGGCGCGTAGCTCGCCAAATGCCTGCCCTACCGTGGTTGGTCCCTGCTGATACCAGGGCGGCAATGATTCCTCTCGCCGCTCCTCCTCATCCAGCGCCGCCTCGTCGTCCGGGGAAAGGGCCAGCGGCGGCACCGAACCGTTGGGGTAGAGTGTCTCCGGCGTCGCCAGCATGAAAGCGCGGCGTCCCGGCGGCAGCGCATCCAGGAATCCCTCCGAGTTGCTGCTAATCAAGAAGGCGACGGCGGCGATGACGCCAATCAGCAGAATACGCTCGCCAATCAGAATGTAGAAGAACGTCGCCAGGATTGGCCCAAGCACGGCGGCAACCGCGCCACCGACATAGATATCGTTGGCGACATGCTCCGGCTCCCCCGGCGCAAGGCAGGCGCGCACCGCTCCCGTCCGCGCCGCGTCGTGCAGCCGCCCGCAGAGCGACAACAAAAAGAGGATTGCATAGAGCACGGGCAGAATCGTGCGGAAGTGCATCGCCACCAGGCCAAGCGCCAGCAGGATGCGCAGCCGGTTCAGCCATTTGAGCGCGGTCCCTGGCTGGCTGGCGTTCTCTAGCCGTGCGCCGAACGGGCCAACGAGCAGGAACGGCAGCCCAAGCGCCAGCAGCGCAAAGGCAACGGCCACCGGCGATTGGTAGAGCGTCGCCAGCCAGATGATAACCCCCACACCGGCGATGGATTCACCCAGGCGTGAGGCAATTTCGCCGCGCCAGAGATGCCCCGGATTGCCGTCGTGGAAGATGGCGATGCCGATGCGATGCCGGTGCGCCTGAACCGCCTCCATACGCGCGGAGGTCCAGGTTTCCTCCTGCCGGCCCACGGCGCCACCATAGAGTGTGGAGGCGAGCGTCGGCATGCGTGTACTCGTGCCCGCGCCAGCGTTGTAGGGATTATACGGGTCATATGGCGCGTAGGGATCGTCTGCGTTCCGGGGAACGGGCATGCGGCTGGATGAGCCAGGATTGCCAGGATTGCCAAAATTGCCGGAATTTCCAGGATTGCCAGCGCGCGGGTCTCGCGGGCCGCGTGGCGGGCGGGGCGGAATGCTGCCATCCCTCATGTCGTCTCTGCCTCCTGGTATCGTCTCTGCCGGCTATGGACTTCTCTCGCCTCCACAATCGGTAGCTCGTACGCACTGGAGCATTTCGGAATCGGTGGAGGCGTGCCCAGTATAGGGTCGGCGCGGCCAGCCTGTCAATTGACGTGGCCTGAATTGGCGGTGCGGTCGCGCTGACGCTCGAGCCGCTAAGGGGCTGGCGAACCCTGGCCAACTCTGGCTAACTCCGGTAATAAGCACGATTATTTGCGTACATCGAATACCTGTATGAAGTAAAATAAATGTATGTGACGAAATATATTGACAACATCGAACTATTATGATAGGATAAAAGATGTCAGAGAAAGGCACAGGGGCATAACGATATGCCAGAGACAGTAACCAAAACCAAAGCAACTGAATCACCGGTATCTGTAGCGGATACCTCGGATGCGTCACATATGGCGGCAAGTGATGAGCGTGCCGCGCTGGAACGCGATCTGATGAGTACATGGCGCGACTTATTCGGGCTGCTGCAATCGCAGGCCGCGCCGAAATGGGCGAATCTCGATGTCAGCATGGCGCAGATCAAAACGCTCATCACGCTTTCAGATGTACGCACCGCAACCATCGGTGAAATCGCTGCGAAGCTGGGTATCGGCCTGCCAACCGCCAGTCATCTGGTGGAGAAGCTGGTGCAACTTGGGCTGGTGGAGCGGGCGGAAGACCCCGAAGACCGCCGCCGGGCGATTGCCCGTTTGACGGCGAAAGGCGATGAACTGGTACGCCAATTGCGCGGTTCGCAGCATCTTGGCGCCTGGATTCCCCTGCTCGCAGACGACGACCTGGCTGCGCTGGTGCGTGGCCTGCACGCGCTGGCCCGCGCCATATGCGCAACCACCGCACCGAAGACCGGCGGCGAGGCAGCGAAGTCTGGCGCAACCACCACGTCAGAAGTACCCAACACGATGTAGTAGCAGACAACGCCATCCTCCGCATTCTCTCCAGGTCTGCCAGTGATGACGCGCTTACGCGGTTTCTTGCCCCCTTGCAGAGCATGCGACCGTATTGCAGATATGTTGTTTTCCGCACGTGTGCGGCGCTCGCCAGCGCAGGCATGGTATTTAGACTGAACGTTTAGACGAAAAAGGCATTCTCACGATGGAAACTCCTTCGCTTCATGCCGGGCAGACGGTTTCTGCCGGCATAGTGGATACGCGCCCCAGGCTCCAGGGATTTGCGCTGGCCGGTGTGCTGGCCGGTCTCATGCTGACGCTGTTGCTTTCCGCGCTCGACTCAACGATTGTGGGCACGGCGCTGCCACGTATCATCGGCAGCCTACATGGATTCAGCGATTACACCTGGGTCGTCACGGCCTACCTGCTCACCTCAACAACGATGATTCCAATCGTCGGCAAGCTCTCAGACCAGTTCGGGCGCAAGTGGTTCCTGATCGGCGGCGTCGTCGTCTTTCTGATCGGCTCGGCGCTCTCTGGCCTCTCGCAGACGATGGAGGCGCTGATTATTTTCCGCGCGCTTCAGGGTATTGGCGCGGGCGCGCTGATGTCACTGACCTTTACGATCATCGGCGATATCTTCGCCCCCGCCGAACGCGCACGCTGGCAGGGACTCTTCTCCGGCGTCTTCGCGCTGGCCAGCGTGATTGGCCCTGCCGTTGGCGGCTGGCTCACTGATAACGGTCCGGTCATCAGCGGTCTGACGACCGACGCGACCCGCTGGCGCTGGGTTTTCTATGTGAATATGCCGGTGGGCATCCTGGCGCTGATCGTTCTCATCACCCAGCTTCCTGCCAATATCTCCATTCGCAGCAATCGCTATCGCGGCTGGGCGGCGATCCGCCGGATAGACTTCCTGGGCGCGGTGCTGGCCGCTGGCGGCACAATCTGTCTGCTGCTCGGCCTCACCTGGGGCGGACAGACATATCCCTGGAACTCCGCGCAGGTGATTGGCATTCTGGTGGCGTCGGTTGCGCTATTCATCGGCTTCGCCATCGCTGAGCATTACGCGGTCGAGCCGATTCTGCCGTTCGATCTCTTCAAGAATCAGATTTTCGCTGCCAGTGGTCTGCTCTCGCTGACAATTGGCATGGCGCTCTTTGCCGTCGCCATCTATCTGCCGCTCTTCATTCAGGGCGTGCTGGGGCAAACGGCGACGAACTCAGGCGCCGCCATCACCCCATTGATGCTGGCGCTCGCCGCCTGTTCAGCGATTGGCGGGCAACTCATCGCGCGCATTGGCCGCTATCAATGGCTGGCAATTTCCGGCGGGGTGGTCCTGGCCTTCGGCATCTTCTTGCTGACCCGCCTGGATGTCCACTCGACGCTGGGCAATGTCACGGTTGATATGATCGTCGTTGGCATCGGCATGGGCATGGTCTCGCCGGTCCTGACTTTGGCGGTGCAAAACGCGATCCCACGCAGCCGCCTCGGTGTCGGCACCGGCGCGGTGACGTATCTGCGTTCGATGGGTTCAACGTTGGGCACTGCCGTCCTGGGCACCGTTGTCAACAATACGGTGACGGCGCAGTTGAACTCGACGCTGCCGCCTGCGGCGCATCGCCTGCCCGCGCCGGTGCTGGCCGCCGCCACTAATCAGCAGGTGCTCGTGCAGCCGGGCGCGCCCCAGCAGCTCGTGCAACAGGTCGTACAAGCGGCGACGGCGCAGGTGCCAGCGGGTCCGGCGCACGCCCAGACCGTCCAGGCGCTCACGCAACAGATCACGGCGCTCTTCAATCAGATATTCGAGGCGACCCGCCAGGCGCTGGCGGTTGGCATCCAGCACGCCTTCATGGTTGGGCTGTTCGTCAGCTTCGCCGTTATCATCATCACGCTCTTCCTCAAGGACGTGCCGCTGCTCTCTGCGGCGCAACGCACCAAAGCTGCGCTCGAACAGAGCGACGGCAGTGCAACCGCCGAGGAGGAGCAAGAGCGCGAAGTCGTACTGCCGGGCGTCTAATCGCGCCAGCTCAAAGTCTTACATCTCGGCCCGTTCACTAGACCAGTGAACGGGCTTTCTGTTTTGCCTCTAAAATAGATGTCCGCTTTGATGGGGTCATTCCGTTAGAATAGTGTGCGTGAAAAAAGAGGCATTGCGCGAGGGCAAGCGCGACGGAGAAAGGAGGATGGCGTGCCACGCAACGAGCAGACAAACCGTAACCGTGAGCAGACAGCGCAACATGCCGCTGGCTCATCAGGCGAATCCAATGCCGTATCTGATGATGCGGCGCTGATGCTGGCTGCCCAGCGTGACATCGCCCTGTTTGAGCCGCTCTACGCTCGCTATGTGGACCGCATCTATTCCTATCTGCGCATGCGTGCTGGCCGGGATGGCGCTGATGAGGCCGCCGACCTGACGCAGCAGGTGTTCTTACGCGCGCTCGATGCCCTGCCGCGTTATCAGATACGCGCCGGTGGGTCGGTTGCCGCCTGGCTTTTTCGCATCGCACGCAACGCGGCGACCGACTGGCAGCGGAGCCAGCGACGAACCGTGCCCTGGGAAGCCGTGCCCGAAGACCTTCACCCCTGCGCAGAGGACAGTGCCGAGTCTGCTACGCTGCGACGCGACGAGATTGCCGAGGTGCAACGCCTGCTGGCATTGCTCGACGCGACGACACGTGAGGCGCTGATCCTCCGCTTCACGGCGCAACTCACGCTGGCGGAGATTGGCGCGGTCCTCGGCATCAGCGAAGACGCCGCCCGCAAGCGCATCACCCGCGCTCTGCATACCCTGAAGGAGCGATACCATGCCGGCATCTAACACCCCTCCCGAACGCTATGCCGATCTAGTGGATCCGCTGGGCAACGACAGTGAACTGGCGCAGATGGTACTCCGTCTCGATCAGGCGCTTCAGCCGCGCCCAGCGCCATCTGAAGTTCACGCTGCTTTTGCGCAAGTGCTGCAAGCGCGCATTGCCGCCCAAACGTCACAGCAACAGGTGGAATCAGCAGCGGCACTCTCACGCCGCGATGTGATGAAGGCAGCGGCGGCGAGCATGGCATGGCTGCTCGCGCTCAACCATACCGGCCCCGAAGTGGCCAGGGAGTTTGCGCGCTTCGCCGAAGAGGGACCGATGACAGGCGCACGGCTGAGCAACATTTTGCAGGTTGAGCGCCGCCGCTGGAACGCGCTGCTGGCCGAGGTTGGCGTGGAACGCATGGAAGAGCCGGGCGTCGAGGGCGCATGGTCAGTCAAGGAACTCATTGCGCATTTGACCTGGTATGAGCGCCGCATTGTGGAGAGCGCGCAGCAGATCGTCAACACGGGAACCGACCCAACGCGGGTGCGCAGCGGGCTGGCGGCGCTGAGCATGGACGAGCGCAACGAGATTATCGCCGCCGAGAGCCGTCAGCGCCCACTTGCCGACGTGCTGGCGGAGGCCGATCAAGTATTTTCGCAACTGCTAGGAGTGATTGCCGCCTGCCCCGATGAGCTATTGAACAACGCGGCGGTCCTGGGCTTGCCAGACGATATCCCACCCTGGATGCGGGTGGCGAATAACTCCTATGGGCACTTCCGCGAACATGAAGCCTCCATCCGCGCGTGGCTGGATCGCTCATCCCAACCGGGTGAGCGGAGAGATTGACAGCAACCGGCAGCGCGCAGTATCATATCGGTCCTGGTGTATTGTGGTGTGTTGCTTCAGCGACCATGCACTGACAATAAAGCAACGCATGCGTGGCATAAAGGGGCGTGTATGCAGCCTGGTATCTCGCCTCAGAAGGCGCCGGCGCGCTCGCATCAACTGGTGGTTCCGCGCCTGCCCGGTCCACCAGGCCCGCCTGCCCGGCCAAAGCAGCCAGCACGCGCCAGTTATTCGTTTCCTAGAGATATCTATCGCGGGGCGATCCTGGGAGACTTCGCGCCGGAGGTGAGGTTACCCGGCGCCATCATTCATGCGCTGCTGGGCTTTGTGCCGATTGTTGGTAGCATCATTGCGCTGCGCGATGTCATCGCTGACTGGCTCGATGCCGACTGGCTGTACTTTTTCCTCAATCTGCTGGGCGTCTTTCCAGTATTTGGCGGTGTCCCCAAAGCGATTGCGGTCTTTCTCGGCTTTTTCCGCGTGCAACGCTATATGTGGCGCGCCAAGCGCCGTAGCGCCTCCGGCATGAGCGCACAGGAAGTCACAAAGAAGCGTGTTGGCCGCCTGCGCGCGCTTGGCATTTCGCTGCTCGTGCCAGCCGTTGGCTTCTTCTATAGCATCGGGCTGCTCATCGTCGTCCAGTTCTTGCAATCGCACTGGCCAGATGTCGCCGGTATATCCTTCAGCGGCAATCTGCCGCTCATCGTCGTTGGCTTCTTCGCGCTATTGGGGCTGGTGCTTGGCGCGGCACTGTGCATTCGCACCCATGCCTGGCTTGGGCTGGCGCTGCTCCCCTTCGCGCTACTGTTTGGACTGCTCCCCGGCCTCATCGTCTGAGCAGAACTATTGAGCGGAATGGCTACCTCATGCGGTGGGCACGCCACGTCGCCGCGCGCCGACGGCAACCAGCACTACGCCGATCAATCCGAGGATGAGACCAAGCAGCGCATAGATACTATGGCCACTCATCACACTTCCGCCCAGGATGTTGAAGCCCTGCAATATCCACACGATGCCGACGAGAATGGCAAGAACGCCAAGAATAAGCAAAACCAGGCGCATGGGACATCTCCTATCCGGCTCGGCCAGAGCATAGACACAACGTTGCTTGATAATATCAGGGTGGAGCGCCAAACATCCAACATGCTGGACACTCCACTCTGATATACCATCATGCGTTACTCATCGGCTACTCGTATTTGAGCGTCTCAGCGATGCGCAGGCGCGAGGCGCCCCAGACAGGCCCGATGCTCGCCAGCGTCGCCACCACTAGAATGAAGAGCAGCATCCACACGAGGCTGAGCGGGTTTAACGCGAAGGGCAGCGTCACCAGCAGCTTGCCCAGCAGGAGGACGAACCCATAAGCGGCGGGGATGCCCAGCGCAATCGCAATCACCCAGGAGACAACGCCCAGCGTCAGGCCCTCCGTCCAGAAGACCAGCGCCACCTGTCGGCTGCGCGCACCCATCGAGCGCAGAATGCCGATCTCGCGCCGCCGCTCCAAGACTCCCATCACCAGCGCATTGAAGAGGCCGATTGCGCCGACCACCGCGACGATCACGGCGACGAGATAGAGCAATACCTCGACGATGAGGAACGTACTCTGGTTCTGGGCGATGACCTGCGCCAGTGTCTCCACCACCGCCTGCACTCCGGCGGCGCTGAGTGCGTCGTCCACCTGCGCGGCGAGCGCTGTCACTGCGCTGGCGTTGTGGTTGCCCGCGATAATCAGCGCCGAATTCATGTAGGATGCGGGGAGATGCTGAAACGCATCCACCTCGGCCAGCGGCGCCAGCAGCACACCCAGCTTGATGGCGGCATTGTTGTTGTCGCGCGCGATGCCGATGACCGTCCAGGTGGCGCTGTGCAGGCCATCGTTGAAGCTGATGGTATCGCCGATGTGCTTGCCGGCGTTGTTTGCCGCTTTGTCGCTCAATACCACGACATTCGTGTCGTTCGCCGTGAACCAGCGACCCGCGAGCATCTGCTGGTGATAGGTTGGCGAGCCAGGGGTGATGCCCGTCAGCACGCCATCGCCCCACTGCGAGTGAACAAGCTGATCCTCCGTGCCATCGAGTTGCGCGATGCCGGGCGTGTTCGCCAGCGCCTGCGCCAGCGTCTCACGCGGGGTAGGTTCAGCCAGATTCACGAAGATGTCAGCGTGGTAGATGTTGGTTTCCTGCGTCAGAAAGGTCGAGAACGAGTACGCGGTCGTCTGCACCGCCAGGAAGCACGCGCCGGAGAGCGCCAGCGCCAGTAGCGTCAGCGCGGTGCGCGAGCGCTTGCGGGAAAGGCTGCGTATGCCAAGCTGCGCCGTCTGCGGCAGGAAGCCAAAGAACCGTCCGGTGAAGCTGCGCCTGCGCGCGCCGCCATCCAGCCCGTAACCAGAGAGCGCCTGGTGGACGGTGATACGGGTGCCGCGCCAGATGGGGAAGAGCGCAGCCAACAGCGGCACCCCAATACCCACTACCAGACAGAGGATGATCGTCGCCGGACTGATGCTGAGCGGATTCGCATCGAGGTTGAACAGGCTATTGATATAGCTCACCAGCAACGCCGCCACCAGTGTGCCAAGTGCCAGCCCGATTCCCGTGCCAATGACGCCATAGAGCGCGACCGACGTGAGGTAGTTGCGCATGATCTGCCGCCGTCGCGCGCCAATCGCCTTCATCGTGCCAATCACTGGCACCTGCTCCGCAATCAGTGTAGTGATGGTGCTGAGCAGCAGGAACACGCTGAGGAGGAGCGCAATCGCCGCCAGGATACCCAGCACACTCAGCAGCCCGTTGATGAGTTGCGCGGCGCTGGTGCCGCTCTGGCCGATGCTCGCGGAAAGCACATGCGCGTGCTGGCCCTCGATGATCTGCGTCAACTGCTGCGCTGTCGCCTGGCGCTGGCTCTGGTCCTGCACTTGAATCAGGAAACTGGTGGGACCAGAGAGATGATAGAGCGATTCCAGCGCGTCTTCCGGCATGTAGCCAAAGGCCAGCCCCTCAAACGTGGCGGATGGGAGACCCTGCGTGCGCGCAAAGCCGGAGATGGTGAGGTGTACCAGCACATTGCGGATGCTGACCGTGATGGTATCCCCCACGCGCAGCGATTGGATGCTGCGGTCGCTAGACTCCATCAGCACCTCACCGGCGCCCGGCAGATGGCCGGATACCAACTGGAATGGGTTGATCTGCACGTTGTGGAAATCGCTGATGCCGGTGAGCGCCAGTGGATAATGCCCCGATGGAATGGCCCAGCGTGCCACTTCCAGGCTGCCCGCCTGTACGCGCTTGACATTCGGCTGTTGCGCCAGCAGCCCCGCCAGCGCCGGACTTGCGGGCGTGGTAGTAAACGAGATATCCGGCTGCGCCGAGGCATTCGTGCTATAGCTAAGGCTGGCGTTAAGCTGGCTCGATGCTGTGCTGATGGCGGCAAGGCCCAGGACGCCTATCGCAATGCCGATGATGGTCAGGGCGGCGCGTAGCTTGCGCCGTGTCACATCTTTGATGGCTTTCTTTGTAATGGCTCGCATGCTCTCTCTCCTCTATGGAAGCCCCCACCTCTAGCCCCTCCCCAGTGCGCGGGAGAGGGGAACGCAGAGCAGAGACCTCACCCTGGCCTTCAGCCACCCCTCTCCCATAGAAGAGGGGAGCGCAGGCGGGGCGAATTCATTCGCTAGTTTCCGTGCGCCGGCAGTTTACTGCCGCGATTCCGAAACCAGTCGCCCATCCATCAGTTCAATGCCGTCTTTGGCGCGCGCCGCCAGCCGAGGATCATGCGTCACGTAGATCACCGTCTTTGCCTGGTGCGTCAGCATTGCCAGCAGATCAAAGATTTCGCTTGCCGTATGCGAGTCGAGATTGCCGGTCGGCTCGTCTGCCACCAGCACCGGCGGATCGTTGGCGAGCGCGCGGGCAATGGCGACGCGCTGCTGCTGGCCGCCAGAAAGTTCGCTGGGCAGGCGATTGGCGTAATCCTCCAGCTTCACCAGACGCAGGCACTCCTGCGTCCGCTTGCGCCACTGGCGGCGGGGCATTGTTCCGCCCAGTTCCAGCGCCAGTTGAATGTTCTCCTGCGCCGTCAGCGTGGGGATGAGCTGAAAGAACTGAAAGACGATGCCGACGTGCTGGCCGCGCCACTTTGCCAGCCGGTTTTCGCTCATGCGGCGCACCTCGTGTCCGGCGAAGAGGATACGCCCGCTGCTGGGCCGGTCTATGCCGGTCAGCAGGTTGAGCAGCGTAGACTTGCCACTGCCGGAGGGGCCGTTGATGGCAAAGAGACTGCGTGCGGGCACCTGAAAGCTGATGTCGTCAAGAATCGTCGTCTTCTGTGCGCGGGTTTGGATGACACGCGAAAGATGTTCCACCTGCACCAGCGGTGCAATCGCCGCCTGGGGAGACGTTGGGTTCTGTTGCTCTTGATTGATTGGATTGATTGCCATACCGGAAAACTCCTCAAAAAACCTCTCGTGAGGCGCCACGGAAGACGCCAGGAAACCATGTGAAACGTTGTTGGCCTGGAAAGCAGTGGCCGGTTTGCATCAGCCGATGGTTTCAGTATGGCGGGGAGATATGGAGGAAGCGTGCCGGAGGTGTCCCAGTTCTGTAACGGTTCTTGCGCCATCCTGTAGCGCGTCACACGCCGCCGACACACATTTGCAACATTCTGCGAGAAGTACGGAGAGAAGTACAGAGCGGGCACTGGCGAACGGTCACGCTCGCCAGTGCCCGCTCAATGCTCACATCCTTATTCGAAGAAGCGATAGGACCAGCCTACTGTCAACTGTTCGGAGGTTGGTGGCTCGGCTATCCAGGACTTAAAGCCCTCTGCGAACGCCTGGTACTCAGGCAAGGCATGCAACGGATTCTCTATGCCGTCGTCAATGGCGACGAGCGTGACAAAACTCTCCCCGTCTGGAAGCTGGAAAGTGGCGTAGCGAATGCCCTGCGGCTGCTCGCGTTTCAGCCCTTCGAGGACGCGCATGCCCGCCGCTTTGATGGCTTCGCGCTGGTCAGGCTTCACTTTGGTGTGAGACATCATGACTTTCATAGGAACCCCTCTTTTCACTCGTGTCACTCATGCGCCTGGCCGGTTTGGCCTTTCCGGTGGTAAGTATTCCAGCCGCCACTGGCGCATTTTGATCGTGACAACGGTGCCCAGCCGGTGCGAGCAAGAGGAGTGTGCGTTTCTCTGCCCTCTCTGTCACATCGGCCAGGTTTCCGTTGTCATGTCTATGACAAACTGAAATGAGGATATGTGACCGATGGATAGACACACAGATACACACGTGGATATAGACAACTGGCTGGCGCAGCGATTCGAGGCGGAGCGTCCGCGCCTGCGGGCGGTGGCTTACCGGATGCTCGGCTCGCTTGCAGAGGCGGACGACGCTGTGCAGGAGGTCTGGCTCCATCTCAGCCGTTCCGACACGAGTGAGGTTGCGAATCTGGGCGGATGGCTGACCACGGTAACAGCACGGGTGTGCCTCAACATGCTGCACGCGCGCAAGTCACGACGCGAGGAGTCGCTTGAAGCGTCGGAGGCCGTGACCGCAGGTACGAGCGATGAACGAGCGGGCGATCCAGAGCAAGAGATGCTGCTGGCCGATTCGGTTGGTCTGGCGCTGTTGGTGGTGCTGGACACGCTGACGCCCGCCGAGCGTCTCGCCTTCGTGCTGCACGATATCTTCGCCGTGCCCTTTGAGGAAATCGCCCCACTGGTGGAACGCTCCCCGGCCGCAGCCCGGCAACTCGCCAGCCGCGCGCGCCGCCGCGTGCGGGGGAAATCCCCTTTGCAGGATGAGGACCTTGCCGCCAGCCGCGAAGTAGTTGAGGCATTTCTCACCGCCGCGCGCACCGGAAACTTCGATGCGCTGCTCGCTGTACTCGATCCAGAGGTCACACTCCACTACGATGCCGCAGCCATAGCTGCGGGCGTGCCTGGAGAGCTGCATGGAGCGGCGGCGGTAGCAAAACGGTTTGCGGGGACTGCCCAGGCAACACAGCCCGTGCTGGTGAATGGCGCGGTAGGCGTCGTGGTGGCCCCCTACGGGCGGCTGCTCGGCGTCCTCGAAGTTTCGATCAGGCACGGCAAGATCACCGCGATCTCTGCGATCTCCGATCCTGCTCACCTGCGCCGCTTGCGCCTGTCGGTCCTCACCGACTGATAAGGATAGCCGGTCACTTCATCCGCCGACCCATCTGCGCTCCCCTCTCCCGCGCACGGGGGAGGGGATGGGGGTGGGGCTACACCAACGGACGCGCGGTGAGGCCAGCACGGGCGCGCACCAGTGTTTGGCGACGTTGATGGTCGCGCAGCAGGTCGCCCAACAGACGCGCGCCATGCTCGATCTGTGATGGAGTATGCGCGCCAAAGCTCAGGCGCAGATAGCCGCGCCGCTGTGGCTGCGAGAAGAACGCCTGCCCGCGCGCCACGCCGACGCCGCGCTCGATGGCCTCGCGGCAAAAATCGGACTCGTCAAGGCCCTCCGGCAGCGTCACCCAGAGGCAGAGACCGCCGGCAGGGTGGATGTATGCGCACTCCGGCAGGTAGCGATCCAGCGCCGCCAGCAGTGCGTCGCGCCGTTCGCGGTAGAGCGCACGCACCTGTTGGAGATGCGCCGCAAAATGGCCGCGCCGCAGGTAGAGCGCCAGCGCTCGTTGCAAGAGCGGCGAACAGATCAGGTCACTGCTCTGCTTAGCGGCGGCCAGCGCGGGGAGCCGCTCCGGCGAGGCCACCAGCGCCCCCAGCCGCAACCCCGGCGCCAGCACCTTCGAGAAGCTGGTGATATAGACCACGCGATCCGCCGCATCCTGCGCTTTCAGCGGCAACGGTGCCGCTTCGTCATACGCCAACAGCCCGTAGACATCATCCTCAGCGATCAGCAACCCATACGTGCGGGCCAGCGCCAGCAGCGCCGCGCGACGTTCCGGCGCCAGCGAGAGGCCGGTGGGATTCTGAAACGTCGGCACACTATAGAGCAGGCGTGGACGGTAGGCAATGCAGGCCGCCTCCACCGCCGCAAGCGCGAGGCCGCCGTCGTCCATGGGCAGGCCAATCACCTGCTGGCCATGCGCCGACGCCAGTTCCAGGATGCCAGGGTAGACCGGCTCTTCGGTGAGGATGACGCCGCCCGGCACGGCCAGCGCGCGCAGCACCAGATCAATCCCTTGCTGTGCGCCAGAAGTAATCAGCACGCTCTCGGGCGACGCCGCCAGCCCACGTTCCAGCAGCACGCGGCTCACCTGCTCGCGTAGCTCCACCTCGCCCTGAATCGGCCCGTAGCTCAGCGCGTCCGGCTGCTCCAACGCGGTGCGTAGCGCCCGCCCGAATTCGCGCGTTGGATACGTTTCTGGCGCGGGAATTGCCTGTGCGAAGGAGAGCAGGTCCGGCTGCTCCGTCATGCGCACCAGTTCGGCCAGCACGCCCTGGCTGTGCCACGCCGCCGGCTCAACCGGCGATTGTCGCAATGCTGCGAGGGTGGGGATTGCCGGAGCGGGCAACGTCTGCGCATGTTCAGCGACGAAGGTGCCGCGCCCGACGAACGACTCGATCAACCCCTGCGTTTGGAGTTCGGTATAGGCGGATTGCACGGTCAGGCGTGTAAGGCCATGATCCCCGGCAAGCTGGCGCACCGTGGGCAGGCGACATCCCGCCGGCAGCGCGCCGCTGCGGATCAATTCGCGTATCTGTTCGGCGATCTGCCGGTAGAGCTGCATATCGCGCTGGCGGTCGAGAGTCAGTTTCATGCCTTCTACTATACCCATGCCAATCGTGATTGTCCAGAGACAATATGGCGACCTCACCACCGGCCCCTCTCCCGCGAGGAGAGGGGAGCGGCGATGCGCTTGCGATGGCGAAGTCTGTGAGGGCAGACGAAGGATTATCTATTCCTAGTCCGCGCAGGCGGACTTCGCGGCCAACGGTCATCCAGCAGCGAATTCATTCGCTGGCTGGCATGCCATCGTTAGCACATGCTCGTAGCGCCAATTGTCCTCTCCAAAATGCAATGATTGTCCCTGTACAATCAAGATATTGGCCTCTATAGTGAAAGAGGAAGCCTGATCTCCCCTCTCCTCGCGGGAGAGGGGCCGGTGGTGAGGGTTCGACATCGCCCAACATGCTTTCGTCATACGCTCAAAGGGGAGCTAGATTACCATGCAGACACCGTGGGACACGATTTTCGCCGCGCGCACCCAGCGCATCACCAGTTCCGCTATCCGTGAACTCTTGAAAGTCACCGAGCAGCCGGACTTTATCTCATTTGGCGGTGGATTGCCTGCGCCAGAAGCCTTCCCCATAGCGGAGGTGGCAGAGGCCGCGCAGCGCATCCTGCGCGAGCAGGGCACGCAGGCGCTGCAATACGGCGCGACCGAGGGCTACCGTCCGCTGCGCGAGTGGGTGGCGGCGCAGATGACAAGCGAGGGCGTGCCCACTCATATCGAGAACGTGCTCATCACCACTGGCTCGCAGCAGGCGATAGACCTGATTGGCAAAGTGCTGCTGGATGAGGACGATAGTGTGCTGGTGGAGTCGCCAACGTATCTGGCGGCGCTCCAGGCATGGAGCGTCTATGGCGCACGCTATCTGGAAGCCCCCGCCGACGAACGCGGCATGCGCACCGGCGCGCTCAAAAAGCTGCTGGCGCAGCGCCCGAAGCTGATTTACTGCCTACCAAACTTTCAGAATCCAGGCGGCGTGACGCTTTCACTGGCGCGACGACGGCAGTTGATCGAGCAGGCCGCGCGCTATGGCACGCCGATTCTCGAAGATGACCCTTACCGCGAACTCCGTTTCGAGGGCGCGGCGCTGCCACGGCTCATTACGCTGGAAAGCGCGCGCCAGGAGCAGCACACCGCTCCATACAACGGCAACGTGATCTACGCCAGCACGTTCTCGAAGGTGCTGGCGCCGGGGCTGCGTGTGGGCAGTATCGTCGCCGCGCCAGCGCTCATTCATAAGCTGGTGCAGGCCAAGCAGAGCACCGACTTGCACACGCCTACCTTCAACCAGATGTTGGTCTACGAACTGGCAAAGACCGGCTTCCTCAAGCGCCACGCGAAGGTGATTGCGAAGATGTACCGCGAACGCCGCGACATCATGCTGGCGGCGATGCAAGAGCATTTCCCGGAAGGCGTGCGCTGGACGCATCCACAGGGCGGCATGTTCCTCTGGGTGACGCTGCCAGAGGGAATGGATGCCGGAGAACTGCTCAAGACGGCCATCGCGCAGAAGGTGGCGTTCGTGCCAGGCGCGCCGTTTCATCCAAATGGCGGCGGCGCCAATACGTTGCGGCTGAACTTCTCCAATGCCACGCCGGAACAGATACACACGGGTATCGCGCGGCTGGGGCTGGCGATTTCCGAGCAACTCGGTACACACAGCAAAGCTCTTGCCTTTGCATAAGCGCGTTGTGCATTAAAAACAATTGGGCGATAACATGAAGGCCAGCGGATTACTCTGCCGGCCTTCGCATGCTCCACTTGTTCACCAGCCGCGCACAGTGAGGGCAAGACGCAGCAGAAACGCGCCCACGAGAATGGACATGCCAACGATGGCGGCGATCCAGACGGCAACGATGAGTTCGACGATTGGCAGCAACGGATGCAGGCCGGCGGGTGGGAACGTGAACGGTCCGCCGACGGCAGCGTGAACCAGCAGCGCAATCGCCAGCAATCCTGCCCAGGCGACCACCAACAGCAGCAGCCCCGTTACCGCGCGCAGAGGCCGTATCCAGCGTGACGAAGCGGCGGGTGGCAGCGGCGGCGTAGGAACAGGCGGCGCTGCTGTCCCCTCTACCGGCGCCAGCTCCAACTCCGGCTGGTTCAGCCGCAACGCAGGCATCGGGCGCGACATCACCAGCAGATTTTCCGCCGGTTGATCTGGGTGATCTGACTGGCCTGGTTGATCTGGGTGATCTGACTGAACATCCTGGACTCGCTGCCCTTGCAGATAGACTTCATCGTCGTTCATTACGTATTTGCTCTCGTCGCCTACGCTCTACAATTCCCACTGCACTTATAACGACGCACAACGCTACATCCTCATCCATACCAGTCCTTTTTTCGCTGCCACAACAGCCATTTCATGAAAGTTCGCGGCGCTCAAGAGCCAGCGCACGCCATAGAACACGCAAGCACCTCACCGGTGTATCACCGGCAGGTGCGTTCGATGTGCCGGCGTCCAGTGCCCAGCGTCCACGACCCGAGATCACCCTCGTCCAGCCGTCGCAGTGCCAGGATGGCCGCGCCCACCTCTGGCGAATGCAGCGGCGCCTGGAATCGTGCGCGGCGCCTGCTGCTGGATGAGGCGGCGAAACGGCTCCTGCACCCAGGGAACGGCGTGAAACACACCACCGACCGTCGCCACCAGCACATCGTCCTGCGCCATATCGAGCGCCCGGATAATTGCCAGCGCCTGCTCCGCGAGGTCCTGCCCCGCCTGCGCCAGAATTCCTCGCGCCGCGACATCACCGGCGTCTGCCGTCCGCGCCACCGCACCGGCAAAGGCGGCAATCTCCATCTTGCCGATGTGCCCCTGATCTACCAGCCGCCGCATGCCTTCCGGGCCATCTACGCCATAGGTTTCTTTGAGGGCGCCAGTGAGCAATGTTGGCGCGGCGCGCCCATCAAACGCTTTCATGGCAAGGCGAATGCCGGAGCGCCCGATGTCGTAGCCACTGCCAGCGTCACCCAGAATGTAATCCCAGCCATCGGTGCGATAGAGCCTGCCCTGGCGGTTCATGCCAAAGGCCGTCGAGCCGGTGCCAGCGATGACGACGACGCCCGGCTGCGCCCCGGTGGCGCCTGCCCACGCGCCCACCACGTCATTCTCCAGAATGGCCGCGCCATGGTAGCCAAGCTGTTGGAGCGCCTGCTGTGGCACCGGCAGATCGAGATCGGTATCGAAGCCAGCGAGGCAGAGGCCCACCGCCGTTATGTCAGCGAGCAAGAGGTTGGCGGCGGCGAGCGCATGGGTAATGGCTCCGGCAATATTCGCGCTTGCCTGCGCCTCGCCCACCGAGCGTGAATTCGAGGAGCCGTTGGTGTAGCTCCCCACCACGCGCAGGTCCTCGCCTACCACGGTGGCCGTCGTCTTGGTGCCCCCGCCATCCACGCCAACGACATAGCGCATGATGCTCGCTCCCTTATATTTCAGCACTTACCTGTTTGTCTCAGCAAAAGCGGTGGCGACCACTGCCAGTAGCTCTGACTCACCAATGGCAACGGCATCCGGCGTCGCATCGCTCACAGTCAGCCAGAGGAGATATTCATGGTTGCCGTTGCGCCCGGTAATTGGCGAGACCGTCAGCCCGCGCGCCGCCAGTTGCCCCTGCTCCGCGATGAAGGCCAGCAGATCACTGAGTACGCGCTGGTGAACCGCTGGATCGCTGATGACGCCGCCGCCACGGTTGGCTTCGGCGCGGCCAGCCTCAAACTGTGGCTTGACGAGCGCGACGACCCAGCCGCCAGTGGCCAGCAGCGCCGCCACACGCGGCAACACGAGCCGCAGTGAGATGAACGATACGTCAATCACAGCGCAATCCGGCGTCTCTGGCAGCGACTCCAGATAGCGGATGTTCGTGCGGTCCATCACCACCACGCGCGGATCAATACGTAGCTCCCAGGCGATCTGCCCATGCCCGACATCCACTGCGTAGACCCGGCGCGCGCCACGTTTGAGCAGTACATCGGTGAAACCGCCGGTGGAAGCGCCGACATCCAGGCAAACGCAACCGGCGGGGTCGAGCGCAAACATGTCGAGCGCCCGCTCCAGCTTCAACCCGCCGCGACTGACAAAGCGCAACTCATCAGGCTTTGCCGCCAGTTCACAGACCGCCGTGCGCGGAACCAGCGTGCCAGCCTTCTCCACCGCTTTGCCATCAACCAGCACCTGACGCGCCATAATCAGCGCCCGCGCCCGTTCGCGGCTCGGCGCCAGCCCGCGCTCCACCAGCAGCACATCCAACCGCTCGCGGACCACCTTTCCCTGCGAGCGTGGCGCCTGTCCACTGCCAGACGGCTTCGTCTCCTGAGATTCAGTGCCGGTTGTGCCCATGTCACCCACTATGTCTATCTTGATCTATCTGGTCTATCTGCATCTCGCTGAAATAGAGACGTTTACCGTGTGTACTCGTTGTTGCGTTATCATGATACCGCACCTGCTACAATGTCTGCGACGGCTGGCCCCCACCCCCCAACCCCTCCCCCGTGCGCGGGAGAGGGGAGAGCGGGCGCTAGCGTGCAAAGGGCGCAGGTGAGGGAGAGCGCAGTTGTCTGCCTCGAACCTGCGCAGGCAGATTTGGGGCGGCACGCCATCCAGGTGGGGATGCAACTGGCAGTCAGCCATACGATATGCGAAAAGGAGCGGGCAGATATGACGACAGCGCAACCACGCGCGGGACAGCCAGGAACAGCAGCGACTCAGGGCATCAATGGGCCGGTGGTGCTGATCGTCAGCCCGCACGCAGGTCAGGCCGCACATGGACCGTCTCCGCGCGATTTGCTGGAGGCGCAGGGTATCACTGTGGCCGAGCAGGTGGACGTGCGCGCGCTCGATCTGCACCAGCCGCAGGGCGAACGCTGGCGCAAGCAGGGATATGCAGCAGCCATCGCTGCTGGTGGCGATGGCACAATCGGCGGCGTAGCGACGCAACTGGCGGGCAGCGGTCTGACGCTGGGCATCCTGCCGCTGGGCACGTCAAACGATGTGGCGCGTTCGCTTGGCGTGCCGCTCGATCTCGCTGCCGCCGCCACAGCCATACGCGCCGGTGTGCCGACCAATGTGGATGCAGGTGAAGTCGTGCTACTGGAAAAGACCGAGACGAAGGCGCCGGACAATGAGCCGGACGGCATCGGCCAGCGCCTCACTGATCTTCTCCATCCTAAACGTGCCCGCCAGCGCCGCCAGCAACAGCAGCGCCAGACCACGGTGAACTTCGTGCATGCCGCCACGCTCGGCCTCAATGCGGAGTTTGCGCGGCTGGCGACCGACGTGGCGCGGCGACAACGCTGGGGCAGCCTGACGTATGCGACGGCGGCGCTGGAAGCGGTGCTACATATTCAGCCGGTCTCGATCAAGATTCACTTCAGCGGCGTGCAGAGCATCTCGACGCAAACCGCCCAAACTGCCCAAAACGGCCAGAGCGAGCAGGATGGCCTGGTGGCATCTGAGATCACCATTCCGCAGGCGCCGCTCACGCATCTGGTGGAGGCGCATGTGGTGCAGCTTGCCGCCGTGAACACACCGATCTTCGGCGGGCGCATGAATCTGCACCTGCCGCTGAGCCACCCAAGCGATCAATTGCTCGATTTCGTCCTCATCGAAGCCATCGAGCCGGGGCGCCTGCGCCAGACAATGGAGGGACTGCTGCGCGCGCTGGAACGCATGGGCGATAGTTTGCTGCATCGGGCGGAGGAGCACATGGAGGCCGACGAAATCGCGGCCAGCCTAGCGCTGCCGGGCGTGCAGCACATCCAGGCGCAGTCGGCGCGCATCGAGACGCCGGAGCCGGTTGAAATGACGCTGGACGGCGAGCTTGGCCTGCGCACGCCCGTTGAGATTCGCGTGGCCGCAGAGCCGCTACGAGTGCTATTGCCACAGTCTGCGCACGAGAGCCTGCTCCACGGCGTCATCCCTGCAAAGACGATGTTTCGCATTTAGCTTCGCTGGCATCTGGTCAGTCGCGCTCGCTCACTAGCTCGTTGCGGGCGCTGAGCAGCACCTGCACCTCGCCTTCGGAGAGGAGCGTGCTGCCGGCCTGGGGCGACTGCGCCAGCACGGTGCCAGCGGGGGTGTTGCCCATCGGGCGCTCGCCGGCCACCGTCAGCCGCAGGCCAGCCGCGTGCGCCCGCGCCGCCGCGCTCAGCAGCGAGAGGCCCACCAGGTCGGGCACCTCGCGCATCAGGTTATCCAGCACCTTCGCGATGCCGTGATACGCTTCCAGGCGTTGCCGCCTCTTCACAATAGCAAGTTCGCGCTCGCGCACCTGCTCCACCTGCGCAAAGATGCGGTTCATCAGCCCCTTCGCGTCCGGGATGTCGTGCATGGCGAGGTGTTGATCGCGGCCCGCCGTCTCCACCAGAATCGAGCCGTAGCCGAAGAGATGCCCCCAGAAGCCCTGCTCCACCCGCACATCCTGTATCTTGCCATAGGGCGCGTCGTTGCTATATTCGGCCAGCAGGAAGAAGATGCGGTCAATGTCTATCACGCGGTGGCTCGTCAGCACGAATACGTCATCCGCCCAGTCAATGTAGGTCAACACAGTATAGAGCAGCGCCGCCGCGATGCCGCCGAGAATGATGAGCGGCACGCTGGCGCCTGTCACGCCCAGCGCATGCAGCCCCAGCCCGCAGAGGGCCGCGCCGACAGCGACTACCAGCGCGGGCAATTCGCGGCGCAGCAGGACGATCCAATGGCGATAGACAATCTCCACCACCGATTCGTTAGCGATCAGGCGGATGGGTAGCTTGCGTTGCAGGAATCCACCGAGCGGCGCGTGTATCGTCGGTGTCACGAGTGGCTCAGGTTCGGGCTGATCGAGGGAATCGAAGGCGGATTGCAGACGTTTGTTGTGTAGCTCTGGCGCCTGTGGCATCGGCGGCACGCCAGGGACGCCCTTCTGCTCGCGCACCGCCAGAATCATATCGGCGAGGTCGCGCGGGCGGGAGACGTGGCGCAGGCGTAGCGGCGTGCCGGTTGGCCGCACGACGACGGTGCCCAGCCCGCAGAGCATCTGCAAGAAATTGGGACGTTCGACGATCACCTGCGAGACGTGGACAAGTTCCACCTGTTCGATGTGCTGCTGGATGAGGCCATGCTGGATGAGGACACGCTGGTTGCTGAGGATAAAGACCTGCCCCACCCATGCCCAGACGAACTTGACGGCCCACGGCGCGCTGATGACGGCCAGCGCGACGGCGGCCAGGAACGCAGTGGAGTTGCCCTTTGCAGCCTCGCCATGCCAGAGCAGGATGCCTAGCACTCCGGCGGCCAGCGGCAGGCACGGCCCGATGGCGAGGAGGCGCGAGGGGCGGCGAATGGCGATGACGCGCTCATCTTCCAGCTTGCCGCGAAACGTCCGCCGCGAGGAGACGGCGGGCAGCGGATGGCGTGTCCGGGGGACGATGCGCGCGTGGGGCGCCGGACCTGCCAATTCTCGCGCGCCGCGCTGTCGTGTCTGCATGTCGTGCTATCCCTTTGGGGGCTACGAATGGCTCCTGGCCGTCATGAACAGAAAGAACACATGCAAGATAACGCCGATAGCGAACAGCACCGGAAAGAACGATGCGAAGGAGTGTGAAATGAGTGCCGGCGCGGCCCGCTCGTTGAGATACGCCAGGAACGCGCCGCCCGTCACCGCGCCCGGTATTACGCCGGTCCAGCGGTGGCCGTGAGTTTTCGGCGCTTTGCCCCAACGCGAACCGGCCATATGCGCCAGCACGAAGGCGACCCCATACAGCGGCGCGGCGACGGCGTGTACCTCCTGAACAGTGGGCAGCACACGTATCATCTGCCAGTCGGTCAGCCATTGCGCCAACCAGATATCGCCGCCGATCAGCAAAAACAGGGTGGTCATGGCAATAATGGCGCTGGTAATCAACGCGCGTTCCCATCCCCGCTGAAACCCCACCACACCAGCCACGAAGAAGGCCAGCGCCAGCCATTGCGTCTCTGTCATGCTCATAGCGTGTCGTCCTGAGATGTTCTCTAAGCGCATACCGCGTGCCAACCGTCCGTGCCGGTTTTTCCCGGCTTTTTGGCGTCGTCTGCTCGTATGTGAACCTGCCCCACACCGCACTTCACCTGGTTCTCCTCTCTCACAGAGAGAAAGAGAAGGAAATTAATGATGAGGCTGCTCTGGTTCCCCCTCTCCCACAAGGAGAGGGGGTTAGGGGGTGAGGTCTAGCTCAGGCGCCGTCGCAAGGGAAACGCAGAGGCCATACCAACGTGCGGGCTAATGATGGGCAAATGGCTACATTGTTCGCTGTGTAGGTCGTTTTGCTGGCATAGATGTCTCTTTCCGCGTCTTTGCAGTAGGCACTGGCAGTGGGCACTGAAGATAGCCCCCGAAAGAGTGAAACAAGATAGCCCGTACTGGCCGTTATCCCCCATGAAAAGCGGATTTCCGGCGTTTTCGTGATATAATTTTCGTGATATAATAAGTAGAGTTTTGCGCGTCTGACCGCTGCTGTTGCCGGTTTACATCGCGCCGGAGAGAATACATGACATAGCAACAGCGAAGGACGAATTTTTGAGTCTCTTTCTGAACCATGATCGCATTGCGGGCGCACATCACCGTGCCTGCTTCATCACCATATCACCCACGATACACGCGGACCAGCACTATAAGTGTCCGCTTCCCATGTATCTGCGACATCCCAGTGGAGGAACAACAACCCTATGGAGCTAGGTATTGTCAGGCCGGTCGGCATCGTCGAAGAGATGCGGGGCGCCTACCTGGATTATTCGATGAGCGTGATCGTCAGCCGCGCGCTGCCAGACGTGCGCGACGGACTCAAGCCGGTCCACCGGCGTGTCCTCTACGCGATGGATCAGATGGGCCTTCAGGCGAACCGCTCGTTCCGCAAGTGCGCCGGTATCGTTGGCGAAGTCTTGAAGGAATATCATCCCCACGGCGACGCGGCGGTCTACGACACGCTCGTTCGCCTGACGCAGTGGTGGGCCATGCGCTACCCGCTGGCGCTGGGGCAGGGAAACTTCGGCTGTTTCACCGGCGACACCAAAATATCGCTGCTGGACGGCACTGAGAAGAGTTTGGCTGAGTTGGCGCAGCTTCCGCCTGACGAAACGTTCTTCGTCTATTCGGTAGACGCCAGCGGCAAGATCGTTGTCGGTGAAGGCCGAAACGCGCGTATTACCCGCAAGAGCGCCGAATTGGTCGAGGTCACGCTGGACAGTGGCGCAACGATTCGTTGCACGCCTGACCATCGTTTCATGCTGCGTGATGGCACCTACAAGCAGGCGCAGGAACTCACGCCTGATGATAGCCTCATGCCTGGCTATTTCGACACCGCTTCAGTGCGTGAGGGCATGAATGAATATCTGCGTGTGATGCAGCCATCGAACGGCGGCTACGAGTTCGTACATCATATTGCTGACTCGTACAATGCAGAAAAAGGAATGGTGCCTAAGTTTAACGGTCCATTCGTACGGCATCATAAGAACTTCAACCGCTTCGATAATCGGCCCACCAACATTGAGCGCATGGATTTCCTGGCTCACCTACACCTTCATGCGGAACATGCGCAAGAATTATGGACTAATCCTCAGTTCCGCGCAGTACAACGAGCTGGTGTGCAGCGTTACTATCAACAAAATCCGCAAGTACGAGAACAACGACGCAAGCGGATGGTAGAGCAGAATCAACATATTGCGTTCCGGCAAGTGAATGGGCAACGTATTGCGCCCCAATTGCGTGAACTATACACAGCCAATCCAGAACTTCGCGCTCAGGTGTCGAAGCGAATGAAGGCACTCTGGCAAGATACTGAGTACCGCGAGCGTATGAGCAAGGCGCTTCGCGGCATTGAGAAACGACGTTTGACGCCTGAAATGCGGCGCGAAGTCTCTCGCATCGTCTCGGAAAAGAGCAACGCGATGTGGGGCAACGACGAAAAGCGCGCAGAAATTGTGGTTGCCATTGTACGGGCAATGTCTAGCCAATCAGTTCGGGCAAAGCTCTCGGCAAATGCACGCGCGTTCTGGAATAATCCAGTGTATCGAGCGAAGTTTGGCGCTAACCATTTCTCTCGCATGGCTCATGCAATGTGGAACAAGCCCTCAATGCGCGAATTCCATCGAGCGAAAATTACGCGGCAACGCACAAACGCAGAGTTCCGCACGGCTCAACGCGAAGGGGTGCATGCAAGCAATCTACGGCGCATTGCAGCCAATCCGCAAATGATGCAAGAACTCGCACAGAAATCGGCGGTAGCATTGCGCGAGAACTGGAGCAATGCTGATTATAAGCGGCAAGTGATGCGGCAAAAGATCGCGGGCTATGTTTCGCGCTTACTGCACAGTATGTCTGCCGATAGTATTACTCCTGAAGCTTACGATAGCCATCGTGATGCTAACTGGATTCCGGCAAGCCGCAAAGCGGTGACATACTTTGAGTCTTGGGCTGATTTGTTGGCCGCGGGAGCCAATTACAATCATCGCATTGTGTCAGTGCGATTCCTCGAAGAGCGCGAGGATGTGTACGATATTACTGTGGACGAGCATCACAACTTCCTGCTCGCTGACGGTGTGTTCGTTCACAATTCGCTTGACGACGATCCGCCTGCCGCAATGAGATACACAGAAGCGAAGATGTCTACTATCGCGCAAGAACTGCTGGCCGATATTGACCGTGACACCGTAGATTTCAAGCCAAACTATGATGGGCATAGCGTCGAGCCAGTGGTGCTGCCGGCGCGGCTGCCCAACCTGCTCATCAACGGCGCCGCTGGCATCGCAGTCGGCATGGCGACGAACATTCCGCCGCATAATCTGCGCGAAGTCTGCGACGGCATCACCTATCTGATTGACCATCCAGAGGCCACCACCGAAGACCTCGACCATATCGTGCGCGGGCCAGACTTCCCCACTGGCGGCACCATCCAGGAGCGCGAGGGCATCCGCAACGCCTATAGCACCGGACGCGGGCGCATCGTCATCCGCGCCAAAGCGCACACCGAGGAGACCGAACGCGGCAAGGTCAGCATTATCGTCACCGAACTGCCGTATCAGGTCAACAAGGCAGATCTCGTCAAGAAGATCAGCGAACTGGCGCGCGACAAGAAGATTGACGGCATTACCGATGTGCGCGACGAATCCGACCGGCAGGGCATCCGCGTGGTGGTGGACCTGCGCCGTGATGCGCGCCATCTCAGCGTGCTGAACCAGCTCTTCAAGTACACGGCGATGCAGACCACCTTCGGCGCGAACATGCTGGCGCTGGTGGATAATCAGCCGCGCACGCTCGGCCTCAAGCCGATTCTCACGCACTATATCCATCACCGTGAGATCGTCATCACGCGCCGCACCAAGTTCGATCTGGCCAAAGCGGAGGCGCGTAAGCACATCCTCGACGGCCTGACGATTGCGCTCGACAATCTCGACGCCGTGATTGACACCATCCGCCGTTCGCAGAGCCGTGAAACCGCGTCAAACAACTTGCAGACGCGCTTCAAACTCAGCGAGGAGCAGGCGAAGGCCGTCCTCGACATGCAACTTGGCCGGTTGGCCGCGTTGGAGCGCCGCAAGGTGCAGGAGGAACTGGCCGAGGTTCAGCGCACCATCGCCAATCTGCAAAAGATTCTCGCGAACATCGAAGAGGTGCGTGCGCTCATCAAGCAGGACCTCGCGGAACTCAAAGAGAAGTATGGCGACCCACGCCGCACCGAAATCGTTGAGGCCGAGGCCACCGACTTCACTGAAGAAGACCTGATTCCCAATGATGAAACGGTCGTCACGCTGACCACGAACGGCTACATCAAACGCATGGGAGCGGGCGCGTATCGCGCGCAGCGACGCGGCGGCAAGGGGTCACGCGGGATCACCACGCATGAAGACGACGACGTGGCGCAACTGCTCGTCGTCCACGCGCACGACTCGCTGCTCTTCTTCACCAATCGCGGCAAGGTCTACCAGCTCAAAGCCTATGCGCTGCCGGATGTGGGCCGCGCGGCGAAGGGCGATCACCTGCGCAATCTCATCAACGTCGAGCAGGAAGAGTCTATTACCGCCGTTGTCTGCGTGCCGAAGTTCGTCGCGCGCGACTATATGGTGATGGCAACGAAGCTGGGCGAGGTCAAGAAGACCAGCCTCGACGAGTTCGCCGTCGTGCGCAGTCTGGGCCTAATTGCGATGGACCTGGAGCCGGGCGACGAATTGATTGGCGCGCGGCTCGTCTCGGCCACCGACCAGGTGATGCTGATAACCGAACGCGGCCAGTCCATCCGCTTCGAGGTGCAGGAGCTACGCGCTGCCTCGCGCACCAGCGGCGGCGTGCGCGGCATCCGGCTGGATGAGAAGGATAGCGTAGTCGCGCTCTGCACTGCTAAGCCAGACGCCGAACTGCTCGTCGTCACAACGAATGGCTATGGCAAGCGCACGCCGGTCGCTGAATATCCCACCCAGGGACGCGGCGGCGGCGGTGTCATCACGGCGCGGCTCACCGACAAAACAGGGTCCATCGCTGGCGCGCGTATCCTGACCGAAGATGACCACGATCTGATGATTATCTCGGCGGCTGGCACCGTCATTCGCACTGACTGGCATTCGATTGCCCAGTGCGGTCGCCCGACGCAGGGTGTGCGGCTGATGCACCTGGGCAGCGGCGACCGTGTGGTCTCAATTGCCACGATGTACGGCGACGATGAAGAAGACGCCGTAGATGTCACCCTGCCCTTCATCGCCGAAGACGATGCGGAGGATGAGGGCACGCCGAACGGCAAATAGCAAACCAGCCAGCGAATGAATTCGCGCCTGGATGGCTTTCAGCCGCGAAACCTGCCTGCGCAGGTTCGGAGCAGACATGACCTTGCACTTGCCTTTATGTCTGTCTCCAGTCCGCGTCGGCGGACTTCGCGGCGGCACGCCATCCAGGCGCGATCTTTAGTCGCCGGCCCCTCGTCGCAGGTTTCACCCTCCGGCCATTCACACTCCCTGCACGTTCATCAGGTCGCCGGAGCCGAGCAAGAGCCACTTGCCGTCCGGCGACCAGCGCATGATGCTGTTGCCGATGGAGAACGGCGAGCCAGGGTCCTCGATGCTAGTGAGCAGGCGACCGGATGCGCAGTCGTAAAAATTGAAATAGATACCATTGTTGCCAAAGACCGCCAGCACACGCCCATCGGATCGCCAAGCCAGCGAAATGCCGATCTCGCCTGGGAACAGGCCAGGCGCAATATCCGGTATGCTGTTGAGGACCTGTTGGAGTCCGGCGTCACGAACGGGGAACACTGGCAATGACGCCGCCTGTTGCGCCTGCAACACCTGCGCCGACGGTGGAGGCACACCGGACGGCTGGAAACGACCTTCGAGCGCCACGGTATCGGCAAGGTAGCGGCCATCCGGAGACCATGCCGCAAAGGGAATTGGCGCCCAGGTGGCAATCATCGCCGGTATTCCCTGGTTGGGGCGAGTTTGCAGATATACGGTCAGTGTTCCCGGCTGCCAGGGCGTAAAGAACGCGCCGCCATCCGGCGCGCCAACTGGGCCAGGCGCAGGCCGCGCCACCATGCTCTGCGGCGTCAACGGCGTAATGGGCCGCAGCGTGCCGTCAGGCTGCCAGTTGTAGGCAAGCGCAGGCGTCACATCCAGCGGCGCATCGCCCGACGACTCCACGCTTCTCACTGTGACCGGCTCGCCCTGAGATAGCCCCCAGACCAGATACAAATAGCCATTGTCAGATGGCTGTTCCTGGCGCAAGAGCACCCGCGCCTGTGTCCCATCGGCATTCATCACCAGCAGACCGCTGAACTGGCGAAGCGGCGCAAATGACGTAACGGCGGCGAACGTGGCGCCAAGCTGCTGCTGATCCGGCGACCAGAGAATCGAGTGATAGTAGAGAATCGGCGGCGTATAGTTGTCGGTGTTCCTAAACGGCGGCGTCGGCGTGGCGAGTGAGACGGACGGCGCGCTAACATGCAGCGCAGCGAAGACGCTGGCATCCGGTCTGATCTGCCGGACCAGCGTTTTGCCATCGCCGCTGTAGATGTTGATGATGCCCGGCACGTAGGTGGTCAGCGGACAATCCGTGGTGTTGCCCAGCACGGCGAGCAAACGCCCATCCTGCCGCCACGCTGCGTCACGCAAACAATTGAGATCGTCGCGCTCGTTGATGGTCGTAAATACAGCGGTGGTTGGCAGTGGAAGGAAACTGGACCGCGTCGTTGCGGCGTCGCCACGCAGACGCGCGAGCAACACGCCAACGATCAACGCCAGCAGCACGATCACGGTTCCCCCACGTAGTACCCGCTGGCGTGTGGTCAGCCTCCGCCCCACCAATCCCTCAGCCGACCAGAGCATCCGGTGGCGCGCGCTGCTCCTCTGCCCGCCCAGCGCCGGTAGGGTCGTCACTTCCAGGTCGCCGGCTGTTTCCGGCCCGCCAGGCTCAGAGGACCCGTCACCTGGAAATTGTGGGAATTGCTTGGACGTTTCGCCTCGCCTCCTCTCGCCACAAATACTACCTCATCATCGCACTCAGTCGCCCTCAACAAAATGATGATACGCAATCTACTTCACGCTGATCTCAAATGCCCTGGTGGGCAGCTACACTTGTTGCCAGAGCGAGGGAAACGACCCACACTCCTTTCCGATAGAGATAAATACTGTCAGTTCGCCAATCCCCTTGCAAAAGAGGGAACGGCGCAGACAGCAGACAAAGGAACCACGTATGGCAACAGAACATGCACACGAGCAAGTCATCAGCACGGTTGGGCTGACGAAAGCGTATGAATCGCTGGTCGCCGTCAGCGATCTGAATCTGGAAGTGTTACGCGGCGATGTGTTTGGCTTTCTGGGACCGAACGGCGCCGGCAAAACTACGACTATCCGCATGCTACTGGGATTGATCCGGCCCACAGCAGGCAACATCTCACTCTTCGGGCTGGACAACGCCACACACCTGCATGAAATATTGCCGCGTATCGGCGCAATTGTCGAGACGCCAGTCTTCTACCCGTATCTTTCTGGCGTGGATAACCTGCGCATAGTCGCGGCGGCCTCTGGTATGAAGTTGGGGCGAGCGAATCAGGCGCGCATGGACGAAGTGCTGGACCTGGTAGACCTGGGAGCGCGCGGCGGCGACACCTATCGCACCTATTCGCTTGGCATGAAGCAACGCCTGGCGCTCGGCGCAGCCCTCTTGACCGATCCCGAGTTGATTCTGCTGGATGAGCCAACCAACGGCCTGGACCCCGCCGGCGTGCGCGAGATACGCCAGTTGATCGGACGGCTCGCCGAAGCCGGCAAGACGGTTTTCCTTTCCAGCCATATCCTCTCTGAGATTCAGCAGGTCTGCAATCGCGTGGCGATTTTGCAGAAGGGCAAGCTCATCAAACAAGG
Source organism: Chloroflexota bacterium (assembly GCA_021323855.1). Taxonomy (GTDB): domain Bacteria; phylum Chloroflexota; class Ktedonobacteria; order Ktedonobacterales; family JADMIN01; genus JAJPKE01. The sequence goes on along the minus strand of JAJPKE010000045.1, from coordinate 101,443 downwards.
GGATGTGCAGGAATTGTTGAGCGGCGGCCAGCAGCTCCTCGTGCGGCTAGGCACGCCTGAAGAGACAGAACAGGCGCTGGTCATTCTGCAACAGGCCAGCAAGCGCGACATGAACTGGATAACGCGCGTGAGCAGCGGCAGCGATTCACATGGCCAGCCGGTGCTCTTTGTGGATGCGCCCACCACGCGCTCGCAGGAGATTACCGCGCTGCTGGCGCGCAATGGGCTGATCGTCGCTGAGATGTATCAGCACCAGACAAGCCTCGAAGAGTTCTTCCTCGAATTGACCGGCACAGATGCTGGCGAAGGCGCTCGTGCCCGCAAGGGTGGATTGCTACGCACGCGATTTGGCTCCGGTTCACCTGCGAAATAAACGAAATAAGCGAAAGTGAGAGAAGCAGTGGATACCGCAAACACGTCAGTACAAACGTCGCCAGGGGCATTGCCCGGTGTGAGTCATGTCGCGCCGATTGTGCGAGGACGCAGCGATTATCTGAGCGTCTTGCTGCGACTGATCGGCATGGACCTCTATAAAGTGCGCCGCCGCAGGCTGTCACTGGTGCTGCTGCTCATTGCAGTGCTCCTTATTGGAGGTGGTTTTTTCGCCACTGGCATCGTTGCCATTCATGATGCCGGTCTGCCGGCCACCAGTTACACGCCTGATAGCTGCGCCCAATTTCCGTACAATCCAGGGTGTCTCAATCATCCGCCTACTCTGGCGGACCGGCAACATGAGAAGCAGCGCGTGCTGGATGGGCTGGCGATCTACCTGAATATGCCGGGCGTCTGGAACGCCGAAGAACGATTCCTCATAGAGCAGTTCGTGGTGCTGGGAATCATCCTGGCTGGGATACTGGTAGGCGGCGAATACAGCCTGGGAACAGTGCGCCTGATGTTCACTCGTGGCCCGACTCGCTTACAGTTTCTCTTTGCGAAGATTGCGGTGCTGGCAATCTATGTCGTTCCAGCAGTACTCTTCGTGATGCTGCTGGGGTCGCTCATAGGCGGCGTGATGGCGCATCTGGCGGGGGTCGGCGCGGGCCTGGGCTTCTTGACGGCTCCTGTATTTGGCCATTTCGTTCTCTTCGCGCTGTTCGGAGTGCTGTTCTGGTACAGCTTTATGCTGATGGCGCTGTTCTTTGGCACGCTGGGCCGGTCGTCGGTCGTCGGTATCGTCGGGCCGCTGGTCTGGCTACTCTTGGAACCAGTAATCACGGGTCTCTTCACCAGTATGCCGGGCTTCGCGCAGCACATTCCAGATTACTTCCTGGCGAATAATCTCCTGTCGCTGATTTATAATCAGATGCACGCGCTCTCCATTGGAGACGCTGGCGCTTATTCCACAGGGCATTCGCTGATCGTGGTGGCTGTCTACCTACTGGCATTCGTCGGCGTTGCCTGCTGGTTGACGGTGCGCCGGGATGTCACCCATTAGCCGATTGCTCGCTGGGAGCGCACTCACCGTGCGCTCCCAGCCCGCGCGCCAGAAGCGAGGCGGCGCTATGCGTCTTCCACCACAGTTACATTTCTTATTGCCCTCTAACTGGCCGAGCCTGCGCGCCCGTATGACGATTTCATACGTCGCGGTGACGATTGGCTCAGTCTTTTCTTTTATTCTGTTGGGTGCGCTCGCACGCGGCGCAGTAGTCACCTTTTTCTCCGGTTTCTCCGGCGCGCAGCCCAATGACTATGCCACAGCCATTCAACAACAGGCGCAATCCTACGCTATGCTGGCCTCGCTGCAAGCGCAGGGCACGGCGCTCGATCCACGCACCAATTTCATCCCAGGGCAGGCGCATACCATCGCGCTGGTATATCAGGACCAGGTTCACCAGAACCTCAACATCTATGCGCCCTACATCACGGCAACCGATGCTGATCCAACGCAGGTTGCCATCGCCCTGCTTGTCGCGCCAGATAACCGCCTGGTCGCCAGCTCCTACCCTGCGCGCTATCCTGCGGGACTGGCCGTATCCTCGCTCATGCCTGAACAAACGCAGGCTATTGACCATGCGCTTGCAGGGCGGGCTACTTCGAGCACATTCCATCTGCGCTCCACCACGCTGGGATACGCTGCGCAGCCCGTCTGGAGCGCCACCCATCAGCCAATTGGCGCAATCTTTTTTCAGATGCCTCTATCGGCTCAGAGTGAGGGTAGTTTTGTTGCGGCGCTGTGGGATTCATTATGGAACACTTTGTTAAGTAATCTGCTGCTATTGATATTGGTCACTCCCGTTGGCCTGTTTTTCGGCTGGGTCACCACCCGCAGCCTGGGGCAACGATTGCGGCGGCTGGTGCTGGCGACGACACAGTTTGCCAGCGGCGACTATACCCAAAGGGTAACGTCGCCCCATCGCGACGAGATTGGTCAATTGGAGCAGCAGTTCAACCAGATGGCCGGACAACTGGCTGAGAACATCGAACGCCGCCAGCGGCTGGCCGAGGAGAACGCGCGCTTAGAGGAGCGTTCGCGCATCTCACGCGAACTGCACGACGCCATCTCACAGGATCTCTTCTCGCTACGTATGCTATCAGACGGCTTGCAGGAGGCGGCGCGCGCTGGCTCATCCGCCGCCAACCTTCGCCCGCATATCGCGCTGTTGGAGCAGACAACAGGCAATATGACCCGCGAAATGCGCGCGCTGCTGCTGGAACTGCGCCCGGCGCCGTTGGAGCATCTCGGCCTGGCCAGCGCGTTGCAGGAGCTAGCCAATGCCTATAGCACACGCCTGGGCATCACGGTGACAACCGATGTGCGGCCTGTCACGCTCGATGTCAAGACGGAGCATGCGCTGCTGCGTATTGCGCAGGAGGCGCTGGCGAACGCCGCGCGCCACTCGAACGCGACGCTGATCTCGCTCAGTCTCACGGGCGCAGGGACAATGGTGCAGTTGACCATTACCGATAATGGCCAGGGGTTCGACGCCCATGACGGCGCAAATGGCGCAGTTGACGCGAATGATGTACCTGGATATGGGCTGGGGTTGCGTATCATGCAAGAGCGAGTCGAGGAATTGCATGGCACGTTCGCGCTAACGACGGAACCGGGTCAGGGCACGCGCGTCGCCGTCAGCGTGCCGCAAGCGCATCAGGAGAGCGCAGAGCATTTGGGGGAGAGCGATGATTAGAGTGATACTGGCAGACGATCACGCCGTCGTGCGCCACGGCCTCCGTTTCATGCTGGAGCAGCGCCCTGATATTGAAGTGGTGGGCGAATGCGAGGATGGCGCGCGGGCGCTGGAACTGATTACCGAACTCTTGCCCGATGTGGCGCTGCTGGACCTACTGATGCCGGGGATGGACGGGGTTGCGGTGGCGCGCGAGAGCAAGCGCCTCGCGCCCAGCACGCAGATCATCATCCTCACGTCCTACTACGATGATGAGCATATCTTCAACGCCATCAAGGCCGGCGCGCTCTCCTACTTGTTGAAGGATAGCAGCCCGCAAGAACTGATCGAGGCTGTGCGCGCCGCCGCTCGTGGCGAAAGCAAGCTGCACCCGATGGTAGCCGCGCGTGTGCTCCATGAGATGCGCCAGCGCCAGCAGTCGCCGTTGAACGACCTGACGCCGCGCGAACTGGACGTGTTGACGCTGATTGCGCGCGGGCGCTCGAATCATGAGATTGCGCAGGAGTTGACCATCAGTGAGCCGACAGTGCGCACCCACGTAGCGAACATCCTCGTCAAGCTGCATCTGGCCGACCGCACGCAGGCCGCGATCTACGCCCTGCAACAAAACCTGGTCCCCTTGAAGGATGCACTGGAAAAAGAGGAGTGATACGTTATCCTCCCGCTTGCTCACCAACAAGCGAACTTGAGGATTCAGCAGATGCAGCAGCTTCCACCTCCACTCACAACGCTGCGGCGAAGTCGAGCGGGCGGTCGTAGAGCGTGCGCCCCAGAATCGCGCCGGACGCACCCCTCTCCCGTGCGCGGGGGAGGGGCTGGGGGTGGGGGCTTCTGGCATTCTTACTATCTTATCCAGCGGCAGCAATCAGCGCGGGGAGCAGTTTCGCCGCGTTGGGCGTGCCCCAGCCGGTGATCGGGTCCCAGCCAGGCACGGCATTGTAGCCCTGCACCGTCGTACCCTGCGCGTCTGCGCTATTGTTGCCAGAGGTAATATCGCGGAAGTCCTGGCTATAGCTGCTGCTCAGGCCGAGCTTATAGAGCGCCGGATTGATGAACCCCAGCGGATGCCCGGCCATCTGGTCAGCTATCGCCGTCAGCGCCGCCCAGAAAGGACAGGCCGCGCTGGTGCCGCCGATGATCTGCTGCTGTCCCAGCACATAGATCGGCCAGCCACTCGCCGGATCAGCGTCGGCGGCGACATCCGGCACGCCACGCCGCCCATTGAGCTGGCTCTGGTCGGAGGACGGCAATTGCTGCTGGAAGTCCGGCTCTTTGAAGAATTTGCTGAAGCCGCCACCGCTATCGGTCCAGGCGGTTTCGCTGTAATTCCCATTGCCATCGCTGGAGAGCGTCGTGCCGCCAACCGATGTCACCCACGGCTCGTCCGAGGGGAAGCTGGTCGTCGGTGTGGTGGAATAGATTTTGTTGTTGACATCGCAGTTCGCCAGGTCGGTCGCGCCGCTATCACCGGAGCCGACGAAGAACGTCACGCCATCCTGAGTGGTCGCCTGCTGGTAGAAGCTGGTCCACTGGGAGATTTCCTGCTGTCCCGCCTGATCGGCCAACGTCACTTCGGAGGCGCCCCAACTCTGCGAGATGATGTTGCCCAGGTGATGATTAACGGCATACTCCTCGATCTGGCGGAACTGCGGCAGACCGACGGTGCCCTCGGTCTCGTCAACGGGGCTGGTCAGCACGACGATATTGGCGTCCGGCGCAATCGAGTGGATCACCTGCACATCCAGCGAGGTTTCACCAGCCCAGCCCTGCATATCCTGGTTACTGGGGTCGAACGGCTTGCTGCCGAGTGGCGAGAGTATCTGAAGCGTGATTGGCGGCAGGTTGTATTGCTGGTCAAAGGCGTTGATATCGTCTTGCAGCGTAGGACTGCCGAAGGAATCAATCACCACCACCGTCTGCCCCTTGCCGGTGTAGCCTTGATTGAGCAGTGGCGTCACGCCGTAGGCATCGCGGAACTGCTGCGGCGTAAACGGCGCAGCATCGCGGCTAGCCAGCGTGGAGCGCGCCGCCTGCGCCCCGGACGGCGCGACACAGAAGGGGTGTGACGCTGCGGCAGTGCCGGTCGCGTTCGGCGTTTTGGTGGCAGAGCCGCCGGTGGTTTGCGTGGGGCTGCACGCGGCAACCAGCACCGCCAGCAGCAGCATGGGAACGATCAGGCGCAGAGAGCGAAGTGTACGCACAGGCGGCAACTCCATAAAACAATAGCGGACAGCGCGGCAGTAGCAACCAACGTCGCCCAGAAAATCCAACACCTGCTGGTGACAATGTGACAATTGCCCGAATAGTATACCATCGCGCGATGCGCCAGGTTGCAGAATCAGCCGTCGCTTGCACGAAATGTGCTATACTACAGGTCGGTTTGAGGTGGACAGGCAATCGCGGGCGCGGCTCCGGCAACGGGACTGCGCGCGAGGAAAGTCCGAACTCCACAGAGCGGGATGCTGGTTAACGGCCAGTGGGGGCGACCCCAAGGATAGTGCCACAGAAACATACCGCCGGGCGGCGGTTCGTCCGCTGCGCTGGTAAGGGTGAAATGGTGAGGTAAGAGCTTACCAGCAGCCGGGTGACCGGCTGGCTGAGGTAAACCCCATCTGGAGCAAGGCCAGATAGGAGGAGCGGTGGCCGGGTTCGCCCGGCTGCCCACGGGTTGCTCGCCCGTTTACCTCCGGGTTGGCTGCTGGAGACGCCGGGCAACCGGCGCCCTAGAAAGATGATTGCCACTCCGCACGTCGTAAGGCGGCGGAGGACAGAATTCGGCTTACGTCCACCTCAAACCATCCCCTCTCCTATGTGAGACCTCACCCCTGCCCCACGATCCCCTCTCCCATAGGAGAGGGGATCGTGGGGCAGGCATCCTGGCGGCCTGGCAACGGTTGCTCATAGGCACTCATTCGAGCTACAGCGCTTATCCACTTGTGAAAAATAAACCAGTATGCGCCATCAGCGCAAACATTTTGCCCGCCACGCTCCCCTCTCCCGCGCACGGGGGAGGGGCCGGGGGTGGGGGCTATTCTCCACCACGCTCGAATACGCCGCTCTTGCCGCCGCTCTTGCGCAGCAGCCGCACATCGTGGACGCTCATCGCGCGGTCCACCGCCTTGCACATGTCATAGATGGTCAGCGCGGCGACGCTCACCGCCGTCAGCGCCTCCATCTCCGCGCCCGTCTTGCCCACCGTCCGCACCGTCGCCTGAATTTGCACCTGACTATCTGAGCTATCTACACCATCGGCGCCGTCTACTAGCTCAAATGCCAGGTCCACGCCGGTCAGTAGCAGCGTATGGCACATGGGGATAATCTGCGCTGTCTGTTTGGCTGCCATAATGCCCGCGACCTGCGCCACGGCCAGCACATCTCCTTTGGCGACCCGTCCCGCGCGGATCAGCGCCAGCGTCTCCGGGCGCATGTGGATGCTACCGGCGGCGACAGCCTCGCGCGCTGTCTCATCTTTGGCGCTGATATCCACCATATGCGCGCGTCCAGCGTCGTCGAAATGGGTGAATCCCATTGATATATCTCACCTCCCAGCTACGAGTAAGGCTGTTTTTGAAGCCTGAGCGGATATCCGTTCGTTGTAGAGTGATGTAGCGTCTTATAGAGAAGTGTAGCAGGAGACGCCGCAGTAGGGCGAGACACAAGAAGCACGAGAGAACAGCCTGGCGCACCGGTACAGGCAGATTGAGCATCGAGCCATAGATCGCGATACGTCGTCCGTCCTGTTGCGCTTGCGCCACCTGCATTGGTGCGCTATACTGGCTCTGATTGGATGTCCATTTTTATGGAAACATGTGCCTGACCTGACATCCGGCAGATATGGGAGAGAATTGCATGGCGAAGAAGTCTACGGCCACGCGCCAGGCGAACGCGGCCCGCAGGTCGCAGACGACGGCCAAAGCGCCAGGAGTGACGCTGGTGCGCCAATCTGGTCAGTCGAAAGCTGGCGAGGACGCCGTTACCGCTGCTTCTAATAGCACCACGAACACGAACACGAATACCACTACAAATACTGCCAAGAGCGCCTCAGCTACAGCAACGGCGCCAGCGGCATCCGCCACCAGGCCCGCGCGCACGACCGTCGTGGCGACCTCGACACGCCCACGCGCGCCCGAAGTCAACCGGCCCAGCACGGCAAAGAGCGCCGCGCCGAAGACCGAAAACACCACGCGCCCGGCATCGCCAGCCACAGCGAAGGGACAGCAGGCCAACCGCATCGCCCGCGCCAAAGCGACGCAGCGCGCCCGCTCGGCGAGCCTCGTCTCGCCGGAACACTACGCCTACGTCAAGAACGACCTGAAGCTGATAGCGACCCTCGCCATCTCGATGTTCGCCATCATCATCATCCTGCACTTCGTGATCCCGCACTGATCGCGTGGATTGATCGAGCACAAAGCGCCTGGGCATAACACCCAGGCGCTTTGTGTTGTGATGCTACATGCTACATCACCGGCGTCGTGGGGAAGTCGTCGCGCGTGCGCACGCGCTCCTCGATGGCGCGCATCGCCGCCAGCGCCACATGTTCGCGCCAGGGACGCGCCACCACCTGCACGCCGACTGGCAGACCGGCGCTACCCTGCTCCGCCTGGCGCGCCGCCCGTTCCACTGCGTCGCGCGAACGTTTGAGCTGTGACTCCTCATCTGCGCGCACACGTGTCACCGGCACAATGCCCGTTGGATAGCCCAGCACGTTATAGAGCGCCGCATAGCCGCCGGCAATCACCAGGTCTTTGCTGGCGCCATGCGGGAAGGCGGGCAACGCGCAAGCCGGGCAGATAATCAGATCGAACGGACCGCCTTCGTCGTTATCCAGCGCCGCCGCGAAACGGCGCTTATAGGCGTTCTGCGCCTCGATCAGCCGCCAGTAGTGCAGCGTATCATGGTAGCCAAAGTTGCGTAGCATCGCGGCTGCGTTGCGCTGGCCGAGCAGCCGCAACCCGCCGCCAAGCGTCGCCAGCAGCGGGCGCGGCATGCCTGCCAACTGGATGAGCTGGCCAATACGCGGGTCCACCTTGCTACCGGCAAGCGCCTGCCGTGCGCCCCGCCCACCATCCGCGCTGAGAACGCCGAAGAAGATGTCTATCGCCTGCGGCACCTCCGGCGGACGCCACTCCACCACCTGCGCGCCGAGGCCCGCCAGCACACCAGCGGCCTCCACCACCGCGCGGCGCACGGCGGGCGCCACCGCCAGCGTACCGTCGTCCGTGTAATACGCCACGCGCAAGTGCGCAATATCCACCGCTGTGGAATCGCCCAACGGCTGCGGTGGTTCGGTCGCGGGATTGCGTCCGCCGTTGAGGATTTCGATGGTCAATGCCACATCGTCCACCGTGCGGGCCAGCGCACCGGCCTGGCTGACAATCGCCTGCTCACCGGCTGAGAGGCCGAAGTCTGAAGGGTCAGGTGTGCGTCCGGCGGTCGGCTTCATGCCTGCCAGCCCGCAGAAGGTCGCAGGAACACGGATACTGCCCCCGATATCCGAGGCGAGGCCGAGCGGCGAACCGCCAGCCGCGATGATCGCGCTCTGGCCGCCGGATGAGCCGCCAGGGGTGCGCTCCCTATTCCAGGGATTGTTGGTACGCCCATAGACCGGATTATCGCTCTCGATATAGAGCAGCAGTTGCGGCACATTGGTCTTGCCCAGGATGATCGCACCGGCCCGCCGCAGCCGCACGACATAGATGTCGTCAGCCGTGGCGAGCGCGGTCGCGCGCGTTTGCAGGCCGCTGGTGGCGGGGGTGCCGCTGAGCGCAAACGACTCTTTGATGGTGATGGGAACGCCGTGCAGCGGGCCAAGCGTCTCGCCACGCGCCACCGCCGCATCAGCCGCCTGCGCCTCCGCTCGCGCCTCCGCATATCGCTTCACGACAACGGCGTTCAGCGCCGGATTGACCGCCTCGATGCGGGCGATATGCGCCTCGACGGCCTCGGCAGCGGTGATCTCGCGGCGCGCAATCATTCCTGCCAGCTCGATGGCGGAGCGCCGTGTCAGGGTGGTGGCGTCGGTCGTGGTCATGGGCGTTTCTCCAGACAATCCTCCAGGCGGTCCTCCGCGTTCAGCGCAGACAGCGCATCTGCGCGGCATGGTAGCTGAAACCAGTGTAGCACAGGTGCGCAACGCAGTTACGCGGTGTGGTTTATGGGCACATGCCAGTTACAAACAGTTGGCGTGTGCGTCTCCTATCTTGACGCGAATATATACCCACTGATGCGGATAGGCCGTAAATCACTTTATGGATGAGCAATGGTTCGAGCGATGCGTGCGGTGACGATTATTGTGATGGAGTGAGCATCTATGGCGACGATTGGCGTGCTGGCGCATGAAACAACCGAGACCGGCGTCCACGAGGTATCGCTGCGGGATCGCAGCGTCTGGCGGGATGCTGCTGTTGTCTGGCTGGGCACTCGCCTGCTCTTCGCCATTGTCACCTATCTTGGCGATGCGTTCCTCTTTCTTCCCCGTGTTGCCGGTCAGTCCGTTGGCTGGGGCGCGCTCTTTACTCCCTGGCTCGGCTGGGATGGCGCGCAGTACTCACGCATCGCGCGCGAAGGCTATGCCCATCTCTGGCAGACGGCTTTCTTCCCGCTGCTCCCCTCGCTTGAGCATTTCCTGGCGATCATGCTCTTGCAGAATCCGGCGGCGGCAGGAGTCGCTGGCGCGTTGATTGCCAACATCAGCACGCTCGTGGCCTTTGCGCTGCTGCGCGTCCTTGTTGAGCGCGAGCTTGGGCGCGAAGTTTCCCAGCGCACCCTATTCTACCTGGCTATCTTCCCGACGGCGCTGTTTCTTGCAGCGCCCTATGCAGAGTCGCTTCTCCTGTTGTTCAGCGTCGGCGCGTTTCTCTGCCTGCGCCGTGGTCACTGGATTGCCGCCGGATTGCTAGCGGCATTGGCGACACTGGCGCGTCCATTTGGCATCCTGCTGGTCATTCCGCTCATCGTCGAATATGTTCCCTACTTCCAGAAATGGCGAGCCACTGGAGAGCGCCCGTCGCTACGCAACATAGCAGCGATGCTCGGCGGAGTGGCGCTGCCGGTGCTGGCGCTTGGCGGTTTTTCACTCTATGAGCGAGTGCATTTCGGCAGCTTTGCCTCCACTGTAAGCGCCCAGGCTGGCGGCGGTGGTCGCGTCCTCGCCCTGCCAATCATGGGATTCGCCCGTGCCGGTGGCGCGCTCATCCGTAATGGTCCGCAGGCAAGCTACTTCCAGGCACATATTCTGGCGGATGGCGCATTTACGCTGCTTTTCATTGTCCTTGCGGTGATGACCTGGCGCCGCTTGCCGCTGAGCTATGTCCTCTATAGCTGGGCGATGGCGTTGCTCACGTTATCAACCCCGGCGCATAACTGGTATGCATTGCTCTCGAACATGCGCTTTATGATCGTCGTCTTCCCGCTCTTCATGCTGCTAGGACAGTGGGGAGCGGACCGCCGCGTCGAGCGTATCATCCTCTTTCTCTCGTTGCCGCTGCTGGCAATCTTCACCATCACCTTCCTGCATGGCTGGCTCGCCTAGCCAGCCATTCTCCGCGCACATAACTATCTGGACTGCTGGATGTCCAGAGACATTGTGTCAAGGCTGTCACATTTTTCGTGCTGCTCCGACATTCTCTGTGCGCAGGGTGAGCATGCAGAGTGCAGACTGGCCGAATGACAGAGAACCACATAGGCCGCTCGAGCTGTTTCACCTCTGCGCATGTATCGTTCTTACCTGTTGACAGGATGGTTGAGGGGAGACGACATGCTCGATAGTGCGATGTGGCGTCCTGCCACTGCCAGTCCTGGGCAATCGAGCCAATCGAGCCAATCGAGGCGATCTACACGCTCAGGTAAGTTCCGTCTGCGTATCGGCTGGCTGGCGACGCTGGTGCGCCGCCAGCGTAATTCGGGCGCGCTGGCTCATTCAGACAGGCAGAACAGCGACGCATCAACTTTTGCTCATAATGCCTATGACGCCGCTGATGATGCGTACCAGCCACCGGCGCCAGTGCCTCCGGCCAATAGTCCACACGCGCAGGTGGACGACCTCTATGCGCGGCATGCGCGGTCGCTGCTTGGCTATCTCTATCACCGGCTGCCCGCGCTGGCGGACGCGGAGGATGTGCTGGCGAAGGTCTTTCTGCTGCCGCTCAGCTCTGCGCCATCGCCTGCCGGATGGCCGCGAGAATGGGCGCGTCATCGAGCGCGGTGAGGTCGTTGGTATCGAAGGTGAGGACGGGACCATCCAGCGCGAGCGGGTCGTAGACGCCACGCGCCATCTGCTCGCGCAACTGTTCAGCGAATCCAGCCGCCAGAAACGTGTCTTCGACATGGCCGGGGTGACGCCGCCCGGCCTCCCAACGCGCGCGGAAGCGTTCCACCGCCGTCTCCGCCTCGCAGACGCAGATGACCTGCACGAATGTGAAAGCGTAGCGGCGCTGGAAGTCCAGCAGGCGCGGAGTAGCAATGTCGCGGTAAAAATTGCCTTCCACGATGCAAGAAGCGCCTGCGCGCATCTGCGCTTCGACGATATCGAAGAGTAGCTCGAAGGCGGCAGGACCGATACGCTGCGACCAGGCGCGGTCCGACCAGCCCAGCGTATCGAAGAGCCGCTCTTTGATGGCATCTTTGGCGAAGAGCGGCAACGCCAATTCACCGGCGAGGCGCTGCGCCAGCATGGTTTTGCCAGTGGCCGGCGCGCCGCCGATGAGTACCAATAACGGTTGGGTCATAGGTCACTGCTACGCGCGAACCGGGCGCTTCGAGAGCAGGACCGCCGAGGTAACGAGCGCCGCGATATCAATCGGCACAACACACAACGCCCCAAACCCAATCGTAAAGACGATGAGGAGAAATGCGAGTACCCACCAGACAACCGAGCAAATCAACAGGGTGATGCCGATATTAGTCTCTTTTGCAATCAGCCAGCCGACGCCATAGATGCCAAAGAGTCCAAGAATCACCTCGGCAATGATCGCTCCGCTGTTCGTGCGTGGCTGCTGGACGACTACCATCGGCACGCCCGGCTGCTGATAGCCGCCATAGTAGTTCGGCGGTGGTGGTGGCGCGGCTGGCATCGCTGGCGAGGCCGCCGGAACTGGCAGCGGCGCGGGCGGCGGTGGTGGCGGAGCCGCATAGGGGTCAAACGGTTGCGACGAAGCGCCAACCGGCTCCGATGGGGTGGGCGGCGCGGCGAACATCTCAGCGGGCGGCGCATAGTTGATCGGCGGAGTCGCTGGCGCCGAGGGAGACACCTGGTCGTAGGGGAGGGGCAATGGTGGGATATCCCCTGCATTGACTGCCGGCGTTTCCGGCGCGGCAGCAGTGTCGGCCACCGGCTCTGCTGGTGTGGATACAGCAGTTTGGGCGGTTTGTTGATCAGGGGCGGCGGGCGTAGCGACATAGGCTGGCGGCTCATCCGCAACCGGCGGCACCGGCGTTGTTGCGCCGCTATCTATTACGTCAGCTGCCTCTGTCGTATCATCCATGCCTGCCGCCTCTGTCGTATCACTCGCGTCTGCGGCTGCTGGCGTGTCACTGGTGGACGGCGCGGCTGTGTCTACGGCGGTCGGCGCGGCGTCGGTGGGCGGCTCGTCGGCGTTGGCAGACGCTGGCGCGGCGGGCGCTGCGAGTTCGGCGGATCCGGCAGATTCGGCAGGCGTATCTACACTGGTTGGCGTGGCGTAGGCCGGCGGCTGATCGCCGGCAGCGGCAATGGGCGCGCTGGTCTGCTGCTCCCAGGCCGGCGGTGGCGCAGATTCCCAGGCGGGTGGCGCTGCCGTTTCCCAGGCCGGCGATTGCTCTGGCGACTGCTCTTGTGGTTGCTCAGATGCTACTGGTTCGGATGGTGGTTCGGGCGTGGGCGTGGTATTGGGCGTGTCGTGTTGGTCGTCCATTGTGATTTGTCCCCCCGATAGTCGTCAAAGTCGTCAATAATACTTGATGACAGTTCCAGCATGCCACCAGACGCCTGCTCTCAGCAAAAACAAAAAGATACCACTTGATTGATGTTCAGCAGACTCTTTACATAATCTGCAAAAGTCAATCCACCAAATCATCAGTGGGATCACTTGCGCTCTCTTTTGCGCGTTTTTCCTGCTGCTGTTCCCAGCGGTCGCGGGCGTCGTAGGCGTCGTGGGCGTCCGGCCAACAATAGGGGTCCGAGGTGACGATCAGGCGACCTGGATGCGCGGCGTCGGGCGCCAGCCAGTGCCCGCCACGGTGCCCATCGAATTCACAGGACACCCACATCCAGTAGCCATCCGGCTGGCTCTTCAGCTCGAACGGCGCCATCTCGAAATGCCCGTCGCGGCTGCGCAACTGTTGCCCGCGTTCGTGCAGTGTCATATCTTCACCCCCTTTGGCTCTTCGCAAGATGGGATACCCTGCGATATCGCCGCCTGAGGAAGTGTAACACCTGATGAGTCGCCACACAAGGTTGCCTGCCAGATGGCTCTCATAGCCATCTTTTATCCGTCAAAGAGATTTGCAACGGGATAACTGAAGCCAGGTAGCGCCTGCAAGCCGTCGAGATGATCCACCATCCCAAGCGTTTGCGGCGATTCTGTGTTCGGCAGCCAGACATCCACCTGCTGTTGCGTAGGCCAGACAATCCAGACCAAGCGCACGCCGAAACGCAGATAGAGCCGCGCCTTCTCCGCCATTTCCGGGTGATACCGGTCAGGCGAAGCGACCTCCGCCACCAGATCAGGCACGACTGGCAAATACTTTTTTCCTTCCGCCGTTCCACGCGCGGGCAGTTGACGCATAGTTTCCGTCGAAAGGAACGCAATATCCGGCGAAAGAACGGTATCAGGCGCATTTGCTCCGCTGAAGATGAATCCCGTATCCGGCAGCGTGACGATGCCGCTCTTATGCGCTTTGACAAACGCCTTCAGCGCATCCAGCAGCGCATCGGTGATATAGAAGTGCTCCAGTCCGGTTGGCGCCATGCGAACCAATCTCCCCTCGACCAGTTCATACTGCCAGTCTACGTCCTGGCGTTTCATGAGATCATCCGCTGTGAGCAGGCCAGCCGTCGGCACAGCTTCCGCCCAGGGCGCCAGCATATCATGTTTCATCGCAGACCTCGCTTCCCGCCGCACAGTTCTATATCATCTGGACGCGCCTGTTGATGCAACTCCACTGTACGACGAAATGGCTCTGTGCTGCGAGTTGTCCTGTTGTGGCAGCGAGTGCTATGCTTGCCGGTGTATGTGGTAAGCGATGACGTTGGGTCATTTTTCCGTCAGGCGCGAGTCTGCAAGAAGCCTACAAGAAGAGGAGACGCAAGGTGCCGGATTCTGTAGAAGCCTTACTCACGCGGCCAGCCAGCGAACTGGCGGCGCTCGTTCGCTCCGGTGAAGTGCGCGCCCGCGAGCTAGTCGAGGCGGCGCTGCGGCGTATCGAAGCCAACCGCGACCTGAACGCCTTTACGCTGGTGGATGCCGAAGGCGCACTGGCCGCCGCCGACGCCATCAAGCCGGGCGATCCGCGTCCCTTTGCTGGCGTGCCCACCGCCATCAAGGAGTTGAATCCGGTGGCCGGTCAGCCGTTGACGATGGGATCGGATATCTTCGGTGACTATCGCCCGGATTACGACGCCTACACCGTGCGCCGTCTGCGCGACGCCGGATTCATCAGCGTCGGACGCACGGCTGCGCCAGAGTTCGGCATTGTGCCTGTCACGGAGCCGCGTCGCTTTGGCCCCACGCGCAACCCCTGGAATCCCGACCGCACCCCGGGCGGCTCATCTGGCGGCGCAGCGGCAGCGGTGGCGGCGGGCATCCTGCCAGTGGCGCAGGCCAGCGACGGTGCTGGCTCCATCCGTATTCCTGCTTCTTGCTGCGGACTCTTCGGCCTCAAACCCAGTCGCGGGCGCATCTCATCTGGACCGGATGCCGGTGACAACTTCCTCTCTACCAATGGCATCCTCACGCGCAGCGTGGCCGATTCAGCGGCTATCCTGGACGTGCTGGCTGGCTATGAACTCGGTGATAGCACCTGGGCGCCGCCGCCAGCCGAGCCGTTCGCCGTCTCCGCCGCCAAAACGCCTGGGAAGCTGCGCATCGCCATGACCACGGAATCGCCGTTGGGCACGCCGGTAGACCCGGTTTGCGTCCAGGCGGCGCGCGACGCAGCGACCTTGCTCACCTCGCTCGGCCATGAGGTCATCGAGGTCACGCCGCCAAACTGGGTGACGCCGCAACTGATCGAGCCATTCAACGTCATCTGGGGCGCGGGCATCGCCGCTGGCGTGCGGATCGGCGCCACCGTCACCCAACGCCAACCAACGCCGGAACTGGTGGAGGCGCTCACCTGGGCCTACTATCAGCGCGGCGTGGCGCAGAGTTCGGCGGACCTGCTAGGCGCGATGGCGACGCTTCAGGGCTATGCGCGCCGTCTCGTCGCCTTCCTCTCGCAGTATGACATGCTGCTGACGCCAGCGCTTGGCCAGCGTCCCCTGGCGGTCGGCTACCTGAATACCGACGGCGCCGACCCAATGGCAGAGTTCGGCAAAGCGGTGTACTTCTCGCCCTTCACCGCAACCTTCAATCTCACCGGGCAACCGGCAATGGCAGTGCCGCTCTATCAGGGCGAAGATGGTCTGCCGCTGGCGGTGCAGATCGTTGGGCGACCGCTGGGCGAGGGCGCGCTGCTGGCGCTGGCGGCGCAACTCGAAGCCGCGCAGCCCTGGGCTGGCCGGCTTCCCGCGCGGCTGACGGCGCAGGGATAACCACGACATCCGCTCGATAGTGAGCCAATAAAAATGACAGATAGGGGACTCATCCGGGAGTGCGACCTGGATGGGTCCCCTCTTCTCTATGCGATGGTGTTACCATAGATAGATATGAACAGTTATTTTCTCGGCACCTATGGTGCGCGGGGCATTGCGCACACGCCCCCTATTCTATAACGCTCAAGGTATCGTCCATGCACTCGCTTCCGTCGCCAACCAGTTGGAACCTCGATCCCGCCGTTCTCATCGTTGCGGCGCTCCTGCTGGCGGGCTATTTCTTCGCCATCACGCGGTTGCGCGCGCGCTACTCAGATGAGCCGGTGCCACGTAAACGGGTGGTCTACTTCGTTGCCGGCGTGCTCTCGCTGGCGCTGACCCTCTGCACGCCGCTCGATACACTGGGGCGCTACTATCTGCTGTCGGCGCATACGCTGCAACTGCTGCTGCTGACGACGGTATCGGCGCCCTTCCTGATGATGGGGCTGCCGGAATGGCTGGTGACACTGCTCGTGCCGTTGCGGGCGCTACGCGATGCCACACGCGGGCTGCTCTTCCCCATCATCGCAGCGATAAGTTACAACGTCATCATCATGGTCTGGCATGCGCCACCGCTCTACGACCAGGCGCTCCAAAACAATCTGGTCCACAACATCCAGATGCTCTGCTTCCTGATTGCGGGCGTCCTGACCTGGTGGCCGGTGCTGACGCCGCTGGACCACCATGCGCGCATGTCCTCGCCGTTTCAGATGCTCTACCTGGGAGCCGAAAGCCTGCCACTCGACATCTTCGGCGTCATCATGATCTTTGCCACCAGTGTGCTGTATCCCGTGTACGCGACAGCGCCGCGCCTTTTCGGCATCTCTCCAATGGTAGACCAGCAGATTGCCGGTGGGCTGCTGGCGGTTCCTGGGAACCTGCTCGATATCGTGCTGTTCAGCATCGTCTTCTTTATCTGGATCGAGCGCCAGGAGAAGGAGCAGCGCGCCCGCGAGCGCGAACAATACGCGCAGGAGGACGCCGCAACCTTTGCCGCCGCAACGGCGGAAGTATCCCTTAGCGCACCGTCTGAAACTGCTGGTGAGAATGATGGGGTGGGTTGAACTGCTAGCTTATTGCCTACTCGACAATGAGAGGAGTAGTTGGATCAAGAAACTCCGCAAAAGAGGCGGCATCAAGTGATGCAATTGCCTTGATCCAATCTTGCACCGTGCGATCAAAATAAGACGTATTGAGCATCTGCCGTTTGAACGCTTCCAGGCTTTCCAAGGCAATGCGATCAATCTTGGCGAAATTGGTATCCAAGCGATAAGAGAAATGGCCTGTCAGCTCACGAAGTACCGCTTGATATGCAGAATCGGTACGATATATCTTTCCTGCCGATCCCCAAGAATCCACTGCCTTCAAAGCCTCTTCCAGCTGTTCATTTGAACCCTGAAACTTCAATCCATTACAGTTTTTCTGCTGCAAATTGCGCGTGCGCTGGCTGGTATCCTCTGGCTCTATGACAAGATAGTGCGGAGGATTATGATAATGTGCATCACGGGCTGTAGCAAAATCTAATGCGTCACACAGGAACACATCCAGTATCTTTGGCCGACCAGCGATTACATACTCGGGAAGCCAGCAGATGACAGCAACTTTTGTATTGCCTTCTTGCAACATCGTTTGGCTATCGCGGAAACGCGCAGTCATCTCCGTCGCCAGGGGAAACCAGGCTTTGACCTCGATGCCTGGGCGTGGCTCAGGCATACCGGAGAGTAGAATATCAGGAAAATCCGGGTCTTGTCGTATCCAGTGATAACCAGCGGGCCACAATTCTGCTTTTGAGTTCAGGTATTGAGCAACAGTGTATTCCAGATTATTTCCCACAATCGGAGAGAGCTTGCTGATAACTTTGGCAAGTTCGACGGCTGCCTGGAAATCATGCGGCTTATGGATAGTGAGCAGATCAAGAATCTGGCCTTTCAAGTCTTGAACAGCTTCAGTAGCGATATCTAGCACTTCTCGGTAGTCCATTAGCTTTTCCCTTGCCTCAAAACGTCCTCAAGTTGTTGAATGAAGTCATCCAGTGATATGCCAATGGCCTGGCAAAAGGCACGAAGTTCAATCACATCTATGCGCCGCTCACCACGTTCGCATTTGCTCACGAATGATTGTGTTTGCCCAAGACATGCCGCTACCTGCTCCTGTGTGAGTTCGGCGGTCCGTCGAGTGCCACGCAGAAGCGAGAGAAAAAGAAGGTAGTCATGGCTGGAAATGAATTTTTCCATATGGCCCTCATTGACCTCTCGCAGAACGAATGGTAAAGTTAAGGCGCAGATAGTCCAAAATAGACTATTTAGGTGCCTGAGCAGAGGAGGACAAAATGGTTCTGGCGGACCAGACCGATAGCATTCCTGCCGCTGCTGAAGAACGGGCGCACGAACACTATGCCGCGAAGCGTACTGACACCGTTATACAAACCACCAGAGTAAAATCAGTCCAAATCGAGCTAGCTGACGCCTTAGATCGGTATGAGACCTGGGCTGCGCCAACAGTCATCATAGCCGACGGTCCCTATGGACTGGGATTATTCCCTGGCGATCCACCGACCCCCGCTGATCTGGCAGAATGGTATGCGCCGCATATTGCCGCGTGGGCTCGCTATTCTCTGCCTGAGACAACATTGTGGTTCTGGGGGAATGAAATAGGATGGGCAACAGTACACCCTGTTTTGAGCCTACACGGCTGGCAATACCGTGCCCTCCATATTTGGGATAAAGGAATCGGACATATTGCAGGAAATGTGAACAGCAAGACCATTCGGCGCTTTCCGGTGGTCACAGAAGTGTGCGCTCAGTATGTCCGTGAAGCCCTTTTGCCTACAGGAGATGGGCAAAAACTGCCTATCCGCGATTGGCTACGAGCGGAATGGGTGCGCACAGGAATGCCTTTTTCCAAAACAAACGAGGCTTGTGGTGTAAAGAATGCCGCAACGCGGAAGTATTTCACGCAGGATCATCTTTGGTATTTCCCGCCGCCGGAAATGATGGAAAGGCTTGCTGCTTATGCAAATGCCCATGGCAGAGCAACAGGCTGGCATTATTTCTCACTGGATGGGCAATCACCAGTCACCGCAGAGCAATGGGAGCATATGCGGGCAAAATGGCATCACACACACGGCATCACTAACGTGTGGTCGGAGCCACCCATTCGAGGGCAGGAGCGCCTCAAAGATGGCGACGCGAAATGTCTCCATGCTAATCAAAAGCCCTTGCGCCTGTTTGAGCGCATCATCAACGCTTCCAGTGATCCAGGAGATGTCGTGTGGGAACCGTTTGGGGGGCTATGTTCTGCCGCTGTCGCCGCGCTCAGAACCGGAAGACTCTGCTATAGCAGCGAAATCAATCCGGCGTATTACCCATTGGCCAGGGACCGTGTCTTGCAGGAAGCATCTACGCTATTTGCTCCGCAAGAACCAATGCAAATGGCTACCTTCGCTGAATCCAACAACACGGTAGGCGGCAATTCCGCAAAAACTACAACCAGGATGAAATCTATAGCCAGCCGCCGAAATAGAGAACGCAAGACCACACTTTCTGTTGCTCAAAGTGACATCTGGGACAGCCTAGACCAAGAACAATAGGATGGGATACCACTCTCTTGTCGGTGACGCTCACGGCCAACCGGCGTGTGGCGCTGGCGCCTGCACAGCGAGGACCTGACCCGTTCGCTCGTCGCCGCTCATGTTGGCCATCCCTGAGAACTCAGCCGCCATCATGAAGAGCGTATCGCCGGTGGCGCCGCCGAGCATACAGGCGAAGCAGCCGCGATCAAGCTGTACCGTCTGGAGGACTTCGCCACCCTCGCGTACACGCACACAATGTTTTCCAGGAACATCGCCGTACCAGACGGCTCCTTCAGCATCGAGGCAAATGCCATCCGGGTAGCCGCCAGGGAGATCGGCCCATATCCGCCGGTTCGACAGGCTGCCGTCAGCGGCGATGTCAAAAGCAGTGAGCCGGTTGCCGTAGGACTCGGCAATAATCAACGTCTTATTGTCAGGCGTTACGGCCATCCCATTGGGAAAAACGAGGCCGTCAGCCACCTGACGGGCCGCACCATCTGGCGTAACCAGAGCGATGATGCCGGAGGCTGAGTCTCCGCCAGAGAGCATGCTAAAGCCGCCACCGTTGACATAGGCGTTGCCGCGACCATCCACAACAATCTCATTCCAATCACTGGCGAGGCTGGTCAGGTCGGCATGCGTCACCAGCGACCCATCGGGTTCCATGCGCTGGAGCAATCCTGAACGCCCAGACGTGAGCAGCAAGCGCCCATCGTGCAGCCAATCAATGCTGAAAGGGAAGGCTGGCATGCGCACGACGACTTCGCTTTTGGCTATATCCCCTTCGAGGTCAACGGCGACGACCTCCTGCACGCCCCAGTTGGAGAACCACAGGCGGCCCTCATGCCAGCGTGGCGACTCACCAAATCCGAGACCCGTCAACAGGATGTGCGGTTCAGACGTGCGCATACATCATCTCCTCAAAAGCGCCCGCTGATCTCATGAGCGTTTGTACTCCGTATGTAGGCTGGGCGCGCCGGCTATGTTGGTCATGGATTGGGCATCCATAAACACTGCCATCATAGCTGGTGGGAGACAAAAAGGCTTCTTCTATCTTGCGCTCTTCATTCCATTATCCCTAACCTGTATCCTTTAGCCTTCAATTCTCGCGGGCGCATTCGCAATGATTTCCCATTCCTTACGGCTGTTTATCATCTGTTCGAGCAGCCCCGCCGGATCGGAGCCGTGGCAGATGAGATCGAGGTTGCGAGGCGGCACGAATCCTTCTCCCACCGCGTGCCGCATCAGCGCCAGCAACGGCGTAAAGTAATCGGCAATATCCAGCAGGCCGATAGGCTTGCTATGGATGCCAATTTGCCCCCAGGTCAGCATCTCAAAGAGTTCATCAAAGGTGCCAAAGCCGCCAGGAAGCGCGATGAAGGCATCCGCAAGGTCCGCCATCTTCGCTTTGCGCTCGTGCATGGAGGTCACTTCATAGAGCATCGTTAGATGCGTGTGCGCCACCTCTGTCTTGAAGAGTGCGCGCGGGATGACGCCGATGACCTCACCACCGGCAGCCAGCGCCGCGTCGGCAACCGCGCCCATCAGTCCAACGCTTGCGCCACCATAGACTAGCCCGATGCCGCGCCGCGCCAGTTCGCCGCCCAGCGCCTCCGCCGCCTGCCGATAGGCTGGGCGTGCCCCTTCACTCGAACCACAAAATACACAAATGCGCTGCATGAATGAGTATCTCCTGTTGCCAGCGCCACCGCTGGCTGCACACTCTACCATTGTATCTCTTCAGTACAGCATACATCTTCCACGTTAAGCCGGTATGCACAGCAACCCTTTGTTGCCAACACATAGTACCCCTCTCCCCGCAGAGAGAGGGGCCAGGGGTGAGGATTTGCTCATTGCACGGGCAAGATGGCCAGTAATGCGCTGGTGCCATGATTGACCAGGCGCGGGAAACCATTGGGGTTGGGGGAAGCGCCGCCGGGCAGGACCGCAGGCACGGCATCTTGCGCGCTGGGATTGTTATATGGAGCGCCGGTCCGCACCTCCACGCCGAAGAGCAGATTGCCCTTGTCATTCTGGTTCAGATACAGCGGCCAGGAAACGACCTGTACGATGGTGCCTACCGGCCACTGACTCGGCGGATACCATGTCTGGGTGAAGGCGTCGGTGATCTGGATGCGATAGCCATCGGGCCGCGTGAAGGTCATCACCACCGTCAGCGGCTGCGTCAACGGCCTCAGCACCTTCCAATAGGTGTAGACCGTCGTGACTGGCTGCGCCAGATTGACATGCGGCGGAGCAAGATTGTAGCCGATGAGTTGCAGACTATTGGCATAGACGACGTTCGCCGGAGACGTGCCCGACGGCGGCTTGACATCGGCAAACGTGTAGAACGATGCGGGCAGCACCGTTGGGCAGACCTGCGGCGCTACCCCTGGTGGAGTGAGCCGGTGCAGCAAGATATAGCCATCCTGAGCGGCGGTCAGGTCGAAGCGACAAGACGCCAGCATGCCCTGCACCTCATTGATATAGTCGGTTGCGTTGGTGTAGGGATAAAAATTGCCGGTGGTAACATCCACAAAGACATAATCCGCCTGATAGTCTTTGTAGGGAAACTGATACACTTCATACCGCTCACTGACATGTGGCGCCAGCGTTCCCTGGGCGCTCACCGACGCGCCGGCGGGGATCATCTGCGCAATGCGATCACCAATCTGGTCGTGCTGATTGATGGTGGGAAAAGACTCGCGAATGACCAGCGCATCCACATGAAACGCCAACTGGACGGAGCTTTTCCCCAACACGAACACGATCAGAACGATTATCAGCAACAAGAGCTGTGGCCGGATACACCAGGCGACCGCCGATGGCATACGCAGGAGGCGCCGTGCGTGGTCTCGTAGCGACGCTGCGCCGCGTTCGAGGAGCGGCCCAAGCCAGGCAAGCGCATCTATCGCCGCCGCCACGAGAATAGGCACAATATCCGTATTGTACTGGTAAATGCCAGTATACATCTGTGGGTAGCTGCTGACCATATTGAGCAGCATCGAAGGCGCGGCCAGCGCCAGCACCCACGGGCTGAGCAGCGGCAGGAACCCAACCGGCCCCAGCAGCTTGAAGAGATACGCCCGGCGAGCGGGATCAGTGGCAATGCTGAGGAGCGTAGTGAGCGGCTGGCTCTTCAGGTTATCGAGACGTCCGGCAACCGGCGATTGACCCAACGGGCTAGCCAGGTGCATCAGCGTCAGCGCCAGCGCCAGTTGGAGGCAGGCAGCGACGATCAGGCTGAGGCCGATGCGCGGACGGCGCTGGATCACCAGGACGAACAGGCCGATCATGATGACATCCAGCGCCAGCGTCTCCTTGCAGAGCAGCGTCAGGATGCAGCAGATAACCAGCGCGCGGTAACGGCGCATCGCCAGGAAATAAAGCGCCCACATGATGGCGGCGGCGGCCAGCGTCTCAGGATGGAAGTCGTCTACGACGGCGGCCTGGAGCGAGGGATAGAGCAAGAACAGGGTGGCAAAGAGGACGCCCCAGACAACGTTGCGCAGCCGACGCGCAGCCAGCAAATACGCCGGAAACGCGCCGGAGGCCACCACCGCCACCTGCAAAAATAAGATGACTTTGACGTTGGGAATGATGAGATAGAGCAGTGATAGTGGTATCAGGATCGGCTCAAAGTGGATGGCGAAACGTGAGACGTTTCCAAGACAGTTGGTATCGGTGATGTTGTTGCAGATGGATTGGACCAGGAAATGGCCATGCGAGGTATTCCAAAGGACCTGATCCATAATTCCCAGGTCTTCGGCGCCGGTGCGGAACAGGTCTTGCTGGCCAAAGACATAGCCAACCATCACCACCGTGTAGACGACAGCAATCAAAGCGACCAGCGCCAGCGCAATGCGCCCGGCCAATCCAGCGTCGAACGGCGCAGGCACGGCCTCATGCGCAGAGAGCCATTGCCAGGCGCGTTGTGGAAAGCGCAACAATCGCCGGAGCGGCTTATTCTGGTCCGGCGCCTCCGGCTGGCTTTGATCTGTCTGATCTGTCTGATCTGCCTGACCTGTCAGGTCCGTTACATGCCTCACGCCCATCGAACTCTATCTCACTCCATCGCGTTGGAAATGTGACCGCCAACAGTGTATTCTACCTTACATCTTTCCCCTGAACATTTCCTGAAAATGTGACCACTCTGGCCCAAATGGGGGAAGATTTTACAGAAAATACGCACTTGTGCCGAGCGCCAAAAAGATGCGCCAAAAGATGCGCTGAAACCTGGCGCCGCCAACCACATGTGCAATTCTCGTGCTACCACAACGTGGCTAATTCCAGCAAAGCGCATTACAAGCGTGGGCGCCACGCCAGACGCGCACGTCAACATGGTTTTGCGTCAATGTCTTACATGTTATGTTAGAAAAATATTAGAGTTTTGATGAATCTCTTGACAAATTTCGTCGCATTTTGTATATACAAATTGTCAAGAGTTTCCAAGCATCTGCGAGGAGTGAGGTGACGGGGAAACAAGAGGAGATAGAGATATCAGCGATATCTGAGATATCATCGTAGCGCCTCAGTTCTCTTGTGGATGCTCCGGAGAGACATATCAAGAGGAGTTTTGAGAGTAGTGTAGTTTTGGGCAGCGCATAGCATGGCACGCGCTGCCCCAGAGCAAACGATGGAGGTGTTCAGCATGTCTTCTCTGATGCGTTGGGACCCGATTCGTGACGTGACGACCCTGCATGACGCCATGAACCAGCTCTTTGAGCAGGCTGTTTTGCGGCCAGGATTCAATCCAACCACCGGATGGTCCGGCGTTGTTGGGCAAATGAATGTCCTGGAAACCCAGGGCAAGTATTATTGCCAGGTGCTGCTTCCCGGTGTCAATCCGGATGGGGTTGACCTGACCGTTCGCCAGAATACGCTCAGCATCAAAGCGAATTTGCCAGACCTGTTGCCAGAGGCGCAGAAGAAAGAAGCGGCCTATCTGATCCGGGAGTTTGGCACTGGCGAGTTCAGCCGCTCGATCACGTTCCCGAAAGATGTCAACGGCGACGCCGTTGAAGCGCATTTTGAGCGAGGCATCCTGACGATTGAGATTCCGCTGGCCGAACATGCGCAGCCGAAACGCATTACGATTCGTGAGGCTGATAAGCTCACCGGCTTTGCCAATAGCCAGCGGGTGATCGAGGAGACGAAAAATCAGGAACCTGCTCACGTCAACTGAGCGAATCGCTCAAGCTGCTTATCAACTGTGCAGTGTTGACACAAGCAGGCAGGTTGAACTATTCGCGCGCTGAGATTGCGTGAGTCCGCTTTCGACAACGGCGTCTGAAGTCCTCACGTCATCTTGTCCGTCTCTTCCTCTGTCTTGGCATGGCGCTCGACCAGGGGCGTTCCCAAATATGCTGGAATCCCCTGGCGAGCGCCATGTATTTCTATTTGAGAGGCTTATAAAGAGAGGAGCGTTTCTCTATGAAGCAAAAACCTGGCAAGAGGCCACAGGTCATACGGTCGCCAAAATCTGTTCATGATATGTCCTTGCCCAAATATTCAATTGCCGTCGCCTCTGAGCTATCAGGAGTCGCACAGCAACAATTACGGCGCATGGAAGAGAGTGGTCTGCTTACCCCCGAGCGCACGGCAGGAAATACGCGCCGCTATTCCGATGACGACCTGGCGCAGATCAATGAGGTTGCCACGCTTGCTGAGCAAGGCGTCAATATGGAAGGAATTCGCCGGATTTTGCTGCTGCAAGAGGAAATTCGCACACTGCAAGCGGAGATTGAGGACTTACAGGCAAAGCTGGCTGCGAAGCGCGAGTAGCAGAACCATCGTGACCTGTAGAAATGTGCGTTTATCACTTTCCGCAAGTGGCCTATGGCAGTATCGAACAAGTGGCCCTTGTGATCCTGCGGTTTGCCGGTTATATCTCTTGCAACTGAAGAGGCGTGATATGAGGGGCCGTGCCACTTCTTCGTACCACAGCCGGGAATAGTCATCCCAGGAGGTATCCCGTGAACGAGACAGACGCGCAGAATATTGATACTCATGAGCAAGATGGGCGACATGACTTTGATTTTATCATTGGCCGGTGGAATGTGCATCACCGGCGACTGCGGGAACTGCTGAAAGGCTCGGTGACCTGGGATGAGTTTGACGGAACGACGGTGGACCGCAGCTTCCTGGGAGGACTGGGCAATATCGGCGAAGCGATAATACATCGAGCGTCGGGATCATTTGAGGCCGTATCCTGGCGCCTGTTCGATCCACAGACGCGGCTGTGGAGTGTCTATTTCGCCAACAGTATACAGGGCACACAGAGCGCCCCGATGACCGGTGGATTTACGGAGGGGCGTGGCGAATTTTACGCGCAAGAGATGTTTGATGGCAAGAGCATCTTTAGCCGCCTGATCTGGTCTGACATCACCGCCAATTCGTTTCATTGGGAACAGGCGTTCTCAGCAGATGGCGGGAGAACCTGGGAGACAAACTGGACAATGGATGGCGCCAGACAACAAGAATAGCAGCTACTTACTAGCGCCCGCTGCACTCATGCCCGCCCGCGCTCCCGTCCACCTGCGCGCTTCTGGCTCCCCTCTCCTATGGGAGAGGGGCAGGGGGTGAGGTCTATCAGAAATCTGTCAGTTCCAGCGGCGTATCCTCGTCTATACTGCCAGCAGAGAACGTATCACCGGTCAGGTGAAAGGAGCATAACGAATGGCTATGTTGGTTTTTCTTTCCACCACCCTCTCTATCCACTCGTGAGCGCCGCCTGACGCTCGCTGCGCTACATCGTTGATGGTGTATGTAATCGCGGCAGTAAACTGCCGGCGCACGGAATCGGCGGACTGAAATCCGTCGCGCGTCGCCCAGGCTTCAGCCTGTTCTCAGCGTGCTCCGGCTTTGAAAAGCCGTGCGTTAGCCCATAACTCATCGGCGTTCACGAGTCCATCCAACACATCATGCCGCGCTGGATGTCAATACCTTCCCATCTGTGGAAGCATCTGGCGCGCGGGAGCCTATGGACCGTGAAGAAGACACCAGCCGAACCCGAGTACGACCGCAACGACACGATTGACCAGACGATTGACCAGACGATTGACCAGACGATTGACCAGACGATTGACCAGACGATTGACCAGACGATTGACCAGACGATTGACGACAACTCTGACCACGATATTCAACATGTGACGGGCGAGCAAACGCCATCCGGCGAGGCTGCGCCTGCTCTGCCAGCGGGGCAGAAGCCCGGCGTCCCCAAGTTTAGCTTTGAGGGCAACGCCGACGTACAACGCTGGCTGCGCAAACAATCGCTGGCGGACGGCGAAAAAAATCCAGCCTTCGCGCCGACGTTCCTGGCGCACCAGCGTGACCGCCTCTGGGTGCTTTCCTCGCTGGCGCACTTCTACGAAGAAGACCTGATTCGCGATGTGCTGGCCGTCGCCAAGAGCGGCAAAGAGGCGACTGTCTATTGCTGCGAGGCCGCGCCAGGCACCGGAATGGACTACGCGGCGGCCAAAGTCTACCGGCCACGCATGTTTCGCAGTCTGAAGAACGACACCGTGTACCGTGAGGGGCGGCCACAACGCGATGCGCGTGGCCGCGAGGTGCGCGACAGCCGGCATCTGCGCAATGCCCGCAAACATCAGAGCGGTCGCGCCATGCAGGTTAGTTCGTGGATCGAGTACGAATATCAGACGCAACGGCTGCTCTACGATGCTGGCGGCGATGTGCCACGCCCACTCTCGCAGATCGGCAACGCTGTCCTGATGGAATATATCGGCTCGTTGGGTGAGCCTGCCCCACGACTGCGCGATGTGACATTGACACGCGCGGAGGCGCAACCACTCTTTGCGCGTATCCTGCGCAATATCGAGCTATTTCTAGCCTGCGACCGCATCCACGGCGACCTTTCGGCGTATAACATTCTGTACTGGCGGGGCGTTGCCGTTATCATAGACTTTGCGCAGGCAGTAGACCCCCGCTATAGCTTCGATCTCTATGAGTTGCTCGTCCGCGATGTCGAGCGTGTCTGCCAGTATTTTGCGCGCTACGGCGTTGCGGCGGATGCGCAGGAGATTGCCAGCGATCTCTGGATGCGCTATCTGCAAGGCGACCTATGAGCTGGTATAAAACCGGGCAGGCATACTAGCCAATAGAGCAGTGGGCAGAGGATGGCACGAGTGATATGATCTGAGCTATCTATCGAGGGGAAACGCACGAGAGGGGAGCCAGATCAATGGGAGCTATCGTCCATTCGCCATGCGACGAGGGTGTGATGCAGTCTGCGCCGCACGCCACGCCAGACGCACAACGCGCCGCACGAACCGCCGGCGCCTGGATATTGGCGGCAACCATCCTCGGCTCCAGCATGGTCTTCATAGACGGCACCGTCGTCAACGTCGCGCTGCCCTCGTTGCAGCGGGACCTCAGAGCCACGGCTGGCGACGTGCAGTGGGTGGTCGAAGCCTACTCGCTGTTTCTGGCGTCGTTGATTCTCGTCGGCGGCTCGCTTGGCGACCGGCTTGGCCGTAAGCGCATGTTCGTCATCGGCATCGTCCTCTTCACCGCAGCCTCCGTCTGCTGCGGTCTGGCGCAGACGGTGCCAGAGCTGGTGGTGGCGCGGGCGGCGCAGGGCATCGGTGGCGCGTGCCTCACGCCTGGCAGCCTCGCCATCATCAGCGCCTCGTTTCCGGCGGCGCAGCGTGGCCGTGCCATCGGCACCTGGTCTGGCTTTACCACCATCACCTCTGCGCTGGGTCCAGTGCTGGGCGGCTGGCTGATCCAGGTGGCTTCCTGGCGGTTGGTCTTTCTCATCAATCTGCCGCTGGCGATCATCACCGTCTTTCTGGCGGTTCGTCATGTGCCAGAGAGCCGCGATGAACAGGCGACCGGGCCGATAGACTGGCGCGGCGCGGCGCTGGCGACGCTGGGACTGGGCGCAGTCGTTTACGCGCTCATTACGGCGGGCGCGCAGGGGCTTGGCGATCCCATCGTCATCGTGACGCTGCTGGCTGGCATCGTGGCGCTTGCTGCGTTTGTGCTGGTGGAGCGCCGGATCGCAGCGCCGATGATGCCGCTCTCGCTCTTCCGCTCGCGTACCTTCAGTGGCGCGAATCTGCTGACGCTGCTGCTCTATGGCGCGCTGGGCGGCTCGCTCTACTTCTTCCCCTTCACGCTGCAACAGGTGCATGGCTATACCGCGCTGGAAGCCGGGGCGGCGTTTCTGCCGTTCACCCTCATCATGTTCTCGCTTTCGCGCTGGGCTGGCGGCCTCATTACGCGCTATGGCGCAAAGCTGCCGCTGATTATCGGCCCAACGATTGCGGGCGTGGGCTTTATCCTGTTCTCGCTGCCGGGCACCACCGGCTCGTACTGGACGACCTTCTTCCCCGCCGTGGTCGTGCTGGGCATCGGCATGACCGTCACCGTCGCGCCGCTGACAACCGCCGTCATGGGGTCGGTGGGGCAGGAGCGCGCGGGCGTCGCCTCTGGCGTCAACAACGCCGTTTCGCGCACGGCTGGGCTGCTGGCCATCGCCACGCTGGGCATCGTCGTCGCCAGCGTCTTCACGCGCACGCTGACGAACCAATTAGCGACGCTGCCAGTGCCACCGGCGGCCAAACGTGTCGTGCAGGCGCAGAGCAGCAGGCTCGCCGGTATTCAGCTTCCACCGGGTCTGAGCGCGGCCACACACACGGCGCTGCAACAGACGATAAACCAGTCGTTCGTCTCCGGCTTCCGTGTCGCTATGCTCATCAGCGCCGGCCTCGCCTTCGCCAGCGCCATCAGCGCCGCGCTGCTGGTAGAGGGCAAGCTGGACGCGCGCTCCGCAAAGAAGTAATTCGTGAATACAGCGCCATTCGCTGCCAACATGGTATCAAGTTCGTTCCAATCCGGTTCCAATGGCCCTTTGCAGTCGTTTTTCCATAGACAGTGAGGCGCACCTCCAGCTATCATGCCGCTCAATGAAAGATCGTCACGGTAGCGGTTGAACCTGCATCAATGGTGCTGGAGGTGACACATGCCTGCATCCCTGAATGGCCCGTCTCATCGTAGCGGCTCGCTTCAGCCAAGTAGCTTCTCCAATAGTTTCAACCAGGTAGAGAGCATCGAAACATTCGTGGCTACCATTGAGTCGCTGATGGATGCGGAGCCGGACACGGAACGAGTCGTCGCTGGTGTGCAGGATGCGCTCAAACCGCTGCTGCGCGTGCCTCATCTGCTGACGGAAGAGCAGCGTGCCTCCTGGCCAGACCGCTATCGCTCGCATGTCGTCGCGGTTGCGCCCAGCCGCCGCTTTTCAGTGGTTTCGCTGGTCTGGCTGCCCGGCCAGGCAACGCCTATTCACGATCATATCTGCTGGTGCGTGGTTGGCGTGCTGGAAGGCCAGGAGTACGAGCGGCGCTATAGCCTGCGCGAAGATGACACAGGCAACCGCTGGCTGGTGCAGACAGGCGAATGGTTCGTCTCACCAGGCGGCGTCACCTCCGCGCTGATCCCGCCCGAGGAAAATATTCATCGAGTCCACAACGCTGGCGATCAGCTAGCCATCTCGCTGCATATCTATGGCGACGACATTAGCGTTTGCGGCTCCAGCATCAACGAGCGCTTTGACGATCTGCCTATTCGCGCTGAAGATGGAGCAGGGCGCGCGGTGGCCTGGCGTCGCGCATAGCGATTTGCCAATAATTAGCGGTGACGGACGCGCATGGGCATGCCACCGGGCATGATGACGGTGATGAAACCCATATCCAGCGGCGGCTCAGATTCCACAGGCGTCAGTTCGTATTTGCGCAGCACATCGGCGGCGATGGCCTTCACCTCGATGTTGGCGAAATTGACGCCGATGCAGAGGCGCGGACCGCCGCCGAACGTCACTAGCGAATACGGCGTCTTGCGGTCCTCCTCGCGCGGCGGCGCAAAGCGATCCGGGTCGAACTCATTGGGGTTGGCGAAGTAGCGCGGCATACGGTGGCAGGCGGCAAGCGCCACGCGCACCATCGCGCCGGCGGGCAGCGTATACCCGGCAAACTCCACCTCTTCCACCATGCCACGCGGCACACTCTGCACCGGCGAATGGAGCCGCCCAGCCTCGCGAATGAAGAGATCGAGCGCATGCAGGTTGCGCGCCGCCTCCACGGAGAGCGGACCACTGGAGCCAGCCAGCAGCGTTTGTAGCTCGTCCTCCACCTTGCGCCGTTGCTCCGGCTGTGTCGCCAGCAGGTAGAGCGTCCAGGCGGCAAGCGTGGTGGTCGTTTCGTGGCCCGCCACCAGCAGAATGTAGAGGTGCCCCAGCACTTCCTCGTCGGTCAGCGTCTGGCCCTGGTCATCCTGCGCATGCACGATCATGCCGAGGACATCGCGCGCCTGACTCTCCGGCGTGGCGCGGCGTTCGGCAATCAACCGTAACAGCATGCTATCGAGCTGGTCACGGGCCGCCAGCGCCGCGCGCTCATACTCCTCATACGCCGCCTCATCGCCAAAGAACATACCAGCGCGCGGTAGCAGATCGTAAAAGAGCTTTTGCAGATGCTCCACTGCCTCCGGCTGGTCAATCCCCGCTAGCGCAGTCGCCGCGACATGGAAGGTAATCTGCCGCATCTCCTGGAAGATATCCACCTGCTCCTGTCCGGCCCAGGTGTCAGTATGCTGCGCGACAATCCGCTGTATCAGCGGCAGATAGGTCTCCATATAAGCGTTGGTGAAGGCGGGATTCCACATCTTGCGGCTGCGCGCCCATTCGGGGTTGTCCTGGTTGAGCAGACCACGCCCCATGAGGTCGCCAATAAAGGGCGTCCAACCCTTATCGTGGCTGAAGGCATCGCGTTTGGTGTTGAAGACCAGCTTATTAGCCTCGGCGCCAATCAGATAGATGATTTCGCTGCCCGCCGGTCCGAACTGGAGCGGCCAGCGGATCAGCGGGCCGAGTTCTTCGGCCTCGCGCGCCATGCGTTCAGCCATTGCGCCGGAGAGCATATCCATCGCGGTGAGCCGCGTGACAGGCGCTTCGCTCAGTGGTTTTCCCATATCTTCCTCTCGCTTCTCTTTCGTCACCTGTTGCCCGTTGTTCTATGACGTTGTTCTATGACGTTGTTCTATGACGTTGTTCTATGATCTGAAACGCTCATCTCGTGTAGGGTCTTCGCAAGAAATGGACATCGCATACTCCAACCATGACACAGCGAAGACAGAAGATATACGGAGCAGGGGTGCGCATGTTGCTACGCTTACACCAGTTTGTCGATCTGGGGAAAGGTACAGCAGACTGTAATCCTTATAGAAGATCTTTGCGACTGAGGAACATGACCGGGAGACCAGGCGCACGAGTAAAATCGCTATCAATCGTGACGACAGTCAGGTGGCGTTCGAGGGCGGTAGCAGCCATGATCGTATCAAGATCGCCAATCAAACCTGGGCCTTGTGGTGGCCGCATTGCACGACGTAAATCAGCATAGCGTTCCAGAATTGAATACGTGAGGTCATATGTGCGTACCTGGCGCAGCAACGTCCGCAGCAAAGCTTGGCGACGCGGAAAGTTTGGCAAGCTCTTGAAGAATTCGATTGCCTCACCATACACAATGACACTAACAGCAGCTTCACCTGCATCAATCCAGGGCTGAACCAACGCTACTGCGCCGTCACGGCCTCTGAGATATGCAGTGACGATGCCAGTGTCAAGAAGATAGCCGCTCACTCTTCCTCCAACCAGCGTAGCTGTTCATCTAATGGGGGTGTTGGCGGAACTTCGCGTCTCCAACGAAGGAGTATCTCTTCAGTATCGTCAGGTAAGTCTGGCATAGAACCGGCAAGGCTCCCTTTTGGCAAATCAAACGGCTCCAGATACTGTTCAATCTGCTCGGCAAGTTCTTCCTGAATGGGAGTTGGCAATTCATCAATATGTTCGAGGGCGCGCTGCAATCGCTCGATCATACGAGCCTCCTATAATCTTCATTCAGCATTACTCATCAACTGTAGTATATCACCAGATTGGCTCCATACAGCATAAAGGCACTGCTGGGAAAGCAGTACCGTTTGCGCAACAATGCCGGAGTGGCGCGTTGTATTGGACATACCATACGTGCGGTTGAGTTCGCACGCACCGTATGCAGCGGAGAACGGCGCAACGCAACGCAACTGCACAGCTAGCAGCACTTATCAGAGCAGAGGTGACGGGGATATGTTCGCAGTCGAAGTAGTGCGTACACCAGCGACAAAAAGCGGCACTGGCAAATCGCGGAAACGGGCAACACAACACACATCACAAGCGCAGCAACTTGAGTGCAGAATTGTGACGGAGCAGGGGCAGGAGGTGGCGCGCGTAATCGGCGGCGCCAGCGAAGAGGAAGAGCTACGGCTGGCGCAGGCGATGGCGGCAGCGCCCGCACTCTGGGACGCCTGCCGCATTGCGCTTCAGGCGTTACAGGCGGGATCATACCCCGCCCTGGCGCAGGTCAAGGGTGTACTCGAGACGGCGCTCACCGTCGCGGAGACGCCGGTACGCGACAAGAAATAGATAGCCAGGGTGGCCGGTGGATGAATCCACCGGCCATTCTCCGCATCCACTACACATAGTTATAAGTGGAGACGGAATCCAGCGTCATGTGGCCGATGAAGACCTGGATGGACCCCTGGGCGCTGCCCGCATTCAGGATGCTCAAATAGAGGTGATCGCCCTCAGCAGAAGAGGTCGCATCTGGTTTTGGCCGCGCCAGTGTGCCAAACCCGCAGTAGAACGGCGACTCTGTGCCAAACTTTGCCGAAAGCCCTTGCCCTGTGTAGGTATAGGGGAAGTTAGTGTCAAACCCCTGGAGGATGAAGGTGAAGTCAGGAGGAACGCCGTTTTCCGCATCGGGAGCGACGAGCGTATTGCTATGCGCCATCGTTCCTGAGCCATAGATATAAGACATGCTGAAGACATCACTATTCGCGCTCGCTGTGATAGCCGTATCATGCCAACCCGAGGTAGCAGGAAGCGTGACTTTGGTGAAGGTGAGATGAAAGCCACTCACATAGCGCACAATCGTGATCTGTTCCTCGATGGTCCCGGCGTCAGAGGCAAGCGCGCCATCGCTTTGATTCATGCGCAACGAGAGCGCGCCGTCGTCTGAGGCAAGGAACGAATCGCCATTGCCTACCAGAAAAGGTGAGTTGTTGCCAATTTTGCCGATCAGCGCCTGCACTGGAAACCCATAGAGGGGGAGTTTGCTATGCGCGGTCTCGGTTGCCAGCGATGAGAGATCACCTTTGGCATCTGTATAGGATGCGGCGTTCTGCTTATGGGCCGTCCATGTACCGGCATGCGGCACATAGAGCAGATATACGATGTCGCCCTTCTTGATGACCAACTTCGTATCTTGCCAGCCAAGCGTGGAACTGACCGTCACAAAGTGGCTCTTATCGTAAAACTCAAAGGTGGTGGTCGTTGCGCCGGAGAGGGCTGCAATAGTTGAAAGGGTGCAGCACATAATCACACTGCACGCTGCAAGAGCGATTGCATACTTTCTGCCAGGGATGCCGTTCAGTTGCTCGACAGACATGGAATCAGAGGGAATCGCCAGGACGAGGCTGATAATGATAGTTGCAACGATAGTTGCGATGTAGCCCATCGAGATTTGCGTGGTGGAATTATGCAGCACATACGCTACGTCGTTTGTCCCAAAGATGCTTTTGAATGTTTGGGGATCCAATTGCGTGATGATCGCTTTATCGTGGACGGTATTGAAGAAGGTCAACGCGAAGGTAACAATGTCTATGAAACTCTTGATTTGATTTTGAATCCAGCCTTCGAGAAAAGATATCTGAAAAATAGAGGTCAGACCCAGCAGGGCAACCCACCCCAACTGTGCATAGACGAACTTGATCGAACTCACATCCTTATAATGCCCGA
This sequence comes from Chloroflexota bacterium, assembly GCA_021323855.1. Taxonomy (GTDB): domain Bacteria; phylum Chloroflexota; class Ktedonobacteria; order Ktedonobacterales; family JADMIN01; genus JAJPKE01. The sequence continues at coordinate 67,121 of JAJPKE010000045.1, read as the reverse complement.
TGAGGTCCGCGAAAGAGAAATAGAAATACCGAGGCGCATAGCCGCCAGTGGGTTGATATTTGATGATGAACCATTGAAAAGCGAATGAACAAAAGAGGATAACGATACAGCAAATAAGGACGACAATGCCACGAAATCTCGAGTTCATCAGATGCCCTCACACCAGCTATACCAGTTTCGCTGCGAAAATTGTAAACGGGCAGGTTCAAGCCATACATATACGAGGCTCGACCTGATGCAAAATGGCAATTACTGAGACGAAACTGGTAGTTTTTCTTTATCATCTCAACTGTACGAACGAATGATGCCAACTATATCATTACTTCAAGTATGATGTCAACGTATACTGCAACCTGCGATAGGATTTTACATTGGGTTGTAAGAAGCGGCGATGAGGAAGAGCGCATTGAGGTTGGCGCATACTTCACTGAACTTCATTACGCGCGATTTCTGCGGCCCAGCGGAAAGCGCCCGCGCCGGGGTCTGTCTGTGGGGATGGCGGTCAGCAGACCCAGGCCAACGATATAGCCGATGAATGCGACAACCAGGATAATAACGATCAGCGGCACATTGACACTCTGCCCGCTGCTCGAAGAGGTCGTCAGTCCGCCAATCAGCGGCACCGACCGTGTGCGCTCGCCCATCGCCTGAATCAGCAGGATCGCGCCAATGGCTGCGATAGCGGCGATGGAGCTGACCAGCAGAATGAGGCATCCCAGCCCTTTACGCAGCATAACGTCACCAGCCCTCTCTACACACGGGTTCCTATTCATACTCGCTCATTATGGACGCTACTACTTCTTGCGCACAAGGTAGCCCTAATGGTAGGCTTGTATATAGCGTGTGGATATGTCGCAATGTGAAGAATCGGCGAGAGTCCACCACCCGGAGACACACGGAGCGCGTTGCAGCGGCGCAGCGCGCTTTTTCCGAATCAACGATGAGGGAGAAATTATTCTATGCCAGGGACACCGGCGCTCGAAGCCTGGGTCGAAGAGTGCGCGCGTCTGACACGGCCAGATCGCATCATGTGGTGCAACGGCTCCGAAGAGGAGTATCAGCAGCTCGTGGGCGATATGGTGCAGAACGGCACACTGGACCGGCTGAACGAGTCCGCCTATCCAAATTCGTATCTCTATCGCAGCAATCCCAATGATGTCGCCCGCACCGAACATCTGACGTATATCTGCACCGAGCGCCAGGAAGACGCCGGCCCAACAAACTACTGGATGCCACCGCAAGAAGCCAAAGCCAAAGTGCGCCCACACTTCGAGGGCGTGATGCGTGGACGCACGATGTATGTCGTGCCCTATCTGATGGGACCAGCCGGTTCGCCGCACGCCAAAGTGGGCGTCGAGATTACCGATAGCCCGTATGTCGTCGCCAATCTGCGCATCACCACGCGCATGGGGCAAATCGCGCTGGACCAGCTCGCCAGCAACGGCGGCGAATTCATCCCTGGCCTGCACTCCACCGGCGACCTGGACCCCAACCGCCGTTTCATCCTGCACTTCCCAGAAGAGAAACTGATCTGGAGTGTCGGCTCCGGCTATGGCGGCAACGCGCTGCTGGGCAAGAAATGCCTCTCGCTGCGGCTGGCAAGCTGGATGGGACGCAACGAGGGCTGGATGGCCGAACACATGCTGATTCTCGGCCTGGAAGACCCCTCCGGCAACGTCACCTATATGGCAGGCGCGTTCCCCAGCGCCTGCGGCAAGACAAATCTGGCGATGCTGGTCTCGCCGCTGGCGGACCAGGGCTGGAAGGTGTGGACGCTCGGCGATGATATTGCCTGGCTGCGCATCGGCGACGATGGCCGGCTCTGGGCGGTAAACCCGGAGAACGGCTTCTTCGGCGTCGCCCCCGGCACCAACGTCGAGACCAACCCCAACGCGATGGCCTCGCTCTCGCGCAATTCCATCTTTACCAACGTCGGCCTGACGCCGGATGGTCTGCCCTGGTGGGAGGGCATTGACCCAGAGAGCAAGACCCCGCCCCCTGGCACGCTCAACTGGCATGGCAAGCCGTTCGAGACGGAGAACACGCCCGTCGCGCACCCCAATTCACGCTTTACCGCTCCGGCCAGCCAGTGCCCTTCGATCTCACCGCACTGGGAGGACCCGCAGGGCGTGCCGATCTCCGCGTTCATCTTCGGCGGGCGTCGCGCACGGGTTGCGCCGCTGGTCTATCAGGCGTTCGACTGGAACCACGGCGTCTTTGTTGGCGCAGGCATGGGGTCCGAGACGACGGCGGCGGCCACCGGCGCTGTCGGCGTGACACGCCGCGACCCAATGGCGATGCTGCCGTTCTGTGGCTATAACATGGGCGACTACTGGCAGCACTGGCTGAACATGGGCAAGAAGCTGGAGCATCCACCGGCGATCTTCCATGTCAACTGGTTCCGCAAAGATGCCGACGGTCGCTTCCTCTGGCCAGGCTTTGGTGAGAATGTGCGTGTGCTGCAATGGATGCACGGGCGCATCCACGGCACGGCGGGCGCGGACACCAAAGCCATCGGTTATGTGCCCACGCCGGATTCGCTCAACCTCGACGGGCTGAACCTCTCGCCGGAAACCGTCCAGAAATTGCTCTATGTGGATCATCAGGACTGGCTGCACGAATGGGCGGACCAGGGTGAGTTCTTCGAGCAATTTGGCGATCACCTGCCCGACGAGATGCGCCGCCAGCACGATGCGCTCAAAGCGCGGCTGAGCTAGACCTCACCCCCTACCCCCTCTCCCGCGAGGAGAGGGGGAACCATAGGTTACTGATTACCAACCGGATATCTTGAATTCGAGGTATCCGGTTGTTTTGCATCGCGTGGAAACTCCTGGTAGGCTATACTGTCGCCAGCGCAACACAGCGCATGATTGGAGATCGGGTGCTAGCCGATAGTGGCGCATTGACATGGGAGAAGGGAGTGACGCGGTGCAGGGATTGTCCGAACAGCAGTTGCTCAGAAGCCTGATCGCGCTGGCGGTGATTCTGGTGGCGGCGCGCGCCGCCGGTGAACTGGCGCGCCGCCTGCGCCAGCCGGAGGTGCTAGGCGAACTCTTCGCTGGCGTGATCCTCGGCCCGTCGGTCTTTGGCGCGCTGCTGCCGGGACTCCACAACATGCTCTTCAACGAGCAGGGAACCTCGCAGGTGCTTTCCGGTTTCTCCTGGGTCGGCGCAATTCTGCTGCTCTTGATTGCTGGCATTGAGGTGGACCTGGGCATCTTGCGCGCAGAGGCCTGCCCTGGTTTCTTCGGCGCAGGCTTCTCTATTGTCATGTCGTTGCTAGCGGGCACGCTCTTCGCCATCGTCATTCTGGGGCGTCCGTTTCAATATGGCATCTTTCTGGGCATCGTTCTCTCCGTCACCGCCGTCAGCGTCGCCGCCAAAATCTTGCTGGAACGCGAGGAACAGCGCCGCCGCTATGCGCAGGTGATCCTCGCCATCGGCGTTGCCAGCGAGGTGGTCGCGTGGCCGCTCGTCTCGGTGGCCGCCGCCATCCACACCAACGCGGCGTTGCTGGCCGGGCTGCGCAGCGTCCTCTACGCTGGACTTTTCTTTCTGCTGATGTTCACGCTTGGTCGCGCCTTCACCTTCTGGGCGATGCGCCGCGTCGCAGACTCCACCGGCATCATTCGCGGGCAACTTTCATTGGTGCTCGTGCTGACGTTCACAGCCGCAGGCATTACACAGGCGCTCGGACTGCATCCACTGCTCGGCGCGTTCGTCTTTGGCGTGCTGCTCAGCCGCGCGCCGCGCAAGAACCGGACACTGGTAGAAGGCATTCAGGCGCTGGCGACCGCGCTCTTTGCGCCAATCTTCTTTGTGCTGGCGGGCATGCGCGTAGACATCTTTCAACTGCGCAGTGTCACGGCGCTCGGCGCTATTGCGCTGCTGTTGATCGTCGCCAGCGCCGTCAAAATTGTCTTTGGCCTGCTGGGCGCGCGGCTCGGCGGCCTGGGTTCCTGGGAAGCGGCCATCGTCGGCGTCGGTATCAACCTCAAAGGCGGCACCGATGTCATCGTGGCGATCATTGGCGTTGAGCTGGGGCTGCTCACCGTCCGCACGTATACCATCTATACCATCGTCGCCATGCTAACGGTGTTGCTCACCCCAATGCTGCTGACGGCATTGACTCGCCGCGCGCCCGTCAGCAGCGAGGAACAGCAGCGGCTGGAACGCGAGGAGGCAGCACGCCGCGCCTATGTGCCACGGATCGAGCGGGTGGTGGTGCCGGTTGAGCCGCAACTCTTGCCGGCGTTGACGACCGATGTGGTGCAGCGGATTGCGCTCTCCAAGCACGAGCAGGGCGAAATCTTCGATGTCACCGAGTTTCTGGTAGAGGATGGCGCAGATACCGCGCCGGAGCAGGCGATTGCGCGGCAGCCCTCGACAGTGGTGGCGCGCGCCGCTCTCAACGCCGCCGCGACGCTGCGCAACGTGGAGCTATTTCGCAGGAGTTCCGGCCCCTCATCGGATACTTCAGATACGTTGCGCGCCGTGCTGGACGCCGCCAAGCAGCATGATCTGCTGGTAATCGGTGGGCATCCGCATCTGCGGCTGCGCAGCCTCACGTTTGGCCCGCTGCAAGATGCGCTGATCCACGAGGCGCAGATGGACGTGTTGCTGGTGGCGAGCGAAGAAGAACGCTATCCGAAGGCGGAGGTCAGGCGCATTCTGGTGCCGACCAACGGCTTGGAATATTCGATGGCGGCGGGCGACATTGCGGCGCACCTGGCGCAGAGCTACGGCGCGGAACTGGTGCTGATGAATGTCGTTGCCGCGAACATGGATGCCTTGTTCTGGCGCGAGACCAATGCGCCCCGGCTGCGAGCGACGGCGGCGAACACCCTCGATGAGTTGGAGTTTCGCGTCAAGCGGCTGGGCGTGCCAGTGTCGCGTGTGGTGCATATCGCCGATAATCCGGGCCGTATGATCCAGCGCGAACTGGCGCGCGGCGCATATCAACTCGTCGTCCTCGGCGCGTATGATCGCGGCACGGGCGAGCGCCCACAGTTGGGCAAGGCAGTGCAGACGGTGCTGGCGCGCAGCCACGTTCCTGCGCTGGTGCTGGTCTCGCACCAGCGCCAGTGATGATATGTACTAGCGTGCGAGGAAGAGGTCAATCGTAGACTTCGCGGTATGCTGGTCAGTGCCAGTTTCCTGGCGGTAGGCCTTGATAGCCTCTCGCTTTGCACCGCGAGCCAGCAATGTCGCCACACGCTCCGATGCGCCGCGCGCCAGGAACGCGGCGACACTGTCGCGCAGGCGAATGGCGTCTATCGCATCTTTCGCCTCGCGCAGCCCCACGCCCATCTCCTCGCGATAGACCTTGATGGCCTCGATGGTCTGCCCCTGCGCAAGCAGCGTGGCGACGCGCTCTGAAAGTGTCCCCGATGGCTGTGGTCGCTGTTGATATTGAGGATACTGTGGATACTGTGGGTACTGCGCGCTGGCGTATCCCGCGTTGTCGCTGGCGAATACTGGTGGTGTTGTTGTGCTCGTAGCGTTCGCAGTATTCGCACTCACCGGCGCGCCAGTATTCATCAGCCGGGCGGTATCGGCGCTCGCAGTGATCGCATCTACCGCACGCTTTGCCTCGGCCAAGCCGGCGCCAGTTTCTTCCATATAGGTTTTGATGGCATTGATTCTGTTGCCAGCCGCCAGTTCACGCGCCACAGATGCCGATGCGCCCGCCGCCATCAGGTCTTCGACGCGACGCGCTGGCTGATTATTGCTTGTGGGGTATTGCCCGCGCCAGGAAAGCCGCTTTCTGCGGCGCGAGCGGATGAACACATTCAGCACACTCAACGCCAATAACACAATAAATATGATCTGGTACGAGGACATGCAACGCCTCTCTCCGATGACTCTTCCGCTCATCTTCCTGCCGCCCGCCAGTATAGCATATCGCATGCTTTTGGTCTCCACAGATGAGATAAACGTGATAGTTACAGCATCCAGATATCCCTTCGTCCAGCAGGCGACGGTTCTCGGCCTCATCAAAGTCAACGTAGCCGATAACGTGCTGCATCTGCTGATCGCTATCGTCTCGCTCGGCGTCTTCTTCCTGGCGGGTAGTCCCTCGCAGAGGGGCATAGCGAATGCGTAGCGCGCGAGCAAAATACCACCATTGAGACTGTTCTATCCTGGTATGGGGATAGGGCAGCTTCTCTGTTCAGTCAGCATCCACATTCCATGTCGGCGGCAGTTCCTCTCCACAGAGCGCGCAGATGCACACGCCGTCTTTGACGATGTTGATCTGCCGGCAACGTGGGCAGCGACGAAAGATACAGGCGAACGCGAATCCATTCGCCGCCTCATGCTCGTTCTGTGGCGCAGCGAATGAGAGCGGCAACTGCACCAGCGCCACTACCACCCAGGGCCAGGAGTCCGGCTCAGGACAATAGCCGGTGGATTGATTGCTGACGGCTGCTACCTCCCAGCTATCACGCTCCTTTGCCAGGAATAACTCACCCGCCGAACGCACCGGCTGACCGCCAGCACAGGCGACATGCTCGGTATGGCGGTCAGCTACCCAGAGTACACCAGCCGCATCAATGATGAAGGTAAGCACGACTAGCCCGCTCGCGTCGGGCTGTTGCCCGGCATCGCGGAGCCACACCACCAACTCTGCATAGGTGGTAATTTCGGCTCCCTGAGCGCCTGTTTGTGCCAGACGCTCTCGAATTTCTTCTGGCCCCACATAGCGGTAGAGACGAACATTTCTCATGCCAGGGATTGTAGATTAGCCGCCACAGTGCGGGCGTAGTCTACGGCGCCAATCTTCTGGTAGATGCTCAGCGCCTGCTCATAGCAGCGACGCGCCTGCTCTTTCTGTCCCAGGCGTTGCGCCAAATGCCCCATATTAGTGAGGACTGCGGCCTCCCCATCGTGCGCACCGATGTCATGAGCGATCTTCAGTGCCTGCTCCAAAAAGTGACGGGCAGCATCGTACTGGCCAAAATACAACATTATGTTGCCTAATTTATCCAGAACAATACTTTCTCTGCGCTGGTCACCGATGGTCCGCACGATTGGCAGTGCCTGTTCGAGATAGCGCTGCGCCACATCATATCGCCCTAAGCTCTGCATCAGGCTCCCCAACTCGGAGAGATTGGAAGCCTCGCCAGCGCGGTCACCTATTGTGCGAAAAATGCTCAGCGCCTGCTCATAGTAGTGGAGAACCTGCTCATTCACCCCTGTTCGTTGCGCCAGACCGCCTAAAGCGTCCAAAGTAATCCCTTCGCCGCGCCGGTTGCCAGTCGCCTGGAAGATGCTCAGCGCCTGCTCGTAGTATCGGCGCGCCTCATCGTACTTTTCCAGGTTTTGAGCCAGTAGGCCGAGATTGCTCATAGCAGCGGCTTCACCTTCGAGATTGCCCATCGCTCGGTTGAGAGGCAAAGCTTGTTCAAGGTAACGGCGGGCATCATCATACGCTTTTAGGTGCTGGGCCGCGCCACCAAGATTGCTGAGAGTAGCAGCTTCGCCCTCTTTATTACCAACCTCACGATGGATCACCAACGATGCTTCGTAGTACTGGCGAGCCTCATCATACCGTTCCAAACGTTGCGCCAGCATACCCAGAGCATTGAGAGATGCCCCTTCCAGGCGACGATTGCCACTTGTACGAGAGATCGCCAGCGCTTGGTCCAGATAGTGGCGCGCGGCGGCATACTCTCCTATGTTCTCGGCCAGCGTGCCCAGAATATCAAGTGTGATGATTTCGCCCTCTTGGTCACCGATTTCTTGGAACAGGTGCAGCGATTGATCCAGACAACGGCGGGATTCACCGAACTGTCCCAGGCGAAGCGTCAGATTGGCTAAATTCGTGAGAGCAACTCCTTCACCACGCCGGTCGCCCAATCTGCGTAGGACAAACAGTTGCCGTTCTAGCAGCGTTTGCCCTAACTGCCAACGTCCGCGAAGATAGAGATACCCCGTTAACATCTGTATTGCCTGATTGCAGGATTGGTAGGCAACCGGCACGGCTGCGGCCTCATTGATAGCCCCCACTAGCAGGTCTTCCTCCTGGGCCAATACAGCCAGATGCTCCTGATGCTGACTGATGAAGACATGCACCGCGTTCATCAGCGCCAGCACTCCTGCCTCTTGGCAGCTCGGATCCTGCGCGCAGAACTGGCGCCATTCTTCCCTTGCCAGATCACGCAGCAGTGGATGCAGGCGCACTCGTGGAGTTCGCAGACGATCAGGAGGAGGCGTAGTGACTGAAGAAATCGCTGCGTCTGCGGCTTCTGAAGCAGAGGGCGCGGAAGATGTGCCAAGCGTCACCAGCGAGAACGCGGCCAGCAGGTCCAGATCATCGGCTGCCGGAGAGCTGGGCGATTCGGCGGCTGCCGGTGTTTCCAGGATGCCGTCTAGTAACGACTCGATGACATCACGCGGCCAATCAGCGCCGCTGAGCAGGCCAAACGCCGCAAAGCGCAAACGCTGGACGGGAGTAAGCGCCTCCAGGCTGCGCGTCAGATTGTAACGGACATTGCTTTTGGAGCGATTGGGGTCGGTCGGATCGTTCAGAAAGCCTAATCGCTGTGCTTCCGCCAGTTCCGCTGCCAGATCAGCCACTGACATCTGCCGCAACGCCGCGCGCGAAGCGGCCAATTCGATTGCCAGCGGCAAATACCCCAACTGCTGCGCCACTTGAGCGGTAGCCGGTGCGTCTCGTGCTTGCTGCCAATCCCCACCTTTGGCGCTATAGCGTTCATGGAAGAGTGCAACTGACGCCTGAGAGGAGAGAACATTGAGAGACACGACCCGCAAGCGTTCGTTGGCTGGGCGATGGCGGGCAGTGAGCAAGACCGTGGCATGCAAAGAGGCCAGCGTCTCCAGCGCCGTTGTAAGCGGAAAGTCCACCTCCACATTATCCAGCAATATCAGGGCAGCAGGCGCCTGCGTCTGGCTCGATGAGCCGTCACCAGAAGCAGCAATTTCAGGAGTCAGTGGGAAGGGATGAAACACTCGCGTGAGCTGCTGTTCCCGCAACCTGATACTCGCTTGCGGTGTAGTCGCCTGTGCCACCACTTCAGGGGCGAGCGACGCATCCCAGGTGGCGAGCAATTGATCGTAAACCCAGATCAGCCCTTCGTCGCCGGTACGTCCATCACAGCGCACCCAGCCGATGCCTGCCGGGAAAGCTGTTGGATCCTGGGCCAGCCGGTACAGCACTTCAGCGGCCAGCGCCGACTTGCCCACGCCTCCCATCCCGTTGACCAGCGCTGAGAGGCCGGTACTTTGGCCACTCAACACCGTTTCGGTCAGCGTCGCTAGTTCCGTCTCACGTCCCACGAAGCCGGGCGCCCGCAGTGGGAGCCGGCGAGGTGGGCGGCGGTCCTGCAAAAACGTAGACCACTGTTCATAGAGCAGGTAGCGATGGATGGCTCCCACCGCTTTATTGGCCAGGTCGTCCGCCGTGGTGAAGTAACCGACAATGCCGTCTCGTTCGACCTCGGCACGGAATGCCAGCAGTTGTTCGTGGTGTTCTGGATCGCGCACACTCGCTGGAAACAGCACAGGCGTTCCATTGGGCGCCTCGGTTGGCGCTGTATCTGGATGCGCGAGGAACGCATAGCAGGTCATACCATTCTTACGGGCGGCCTGATATTCCTGGTGGGTCACCGAAAGCTTCTGTCCATCAGGCACATAGCCATAGCGCCAGCCAAGCAGCAAAATATAGACCTGGCAGCCAGATAATTCGTCCAGTGAAAGATCGGTGGCGTCTATGCTACCAAGAGGACGCAAGGAAAAGCGATCCATGACGACAGAGAATTGCCCCAGATATGGCAATAACCCATCCAGACGCGAGCGCCAATCGTGCAAATCTACCGAAGTGGAACTCAGAAAGATGCGGTGCGTAGGCGGAAGCGGCATGACCACAGGGTTATTTGGCATAGACTTCTCCTGAATTTACGGCAACTGGCCACAATAATGATAACAAAGCGAGTGAGTGCAGTTAGTGTACGTTATGAAGCTGCCAGCGTCAAGAGATATGCCCCGCGTTCCCACAAGCTGGTAGCATACGCGCCCTGTTCACCCTCTCAGACGTCGATGCGAACTAAATTGCTCGGAACCTCCTTTACAGCAACTGCGCTTCATTATCCACTGGTAGCCGCTCAGCGTTTCTGCTGAGGAAAAGAGTGAGCTATCGCATTGTGCTGGCGTCTCTCCATTGGTTATGCTTCGTACACGTGGCAAGCAAATGACCGGATAGGAGAGACCAGCAATGCGAGTTCCAGACACGCCGGATACCGCCAAATCCCATGAAATACTGTTTCCGCGTCCATCACGCGGCCAGCGAACTGTGCGCTCGGTCTGTTGCCTGCTCTCGCTGCTGCTCCTGCTGCTGTTGGCGGCCTGTTCGTCATCGGCTGGCTCGCAGGCGCATACGCCGACGGGCACGGCAGGCACGGCAGCGGCTTCGGGGACGCCAACGGCCACGAGCGACAACGGCAACGGCGGCAATGGCGGGAGCAGCGGACCCTTCACCATCTATGTCGGTTCGAGCGACGGCACGGTCTACGCTGTGGATTCGGCGGAGGGGAACAAACGCTGGCAAATTCCGGTCGGCGGGCTTGCCAATAAGCCAGCGGTGGTGTCGGGTATCGTCTATGTGGCGACCGATGCCGGACATGTGGCGGCGCTGGGCAATGGCTCCTCGCTCTGGAATGTGACGCCCGGCGGCAGCTTCGAGGGACGCCCGGCGGTGGATAATGGACTCGTCTTTGTCGGCTCGGACAATGGCTCACTCTATGCGCTGGGCGCTGGCGACGGGTCGAGCAAATGGTCATTTGCCACCGGCGGCGCCATCTCCGGATCGCCAGCAACGGCGAATGGCCTGGTCTACACCGGCTCGACCGATGGCTATCTCTATGCAGTGCATGAGAGCGACGGCAGCCTGGCGTGGAAGGTGAAGCTGACCACCGATGTCGAATTTACCTCACCAGGCATCGCAAACGGCGTCGTCTACATCGGCGACGATGGCGGCGTGCTCACCGCCGTCAATGCGTCGAACGGCAACGTGCTATGGACAAAGCAGGCGGCTGGGAGCCAGATTGGTGGCCGTCCGGCGGTGGTCAACGGGCTGATCTACTTCACTGCGAGCAACCAGACCGTCTACGCTGTGCATGCCAGCGACGGTTCACCAGCCTGGAGCTTCCAGACGGCGGATGGCCTGCTCTCGACGCCCAACGTGTCGAACGGCGTCGTGTACGTTGCTGACCCCAGCACGCTCTATGCGCTGAACGCCAACAACGGCCAAAAAATCTGGCAGCAGCACAGCAGCAGTGGCTTCGCCAGCACCGGGCGCTCCTGGCCGAGCATCAAGAACGGCTCGGTGTTCATGGGCGGCAGCGACGGCACGCTCTATGCCTACGACCAGAACAGCGGACACGTCCAGTGGACGTTCCACGCCGGCAGCGGGCTTGGCTCACCCCAGGCCGCATGATCGTTTTTCGAGCCAGCCTGCTGAGACTCTACAGGCTGGCTCATATTTCCCCTGTCATGTGTGTCAGTCTGGAAGCGTGAAGAAGACCACCTGCTCGGTCTTAATCTTGTTGTTCTCGTCGAGGAGCGCAAGCCGAGCCGCCGGAATCGTCACATTTGGCCCTTCTGGGCCGAAGGAAGCGCGCACCGTCAGCAGAATGAGCGAATTTCGCTCGTCCCCGACGCTGGCAACCACACGAGCACTGCCCGGTTCGACGGCCCGGGCAAACTTGATGAGACCCTCCATGTAGTCATCAACGCCGGTGAGATCGGTGGCAGGCAGATCGGGTTGTGTGGTCATGGTTATTACGTGGACATCAGGAGCGAGCATTGCGCGCGCTGTGTCCCAATCGTGATGGCTCCATGCCTCTGCATGGGCGCGCGCAATGGCGACCGCTGGCGCATCTGGTGAAGACTGCTTATCTGTCATAGTAGTTGCCTCTTTCTTTCGGTGCAATGCGGGAAAGAACATCGTTCCCGCTTCTACCATAACGTCGAATAACGAATCGCCAGATCGACACCTCCAGAAGCCAATTCGCAACACATTATGGTTGCGCCTGCCAGATTTGCACGGTACCATCCTGGCTTGCCGAGGCGATATGGGTATCATCCGGCGACCAGGAAACTGACCAAACGGTGCTGCTATGACCCGTATAGGTCAAAAATGGCTGTCCGGTGGTTGCATCCCAGATTTGCACGGTATCATCATCACCGCCGGTTGCCAACCACTTGCCATCATGCGACCAGGCGACAGCGAATACCTGATCTTTGTGGCCCTGATAGGTGAGCAGGGTGTGGCCGGTACGCGCATCCCACACGACCACGGTGTCGCCTGCGCTGACACCGTTCACTGCCGTTTGCGCATCGGCGGGCGCGGAGGCCAACTGCGCGCCGTCCGGCGACCAGACCAGCGGATAGACCGGACCACCGGTGCCGGTATAGGTGAGGAGCGTCTGGCCGGTGTGTGCATCCCAGATATGCACGCTGCCATCGGTGCTGGCCGAAGCGATGCGCGTGCCGTCTGGCGACCAGGCAACTTCTTTGATGCCGCTGGTTTGTTTGCTGTAGGTCAGCAGCGTGTGGCCGGTATGCGCATCCCAGATTTGAGTCGTTCCGTCGTCGCTGCCCGAAGCGATGCGTGTACCATCGGGCGACCAGGCAACTGACCAGACGGTGAGTGTGTGGCCGCTATAGGTCAGCAACTTCTGGCCGGTTGCGGCATCGAGGACATACGCTTTGTTGTCAACGCCGCCCGACGCCAGCCGCGCGCCATCGGGCGACCATGCCACACTGTACGCACCTGTTAGATTGCCGGACGTATGGCAGACACAACGGAATAGTGTAGCTCCGGTCGCGGCATCGAAGACGCGGACCAAGCCGTCATCACCACCAGTGGCAATCTTTTTGCCGTTGGGAGACCAGGCGACACTAATTACGCCAGCCGTGGACGTTCCTTGATAGGTAAGCAGCGCAGTCGAGCGCGTGGGAGCGGGCGGGAAGGCAGTCGCTGTAACAGTGGCAGTTGGGGATGAAGCATGGCCGCCACTGGAAGCACAGGCAGATAAGAAGCAAAGGGCAAGAAGCCAGAGAAAAGATGGCGAGGCAGGACGCCGAGGCTGGGGTCGCCGCATTGAAGCCAGAAAGGCACGAAAATGGGCCATCGAGAAGTTCCCCTTTGCTCCACTGGCGAGCGCGATCTGCTCAGCCTGTCATCACCTCTAAACAGTGGGAATCTAATAAGTGTTCAGGTCCATAAAAGCACGCGAACGCCATAGCACCTGCTAACCAGGACGTGTGAATCTACCCTTTTTTACGCCGAGCAGTCTTCCTTGCCGCCTCGTCTCTCGTGTCCTCTTCTCATGTGGTATGTTGGCCCTGTTGTCCTCTGCTATAGCTGGAAATGAGCTTACACAAAATAGTTTGCGCATAGGGGAAAGGTGATACGATGAACGAGGCAGGGCATGAGCAGCGAGCGATTGATATCGAACGCTCTATTCATGATCTCGGCGATCCAGCGGTCAAGCCTTACAACTGTGCCATGCTGATCGGTCGCACGCGCACAGCAGTGCTGGCAGGAGATACGCGCACGGGCTACAAGTTAAAACAGACAAATACAGACAAACCGACTCGAATCAAAACATATCGAGCGAGCCACCGACAGGCTCAGCATCGAAGTTCTTCCTCTATCCAATCTATAACTCCGATTCCCCGGCTTGATGAGGAGACTGAGAAATATCTTCGCCATGTCCTCACTCTCCTTATCACGCGGAGAGAGGATCTTTTGGCAGCAGTTCTCTACGGGTCAGTTGCACGACAGACAGTAAGAGCATTAGACGACCCTGATCCAAGTGATGTAGATGTTCTGCTCATTTTCGAGCCAGAACAGCGAGAGCAGCGGGTTTCAAACGCACAGCATACAGCTATCTCCTGGGCCAAAATCGAGGTGATTGACCGCTATCCACAAGCCCGCGAATTGCAGTTGATGTCAACCGTTCCAGATTTTGCTGGGTGGGATAGCTCATTCGTCGAGAACGTAGCCCATGATGGCATCTTGCTCTGGGCGCGTGGACCGTTGCCGGAGGTGCTGCATCCGGTCGAAGAACGCTGGCATTCGACAACGACAGCCGGGTGAGTCAGAGGTAGATAGACACGCGATGTAGGAATTAGCCACAGTTCGTTCACTAATGTTTACTGTATGCTGAAAAACCTTCATGTGATCGAGATGCGCATGGGAGACAGATTCCCACCTAACTGTTTATGATTTCTCTGGCTCCCTTGCCTTCCGTTTCAGTCTGCTGCGAGCGACTTGCACCTTATGGTGCGCTCGCGCATAGCGGGTCAGCCGCTCATCCAGGCGGTCTCCTGTCTCAGTGCGGCGGTAGACCTTCCAGTCTATATCTGCTTGCTGCGGAAGTTGTTCACGCAACGCATTGTAGAGGTAATCCACAATGTTGGCCTCGACGGTGAGCAGATTGTCTCCTGGCCGGGCAGCATAAGGAAACGTGCGCTCAACCCTGTCTCCATGTGGCAGAATCGCTACGAGCGCAAGCACACGCTCCTGCAAGTCGCCTCCATCATCTTCTCCATCTCCTCCATGACCACGCGGCAGTTCAGCCGTTATATTGTCGCTCACATCGTCATTGCGCATCGGATGTCTCCTCCTCTTTCCACTGTTTGCGAATGTTGGTCGTTGAACACTCTTCATGAACAAATAGGGGGAAAATCATCTGTCATTACCCTTTTGTTTCCTCCACCTGCTTAGCTGGATTATCTGAAGAAAGGCCCTGATGATACAAATGATACAAGTTGGCCACGTGTTGATACTCTACCGCGAGTGGTCAAGGAAGGAGGCATGACTCCTTTCCCTGCCCTCTTGACGGGCGCGATACAATAGACCCATGCGTATCTTGATTTCCGGCGGTGGCACCGGCGGCCATATCTATCCGGCGCTGGCCGTGGCCCATACACTGCGCGACCGCTATGGCGCGGAACTGATGTTTCTAGGCGATGAGAATGGCCTGGAACGCGACATCGTGCCGCGCGAAGGCATTCGCTTCGTCGGCATCACCGCCGGCAAGCTGCGCCGTTATCTTTCGCCACAGACCTTCACCGATCTGGCGCGCGTGCCTGTCGGCATGAGCCAGGCATATGAAAAAGTGCGCGAGTTTCAGCCGCACGCGACGTTTACCAGCGGTGGCTATGTCTCCGTGCCCGCTGGCATCGCTAGCTGGCGCATCGGCGCGCCGCTGGTCATGCACCAGCAGGATGTCTCGCCAAATCTGGCGAATCGCATCCTCAAAAGCTTCGCCACACGCATCTCCGTCTCATTTCCCCAATCACTACGCTATTTCCCGCGCCGGAAAACTGCGCTGGCTGGCAATCCGGTCCGCGAAGATATTTTGCGCGTCGCCGGAGCGCCGAGCGAACCGTTCAAAGCGTCCTTCGACCTGGACCCAGCGCAGCCGGTGCTGCTGGTGACGGGCGGCAGCCAGGGCGCGCGCCACATCAATCAGGTGGTGGCGCAGTCGCTGTCGCGGCTCTTGCCGCGCTGTCAGGTGCTCCATATCAGCGGTGAGCGCACCTATGAGGAGACGCGCCAGCTTGCGGAGCCGCTCTTTCGGGAGCGCCCGGAGCTGCGGGGGCGCTATGTGCTGCGCGCGTATCTCTCCACACGCATGGCGGAAGCGTTGGCGTCCAGCGATGTGCTGCTCTGCCGCTCCGGCGCAGCGACGCTTGCAGAACTGGCGATCCTGGGCCGGCCAAGCATCCTGGTACCGCTGCCGCCAGGCTTCTCCGGCTCGCCACAGGCTACCAACGCGGCGATGTTCCGGCAAGCAGGCGCAGCAGAGGTCATCGCCGACAAGGAATTGACGCCGGATTCACTGCTGGATATGCTAGTCCCGCTGCTGGAGAATGGGCCACGCCGGACGCTGATGGCGAACGCCGCACGCACCCTTGCCCAGCCGGACGCCGCCTATGCCCTCGCAGACACCGTGGCCGAACTGGCGCAGAAGCGCATGGAAAAGCTGGCGGCGCGCGCCCAACGCCAGATGACGCCTTCCAGGTAGCATGACCAGAAAGGACCATCACCATTCGCCCATCACTCTGCACTCCCCTCTCCCGCGCACGGGAGAGGGGTCGGGGGTGGGGCTACTCACACGCCGGCCAATCCCCCGGCACGTTCAGCGCGCATCATGCGGCGTAGCACCCAGAGCGCGCCAAACTGGACCACGAGACATAACGCAGTCGCCGCCATGAAGGACGGCGCGATGCCCACCCGTGGCAGGAGCGCCGCCAGCGCCAGAAAGAAGCTGGCGAAGGCGAAGAGTCCAAACAACAGGCCACGCAACACGCCAGCGGCGGCAAGCGATCCCTGCTGTTGGTGTGCGAAAGCAGCGAGAATGGTGGCGTAGAGCGGGAATGTTGCAAGCAAACCGGCCAGGTGGGGACCAAGCGCCGACGCAACGGCGGTGAGCAACACGACGAAAACAGTGCTAATCACCATGCGTGCCGGTAGATCCCAGGATGGCGGTTTGTTTATTGATGATGGCTCTGATGAGTGCGGCGTTTTGGCGGGCGTGGCCCGTTTGGCACGATCAATGATCGGTCGCATGAGGCGCAGCCCGATAGTGAGCGCGACTACGGCAAACAGGAATGTTGGCACAAGCGGCAAGGTGAGATAGCGCAAGGCAAACGTTGCCAGGAGAAACGCCGCGCCGCCAGACAGTGCCGCCACCGGCCAGGGAAACAGCAACGCGCACCAGCCATACGCTAGGCAGAAGAACACCTCAGAAAACGTTCCAGTCAATGTGCCAGTAGCGGCGGCGGCGGCGAATGTGGTGCCATGATCGAGCGCAAGGAAAAAGGCGACCGGCCCGGAGGTAAACGGCAGCCCCACCAGCCAGCCGCTCACCGCTGGCCCCCAGCGCCGTCCGGCAAGGCTGGCCAGCCCAATCAATGTCGGCGTCAGGATGATCTTCAGCGCAAGGCTCATGGCGCTTTTCTCGCTGGGAAATCGCGGCAGTAAACTACCGACGCACGGATCAAACGGGCTAAAGCCACACAGAGTAGCTTCCCCTATGGCTATGGACTTCAGTCCAGTCATAGTGTGCTCCGGCTTTTCAAAGCCGAGAGTTCGTGAGACTATGAAAAGCCAGCGCAAAAACATCATCGCCCCGCCTCGATCTATGGAGGCGGAGCGATAACTGGATAAGCGGCAACCGGGCGTAACCGGCGATGAAACAGCTTATGCGTTCATCTTTGCGATGACGGCATCGGCCACCTGCGACGTGCCGACGGCAGTGGGATCATCCGGGCGCGGCTTCAGGTCATAGGTAACGTTCTTGCCCTCCGCGATGACAGCGGCCAGCGCACTCTCCAGGCGATTCGCCGCCTCACGCTCTTTGAGGTGACGCAGCATCAGCACGCCGGAGAACATCATCGCCATCGGGTTGACCTTGTTCTGACCGGCATATTTGGGCGCGCTGCCATGCACCGGCTCAAAGACGGCGTAATCAGCGCCGATATTCGCGCCAGGGGCCACGCCCAAGCCGCCGATCAGCCCAGCCGAAAGGTCCGAGAGGATGTCGCCGTAGAGGTTCGGCAGCACCAACACGTCGTAGAGTTCCGGCTTCTGCACGAGTTGCATGCACATGTTGTCTACGATGCGGTCCTCGAACTGGATGTCAGGGTACTCTTTAGCGACTTCCTGGGCGACCTGCAAGAACAGGCCGTCCGAGAATTTCATGATGTTGGCCTTATGAACAGCCGTCACCTTGCGGCGGTTGTTGTCGCGGGCATAGTCAAAGGCAAACTTGACGATGCGGCGGCTGGCGGGAACTGAGATGTACTTGATGCTGATCGCCGCGTCATGGCTGAGATTCGTCTTGGTGGCGCGACCGATGAAGTCAATCAGTTCGTCGAGTTCGGGTGTGCCGCGCTGGAACTCGATGCCGGCGTAGAGGTCTTCGGTGTTTTCGCGGCAGATAATCAGGTCAATGTTCTCATAGCGCGAGCGCAGACCGGGGAAGGATTTGGCCGGGCGCAGGTTGGCATAGAGATCAAGGCTCTTGCGCAGAGCCACATTCGCGCTACGAAACCCCTTGCCGACCGGGGTGGTGATCGGACCCTTCAGGCCGACTTTTGTCTCGCGGATCGAGGCAATTACTTCTTCAGGCAACACGGTGCCGGTCTTTTCAAGCACGCTCAGCCCCGCCTGATGCACGTGCCAATTGAATTCCACGCCCGTGGCTTCTAGCACACGGCGGGTTGCTTCCGTGATCTCCGGTCCGGTACCATCGCCGGGGATCAACGTCACGTCGTACGGCATTGTTCCTCCAGGTACGTCCAACTCCTCACATTGGGGCGGACGACCACAAACCTGTGTTTCGGTATGCAATAACAGCTGCTCCGGGGACAGGTAGACCAAGCCCCGTGGGCCATTCCTGATTATAACATGTCTACCGCCGCACCATATGCCTCTGCTCGCGGCTTTGAAAAGCCGGCGCACGGCAGAATCGGCTGAAGCCGTGCGGGGAAGGGCCTTCAGGCTGTCATCGCGTGCGTCGGCAGTTCACTGCCGCGACACTCAACACCACTTGCTGCTAATGCAAAGGACGTGCCCAGGGAACACGCTTTAACAGAAGTTCAGCGCGCCTGGCCGCGCCCGCGCTGGCCGCCGCTGCCATTCTGCCCGGCGCGTGGCGCACCGTTGGTGTGGCGCTTGCGATAGTCCGGCGCCTCGATGACGATGGTATGCACCAGCGCGATATCGGAGAGCCGCGAGGCGATGCGCTCATCCATATGCGAGAGTAACCGGCTGTTGGTGGTGATGACCGTGGGCATGCGGAAATTATAGCGATAGTTGATGATCTGGAAGAGCTTTTCCGTCGCCCAGGCAGTGCCGTTCTCCGCGCCCAGGTCGTCCAGCACGAGCAGACCAGCCTCGCGGATTTTGTCGAACATCTCGTCATAGCGCAGTTCGCTATTGGGCGCGAAGGCGGCGCGCAGATGGTCCAGCAGGTCCGGCACGATGGAGAAGAAGACATGCGCACCCGCCGCGAGGTGCGCATTGGCGATGGCGGCGGCGAGATGCGTCTTGCCACAGCCGTAGCCGCCGCGCAGCACTAACCAGCCCTCTGGGTCCTCGGCATAGCGGCGCGCAACCTCGTAGGCTTCGCGCACCCCCGGCGCCTTCTGGTCAAACGTGGCGAAGGTCTTGTCATAGAACGGGTCGAGGCTGGAGAAACGGCGCAGATCGAGCCGGCGTCGCTCCTCCCATTCGCGTTCGCGGCACTGGCAGGGCACTGGCTTGCCAAAGGCCGGGTCGCCCACCGGCACATCCAGCCGCACATAGCCCGCGCCACCACAGAGCGGGCAAACATCCGGTTGTTTGGCTCTGCTGGCGCGCTTTTTGGGCGTTGGCTGGCGAGTTGCCTGCTCGTTCTCAGAATCCACCGGTGCGGCGGCTGGGGCAGCGGCGCGCCGCGCGAGGAACCCTTGCGCAAGGTCACGAAGCGGCGTCATGGCAGCCGGAATCGGCGGCTCCTCCGGCTGCGCAGCGGAGCCACGAGCCGCCAGCGTGCGCCGTCGCGGTAACGGCGTCACCGGCGCGGGTTTTGTGTGCTGGCGTGCTGGCAGTTCGAGTATCTGGTCACTATCTACGCCAGCGGGACCGGTCAGGCTGTCCGCCGGTTTGATGTTCGCCGGTTGCGGCTGTGGTTGCGCACCGGCGGGCGCGACATCGGCGGCCTCCGGTCGCACATGGCGGATGTTCGCCAGCCGCGAGGGCACGCTCGATCCAACGCTGGCCGCGCTCCCTGGGTTGGTGGCATTGGCGGCGCTCGTGCCGCTCGTGCGCCGCGCGGTGGCAGCAGTGCGCACGCCACTTACCCCATTCGCACTATTGATGGTGTTGACCGTATTCGCGCCGCTCATCTGCCGCGCCTGGCTGAGCCGCTTTGCTGCTCCTGCGCCGGTTCCGCGCTGGCTGGCACGGCGGGTGGCTGTTCTGGCGAGGATATCACCCATGCGTTCCATGTCCTGCCTCCCCTTTTCCCTCGATCTCCCAACGCTGTAAGATGGCGCGAATATAACTCCAACGACGCTTGTTCTGCTGAATCGCCAGCCGGAACGCTTCTTCAATCCATTCATATGGATACGTCTGTTCGGCCTCGCGTAATTCTTCAGCCAAGAGTGGCGGCAACAGGCCGATGTTCTGCTCATAGAGGACGAAGATGTTGGGCCGCTCCAGTTCGATGGCATACTCATGTTCATCTTCGTCGTTCGGCGCTCCCGCCGGTCCTTCTAGCTCCAAGAGCAATTCCGGCGATTCTTCGCCGCGTAGCAGCCGCGCCACCGCTTGCCGGCTGCGGTCGGTGTTGAAGAAATACCAGGTGATGATCTCATCATCCACGCGCACACGCACTCGCAGCAGTGTCCCACGCGCCAGCGCCAGTTCCAGCGCCGCGCGCAGCCGCTCTTCGATGGGACGTGGATCGCCCTGCCGGCGTAACGCGCGGCGGAGCAATGGGTCAGCCAGCAGTTCACGGTCGCTGGCGCAACGCGGGTCGCCATACTTGCGAAAGAGCAGCCAGAAGAGGTGCAGCGTCACTTTCAACTCGCTGACATCTTCGATCTCCGGCAACAGCGTGGTAAAGAACTGCTCCGGCAACGGAATATAAGGGCTTTTGCCAGGAGGAAACCCGGCGAAGGCTGGCATAGCAAGGCTCCCTTCAGGCGCTAGTAATCATCAGGCGCGCGCAGTTCCAGATCGCGGTAGCGGGTTTGCTCGGCCTGGAAAAACAGACTGATCTGGCCAACCGGACCATTGCGGTGCTTGGCGACGATGATGTCGGCGATATTCGGACGGTCGGTGTCGGGGTTGTATACCTCGTCGCGGTAGATGAACATGACGATATCGGCGTCCTGCTCGATGGAGCCGGATTCGCGCAAATCTGAAAGCTGCGGCTTCTTATCGGTGCGGCTCTCCACAGCGCGCGAAAGCTGCGAGAGCGCCAGCACCGGCACATTCAGTTCGCGGGCAAGAATCTTCAGGCCACGGCTGATCTCCGAAATCTGCTGGACACGGTTCTCATGGCCGAAATTGCTGCCACCACTGCCCTGCATCAGTTGCAGATAGTCCACGATCAAAAGATCGAAGCCATGCTCCATCATCAGGCGCCGCGCCTTGCTGCGCATCTCCACCAGCGAGATGCCCGGCGTATCGTCAATGTAGATATTGGCCTCGGAGAGCCGGCCCACGGAATCACTGATGCGCTCCCATTCGTCGTCGTCAATGTAGCCAGTGCGCAGCCGCTGCTGATCCACCATCGCGTCCATCGAGAGGAGGCGCGCGACTAGCTGCTCTTTGCTCATCTCCAGGCTGAAGAGCGCCACCCCATGCCCATGCTTGAGCGACGTGTTATGCGCCAGGGAAAGCGACAGGGCAGTTTTACCAACCGCAGGACGAGCTGCCAGTATTATCAGGTCGGATTTTTGCAGGCCGCCGGTCATCTTATCGAGGTCATTGAAGCCGGTGGGCACGCCGACGATGGTGCCGCGCCGCTCGTGCAACTGGTCCAGCTTGTCAATGTACTCGCGGAGCGTATCGCGGATATGCTCAAACTCTTCGCGCACATAGCGCTGGCTGACGTTGAAGACCAGCTTTTCTGCTTCGTCTAGCGCCGCCGCTGCGTCCGGCTCGTTATAGGCGACACCGGCGATCTGTCCCGCCGCGTGAATCAGCCTGCGCAGAATGGCGGTGCGTTCGACGATGCGCGCGTAATACTCGACGTTGGCGCTGGTGGGCACCTGGTTGGCGAGCGAAGAGACGTAGCCGATGCCACCGATCTCGTCCAGCTTGCCACGCCGTGCCAGTTCATCGGTCAGCGTAATCAGGTCGGTGGGGTCGCCGGCTTCGTAGAGGTCGAGCACCGCCTCGTAGATGATGCGGTGAGCGTCGCGGTAGAAGTCATCTGGCCGCAGAAATTCGCCGACCTGTACCAGCGCTTCGGGGTCTATGAGCAGGCTGCCCAATACCCCAGCCTCCGCCTCTACATTCTGCGGAAGGAGCTTTTCCACGGCCATAGCGCCAACCTCCGACCCTGCCACTGCTAGCGCAACCACACGCAACCACGCAACCACACACTACGCGCATGAAATACAAGGCCAGCAATGCCTGAGATACAAATTCATCTCAGCCATCGCACTGATGCGTATTCCCCAACCACACCGCCTGTTGGTAGAACGCCCATTCTACGATCATAGAGCATCGTAGCGGCGTCGTCAACCGCAGTCGGTTAGCTCAGCAGGATACCCATAAGCGGACTCCGTGAGCGATGGGGGTACCCATGAGAGTACCTGAAGCAAGACGATTTGGCAAACGGGGTGTTATCCACAGCGAGTGGATATGTGGATAAGCTGGGGGAAACGGCAAGGGAGATGCGCCACTTTTTACATCTTTTGTCAAGCGGCGCGGGCGAGTTTGGCGGTTATCCCATGTTATCCACACAGAGGGTGCAGTTGACGAACTTATCCACGACTTTATCCACCGCCTTGTCCACGGGGAATCCTGGGCTAGCCAGAGGCAGGGCCATCCAGTTCATCTAACGTATCCAACCGGCGGACTTGCCCTGTTCTGATAGGATGGAATAGTGCCCGCTCTCCGTGCGTGTAGGAGATGGGAGACGTGAACCGCAAAGCAATAAACATACACGAAATGGCAGCGATTGAGAGGGAGCAATGCCATGAGGAAATACATACGCATGATGAAGATGTCGCTACATCTGGACAACCAAAAGCGCCGAGATGTGTTGCTAGGACTGTGCATGCTATGTATGCTGACGAGCATAATAGGATGTGGCGGCACAGCAAGCAGCAGTGCAGTATCAGCCGGGCAGCAGATCATTGCGAAAGCGCGCGCAGCCCATCTGCTCGATGCCACCTTTACGATTACGTGGGTTAACCAGGAGCTTTCTGGTACGATTGACCATTTCATTGGTCAGGGGAAGGTAACTCTCCACCCCTATCGCTCAGATGTTCATGTCCGCACCGCTCCTACAGACTATCCTGCGGATACATTGGAGGATATCGCTGATTATGCTACTAAGGTCGTTTATTTCAGAGATAGTCTCCTACCCGGTACTGCTGGCACAACTTGGCATAAATCAGAGGGGCCGCCAGCAGCTTTTGAACTAGCGAATATACCGCTCATTTATCAGCAACTTTCAAGCGCTACATTAGTTGGGAAAGAGCAGGTTAGTGGCATAACAACATGGCATATACGTGGCACCTTAACTGCTCCTGACATCTATAATGCCAATGAAACAGATAGTGCTGTGATTGACATCTATTTGCGTCAGGATACATATCTGCCAGTCAAACTTGTGGCACACGTGACAGGTAGTACGCCTCAAGATGACACATTGATCTACACCGCCTTCAACACTGGCGTTACTATCAACCTCCCAACAGTTGGGCAGTAGGAGTTGCCTATGGCGATGGCGCACATGAGGTGCAGCCTTTGATGGGAGACTCATCTGGAAAGGGGACGCGAAGCGATGGACTACCACGAAACGACGGACGAAGATGCGAATGAAGATGAAGATGAAGATGAGACAATAGACGACTACGAAACAATGGATGAACATGAGACAATGGGTAAGGCAATAGGAGATTTTGTAGGATACCTCATCAAATACTATGTCACAGGGTTTGCGCTAATTGCGCTAGGCATTCTGGTATTCTGCGCTATCCTCAGTTACGCTCTTGGATTGCAATGGGCGGAAATGGACCACCGCTTCGTCGTAGTGATATTTGCCATTGGGCTGGTTTTTAGCCTCTTTGCTGCCTTTGGCTGGTATCCCATCCTCCCGCTTTCCAGACGCTCAGACATCATCATGCTCATTCTAGGGGCTGGCGCCTGTATCCTGAGCATTGTGTATATGAAGGCTGTTGGCTGGCTCTGGCAACTCATTGGTGCCGGTGTTCTCGCCATGATTGTTTCTGCGCTGGCGACTCGTGCGGTGCTGCGCCGCTCTCCCACAGGCCGTCTAGGATGACACATAGACATCGCAGCAAACGACACTGGCTCATCCCACAACCCACCGGTGTCGCTATGCTATAATCTGAGGCGATATGACCCGCTATCGGCCCGCACATGGCTGCCGCTCTCCCCTCTCCTCGTGGGAGAGGGGCCGGGGGTGAGGTCCAACCCAAAACAATTACAGGATAACATAGCATGGCAGATTCTCGCCGCCGCATCGCGGTTCTCGGTAGCACCGGCTCGATTGGCCGCCAGACGCTGGATGTTGTGCGCGCCTTCCCCGATGAGTTTCGCATCGTCGCGCTGGCCGCGCATGGCAACGTCGCGCTGCTGGCCGAGCAGGCGCGTGAGTTCGCGCCAGAGCTGATAGCCTGCACCGGCGACGACCCTGCTATTCAGCGGCAACTTGACGACCTGCTGCCCGATGCGCTACGCGGCATCGAGAGCCTGACCACCGCCGCGACGCATCCCGACGCGGATATTGTGCTCGCGGCGACCTCCGGCCTGGTGGGCGTTCTGCCGACGCTGGCGGCGATTCGCGCTGGCAAGACGATTGCCCTCGCCAACAAGGAAACGCTGGTGATGGCTGGCCATCTGGTAATGCCGGAGGCGCGGCGCGCAGGTGTGCAGATTCTGCCGGTGGATAGCGAACACAGCGCACTCTGGCAATGCCTGCACGGAGAGCATCTGCCGGAGGTGCGCCGCCTCATCATCACAGCCACCGGCGGCCCGCTGCGCACGATGCCGCTGGAACAGATGCGCGATGTGACGGTGGAGCAGGCGCTGGCGCATCCGGTCTGGCGCATGGGGCCGAAGGTCACGATTGACTCGGCCACGCTGATGAACAAGGGGTTGGAGGTTATCGAAGCGCATTGGCTCTTTGATATGCCGTATGAGCAGATCAGCGTCGTCGTGCATCCACAGGCGATCATTCATTCGATGGTCGAGTTCGTTGATGATTCGATCAAAATGCAGGCAGGGCTGCCCAGCATGCACCTGCCGATTCAGGACGCCCTGAGCTATCCGCGCCGGCTGAATCGCGCGGGAACAGCACTTGCGCGTCCACTCAACTGGCCGGAGGTGGCGCGGCTGGACTTCGAGGCGATTGACCTTGACCGCTTCCCCTGTCTGCGGCTGGCGTTCGAGGCAGGCGCGCGCGGCGGCACGGCTCCGGCGGCGCTGGCAGGCGCGGATGAATCGGCGGTGGCCCTGTTCGTGCGTGGCGAACTCAAACTGACGGAGATTGCCGAGACGCTGGAAACGGTGCTGCAACGCCACGAGTACAAGGCGGAGCCAACGCTTGACGACGTGCTGGAAACCAGCCGCTGGGCGCAGGAAGAAGTCCTACGCCTGCGCGGGCTGCCGGCGTCTGGGCGTATAACGAAGGCGAACGCTTAAACGTATCTATCATATGGAGATAACTCTAGCGTCCAGGAGCGACGCTCTATTTGTGTTTGCCGACATGTTCGAGTAGGGAGAAAGCCACCAGCGATGAATCCGCTCTATTATCTTGCCGCGATACCAGTCTTTTGCTTGCTGGTGATCGTTCATGAGTTCGGCCATTTCATCGTCGCCAAGCTCGCCGGTATCCGCGTGGATGAGTTTGCCATCGGCTTCCCGCCACGGCTCATCAGCTTCCGGCGTGGCGAAACGCTCTACTCGATCAACCTGCTGCCAATAGGCGGCTTTGTGCGCATGCCCGGCGAGAACGGCGAAACCACCGACGAGGCCGGCAACTACGATCCGCGCTCTTTCGCCTCCAAATCCGCAGGACGCCGCGCGGCGGTGCTGCTGGCGGGCGTGACGATGAACCTGATTCTGGCCGCCGTGCTATTCACTGCCTACGAGGCTGCGGGTCAACCAGATTATCCTCCGGTGATCGGCAGTGTCATCGCTGGCTCTCCGGCGGCGCATGCAGGTCTGAAAACCGGCGACACGATCCTCTCGATCAACGGCGTGTCGGTCAAGGGCTACACCGATATCACATCGCAGATCACGCAGGCTGCGCTCAACGCGCCAACGAACGCCAAGACGTTTGACCTGGTCCTCGTTGTTCAGCCAAAGGGCACGCATACCACCGAGACGCTGACCATTGCAACACCGGTTCAGGCAGACCCGAAGAAGGGCCGGCTCGGCGTGGGACCCGATACGAACGTGCTGGTTGTCCATCACATTCCAATCTGGCAGGCGCCGATACGCGGAGTGCAGGATATTGGCATCGTCACTGCCGAAACGTACCAGGGTATCCAGGAGGTCATTCGCGGCGCGATTGCTCCAAAGAATGCGGTGACAGGTCCAGTAGGCATCGTCAACTATATTGGCGGCTCCGCCTCAGAGATTCCGAGTATCGGCATTTCACCAATACTCTTCCTGACGGCGCTGCTGAGCCTGAACCTGGCGATCTTCAACCTATTGCCGATTCCAGGGCTGGACGGCGGGCGGCTGCTCTTCATCTTGATCGAGGTGTTGCGGCGCGGCAAGCGTGTCAGCCCGGAGCGCGAGGGTCTGGTACATCTGATCGGCCTGGCGACGCTGCTCTTCCTGGTGCTGCTGGTCACGATCAACGACATCGGCAACTTCGGGCATTAGGGATATTTTGCAATCGCGGCTGTAAACAGCCGGCGCACGAATAACCGACTGAAGTCCACTGGCTACGCGGCTTCAGCCGGTTTCGTCCGTACTTCGGCTTTTCAAAGCCGAGAGAAGTACTGTATCAAGTACGTGGCACCAGCGTACAGCACATAGACGCACCTGAGTGCGTGCTATCCTGTGCAAGGGCGCGCTATGATCTGATATGGGCGCATGGACCCATGATTACCCATGATTGATGACTGATGATTGATTGCGCCGGAGTTTCGGCAGCGCCGCCGGATGAGCGCAAAGAGTAGCGATTCCTGCAATTTCGCAGTTACAGAAAACGTCAGAGAGACGAATAGACGAGTTTGGGAGCTGGCAAGGCATGCGGAGAAAAACGCGGCAGATTCATGTTGGAAACGTTCTGATTGGTGGCGACGCGCCGATTGCCGTCCAATCCATGACAACGATGTATACGCGCGACGTGGACGCTTCAGTCGCGCAAATTTTGCGCCTCGAAGAGGTCGGCTGCGAGCTGGTGCGCGTCGCTGTGCCGGAAGAAGTGGACGCGCTGGCGCTGGGCGCGATCAAGAAGCGCATCCATATTCCCCTGATCGCCGATATTCACTATGATGGCAAGCTCGGCCTGCTCGCCATCGAACAGGGCGTGGACGGTGTGCGCATCAATCCCGGCAATCTGCTGCATGGGCGTGAGATGTTCACCAAAATCGTCGAGGCCGCCAAAGCGGCGGATATTGCCATGCGCATCGGCGTCAACTCCGGCTCGATAGACGCGCTGGAACGCGGCCCGGAGATGCGCAAAGTCTCGGTGAAGCGGCTGGACGACGGCACCCTCGTCACGAGCGATCCAGCGGAGGAGCGCCGCAGAGAGCGCGAAGAACTGTCACAGCGCATGGTGGAGAAGGCGCTGGAATATTGCGGCTGGGCCGATGACCTGGGCTATACCAACTATAAAGTGTCGCTGAAAAGTTCCAATGTGCTGACGGCAGTGGAGGCGTACCGTCGTTTCGCCGCCGCCAGCGATGTGCCGCTGCACCTGGGCATCACCGAGGCAGGCACGCTCGTCACCGGCGCGGTAAAGTCGTCCATCGGCTTCGCGCTGCTGCTGGCGGATGGCATCGGCGACACGATCCGCGTCTCACTGACGGCTGAGCCGGAGGAGGAAATTCCGGTCGCCTACGAGATTCTGCGCTCGCTGGAACTGCGCTCGCGTGGCGTCACGTTCGTCTCATGCCCCTCCTGCGGGCGTGTGGAGATTGACGTACTGAAGATCGCCAATGAGGTGGAAAAGCGACTGAGCAAGGTGCAGACGCCGATTCAGGTCGCGGTGATGGGCTGCGTCGTTAACGGTCCCGGCGAATCGAAGGATGCTGATGTTGGTCTCTCCGGCGGGCGCGGCAAGGGCGTGATCTATCGTAAGGGCAAGTACGTCAAGACGGTGCCGGAAGATCAATTCCTGGAAGAGACGCTGCGCGAAGTGGCGAGCTTGTTGCCGGAACACGAGGCGAAGCTGGTCTATCCCGGCGATGGCTCGCTTGGCCCCGTCAGCGCCGGACGTACCCGCAAGACGGGCATCGCCGAGGCCCTGCCGGAACACGAGCAAAAGCCTCTGCGCGGCAAACCGCTTGACATGTTCCCCGGCAACAATTAGAGGACCTCACCCCCGGCCCCTCTCCCACGAGGAGAGGGGAGCGCAGGGCGAACGGTCGTGGCGAGTGGCAGCGGAATTCTCCAGACAAACGGAGCTGGCGGATTCACCCCCACAGTTCAGAATGCGCCACCAGCGCCACCGCCACCAACCGCCGCGCCGCCACCGCCGAAGCTGCCACCACTAAACCCGCCGCCAGAGAAGCCGCCATGATACATGCCGGTGCTGGTGGAGACGGGATAGATGCTGCCATGCCAGGCCAGCCAGTACGGATAGAAGCCCAGCGCGCGGTTGTAGTAGCGGCCAGGAACGAACCAGCCAGGCGCATACCCCTGATCGCTTGCCGTCTGAAGTTGCGGCGTCAGCACATAGGATATCCCCAGCGCGATGGCATAGGGGAGCAGCATATCCAGTTCGTCCGTCTCGATTTTGCCGAGTTGCTGGTTCAGGCTCAGCCGCTGTGAGAAGGCGCGCCAGGGCAGGGCCGCCTCTTCACCGGCATCCGTCGTATCGAGGATCGCCGCCCCGCCGGAGAGCGTGATAATACCAATCACCAGCAGCGCCAGCGCGCCGAACAGCGCCCAGCCATTCAGTCCGATGAACGCCAGCAGCACGCCAAGCGCAGCCAGCCCCAGGCAGACACCGCCGAACAGATAGTAAGGCTGGCGACGTGCGGCGACGTTCTCATCGAACCAACCACGCCCCACGAGTTCCCCCTGCAACGCTGCGCGCGCCATATACCATTGACCGCGCACATTGATGAGTTGCGAGTTCGGGATGATCTTGCTGCCATCTGCATGAGAGGCCAGCGACTCCCATACCTTCGCCTCATAGCCAGTCAGGTGCGCGCCGCTCGTCAGCAGCTTTATCTGCATCTGATTGTGCTCCGCTGGCTCAAGAGCAAGCATCTTGCGGCGCGCAAAATCGAAGACAGTGCCCTCAATCTGGTCGTCGCGCACATGCCCGGCCACCAGCGCGCCAGCCAGCGCAGGCGGCAGATCATTGGGCGGCGTGTTGCCTTTTTCCGGCAATATATCGTCTGGGATGGGCTGGCGCTTGCCGGGATGGTGCCGCAGCAACAATACCCCGAAGACGACGAGTAGCAGCGCCAAAATGTTGAACGGCCAGCCGTCGAAAGCTGCGACGGCTGGATTGCCAACCGGCCCGCTGGCAGCGCCAGTAGTGCTACTAGAGCCGCCATTGTCGTTGACCGGCGCGCCCGCCTGGATATCGGCGGCGGCGGCATCCAGCGCCGCGCTGATGCCATTGGCAAGCTGCCCATTCTGCAAATATGGCAGCATTACGTCGTTGACGATGCGCTCCTGCTCAGTTATCGGCAGCGGACCGTTCAGCAGCGTTTGCCCGGCGTAGAGCGCGACATGCCCGTGTTGCAGGTTGCCCGGCGTCAGATTGAGGAAGATGACGAAGCCATCTTTGGCTCCGGCTTTGGTCTCGATGTCCCAGTTCTGCATCAGGTTCACGGCATCCTGGTCGGTCTGATCCTGGGTCGCGTTCTTCGCTTGCAGGTAGACGACGGTTGCGGCACCCGCCTGGTCTACAGCGGCGGCGTGTGTCTCTAATGAAGCAATCTCGTCGCTGGTCAGCACGCCCGCACAATCGTAGACGTGCTTTCCGGCAACCTTGCTCTGGCAACCTGCGTGTGTGGCAGCTACGAGCGACGCGCTACGCGGCGCGGCCTGCGCGGCGGGGGCGAGCGTTAACATGCCAGGAATGAGCAACGTCAGCGCAACCGCGACAATGATGGGCGCGAGAGTGGGTAGGGTGATGCGGGCAATACGGCGCTGTCCCATGCCGTGCCTCCTGATGATGCGGGTAATTTATCGCTCTATTATAGTGTTCTAACGAGTCTGTCCCCACCTATGGTACAGCTCTCTCGGAACGTAGAAGTTCTAGAGAGGCATAACCAGCAGCAAGGCTGGTTGACTGCCCACTCCCCAGTAAAGGGGGACTTCTTGCAGCGGCAGCAAGCCTACCGCCTGATAGAAGGCACGTCTGGCGGCGTATCCCTCGTCATCAACCGAAGGTGACAGCGTGGCAACCAATAGCAAACGATATCCCCGTATTTGGGCCTCTTGCTGCAAGCGACTCATCAGTTGCCGCCCAATCCCTTGCCCGCGATAATCAGCATGCACTGCCATCCAGGTAATTTCAAGCGTTGTAGCGAAATGTGGCTCTACAGTCAAAAAGCCAACTACGTGCTCACCTAAAACTGCCACCCACCCGTCACTTGTCCGTACTGCCTGAGCGCAGGCCAACCGCCCGACTTCGTGCCCAAAGTAGTGCGGAAGGGAGAGAATAATCTGATCGCAGCTTTCAGCATCGCTGGCAGTGAGAGGGCGTACTTCCAGGGAGAGGCCTTGAGAGAGAGGCATGCGTTTCTCCTTAGAGATCGAGGACCCTTTGCCAGGTAGCGCCAAAGCGAGACAGACAAAAGCCTGAGACACTAAAATAGTTGGTCTCAGGCGTAAAAGA
Organism: Chloroflexota bacterium; assembly: GCA_021323855.1. GTDB lineage: Bacteria > Chloroflexota > Ktedonobacteria > Ktedonobacterales > JADMIN01 > JAJPKE01. The sequence goes on along the minus strand of JAJPKE010000045.1, from coordinate 36,348 downwards.
ATGAAATGGAAAAAATAGAGCAAACGCAGCTAAATCTTCACGTCGTCCGCGAAGAAGCGTATCCACATCAGCGTAATGCCCAGGCCGCCCATCAGCGTGAAGAAGGCGACAGCGCCGCGCTGGCCCTCATCAATGCTGAGATTCTTGAAGCCAAAGAGCAGCGCCAGCGACAGCCAGCAGATCGTCGCGGAGGCCGTCAGCCCCAGTTTGGTCGCCTCAGTGGGCGCTTTCCAAAACAGTTGCACGCCGAACCAGATCAGCGCAATTGCCAGGATGGTTCCCCAGCGAATCGCTCCCGCCTGCACCGGGTCAAATGGCGTGATCGGACCAGCGAGATAATCGTATTGCAGGAACGGCACGACGAAGGCGAGGACGAAGAGCAGCGCCAGCAGTGAGCTGACCAGCGGCTTTGCTGTACGAGATGACATGAGTACCACCAAATCCCTTTCCCACAGGAAGAGTTCACGAATGGTTCGCCGCTTCCGGCGGGGCGATGTCTAGGATTGTCTAGGATGATCTAGGATATGCCTGGATGCTGTTCGCGCAGGTTGCGCATGGTTGTCTGTGTCGCGCTTGTTTTGTGCTGGCGACGCCCAACGCCCAGCGGCTACCACGCAGCATGATACGAGTCTATTGTACCTGGGTTGGCGCATTCGCGCAAGCCTCTGTAGGCAATGTAGCCTCTGTATCTGTAGTCCTAAACGTTCTGGATGCGTCACCCGTCTCAGTGTGGATACACCGCAAGCTGCTGCCAGCTCGCCAGCGGAATCGTGCCAAGCGCGGTGAACGCCAGGCCATGCACATAAGACGGCTGATTGTAGAAGAACCACTGCTGGAAGAGCGGAATCCAGGCGCATTGCATCACCAGCAATTGCTCCGCCTGGTTGTAGAGACTGGCGCGATCAGTGGGATTCTGGTCGGCATCGGCCTGCGCCATCAGCGTGTTGGCCGCCGGTACATTGACGTTGCCAATGTTGTTGATTGCATTTGGCTCGAACTGTAAGCTGAGCCAGTCCTGCGGGTCCGCGTAGTCGGCAACCCACGTCAAGTCAACGATGGGCGGTGTATTAGCAGTAAAAGGAACCGGGATGAGAGGGCCACAGAAGTCATTATTTTCGAGCTTGACCGGATAGCCTGGAAATGCTTGTTGCCATGCCTGAATTGCCGCTTGCTCGGTGGCGAGAACCTGCGGATCACCCCCAAAGCAGTCACCCAATATGAACGTCGGTGGGCACTTGCTCAGCTTGCCGCCGCATTTGTCCTGCGCATACGACGCCATTAATCCCTGGGCAAGCGCCAGATTGCCGGTGAGGTTTGTGGTGCCATCTGGCCCCACCAGATTAGGGTTGTAGCCATACATGCCCTGCGGCACGATGTGATTGGTGGCAAACACCGCGCCGTGATAGACCGCATTCGCCAGCGCCACCTTGTCGAGCGCCAGCGCAAATGCCAGCCGCGCCCGCAGATCGTCGAATGGCGGTTTGCTCCAGTCGAGCTGGAAATACGTGGTTTCGAGCATCGGGAACTGGTGGAAATCGGCGCGCCGCTTCGCATCCTGATAGGTTTCCGGTGGCGGAAAACCTACATCGAGCTTGCCGTTCAGATAATCGCCATATTCGTCGGGCATGGTCTTGTAGATGGTGAAGACAATCTCGCTGAGTTCAGGTTTTCTGCCCCAGAAACGTAGATTGGGTGTCAGAGCGAGTATACCCTGATGGTTCCATGCCCTGACGTTGTAGAGATTGCCACCGAAGCCGGCCAGATGGTTGGTCCAGTCTCTTGTGCCGTACTGCGCAATGAGTTGTTGCGGCTGGGCGTAGGTGGTAGGAAACGTCAACGCTTGCAGGAAATACGGCGCGGGCGCTGAGAGCGCCAGAACGAGCATCTGCGGGTCCGGTGTAGTGATCGAGTCGCCAATCAACGTCTGTATCCTGCCGTGGATAGTCTGTTTAGCGTTGTCGCAGCTTTCCATAGAAAACGCCTCTGCGTCTTTGAGCGGAAAGAGATAGTAGGTCACGGCTGACGCTGTGCAGGGGCTGAGGGCGCGATTGATGGAATAGGCGAAGGTGTTGGCGTCTATCGGCGTGCCGTCGCTCCATGCGAGGCCACGGCGCAGCTTGAAGGTATAGGTGTTATCAAGCGGATTGAAGGTTGGCATGCTTGCGGCGGCCCACGGCGTGACGTTGCCGTGCGCATCCAGCGTCAGCAGGCCAGGAAAAACCAGCGACACCGGCTCATAGGCAATGTAGTCCTGCACACGCGCCGGGTCCATCGTGCTGATGTCGTTTCCATAGGCGACGAGCGGCATGTGCAGTATTTCTTTTGTATATGGGGTATAACGTGGCGGCGATGCGCCAAAAATGGAGAAGCCTGCCGGCAGCAGCACCAGCAAGAGCACCAGCAAAAGCGCGGCGGCGAGCAGTATTGATACGCCCATCGGCATTGAGAGTCGTTTGCGTCGCCCGGCTGTTGAATTGGACATACGTGACCATCCTTTTGTCTGCGATAAGGATTTTGGTTATACGTTTCCCACGCCTACGTTGCCAAAATTCAGAATGCTCGTATGCCTCTATGACGCACGGTATCCTTCCACTATTACAGTGTGTTGGGGCAACTCATTCATCCGGTGGCGGAGTTATCGAGTGTGGGCATATCTGCGAGGAAGCCGGTCTGCGTCGCGCCCGCTGGAGCAAAGATTTTGCCAGGGTTGAGCAATCCTTGCGGGTCGAAAAGCTGCTTGATGGAGGCCATCAGCGCCAGTTGTTCGTCACCGATGGCGTCGCGCAGGAAGGCGCGTTTGAGCGACCCGATGCCATGTTCGCCGCTGAGCATGCCGCCGAGCGCCAGCGCCGCGCGGAAGATCGCCGCTACCGCCTGCTCCACACGCGCCATCTCACCAGGAATGGCGCGGTCGAAAAGGATGGTCGGATGCAGGTTGCCATCGCCCGCATGCCCGAAGACGGCAATCGGCAATCCCACCTCGGCGGAGATTTCACCGATGCGCCGCACCATCGCCGGAATCTGGCTGCGCGGCACCACGATATCCTCGCTGGTCTTATTCGGTCGCAGCAGGGCCAGCGCATCAGAGGCGCCACGCCGCGCCGCCCAGAGCTTTGCGCGCTCCTCCGCCGTCGCCGCCATCTGCACCGCCAGCGCGCCATGCTGGCGACAGATCTCCGCGATCTCCGCGATCTCGCGGTTAACCGTTTCCTGCTCGGAGCCGTCCTGTTCGATAATCAGCAACGCGCCAGCCTCGCGCGGCATGCCCAGGTGCAAGGCATTCTCGACGGCGTGCAGCGTCACGCGGTCCATCAGTTCCACCGTCGCCGGCAACAACCCACCGCCAAGCACGGCTGTGACGGCGGCGCTGGCGTCTTCGAGCGTGGCGAAATGTACGGCGGCGGTGGCATAGGCGCGCGGCAACGGCAGCAGCCGCAGCGTGATTTCCGTGATGATGCCCAGCGTGCCCTCGGAGCCGACGAAGAGCTGAAGCAACTGGTAGCCGGTGGCGTTCTTGAGGAGCTTGCCGCCGAGCCGTAATACCCGCCCGTCCATCAGCACGACGGTCAACCCCAGCACGTAGCTCTTGGTGACGCCATATTTGAGGCAGCGCGGCCCACCGGCGTCGCAGGCGACGTTGCCGCCGAGCGTGCAGCGTTCCCAGCTCGCGGGGTCCGGCGGATAGAAGAGGCCGTGCTGAGCGGCAGCGCGCTGAAGGTCGCCATTGAGGACGCCCGCCTGAACGGTGGCCGTGCTGGTTGCTGGGTCAACCTCGACGATACGATTCATCCGTGCGAGGGATATCACCAGCCCGCCAGTCAACGGCACCGCGCCACCAGAGAGACTGGTGCCGCTGCCACGTGGGACGATGGCAAGGCGCTGGCGGCTGGCGATGCGCAACAGGTCGCTGACTTGCTCCGTTGTCGTGGGATGCGCAACGGCGTCCGGCAGATGTTGCGCGAACGTGGCGTCAGAGGCATAGGACAGCAGCGCATCAGGCGCCGTCTCCACAGCATCAGCGCCGACCACCGCGCGTAATTCAGCGAGAATGTCTTCGGGTAGCATGGCGAGCGACCTCCTGCTCATGGCGTTATCGTAGCATACGGCAACGATACTTTCCTAGCCATTCGACCAATGCGCAAGGATGCCCTGCAATGCTACCATTTAGAAAGTGACTTTCCTAAGAGGTTTGAGACGAGCCGTTTTCTTGATGACCAATCAGGAGCAACACCATGAGCAAGTTTACACCAGCGGAGATTGAGTATTTGCACAGCCAGCGATTGGGACGACTGGCAACCATCGGTGAGCAGGGCGATTTGCACGTCGTGCCGGTAAGTTTCCGCTACAACGCCGAACATGACGCCATTGACATCGGCGGGCTAAACCTCGTCCCGACGAAGAAATACCGCGATGCGCTGCGTCATGGGCGTGTGGCGTTCGTGGTAGATGATGTGCAGCCGCCCTGGAAACCGCGCATGGTGGAGGTGCGCGGCACCGTGCAGGCAGTCCCCGAAGGCGGCAAGGAAGAGTTTGGCGAACACTTCGGGCCGGACATCCTGCGCATTACGCCCACCTATATCGTCTCGCTGGGATTGGAGGGCGAAGAGCGCCGTTCGTTTGGCCGCAAAGTGGAGTGACGATTCATTGCGCGCTATATCTGTTGTCGCTATGGCTCGTCAACAGCGACAGCAAACCGCGTATAACTCATGCTTGGCTGTCACAACATAGAACACTGGACCCTCACAGTTTCCGTTGTGGGGGTCCAGTGTTACCCACGCATAGCCTCAAGGGCCTAAAGGCAAGATCAGGCGCCTGGGGCGCCTGATCTCTCGCATTACGGTGCTGTGCTGCCAGCAGGCTGGAAGCCGATAACATCGGTACCGCCTGTTGAACCGAGGTGGAAGGTCATCTGACGCTCTGCCACAATCGGCACATTCGAGATGACTTCCATCGAGAATGACTGATTGGGCATCAGTGAGTTGAGTTGTATCACCGAACTGCTATGCGGCGCCAGCGTGTAGGTGAATATCTTTGGCGCGCTCCCGTTGGTGGGATAACACGTCACTGTCACCTGAGCCGTCTGAGTAGCATTCGGGTTGCTCATCGTCAGGTTTTCGACATCACCGCCTGCGGTGTAGCCTTCTGCGAAGTCAAAGAGATAGCCCGGAGTGGCTGTCCCCGATATATCTGTGAACCCAGGATATGGAGCAGAACCAAAGCGGAAGCGTTCCACACGTTCCGCCAGGATAGGTGCGCCAGTTGTGGTGATAGTGGCGCTGCTGTATATCCCATTGTTCCCCAGCACATTCGCAGTAGAGATAATCTGCTGCTGACCCGCTGTGAGCGAGAAATTTGTCGTTTTTTGGGTGCCATCCGTCAGATAGAACGTGATGGTGCCAGTAGTCGAGGCGCTGGCGCTCTGGTTCGACACAACAAAATCCTCAAGATAGCCTGGAGGGCTACCAGTGCTGTAGGCTGCTCCAAAATACCAGGTATTCAAGGGTTGAGCGGCGCCAATAATGGCCGCGCCGCCACCGACATTCAAGGTGGTATCTTTGAGATACAGCACGCGCTCCACCAGCCCAGGTTCAGAGAGTTGCACCGCCACACTATAGGTGGTCGTTGCTGGAATATTCAGGCTGGCAACATTGATAGAGCCGCGTTGTTGCGCGGGTACTGTTGCTGTGCGAACGAGCGGTGTGCCACCCGCTGCCGGATAGAACGTCATGGTGACGCTCATCGTACTGGTATTCTGATTGAGGATGGTCAACCAGGTGCCATAGTACGTGGCAATATTCACGTAGCTGAAGTCGAAAGTCGTCGCCAGGCTGTTTGCACCGATGACATCTGTTCCACCATCAGCAGCGTTGTTATTGAAGTACTCTGGTCGTTCAGCCACAATCGGCAAATTGCTGGTGATAACCATCGAAATTGACAGGCTGCTGCCAACTTCATTATTGAGCGATTTCGTTACCCGGCTCTTGGCTGGAAGCGTGTACGTCTTGATGACGGGTGAACCTTTATTGATTAGGTATTTCACGGTCACCGTAGCCGTGCTGCTGTTCGGGTTTTCCATGCTCAAGTAAGTGGTGAAGCTGCTGCCTGTATACCCTTCAGCGAAGTACCAGGTCTTCTGCCCCGGCGTGAGAACCACCACCATCGGCACCGTCACCGTGGGGTCGTCTGCCGTTGGCGCGGTCAGTGTCAGGCTGCCGGTCAGCGTCTGTGGAGTGGTGTAGCTGGCGGTGTTGTAGTTCACCGTGATGGTTGTTGAGCCACCTGCCGCAATCGTCCCTGAAGCAGGGCTAATTGAAGACACCCAGGACGGGAGGTTGCTCGAAGACCAGTTCAGCGGACCCTGTCCGGTATTCTGCACACTGAACGTGCGAGAAGTATTCGCGCCGGGGGCTGCGCTCGCGTAGAAGTCACTTGGGCTGGCCGCAAGATGCGGCAACGCCAGCTCCCACATGCCACGCCCATGCGTGGCAACCAGCAACAACGAGCCGGAATGGTTGAAGAAGATCTGATCAACTGCGACATTGGGCAGGCTTGTGCCGAGCCGAGACCAGGAGGAGCCTGCGTTGGTGCTGGCAAATATCCCCACGTCGCTGCCTGCTACCACGAAGTTGTGGTTGGCTGCGCTGACGGCTACCGACTCAAAAGGGATATTCGGCAGGCTGGCGCTGATGTCTGACCAGGTGGCGCCAGCGTTCGTCGTCTTGAAGACATGCTGGCCGCTGCCCGAAGCGAAGCCCGCACAGGTGGCATAGGCCACGCTTGGATTCGTCGGATCAACCGCGAGGCTCGTCACCATCGAGGTCAGGCAGAAGAAGTGGGTATCGGTTGACCAACTGCTGCCGCCATTGGTGGTGACGAAGATATCGCCCAAGTTGTCGCCAGCGTAGATGTAGTTGTTGTTGCTGGCGGCAATAGCAATCGCCGAAACAGGCGAACCACCATCAAAGACGGGGCTTATAGAACTCCAACTACTTGCCCCGTTGGTCGTGCGATAAATATGATCGCTACCTGTCAGCAAGAGATTGGGATTGCTTGGCGACATGACCAACGGCGCCGAGAAGTTTGTCGGCTCGTTGAGAGTAATGCCAGTCACCGCCGGATTCCAGGTGGCGCCGCCATCAGTGGATTTGTTGATGTTGCCATAGGCGTACTCTTCATAGACGTTGGCGTTATTGGTATAGTCCACCGCCGTGAAGAAGCCGTCGCCGCCGAACACTTCGTTCCACTGCGCGACGGTGCTGGTGTTGTTGACTGCGCCGGGATACTGGTCCTCGCCATTGTCCTGCGCGCCGCCATAGAGTTGCGCATCCGACCCAACCTCGCCGATGCTGCCGCCGTAGAACTGGGTGATATTCAGACCACCAGAGTTGAGATCGGTGAAATTGCCGCTACTGTCGCCGCTCCAGACACCGCCATCGTTACCGATGTAATACGAGGAGCTACCTGGCTTGAAGACAAGCGCATGTTGGTCTGGATGCACCGGCCCACCATTGTAGGCATTGGTGATATTGGTCCAGGTAGAGCCGCCATTCTTCGTCTGCCAGATGTCTACGCCGCCTACATACACCGTGTTGCCTGTGCTATTGGTGGGGTCTACAGCAACGTAACTGTCGTACCACCATTGGTTTTCATTGTCATCACTGGCCATTCCAGTGACCCCGGAGACGTCTATGAGATTCCAACTGCTGCCACCGTTAGGTGATGCGTAGATCGACCTATTAAAGAGCGAACCAAAGGTGTTGCCGTCAGTTACACCTCCATCCGTCATTGCCACATAGACATGCGTTCCATCACTGGAAATGCCAAGGCTGACCCGCTCAATATTGACATTACCTATAATCTGCAGCCAAGTCGTGCCACTATTGGTGGAGCGCCAGACGCCAGCCATGCTGGAGAAATTGGCACCGAATTGGTTCCCTACTCCGACCCATACGACACCAGCGTTATGTGGATCGAAGACCACATCGGTCCCTACATCAACGCCCAGGGGCGTGGTAGATGAGCCAAACGTATTGGCGGGATTCGTCAGGACGAGGCTCCAACTGACACCAGCATTTGTGGAGCGCCAGATGCCCATGCTTTTTGCCAGGTTAGAACTACCACCAGCGGGCGCAGTGAAGCCATCGAAATCTGCGGCGAGCAGAATGTTGGAGCTATTGTTAGGGTCAACGGCGATTTTGGCAATGCCCAGGCCACCAAAATCGTTGAGACCGTATTGGGTCCAGGTGGCGCCGCCATCGGTACTCTTGAGGATGCCAGCGCCCCAGTAGGCGTCGCCGTTGAAGTTGCCCTCGCCTGTGCCGACATAGATCGTCTTGGGATTATGCGGATCAATGGCGATGGCGCCGATGGAGAGCGTCGGCTGGTTATCTGTCGCTGGAAACCAGGAGGCGCCACCATTCGGCGAGTGCCAGAGACCGCCATCCGCTGCGCCCACCCAGATATCGTTGGCATTGGTCGGGTTGACGGCTTCAGCGGTGATGCGTCCACTTACCACGCCATAGCCGTTGGGCGGCGCTCCGGTGTTGATCGGCTGGGGGCCAAGTGGCGTCCAGTTGCTCCCAAGTGTGCTGATATTCGTATTTGCCTGTGCGCTGTTTGCAGCGGTTACTGTCGTGCCAATGGACGAGAGCGGCAACGCTCTGGCCTGTTGCAATGCCTGAATGCGCGCATTGGTCGCCGGATGCGACTTGCCAAAGTGGGAAAGCTGGAACCATTGCCCTGCCTGACGAGGCGATGCTGTATGAGGGGACGCCTTTTGATGCGCTGTAGTAGTTACGTGCTGAAACGCATGCGCGATAAATGCGCCAGTGCCGAGCACCGTTCCGGCTACCATCGCAACCAGCGCGATAGCGACAATAACACGCGCTGTCTTTTGGCGATACCATGTCCGCCAGGGCCACGAACGCATTCCCTGAAGTCTCCGCTTCATGAGCCAGTCACCCTTCTTCTCCTCATCTGCCAGTCCTGCTACCTGCTATTCGTTCCCCTCGTCCATTGCGTCTCTGGTGCGCAGGCCAGACATTGATCCGTCGCAATACAAGCTTTGCTACTGTCAGGTAACGGAGAGCCAGCCATCCCGTAACCAGAATTACACCAGTGAGACGAAAAATCGCGTGTCTAGCTGGTTGGATGAGGAGTAGAGTCGTTGTGATTTCAGATTGTTAGAGGCTGATAGAAGTGGTAGTTACTTTACTCTGAGCGGTAGTTTTCGAGTACCCTCAGCGCTGTTTCGGCAACCTCCGCCAGCGGCGCGGTAGCAATCCATTCGTCGCTGGTGTGTTCGTTCATGGCGCCGGTGGAGACGGTGAAGACGCGGGTATGCGCGCGCAGGGCGCTGGCGTCGCTGCCAATGAACGTAGTTATCGTGCGGAAGGGTTGACCACGTTCGGCGCAGGCCGCAGCCCAGGCGCGCAGCAACGGCTCATTCGGGTCCACGCGATAGCCGTCGCAGTGTGGATCGAAGGCGATCTCTGCGCTGCCACCGAGCGACTGCGCAGCCTCCGTAAACGCGCGCTCGATGCGTTCAAGCAGCGTCGTCCGTTCTGCGCCCTCCAAGAGTGTGCGCGCCTCACCCTGCACCCGCACCTCAGCCGGCACAGCGTTGCGCGCAGAGCCGCCCTCGATGCGACCAATCGAGACGCGCGTGGTGTCGCCATCGAGCGAACCAAAGGGGTACTGCGCGCGGCGAAACATCTCGATGGCGCTGGCAGTTCCCTCTAATTGTTTGCCGGGATGCCCGCCGCTGCCGTGCAATGTGACATCGAAGGCGATATAGGTGGCGGCGCGCGTCACCACTTCGCCGGCCTCGCCCGCGTTGTCGAAGACAATGCCTTCGCGCGTCCCCCACGGCGCGGGGTCAAACGCCTTCGCACCGGTCAACCCTACCTCCTCGCCAACAGTGAAGAGCAACAGCAGCGGCGGATGGCTGACGCCGCGCGTCCGCAACTCCTCCGCGATATGCAGGATCAACGCGATGCCGGCGCTATCGTCCGCACCCAGGTTGGTCGTGCCGTCGCTGCGCAGGATGCCATTACGCAGCAACGGCGTATGCGCGCGTCCGGGTGGCACACGGTCCATATGGGCGTTCAGCAGCACTGGTGGCTCGGCGTCGCGCGCCGTATCGCTGGCGGGCAGGCGCGCAATGACGTTGCCGGCGGCGTCAATTACTACGGACAAATCCAAACGTTCCAGCCGCTCCACGATATACGCCCGCACCTGCTCCTCTGCGCCGGAGATGCTGGGAATGCCAGCCAGCGCAATCAACGTCTCGGTGATGCGCGCTTCTAGTGTCCCCTTTGTCTCATGCGCCGTTTTACTTGTATGCGTCGTTGCCATTGTTGCGATTGCCTTTATGTGTGCTGAAAGACCGCGCCTATTTCCCCTGCTGTCGCTGCATATGCTCGGCGATTTCTTTGACGAGTTGCGCCTGCTCTTTTGAGCAGACGAGCAGCCGGTCGCCGGTATCTACAATAATCAGCCCTTCGACGCCAGCCGCCGTAATCATGCGACCCGTCGTGCTGTAGATCAACGTATCGTTGGCGCTGACCTCGAAGTGCTGCTCCGGCGCCAGCCCGACAATGACGTTGCCAAACTCGTTCGGTGTGAAGAGCGTGGCGACCGATGCCCAACTGCCGATATCATTCCAGCCGACCGAGATGGGAATGACGGCGATATGCTGCGCCCGCTCCATTACGCCGGTATCAATCGTAATCGTTTCCTGCAAACGCGGCCAGACGGCGGCCATCACCTGCTCCACCTCCGGCGTCATGCGTCCGCCGCTCTGTTTGGCCGCTGCGCCGATTTCATCCAGCACATCGGCCACCGTTGGCACATAGCGGCGCAACTCCTCCAGGATGCGGTCTACGCGCCAGATGAAGATGCCGGAGTTCCAGACGTAGTTGCCCGCGCGCAGATATTCCTCGGCCACCTGGCGTTTGGGCTTCTCCACAAACGCCTCGACCGTATGCGCCGCCAGGCCGGTGGCATGGGCCAGCGGCGCGCTGTAGCGAATGTAGCCATAGCCGGTTTCGGGATAGGTTGGCTGGATGCCCAGCGTCACCAGATAGCCCTGCTGCGCCACTGTTTCTGCGAAGGCGACTGCGGCGCGGAACCCCGGCACATCAGCGATGGCATGGTCAGAGTGAAAGGAGGCCATCACTGCCTGTGGCTCGCGCGCCGCGATCAGCGCCGCCGCCAGCCCGATAGAGGCCGCCGTGCCGCGTCCGGTCGGCTCCGCGATGATGTTGGCATAGGGCAGCGCGGGGAGTTGCGCAGCCACCGGCGCGCGATAGTCGCCGGAGGTGACGACATACACCTGATCTATGGGAATCTGCGGAGCCACCCGCTCGACCGTCTCCTGCAACATCGTGTTGGGTCCGGGCAACCGCAAGAATTGCTTGGGAGACGCTTTGGTGCTGAGCGGCCAGAGGCGTGTGCCGCTGCCGCCGGCGAGAATCGAGGCGTACATAGACATAGGTGGATACCCCGCTATCTAGTAGTGGTTTCTGTTATCAGCAGTAGCCATTGTACCGAAGCCACCGGCTGCGGGCAAGACAACATGGGTATTTCGGCAATGAGTCCAGCGATAGCGTGTTGTGATACGCCGCACCGATATACTTCAGATTGCGAGGAATACCGCGTCACATGGCGATATGGCACACCTTCTGCATTAGTGTTGAGTAGTCATGCGTAGTATAGGCGTTCTAATATCATTGTTCAGTGAGCCGTCAGAGAGTTCGCCTGCTACCCCAGGTGTAGTGAAGTGGATGTTTAGGTATGCCATATAGAGAACATGGGCCTGGCGAAAGCAGCAAAAGCGGCGAAAAGGCCGAGCGCGGTGAGCGTTGGGACGCCAGGGAGCCGGCAAAATCAGCATCTCGCTCCTCGCTCGCAAGCGACGATGACACGCCAAAGACGGATATGGAGCCAGCGGGGCACGCGGCGCGCGTCCTCTTGCAGAAGCAGGGGAAAAATGAGGCGCTGCTGAAGGTGATCCTGCAATCCTCGTTTCGCGCGCTCCGCGACGATGAGATGGTGCCGATCTATCCCTGCCCCTATTGTGGCGACGGTGGCATGCGCACCGCTGGCATCGTGCGCATGCCCAAAGGACGCGCGTTCGTGCGCGCCTGTGATACCTGCTCTGCCGTGGAGGTTGGCGAGCAGCCGGTTGAGTGACGTATTGCTCGTGCTGCCCGGACGTTCGACCCTGCGCTTCAGTTTTTCGGCAGCGGATCGAGTGTGCTCAGGTCGTTCGTGGTGAGCATCTGTGGCGTCAGCCCCATCGGATTTGGCGGCGTGCCGACGTTCGTTTCTCCCCAGTGCTGGCCGAAGAAGCTGCCGATGCTCTGCTCAGCGCTATCGTGCCAGATGTAGCCCGGCGTATCAATATTATGGATGTTCGTATTGACTGGCTCGTGCGCCGTGTCGCGATACCAACTGCCATTGCCATTGATCCACGTATTGAAGGTCTGACCGTAGGACCCATACGAGCTGCCGTTGTATTCATGCCAGAACTTGCCAGCCTCCCAATCCGCCAGGTAATCCGCGTGCTGGCTGCCCATCTCACGAATGCCCAGCGCCGTCTTGAAATAGGACTCCAAACCCTCATGCACCAGATAGCCGGCTTCGGTGGGCATGTCGCTGAAGGTGTCCAGGTTCAGTTGGATGTAGCCGCCATACGTCGTGACGGCTCCGGGTGCGCTATTGCCGGTGCCGAGATGCTGCCAGGAGATGAAGTCCTGGCCAACCTTTTTGCCCATGTAGAGCAAATATTGCGCAAACTTGGCGCCGGTCGGCGTCGTCATCAGAATGAGCAACGCCTCCTGGGTGCGTGGATCGTTGTACGTGCTGACCACCTGCTGATATTGCTGCGGCGTGATCGAACTGGTAAAGCTATCGTTCGTGGAGATCTGCCCATACGGGTCGAGACTGTTGAATTCATTGGTGATGCCTGCCACCAACGCCGGATTCGGGTTCACCCCTGCCAGCTTCGGCACGCTTCCCTCTTCATAGGCGTGAACGGCTACCGTTACCTGCCATTGCTGTGTGGCCTGCTGCAATGAATCTGCCCACGCATTCAACAGCGTCCGCGCTTCGTACCCATCATCGAAGCCCGGCATGGGCTGCGGCGTGTACGGCTGCTGTTGGCTGGCCTTCTGCTGCGCCAGCGCTTCCTGCGCCGAGGTAAACGCGCTGGAAGTCACCGAACTCCCCTGGCTCAGCACCGTATCAAGCGTGAGGTATTGAGAAAAGACGAGGTTGATGATATCGGCTTCAGAGAGGACAACCTGATATTTCGTGTCGTAGAGGTCGGGCCAGTAGACCGTGCCATCAAGCTGTTGGGAAGCCTGGTTGATAGTGTCGTGATAGCGTTGCGCGGCGGCGCGCACCTGTGTCAGCGGGTCCAGCCAGCCGCCCACCTGGCTCTGATAGCTGGTGGAGGCTTTGCAGAGCGCGTCATAGCTGGGACCGCTGGCGCAGCCCGCTAAATCTTGCACCTGCCAGACGAGCGATTGCGCATCATCATTGAACGCGGTGGCGATATTGTTGGCTTGTGTGCTGAAATCGCTCAGTTCTCCGAGCAGCGAACTGACGAAATTTGTCGCAAGACCCACACCGAGACTCCCTTCCAAATCCTGAGAACACGCTGCCTAGAACGGGCCATGCACAGGGCGCGGCTCCGGCTGGTTTGCCGCCTCGCATTGCTGCGCCGCCGCCGAGGCGTTGGCGAGCTGTGTGCCCAGGCTCGCGCGCAGCGCCAATATCTGCGCCAGCGACTTAATCATCAGCGAGAGGCAATCGTTGAGGCTGGGTGACGTGCTGGACGACGCAGAAGGCGGCATCTGATCTACATCGCTCACCAGCGTCTTCCAGTAGCTTTCCACCTGCTGGCGCAGGGTGTCGGCCTGGCTGGTGATGGTCTGTGCCGTGCTATCCAATTGGTCAAAGTCGTAGGCGATCTTCACCACGCGAAGCGGCTCCTTTCGCGCCCATCCGGCGCAATTCCCGGCAACTCCCGGCCCATTCCCAACGATTCCCGCTAGCGGCAAGCACCAGATAGCCTGCGCTGTCGTTATGTCACGGAACAACGGTGCGGCTATCGCACGAACAGTATACCTGCTTGCGGCGCAATGTACAAGCGGAGCACGAGAAAGATAATTTGCCTGCGCATTTCTTGAATGTGACTTTCTATTGCCCATCTGCTACGAATTGCAAAGCTGCCTGCGCTGCCTCTCTTTCCTGTGCATTATTGCTGCTCTCAACGAACGCGCATAACGGTTCGATGGTGCGTTTATCTTCAAACAGGCCCAGGCTCTCTATCGCTTTAAGCCGTATCCAATGATTGTCTGTGTTCAGACACGCAATCATTGTCTCAATCGCCCGTGCGTCTCCCAACTTCCACGCACTCTCTGCTGCCAGAAATCGCACCCAGTCGTTCTCATCTTGTAAACGATCAAACAATGGTTCAACTGCCTGTGGATCTCCCAGTTTGCCGAGACTTTCTGCCGCCGCACGCCGTACTTGCCATGCGGCGTCTTCCAGGCACGCAATGAGAGGCCGAACAGCCCGTTTATCACTTAGCTCTCCCAATGCTTCTGTTGCGTACGTACGTTCAGCGTCATTCTGGTTTTGCAAACTAGCGATGAGGGGTTCGACCAGCGCGCGTAGTGGCGCGGTAGACCGTGGATCGCCCAGTTTTTGCAAACTCCTTATTGCTGTGAGCTGTACCCAATGATTTGAGTCGCCCAGGCAGGTGATGAGCGGTTCAACGGCTCGGCTATCTCCCAACTGCCCAAGCGCCAGGGCTGCATACGCGCGCAACGTGCTATTGCGATTTTGCAGGCAGGTGATGAGCGGTCCGATGGTCTGCCTATCAGCTAGTTTGCCTAGCGACTGCACAGCGTACCCCCGTACGCTCTCATTTTTGTCTTGCAGGCAAGTGATGAGCGGCGCGATGGCCCTGCTGTCTTTCAGGTAGCCCAGCGCTTTCGCTGCGCTCCACCGCACCACAGGATACTGATCGTTCAGACTGGTGACCAGTGGCTCGAGCGCGCCTATGTCACCCAGTTGCCCTAAACTCTCTGCCGCCTGGCCGCGTACCGATTCATGTGGGTCTTGCAAGCAGGTCAGGAGTGGTGCAAAAGCACGTTCATCTCGCAGTTTGCCCAGACTTTCTGCTGCCCGATATCGCACCCAATAGTGTTGGTCGCCCAAACACGCGATTAACGGTTCGACCGCTTCCTGATCTCCCAATTCTCCAAGACTTCCCGCTGCGCCCCCACGTACCCACCAGTCTCGATCTTGCAAACAGGCGGTCAATGGCGTAACTGCTTCTTTGGCATTGAGTCTCCCTAGTGTACGGGCGACCAATCCGCGCACCTTGCTGCTTCGGTCGTCCAATCGTGTGAGGAGAATATCCGCAAGACGGCGATCCTGCAATGCGCAGAGCGAACGCACCATTTCCAGGCGTACCGCCCAATGCGTATCTGTCAGCAGCGCCTGCACTATGTCCGGAACTTGCTCTGGCTGGCAAAATTTCGTCAGTTCACGGGCAACGTTCCGTCGCACCTTCTCATCGGCATCTTTCGCCTGCCGGCGTAACTGTGCCAGGGATAGAATTATCTGATTTTTCATCACCTTCATCTCCCCAAAAGACCAAACGCTTCACCTGCTACAAACGCCCATTCTAAGCGGCTTGGGTCGAGATGGAAAGGCAGCCCAAAATGTAAAATCGTCGTCAATCGCAAAAGAAGTGCTTGACAAGATAGGGTGCTTTCCGGTATATAGATAAGCGGTTCTTTATATAGTGCTTTTTGATATAGCGTTTCTTGAAGTATCCGCGACAGCACAACGGAGTGGAGCGGACGAGGGCGCAGATCAAAAAGAGGGACTCATGAACGACACAGACGATCTGGCTGCCGGGCACGAATATCACGAATACCTGGACCTCAAGCGCATGCTGAAGGCGTTGGGCGATGTGCATCGCCTCGATATGCTGCATGTGCTGGCCGCCGCCTCGGAGATGACGGTCACCGATCTGGCGGAGACGCTCATCAATCGGGGCCGTTATATCAGCCAGCCGCTGGTTTCGTGGCATCTCAACATCCTGCGGCGCGCGGGGCTGGTGCGCACGCGGCGCACGGGGCGACAGGTGCATTGCTCGCTGGACCGCAACCGCTACCAACATTGCCTGCGGCTGCTGAGCGACGTGATCGCTGTTCCAGCCACAACGGCAGCGGCAGCGACAGCAACGACAACAGCAACAGCGCCGGTGACGCTGCCGGAGCGACCAGAGCGGTATACAGAGGGTCCGGCGAAGACGGTGCAGACACTCAAAGCTACTCCGCAGAGCTAACCAGCATCATCGCGCCGATGGCGTATATGACCGCTGGCGCCCTGCGTAGCGATTATTTCGGTTTTCCCTGGCGATTTCCAGCAGGCAACTCAGGCGACACAGGCGACAATCGTAGACAAACAAAACCGTAGACAGAAAGTGACCAGAGGAGGTCAAACGACAGTGGGTAAGAACAAGGTCCGCGTGGCGATCATTGGCGTGGGCAACTGCGCTTCGTCTCTCGTGCAGGGCGTGGAGTATTACAAGAACGCCTCCGAGACAGATTTCATCCCCGGCCTGATGCACGTCAATCTTGGCGGCTATCATATCAATGATGTGGAGTTCTCCGCCGCCATTGATGTGGACGCGGACAAAGTGGGCAAGGACCTGAGCGAGGCGATCTTCTCCGGGCAGAACAACACCTATAAGTTCACCGATGTGCCCTTCAAGAACGTTCCAGTGGTGCGCGGCATGACGCACGACGGCCTCGGCAAATATCTCTCACAGGTCATCACGAAGGCGCCCGGCAGCACCGCCGATATTGTCAGTGTCCTCAAAGACACCGGCACCGATATCGTCGTTAACTACCTGCCAGTTGGCAGCGAAACGGCCACCAAGTGGTACGTGGAGCAGGTGTTGCAGGCTGGCTGCGGCTTCGTCAACTGCATTCCGGTCTTTATTGGCCGCGAGCAGTTCTGGCGCCAGCGCTTCGAGGAGGCTGGCCTGCCGATCATTGGCGACGACATCAAGAGCCAGGTCGGCGCGACTATCGTTCACCGCACGCTGGCCCGCCTCTTCCGCGAGCGCGGCGTCAAGCTGGAGCGCACCTATCAACTCAACGTCGGCGGCAACACCGACTTCATGAATATGCTGGAGCGCGAGCGATTGGAGTCCAAGAAGATCTCCAAAACCAACGCCGTCACCAGCCAGCTCGACTATGATCTCGGCACGCCGAACGTTCACGTCGGCCCCAGCGACTACGTGCCGTGGCTGACCGACCGCAAGTTTGCCTTCATCCGCCTGGAAGGGCGCACCTTCGGTGATGTGCCGCTGAACCTGGAACTGAAGCTGGAAGTGTGGGATTCGCCGAACTCCGCCGGTGTCGTGATTGATGCGGTGCGCTGCGCCAAGCTGGCGAAAGACGCCGGTGTCGCCGGTGAACTGCTCGGCCCGTCGGCCTACTTCATGAAGTCGCCAGCCATCCAGTACACTGACGAGCAGGCCCGCCTGATGACCGAAGAGTTCATCCGCGAGTTCGCCAACGGCGGCCAGGGCGCGAAAGAAGAGCAGGCCACGAAGTCCAACGGACATGTCGAGGCCGAGACCGTCGCCGTCACTGATCTGCCCAGCGCCTAGCGATCTATCCTCACCCCTGCCCCTCTCCTCGCGAGGAGAGGGGTGTGTGAAAGCATCTGGTTCCCCTCTCCCGCGCATGGGGGAGGGGCTACGCGCATGGGGGAGGGGCTAGGGGTGGGGGCTATACGTCCGAGGGAACGCCGATGGTCTACTATCTCATCCGTCTCGCAAGCTGGCTGGCTGGCAAAGTGCCGCGACCGGCGCGCCTGGCCATCGCTGGCAGCGTGACTGTGTTGATTTATTACGGCTGGATATCGAAGCGCCATGTCACCATTGAGAACATGGCCCAGATTCTCGGCACCACGACCAGCGATCCACGCGCGAGGCGGCTGGCGCGAGTCTCCTGGCGCAACTTCGGACGCTACATCTCTGACTTCATTTATATGCCCAACACCACGCGCGAAGCGATTGTCGCGCGGCTGAAGGATACGACCCCGCCGCCGGGCGCCTATGGCCTCGTGGATGAGGCGCGGGCCGCAGGCAAGGGCGTTATCCTCGTCTCCACGCATTTCGGCGCGTATGACGTAGCTGGCATCGCCGTTGCCAACCATTGCCCGCTCTATCTCATCGTGGAAACTATCAAAGATCCGCGTATGGACAAAATGTGGCAAGAGCAGCGGCGCGACCTGGGGATGGATGTGTTGCGCATTGAGAAAACGCCGCGCCAAATCCTGCGCGTCTTGCAGGAGAATGGCGTCGTCGCTGTCGCGGTGGACCGTCCCATGCCGCCGGGTGAGGGGGTACCGATCACCTTCTTTGGCCGCGAGTGCTGGGTGCCGGGTGGCATCGCGCAGATCGCGCTGAAGTCAGGCGCGGCCATCCTGCCAGGCTATTGCATCTATGATGAGGACTATTCTCCCACGTATTATCTTGGCGCCGGTCCGATCATCTATCCCGAAACGACCAGCGACAAGAAGGGCGATGCGGTGCGCCTGACGCAGCGTATGTTCACTGCGCTAGAAGAGCAAATTCGTGCGCGCCCGGACCAGTGGGCGATGTTCCGGCGCTTCTGGCCGCTGGAAACGGCGACCACCAGCGCCAATAGCTCAGGCTCCGTCACGCCGCATGCGCAAGCTACGGCCACGCCAGTTTCTACAGGCGCAGCAGAGTAGACACAGAATAGACATCGAGCAGTTCATACCATACAGATGGAAGGGAAGGCCGGTGATGTGGAAATATCGGGCATTTCGCCTGGCGGCGACGCTCGTGCCCGCCGTTCCCATCTGGCTGGCGCGCCCGCTGGTGAGTTTCGCGGCGTTCTTCATCTGGGCGTTTGCGCGCGGCCCCCGGCGGCAGGTGGAACGCAATCTGCGCCACATTCCTGCATTGGCGAACGATCCCGAACGCCTCTACTGGGCCACACGCGGCGTGTTTCAGCATATGGCGCTCAACTATCTGGATTTCTTTCGCGGGCCAACGATCTCGGATAAAGAGTTGAAGGCTGGTTGGACGATTGTCAACCAGGAAGCGTATGACCGGGCGATGGCAGAGGGGCGTGGCCTGATCCTGCTCACCGGCCACTTCGGCAATTTCGAGTTCGCAGCTTCGCGGCTGGGTGCGCTTGGCTATAAGTTGATGACGCCAGTGGAGCATATGCAGCCGGAGGCGCTCTTTCAGTTGTTCTGCCAGATTCGCCAGCATCACAATTTGCGGCTCGTCGCCGCCGATAGCCGCGATTCGCTGCGTGAGATGTTCGACGCGCTCAAACGTGGCGAGGTGCTGCTGTATCTGGTGGATCGCTATGTCATGGGGTCCAGCGCCGAGGTGCCGTTCTTCGGTGAACCGGCGAAGATGCCCACTGGGCCGATAGCGTTGGCGCTCAAGAGCGGCGCGCCGGTGATGGTAGCCTATTCCTGGCGCGAGGGTCCAGGGCGCTCCTACGGCGCGTTCGTGCCGCTGGACATCAACGCCGGGGAGGAGACCGCAGAGGCCACGGCTACTGAATCCATGTCCGCTGGCGGCTCCGGTTCCGCGCCAACCAGAACGGCGACGCGCGCCCGTTCGAGTGAGCTGGTCCTCCGGGCGCAGGCGCAGTTTTTACAGACGATGGAAGCGGCCATCGAGCAACATCCAGAGCAGTGGGTGGCGACACTCTCGCCCATCTGGGATGTTGAATAATCGGGCATTCATTAGGTGTTAGCAAAGGGTTCATCAGGCGTTGAGTGGGCGTTGCGCGATGCAAAGTTTTTTGCTGTTCGTCTCGTCACATACGACCTTTACCGGCCCATAACGTAGACATTATAGAGGTACCGCATACTGCGCTTTTGGTAGACAGTATCGGTCTACTGGCATAGAATGAAAGATGATGCGCCGCCGGAACAGAAACGAACCAGCGGCAGCGCAGAGAGAAGAACGAGGCAACAGCTTGACGCAATTGACGCAACCGTCACCAGCAGAACACCCATCGCACTCATCCGAATTGACCCAACCAGCACAAACAAGACAACCAAATAGCACAGAACGTGAGGAACATGCCAGTATGGATGCGCAGCACGCACATGAAATGGACCAGCAACGACACTACCAGCATAGCCGTCGCGGGTTGGCGGACCTGCATATGCACACCAACTACAGTGACGGCACCGGCTCGGTGGAGGAGGTGCTGGCCTTTGCGCAGCAGCATACCTCGCTGGATGTTATCGCCATCACCGACCACGACACGATAGAGGGCGCGCTCCGCGCACGCGATCTGGTGGCGCGCGGTGACTATCGCTTCGAGGTCATCGTCGGCGAGGAGATCAGCACGCGCGAGGGGCATATGCTGGCGCTGTTCCTGGAGAAGCCGGTGGCGCCCGGGCAGAGCATCGAGCGCAGCATCGAGCAGGTGCATGCGCAGGGCGGCCTGGCGGTGGTGGCACACCCGTTCAATCGCGTCTTCCGGCATAGCGTGCAGCGTTCAGTGATGAACCGGCTGCTCGCACAACCGGATGTGCATCCCGACGGCATCGAGACATTGAACGGCAGTTTTGCGGGCATTGGCTCGTCGCAGTTGGCGATGTCGCTTGCGCGCAGGGTGTATCATTGGGCCGAGACGGGTGGAAGCGATGCGCACACGCCGACGGCGGTAGGTTGCGCGCGCACCATCTTCACCGGCACGACCGCCGCAGATGTGCGCGCCTCGCTCTTGCGACGAGAAACTGCACCGTTGGGCACGTTCTGGCGCACACGCGAGTACATTGCATTCGTCTCGCATCGCATCAAGCACGGGGGCGCAGCCACCAACGAACGCGAGATGGCGGTTGCGCAGGCATCGTCACGGCGAACGTTCCTGTTGCGTCGCGGGCAAACCGCCTGAGATGATCTGAGATGACCTGAAATGGTCTGAGATAACCATTTCTGCGAGCATAGGATACTGTAGAGGCAGGGCAAAGAGTGAAGATTGGACTGGTTTCACCGTACGACTGGAGCTATCCAGGCGGCGTCCAAGAACATATCGCTCATCTGGCGACGGAATTGCGCTCTCGTGGGCATACTGTCCGTATCCTCACCCCTGCCACCGGCCCACAGGCGCGGCAGGTGGAGTACGGCGTCTACCGCCTCGGCTGGACCGCGCCGCTGCGCATGAATGGCTCAATCGCCCGTATCGCGCTCGCTCCGGATGTCTATGGGAAAATCCGCGCACTCTTGCAGCGCGAACAATTCGATGTCCTGCATCTGCATGAGCCGTTCGCCTCATCACTGCCGCTCTCGGTGCTACATTCCGCCAATGTGTCGAACGCCGTTTATATTGCCACGTTCCATGCCTATGCGCGCCACGGCCTGACCTCCACCGGCGAGTGGGCCTATACCTCCGCCAAACCGTTCCTAGGGCGCTATTTCCGCCGGCTTCAGGGACGCATCGCCGTCTCTGCGCCCGCGCGTGATTTCGTTTCGCGGTTCTTCCCGGGCGATTATCGCATCATCCCGAATGGCGTGGATGTCGAGCGTTTCCGCCCAGATGTCGCCCCGCTGCCAGAGTATATGGACGGCAAGCTGAATATTCTCTATCTCGGTCGCATCGAGCGGCGCAAAGGGGCGAAATTTCTCTTGCGCGCCATTCCGCATATCCGCGAGCATTATCCCAATACGCGCTTCATCATCGCCGGTGAAGGGCAGTTGCGTCCCGCTTTCGAGAAGCTGGTGGCGCAGGCCGGCTGGCGTGATGTCGTCTTCACGGGACGGGTGCCGGCGGAGCAGATGGCGGCGATGTATGCGACGGCGCATATCTTTTGCGCGCCCAACACTGGCGGTGAAAGCCTGGGCATCGTATTGCTCGAAGCGTTGGCGGCGGGCCGCCCTGTCGTCGCCTCGGATATCCCTGGCTTCCGCACAGTGATTCGCAATCAGGTGGATGGCGTGCTGGTGCCGCCGCGCAAGCACGAAGAGTTGGCCTGGGCTATCTGCAATCTCTTGGGCGATGAGGAGGCGCGCAAACGCTTCGCCGTGATGGGTCGCCAGCGCAGCGAAGAGTTTAGCTGGGAGCGCGTAGGCGGGTATGTCGAGGCGTATTATCAGGAAGTATTGGGGCAGCGGGTGGCGATACGCCTTCAGCAACCACAACAATCGCTCCTGGCGCCGCTGCGGCCACTGCTCCTGCCGGAGTAGCGTCGCGGGCATCCGTTTCCATACGCTTCCATCCGAAGCGGTAAGAGCGTGCCTCTAGGCCAGCTTCATTCGATAGTGTACAATAGAGTCAACGCGGATTTGAGGAGCAGCATGTTCGGTCCACGTATTCAGCAATATGCGCGTCGAATCGCAGAGATGGTGGTTTCCCCGCTCGCGGCGATTGGCATGACCCCGAATATGGCGACGTTACTCGGTCTGCTGTTGAACGCTGTCGCAGCGGCGATCATCGCCACCGGCAATCTGCGCATTGGTGGGGCAATGCTCCTCTTTGCGGGACTCTTTGACATGGTGGATGGCGCGCTGGCCCGCATCCGGAACCAGAAGACGACGTTTGGCGCATTTCTGGATTCCACGCTCGACCGCTATTCCGAAGGGATTGTGCTGCTTGGCATGATTCTGTACGCGCTCACCATTCCCGCAGAGGCGGAGCGCACCTGGATCAGCGCGCTGGCCTATATCGCCGCGTTGAGTTCGCTGATGGTGAGCTACGCCCGCGCCCGCGCTGAAGGGCTGGGCATGAGCTTGAAGAGCGGGCTGATGGCGCGGCCAGAGCGCATCCTGGTGCTGGCGCTCGGCCTGATGATCGGTGGCGCGTCCTGGCTTGGCCTCATCATTACGCTCGGCATCCTGGCGGTGACGAGTACGTTTACGGCCATCCAGCGCATCGTAACGGTCTGGCTCAGGCTCCGTGCGCAACCGGCTGAGGCGTCGTCGCCGGCAAGCACCACGGAGCGCGCATCGGCGGAGCAGACTGGCGACGCCATGGAGACACAGGCGCAGGCAGTGGCCCAACCGGCTATCGGGATTAAGCTGGTGCCGCGCTGGCTCCGCGCCGCTGCATCTGACACGGTGACATCGGAACGTTCTCCCCGTCGTTAATGGTCCATAGCGACCGAATGGCGAAGGGATGGATGATTCGATCTACGCTGCGCGCCACTGCGCAGCACCCAAAAACTAGCCCGACATGATTCTGTAGACATTGAGGTACTGTTGATGGAGCGGTTCCGCTGGAGTGGCGGAACGCAGGGGATGTGGTAGTGGTTGAGGTTGTGAGGTATTCGATTTAGGGACGAAGCGGCAAAACGTGAAAGCAGATTGTTCTGGTGGCGCGCGTTGCTATCGCGTCTAAGCAACTGACGACATGTGACAGTGGTCTATACACTGTATGTGACACGATTGACACATGTGACGACCTGATGCCAGCGCGAGCAA
This sequence comes from Chloroflexota bacterium, assembly GCA_021323855.1. Lineage (GTDB taxonomy): Bacteria > Chloroflexota > Ktedonobacteria > Ktedonobacterales > JADMIN01 > JAJPKE01. Next base: position 12,821 of record JAJPKE010000045.1, on the reverse strand, counting down.
ACGGCGCCGAGCGATGATCTCATTGGTTCAATAGTTCATTGGCTTCGGCGCCAGGCCGCCCGGCAGGTGCGCCACCATTCGTAAGAGCCGTCAAACGCCAGCGTCCTCCAACCTCCCGGCAAGCTACACCTCCGCGCTCCTCGACCCAATGAGAGAGTAGGAGACAACTGAATGACCCAACCGACCTCGAACACCAAACCGGCGCCCGAAGGCACCACATCTGGCGAGGCCGCACCCAAAGCCGCACCACAGCGCCGCTATCGCCGGCCTGTGCGCGCCAAGTCCGCCGCCACGCCACCGGAAGGAACGACGACGAGCGCCACAACTCCGCCGGAAAGCATGCCAGCCAGCGAACCAACCGCAACCAACGCGGCTGCTCCCCGCGCGAAAGCCGCGCCCAAAGCGAGCGGCAGAGCGAAGACGCCGGGGACTGAAATGCCCACTACATCTGCTGTCGTAGCGCCACAGGCAGGGCCAACGACTCAGACGCAGCAGACATCCGCTCCCGCTGTGGCGGTGAGCGCGCCAGCCACGACCACCGCAGGCGCCACAACGCAACGCACACGCAGCCGTGCCCAGCGTGGCAACCGCAAGAATGGCAAGAACGGTGTGCATCTCGTCGTCGCGCCCAGCGCTGAACCGGCGGAGGCGAGCGAGGCTGCGCCAGCCGCCAGCGTTGAAGTCCCGGCCACCGTGACGCCGGAGGCATACGTGCCGCCTGCGCCGGTACCAGTTTTGACCGAGACGGCCCCTGCCACGACGGCTCCTGCGCCCAAACGCTATCGTTTCGAGCGGCGCAGCGCGCCAAGCCTCGCCACACCGGCGGTTCGCCCGGAACGGCTGAGCAGCCAGCAGGCGGATGGCCATGAGGCGACGCTGGCTGTCCCAACACCCATGACGCAGGACCAGCAGGCACAGCAAGCACAGCAAGCGCAAGAGCAGGTCGAGACACCGGAGAGCGCCGCTGCCACGGCGGCGGAGCCAGCCGCCGCGCGCCCGGAGTCGCCGTTCGACCTCTTCACTGCGCCCACGAGAGAGCGACGCACGCAGACCGCCATTGACGATATCGTCTCGGCGCTCGGCCTGCGCGATACCCAGGCGCACCCGCCGGTGTCCCCGGTGACAGCGGCGACGCAAGAAGCCCACGAGGCGCACGAGGCGCACGAGGCGCTGGCAACCACCGTACCAACCACAGAATCAGCCGCCGCAACCGTTACACCAGCGGTGAGTGAAGCTGGCACACATGAGGCGCATGAGGCGCATGAGGCGCATGAGGCGCAGGCAGCTACCGCGCCAGCGGAAGAACACGAGGGCGAAGGCGAGAGCGCAACTGGCCCACGCCGTCGTCGCCGCCGTCGCCGCGCCGCGCACGCAACGACCTCCGGTGAGGAAGCGCCCGAAGCGGTTGAGCCGGCAATGGCAGACTGGTCGCCAGCAGCGCCCACGATGGAAGATATCGCCGGGGTAGCCAGCGCCTATGCGGAGCCGGAGACGCCCCGCCGTGAACGACCGGCCCGAAGTGATCGCAGTGATCGTGGCGACCGCAATGGCTTTGAACAGTACGGCAACTTCGGCCCCTTCGAGCAGCCCTACTCGCCGTATGGTCGTCCCGCGCCGCGCCAGACGCCACCCGCGATACAACCCTCCTGGGATATCGCAGAGGCGCAGCAGCAGATGCAGCGACCGGAAAGCCCCTTTGGCCCGCCGGAACCGAGTTTTGCGCGCGGCTTTGGGCCGCAGCCACGCGGAGTTGCCGGACCCGCGCGTGACATTTATACGACGCGCCCGACCCGCACTGAACGCGGCACCGATACGCCACCAATGTCCTCGAATCAACTGGCCAATATCGTGTCCAATGCGATTCAGCAGCAGACGGACCGCCTGCTGAGCGAGATGCGCCGCCAGCAGTACCCGCCGAGCATGACGGTGATGCTGCCGCCGATCTCCACCGAGCGGGTGGGCATCTTTGTGGATGTCGCCAATCTGCTCTATTCCTCGCGCAGCCTGCGCATCAACATTGACTTTGGCAAGCTGCTGGAGTTCCTGCGCGGCAATCGCCGGTTGGTTCGCGCGCACGCCTATGCGCCGACCAATCCCGATCCCGGCGCAGATCAAGCGTTCCTCAGCGCCGTCAAGGGGATGGGCTATCGCATCACCACCAAGAACTACAAGACGTTCTCCAGCGGGGCCAAGAAAGCCGATATGGACCTCGACCTCTGCATGGATATCGTGCGGCTGGTGGATGCCGGTGCGCTGGATACGGTGGTGCTGGTGAGCGGGGATAGCGATTTCCTGCCGCTGCTGGAATATTGCTCGGACCACGGGGTGCGCGTGGAGGCCGCCGCCTTCGATGACTCCGCCGCGATGATCCTGCGCCAGAGTTGCGACCTCTTCATCAACCTGACGCTCGCCACCGACATCCGCGCGTAGCGCCCGATGCCTGACCTCTCAGCTATCCGCCATCCTTCCGCTTCGCCAACCCGAAGGATGGCGGATAGCCGTATACGTGTCTCTATCAAAGCTATGGATAACGCAGGATGCTATTCTCCACACAGTTCGAGAATGCGCTGCCTGATGGCCGTATTCACGGGAAAATGGTCTTCCAGAAATGCGAGGATGGCGCGCGCCGATGCTTCGATGTGATCGTATCCTTGCATGAATGAGGACAAGTGAGTCGTTATCCCAGGATAGCGGTGCTCATAGCGACGTTCCGGCGCATACCGATCACGACGTGCAGGCATTGGCCGTTCGATCTGGTCACTCAGTTCAAGAAGATTATTGACAGCATAGACTTCAATGAAACGCATCGCCGAAAGCTGCTCTCCGCGACGCAGGCGGAGGAGACCAACATAAAGATTGGTCAACGCTTCGCCAAGATAGAACTCGCACGGATGCTGTTCGAGTTGTGGCGCTGGCGCCTGCACGGCGGTCGCATCGAACCCTTCTTTCTGCCAGACCACCCGACCTTCATCGAGTGGGAGGTGTTCCAACTCCGCCGGAACAAAGACAGCGTATTCCGCAAAGATGCCGTCCGTAAATAGCACCTTCTGACCGTCGCGAGTATTCTGGAACGCATACGCAATAGGGCAAACAGCTTCGAGCCACGCCAGGTTTTCAATAAAGGTAGCCTTGCAGCCAGGCTCAACAATGGCAAAGAAATCAAGATCGGAGTACTGATCCAGCCGCTCCAGTTCAGTCCCGACCGACCCCACTCCCAAGAGAGCGAGACCAGAGCCGCTGTGGGCGAGCGCGCTGGCGATGGCATCCAATCGCTGAAGCAGGCGTTGTTGCTGCAATCCCTCTCCTCCTCTGAAATGATGCTCTGACACAAACGGATAGGGATTTCCGAATATGCCAATATGCCAGCCATGCTTTTTGCTAGACGCCCCAGGTGAACATTGCGGACCCTTCGCCGTGGCAGGGAATCGTCAAGGTATGTGTCGTTCTTTCGGCGGTTATGCGCCCGCTAAGGTCCACAATCTCGAATGACAAGGTTGCCGTCTGACAGGCTGGCAGGTTTACCAGCAAGAAACGGCTGGTATCTTGCGTCTGGGCGGAGAGCATTGGGCCAATCGCCGCTGTGGGCGCCGTGTTACCGCCGCCAAGCTCTGGTAGCGCGCCGGTGAGGTAGACGTGCTGTTCAGGAGTCAGCGGCGGCAGCCCATTGACAGTGATGTTGACAGGGATTTGCGGCCCAGAGGCGACTTCGAGTGGATAGCCTGGGCTGCATATTGCGCCTGCGCACACCTGCACCTGATAACTGCCGCCAGGCATGCTTGGCAGCGTCGCGGTGATAGAGTCAGCAGTAGCAGTGACGCTCGCCTGATATGCTCCGATTTTCACGCTATCGCCGGCGGCAAAGCCCTGACCATCCAGGATGAGTGATTCGCCAGGGTGCGCCAGTTCAGGACCGATGCTGCCGATGAGTGGCGTTGTGGCAGTTGCGTTGTATTGCCAGACGGCGATACTGTTGCCCGGCAGGGAAAACGGTGATGACTTGCCTCCTAAGCCAATCGTCAGCATAGGTCCACGGAACGCGCCATCGAGATAGTCGCGGTAGGTCCCCGCTGGCAACGCCGTCTGGACGGCGCGCACCATCGTTGCATCTGGGCTATTGTTGACAGCTACAACGACAACGCTCTGGCCGAACTGCCGCTGGTACACGTAGAGCGCATGCGAGAGGTGCAGCACATGATATGAGCCGTAGGGCAGCGCCGGATTGCTCTGGCGCAACGCAGATAGACAGCGCAAGAGCCGGTAGGCCGGAGTCGTCGTGTCGAATTTGGTCATCATCGGGCGATTGTACGGATCGCCGCCGCCATTGGTGTCGTTGTACAAATACTGCTCAGTCCCGTAATAGATGACGGGAATGCCCGGAATCGTCATGACCACCGCTAGCGCCTCCTGCAAGGCGTTACGGTCATTATCCAGCGAGAGGAAGCGCGGGAAATCGTGATTGTCTATGAAATTCGCCTGGTCGTTTGGCCAGGTCAGATCATGCGCTTCTGTTTGCAGTACGCTGTCTATCTCTGCTGGTCCGGCCACGGTGCCACGCGCATAGGCATCGTCAATAGCGTTCATCATGGAAAAGTTGAGCAATGAGATGCCGCTGTTATTGGCAAAACGCACGGCGGTGGGATAGGTCAGGTCGGTAGGGTCGCTCACCTGCCACTCGCCGGTGAGATAGTGCGGGCCGCTGGCCTCGATGCTATCTGCTACTGTGCGCAGCCAACCGGCAGGAATGTGTTTGGCTGCGTCGAAGCGAATGCCATCCACGCCATGCGCGATGAATTGCGCGATTGCGCCTTTGAGGTATGCGTCAACGGCGGGATTTTCCTGCGCATAATCTGCCAGGTCATCGAGCGTGCCGTAGTCCAGATCATAGGGATCGTTGAAATTGCTGATCGTGGGGGTATGGTGAAACCAACCGTTTGGGTCGTTATTATACGCGGCCCGGAAGACACCATTCTGATACACAGCGCCGAATTGGCCGAGATCGTTGGGATTGGAGTCGTTCCCTGGGAAATCTACCATCACCTTGAGGCCATGTTGGTGGGCGGCGGCGATGAACGCATCGAAATCGGCCCAGGTGCCCAGGTGTGGGTCTATGCGGTAATCATCTATCGCCCAATAACCGTGATAGCCCGCCTGCGGTCCATTGCCATCCCCGTAATCCAGTGGCGTTGTCACGTTTTCCACCGGCGGGGAAATCCAGATGGCCGTCGCTCCCATGCCGGCGATATAAGGGATTTTCTCCGTCAAGCCCTTCAGGTCGCCGCCCCAGTACAGCTTCCAGTTCTGATGGGTTGGGTCATCAAGCCCCTGATCTCCTGGCGGGTTATCGTTCGCTGGATCGCCATCGAAGAAGCGGTCGAGCATGACCTGATAGATAAAGCCAGTCTTGAAATCGGCGGCGTTCTCTGGCAAGGTGGCGCGCGGCGGCGTACAAGCGGCGCTGGCGGTTGGCGTGCGAGGCGCCACCAATTGGGCGATGCGAGGCACAACGCTCACCAGCACGACGACCAGGACCACGGCCAGCGCCACCGACAAAACGACCGTTCGCAGGCGCGGCTTTTGCCCGCTCGGTTGTAGCTCCCCTGGCGCGGGCATGCGAGCACCTTTCATATCGCCAGCCATTAGCCCTTCACGCTGCCGATGGTCAGGCCAGACCGGAAGAAACGTTGCAGATACAGGAACAACGCCATCAGCGGCAGGCTCACCAACACGGAGGCGGCGGCGAAATACCCCCACGGCGTGTACTGATCCTGCTGCAACTGAAAGAGGCCGACGGGTACCGTCAAGGAATTATTGTCGGGATTCAGGATCAATTTGGCCAGCACAAATTCATTCCAGCCGCCGATGAACATGAAGAGCGCCGAAGCGGCCAGCGCGGGCGCCGCCAGCGGCAGGATGATCCGCATGAAGGTCGTGAAATACGAGGCGCCATCCACACGAGCAGCTTCTTCCAGTTCGATGGGAAGCGTGTCGAAATAGCCCTTGATGTTCCAGACGCCAAAGACAATATTGCCTGCTGCGTAGACGAGACTCAAACCGATAATGGTGCCATCCAAATGCAGCAGCGTCAGGATGTCATAATAGGCATAGATTGCCAGCAAACCAGGGAACGTCTGAAGAGCGAACAGGAAGAGTAGACTGACCTGGCGGCCACGAAAGCGGAAACGCGCGAGCGCGTATGCGCCACTGGTAGCGCAAATCAGCGCGATGAGCGTCGCCACTCCACAGGCAATGATAGAATTGAGCAGCCAGCGCAGAAACGGCTCTTGCTGGATGACATACTGATAATTGGCAAGCGTCGGATGCGTGGGAACGAGCTGAAGGTTGGTCGTAATCAGCGCCTGTGTCGCGTTGAACGATGCCTGAAGCACATAATAGAGCGGGAAGAGCGCGAAGATCGTCATGAGGCCGAGGAAAACATAAATTCCCGCCAGGCTGGAGTTTTTGCGAAAGCGCCGGAACAAGCTGGCTACGCCTGCCCGTTCTCCGGTGATTGCTACCGTTTTGGTCGCCGTTCCTGTCGCCGTTACAGCTTTTATCGAAGCCGCTGAAACTGGCTGTTCGTTCATCGTTTCGTCTCCCTGGCAAGATTCGTAAATCGCAGGCTCATCATCGTCAGCGCAAAGAGCACGATGAAAACCAGCACAGCAACCGTTGCAATATGGCCATAGTTCACGAAGAAATTGCCATTGTTCTGAATGCGGTCGAACATGTAGACCATCAGAAATTCGGTGGCGCCAGGATTGTTGATGTTGCCGCTGGTGAACGGTCCGCCAGCCGTGATGAGATAGACGGTGTTGAACATCTGGAATGTCGTGATGGCGCTGAGAATCGTCGCCGGCAGGAGCGCCGGACGCAGCAACGGCAGCATGATATAGCGAAAGCGCTGCCAGCCGGAGGCGCCATCTACCTGCGCGGCTTCCAGCAAGTCTGCCGGAATGCTTTGTAGCGCGCCCAGCGATATGACCATGAAGAAGGGATACGACATCCAGATGTTGGCGATCACCACAGCGATGAAGGCTGGCGTCGGTTGATCGAGCCAGAGGATGCCCGCGCTGGCATTATGCGTGACGAGACGAATGATTTGGTTGAGGGGACCGAAGTTGTAATTGTAGAGAAACTTCCAGATTAACGCCGTGACGAAGGTGGGAACGGTCCAGGGCAAAATCAGTGCGTTTCCCCAGAACCCCTTGCCACGCACCCTGGGATGATTCACCGCCATCGCCGTAATCAGGCCCAGGAAGGCGAAAAGCGCCACGCAGACCACAACATAGAACGCAGTGATGAGCAACACCTGCACAAAGTCCCCACCGGTCTGCTGAAGGACATATTGATAGTTCTTGACCCCAATATAGTGATAGCTGTTATCAAGCGTATTGAATGTTGATTTGTTCGTGAAGGACAGGTTGAAGGTGTAGAAAATGGGATAGAGGTCTATCAATGCGATGACCAGAAAGGTCGGCAGCAGATAGGCCGCGATGGTCATGCGCGAAACTCTCAGCATTGGGTACCTCCATCCGCATCGGCATCGAAGCGACTAGCAGGCAGAAGTTGAGCGACAGTAAGGCGATTGTAGGTGACTGTGGGCCTTTGCGCAAGCGGCGCCATTGTGCTTCCCCTGGCCGGTTTGAAGCCTGCCAGGGGAAGTGAACGTGCATCGCTGGCTCGTGGCTAGCCGCCCTGAGCCTGTTTGATCTGTTGCACACCCTGATTGATGGTGGTCTGCGCCTGGCTGAGCGCTGCTTGCGGCGTTTCAGAACCGTTCCAGACGGCGGTGAGCGCCTTTTGCAGCGGCGTCCAGACCTCGCCCATGTATGGGGTATTGGGGAACGGAACACCGCCTGTCTTCACCTGCTGCACAAACGCGCTGATCGCAGTGTTGCTCGTAATCTTCGGGTCCTGGCCGGCGGCGATATTGGATGGGATTTCGCCGGTGGAGGCGCACATCGTCGCCTGATTCGAGGCATTGGTGAAGAACTTCATGAAGTCAATCGCCAGCGCCGGATTCTTGGCATTCTTCGTCAGCATGAACGCCTTGCCGCCGACAAACGGCTCAACCGGCGTATTCGTGGAATTGACCACCGGCAGCGTGGCAAAGCCCAAATTGTCGGCGCCAATGGCCTGCCCATAGCCAGTATACGCCCACGGACCGTCAATAATGGCCGCCGCTTTTCCCTCATTGAAGAGAGCTGTTGCCGTCTGACCGTTGATGTCTTTGGGCAGCACACTGTTGTACTGCGCAATGTAGGTGTCGGCATTGATGCCCGCCTGCGACGAGACCGTTGAGTTGCCGTTGCCGTCCATCAGCACCGCGCCATAGCCATAGAAGAAGCCGGCGTCGTCATAGACGTTGTTGACATCCCACACGATGCCATACGACCCTGGATGCTGCTGTGAGTAGGTCTTCTCGAAGGTGAACATGTCATCGGTCGTCTTCGGCAGTTGATCGGCAGTGAGCAACTTCTTGTTGTACATGATCGTGAGGATCTCGGTCACTTCGGGGATGCCGTAGACGTGGCCGCCGTACTGAACGCTCTGCGAAGCCGTTTGCGTGTAGGTGCTGGTCAACGCGCTCGCGCTCTCATACTGGTCAATCGGCACGATCACACCGGCTGCAGCCAGCGTGCCAACGTGGTCAACCGGGTCCTGCACGATGTCTGGGCCGGTGCCTGCTTTGACGGCATTTTCCGTCTTTGTGTCGTCGGTCTGATTGACGAGCGTGATGTGCACGTTGGGGTGCAGATGCTCATACGCCTGCACGATCTGCTGCTTGGCTGTGAGATACGCGCCGGACCAGTCGTGCCAGATGGTCAGCGTACCGCTGAAGTCCACAGTGTTACCACTATTGCCGCCCGAAGAGCCGCATGCCGTCAGCAGCAGCGTGGTCGCCACCGCAAGAACAGCAGTGAGGCCCAGGGCGCGTTTCGAGAACTGAGAGAACATCGGAATAAGTCCTCCTCGACCACATGAGCAGGGAGACGTTCCCCGCCGGTGCAGCGATGGCGCTGAGAGCACATGACCGTTCATGCGCCCTTTTCCACCATGTTTGCCATTGCCTTGCGCCAACCGACTGTGCCACGCTTATTTGCCGGTTGGCGTTGTCTGAGTTGTTGATGCCTGAGGTACGCGCGGATGAAGATACTCTGCAAGCCGCTGTCTGATTGGCTCAAGAGTACGAATGACAGTGTAGAGAGCGTCCTCATCGCCACCGATCAATGTGCGGATACGGTTCTGGTGAGCCGCATAAACCTCGTCGTGCCGCTTGCGCCCTTCTGGCGTGAGCGAGAGCAAGATTACGCGCCGGTCTTGCGGGGCCGGGCTACGCTTGACCAGCCCCGCTGCTTCCAGCCGGTCCGTGATGGCCGTCACGTTGCTCTTATCAGTGAGCAACAAACGACTGAGGTCAACCATGGACAGGCTTTCGCTTTCGTCCAGGTGATGCAGCGCCCAGAATTGCCGGGTACTGAGGCCGAACTCTCCAAAGAACTGACGATCAGTGTCATCTAGCAGGATGAACATGTTGGTGAGCAGAAGATAGAGTTCTTGCTCAGGCTCTTGCACTGCCGAGGATGAGATCTTCACATGTGCTCCTTGTCTTGGATTCCGGAACTCCAAACCAGGGAGAACATGCTGCTCCCTTCGAGCGCCGCACGAAAGCCAGAACATCACGCCATTGTTCGGGATATGACCTTCTCTTCTGTCTTCAAGCTGGCGTCTGCTATTCAGCCTGCTCTTGACGAAACAGTATAATGACAAATAGTTCAATTGTCAACTGTTTAAGGTCTAATAGTTGGCGTGATCCCATTTTTCGTGCGAATGACGATGATTCGACCTCGAAATAGCCTGGATTGCCTGAATCCGGCTCACCAAAAGATCATCGTCGCGCTCAGCGGTGGTAGAGTCCCGCTCAAACTACTCGAACTACGCAAGCCATTCACGCCTGTTTCTCCGAGAGCCGTTATCCCGTCAGGTGTGAGAAGCCAGGCTCCTGCGGACGGTGTAGCTGCTCCCGATGAGAACGGCAAGTGGCGTTGTTCAATCATATACTGCGCCGGTATTTCGCCGTTGTTGAAGACGACAACAGTCGCCTCGCGCTCCGTCCATCTGGCTAGCGCCCCCACCTGTTGATCCACGCCCGATGTGAGCGTTACAGGCACGCGCGCCACCTGGCCGCGCCGCAGCGATACACGTTCTTTCCGGCGCGCGATGAGCCAGCGAACGTGTTCGAGGATATCCACGCGCTGCTGGTCTCCCCAGAGCATCGGCTCGCGGGCATACGCATCTTTTCCCGCTGGGCCGTCGCGCTGCGAGAGACCGACTTCCGTTCCATAGTACACGATTGGAAACCCTGGCAGCACCATGAGGAACACCAGCGCCAGCTTCAGACGCCGTGTATCGCCTCCTGCAAGCCAGAGAAAGCGGTGCATATCATGGTTGTCGAGTACGCGCGCTCGCGCCATCATAGCGGGAAGCGCCGCCTCGTGCGGCGCGATCATCGCCAATAAATCATCGAGCGGTGCAGTTCGTTGCGCAAGGGCACGGCGAGTCATCTGCGCGAGGGGGAAGTCTACGCAGGCATCCAGCCGCCCGCCATACGATGTGATATCGCCTAGCTTGCCGGTAATTTCACCCAGCGTGAGGGCATCGGGAACAGCCTCCTTGACTCCTTCCTGAAAGAAGGTCCAGAACGAATGAACCGGACCAGAAACATTATCCAGCCGTAGACCATCCGCGCCGAAATCCGCCAGCCAGTGTCGCGCTGCCTCGATGAGATAGTGGCGCACCGGCGCGCTCTCCGTTTTCAAGACGGGCATACCCAGCACGCCATAATACGTCAGATAGCCATGACGGTAGTCCGGTCCAAAGGTATACCACTCCCGCCGAGGATCATCTTCCGCTTGCCTGGCGGCGAGAAATATCGGGTGTTCGTTGGAGGTGTGGTTCGCAACGAAATCCAGCAGGACCCGCATACCACGCGCGTGCGCCGCCGCGATCAATTCGCGCAGGTCTTCATTCGAGCCAAAGCGCCGCGAAACCTCATGATAGCTGGTCGGATTATAGCTGTGATAAGTGGGGCTTTCCATCACTGGCGAGAGCCAGAGGCAATTGATGCCCAATGCAGAGAGGTAGTCCAGTTTTTCGGTGATACCGCGAATCGTGCCGCCATAGAAGCCAGTCAGCTCGCCAGGGTCACGCATAGGCGGCTGGTCGCTGGCAACGGCGAAGCGATCAACAAAAATATGATACACGATGGCGTCGTGCACCCAATCTGGCGCCACGCGGCGATCCACATGATAAGCAAACTCGCGGCCATCCGGCGCGGGCGCAGCATAGGGGTCATGATGATCTGCCACCCAGCGTTGCACAGGGTCGTCGCTGTTCCAGGCTTCAATGCGATAGCGTACCAGCGCGCCATCCGGCTGGCCGGGAAGCAACGCCTGCCAGCGGTGAACTGGAATGTCGCCAACGGTGTGCTCTTCCCCCATCGTCAACGTCGAAGGGACAGCCTGTCCCTGCGTAGCGTGCCCGCGTTCACCTTCGGGGGTGGCGTCGTCTGTGGTGAAATAGACTGCAACCCGGTCTATTGGCAAGGTGGCGTCGGTCAGAATGACAAGCGTCACCGGCTGTCCTGGCTGTGGGTCGTTAGGGGATATCACGCTGGCATGCTGGACGCCGTTCTCTGCGACGAAGCGCAGGCGGCGCTCCTGGGGAGTTTCGGATGAGCCAAAGAAGTAATCGAAGACTTCAGTCATAACACATGCTCCGGCGCACTGGTGATTAGCGCCAATCAACACTGATCGTGCCCGACCGACGCGCCATTCTCCTTGCGATTAGTATTCCAGACAACAGTTGAATTGTCAACTATTTCATGGGTATTCGGGTGAGTGTATGGAAGCTCTCATACCATATGCCACCAATTGCGGTGCTACAGGAAGGCGAAGCAGAATTGCAGAAGCAAAAAGAGGCGTCCCGACGATTCGGGACGCCTCGCCGTAGAGAAGGATGTGTGCGTGGGCCAGCGGCTACGGATAGATGCCGCGCACCTGCGTCGCCTCGGCCACACGGCTCACCGCCAGCAGATACGCGCCCAGGCGGAAGTCGCAGTTTTGCTCCAACCGTTTGGCGTTGGCGGCGTTGAAGCTGCGCACCATGATCTTTTCCAGGCGGCCATTGATCTCATCTTCCGTCCAGAAGAGGTGTTGCAGGTCCTGCACCCACTCGAAGTAACTCACCGTTACCCCGCCGGCATTGGCCAGAATATCCGGCACCACCGGAATGCCGCGTTCTTTGAAGATCTCGTCGGCTTCGGTGGTCGTTGGACCATTGGCTGCCTCGATAATCAGCTTCGCCTTGATGCGATCTGCATTGGCGTGGGTCAATTGGCCTTCGAGAGCGGCAGGAATCAGGATGTCGCAGGGCATTTCCAGCAGCGCCTTGCCATCCACCTCAGTGGCGCCGGGCATGCCGCTCAGCTTGCCATGCTCCTGCACATGACGCAGCGCCAGCGCCACGTCAATGCCATTCTTGTTATAGATGGCGCCATAGACATCGCTCAGGCCGATGACCTTGCAGCCCGCCTCGTGCAAGAGCCGCGCAGTAATCGAGCCGACGTTGCCGAAGCCCTGCACGATCACTTTAGAGCCAGCGAATGGCATGCTCAGCGCCTTGCAGGCTTCGCGCGTGATGAAGAAGACGCCGCGCCCGGTGGCCTCCATGCGGCCCTCGCTGCCGCCAACGGAGAGCGGCTTGCCGGTGACGACGGCGGGAATCGAGAAGCCGTGGTGCATGGAATAGGTATCCATGAT